>CAVXYA010000001.1:0-79090 GCA_963765955.1 uncultured Acidimicrobiia bacterium
AGCGGGTGACCGACAGCGACTCCTTGGGGCGCGTAGGAGGCCAACCGGAAGGGGCCGGTGCCGACGGGGCGCCGTCACCGGGTCGGAGCCGGCCTTGATGATCCCGAAGATGGGGTGGACGACCTGCAGGGGGATCTTGAGGTTGGGCCTCGAGGGCGTGTACTCGACGGTGTGGTCGTCGATCACCTTGGTGCCGCCCTCGGCCGCGTTGATGGCCCGGCCGCCTGCTTGGGCGATGCGGTCGAAGGTCCAGGCCACGTCGGCCGCGGCGAGCGGCGCCCCGTCGTGGAACGTGACGTCGGTGCGGAGATGGAACCGCCAGGTATTGGGCGGGACTGAGCTCCCAGCTCTCGGCCAGCCACGGGTGGATCTGGAAGTCGTCGTCGATCTCGGCACCAGCCGCTCGTAGATGTTGGCGTTGGGATTGCCCATGGCACGTGGCCTTGTCGCCGTCGACGTTGGCCGTGTCCGCCGGAATGCCGACGGTGAGGGAGCGCAACGTGTCCGGGGCCGTGGTGCCGCCCACGGTCGTGTCGTCGCTCCCAACGCTCGAGCACGCCCCCGAGGCCAGGGCGAAGACGATGACCAGCAACAATGACCGGACACGCATGGGAAACCCCTGGCCCGAGGAGCAGCTCGCTAGCAACTCCTGGAAGTAACTGCGAATAGTATGCAGTTAGTCGGCAGCGGCCGCCAATGGTGGCTCATGTCGATCTCAGAACGTGACTACTCGGGCCCCGCCGGGGAGGACCGGCCAGCTCGGCCAGGCGGGCGCGCCCTGACCCGCTCGGCGCGCGCTGGCCTACGTCGGTACCGCCGACCCCCGTCAAAGCTGGTCGGGACGACGGCTCAGTCGAAGTCCTCCGGGAAGAAGGCCCGGGCCAGCTTGGTCACCGTGGCCACGTTGCGGATGCCGGGGCTGGCCTCCACGTTGTCGATGGCGACGACGCGTGCGTTCTGGCTGGCCGGGGCGTCGGGGAACGTGTTCAGGAGGAACGCGGCCTTCTCGTCCGCCGTCGATCCCGGCTGGTAGTTGTTGGTAATCCAGACATCGGGCTTGGCCAGTGCGATGTCCTCGACGCTGACACCCGGGAACTGCTGGGCCGAGGTGCTGAAGACGTTGGCACCGCCGGCCCGGGCGATGAGGTCGGAGCCGACCGCCTTGCCGTAGACCGTGAGGGGCCCTTCTCCGCTGTCGTACCAAACGGCCGCGACCGGGGTCTTGGAGCCGACCTTGGCCTTCACCGCGTCGAGCTGGGCCCGATACTCCTTGGCCAGCACCGCCGCCCGGTCGTTGACGTCGAAGATCTTGCCCATGTTTGCGATGTCGATGAAGACGTCCTCGAGGGTGCCGACGGTGTCGGGTGAGCACTGGGCGCTCATGACGTAGACCTCGGCCCCAGTCGCCTCGATCTCCTCCCGGGTGGCGAAGCCGTTGGCCGGGTTGAGTTCACGGGATGGGAGGCGGGCGAAGACGAAGTCGGGGTTCTGGCTGAACAAGATCTCCTTTGGAGGAGCGGTGAACGAGGTCGAGAGCTCGGTGATGCCATTGAAGGCGGCGACCTGTTCGGGAAGGACCGGAGCCTCGGCGAAGGGGGCCCGCCCGATGACGCGGCTCTCCAGGCCGAGGGCCAGGAGCACCTCCAGGGTCGTGTGGTAGTAGGTGACGGCCCGCCCGGTGCCCTGTCGAAGGTGAGCAAGCGCCCGCAGTTCTGGATTGTCAGCGGGTAGACCGTCGCCGATGCGGCCGTGGCGACCGTCGCCGGGGCCGGGGTGGTCGTCGCCGTCGCCACCTGGTCGGGAGCGTCCCCCGCCGCGCAGCCGGCCAGCAGGCCGAGGCCGGCGACCAGGCCGGCACGGCAGAGCCGTCCTCCCCGTCTGTTCAATCGCATGTGATGCTCTCCTTTCGGGTTCGGCCTCCGGGTCGCTCGTCGGGGAGCGGCTCGAAGGCGAGATAGGCCCGACCGGTGGTCGGGTTGGGCCAGCGCTGCACCTGGACGCCGAAGACGCGGGCGATCAGCTCCGGGGTGAGGACGTCGGCCGGCGGGCCGCTGGCAACCAACCGCCCGGCTTCCACGACGCACAGCTGGTCGCAGTAGCGGGCAGCCAGGGCCAGGTCGTGCATGGCCGCGATGGTCGTGACCTGCAGGCTGCGGACCAGGTCGAGCAGCTCGAGCTGGAACCTCACGTCGAGGTGGTTGGTCGGCTCGTCGAGGACGAGCACGGGCGCCTGCTGGGCCAACGCTCGGGCGATCACGACCCGCTGCCGCTCGCCTCCCGACAGGCTGGTGTAGATCCTGGCGGCAGCGTCGCCCATGCCCACCCGGTCGAGAGCGGCGGAGCAGATGCCGTCGTCGTCCACCGTGTCGCGGTCGAAGGCGTTCTTGTGGGGCGTGCGGCCCATGGCGACCATCTCGAACACGGTGAAGTCGAGATCGACCGAGGTCTGCTGGGCCACGACCGCCGTCCGCCGGGCGGCCTCCTTGGGGGCCAGGTGCCAGACGTCGTCCCCATCGACCCGCACCGAGCCGGCCACCGGTCGCAGCGCCCGGTAGATGGTGCGCAGCAGGGTGGACTTGCCGCTCCCGTTCGGGCCGACCAGTCCGAGAAACTCCCCGGATTCTACGACGAGGTCGGCGTCGTGGAGGATGCTCGTCCCCTCCAGCACGACCGAGACGCCCTCGACCTGGAGCCTCACCCGTAGGCCTCGTCGGTGTCCCGCTGGCGGCGGCGGAGGAGCCACACGAAGAAGGGGACCCCGAGCACGGCGGTGACGATGCTGAGGGGCAGCTCTACCCCCTGCTCGGCGGTGCGGGCCACCAGATCGACGACGACGAGGAACACCGCGCCGAGGAGCGCCGATACCGGCAGCACCCGGCGGTGGTCAGCGCCCACGAGCAGGCGGGCCAGGTGGGGCACGATCAACCCGACGAACGCGACCGTCCCGCTCACCGCCACCAGCACGCCCGTGACCAGCGAGGTCACCCCGAGCATCTGAATCCGGAAGCGGTGGACGGGGATCCCGAGCGACAGGGCGGCTTCGTCGCCGAGGGCGACCGCGTTGAGCGACCGGGCCTGCAGCAGCAGGACCACGCTGCCGATGGCGAGGCCGACGGAGGGGAAGGTGAGCGTCGACCACCGGGCTGCGCCCAGGCTGCCGAGGAGCCAGAAGAGGACACCCTGGGCGGCCTGGGTCGCCTGGGCGTTGGTCGTGCGCAGGATGACATAGCTGTACGCCGCCTGGAATAGGTAGGCGATGGCTACGCCGGCGAGGATCAGCCGCAACGGAGTGACCCGCCCTCGGCGGCGGGCGAGCACGTACACCAGGGCGGTGGCCGCCACCGCGCCCGTGAAGGCGGCTGCGGGCACCGACGCACCGCCGATGCTGGCCGACCCTTGCACGAGCACGAGGACCGCCCCGAGGGACGCGCCGGATGAGATCCCCAGCAGGTAGGGGTCGGCGAGGGGGTTGCGCACGACCGCCTGGAGCACGGCCCCGACCACGGCCAGGCCGGCTCCGACCAGGGCTCCCAGGAGGACCCGGGGCAACCGGAAGGCCCAGATGATCTGGTCCTGCACGGGGTCCCAGGTCGGGTCGATGGACCCGGGTACGAGGTGGTGGGCCAGAATCCGCGCCGACTGGGACAGGGGAACGGCAACCGCCCCCAGGCTCACGGCCAGCAGGATGCTGAGCACGAGGGCCCCCACGAGGGCCGCGACCAGCACCGAGAACCGGGCCGCGGGACGCGGCGCGAGGCGACGCCGGCTTCACGGGCGGGACCGCGTTGGCGGGCGCGGCGGGGGCCGTCACCGGGGCACGAGGTCGGGTTCAGCGGGCGGAAGGGGCTCAGCCCTCCGGAGTGGTCCGAGGAGGCCGACAGCGAAGCTCGCCCCGATCCCGAGGCTCATGACGACGAGGGCGGTCCGCACCCCGAGGGCGGAGGCGATTAGCCCGCCGAGGGCGGCGCCGAGCGGCTGCCCACCCCAGGCGATCATGCGGGCGACCACGTTGACCCGGCCCTGGAACTCGTCGGGCGTGACCAGCTGGCGGTAGGCGATGCCGTTGACGATGCCCAGCTGGCAGGCGCCGAGGAAGCCCAGGTAGGCCACGACCGCCACCTCGAAGCGGCCGATGCCGGCCAGCGCCACCATGCACGCCCAGCCGGTGCCGAGGGCCACCAGGCTGATCCGGGCCACCGCCACCCGGCGCCGCAGGCGGGGCAGCATGGCGCTGGCGACCAGGGCTCCGGCCGAGCCGGCGCTGAAGAGCACCCCGATGCGCCAGTCGTCGTTGTCGAGCCCGAGCTCTCGCACGCCGTACACGACCAGGAGCCCGAGGGTCGCCCCCATGCTCGTACTCAAGCCGGTTCCCAGCAGGGTGAGGGCGCGCACCAAACGGTGGCTCCACATCCAGCGCAGTCCCTCGCCGATCTCGGCTCGGATCGACGCTCCGGTGCGAGCCGATGCCGTCGCCCGAAAGGGTCGGCGCACGCTCAGCAGCAGGATCCCGGAGACGAGGTAGCTAGCGGAGTCGAACGCCATGGCCTGGGCCGGCCCGATCGTCGTGGCCAGCAGCCCGCCCAGCGCAGGCCCGACGACGAAGGCGATGGCAGTGGTGGACTGCAGCGAGCTGGTGGCGGTCACCAGCCGCTCCCGGCCGACGAGCGCGGGCAGGGCACCGAAGTTGGCCGCGTCGAACCACACGAAGGCCGTCGACGTGCCCAGCGCCACGACGTAGATGTGAGGCAGGGTCAGGGCATCCAGCGCGGCCGCCACCGGAACGCTGGCGACCAGCACGGCGCTGGCCAGCTCGCACGCGACCATCAGCCGGCGGCGGTCGGTGCGGTCGGCAACCGCTCCCGCCACCAGGCCGAGCAGGAGGTACGGCAGGGCGGCGATGGCGATGACGAGCGACGTCTGGGTCGGCGACCCGGTCCGGTCGAAGACCAGGATCGGCAGGACCACCGAGCTCACCGTCGTCCCCGTGGTCGTGACGGCATGGGCCATCCAGAACCGCACGAACGGACCGTCCCGCCGCAGGCTCGCCTGCGCCTTCACCCCATATTGACGATCAGTCCGCTGTTGCATGCTGGATGCAATAACTCCTACTGTTCGGCACCGACCGTCGGGGACGGTCCGCGAGGGGGATTTGCGCAGATGACTCATCGATTCAAGGCCGTCACCATGCTGGCGCTCGGTGCGGTGCTGCTGGCCGGCTGCGGCCGGTCCGATGACGAGTCCACATCGGGATCGGGCGCCACCCTGCCCACCCCCGCAGCGGTGTCGGGGTTCCCCCTCACCGTGACCAACTGTGGTCAGACCCAGACGTTCGAGAAGCCGCCCGCGAGGGTCGCCACGATGGATTCGCTCTCCAGCGAGATCATGCTCCACCTCGGGCTCGGGCCAGCCATCGTCGGGCACTCCCACCCGACCCCGGAACCCTTCGCCGGGGGTGCCGGCATCCCGAGCATCGCCGAGGCCTACCAGGCTCTCCCGCTGATCTCCGAGGAGTACCCCTCGCTCGAGGTGCTGCTCAACGCCAGCCCCGACCTGGTCACAGGCAACTCCGACGTCTACACCTTCGGCCCGACCACCGGCGGCGGTACCGGGTTCGTGAGGAGCGAGCTGGCCGCGTCGGGCATCGCCAGCTACACGTTCCTGTGCAAGGGCGAGAAGGCTACCAACGACCTGCTCTTCACCCGCTACGAGGAGTTCGGCAAGATCTTCGGGAAGGCGGCCGAAGCCAGGGCGCTGGTCGACAGCGTCCGCCGATCGATGGCTATGACCGACGCCGTGCTGGCCGGATCGGAGCCGGTGCGGACGTTCTTCTACGAGCAGGGCACCGGCCCGATGAAGACCTACGGCGGTGGCGGTCAGCTCGACAGCGGCCTCAACCAGAGCGGGGGTAAGGGCCTCTTCGACGACGTGCCCTCGTTCCCGACCCCGACCGTCAGCGCCGAGCAGGTCATCGAGCGCAACCCCGATGTGATCCTCATCGTCGACGCCGGCATGTTCGACACCGGCGGGCTCAGCGCCGAGGCCAAGAAGGACTTCCTGGTGACGACCCTGGGTGAGTCGGTGAACGCGGTGCGCGCCGACCGCTTCTGCTACGTCGACTTCGACGGCTTCAGCACCCTCCCCCGCACCGCGGCCACCGTCGCCATGGTGGCCCCGTGCCTTCACCCTGAGCTGAAGTTCAGCTAGCCGATGCCCACGGAGTCGGGGGTGGCCAGTCCCGACCGGGTGTCGGCCCCGACGGCCCCACCTGCTCCCGCTCGGCCGCCTGCGACCCCGACCGGAGCCCAGAAGGACAGGCGGAGGTTCCGGCTTGTCCTGGCGGGGATGACCGTGGTCCTGGTCCTCACCATCACGGCCGGTGTCAGCATGGGCTCGGTCGGCATCGCACCCCTCGACGTGTGGGGGATTGTGGCCCACCACCTGCTGCCAGGCGTGGTCGGCGATGGCAGCTGGACCGCCGCCCACGACCAGATCGTCTGGACACTGCGCCTGCCGAGGGTGCTGCTGGGCGCGTTCGTCGGCGGCGGGCTGGCCGTCGTCGGCACCGCCCTCCAAGCCCTCGTGCGCAACCCGCTGGCCGATCCCTACGTCTTCGGCATCACCTCGGGTGCGTCGGTCGGCGCGACGTGCGTGCTCGTCTTCGGCATCGGGACACTCGGCCACTTCACGACATCGGCCGCCGCCTTCCTCGGCGCGGTCGTGGCGTTCTCGCTCGTCCTGCTGCTGGCCCGCCTGGGCGGCGGGCTCTCGCCGGCCCGGCTGATCCTGGCCGGCGTCGCGGTCGCCTACACGATGTCGGCGCTCACCAGCTTCCTGGTCTTCATGGCCCGCAGCGCCAGCGACAAGGGCGTGGCCCAAGCGGTGCTGTTCTGGCTGCTCGGCAGCCTGGGCGGCGCCCGCTGGTACCAGCTGGGCCTGCCGGCGGTGGCGGTCACGTGCGGCACCGCCCTGCTCCTGCTCCAGGCCCGCTCGCTGAACGCGCTCCTCGTCGGCGACGAGACGGCGGCGACGCTCGGCATCGACCTGGGCCGGTTCCGCAAGCAGCTGTTCGTGCTTTGCGCGCTGCTCACCGGCGTGATCGTGTCGGTCGCCGGCGGGATCGGCTTCGTCGGCCTCATGGTCCCCCACACCGTGCGCATGCTCGTCGGCGTCCGACCATCGCCGCGTCCTGCCGGTCGCGATGCTGCTCGGGGCCATCTTCATGATCTGGGCCGACGTCCTGGCCCGGACGGTGGCGAGCCCCCTGGAACTGCCGATCGGCATCGTCACCGCGCTGTTCGGCACGCCGTTCTTCGTGCTCATCATGCGCCAGCGGGGCTCGGGCCGCCCGGTACGGCGAGCGCGATGAGGCTGCACGCCGCCGGGGTGACGGCCGTGCTCGACGGTCACACGATCGTGTCCGTCGGCCACCATCGAGGTGGGCGACGGACGAGGTCGTCGGCCTGGTCGGGCCCAACGGCAGCGGGAAGTCGACGCTGCTGCGCTGCATCTACCGCGTCCTGCGCCCCCACGCCGGCGCTCGTCGGCATCGACGGCGACGACGTGTGGCAACTGGCGGCGCGCGCCGCCGCCCGGCGCATCGCCGTCGTCGTGCAGGAGCCGCCCGAGCGATTTCGACTTCGCCGTGCGCGACATGGTGATGATGGGTCGCTCCCCGCACCTCGGGCTGCTCGAGCGGGGCACGGAGGCCGACGACCAGATCGTCGACGACGCGCTCGAGCGGGTCGGGGCGGCGCACTTCGCCGACCGGGGGTTCCTCACCCTGTCCGGCGGTGAGAAGCAACGGGTGCTCCTGGCCCGCGCCCTGGCCCAGCAGACACGCCTGCTCGTGCTGGACGAACCCACCAACCACCTCGACATCCTCCACCAACTCGAGGTGCTCGAGCTGGTGCGAGGCCTGGGCGTGGCGACGCTGGCCGCCCTCCACGACCTCAACCTGGCCGCCTGCTACTGCGACCGCGTCTACGTCCTGTCCGGCGGCGAGATGGTGGCTTCGGGTACGCCGGAGGAGGTGCTCACGCCGGACCTCGTGCGAGCGGTCTTCGGCGTGGGTGCCGTGCGCTCGGTCCACCCCGTGACGGGCAAGCCCCAGCTCGCCTTCTACTCGCCGTCCACCCGGGTGGCGAACGCAGTTCCGAATGCGGAGGATGAGGTGGCGCCTAAGCGCTGATGGTGACGAGAACCGAAGACGTGCATCGCTGCGGCCGACCACCGGGCGTCGGTACTCCCTTCATGAAGCGGCCGACCACCTCACGATCGACATCGCCTGCATCCGGCCGGGCTCGGCTCGGACTGGGCCGAGAACGCCGCGGTCGGCGACACACTGCGAATCAGGCTGATGAACTCTTCGTTCCGTTCATACGGGAAAGGCCAACCCGCCGGATCAATCGGGCTCGGGAGACGAGTTGAAGGTTGTCGAAGTTGGCGGCCGAAGGGTGGAGCAACCCGTCGTCGATCGTCATCGCCAACTCACTGGGAATGCCTCGGACATTCGAGGTGACGGGGGCAGCGACAACCGAATGCAGATGGCGGATAATCGATCCACGGGTCATCACCAGGACCGGACGGACCTTGTCGCCAGGCAGATCCGCGAGCCAGATCTCGCCCCGGCGGGGGAGCGACTGACTCAAGTCGGTCTGGGCACGCCGTAGAGGCCGGCCCAGTCGACGTCGTCGGCGATCTCGCTCGGGTCACGCCGAACCTCGGCCCAAGCATCCTCATCGGCGTCGGGTGGCTGACGGACATACCCGGCAGCATGCCGTCGGTCGAGCTCGTCGACGATGAGCCGGTCGAGGGCGATGTCGATGATTTCCGACAGGGACGAAACGCCGAGCAGCTCGCGGGCCTGAGCCACTTTCGTGCGGTCGACCGAGACCGACGCCTTGGTCTTGGACATACTACCGATCCTACCGCTGGTAGCACCCGTTGTATCACGCCTCAGGAAACGTCCGCATCGGCGCACCGCCATGCCGAGCTAAACGATATGCTGATCTGTATGCGGACAACCATCAATCTGCCTGATGCCCTTGCCGAAGCGGCAAAGGCGAAGGCGGCGGCCGAAGGACGGACGTTCACCAGCGTGGTCGAGGAAGGGCTGAGAGCGGTTCTCGCCGCCGAACCGACGACCGCTCCGATCATGCTCCCGGCGTACGGCACACGTGGTGGCGAGGTCTTCATTGATATCGCTGACCGCGAAGCACTCTGGGCGGCGCTTGACGCCGATGGTGCGGCTTGATCGTCCTGCCAGACGTCAATGTCCTCGTCTACGCCTTCCGACGGGAGTCCTCGCTTCACGAGCGGTATGCCGCGTGGCTCGCCGAGCTGTTGAGTGGCGCGGACGAGGTGGGCGTCACCGAAGGCTCGCTCGTTGGTTTCCTCCGCATCGTCACCAACCCACGCATCTACGCCGACCCGGCACCGACCTCCGAGGCGCTGATGTTTGTGGATGCAGTTCGCCTCGCCCGACGACGGAGGTGGGTCGGCGTCACCGACGCGGTTTGGACGACCTTTTCGGCGCTGGTCAACTCCGATCCGCAGGTCCGCGGCAACCTGCTGCCGGACGCATGGCTGGCTGCCCTCGCCCTCGCTCACGGATGCCGCCTCGCCACCGCGGACCGCGGCTTCGCCCGCTTCGATGGCCTCGACTGGTTCGATCCGGCACGGCCTCGCTGACCCAGCCTCGCGGCCACCTCGCAAGCCGTCTCCTGGAGAGCGGCCTTTTCGTATGAAGGGAACGAAGAGTTCATCAGTCTTGATGTGGGAGCGAGCGAAGTTCTCCAGCTCGAACGCTGTCTGCGACGCTGAACGAGTATCGGCCATGCAGCTCGATGTGCTATCGAACCAAGGGCGATAGTCGTTCGAGGTCGTGGTCGTCGACGGCCTTGCCTTCGTCCTGCACGTACCTGACGGCCCGGTCGAGCTAGCGCGCGTTGAAAGAGGGCGAGCGCATTGAGGACGATGGCGAGCGCGCCGAGGTGGTCGACGCCGACGAGGACATGCCTCCGGAGGGTCGCCATCGACGGTCACCAGGCCGGGGATCGTTGGCGCCGGGGATAGTTGGCGTTATCCCGACTTCGTTCAGAACGATGACCCGACGCGCGCCCTGTTATAGATGAAGAGCGTCTGGGTGCGCAGGATGGCGTAGACACCGACCTTGGTGAGTAGGCGTGCGAAGACGGCCGTCACCGCGGACGGCGCCGTCGGGTAGCTGTCGGGAAGCGAGAAGAACAGCGGGAACAGCGCCGCTTTGATGCCGAACACGACGATGAGCAGCACTGCGAAGGCGCTGGGCAGGCCGGGGGGCAGTTCGGCCATCTTGCCAGCGAGGTCGGCCATGTTGACGGTGCCGGTCGCGGCGTAGAGGAGTGCGAGTGATGCGATGAACAGCGCCGAGGTGAGGAGGCTGATGACGACGTAGGTCATGCCCGCTCGGACCTGTTCCCGGCCGCCGCCGAGGGTCAGCAGCACGTAGCTGGCGGTGAGCATCATCTCGAAGGCGACGAACAGGTTGAACAGGTCGCCGGCCAGGAACGAGGCCGCGACGCCGGCGGCCAGGATGAGGTAGACGGATTGGAAGCCGACGTGGTTGTGCTCCGCGCCGGGCTGGCCGATGGCGTAGACGAGCACGGCGAGCAGCATCACCGAGCCGACGGTCAGCATGATCGTGGTGAGCCGGTCGGCGACGAGGGTGATGCCCAACGGTGCCGACCAGCCGCCGGCCTGGCTGGCCGGAGCTCCATCCCGGTCGAAAACGACTTCGCGCGTTCGAAACCTTCCACCACTAGCGTCGAGCATCACCACGGTGCGCTGTTCGGGCGCCCAAAGGAGATAGCCGAGAAAAACGACCACACTCGACTGTCGCAAAGCGATGGCGGTCGGGGGAGAGAGGTACCCGATGCGCGCCGTCGTGTTCAGTGAATGGCAGACGTTTCCGAGCCTCGAGGAAGTCGAACAACCGGAGCCGGGTCCCGGTGAGGTGCTGCTGAAGGTGGCAGGGGCAGGTGCTTGCCACTCGGACGTCGCGATCTACAAGGACTTCGCGAAGGACACGCCGGGATCGATCCCGCCGCCGTTCACGCTCGGCCACGAGAACGCCGGCTGGGTGGAGGCGCTCGGACCGGGCGTAGCCGGGATCGCGGTGGGTGACGCGTTCCTCGTGTACGGACCGATCGGCTGTGGTCACTGCAGGATGTGCTCGCGCGGCCAGGACACCTACTGCGAGAACGCCGCGTCGATGCCGTACCTCGGGCTGGGTCTCGGTCGCGATGGCGGGATGGCCGAGTACGCCGTAGTTCCAGCGCGGAATCTCGTGCCGCTCGGCGACGCGGACCCGGTTGCTGCCGCGCCCCTCGCCGACGCGGGCTTGACGCCGTACCACGCCATCAAGAACGCGCTGCCGAACCTGGCCGGCGGCGGGCGCTTCGCTCTCGTCATCGGATTGGGAGGCCTCGGTCAGATCGCGGTGCAGATCCTCACAGCTCTCACGGGCGCAACGGTGATCGCGACGGACGTGAAACCCGACGCGATGAAGCGTGCCGAGGAGAACGGAGCGATCACGGTGCCCGCCGGCAACGACCAGGTCGCGGCCATCCGCGAGCTGACCGGGGGGCGGGGCATCGATGCCGCATTCGACATCGTCGGTGCGACGCCCACGATCAAGACAGCTCAGGCGTCGATGGCTCAGGGCGGGCGACTGACCGTCGTCGGCATCGCCGGTGGGACTACAGAGTGGAACTTCTTCGCGACCCCGTATGAGTCCACGATCACGAACACGTATTGGGGCACGATCGAGGACCTGTACAACGTCGCCGCCATGTATCGCGCCGGGCTGATCCGACCGGACATCGAACGCTTCGCGATGGACGACGCGCTCGATGCGTACCGACGGCTGGAATCCGGTGAGCTCTCAGGTCGCGCCGTCGTCACTCCCAACGGATAGCCCCGCTGCTCCATCCGACCCCGAGCTCGTCGCTGACCCACGACGCCAGCGCGGCTTGTCATGCGGTTTCGATGCAGCCTGGCACCCTCGCCCTGGTTGCTGCCGCGCAGGTGGCCCGTGCGGCCAGTCGCCCCGGTGGGTTCCGATCATCCGTCGGTGAGGAACCGATGGACGAGGCCGACGGCCATCGCGCCTTCACCGACGGCAGCCGATACGCGCTTCGTCGAGCCGCGTCGCGCGTCGCCGGCGGCGAAGACCCCGGCCTGCGAAGTCTCGAGCGGATACGGGTCCCGTGGTCCCTTCCACGCCCGACCGCCGGTGACACTGGGGTCGAGCAGGTCGCGCCCCGTGACGAGGTAACCGCCTGCGTCGGTGACGAGGTTCGCCTGACGTGTCCAGTCCGTGTGGGGGGCTCCGCCGATGCAGACGAACATCGCATGTACGGCCTCGACGCTTCTCCGGTCATTGCGTGGATCCCGCAGCGTGACAGTCCGCAGCCAATCGTCGCCGTCGACCGCCGCTACCTCGGCGTGCGTGCGGACCGTGATGTTGGGTGCTTCGTCGATCCGCCGACACAAATAGTCCGACATCGACGCGGCAAGCCCAGCGCCTCGCACGACGATTGACACTGTGCGCGCCACGCTCGCGAAGCTCATGGCCGCCTGACCGGCCGAGTTTCCGCCGCCGATGACCACGATGTCCTTGTCTCGCAGGCCAGGGGCCTCGCTCACCGCAGACCCGTAGTACACCCCGGCGTGGAGGAGCCGGTCGACGCCCGGGGCGTCGAGACGACGCCAGCTGACCCCGCTGGTGCACAGCACACACCGCGAGGTGACGATGCCGCCGTCGGACAACGTGCTGCGGAACAAGCCGTCACGGTGGGCACCGGAAACGACTTCCCGGAGCATGACCATCTCGGCGCCGAACTTGACGGCCTGCCGGCGTGCCCGTTCGGCCAGCTCAACGCCAGTGATGCCCTCGGGGAAGCCGAGGTAGTTCTCGATGCTCGAGCTGGTGCCGGCCTGACCGCCGGGAACGTCGCGTTCGATCACGGCGGTATGCAAGCCCTCCGACGCCGCGTACACCGCGGCCGCCAGCCCGGCCGGGCCGGCGCCCACGATGACGAGGTCGTACGTGTCGGTCGACGGAGGGGTGATGAGACCGAGGTGGCCGGCGAGCTCGATCAGGGTGGGGGACTCGAGCCGAGTGCCGTCCGCCAGCGTGCAGATGGCAACGCCGAGAGGACCCTCGCCGTCCCGGTAGACAAACTTGACGTTGGTGCGGGTCAGGAAGTCCCGCATCGGAAACGCCGCCGCACCGCCCGTGATCACCACGCTCGGTGCCGGTCCCCCCGGAGGCGCGGGCAGATCGTCGGGCACCGTCACCTCTGGTTCACGGCGAGAAGTTGCCCGCGGCCGATGTCATGCCCGCACGGGTGCGACGAGGCACGGAGCGACGGAGGCGTGGACGATGTTCGCCGCCTGCGCGCCGAGCAGCGCGCGTTGCAGACCGGAGCGAGCGTGCGTCGTGACTGCCACGAGACCGGCGGGTCGCTGATCGAGGTGGGCTCGGATGCCGCCCGCCGCACCGAGAGGATCCCGCATGACTACACCATCAACGTTAAGGCCCGGACTCCATTGCTGCACGAGGGAGTCGATGTAGCTCTCCGGGGTAACGTCGGGGCCGTATCGGGTTCGTTGCCGCTCGGTCCGGAGTGGGTCGGAAACGTCCTCGACCACCGTGAGGATGGTCAGTGACATCTCGAGCGCCCGAGCCCAGGAGACCGCCAGAGGAAGTACCTGCTCGGAGGTGTCGGAGCCGTCGACGCATGCAACCATCCGTGGCACCGAGAGCGGTTCGGGCCAGCTCCGTGGACGGGGTGACCATCCCGGGTTGTCGGCCATCGGTCCCAACGCGATCATCGGCTCGGTAGAGCATTGCAACACTGCTCGTGCGACCGAACCCACGACCGCGCCGTGCAGTCGGCCGCGACCATGCGTGGTCAGGCACACCACGCACGCTTCGAGCTCGGCGGCCCGCCGAACGATCGACTCGGCAGGTTCGTCATCGTTGACCACGTGTACGCGGTCGTTGCCGATGTCGACCCCGAGTGACGCTGCCGCGAGCGCCCGCAGGCGATCGGCGTCGTCCTCCCCGCTCGCGGCGCTCACCGTTTGCAGGTCGGCGCCCAACCGTCCCGCCAGCGCCCGCGCCGTGGGGAGCGCTTGCAAGGAGAACTCCGATCCGTCGACGGGCACCAGCACGTGCCTCACTCGCAGATCCGGTGCCGATGCGTGCTTGTCAGTCGTCACGTGTCCCAGCATTGCTGACAGCGGACTCGCCTGCTCACTGCGCCGTTCGGACGTGACCGCGCGGGCGCCTTCGCGCCGCCTACGACCCGCGGCGCGACAACGCTACGAGCAGGGCGGCCTCCTCGGGCCCGGCGTCAGGACCGTAGGCGGACACGATGATCCCCTTCCGGCCCCACTCGGTGCACGACACACCAAGGACGATGGCCTGATCACCCGGGTCGCTCGGGCCCTCGAACCGGAACGTGAAGTCGACGACTGCTGTCTCGATCGGGTGCGTCTCCTGCACGTCGCCGGCGACGATTCCGGGTTCGCACAAGCGATAGTCGTCCACGTACCCCTGCGCCGCCAAGAACTCAACCGCCTCGGTGACCGTGTCTGGCGTTGTCATCCGCGTCCTTGTGTCCCACGATCCAGAGCAATCCGTGGCCATCGGCCATGCTGGTGGCCGTGACATCACAGGCTACGCCGACCGCTCCCGAGGACCTGCCGGCGTCCATTCGAACGATTCACACGTCTCGGCTGAGGCGTAGTCGTGTCGGGGATCGCCACCATCACCGAGGCCTGCATCGACGTGAAGCACCGCGCCTGCGTTCGACGTCTGTCCGGTGCAGTGCATCTACGAGTACGACCTGGCGAAGAACGAGCTGTTCTCCGAGGAGCAGGCAGGCGGCGGCGTCACCGAGAACACCCACCAAACCAACCCAGACAACATTCGCCATGTTCGGCGACAGCCTGCTGAACGTCAACCTCGACGAGTGCACCTCGTGCTCCACCGCTACCAGCCCGACGTTCATCCGGTCGGAGCAATCTACTCCGAAGAGCACGTCCCCGACTGTGCATGAGTTCATTGCCGAGCTGTGGGGCGACGGACCGGAGCCGGTGGACTCGTACCCGCTCACCGTCGGGATCCGCACCGTCGAGGTCGACGGAAACCGGTTCCTCATCAACGGCGAGCCCTTCTACTTCCGCGGTTTCGGGATGCACGAGGACAGCCCCATCCGGGGGAAGGGCCACGACGACGTCACGATGGTCCACGACTTCGCCCTCCTGGACTGGCTCGGCGCGAACTCGTTCCACACGTCGCACTACCCCTACGCCGAAGAGGTCCTCGACTACGCCGATCGGCACGGGATCGTCGTCATCGACGAGACCCCCGCTGTCGGGCTGAACATGGGGCTCGCCGGCGGGATCTTCGGAGCCCAGGGTTTCACCACCTTCTCCGAGGATACGATCAACGCCACGACCCAGGAGGCGCACCGTGACGCGATCCGGGAGCCGATCGCACGCGACAAGAACCACCCCAGTGTCGTGATCTGGAGCATCGCCAACGAACCGGAATCCGACACCCCCGCCTCACGCGACTACTTCGCGCCGCTCGCCGAGCTCGCCCGGGAGCTCGACCCCTCCCGGGCAGTCGGATTCGTCAATGTCATGCTCGCCCCCGCTGACAAGGACGTCGTGGTCGCGACGCGCCACACAGGCATGACCCCGAGGCGTCGTAGCCGCTCACCACATCGTCCCCGTCGCCGTAGAGCTCCGGGGTCGCCAACCAGCTGACCTGATCCGTCCATTTCCCCGCAGAATCAGCGCGCTCCACGGCTCGTTTCTACCAGACTGGCCTGTGACGAGGATCGGGTGCAGGATCCTGAACGCAGGACGCCCGACGTCCCCAGGGAGGTTCTAAAAAGCCTCTGGCTTTTGCGGGGATAAGGGTGATTATCCCCGCATTCCCCGGAGCAGGCGTGAAGCCTCATGGTGATCGAGATTCAAACGCCGGAAAACCCTCTCTGCCGGGGTCGGGCCTCCCAGACCCTCGGACCCGTCGGACTCGATCACAGCGGAGACGTTCTACTCCTGGAGTTCTGCACTCCGCGCAGGCGCGGGGCCACGGGACGCACCTCAGTCCAGCGACGTCCGGTGCGGGCCTCCGCCGTTCTCGAACACCTATTTGTTCGATGGACTCTTCGTTCCATTCATACGGGAAAAGGCCAGAGCTACAGGAACGGCGCAGGGGCTCACGCCGATCGACGAAGTGGCGCCTTCTGTTCGCCCGTTCAGAGGCTCAGGACGAGGCGCAAGCCGCGATCAATCTCGGCTAGCCGTTCGCGACCCAATCGACCGATTCGCTGTCCGAGCAAGGCCCGATCGATGGTGAGCACCTGCGACACGTTGACCACCGATGGCATGGTGAGCCCCGCCGTTCCCGACGGCAGAGCGACGTTGCCCGGGGCAGCCGCCAGGCGCTGGTTGGACGTGATGGCAGCGACGATCACCGTCGAGATGCGGCTGCGGTTGAAGCGGTCGGACGACACCAGCAGCCCAGGCCGCCGGTAGCCAGGCGCCGATCCGACCGGATCCCCAAAGTCGATCCACCAGATATCGCCGCGGCTCACCACTCCCAGTCGCCGCTGTCGATCAACGCCCGCCCCACTGCGCGACCGGATCCTTCAGACCCTGATGAGTTGGCCGTGACGGCAAGCGCGTCGAGCGCGGCGGTGACCGCATCCTCGTCATGCGCCAAGAGAAACTCCTCGACGGCTCGTGCATACAGCTGGGACCGCTTCAGACCCAGGCGCGCAGCAAACTCCTCGGCACGCTCGTGCAGAGCGTCGGGCACGGACACAGCGATCTTCACGACACGAGTATAACCGGTACGACTGACGAACTACATGTCATGCCTCGGGCCGCCTTCACTTCGCCGGGAAGCCGGACCGGGGGTCGGCGCCCGTGCGCCGGTCGGGTCATCGTCCGCCGTCGTCGTCCTCCGCCATGCCGGTCGTGGGCGGGCGCCACTCGTCGAGATCGGGCTTCTGGAGCCGCACCAGTTCCTCCAGCTGCTGGAGGGCGGGCGACGGATCGATACCGAGCGCCCCGGCCAGATTGGCCCGCAACCGGCCGAAGGCGCGTAGCGCCTCGGCCTGGCGGTCGGAGCGGTAGAGGGCCAGCATCAGTTGGGCCCAGAGCGGCTCCCGGAGCGGGTAGGAGTCGGCCAGCCGCCGGAGCTCACCCACCACCGTGGCGTGATGGCCCAGGACCAGCTCGGCCTCGATCCAGTCCTCGACCGCCGCCAGCCGTAGTTCCCGCAGCCGGGTCGCCTCGTCATGAACGAACACCTGGCCCGCGAAATCGGCGAGCGCGTCGCCCCGCCACAGGCCGAGGGCACTTCCCAGGTGGACCGCCGCCTCCCGCATCGACCCCACCGCCAGTGCGATCCGGCCGGCCTCGACCAGCCGCTCGAACCGGGCCGCGTCGAGCTCGTCGTCACCGACGTGGAGGACGTAGCCCGGCTCGCGTTCCTCGAGCATCGCCTGGGCGTTGCGTCCGCCGCGGGCCAGCACCTGGCGGAGGAGGGAGACCTGAACCTGCACCGCCGCCGACGGGTCGGCCGGGAGGTTGCCCGGCCACAGGACCGCGACGATTCGGTTGGCCGCGACAACCTGGTTGGCGTGCACCAGGAGCAACGCCAGCAGCGCCCGCGGCTGCCGTCCGAGGTCGAGGACGCAGTCGTCGTGAACAACCTCGAGGGTCCCGAGGACCAGGAACTGCACCGCGGAAGTCTAGGCGTACGCCTCAGCTCTGAAAGCGTTACACCTCATTTCAATGGCTCTCGGGCCACATGGGTAGTACGTCGACAACTGCGGACGAGGATCGTTGCTTACAGCAGCCGCGAACAGAGCCGGGGGGAGGGGCGGACGACCACCGGCGCGATCCAAGATCGAGTGATGTAACCTTACATCATGCTGCGAACGCAGATTTCACTCACCGAAGAGGAGCGACGCGCCCTCGACGAGGCGTCCGCTCGGACCGGCCGGTCGATTTCGGCCCTCATCAGAGACGCTGTTGATGCCTTCTACTGCTCCGAACACTCCCTCGAAGGCGACCTCGAAGTCATGCGCCGGGCGTTCGGATCGTGGAGGTCACGCGAGATCGATGGCGCCGATTGGGTCGAGCAGCTGCGTTCTGGAGGCCGCCTGGCGGACGGCGAGTGACCGCCCTGGTCGACACTTCGGTCCTGATTGACTACCTCCGTGGCCACGCGGGCGCGGCCGACCTCCTCGAGAGGGCGCGAGCATCCGGGATCTTGCATGCGAGCGAGATCACCCGCGCCGAGGTCCTGGCCGGCATGCATGAGGAGGAGGAGGCGCCAACGAGGTCGCTGTTCTCTACGCTCGCCTGGCACGACGTCGATGCAGTTGTCGCGGAGCAAGCTGGGGTGCTTGGGCGACAGTGGCTAACGAGCCATCGTGGCATCGACAGCGCCGATCTCGCGATTGCCGCGACTGTCATCCTGATCGGCGGGGAGTTGCTCACATTGAACGTGCGCCATTTTCCAATGTTCCCCGAATTACGCCGGCCGTACTGACCGGCGCACGTCAACACCCGGGCGGTGAAAACCTCGAGTCCGAAGCAAATGCGCAGCTTCGTATAGCTAGGCGACGAGATCGCGCTGCAGAACGATCAGCCGGCGACCCGTAGCAGGAGTGCGTCGATCTGGGCCCGGGTGATCTCGAAGGGCCGATGCTCGGACACGGGGTGGACCATCAGGTTGCCGTTGGCATTCCACCCGACCAGGGACAGGTCGCCGAGTTGGACGAGGAACCGGCCGTCGGCGTCGGTGAGGCGCACGTCCGGGATCCCGGGAGCGGCGTCGCCGAAGTCCCATGGTCCTCGACGGTCGAAGCGCTGCGTCGCGATCAGGGCCCCGTCAGGCGACGGCCCCGCGCCCCAGGATCGGTCCTGTCCGACGTCGGCTGGCGGGCGTTCGCAATCGTCGGCGGCGAACTGCCAGTCGGGGGCGGAGGCGCTGAACGCCTCCACACACTCGCCGAAATACTCCTCGGCGCTGAACCACAGCGTGCTCGCATCCCTCCAGCCGACGTCCCTGATTCGTGCGTTGCCCTCCCGCCGCAGGAACCGCCCCGCCTCGGTGCCCCGGGCCCTGTCGATGACCAGCACCGTCTGGTCCCCCGAGAACTCGGCTGGCTTGCGGATCACAGCCGAGAACACCCCGTCGGGGCTGGACGAGTGGAAGAAGTCGAACACGCTGCCAAGCAGGGGCGTGCTGATGCGGATCCCGTCCGGGTTCCGCATCCTGGCCTGGAGGCGGGAACCGGCGGCACAGGTGCCCACCAGGCCGATCGTCGCCACCAGCAGCCCGACGCTTACCATCCGCCGGGCCCGCTCGGGCCCTCCCACCCGGCGCACGACGGCTCGCATGCCCGTGGACCGTACCGGGCATGGTCGGCCAGACACTCTGGGCGCACCGAATCCTCGCGACACCCACATGCGGCCCACAAGGGAGGCCGGACCCTCGGCTCGACTGTGCAGAAGTCGGGCGTTTCACGGCGTCAGGAAAACTGACAGTGGCCTTCCGGGCCGCTAGGCCCTTAGGGTTGGCGGCTCGGGCCGCCTCCTCGATGTGATGTATAATCTGATGTATGCGACGAACAAACATTTACCTTGCGGATGACCAGTGCTCAGCGCTGGACGAACTCGCACGGTCGAGCGGCATCTCGCGAGCCGAGGCCATCCGGCGCCTGATCGACCAAGCCATCGCGTCCGACAGCCGCGACCTCCAGGGTGATCTGGCGGCGATCGAGGAGTCGTTCGCGACCCTCGGTGAGGATGATGTGGTGTTCGATCGAGGCGTGGACGAACGAGCGCGTCACCTGAACGCAATCGCAGCGAAGTGATTCTTGTCGACACCGATGTGCTGATCGCTCACCTACGCGGCATCGAGGCGGCGCGGGATTGGTTGGTTGCGGCCCGAACGGAAGCGGGTGGCCCCTTGGCAGCAAGCGTCGTGACTGCCACCGAGATCCTGGGCGGGATGCGCTCGCCCGAACGAACCGCAGTGGCACGCCTCTTCGCGACCCTCCGCCTCCAGCCCGTGACCGAGGTGGTCGCCCGCCGGGCTGGTGAGCTCATGCGGGAGTACCGACGTTCACACGCGACCATCGGCCTCGGCGACTACCTCGTCGCGGCAACCGCGAAGGTCCAGGGTCTCGCGCTCGCTACCTTGAACGTGAAGCATTTCCCGATGTTCGAGGAATTGCGCCCGCCTTTCCGGCTCGGGTGACCGTCCGATCGCAGAGCGAGCTAAGGCTGACTTTACATAACCAGGATTATGGGCGGTCAATCGAGGAGCCAGTTATGTTCGCGCTGCAAGCCGTGTGGTGACGTGAAGCCCCCCGATGTCAGTGGATGCGCGGCTCACGGCGCTCCCGGACGGACCCCTGAAGACCAGCCGCTCAGGACTGCGTCAGTGGTTGTTCGGCCGTGGTGCGGGCCGAGGTCAGCAGTCGAGGGTTGTGCCGGCAGTTTGGCAGATGTCGCGCGAGCGATCAGGACCTAACGCGCCTATCCGGTGAACGAGCATAGCCTTGGGGAACGGCTGGAGATTGTCGAAGGTGGCGACCGATTGCTGCGGGAGACCCTCGGCCTTGCCAAGAGGTAGCTCGCTGGGAATACCGCGAATGCGGCTGGTTACCGGCGCGACGAGGACCCGCTGCATCACGCGGTTGGCGCCATCTCGGCTCACCACGAGAAAGGGTCGGCCCTTCTCCTCCGGAGTCTCGCCCCACCACACCTCGCCTCTGGCTACCACCACTTCTCCCAGGGTTCGTCATCGATCGCCAGTGTCGCCAGGCGCTTCGCCTCCGCCAGCTCGCTCTCGGATTCCGGGGCCTGTCGATAGCCGTTGGCGTACGCCTCATCGAGGGCATCTCGTCGCTGCCCTGAGACGATCATCTCCACAGCCCGCCGAACGGCAGACGAGCGGCTCGCGAACAGCCCCTGCGCAACGAGCTCGTCCAGTTCGCGCACGAGGCCATCTGGCAGCTTCACCGCAATCTGCGTCATGCATTGAGTATACCGTCGGGTAATGCTAGCCCTCGGCGGCTTCGCCGGCCGACTGGCGCTCTATGGCTACGACCTGTGCCGTGAGGGTGGACTCAAGGCGGGGATCGGATGTACTGGTTCCAGTTTTCGTCGTGTTCTCGGTGCCTTCGAGGCCTGTCAGCGGGCCCGGTCCCACTCCTCCAGCCGCGCCGCTGTCTCCCGGTACCGGACGCCTGGGATGAGGTGCACGCCGGTAAAGGCGCCGCTCTCGGCGACGCGGTGGGCCAGGTCGCAGGCGAGCTCCACGCCGGCGTTCCTGTCGCTCTCGATGGCGCCCAGCCAGGTGGCGGGGACGTCGATCTCCGGGATGGCGGCGACGAGCTTGCGGGCCATCGACGCGCTGGGCAGCACCATGACGCCGGCGTACACGTCGCCGTCGAAGGGGACGGCGTCGCGCCACGCGAGCAGCGCGTCCACGTCGAAGGACACCTGGACGAACAGGAAATCCGCCTCCTGCTTCCAGGCGGGGAGTGGTCGCAGCCGGGTCGTGACGCCCGCCCGGAAGCGGCCGGCGTGGCCCTGGTGCTCGTCGCTGAACCGCCGCAGTTGCTCGATCATCGACCGGACCGTGAGCTGTCCGGTGCGGGCGCCCGCAACCGGCTCGTCCCCGTACACGAAAAGGAACTCGTCGACGCCATAGGCGGCTCCGGTCAGGAGGTCGCGTCGGAAGCCAAGCGCGTTCCGGTCGCGGGCGTTGAGACAGGCGATGGCCCGCCCCCCCATGCGATCGACCTCGTGGGCAACGGCGACACTCGACACGGTGGCCCGTCCCACGTGGTTGTCGGGGATGAGGTACGCAGAGGCCACCTTGCTGAGCACGCCGATCTGGTGCCGGACGTGCATCAGGTCGGGCCTGGTGGGCGGCTCGATCTCACAGATCCACTCGAAGGGCCGCCCGCTCATCCAGAGCAGGGTATCCACGGGGACGGGCGTTGGTGGCTGGTCGTCAAGGTGTAGACGGTGGATGTGTCATTGCCGGACTCCCGAAGACATTCTCTGGCGGTCCGACAACGTCGACCCAGCTACGGCGCCGCTCGAGGAGGTCTTCGACTTGTGGTGCCCGCGGATGTTCTCAGGAAACGACTTCGAACTGGCAGCAGGGGCCGGGCGCGGCCGCAAGGCGGCCATCGAGGGTGAGGAGCGTGGCGCCCAGGGCCTCCGCCAGCGCGACATAGGCGGCGTCCCAGCCGCGGACCGTCGCCCGTAGAGCCCACACCCGATCGAGGAGGGGTTGGTGTCCGAACCGCTCCCCCGGCCAGTCCCGGAGATCTTCCACGGCCTGGGCGGCGGCGGTGTCATCGAGCCGCCCAAGCTGGTGGTGACGGCGGATGACACTCACCACTTCGACATCGACGACGTGGGGTGCCGCATGATCGGGATCCGCCACCAAGCGTCGCCGGACGCTCTCCGCGAACGTCCCGTCGACGACGACCTCGTACAGGCATGACGCATCAACCACCAGCATCGGGCCACGGTCCGCGAAGCTCGTCGAGTGCTGCGAGCACGTCGGCATGGTCGATGTCGGCCGGCCGGCGCCGAGTCCGAGCGAGCCACTCCTCCACCGTCGGCCGACTGGCGAGCCGTGTCGCCTCCCGTCGAAGCAGCTCGGGGACTGTCAGACCAGCTTCGCCCGCCCGTCGCCGGAGGGCGGCATAGACGTCGTCGTCAAGGTCTCGGATCTGGATCGTTTTCGGCATCTCTCGCCGAGACTAACATGCGACTGCGCATGTGCTCATGCGTGAGCACATCACCGGGGAGATGGGGCGACAGGGCGTCTCAGGGCCCGCGCTCACCGGCCGCAAAACGCCCAGGACGCATGTTTGGGCAGGCCATCGCCGAATCGCCGTCGCTCGGCTGGCAACCCAGCTGTGCCCGTCTCGGGCTTGGGCTTCGACGGGATCGGATCGACGGGTGGGATACTGAGTCGAATGTTGCGTCTAGCCGCCAAGTCCACGGCGAGGAGGGCTCGCGAGATGGCCCAAGGTACGGTCAAGTGGTTCAACGGCGAGAAGGGGTTTGGCTTCATCAGCCCCGACGGCGGCGGCCCCGACGTGTTCGTGCATTTCTCCGCGATTGTGGGCACAGGCTTCAGAAACTTGGAGGAGAACCAGCGCGTCGAGTTCGAGGTCACTCAGGGCCAGCGGGGACCCCAGGCCGCTGAGGTCCGAGCCCTATAGCGATACCGGACTGTCACTTTCGTACGGAAAAACGACCGCCCACGTCGTTTTTCGACCACAAAGGGCGCGGGGCCTTCGCCCCCGCCCAACATCGGGCACTGGCACTGAACGCTTGGCGTTGCGGGTGACCACGGAGGCGATATGACCGACGGAACGAAGGATGCGGCGCCGGCGAACGAGCCGAGCGGCGACGACAACGAGGACAGTGATCTCGAGGGCGGCGGGAGTATCAACGACCCCCTCACCAGGCGGGACGTCGAGGCGCCACGGGTTCCGTTCGAGACCGATCCCACGGTTGACGATTAGCCGCCGGAGAGTTGATCCAGCAGCCCGCCTGGCGCTCTCGCGGGTGATCGGAGCGACACATGGCGGCTCGGCGACAAGGTCGGCTCTCGGCTGCGACGAGAGCATGCTTCCCTGCCCCGACGTAGTTGAGGACAAGGAGTTGACTCATGAACAGGAGCTGCCGCGGCATCTCGCCGGATCTCGACCCGACCACGTGTCAGCGGAAGCCGCTGGCGTCGCCGGGGCGAACGAGACAGAGCTCGTAGGCGAGGATCACCGCCTGGACCCGGCTGCGAACGCCGAGCTTGAGGAGCACGTTGCTCACGTGGCTCTTCACCGTCGCCTCGCTGAGGAAGAGCTCGGCCGCCAGCTCACGGTTCGATCCGCCCCTGGCGAGGCCGATGAGGATCTCGCGCTCGCGCCCGGTCAGTGTGGCTGCCGGAGCCGGCAGGTCACCAGGCGGTGAACTGCGGCCCTCCAGCTCGGACCAACGCTGCAACAACCGCCCCGTCACGGCCGGGTCGACGAGCGCGTCCCCGGCCGCCACCGCTCGGATGGCGGCGACGAGCACGTCCGGCGTGGCGTCCTTGAGCAGGAACCCGCTGGCTCCGGCGCGCAGGGCCCCGAAGACGTAATCGTCGTCCTGGAACGTCGTGAGCACGAGCACGCTGGGGGCAGGGTCGCCGCCGGCGTCGAGGATGCGCCGTGTCGCCTCGATGCCGTCGCTGCCCGGCATCCGGATGTCCATAAGCACGACCTGCGGCGAGGCGGCCGCCACCACCCGTACGGCCTCGTCGCCGTCACCCGCCTCGCCCACCACGGTGAGATCGGGTTCGTTGTCGACGATGAGCCGCAGGCCACCTCGGATGACCGCTTGGTCGTCGACGACGACGACGCGCACCAGGCCGGTCACGGCGCGGCGATGACCGTTCTGGGGAACCAGGCCCGGACCCGCCAGCCGCCGAGGGCGCTGCGGTCGATGCCGAAGCGACCACCGCAGCTCGTGGCCCGCTCCCGCATCCCGATGAGCCCGTGGCCGCCGCCCGGGCGGACGTGCCCGGGGTCGGGGCCCGCCCCGTCGTCCTCGACCGTGACGGTGATCCCGTGCTCGAGCGGCTGCACGGAAACGACGGCCACCCGGGCGCGGGCGTGGCGTAGAACGTTGGTGAGCGACTCCTGCACGACGCGGACAACGGCGTGCTGCACCTGCGGCTCGAGTAGCGGCAGGGCCTCGTCCACCTCGATCCGCACGTCGAGCCCGGCCTGCTCAATCCGCGCCACGATCGCGGCCAGGTCGCCGAGCGATGGGCTCGGCGACAGCGTCGCCGGTCCCTCGCCTTCCCGCAGCAGGGTCACGGTGCGGCGCATAGAGGTGAGAGCCGAGCGGGCGGTCTCGGCGATCCAGCTGACGCTTTCGACTGCGAACTCGGGACGGGAGCCGGCGATCCGCTCCGCGGCCTGGGCCCGGACGACCAGGGCGGTGAGGTGGTGGGCGACGTCGTCGTGGAGCTCGCGGGCGATACGCGTGCGCTCCACGGCGACGGCGCGGTCGGCCTCGACCTGGCGGAGCCGTTCGAGCTCGTCGTTGCGGGCGGCGAGCGTGGCGGTGACCCAGCCGAGCACGACCATGCCGGCCACCGCGAACTCGTCGAAGAGGATGCGGGACCAGTCGAGGCCCGGCATCCCCCTCCCCCCGTTGGGCGCCATCCCGCTCCCCTCGATGCGCGGCATCCCGATCGTTCCGAGGGCATCGCCGTGGAGAATGCCGGAGGACAGCAGGAACCCGGCGGCCAAGGCGGCGGCGGCGACGACAGCTGCCCACATCGGTGGGCGCCGGGCCGAGGCGTAAGCCACCAGCAGCACCGGGAGCAGGTGGAACTCGGTCTGCAGTGGCTGTTGGTAGAGCCACGGGTAGGCGAGCACCCCGGCCGCGAGCAGGACGGAGGGCGCGGCCCGACGGGCGGCGAGGGCGACCACCGACACCACGCCGGCAACGTCGTAGACACCGTCGTTCGCAGGGGACCAGCCCCTGCTCTCCCAGTAGGCAGAGCACCCGAACCAGACCAGGCCGAGGACCGCCGCCAGGCAGGCGTCCTGGACGAGTGGTGGTTGCCGCCGCCAGCGAGTCATCACGGGTGGCGAGCGTACCGGTGCGACTCCCCCCTTCCGCATCGGCCGAATGGCCGATCACGCGGGCAATGACTCCCTACCTTCGGCGGACGAAGTGCTCGACCAGCGGCCGATGTGCGCCGTGGGCGGTTCACCGGATGATCCCCTCATGCAGCCTCCTCCCGCCCGAACCGGCGGCCTCGTCCTCGTCGTCGCCGTCATCATCACCGTTTCCATGGCCTGGCCCCGCCCCGCCGCCAGCGGCGGGAAGGCGCCCCCCGCCCCGCACCCGACGGCCTCGCCGACGACCGCGACGGTTAGCGGCCTCCACCCTGGGCTGGTCGCCGCCCTCGAGGCAGCCGTTGCCGCCGCCCGCCGGTCGGGGCACGACCTGTTCGTGACGTCCGGCTTCCGGACTGTCGCCGAGCAGGAGGCGCTCCTCGCCGACGCGATCGCCGAGCACGGCCCGACGGAGGCGCGGCGGTGGGTGTTCCCACCCGACAGGTCGATGCACGTCCAGGGCCTCGCCGTCGACGTGGGCGACGAGCCCGCCGCCGAGTGGCTGGACGAGCACGGCGCCCGGTTCGGCCTCTGCCGCACCCTCGCCTGGGAGTGGTGGCACTTCGAGTGGCGCCCGGCGTGGGGAGCCTCATCGACCTGCCCCGGACCCGTCGACGACCCTGCGGACGCCCCCGCCTGAGCCCCCTACGGCCCGGCCCGACTGGGCAGCGACGGTGGCCGGCCCACCGCTGTGTCGTCTCGAATGGGCAGCCCGCGGGACGGCTACTCCTTGCTGCTGCACCGATTACCGGCTGGGAGGACACACTCGAACGAATCGAGGCAGCATCTTCATGCGAAAAGGCAAACCCGGGCAAGCGATGAAAGGACGTCTTCGTGGACATCAGCGAATTCCTGGAGCGAAAGTTGACCCGCCGGTTTCAGACCTTCGACTACGACGGCGACGGCGTGATCGAGCGGTCGGACTTCGAGACCTCGGCGCGAAGCTGCGCCGACGAGTTCGGTCACGGCGCAGAGTCGCCGGCGCGGCAGCGGCTGATGGAACTGAGTCTGGGTCTGTGGGATCACCTGGCTTCGGCGGCCGACTCCGACCCCGACGGAAAGATCACCCTCGGCGAGTACAAGCAGGCCTTTGTCGGCGGGCTGTTGGAGACAGAAGCCTCGTTCGAACAGGGCTACCGGCCGTTCCTCCAGGCGATTATGGCGGTCGCCGACACCGATGACGACGGCATGCTCGACGCTGAGGAGCATGTCCGCTGGACCGGTTCCCTGATGCATCTGCCCGAGGCCGACGCCCGCGAGGTCGTCCGGCGGCTCGACACCGACGGCGACGGTCTCATCACCACGGAGGATTTGCTCCAGGCGATCCACGACTTCTATTTCGACGAGAATCCCGACGGCGCCGGCAGCTTCCTCCTCGGCCCGCTGCCCGAGTGACAGCGGCGTCATCCGGGGAATGGCGGGGCCGACGAGAACATGGTGGCCTGCGTCCCGGCGAGTTCAGCGCCTCGGCGCTCGCATGCGGTTGACGAGGCTCACTAGCCGGCGGCGGGCGTCGGCGGGATCGAGATGGACCCGGGCACCGTGGCCGGGCAGGACCCACGAGAAGGACACCGTCGACGCCAGACGGTCCAGCGACCGGGTCTGCTCGGCCCACGAGTACCAGCAGGCGTCGCGGAAGGCCACGAGATCCCGGCGACGATGGCTCCAGGCCAGCGAGTCGCCGGTGAACAGCCAGGTGTCCTCGACCGCGAAGACGACCGATCCCCTCGTATGGCCCGGGACGGGAACGGCCACGACGCCCGGCGCCACGACCGTCGGGCTCGTGCCCCGCAGCAGGTCGGTGGCGCACGGGGCGGCCGACGAGTCGGCTTCGTGGATCCAGACCCGGGCGTGGTAGCGCTCGGCCCACCGGGGGGCGTCGGCCACGTCGTCGCGGTGCGTGAGGAGCACGTGGGCCACCCCTCCGAGGGCATCCAGCGGCGCGGTCAGTGACCGGGTGTAGCGGGGCGCATCGACCATGAGGTTGCCGTCCGGACGGAGCACCAGGTAGCTGGTGGCGCCGAACGACGCCTCGCTGGTGTGCCCCAGGTCGTAGACCGGACCGTCGATCGGGAGGGGGTACAGCCCGGCCGGCCGGGGTACCCGGGGCGTGCGCCCGATCGACTGGGTCGGGCAGGCCTCCGCCGCCAGCCACGCCCGGTGCTCACCTTCGGGCCCCACCGGCTGGCGAGCCACCACCGACTGGTCGCTCACCGCCTCGAACAGCTCAGGCACGAGTTGGTGGCACGTGCCGCAGTCGATGCAGCGGGTGTCGACGAACCACGGCCCGTCGGCGTTTCGGGCGTCGCGCTGGTCGATCCGGGCCATCAGCTCCCACGGTACGACGACCCAGTGGCGAAGGGGGGCGGAGGGCGCCGCTCAGCGGCAGCGCTCGACGGGCGTCGACTGGTCGGCCGAACGGCCCACGGCGCCCAGGGAGTCGGTGGCTTCCACCCACCAGGCGACCGTGCCCGCAGCGGAGAACGGGCCCAGCCGGCCCAGCCACGTACTGCCCGACCCCTCGACCAAATCGGCGCGGCCCGCCGCGCCCGACGGGTCGACCCAATGGACGACGACGGACGCGATCCCCGACTCGTCGGCCACCTCGGCCTCGATCGACGTCGCCGTGGGCCGGAGTGAGCACGGCGACCGTGCCAATGTCGGGTCGTCGATGAAGACCCGCACGACCGGCGGCCGCACGACGGAGGCGGACAGTGCCACCACCGCGTCGCCTCCATCGGAGCTGACCCGCAGCGAGGCCTCGAGGGGGCCCTCGGTCGCACCGGACCGCTCGAGGGAGACGGTGACCTGGGCCTCCGCTCCGGCCGCCACCTCGCCCCCGGCGACATCCGTCGAGAAGGCGGACGAGGTCGTCGACGCCAACCAGGCCAGGGGCACGTCGCCGTCGTTGCCCAGGACGATCACCTGCTCGGTGCCGGACGCACCGAAATCGAGGCCGGTCGCGTCGAGCCGCAGGTGCGGCCCGATCTGCGTGACGCCCGGGCCCGTCACCATGGTCGGCACCTGGGTGCCGGGGGTGGTCAGCCCCCCGACGGAGGTCACCGTCGAGCCGGGGACGATTGGGCCGCCGGTGGTTGTCGAGGTGCCACCCACGGCCGCGCCGAGGCTGGTGGTGGTCGTGGCAACCGCGGCAAGCGACACCTTGTCGTCGTCGTTGTCGCCGGCGAAGGGCTTCCCTACCAGCAAGCCCACCGCCACCAGGATCAGGATGGCCGCGGCGACGGCGGCGACTCCGACCCGACCTCCGGGGCGCGAGGGGTACAGAGGCGGCGGGAATCCCCCGTGGCCGCGGTCCCGGGACCGGACGGCATCGACGTCGGCGTCGGCGTCGGCGTCGGCGTCGAAGGCCACCAGTCGGGCGTCGCCGAGGACCTTGTCCCGCAGGTGGGCGGGGGCCGGCGCCAGCGGTACCGCCGAGAGGAGGGCCAGGGGGCTGGCGAGGGACTTGCGACGGTCGGCGCACACGTCGCACCCGTCGGCGTGGCGGGCGACCCGTTTGCGCAGCAGGGGCGAGAACGTGCCGTCCCACCCGTGCAGGATCGTGGCCAGCTCCGGGCAGTCGGAACGGCCGTAGCGGGCGACGAGGAGGGCGCCCAGCGAGCGCTCCACCTGGTCCCGCAGGCGGGAGAGCAGAACGTAGGCGTGGCCCGGCTCCACCCCGATGGCGTCGGCCAGCTCCTGGCCCTCCAGTCCCTGGCGGACGTTCAGGTCGAGCAGGGCCCGGTCGCGATCGGACAGGCCGGCGGCGGCAGCCCACACGAGCTGCACCGCCTCCTCCTGGCGGGACGAGGAGTCGAGTTCGGGATCGGCCGACATCACGTCGCCCAGGTCCTCCGTCGGCTGCTGGCGGCGGCGGGCAGTGGCCCGACGCAACGCCTCGTGGCGGGCGATGGCGTAGAGCCAGGGCCGGAGCTTGGACGGCTCCCGGAGCTGGTCCAGCCGTTGGGCGGCGATGCAGAACGCGTCGTGGAAGGCGTCGGCCGCCTCGTCGCGATCGCGCAGGATCGACCAGCAGTAGTCGTGTAACCGGTCGCCGTAGCGGTCGTAGATCGCGGCCAGGGCATCGCGGTCGCCCGAGCGGGCGGCGAGCACGAGGGCGGCGTCGTCCATGGCGTCTTACCGGAAACCATAAGGGGCCGGGGGACGGGGAGGTCGGGTGAGGATCATCACCGACCAAGAGAGATGGTGCCGCCATTTCTTACGAAAATCCGTAAGGGTCGCCCGGGCCGCCCCCTCTCAGCTGCGAACACCAACCCGACCGAGAGGAAACCCCGATGTCCAAGAACCGCTCCATCATCGTCATCGCCCTGCTGGTCGCGGCGCTGTCCGCGGCCCTGCTCTTGATCGGCCTCGGAAGCAGCGGCCAGGCCGCCAGCCGCGGGCCGCTCCCCCATTCCCCTGCCGAGGACCTGTCCGCCGGAGCCCCGCAGCTCGTCGGCCAGACGGGGCCCGAGTCCGCGGCCGAGCCGCCGCCCGCCGCCGAGCCGGCCGCCGAGCCCCAGGGCGAGCCCGAGGCCGACCCCGGGGCCGACCCGGAGCCACAGCCCGATCCTGGCGTGCTCTCGGTGGGCCCGGCCAATATCGCCCTGGCCGACGGTGAGTGGACCGCCCAGTTCGTGGTGGCCAACGTCGGCGGAAGCGACATGAGCTGGCTCGCGGTAGGCGTGCCCTCCGAGGTCGGCCTGTCGGAAACCGAGGGGACCCTGGCCGGCGGCACCCAGACCGTCGTCACCGCCACCATCGACCACACTCAGCTGGCCAAAGGACCGTTCAGCCTCACGCTGCACGTGTCGGCCAACGACACGGCAGAATCCGTCACCTTCACCGGTCTCAAGAAGATCAAGGTCGTCGGCCCGGTCGGACCCGGAAACTTCGGCTGACACCTCCGCACATCAGGGCGAGCGTCCCGGAGGCCCAGGCGGCCGCCGGGACGCCGCCGCGTCGGGCCTCAAGTCGGCGCGCCCCGGTGCCGATGAGGTGGCAAATGGGCGAACGGCGGTTCCGGCACCTCGTGTGGGTGGTGGCCGTCGGCGTGCTGGTGACCGTCGTCGGCGGGGCGGGAGTCGCGACTGCCATCGGCCGTTCCTCCCAAGGGACGGATGCTCGCGCCCAGCTCTCGGCGACGAAGGTCGGCCACGGATCCGGCGCCGCCGAGCGGACGGGCATCCAGACAGCGCCGACCCCGACGCACACCCTGTCCCCCGCGACCTCCGCTCTGGCGGCCACGGCGGTAGTCACCACGCGGACCGCGCCGACGCCGACGACGGTCGCAGCAGGACCGGAGGCGACGCCCACCCCTCCGCCGACGATGACCACCACGACGGAGCCGAGGGACTGGCTGGCGGAGCTGCCCCCTCGACCCTCACCGGCCAATCCGACAGCGTGGAGCCTGGAGGAGAACGGCGTCTCCGTCCAACTGCGAATGACGCCCATCGCCCCACACGTCGGCGACACCGTCGAGTTCACGATCGAGAGCTCGATAACCATCGCCGGCGGCGCCTGTTGCCTGACCTCACTCCGTGTCGGGCAGGAGATCATCTACCAACAGCCGCCCGACCCCGGGGGTTGCTCGGTGCCGCCGCCCGCCGAGCGCCAGGAGCACCGCGAAGGCCGGGTGAGCTACAAGATCACCGGGCCCGAGATCATGGTCATCCCCGGGCCCCTGATTCTGGACGTCGTCCTCTCGGTCGCCCGGCTCGACCCCTGCCAGGTGCCGTTCGGCCTGTCGGGCGCGTCCCTGAACGTGCCGGTGACCGCCCTCTACCCGCATCGTTGAGACCGCGCCACCTTCAACGCACCGACCGGGTCGCGCAATCCTCCCCATGGTGCCCCGGATCTGGCTCTGTCCGGCGGGCCCGGGGTGGCGGCCCAGCGCCCGGTTCATGCCAGTGGGCCCGGAGCGACGACAATGGGCGCATGAGTCCGAACGACGTGATCCAGGCCCTGACCAGCGGCGACCAGGCGAGCATCGAGAACGCGGTGAAGGCGGAGCTGCGGGAGATGGTGCAGGTGCCGGCGTTGGTGCAGCTATGGGCGGAGGCGACCGAGCACATCGGCGCTTACGTCGAGACCGGTGAGGAGGTCGTGATGCGCGACCTCACGATGGTCTTCGAGAAGGGGATCGCCCATCTCCAGGTGGTCTACATCGGCGACGAGATCACCGGCATCACCATGCGGCCCGGTCATCCGACGGCCCGCTTCGGCGAGTGAGTCTCCGGCGGCGCGCTCGTCGGCGATGCGCCACCGCCCAGTGGCAGGGCGGTCGGGCGGTGGCGTGAGGTGTCTGAACCCGGTCTTGCCAGGAATGGTTGAATGGCGCCGCTGGGCGTCGACCACATGGGGGGACGGGTGACCACCGACGAGGCGTTGCCGGCGGACGAGGCGAGCGGGCCGGCGCGACCGCCGCGGCGCGACGTCCCCATCATCCGGGTGCTGTCGATCGACGGCGGCGGGCTCCGGGGCGTGATCCCGCTGCGGATCCTCATCGAGCTCGAGCGGCTCACGGGACGGGGCGCGGCCACCCTGTTCGACGTCGTCGCGGGGACGTCCACCGGTGGGGTCGTCGCCATGGCGCTCTGCCGCCCGGACGACGACGGCCGCCCGGCCATGTCCGCCGCGACCATCCTCGAGATCTACCTGAAGTGGGCGCCCCTGATCTTCGTCAAGCCGACCCTACGCACCGCCTTTGCCCTGGCCCGGCAGCGGCCGGGGCGGCTCGCCCTGCGCCAGCGGGCGGGGGCGCTGGTGACGCCCCGCAAGTACGGCAACGCCCGCTACAGCGCCGAGGGGATCGAGTCCTTGTACAAGGACTGCATGGGCGACGCCCGCCTGGCCGACGCCATCACCGACGTGATCGTGCCCGCCTACGACTGGAAGGCGGGCCGGGCAGTGGTCTTCCGCAGCCGGGCCGCCAAGCGGGACGGGATCAACCCCACCATGGTGGAGGTGTCGCGGGCCACCTCGGCCGCGCCGACCTACTTCCCTCCGATGCGCATCACCGGTGAGGGGGGCAAGGAGCTGATCTGCATCGACGGGGGGGTGGCCGCCAACAACCCGTCGACGGTCGCCTACTACGAGGCATTGGTCGAGGAGCGTGAGCTCGGGGTGGACGCCGACTTCCTCATGGTCTCGCTCGGCACCGGCCGCCCGCCGGAGGAGATCCCGACCTACGAGGAGCTGTGGAGCCGGGGCTGGCTCTCGCTGGGGATGGGGATGCTCAACGTGGTCTTCGACGGCACCAGCGAGATCGCCGACGAGCTGATGCGGGTGATCATCTCGGCCAAGGAGCCGTACAGCCGCTACTTCCGGTTCCAGACCGAGCTCCGCGGCTGCAGCCTCGATCTCGACGATTCGAGCGCCGCGAACCTGGCTGCCCTGTGCCGGTTGGGAGATCAGCTCGTCGAGGAACGGCGGGCCGACCTGGAGACGTTGGCGGAGCGGCTCATGATCGCACCGTCTGCCTGAGCAGGAGGCCTCACCGTGTACATCGACGGTCCCCTCGACGGGGCGGCCCTTGAGGACCGGGTCCGCGCCCTCGGCCGGGGCTCGATCCCCACCTTCGAGCTGTGCCTTCCCGACCGCCCGCCGCGGGTGATCGGACGGGGCGACCCGAAGTTCTCGTTCGTCGCCCATGACGGGGCCGGGGTCGAGGCGCTGGAGTCGCTGGACGAGCTGCGTATCGGCGAGGCCTACCTCGACGGCCACGTCGACATCCGGGGCGACATGGCCGCCGCCTTGGAGATGCGGCCGCTCCTCCGCGACCGGCACCTGCTCACCAGCCTGTGGCACACCGTCGGCGCGGCCGTCGTCTCCGGCCGGGTCGATCGGGACCGGCGGGCCATCCGGGCGCACTACGAGGCCGATCCCGAGTTCTGGCTGTGCTTCCTCGACCGGGAGGTCCACGCCTACTCGCACGGGATCTTCGAGCACGACGACGAGGCCCTCGAGCGGGCGATCGTGCGCAAGCTCGACTACGCCATCGACGCGTGCCGGCTCGGCCCGGGGTCGCGGGTGCTCGACGTGGGCGCGGGCTGGGGCGCTTTCGTCGCATTCGCCGGCCGCCGCGGCATCGAGGTCACGGGGTTGACGATCTCGTCGGAGTCGCGTCGGTATGTGGCCGGGGTGATCGAGCGGGAGGGCCTGCCGTGCGCGGTGGTCGAGGAGCACCTCTTCGAGCACCGGCCGCGGGAGCTGTACGACGCCATCGTCGTCCTCGGCGTCACCGAGCACCTGACCGACTACCCGGCGACGCTGCGGGAGTTCCAACGGGTGCTCAAGCCCGGCGGTCGGGTGTACCTGGACGCGACCGGGTCGCGGCGGAAGTGGGCCATGTCGACCTTCGCCCGGGCCCACGTCTGGCCCGGCGGCGGGACGCCCATGCGCGTGAGCAGCTACCTACGGGCGGTCGAGCGGAGCGCGTTCGACCTGGTCGAGGTGCGCAGCGATCGCCACAACTACGCCCTCACCACCCGTCGGTGGGCGGAGAACCTGGAGTCGAACCGGGACGTGGTCGTCAAACGGTGGGGCGAGCGGACGTACCGGCTGTTCAGGGTCTACCTCTGGGGCTCGTCGTCCGCGCTGGCCAGGGGAACCCTGGAGGCGTATCGCCTGGTTATGGAACTGCCCTCCCCCGTCCCCCACCGCAAGGAGATGCGGCGCCTGGGGACGGTCGGCCGCTCCGCCCGAGCCGTCGTCGATCGCAGGTTGCACGGCCGGCCAGAGAGGGGAAGCCGCTCCCAAGGCAACTGAAAGAGGAACCATGACCACGCCAGCCCCGACGGTCACGGAGCACGACGACTTCGAGCGACAGCTCCTCGAGCTGCGCAAGCGCGAGAAGGCACACACCCGCGAGGGCGACGCGATCGCCGCGGCCCGGCGCCGGCTGCCCATGACAGAGGTGCCGCCCGAGACCACCGTCATCGGTCCCGACGGCCCGGTGCGCTGATTGGGCCTAGGGACGGCGGTCGACCGGTGCCCCAGTGGACGCGCCCGGGCGTCACCGGGGTCGCAGGCTCGCTACCGACGGGTGAAGGTCACGTGGGTGACACCGCTGGGTGAGGAGACCGCCTCGATGTCGTAGCGCTCCTCGACACCCTCGATGCCGTCCCACAGGCGAACGCCGCGGCCGAGCAGGATCGGCACCTGCACGACGTGGAGCGTGTCGATGAGGTCGGCAGCGAGGAAGTCCCGGACGACGGTCGGGCCACCGCCGACGCGCACGTCGAGGTCGCCGGCTGCCTCCCGGGCGAGGTCGAGCGCCTCGTGCGGGTTGGCGTCGACGAAGTGGAACACGGTGCCGCCCTCCATCTCGATCGACGGGCGCGGGTGGTGGGTGAGGACGAACACCGGCGAGTGGAACGGCGGGTTCGGCCCCCACCAGCCCCGCCACTCGGCGTCGGTGCCGACATCGGTCCACGGGCCGGTCTGGGGGCCGAACTTGCCCCGGCCCATGATCTCGGCACCACAGCCACGGGCATGGCGTTCGGCGAACGAGTGGTCGACACCCGCAGTGCCACCGGGCTCACCGACCATCGACCGCCAGAACCGGGTGGCGAACATCCACTCGTGCAGGCGTTCCCCGGCGTGACCGAACGGCGCTTCGAACGTGATGCCGTCGCCCGTCCCGAATCCGTCGAGGGAGATCGAGAAGTTGTGGACGCGGACCTGGGACATGGCGACCTCCCGAACGGTAGCCACCGTCGCCCACGAGGCGCACACGCGCCGCATCGAACCGTAGGTACTGATGCGTGTCGTCGCCTGACCGTCAGGCCCAGCCCCTCCGGTGATGGCTCATCGGCTCGGTTGCCCATCGCTGCGGAGGGAGGCTGCAGCCGTGTGATGGAGGATCGCGGGCACGATGGTCGGCCAATCGGCTCTGTCGACGCCGTGGCCGGCTCCATCGACCGGTAGCAGCATGGCGCCGGGGATCTCCTCGGCCAACACCTGGCCGTGCGCGAGCGGGAACATCGGGTCGGCCGTGCCGTGGATCACAAGCGTTGGCATGGTGATCGACGACAGTGGCGGATGTGGCCTGTCGCCGTGAGCCATGAGGTCGTGGTTCTGCAGCGACACGACGTTGTCTGCGCGCCCTACGTCACGGCGGACGAGGTCACGGCAGGCGGCTTCGTCGAATGTTCGGCTCGGGCCGGCGAGAACCCGGGAGTAGCCGACGAGGTAGTCGATCACCGACTCGCGGTCCGTCCAGTCGACCTTCGCTTCGGCCAAGAAGCGACTGAAATCGGCGGTTGGCGGTGGGAGATCCCGGTCGACGGGTATCGCGGGCGAGGTGCTGATGAGGACGAGCGTCGAGACACGATCGGCGAAGTCCAGGGCCAAGAGTTGCGCCATGGCCCCGCCCGCGGATACGCCCACCACGTGTGCCGACCCGAGACCGTAGGCATCGAGCACGCCGGCAGCGTCGGCCACCAGGTCGGCACCGCTGTAACCGGGGCGCCCGGGTTCGTAGGTGGTTGATCGGCCTGTGTCGCGGTGGTCGTAACGGATCACGAAGCGGCCGCCGTCGGCAAGGCGCCGGCAGAACTCCTCCTCCCACCACAGCATGGATGCGCCGAGACCCATGACAAGAAGAACCGGCAAATCGGTCGGTTCGCCGAAGGGCTCAGCGCGCTCGGCCAAGTCGCTCCCTCCCGCGGCAGCCTTTGGGTGGACGCCCCGCGAACACAATTAGCTCCGCGCGCCGGACTCATCGATCGGCGCGGACACGCCGATCTTGCCACGATCACCGCAAAGATCGACGGGTACGGATTCGCGCGCGAGAGCCGAGAGTCCCAGGACGCGCAGCCCCAGGCCCCTCCCCTGGGTGACGAGCCCGGTCGAGGCCACGCCTTCGACCCTCCTCGAAGAGGCGTCTCGGGATGTGCCGCTCTTCCCCTCGCCCGCTGGCGCGGCCCGCAAGCAGACCAGCGGCTTGGAGCGTTACCGCCCGCCTGTCGCACCGACCGCCCGGCGATGTAGCCGGCAATCCTGCCTCGGGTGATCGGGCAGCGGAGCTGTCTCGCTCCTCAGGGAGAACTCACAGTCGTCTCCCGCGGCGTCATCGTCGCCCCGCCTCGGGTAATCGCCCCCTGGAAGCCAAATCCGGTCCAGCACGTGGAACGAAACTCCAGTACCTGGCGAATGCCGGCCGGGCATCAGCGACGGGCGAGTCCCGGCACTTTCCCCTCTAGTCGTTCAGCGGACCGTTTGGAAGCGCGAGCCGCCGCGGCGAGCCTGACCCAGGAAACCTGTCCAGAAGTCATCGGAATGCTGCCATAGGTGTCGCAGGGTCATGGTAGAATCGAACGTATGATCGGCCTGCGGGTGGGCGAGCTGGTGGCGGGATTGGAAGAGGTGCTGGCCGAGCTCGACCCCGAGGCGCTGGGTGCGAGCGAGTCGCTCGAGCTGATGGGCGCCTTCGCCCGCATGCAGCGCCTGGGGGCGGCGGGCACGGTGCTGTGTTCGCGGCGGATGGCGGAATCCCAGGCCTGGTTCTCGACTGGCCATCGCTCGCCGGCGCATCTGCTGGCCGATGCCACCGGTGTCGGCGTCGGCCAGGCGGTGGACCTGCTGGAGGCGGCCGAGGCCATGCGCGCGCCTGCCGGCCACGGAGGACAGGTTCCGCTCCGGTGCGCTCACCGAGCGCCAGGCGGTGGAGGTGGCCACTGCCGCAGTCGCCGATCAGGGCTCGGAAGCGGAGCTGTTGGAGCTGGCCGAGGCCGGGTCCTTCCCCGAGCTGCAACGGGCGGCGGCCCGGGTGCGGGCGGCGGCCACCGACGACGACGAGCGCCACCGCCGGGCGCATCGTCGGCGCCACCTGCGCCACTGGGTCGATCTCGAAGGGTCATTCCGCTTCTCCGGCAGCCTCACCCCCGAAGCGGGCGCCATCGTGCTGGCCGCCCTCGAGCCCCACCGCCAGGCCATCGCCCGACGGGCGGCGGAGGACCATCGGGGCCGGAGTCGCAAACGTCGGGATGCCGATAGCGCAGTGGTGGCCGACGCGCTGGTGGCCATGGCCCGGGCCGCGACCGCCGCCCAGCCCGCCGATGCCCTGCGACCCCCGTCGGCCATGATCCACGTGCGGGTCGACCACGGTGCGCTGCGGCGGGGCCACACCGAGCGGGGCGAGGTGTGCGAGGTGCCGGGGGCGGGGCCGGTCACGGTGGGCTGGGTCAACAGCCTGCTGGCCGACGCCGTCGTGGCCGCGCTCGAGGTCGACGACGGCGAGGTGCGCAAGGTGGTGCACCTGGGCCGTGGCATTCCCGCCCGGGTGCGCACCGCGCTGCTGGAGCGAGACCCGGTCTGCGTGGTGCCCGGCTGTGGCGTCGCCAACGACCTGGAGATCGACCACGTCCGCCCGGTCGCCGAGGGCGGCCGCAGCGAGCTGGCCAACCTCTGCCGCCTCTGCCGGTTCCACCACTACCTCAAGACCCACCACCGCTGGCGCGTCTCCCGGCGGGGCAAACGTTGGCTATGGGAGGGGCCCCACGGCCCCCCTCCCGACCCCCGGGCCCGCCAACCCGAGCTGACGGCCGCCTCGGGCTAGACCGCGCCCGTCGGGCGCCCGGGGCCACGAACGACCGTCACCGCGCCCATCGAGCATGGGGGCCCACCGGCGGCGATCGCTCTAGACCGTCGCCGGAGGTCTCCGAGATGTGCCGGAGCATCGCTGGCGCCGTCGTGCTCGGCGATGAACCCTCGGTGGGCGTCGACGTCACGCCTTCCAGACATGCTCGGCGGCCAGGGGGTCTCCGGCAAGTGCCGTTCCTCTCCGCCCTCCTCCCGGGCGTCGTGAGCGGTAACGGCCCTCGTCCGCAATTATCGCCCGCCTGGGCATGCGCATGGGTGGCGTGTCCACTCGTGAGGACCAATCGAACGGTGCCCGGCGCGTCGCCACGCACCCCCGGAGCGGCACGGTGATATTGACGCCCCCGGCAGAAGCACCGTCACGTTCCCGACGCCGGGCACTGTCCACCTTCGCGTCGCTTCATACGAGTGCGTTGTGTCCTCGGCAAACCCGTCGAGCAGAGCGGTGAACCGGAGCGCACGTAAGCCAGGTCGGGCTACCTACGCTCGCCCGCCACTCATCGCCGGCGATGACAAGACGACCGCGAGCGACTCCGCGGGAACAGGCCTGTACAGCCGATACCGTGGCTCTGTGACGCGAGTGCCGGGTGGAGTGGTGCACGAGCTTCCAGGTGACCTCCGGGAAGCGCTGGTGGCCAACTCCTCTGCACTCGATGCCTGGGAGGACATCACACCTCTGGCCCGCAACGAGTTCATCTGCTGGGTCGAGGATGCCAAGCAGGCGACGACACGAGCGCGCCGCATTCGCCGGACCCAGGAGGAGCTGGAGGACGGCCAGCGCCGACCCTGCTGCTGGCCAGGGTGCGACCACCGCGAGCGCACCGGCAGCTAGCGCCCTGGACGGCGACCATCGGGAACGGCCGTGGGGCAGCCCTGTCACGTGGCTTGTCTGCGTCGCACGAGTCCATCGGTGGGGTGACCTGGGAGGCACGTGGGCCGCACCTTGGCGGCCACGCACCCGAACCGGGCTGGTTCTCGACGTCTGAGAGCGTTCCACGCGGGAGCGACCGAGCGATCGCCGGCCAGCGTCCCACTTCGGTGATAACGCACGTCGGCTCAGACGAGGCCGAGCATCCCCGCCATGCCGTACGGGTCGCTCTCGTCGAAACCGCCGGCCGCGACGACGATCACTACCAGGACGATCCCGACCACGGACAGGCCGATGTTGATCCAGGAGATGACCTGGGCTGCGGTGGCCATCGCTTCGCCTTCGAGCGCGCCGCCCGATGCCCGGATGTGCCGTTTGGCGGTCGGTGCGAGGAACAGGGCCACGACGGCCGGGATCACCGGGCAGAAGACGAACGAGATGATCGACAGCACCAGGGCGGCGATGGCGTTGCCCTCCGTCCGGCGCACCGGGTAGCCGTAGGGTCCCGTCGGCGGGCCGTACCCGTATGGCGGCGGAGGCGCGCCGTAGCCGCCGGCCGGCGGGGGCGGCGGTCCGCCGGGAGAAGGTGGCGGGAACGGCGCTCCGTCGGGCGGCGGGGGCGGCCCGGGCGGGCGGGTCGGGGGTGGCGGTCCGTCGGGCGGCGGGGGCGGTCCGCTCGGGGGCGGGGGCGGGCCGGGGCGGCGGGCGGTCCGCCGGGCGGGGAGGATGACGGTCCGCCGGGCGGGGCGGATGACGGTCCGCCGGGCGGCGGGGGCGGCGCGTCGGGCGGAGGGGGCGGTCCGCTCGAAGGCCTTGGTTCGTCGGACCAGGAGGGCGGATCGCTCACTCCCCCACGCTAACGGGCGTTCCGAACGATCAGCCGGACGTGTCGACCTCGCTCGGTCGGACGCAGGCCCGGACGACGCCAGCCAGGGCCACGATGGTCCCTGCGGCGAGGGCGACGAGCACTCGGCGGAGGGCGTCGCCAGGGATCATCACTACCACTGCGGCCGTCGCCGCCCCCGCCAGCCAGGCGGCAGCCGCGGCCCGAGCCCGGCCGGCGCCGGCCAGGGCCGATGTGGCCGTCAGGGCGCCCAGGTAGGCCGCCGTCGACACCGCCAACAGGGCCAGGGCAGCGGCACCCAGTCGGGGCCCGCGTCCGGTCAGCACGTCGAGCACGGCGTCGCCCAGGAGGACGGACGACGATCGCTCCGACCGCGGCCGCGCCGACCGCGGCGGCCAGCACCGCCTTGCCCACCGCGGCCGTAGCGGTGGGCGTGGCATCGGAGTCGGCGGCGACGGCCGGGACGACCGCGGCCAAGACCCCCTTCCACGCCAGGGCCGGCGCCCGGGCGAGCACCACCGCCATGGCCAGTCGCGCCGTACGCGGGTCGCCCGCCGGCGTCAGCAGCGCGAAGGTCGCCGGTGAGGTGAGGAACAGCCCCTGGGAGAGCAGGCCGGCCCAGGTCAGCGACCTTACCCGGGCCACAACCCCGCCCGCCGCGCCAAAGGCGGCAGAGCCGCTCGTAACCTGGCTCCCGGGTCCGGCCACGACCGTCGCCACGACCGCGGCCGCCGCCACGGCCGCGGCGAGGGCCCAGGCGCACGGGCCGGCGTCGTGGGTCACGAGGGCCGTCCCACCGACAAGGGCGAATCGGGCCACCCCTTCCACCGCGACCGTCGCCGCCAGCGCCGGCGAGCGTCGCTCCCCCGCCAGCCGGCCCCATGCCAGATGGAGCGGGCCGTAGGCGACCGCGATCACGGCCAGGGCCAGGGGGACGGCCACACTGCCGGCAAAGACCCGGTGGCGCAGCGCCAGTCCCGCTACGGCCACCGCCACCGCGGCCACCGCCGCCCGGCGAACGACGACTCGAGCCACGTCGCCCGACGGCTCGCCCCGGGCCGTCCCCCGGGCCGCCTCCTGCTCGACCGACGACCACAACCCGGGCCCGACGACCACGGCCAAGGCCCAGGCGACGGCCAGGGGTCCCACGCCGTCGGCGCCGAGGACCCGGGTGGCGAGGGCCAGGCCGGCGACCGACGCCGCCCCTGAGACCAGGGCACCGGCGCCCACCATCCCCATCGCCCCCAACCGGCCTCGCACCGGGCCACCGTGGCCGGGTAGGTCGGGGCCGCGCCAATGCTGCCGGGATTGGCGCGCCGAAGACATTTTGTTAGCTTCTCCTAATCGACCTCTTCGCGTTCACCACCGATCCCGACGTCGCCCGCCGGGTGGTGCGAGCGGGGGCCGCGGGCGTGGTCGTCGACTGGGAGCGTCGGGGCAAGCGTCGCCGTCAAGCGGGCTGCGACACCCAGATCAACGCCGACACGCCCGACGACCTGGCCGGGGTGCGGGCCGCCACCGGCGGGCGCGTCCTCTGCCGGGTCAACGGGTGGGGCCCATGGACGGCGGGTGAGATCGACCTGGCCGTGGAGCTGGGCGCCGACGAGGTGCTCCTGCCGATGGTGCGTCGCCCGGAGGAGGTCGAGGCGGCCGCCCGGCGGGTGAGGGGGCGCTGCGGCCTCGGCATCCTCGTCGAGACCGGCGACGCCGTGCGCCGGGCCGACGAGCTGCTCCAACACCCGTTGTCCAGGGTCTACGTGGGCCTGAACGACCTGATGATCGACAGGGGTTGCGGTCCCCTGTTCGCGGCGCTGGTCGACGGGACGGTCGACCGCATCGCGGAGGCGGCCGCCGACGCCGGCGTCCCCTTCGGCGTGGCCGGCCTCACCGTTCCCGAAGGGGGGCATCCGGTTCCCAGCCGGCTGCTGGCGGGCGAGCTGTCCCGCCTCTCGGCGTCGTTCACGTTCCTGCGCCGGTCGTTCCACGCCGACACCGCCGGTCGCGACCTCGACCTCGAGGTTCCCCGAATCCTGGCCATGACGGATGAGGCCCACGCCCGCGACCGAGAGCAGGTCGCCCGGGACCGGGCCGAGCTGGAAGCGGCGGTCGGGCTCCAGTTCGAGGACGAGGCGGTGTGAGGGCCCTCGTCACCGGCGCCGGCGGGTTCGTCGGTGCCCACCTGGCCGCCCGCCTGGCCGGCGACGGGTGGGACGTCACCGGTGATCGTCCGGCCCGGGAGCCCGCCCTGGCGCCTCGAAACCCTCGGTGTGGCCGGCGATGTCGAGGTCGTCGAGGCCGACCTGTCCGACCCCGGGGCCACGGCCGCCGCGGCCGAGGCTGCACGTCCCGACGTCGCCTTTCTCCTGGCCGCGGCCCGGGACGACGCCACCGCTGACCAACGCCGGACCACCGCCGCGGTCAACGGGACGAGCGCGCTGTGGCTGGTCGACGCCCTGCCTGACCGCTGCCGGGCCGTCGTCCGCCTGGGATCGTCCACCGAGTACGGCGAGGCCTCGGGTCCCATGGACGAGGGGTCGCCGCTCCGCCCCCGGGGCTTCTTCGGCGCCACCAAGGCGACCGGCTCGCTGCTGACCGTGGCCGCCGCCGGTGGGTGGGGGATGCGCTCGGCGGTGCTGCGGGCGTTCCAGGTCTACGGTCCCCTCGACCACCCCGGCCGGCTGGTGCCGAGCGCCATCCGGGCCGCCCGCACGGGCACCGAGTTGCCGCTCACCGGGCCGGGGCGGCGGCGGGACTGGATCTACGTCGACGATGTGGTCGAGGCGTGCGTGAGGGCGGCCGGGGCGGATCACCTGGCCGCCGGTCAGGTGCTCAACATTGGCACTGGGCGCCAGGTGGCCAACGAGGAGCTGGTGGCGGAGGTGGAGCGGGTCACTGGTCGTCCGGTGCAGGTGGCGGCCGACGCCCATCCGGGACGGGGATGGGACGCGCCCTCGTGGGTGTGCGACCCCTCGCTCGCCCGCGCCCTCCTGGGCTGGGAGGCCAAGGTCGACCTGGCCGACGGGCTGGCTCGGTGCTGGGAGCTCGACCGGTCGTGAGCGAGGACTACGTGGCCGTCGTCACGCCTGTGTACGGCAACGCGGCGACCCTTCCCGAGCTGGTCCGGCGGCTGGTGGCGGCCCTCGACGGGCGGGCGTGGAGGCTGCGGATCGTCGTTGACGCCTCACCCGACGCCAGCCTGGCCGTGGCCCGGCGGCTGGCGGCCGCCGATCCCCGCATCCGCATAACCGCCCTCGAGGCCAACGTCGGCCAGCACCGGGCCCTGGTCCGCGGCCTGGCCGACGAGCAGGACGCGGTCGCGTGGGTGTGCCTCGACGCCGACCTGCAAGACCCGCCGGAGGCGGTGCCAGTCCTTCTCGACCGGCTGGCCGCGGGCGACGCGGGGGCGGTCTTCGCCGGGCGCCGGGGGACATACGAGAGCCGAGGGCGGATGGTGACGGGGCGGGTCCACCGGGCCGTCATGGCCCGGCTCACCCGCCTGCCGGCGGACGCCGGGGCCTACGTGGCCATGGGCCCGGTCGCCCGCCGGGCCATCATCGACCTGGGCGGGCCCAGCATCGTGGCCGCCATCGGCGCCGCCGGGCTCCCGCTGACGTCGGTACCGGTCGAGCGTCACCGGCGCCCGTCGGGTCGGTCGGCGTGGACCTCGGCCGGTCGCCTCCGCCAGTCGGCCCGGACCATGGCCTGGGTTGCCACCCGAGCACGGTGGGGGCGGGTTTCGGCGGCGGATCAGGTCCCGGCGGTTGATCCGGCCGCCGCACCGATCGGGCCCCCGAGGGGCGCCGCCGGAGGGACGGTGTCCCACCGCTGCACCAGCGTGTCGGAGTAGCGACCGCGCGAGGCGCAGCTCCCGGCTCACCCGCAACCCGCGGGCGGCGAGGTCGGTGTCGAGGGACTCGAGCTTGTCCCGATCACCCTTCACCCCGCCCTTGGCCCGCCGCACCACCCAGACGGTCGCCGCCGGCGGCACCGCGGCCGGAGGCAACACCATGTCGGGCACAAGGGCGGGATGGTCGGCCCGGGCGTAGTGGTCGAGGCCGAGGGCGTCCCACCGGGCGGCGGCCACGACCGGCTGGCCGGGCCGGTGCGCGGCGGCAACGACGGCCACCGCCCCCCGGACGTCCTCCTTGGGCCCCAGCCGGGTCTCGGCGACGGTGGCCCAGACCGACGCCCCCAGCACGACGGCGAGGGCGGCGGGGACGAGCCGGCGGGGCGCCCGGGTGATCCCGAGAGCCACCAGCACGGCCAGTCCGAGCGTTGATGGCAGCAGGTAGCGGTCGACGAACACGGGCCGCACAACTTCGAGCATCGTGACCGTCGCCACCGGCACGCCGAACCAGCAGGCGGCGACCAGGCGGGCGTCCCTCCGTCCCCCGTCGATGCGGCCGCCCTCGTCCTCGTCGTCGATGGTCGGGGCGCGCCCGCCGAGGACCAGGCCGGCCACGGCTGCCACCACGGTGACGACAAGGAGCGGCGTCCGTCCCCCGGCCCACGACTTGAGGAGGAGGCGGGGCACGGCCCCACCCACGTCGGACAACCACCACGCGCCCGACGCACCCACCCCGTTGCCGATGGCGAGCAGGATCAGGGCCGCGGCCGGCAGGGCAGCGGCGGCGGTGACCGCCACCAGCCCCAACGCCTGCCGGCGGCGGAGCAGGAGGGCGGCCACTGCCATCCCCCCAAGCGCCAGCAGGGCGAACCAGTGGGCCAGGCCGGCGGCCGCTCCCGCCAGTCCGTAGAGCAGGAGCGAGCGCGGCTTTCCGTCGAGCCACCAGGCCAGCCCGAGGGCGGCCAGCGACGTGGCCAGGAGTGCGATTCCGTAACCCCGGGCCTCGGCCGAGTACTGCACGACGAAGGGGTTGGTGGCCGCGATCAGTCCCGCCACCACGGCCACGCCCGGACCGGCCAGGCGCCCGACCACTCGGGTGAAGACCCCGACCCCTCCCACCGCCGCGACGAGGGACAGCAGGCGCAGGCCCACCTCGTCCGCCGGGAGCCGGGTGACGGTGAGCCACAGGTGGGTGACCAGGTAGTACGGCCCGCCGTACGACGGCGGGGCGTCGCGGAGGTACGGGATCGTCCCCTCGCCGTGGATGACGGCGGAGATCAGCCGGCCGACGGGCAGGGGCGCGACCTCGGCCGTGTAGAGCTCGTCGTACCAGAGGCCGTGGCGACGGGCCACGACCCATCCTCCGAGGATGACCAGCACCAAGGGGGGCAGCAGCCACCAGCCCTGCCGCAGCCAATTGGCCAGCAGTCGGGCGGCCCGCAGCCGGGGGGCCCGCAGCCGGACGTTGCGGGGGTGGGCGTCCACGGGCGGTCGGAGTCTACCGGCGCCCCGCCGGGCGTCCCCGCCGGGCGTCGGCGGCGGCGTCGACCGCTCGGACGGACGGGGTCGCCCGCCGGGCGGTTGGGTAGGTTGCCCCCATGGCCGTTACCCGCAGAGTCGCCCGTCCCATGTTGGCCGCCATCTTCGTGTCCAGCGGAGTGGAGCAGATCAGGAGGCCGGAGACCAAGGTCGACCAGGCGGGGAAGGTGGCGACGACGCTGGCCCAGGCGCTGCACCTGCCCGAGGACCCGGTGGCACTGGTGAGGCTCAACGGCGCGGTGCAGGCCGGGGCGGGCACGCTCCTCGCCCTGGGCAAGCTGCCCCGTCTCTCGGCCGCAGCCCTGGCCGCCTCCCTGGTGCCGACCACGCTCGGCGGTCACCGGTTCTGGGAGGAGCACGAGCCCGGGCGGCGGAAGGTGCAGCGCACCGGCTTCCTGAAGAACGTCTCGATGCTCGGCGGCCTGGTGCTGGCCGCTACCGACACCGAGGGCCGGCCGTCGCTGTCGTGGCGGGCCCGCCGGGCCACGGCCAAGGCGTCCCGACGCGTCGGCGCGACCACGCACAAGGTGGGCAAGGCCATCCTCGAGGCGGAGAAGGCGGCGGAGACGGCCGCCCACCGCGTCGAGCGGGCCACGAGCACCGCTGCCCACCGGGTGGAGCGGGCCGCGACCAGCGCGGCCCACAAGGTGCAGGAGGCGGCGGAGACGGGTGCCCACAAGGTGGCCGCGGCCGTCCCCGGCCACTGACCGACCGCCACCCACCACCCGCCCGCGCCGCCGGGCCCGCTCGCGCCGCCGTCCCCCTCAACCGTTGCCCCGCAAGAACCGCCCGCCCCCGCTGCCCGCCGAACGCCGGGCGCGCCCGGAGAGCTCCCCGGCGGCCGCCCGGCCCGAGGACCGTGGCGGCGCCGGAGGACCGGGGGGTCTAGCCCCCGGCCAGCTTCTTGGCCAGGCCCATGCCCTGCTCGAGCAGCGGCTTGGCCATGTCGGTGATGCTCCCGAGTCCGCCAGCCCCGCCGCCCAGCTTGCCGGCCGCGGCGCCGATCTGGTCGAGGAACGGCTCGGCCTGGGCGAGGAGGGGCTTGGCCATGGCCAGACCCTGCTCGAGCATCGGCTTCGCCATCGCCATCCCCTGCTGGAGCATGGGCCCGGCCATCGCCATCCCCTGCTGGAGCATGGGCCCGGCCTTCTCCATGAGTCCCTGGAGCATGGGGGCGATGTCGGCCAGCCCGCCGATCCCCGAGAGGTCAGGTAGCCCCAGTCCGGCCAAAGGGTTGGAGTTCTCGGTTGGAGGCACGGCCGCAGCCTCTCCCCCGCCAGACGCAGGCGCAGCCGCCCCTCCGCCCTTCTTCCTTTTGGCCGCAGCCACCGCTTCAGACATCGAGCCCATGTACGGCTCTCCTTTCCAGCGCGTCGATCACCCCTGAGGTCCGGCCTCTCAATCTACGCACCCCGGCGGGGTGCGGGCATCCTCAGGCACCAATCGGCCCGGATTCGTGCCCGGTTCCGGGGTGCCTAGCGGTCGGAAAGGGTCAGCGGAGACACGACGCGGACGATGTAGGTGCGCACCGCGGCGGGTAGCGGCTGGTCGGGATAGGCGTAGGTGAAGCACAGGGTGGTGGCCCCCGGGGCCTGGGCCGACAGGCGCACGAGCTGGTGGGGCTGATCGCCCGGCTCGTACGTCTCGTCGACCACCACCAGGGCCCGGCCCACCATCTCCATCCGCCACGCCTGGCGCTCGCCGGGAGGGACCGGGAGGCGCAGGTCGAAGACGGAGTCGGCGGCCACGTCCATGACCTTGAGCGATCGTTCGGTCGGCATGTCGAGCGGCGGGGGACCGGGGATCATCACCGCCGGGCCCGACGGCTCGTCGAAGGGGTCGGGCACTCCCGCCCGCCTGCGCAGCGGGCGCTCCTCCAGCGTGGGGTCGTAGTCGGGGGGCGGGGGCCGGGGCCGGGGGTCGACCCAGATCCAGCCGTCGCGCTCCTCGACGGTGAAGCACGGGAGATAGCCGGGCCGCAGCTTCCACAGGTTCTCGCGCTTGGCGGTGGCGGCCGGCACCACGTTGCGGCCGGTGCGGGGGTCGTACAGGTACCGGTGGCGGGGACAGCTCACCAGGCCGTCGACGATGGACGCGTCGTCGAGCTCGGTGACCTGGTGGGGGCAGGTGCCGTCGAACGCCACCACCTGGCCGTCGCCGAGGCGGGCCACCAACACGTAGGTGTCGCCCGCCCGCACCCGCCGGATCACGGTGTCGAGGCCCTCCCCGGCCGGGAGCTGGTCGCTCGGCAACGTCTGGAACACCCCGGAAGTCTACGGATGCGGTCGGCCTACGCAGTCCGACCCGGGGCCAGACCGGGGTGACCCGCGCTAGTGGTCGCCGGGGAGGACGTCGGTCTCGGACTCGTGCCACACCGGGTGGTCTCCTGACGTCTCAACGTTGAACCCGTAGTCGTACGCCAGTCCCCCACCGATCGTGCCGCCGACCATGGTGAGGAGCAGGACCCCGAGGCTCACGACCATGACCCGCCCCGGCGTGTGCCCGACCTCGTCGTAGGGGCCCATCCGCAGGACGAGGTCGATCACGACGAGCACGGTGACCGTCACCATGGTCCAGGCGTGGGCGTTCACCGTCCGCCGGGCCTGGGTGCCCTTCTTGGTGGACTTCAGCCAGTCCCAGTACCCGGTGATGACGGCGAGCACCGACACCAGGGCCCCTCCCACCAGGGTGAACGTGGCCGCCCGGTAGAAGTCCCGGGCCCACGCCTCGTCCCGCCCGAGGTAGGAGATGACGTCGAAGGCGGGAGCCAGGACGTAAGCCCCCACCGGGACATCGGTGAGTGGCGGATGGAACGGCTTGCCGGACCACCCCCTGAGGCCCTTGAACTTTCGGCCCTTGAGGGTCAGCGACGGTCGGAACGACAGCGCACGGGGCATTCGGCGTCCTCCGTTCTTGGGGTGGTGCTCCTACGGGGTCTTGGCCAGGCTGGCCAGCTTGAGGCCCATCCACGGCTTGCGGCCATACGCCAGCAGCTTGCCCTTGAGTATGGGAGGCCACTGGCTCGTGCGCCCGAACGAGACGAGCAGGAAGGAGGCGGGGTCGACCGACAGGTGGCAGTCGACGGGACCGGGCGCAGCGTCGAACACGTCGACGTCGCCGTCGTCGAAGCGGATCCACCCCTCTCCCCCGCCGCCCCGCAGGACCACGTGGTAGGTGACCTTCACCCCCGCCGCGTTCTCCGGGTGTACCAGCGACTTGCGCAGGGCGCCCAGCACGGGGAGCACGAAACCCATGATCGCCAGCGAGGCATGGGCCCGCTCGATCGGCCACGGCGCCCCGTCGGCCTGGGCCAGGTCGTACCCGTGGACGAGAAGCTCGTTGAGGGCATGGCAGGCGATGGTGGACAGGGGGAGCTCGACACCCTCCACCACCCACGGACGGAGGGGGTCGCCGTCGGCCGAACCGTCGCGCAGGGCGGTGAGCAAGGCGGCCACGCCAGCGTCGATGCGGGTGGCGATGGCGCCCAGGTCGCGCTCCGACTCTCCCGCCACCAGCATGTTGGTCAGCGTCGACAGCTGCCAGATGTCGCTCCCCGCCGGTGCCGAGGCGAGGGCGATGCTCGTGACGATGTCCATGCTGTGGGAGACGTGCACGGCCAGGTCGGTCGTGCTCCAGATACCCAGGGCCGGGACGTCGGGTTTGTTGATAGCCCGGACCAGGGCCGACACCCGCGCCCCCACGGCCGCGACCGCGGCGCGGGCCTCGACCGGGTCGACCGCCGGAACCTGGTCGACGCTCAATGCGACAGGCGGGGCACGGTGTTCGCGGCGGTTGCCATCCACCAGAGTGTGGCGGATTTTCTCCGCCGACCGGTGATCTTGCTTGGCGATGAGCCTCCGGGGCTTGCACCCGCCTGCCCCAGAGGTTCTAGGGCCAGCCCAGCTTGAACGTGTCGTAGAGGGTCGGGACGACGAACAGGGCCAGGCCCAGGGGGATCAGGGCGATGCTGGGCGCCAGGCCCCGACGCCCCCTGGCGCCGAACTTCCACCCTTCGCCGGCGGCGGCGAGAAGGAAGCAGATGAAGGCGGCCAGATAGAAGAAGAAGGCGGTCTTCGGGTCCATGCTCGTCGCCTACGTGAGCAGCAGGACGAGGATGATGATCAGGATCAGCGTGCCAATTCCGATGTACATGGGTCCTCCAGGCTTGGCGTCGGCGGCTCCGGCGCTACCTGATGGGTTCCCTTACCCGCGGCGCGCGAAACCCGTCACTCTCCGTGGTCGCGGCGGTGCACCGAGACGGCGTAGTCGCCGCCGTCGAAGGGCTCGCCGTCCCAGGTCGACCATCGCTGCTCGAGCACCAGGCCGGCGGCGCTGCAGTGGTCGTCGTAGGCCGCCAGCGGGAGGTTCCCGGCCTGGAGCTGGAAGCCGGCCACCAGGGCGCCGCCCGGGCGGACGTGGCGGGCCATGGTGGCGACCACCGCCTCCTCGGTGCCGGGGGTCAGGAAGATCATGACGTTGCCGGCCAGCACCACCACGTCGAAGGACCGCCCGAGGTCGACGGTGGCCAGGTCGGCGGCTACCCAGCGCAGGTGGGGGGCCTTGTCCCGGGCCACCGCCAGCATCGAGGGGTCGAGGTCGACGCCGACCACCTCGATCCCCCGCCCGTCCAGCTCGATGGCCACCCGCCCCGTCCCGCACCCGGCGTCGAGCACCGAGACCGGCCCGAGCCGCTCGACCAGGTCGGCCTCGCCGTGGGGGTTCTGACCCTCGGCGGCCATGCGGGCCCAGCGCTCGTCGTAGGCCGATCCTCGCGGCGCGTTCCTCGCCAGCCAGCGGTTTACCGCAGGTCGCTCGTCGGTTCCACCCATCTCGGCCACCCATCTTGCCCGCGACGGACACGGGCGATTCCGTCCACCTCAGCGAGCGGCACGCCGTAGGGTGGGGCATGGCCCGGCGCCGCACGCCCCACCTGTGGTTGCTCGTGGCGCTTTTCGCGACCGGGGTCGGGCTGCACGCGGCCGCAGTCGCCGGTCACCCCGAATCCCATCCCGCCGCCCCCCAGCTTGCCGTAGCCCTCACCGGCGATTCCATCGAGGCCACGGTTGTCGGCACCGGCGGCCAGGTGTCGTCGGGCCGGCTCCTTCTCCCCTTGGTCGCCGCCCTCATGGCGGTTGGCGGCGGCGGCGGCCTCATCCGCCGTCGGTCGGTCCTGACCGTCGCCGGCGAGCAGCCACTGCTCGCCCGGCGTTACGCCATCGCCCTCCGGGCACCACCCTCCTTCCCGCTCGCCTGACGCACCGTCGTCGTCGGCGCCGCCCCTGGGCGGCCGAGCTGGAGGTGTCCCTTCGTGCACCATGTTCGCTGGCGTGCCGCCGTGGTCCTGGCCGCGGTCGTCGTCACCGCCTTCCTGATCGTCACCCGCCCCGCCCGTCTGGGCCTCGACCTGCGGGGCGGCACCCAGATCGTCCTCCAGGCCAAGGACTCCGCCACCGTGAAGGTCGACGGTGACACCGTCGACCGCACCCTGGAGGTGTTGCGCCGGCGGGTCGACCAGCTCGGCGTGTCCGAACCGACGCTGCAGCGTTCGGGGGACCGCCGGGTGATCGTCGAGCTGCCCGGCGTCACCGACCCCGACGAGGCGGTGGCGGTCATCGGCAAGACGGCCCAGCTCGCCTTCCATCCCGTCCTCGGGGTGGCGGCCGACGACGCGCCGCCCGTGGCCGACGAGCTCCTGCTACCCGACGAGTCGGGGGCCCGCCTGCGCCTGGGCCCGGCCGCCGTCACCGGCAACGACGTGAGCACGGCCCGGGCCACGCTGAGCGGCGACGTCGCCGCCACTTGGCAGGCGGAGGTGGAATTCCGGGGATCGGGCTCCCAGGCGTGGACGGAGCTCACCGGCCGGGCCGCCTGCGCCTCGCTGGGCGACCCCACCCGGCGCATCGCCATCGTCCTCGACGAACGAGTGGTCTCGAGCCCGGCTGTCGGGTCCGACGTGGCCTGCGACGTCGGGATTCCCGGGGGCGGCACCCGGATCACCGGCAACTTCACCCAGGATGAGGCCAAGGACCTGGCCCTGCTCATCCGGGCCGGAGCCTTGCCGGTGCCGGTGGAGGTCGTCGAGCAGCGCACCATCGGGCCAACCCTGGGCGACGCCGCCGTCCGGGCCAGCGCCCAGGCCGCGATCATCGGCGCCCTGCTGACGATCGCCTACATGATCGCCTTCTACCGGCTCCTGGGCGTCGTGGCCGCGGTGGCCCTCGCCCTCTACGGGGCCATGAGCTACGCCGTCCTCCTGCTGCTCGGCGCCACCCTCACCCTCCCCGGCATCGCCGGCTTCGTGCTGGCCATCGGCATGGCGGTCGACGCCAACGTGCTCGTCTACGAGCGGATCAAGGAGGAACGCTCGGGCGGGGCCACCACCCGGCGGGCGGCCGAGCACGGCTTCAAGCGGGCGTGGACGGCCATCGCCGACTCCAACGCCACCACCCTCCTGGCCGCCGGCCTGCTCTTCTTCTTCGCCTCGGGTGCGGTGCGGGGCTTCGGGATCACCCTGTCGATCGGCGTGGTGGTGTCGGTGTTCACTGCCCTGGTCGTCACCCGGCTCTTCGTCGACCTCCTCGTCCGCACCGGCCTGCGCGACCGCCCGAGGCTGCTCGGCCTCGAGGTCGGTGGACGCTTCCGGGCCTGGATCGCCGAGCGCCGCCCCGACCTGCTCAAGCACTCCGGGCGCTGGTTGGCGGGCTCGGCCCTGGCCGTGGCCCTGGCGGTGGTGGGACTCGCCACCCAGGGCCTGCAGTACGGGCTCGACTTCTCGGGCGGCCAGCTCCTCGAGTACGACACCCAGCGCAGTCCCGACCTCGACGCCGTCCGCCAGGAGGTGGCCGCCACCGGCTTCCCCCGGGCGGTGGTGCAGGGATCGGGCGATGACAACGTCACCATCCGCACCGGCCGCCTGGCCCCGGACGACGACGAGCGCATCAAGGCCGCGGTCGAGGAGGTGGCGGGGACGACCACCGTGGTGCGGGAGGAGTTCGTCGGGCCCACCATCGGCGACGAGCTCCGGCGCAAGGCGTTCATCGCCCTGGCCCTGGCCCTGGCCGCCCAGCTCGCCTACCTGGCGGTGCGCTTCCGGTGGACCTACGGGGCGGCGGCGGTGGCGGCGATGCTCCACGACGTGGTGCTGCTGCTGGGCGTGTTCGCCTGGCTGGGCAAGGAGCTCGACGGCGTGTTCGTCGCCGCCCTGCTCACCGTCATCGGCTACTCGGTCAACGACTCGGTCGTGGTGTTCGACCGCATCCGGGAGCTGCGGCGGAACCGGCAGCGGGAGCCGCTGCGGGAGGTAGCCAACGACGCGTGCCTCCAGACGGTGCCCCGGACGATCAACACCGGCCTCGGCGCCCTGTTCATCCTCGCCGCCCTGTACCTGCTCGGCGGTGAGACCCTGCGGGACTTCGCCCTCGCCCTGCTCATCGGCATCCTCGTGGGAACCTACTCGTCGGTGTTCACCGCCACGCCCCTCGCCGTGCGCCTCGAGGGCCGGTTCGGTGGGGCGGGCGCGCCGTCGGCGCCGGTGCGCCGGCCACCGCCGGTAGCGGCCCCGGTGCCCGTCCCCGGCCGAGCCGCGGCGCCGCGGGCACCCCGTCCGTCGGTCCCGGCCACGCCGATCGCTTCGGCTGCGCCCGAGCCGCGGTCGCCGGGCGCGGCTGTCACCCCCCGTCCCCGCAAGAAGAACCGGCGGTCGGGACCCCCGAACCAACAGTCGACGGACCAGAAATCGACCAAGAGGAGCTGACGTGTCCCCCTCCAGCCATGAGCGCGACGCCCACGAGCAGGACATCCACGAGCAGGAGCTGCCCGGCATCGGCAAGCGCTACGACCAGGCCACCGAGGACGGGCTGATCAGCGTCGTCATCCACCACAGCGGGCGCCGCGACCTCTACGTCACCGAGAAGGCGTCCCGCGACCGGACGCCGACGGTGGTCATGCTCACCGACGACCAGTCCCGGCGCCTGGGGGCGGTGCTGGCCGGCGCCTACTTCAAGCCGACGGTGGCCCAGCGCATCGAGGCCGTGGTCGGCGGGTTGATCATCGACTGGGTCACCCTGCGCAGCGACTCCCCCGGCATCGAGCACAGCATCGCCGACCTCGAGGTGCGCCGGAACACTCGCATGACCATCGTCGCCATCCTGCGGGGGCCCGAGGTGATCGTGGTGCCCGAGCCCTCGGAGGAGCTCCACGCGGGCGACAAGTTGGTCGTCATCGGCCGGCCCGACGACCTGCCCGCCTTCATCCGCCACGTCGCCGGGTGACCGGCCTCTCGTGATCTCAATCCCCCGATGATCCCGATGCTCGCCGCCGTCTCGGAGGTGGGCCGGGAGCTGGTCGCCCTCGGCGGCGCCCTGCTGGTGGCGGCCGCCCTGGCCCGGGCCGGGCGACGGATCCGGCTGCCGACGATTCCCCTCTTCATGGCCGCCGGCATCCTCTCCGGTCCCCACACCCCTGGCCCCGTTCTCTTCCGCGATCCGGCCGACGTGGCCCTCCTGGCCACCATCGGGCTGGTGCTGCTGCTGTTCCACCTGGGCCTGGAGTTCTCCGTCGACGACCTCGCCGCCGGCGGGCGGACGCTGCTGCTGGCGGGGGGGTTCTACCTGGCCCTCAACATCGGCCTCGGCATCGTCCTCGGCCTGGCCCTGGGCTGGGGCGGCCGGGAGACGCTCGTGATCGCCGGCATCGTCGGCATCTCGTCGTCGGCGATCGTCACCAAGCTGCTCGTCGAGCTGCGCCGGCTGGCCAACCCGGAGACGGGCATGCTCCTCGGGATCATCGTGGTGGAGGACGTCTTCCTCGCCCTCTACCTGGCCCTCCTCCAGCCCGCGCTGGGCGGCAGCGAGGGCGGCCTCGATGCCGTGTTCTCGGTGGCCCGGGCCATGGCCTTCATCGTCCTGATGTTCGCCGTGGCCCGGTGGGGCCGGGGCGTCGTGGGGCGCCTCCTCTCGACCGGCGACGACGAGCTGCTCACGGTGTGCTTCGTGGGGCTGGCCATCCTGGTGGCCGGGGTGGCGGCCAACCTGGGCGTGTCCGAGGCCATCGGGGCGTTCCTGGCCGGCCAGGTGGTCGCCGGCACCGTCGTGGCCCAGCGGGTGGAGCACCTGGTGCTGCCGATCCGCGACCTGCTGGCGGCCATGTTCTTCTTCGCCTTCGGGCTCTCGGTCGACCCGGCCGCCCTGGGCGACGTCGCCGTCCCGGTGGCGGCGGCGGTCGTCGTCACCGTGGTCGGCAACCTGGTGGCGGGCGTCGTCGCCGCCCGCCTGCAGCGCTTCGGTCCCCAGGAGGCGGCCAACATCGGCCTCAGCGTCCTGGCCCGGGGCGAGTTCTCCCTGATCCTGGCCAGCCTGGCCGTGGTCGCCGGCCTCGACGGCCGGCTGGGACCCTTCGCCGCCGCCTACGTGCTGGTCCTGGCCGTGGCCGGGCCCCTCGCCGCGTCGCGGTCACACGTCCTGGCCGACGTCTACCGCTGGCGGGGGCTGCGCCGTCTCATCGAGGGGAAGGTACCTTCGGAGGACCGGAGCCCGCCCCCTCTCATCCCGCCCGCCCCCACCGGAGGAGCGACCCCATGACCCCCCGCACCCGGACCGCACCCCGTTCCACCCCGCTGCGCGACTCGCAGCGGGCCATCGGGGTCTTCCTCGGCGCCGCCGTGCTGGCCGTGCTCCTCGTGGCCCCCGCCCTCGACCCAGGCCCCTTCGTCCCCCGCCTGACGGTCGAAAACCCCACGCCCTTCGAGATCACGGTCGAGGTGGCGGGCGGTGATCGGCAGGGATGGTCCGACGTGGCGACGGTGCGCCGGGAGGTGGAGGAGGTCGTCGAGGAGATCGCCGACGTGGGCTCCACGTGGGTGTTCCGCTTCTCCTACGCAGGCATGGAGGGGGGCGAGGTGGCGGTCTCCCGGTCCGATCTGCGCGACGCCGGATGGCGCCTCGCCATCCCCGGCGACGTGGGCGAGGCGCTGACCGCCGCCGGCTTCGTGCCGTCCGCCCGCTGACCCTCAGGCGGTCGTGCCGGGAGGATCCACTCGTTCCCGGTCGCCGACGGTGGCCAGGCACGGGTCGTGGCAGGGCTGGTCGAGACCGGCCTGGGCCGCCGCCCCCACCGTCGCTCCGCCCCGGATGGTGGCGAAGGCCACCACTCCCCCGGCGACCGACAGGGCGGCCCCCACGAGCATGGCCCGGTGGAAGCCCTCGGTGATGGCGTCCGGTCCTCCCGCCAGGTCGAGGCCGACGGCGGCGGGGAGGACGGCGACGGCCAGCAGCCCCGCCACCCGGGCCACCGCGTTGTTGACGCCCGAGGCCACGCCCACGTGGTCGTCGTCGACTGCGGCCAGCACGGCTGCGGTGAGGGGGGCGACGGTGACCGCCAGGCCCAGCCCGAAGACCACGACCGCGGGCAGGACGTCGGTGGCGTAGGCCGCCTCCGCATCGACCCTGGTCAGCAGGGCCAGGCCGGCGGCCACGATCAGGGGCCCGACCGACATCGGGAGGCGGGGACCGACCCGCTGGGCGAGCTGGCCCATCCGGGACGAGAGCAGGAGCATCACCAACGTCACCGGCAGGAGCGACGCCCCTGCCTCCAGGGCGGCGTAGCCGAGGACGAGCTGCAGCTCGAGCACGAGCAGGAACAGGGTCCCGCCCAGGGCGGCGTAGACGGCGAGGGTGGTGAGGTTGGCGCCGGTGAACTGCCGGGACCGGAACATCCCGAGCGGGAGCATGGGCCGCGGCCGGCGGTGCTCGATGGCCACGAAGGCCACCAGGGCGGCGATGCCGGCGGCCGCCGCCACTGCCTCGCTCGGTCCGAGGCCGCCGGCCCCCTCGATCAGGGCGAAGGACAGGGCGCCCAGCCCGAGGGTGACGGTGAGGGCGCCGGCCAGGTCGGGGCGGGCGTGGCCGACGCCGTCCGCGCCGACTTCGCCGGCGCCGGCACCGGCGCCGGGGCCGGTTGACGGATGGGCCCGGGTCTCGGGCACGTGGACGAGGGTGATGAAGCCGGCGATGGCGGCGATGGGCAGGTTGATGACGAAGATCAGCCGCCAGGAGACGGCATCGATGAGCCAGCCGCCGAGGAAGGGCCCGATGGCGGCGGTGGCGCCGGCCAGGGCCGACCAGGCCCCGATGGCCCGCCCCCGGTCGGCGGGATGGAAGGTCGAGGTGAGAATGGCCAGGCTGCCGGGGACGAGCATCGCCGCCCCCGCCCCCTGGACGGCCCGGGCCACGACGAGGAGTTGGATGTTGGGGGCCAGCCCGCACAGCAGGGAGGCGGCGGTGAAGGCCACCATCCCCAGCAGGTAGACCCGGCGCCGGCCGTACTGGTCGCCGAGGGCGCCCCCGAGGAGGAGGAGGCTGGCCAGGGTGACCAGGTAGGCGTCGAGCGTCCACTGGAGGCCGGACAGGCCCGCGTCGAGGTCGTCGCTGATGGCCGGGAGGGCAACGTTGACCACGGTGCCGTCGAGAAAGGCCATGCCCGACCCGAGCACGGTTGCGGCGATGACCCACCGCCCGCCAACGGTGCCGAAGCGAACGCCCGGCTGCGCGACAGTCACTGGTCCCCAAACCCGACCCGGGCTCTAGCCGAGGCCCCGTTTGTCCTGCTTGAGGGCGGTATCGACGCTCAGGGCCGACGCCACCACCAGGCTGCGCAGGGGTTCTTCCAGGCGTCGCTCGATGTGCACGACGTAGTTGTCGGCGGTGGTGAACATGGTCTTGGCCAGGCCCTCCCACGTCTTGGTGATGCGAGCCACCTCGTGGCCATCCGCGTCCTGGATGTTGAAGTTCCAGGCCCGCCAGTTCTCGGCGTTGATCGACCCCACCTTGGCCCCGCCCGCCTCCAGGCCGAAGCGGATCTTGCCGACCATGTTCTCCTGGACGATCTGGCCGATCTCCCGACCCGATCCGTCCTCCACGATGATCCTCGACTTCACCAGCTTGGCCGGCCGGGTGAGGGCGAGCACCGGGGTGCCGGCCATGTCGACGACCTGGAGCTTGTGGGTCATGAACTGGTCGAGGTTGCTGACCAGACGCATCACCTTCTTGGCCGTGCTCTGCCCGACTTGGCGCACGGCGCCGATCTGGGTGCCGCTCTGGTCGTAGACGGCGTACTCGTTGTTGAGCTCGATGAGCTTCATCTTCTGGTTGACGACCAGGACCTGCTCGGTGAAGAGAGTGCCACCCCCCAGACCGGGCGTGCCGGTGCTGGCCCCGGCCTTGGCCACGTCGGTGCGGATCTTGTCCGTCGCCCGGTTGACGGTGGGCACCTTCGACTCGCCCCCCGGCGGGTCGACCGATTGCCGGCCGTGGGACGCCACGTGCTCGGTCCACCGGGTGCCGTCGAAGTACCGCATCTCGTGCCGGCCGTAGGGATCGGGGTACCAGTCCGGGCCCTGCCCTCCACCGCGTCCGCTCATGTCGACGACCGTACCGCAGGGGTCCCCCGGTGCCCTGGAGTCGAGCCCCGGGCCGCGGACTCGGTCAGGCGACCAGCAGCGCGCCCTGCATGTTCGCCGACGACCGGTGGAACTTGCAGTAGAACGGCACCGTGCCCGCCGCCGCAGGGGCGCCGATGGTGATCTCCTTGCGGTCGCCCGGCGCCAGCTGCTCGTCGATGTTCAGGCTGTCGATGGTGAAGGTATGGGGGGCGCCGCCCTCGTTGAACAGCTCCACCTTGAACGACTGGCCGGGCGTGGCCTCCACGACGGTCGGCCCGAAGTAGAAGTCGTCGAGCTCGAGCTCCATCCCGTCCTCGGCGGCGGCCGTGCCGTGGAACGGGGTCCCCGCCGGCAGCGACACCGGTGACCCGACCGTGGTGGCCGTGGTCGCGTCGGTGGACGTGCTCTCGTCGTCGCCGTCGTCACCGCACCCGACGGCGAGGAGCGTCACGGCCATCATCAGGATCGCGAGCTTGCGCATGCCGCATCCTACGGCTGGGGCGACGATCGGGATTGCCCCGCTCAGGGTCGATCCATTCAGGCCCGCGGGCCGTACCATTGCACCGATATGTGGGGTGCCGCCGACGACGCGCTCCTGGCCGGGTTCGGCATGGGGGACGGTGAGGCGGCCACGGCGTTCGTCCGCCGCCACCAGGCCCGGGTCTTCGGCCTGGCCCGCTCCATCGTGGGCGACCCGGCCCTGGCCGAGGACGTGGCCCAGGAGGCGTTCGTGCGGGCCTGGCGCCACGCCGCCGCCTACGACCCCCGCCGGGGGTCGGTGGTGACGTGGCTGCTGGCCATCACCCGCAACCTGGCCATCGACACGCTCCGCCTTCACCGTCCGAGCCCGGTCGACCCCGCCACCCTCGCTGGCTTCGACCTGCGGACGGGCGGGGCGGGGGGGTCGGCCGGCGGGGCCGCCGGCCCGGCTGACGGCCCGGGCGCAGCCGGTGAGGTGGCGGCGGAGATGGTCCGCCTGCGGGCGGCGCTGGAGGCGCTGCCCGAGGAGCAGCGCCGGGCCGTCGTGCTGGCCGCCCTGTGCGGGCGCACGGCCAAGGAGATCGGCGAGAGCGAGGGCATCCCCCTGGGGACGGCGAAGACCCGCATCCGCACCGGGCTTATCCGGGTCCGGCGGGCGGTCGGCGTGCGGCGGGAGGCGGATTCGCCGTGACCGAGCCCCGGCCGCAGCCGTGCGGCGAGAGCGAGTCGTGGGGCGCGGAGCTGGCGATCGGCCTGCTGTCGGGCCCCGATCGAGCCGCCGCCCTGTCGCACATGGCCTCCTGCTCCACCTGCCGGGAGGAGGTCGACGGCCTGGCCCGGGTGGCCGACCGTTTGCTGGTGCTGGCGCCCGACGCCGAGCCGCCGTCGGGCTTCGAGTCGCGCGTCCTGGCCGCGGTGGGGACGGCCGCGACCGGGGCCGCAGTCGGGGGCGAGGTGCGACCGGCGGGTCTACGGGGGCGGCGGGGTCGCCTGGCCGGTCTGGCCACCGCCCTCGTCGTGGTCGCCGCGGTCGGCGGAGGGGTGGCCGCGACCGCCCTTCGTACTCCGGCGCCGGCGCCTAGGGAGGAGTCCGTGTTGCGCACCGGGCTGGCCGTGTCGGCCAGCGGCCGGACGAGCTGCCGGGTGGTCGTGACGGGCACGCGTCCGGCATCGGTGCTGGTCAGCATGGACGGCTACCCCGGCGCCGACAAGGCGTTCGCGGTGGAGATGGAAACGGCCGGGGGCGTGGTCGTGCCCCTCGGACCAATGGCGGTGGCCGGCGGCCACGGGCTTCTGGTCCGGTCGCTCGACCTCGACGCCGGCACCCTCCGTCTCATGCGGATGCTCGACGACGACGGCCGCGTCGTCTACGAGGCCACGCTGACCGAGCCCTCGTGACGCCCGCCGACCCGGGCGCGGGCGCGGGCTCGGGCAGCGCTGGCGACGACCCCATCCCGCCGACCATCGAGTGGCGCGACGGCCGGGTGAGGATGATCGACCAGCGCCGGTTGCCGGGCGAGCTGGTGATGCTGGAGGCCTCGACCGTCGACGAGCTGTGCGCCGCCATCCGCGACCTGGCCATCCGGGGCGCCCCCGCCCTCGGGGTGGCCGGGGCCATGGGCATGGCCCTCGCCGCCGGAGCCGGGCTCGACCTCGACGTCGCCGCCGCCACCATCTGCGCCACCCGGCCCACGGCCGTGAACCTGGCGTGGGGGGTGGAGCGGGCCCGGCGGGCCGGCGACCCGGTGGCCGAGGCCCGGGCGGTGGCCACCGAGGACGTCGAGCGCAACCGCCGGCTGGGCGCCCACGGGGCCGGCCTCGTCCCCAAGGAAGGGCGGGTGCTGACCCACTGCAACGCCGGCGCCCTGGCCTGCGCCGGCTACGGCACCGCCCTGGGGGTGATCCGGGCCGCCCACGAGCAGGGACGGGCGCCGACCGTGTGGGTCGACGAGACCCGCCCCGTCCTCCAGGGGGCCCGCCTCACGGCCTGGGAGCTCGACCGCCTCGGCATCCCCGCCACCCTGGTGGCCGACGGCATGGCGGCTGGCCTCATGGCCGCGGGCGAGGTCGACTGCGTGGTGGTGGGCGCCGACCGGATCGCGGCCAACGGCGACGTGGCCAACAAGGTCGGCACCTACGGCCTGGCGGTGCTGGCCGCCTACCACGGCGTCCCGTTCTACGTCGCCGCCCCCACGTCGACCGTCGACCTGGCCTGCCCCACCGGGGGCTCCATCCCCATCGAACAGCGGTCCCCCGAGGAGGTGACGATGATGGCCGGCCACCGGATCGCCCCCGTAGGCATGGCGGTCGACAACCGGGCGTTCGACGTCACCCCGGCCGCCCTGGTGACGGCTATCGTCACCGAGGAGGGCGTGGCCCACCCGCCCTACGGCGAGTCTCTCGCCGCTCTGTGCCGCCTGGCCGGTTCGACCGGGGGCGGGAAGGGATGAGTCCGACGTGCAGACCATTCACGGCTTGACCGACGAGGACATCACCACATCCGTCGTCGGAGGTCCCCGGGCCTCCGCCGGTGACGAAACCGACGACGCCGGCGCCGACGACGCCGGCGCGGCCGACGACTCGGGCAAGGACGACGCAGGCAAGGACGACGCCGCCGCCGATGACGCGGGCGCCGACGACGCCGCCGCCCCCGGTACGGACGACGCGGGCGCCGATGACGCCGGCACCGCCGCCCCCGGCACCGACGACGCCGGCCAAGACGCCAGCTAGCGCCTCCTCCGGTCCGGTGGCCGGCGCCCTGGCCCGGTGCGTCGGCGACGTCGGCCGCTTCCTGGCCGAACGGTGGTCGGCCGCGCCCTACCACCGCCCCGGTGCCGACAGCGGCGGCTTCGCCGACCTGCTGTCGCTCGACGACGTGGACGCCATCGTGTCCTCCTCGCTCCCCCGCCAACCGGGGTTCCGGCTAGTCCGCGACGGGTCGCCCCTGGATCCCGCCGCCTACACCCGATCGGCGGTGATCGGCGGCAAGACCGTCCCCGGCGTCGGTGACCCGGCTGCGATCTGGGCCGAGTTCTCCCGGGGGGCCACGATCGTGCTCCAGTCGCTCCACCGGTCCTGGCCGCCGCTCACCCGGTTCTGCCGCGACATGGAGCTCGAGCTCACCCATCCGGTGCAGGCCAACGCCTACGTGACCCCGCCCGGCACCCGCGGCCTGGGCGTTCATTACGACACCCACGACGTGTTCGTGCTCCAGGTCGCCGGACACAAGCGGTGGACCCTCTACGAGCCCGTGCTCGAGCTGCCGCTACCCAGCCAGCCGTGGTCGGCCGCCACCGGGTCGACCGGGGACGAGGTGCTCTCGGTGGAGCTGGCCCCGGGCGACTGCCTCTATGTGCCGCGGGGCGTGCCCCACGCGGCCGAGTCCCTCGAGGGGATTTCGGCCCACCTCACGCTGGGCGTCCTGGCCGTGACCTGGCACGACGTGGTCCGTGAGATGGTCGCCGGCACCGCCGCCGAGCTGGCCTTCCGCCGGCCGCTCCCCCCCGGCTTCGCCTCGGCCGACGTCGTCGCCTCGCAGGACCTGGCCGACGCAGTGGCGGCGATGATCGAACAGCTCCAGGAGCACCTGGCCAAGGTCGACCCGGCCCAGGTGGCGCGGGCCGCCGTCCGCCGCTTCTGGGCCGGCCGGCCGCCGATCTTCGCCGGCCAGCTGGCCCAGCTCGAGCGGCTGGGCACGCTCGGCGACGGGTCCCTGGTCCGGCGCCGGCCGGGGTCGGTGTGCCACCTCACGACCGACGGTGACCATCTGCTGGTGCTCCTCGGTGACCGGGAGCTGCGCATGCCGGTGGCGGCCGAGTCGGCCGTCCTCCGCCTCGTCGCCGCCGACAACCCGATCGCGGTGGCCGACCTGGCCCCGGTGGCGGACGAGAGCAGCCGGCGGGTGCTGGTCCACCGCCTGGTCCGGGAGGGCCTGCTCGAGCTGGTGTAACCCCGCCCTCGTCCTCAGAACAGGGTGGCGGGCTCCTCGGCCTCGGCCAGCAGGCCGGGGTCGTCGTTGGCCACGTTGTTGACCCTCGGGTCGACCGGGCGCAGGCGGAGGAACCCCGGTGCGGCCGGTTGCAGCAGCGGCGTGACCCGGCCGGGCTCGACGGTGGTGGGGTCGAGCCAGCGGTCCCACGCGTCGGGACCGGCCAGGACGGCCGGCATGCGGTCGTGCAGGCGGGCCACGTCGTCGTTGGCGGCCACGGTGACGACGGCCACCGTCACGAGCGGCTCACCGTCGGGCGAGACCCAGCGGTCCCAGAGCCCGGCCAGCACCAGCGGACCGTCGTGCCCGGGGTCGATGAACCACGGCTGCCGGACGCCGGACGGGAGCCGCCGCCACTCGTAGAACCCGTCGACCGGCACCAGGCAGCGGCGGTGGGCCACCGCGTCGGCGAAGGCGGGGCGGTCGAGCAGCGACTCGGCCCGGGCGTTGATGGGCCGGGGGCCTGAGGACGGATCCGTCGACCACGACGGCACCAGCCCCCACTGCATGCGTCCCAGCCGGCGGGTGCCGGACCGGGTGTCGGCCACCACGTACAGGTCCCGCCCGGGAGCCACGTTCCAACTGGGCGCCAGCGCGGGGGCGACGACCTCGTCGACCCTCAGCCAGTCGACGAGCTGGGTGATGGAGCTGCTGGAAACGACACGGCCGCACACCCCTTTCAGGGTATGCGGCCGGTCGCTGCTACCGGGTGGTGGGAACTAGGCGTGCAGGCCCCGCCGCTTGGTGACGGCGTTGTAGATGAGCAGGACGATGATGGCGCCGATGACCGAACCGATGATGCCCACCGGTCCGAGGCCCCGGTCCTCGCCCTCGCTGCGGAAGAGGACGTCGGCGAGGAACCCGCCCACGAACGAACCGACGATGCCGAGCAGGATCGTGGCGCCGATGCCCATGGGGTCGCGGCCAGGCACGAGCAGCCGGGCCAGGGCTCCGGCGATGAGGCCCACGATGATGAGTCCGAGAATGAAGCCCAGCATGTGTTCTCCTGTCCGAGAAAGGAATGTTGCCACCTAGGTTCCCGAGGGGGATCGGGGGCAAACTCCCGGCGTGTTCCGAAAGCTGACCGTCGACCGGATGCTGATGGCGGTCGTCCTGCCACTTCTGGTGGCCACGGTGGTCGGCCTGGTCGTCCTCTGGCCTGACGGGGAGGCGGTGGAGCGGCCGGGCAGCTTCGGCGCCCCGGTCCAGCTGGTGGACGGCAAGGTGGAGGTCGACCGGGTCGTGCCGTGCGACGGCACCCCGTTCGGCGACGACAGCCAGTGCCGGGTGGCCACCGTCCGCCTCTCCGAGGGCCCGGAGGAGGGCGCCACCACCGACCTGGAGTTGTTCGAGGGACCGGGCCAGCCCCGGCTCCACGCCGGCGACCGGGTGGTGTTGGGCCGGGCCGTCGACCGGTCGGGGGTCGATTACTACTTCTCCGACTTCCAGCGCCGCAGCCCGTTGCTCTGGCTGGGGCTGGTGTTCGCGGTGGCGGTGGTCGCCGTCGGCCGCCTGCGGGGACTGGCCGCGCTGGTGGGCCTGGGGCTGAGCTTCGTCCTGCTGGTCGCCTTCGTGCTGCCGGCCATGCTGGAGGGACGCAGCCCGCTGCTGGTGGCGATCGTGGGTGCAGCGGCGATCATGTTCTTGCTGATGTACCTGGCCCACGGGGTCAACCCGAAGACCACCGCCGCCCTGATCGGCACCCTGGTCAGCCTGACCCTCACCGGCATCCTGGCCACCCTCTTCGTCCAGGTGGCGCGGGTGGCCGAGGTCACCACCGAGGAGACGGCCTACCTGCAGATCAACGCCTCCCAGGTGAGCCTGGAGGGCATCCTGCTGGCCGGGATCATCATCGGGTCGCTGGGCGTGCTCAACGACGTCACCGTCACCCAGGCGTCGGCGGTGTGGGCGCTGCGCGACGCCGACCCCGGTGCCGGCGCCTTCGACCTCTACCGGCGGGCCATGCGGATCGGGCGGGACCACATCGCGTCCACCGTCGACACCCTCGTGCTGGCCTACGCCGGCGCCTCGCTGCCGCTCCTGCTGCTGTTCTCCCTGGCCAGCCGCCCCATCGGCGACGTGCTCACCGGGGGGCTGGTGGCGGAGGAGATCGTCCGCACCCTGGTCGGCGGGATCGGGCTGGTGGCGTCGGTGCCGGTCACCACCGGTCTGGCGGCGTGGGTGGCGACCCGGGGCGGGAGGCCGGTTTCCGCCTCGCCACCCCGTTAGCCTGTGGATATCGGCTCCCGAGGACGACTTCCCCTGGCGGGCACGGTGACCGCCGTCCTCCTTCTGGCCGCCCTCACCGGGGCCTCCAACCAGTCCCCCGCGGCGCGGGACGCGGGCCAACAGGTGGCGGCCGGCGCGCCGACGGCGGCGGCGGGTGGCGTCCTGCGCTCTTCGCCTGGGGCGGCCGTGACCACGACCTCGGCGGCGCCCGCGGGGACCGCCGGGCCAGTGACCAGCGCCGCAGGAGGCGCGACGACGACAGGCGACCTCACTGCCACCCCGACAGGCGCCCGTGACCAGGGAGGGGCGGTGACGGGCGGCGTCGCCGGGTCGCAGTCGGGGTCGCAGTCGGGGACGCAGTCGGAGACCCGGGCCGAGCCGGAGCCCGGTCCCGTGCCAACCGAGACCACCGACCCGCCGATCACGGCGCCCACCACCACCCTCCCTCCCGAGACCGTTCCCCCGGCCCCAGCCCTCAGCCGGCTGCCGGGGATCGAGGGCGAGGTGCTCGCCCTCACCAACGCCGACCGGGCCGGCCAGGGGGTGGCGCCGGTGTCCCGGGACGGCTGCATGGACGCCGAGGCGTCGGCATGGGCCCGGGAGATGGCCGAGACCGGGGTGATGGCCCACAGCCCGAGCGGCGGGGCCTCGGTGCAGGGGTGCCGGGGGGCCGGCGCCTACTGGGGCGACAACATCGGGCACTGGCTGCCCTGCTACGCCGACGACATGGAGGCGTGGTGGATGAGCTCGCCGTCGCACCGGCCCCACATCCTCGATCCCGTCTACGCGGTGGTCGGGATCGGCGTGTGGTCCGACCCCAGCGGCCGCTGCTGGTTCCAGGTGTTCTTTGGGTCCTGAACCCCCCGGGTCGCCGGGTCAGGCGTTGACGACCACCGTGTTGACGATCTTGTCGGCGAAGGTCTGCCGCTTGTCGTCCCACAGAGGCCAGAAATAGCCGAGCAGGCAGGGCAGGGCGTCGAGGATGTGGAGGATGCCTCGACCGATGCTCAGGCCGATGCCCGGCGGGTTGATGCCGTCGAGGCGGACCAGGCGGATGCGGAGAACTCCCTTGCCGATCGTCTGGCCCGTCTGACCCTGCCGGACGTGGTTCCAGATCCAGAACCCGAGGCCGGCGAGGGAGGTGAGGGTGAGAAGGAGTCGATAGAGGCTGTCGGAGGTCGAACCCAGCGTTGCCGCCAGGATCCGGCCAGCGATCCCGATCGCGAACCCGATGAGGAAGTCGATCAGCCAGGCGGCGAACCGCTGGCCCCACGAGGCCAAGGGCGGGCCTGCCGGGCCTTGGGCTCCGCCCGACCAGGGGTCCGACGAAGGTGGGTAGTTGGACATGTCCCGCTCCTTCTCCGATCGCCCTCCAGGGGCTTCCGGGCAGAGCGTACGTGGTCCGCTGCGGCCGCCGGACGGGAGCCCTACCCTCGGGGCGGTGTCGACAGCGACCATCAGCGGCGATCAGGCCCGCCACCTGCGGTGGGCGGGCGGGGCGATGCTCGGTGCCGGGCTGGTGCTGACCCGCCTCCCGGCCGGAGTCGGGCTCCCCTGCCCCCTCCGTTCCCTCACCGGCGTCCCCTGTCCCCTCTGCGGGATGCAGACCAGCGTGAAGGCCACCCTCGCCGGCGACCTCGGACGAGCGGTGGCGGCCAATCCGGCCGGCCTGCTGGTGGTGGCAGTGGCCGTCGTCCTGCTCGTGACCCGGCCGGCCGCCTTCCGCCTCCCACCACAGCCGGTAGTGCTTACCATGCTGGCCGCCATGTGGGTGTTCGAGCTGGCCCGCTTCGGGATCCTGCCCGGCTTGTAGCAGCCGCTAGCGGGCGTCCCAGGTGGGGATGAGGGTGCGGGCGGCCCGCACCTCGTCCACCCGGCCCACGGGGGTGTTGCGGGGGGCGGCGTGGGCCGCGTCGGCCCCGTCGGGGGTGGCCGCGTCGAGGGCGATGGCCACGAGGGCCTCGGCCAGGGCCTCCAGCGTCTGGGGGCTCTCGGTCTCGGTGGGCTCGATCATGAGCGCCTCCCCGACGATGAGCGGGAAGTAGACGGTGGGGGCGTGGAACCCCTCCTCCAGCAGCCGCTTGGCCACGTCGATCGCGCTCACACCGGTGCGCTTCTTGAGCCCGGCGGCGGAGGCGACGAACTCGTGCATGCACACCCGGTCGTAGGGCAGGTCGTAGACCCCCCGCAGCCGGTGGCGGAGCCAGTTGGCGTTGAGCACCGCGGCGTCGGCCACCCGCCGCAGGCCGTCGCCCCCGTTGGCCAGCATGTACGAGTGGGCCCGGGCCAGGGCCAGGGCGTTGCCGTGCCAGCCGTGGACCCGTCCGATGGAGCGGGCGGGTGTCTCCCAGCCGTAGGAGCCGTCCTCCAGCCGCACCGGCCGGGGACCGGGCAGGTAGGGCGCCAGCGCCTCGGTGACCGCCACCGGTCCCGCCCCCGGCCCGCCCCCGCCGTGGGGCACGGCGAAGGTCTTGTGGAGGTTGGAGTGGACGATGTCGAAGCCCATGTCGCCCGGACGGGTGACCCCGAGGATGGCGTTGAGGTTGGCCCCGTCGTAGTAGACGAGCCCCCCCACCTGGTGGACGGCGTCGGCCACCTCGACGATGTCCTCCTCGAACAGGCCGAGGGTGTTGGGGTTGGTGAGCATGACCGCGGCCACGTCGTCGTCGAGCCGCTCCCGGAGGGCGTCCACGTCGACCAGGCCCCGGGCGTCGGAGGGCACCTGGGTCACCTGGTAGCCGCCCAGGCTGACCGAGGCCGGGTTGGTGCCGTGGGCCGAGTCGGGGATGAGGACCCGCCGCCGGCGCCGGCCCTCGTCGGGCTCGTGGTGGCGGTGCCAGGCCCGGACGAGGAGCAGCCCGGTGAGCTCCCCGGCGGCGCCGGCCGGCGGCTGGAGGGTGGCCGCGGCCATGCCCGTGATCTCGCACAGGGCCTCCTCCAGGTCGACCAGCAGCTCCAGCCAGCCCTGGATGTGGGCCACCGGGGCTGCGGGGTGGACGTTGGCCAGCCCCGGCCGGAAGGCGGTGGCGTCGCAGAGCTTGGGGTTGTACTTCATGGTGCACGACCCGAGGGGATAGGCCCCCAGGTCGACCGAGTACTGGCGGTGGGTGAGGCGGGTGAAGTGGGCGACCAGGTCGCGCTCGGAGATCTCAGCCACCGCCGCCGGCTCGACCCGGAGGTGCTCGGCGGCCACCAGCTCCTCCGCCGGCCACTCGGGCAGGCCCGTCTCCCGGAACGAGCACGCCGCCCGCCCCGGCACCGACAGCTCGAAGATGGTGGGCTCGCCGTCCCGTCCCATGACAGGGGCACTCGACGCCTTGCCGCCGGGCGCGCCGCTCATCGGATGACCCTCATCGGATGACCTTGTCGAAGGCGGCCACGTAGGCGTCGATCTGCTCCCGGGTGCGGCGCTCGGTGACGGCCACCAGCAGACCCGACGGGCCGTACTCGTCCCCCAGGGGCACCCCGGCGAGGAAGCCCTCCTCGGCCATGCGCTCCACCACCAGGTCGGCGTCGACCGGGAGGCGAAGGGCGAACTCCCGCAGCACCGGCGCGCCGGCCAGGGGCTCGATGCCGTCGATCGCCAGGAGGGACTCCCGGGCGTAGCGGGTGCCCCGGGCGCAGCGCACGGCCAGCTCCCGCAGGCCGGCGGTGCCCAGCCAGGCCAGGTGGACGGCGAACGCCACCGCGATCAGCGTCTGGTTGGTGCAGACGTTCGACGACGCCCGTTCCCGGCGGATGTCCTGCTCGCGGGTGCGCAGGGTGGTCACGTAGGCCCGGCGCCCCTCGACGTCGACCGTCTCCCCCACCAGCCGGCCGGGCAGGCGCCGCACGTGCTCCCGCCGGCAGGCGAAGAGTCCCAGGTAGGGGCCGCCGAACGACAGCGGCGTGCCGAAGGGCTGGCCCTCCCCCACCACCACGTCGACCCCGTAGTCACCCGGCGGCTTGAGCAGCCCGAGGGAGACGGGGTCGGCGGCGACGACCACGTGGGCGCCCAGGGCCCGGGCGGTGGCCACCGTCGCCTCCACGTCCTCCAGGCACCCCAGGTAGTTGGGCTGCTGGAGGAGGAGGACGCCGGGCGGGTCGTCGGTGTCCGCCGTCGGCCAGGCGGTGGTCCCGTCGGCCAGGTCGACGACCCGCAGCTGGTGGCCCGAGCCGGCGGCGAAGGTGGCCATGACGTCCCGCCAGAAGGGATGGACGCCCCGCGACACCCACACCACCGGGCGCCCGGTGACCGCCACCGACAGGTTGATCGCCTCCACGCACGCCGACGCCCCGTCGTACAGGGACGCGTTGGCCACCTCCATGCCGGTGAGCCGGCAGACGAGCGTCTGGTACTCGAACAGGGCCTGGAGCACGCCCTGGGCCACCTCCGGCTGGTACGGCGTGTAGGCGGTGACGAACTCGGACCGGAAGGCCAGCGCGGCCACGACCGACGGGATGTCGTGGTCGTAGGCCCCGGCCCCGGCGAAGCACACCAGGTCGGGCCCCGCAGGCCGGTTGGTGCCGGCCAGTCGGTCGATGCGGTCGAGGACGTCGGGCTCGCTGAGGCCGGGGGCGAGGTCGAGCCCGTCGCCCGTCGCCAGGCGTAGGGCGGCGGGGATGGCGGCGAACAGGTCGTCGAGCGACGACATGCCCAGCGAGTCGAGCATGGCTGCCATCTCGGCGTCGGTGTGGGGGACGAAGTGGCCCACGTCAGGCTCCGGCCTTGCTCGCCTTGCGCACGAACGGCGGGGCCACGACCCGGCCGGGCAGGAGCTGGCCGCCGCGGGCGTCGACCCTCACCTCGTCGCCGGGCCTCAGGTGGGGGCGCAGGAAGGCGAGGGCGATGCCCCGATTGAGGGTGGGAGAGAAGTTGCCGCTGCTCACCTCGCCCACCACCCCGTCGTGGGACTGCACCGGGTACCCCGCCCGGGGGGGCTGGCGGCCGTCGACCTCGATACCGGTGAGCAGGCGGTCGACGCCGCGGTTCCGCTCCGCCTCCAGCGCCTCCCGGCCTCGGAAGTCGCCCTTGTTCCAGGCCACGACCCACCCCAGGTTGGCCTGCAGGGGTGTGATCCCCGGGCCCAGCTCGTGGCCGTGCAGGGGCAGCCCCGCCTCCAGCCGCAGGGTGTCGCGGGCGCCCAGGCCGGCCGGCAGCAGGCCGGCGTCGAGGAGGGCGTCCCAGAGAGCGGGGGCGGCGGCCGCAGGCACCGCCAGCTCGACACCGTCCTCGCCGGTGTAGCCCGTGCCCGCCGAGTACCCGGAGACGCCCTTCCACGAGAACTCCTTCACCGCGAAGCGGGCCACGTCGGCCGCGCCAGGGGCCACGTCGGCCAGCCACCGCCGGGCCTCCGGTCCCTGCACTGCGATGACGGCCCTCGACTCGGTGACGTCGTCGCCTCCGATGGCCTCCACCACCCGGTCGGTGTTGGAGGCGTTGGGCATCACGTGGAACTCGTCGGGCCGGACCCACCACACGATGACGTCGTCGAGCACCGACCCGTCGGCCTCGTCGAGCAGGTGACTGTATTGGGCCCGTCCGGCGGCGATCTTGCCCAGGTCGTTGGTGAGGGTGCGCTGGAGCCGCTCGAAGGCGCCCGACCCGCCCACCCGCACCGAGCCGAGGTGGCTGACGTCGAACATAACCGCCCCGGTCCGGCAGGTGCGGTGCTCGGCCAGGGTGCCGGACGGGTACGAGAGCGGCATCTCCCAGCCGCCGAACCCCACCATCTTGGCCCCCAGGTCACGGTGGGACTGGTCCAGCGGCGACCGGCGGAGCATCGCCGGAGAGTATCGGCCGCAGCGGGCCGGCTCACCAATGTTCATGCTTCTGAAGGGCGGCGACCGGTGCCGGTTCCCGCCGATCCGCGGTCCAGAGAGCGCCCGTCGCTACGATGCCTCGTGCACCCACGGCGGTGGGCCCTGGTCGCAGGGCCCCTCTTGGTGGCGGCGGTGGCCTGCTCGTCCGCCGCTCCACCCGCGGCCGAAATCGTCGGCGGGGTCGTCCCGTCCACCGTCTTCACCCCGCCGCGGCCCGAGGCGACCGTGGCGGAGGACGACGGGCGAGAGACGACGCTCGCCCCCTCCACCACCGAGGTCCGGGCGGAGCCCGCCGCCACCGGCCTCCTCACGTTCCGGGGCGGCCCGACCCGTAGCTCCTACGGCAGCGGTCCCCTGCCCCCGCAGCCGGCCGTGCTCTGGCAGTACCCCGAACAGCAGAAGATGTGCTCGAACTCCACTGTTGGGTCCGTGACCTCGGAGTGGTGCGGCACCGGTTGGACCGGCCAGCCGGCGGTGCTGGAGCGCAACGGCCGCACGTGGGTGATCTTCGGCGCCTACGACGGCGCCATCCACTTCCTCGACGGCGACACCGGACGCCGCCTGCTGCCCGACTTCAAGACCGGCGACCTCGTCAAAGGGAGTGTCACCGTCGACCCGGACGGCTACCCACTGGTGTACGCCGGATCCCGCGACAACGCCTTCCGGGTGATCGCCATCGACCGGGTCGTGCCCACCGAGCTGTGGCGGCTCGACGCCGGAGGCGGTGTCGCCGACGCTGTGGAACAACGACTGGGACGGCTCGGGCCTGGTCTCAGACGGGTACCTGTTCGAGGGCGGCGAGAACAGCCAGTTCCACGCGGTGCAGCTCAACCGGTCCTACGGCGACGACGGGATGGTCGCCGTCGCGCCCGCCCTCGCCTTCAACGCTCCCGGCTGGGACGACGAGCTGCTGGCCGCCCTCGACGACTACGACGTTTCCATCGAGAACTCGGTGGCCCTGGCCGGCGGCGTGGCCTGGTTCGCCAACTCCGGGGGACTGGTGCAGGGGTGGGACGTGTCCGGCCTGGCCGCCGGTGGGGTGCCGGAGCGGGTGTTCCGGTTCTGGATGGGCGACGACGTCGACGCCACCGTCGTGGTCGACGACGAGGGGATGCTCTACGTAGGCGCGGAGTGGGAGCGGCGCACGGCCCGGGCCCGCCAGGTGGGCCAGATCGTCAAGCTCGACCCCGGCCTGCCCAACCCCGTCGTGTGGTCGGTGTCCGACCAGGTGGTCGACAAGGCCGGCGTGGCCGGGGTGTGGGCCACCCCGGCCCTGTGGGAGGACCTGGTGATCGTCGCTACCAACGGCGGCCGGCTGCTTGGTATCGACCGGGCCAACGGCCGCGTGCGGTGGACGAAGAACTTGCCCGGGCCGGTGTGGCAGTCACCGGTCGTGGTCGACGGCGTCCTGATCCAAGGCGACTGCCGAGGCGTCCTGCACGGCTACGACCTGGCCGACACCTCCGTCGACCCCCCCGAGCTGTGGACCGTCCAACTCCCCGGCTGCATCGAATCCACCCCCGCCGTCTGGCAAGGCCGCATCTACGTCGGCACCCGAGAGGGCCACTTCTACGCCATTGGCTGAAAACCTGCCCTGGGAGGAGCTGCTCGGGCACACCGGCTTGCGCGACCCCGGGCCGCAGGCCTCACCGCCATCATCGTGGGTGTGCCGCTGGTGCTACCTGCGCGCTGTTCGCGTGCTGGAGGTGGTGGAAGACCTGTCCGAGTCCTTGGTGGTGGCGGTGGTGGCCATCGCCAACGTCATCCGGTGCTCCGCCTGCGGGCATAAGACGGCCTGCGTCCACGCCACCCGCAAGGTCCGCATCGCCGATCATCGGTTTCACACCGCGGCAGCCTCGCCGAGGTCGGGCACCGGAATCGGGACCGGTCCCTCCCACAGGGGGGCGACGCGGTCAAAGCCGATTGCTTGGAGCAGTCGTCGGAGGTTGCGCCGGGCACCGCCCACCGTGACCTGGCCGCCGGCCTCTCGGACCCGGCGGATTCCCGCCACCAGGACTCCGACCGCGGCCGAGTCCATGAACCGCACGTCGGACAGGTCGAGAAACAGGTCGTCGAAGGGGGTGCACGCCGCCATCGCAGCCCGCAGTTGGGGTGCGCTGGCCAGCTCGAGCGCACCTGAGAGCCGACAAACTGCTCCACCCTTCACGGCGGACTCGATGACGGCGTACACGGCTCCTCCTCGGGCCCGAGCATCGGATGCCTACTCCGACCAGCATGAAGGCGCCGGGTGACGATCCCAGGCCGGTTTCGTTGCGGTTGTGTGACGACGCTCAGCCGGGAGCGACTGCCGGGAACGCGTCCCTCCCGAGCGGCGTCCCGGTGAGTGTCCCGTCGCCCCTGGGAACCTCGACAACCTTTCCGTCCACCGTGAACGTCACACCGGAGACCTGCGGGAACTCCGTCATCGTGTACACGACCTGGGCAATGGCGAGGATCTGCTCCGCCCCGCCCGCCGCGGTGAACGACGCCCCCAGCTCGATCTCGACCAGGTCCCCGTCGTCCCCCGACGTGGCCAGGGCCAGGTTCGTACCGATCGCCGTCCGCAACCCTCGGGCAGCTTCCTCGGGGGTGGGGCCGGCCAGGAGCGCTCGCAGCGCCCACTCGGGGGTGGGCGCCGCCGGCGAGCTGCGGTCAACGCCGACGAGGCGCTCGCCCGACAGGAGGAACACCGTGACCGTGGCCGCGACGGGGATCGTCGTCGTCGCCGGCACCGTCTCCCCCGGCTCCAGCAGGTCGAAGGGTACGTCCTCCGCCGGGATCGCCCGGGGGGAGGAGTCAGCCGGGACCCCGCACGCCGCCAGAGCGAGCAAGCCGACGACCGCCAAAAGGGTCGGGCCGCGTCGAGTCATGGCCTCACGGGGAGCTGGACCACGAACCGGGCCCCGCCGGCCGGGGCGTCCTCGACCCAGACCCGTCCGCCGTGCAGCCGGACGTGCTCGCGAACCAGGGAGAGGCCCAGCCCCGTCCCGTCGCTCTCACCCCTGCGGCCGGCGGCCTCGCCCCTGGCGAAGCGCTCGAAGATCCGATCCCGGTCCCCGAGCGGGACCCCCTCACCCGAGTCCTCCACCGCCACCCGGACCCAGCCGTCGCTCCGCTCGACGCTCACCCGGCTGACGCCGCCGCCGTGCCGGCGGGCGTTGTCGAGGAGGTTGGCCACCACCCGCTCGAGCCGGCGCTTGTCGGCCCGCACGACCGCGTGTCCCACATCGGCCTCGATCTCGACCGGCACGACGCCGGCGGCGGGCGAACGCACCGCGTGCAGGACAAACTCGCCCAGGGACACGTCCTCGAACACGAGGTCGTCGATGCCGGCGTCGATGCGCGAGATCTCCAGCAGGTCCCCCACGAGGCGCTCGAAGCGGGCGACCTCGCCCGAGAGCAGGTCGAGGCCCCGGCGGGCTCGCTCGGGCATCTCGTCCTGGCGCGCCACCACCACCTGCAGAGCTGCGGCCAGCGTCGTCAACGGCGAGCGCAGCTCGTGGCTGACGTCGGACGCGAAGCGGGCGTCGCGCTGGATCCGGGCCTGGAGCGCGTCGGTCATGCGGTTGAACGACACGGCCATGCCCGTCAGGTCCGGGTCGCCGTCCTCGTCGAGACGAACGTCGAGGCGCCCACCGGCCACGGCCGCCGCCGCCGCCGACACCTCAGCCACCGGGGCGAGGACCCTGCGGGTCACCCATCTCCCCACGACCGCGCCGGCGACGATGGTGGCCATGGCGGCCGCGGCCAGCGAATTTCGCAGCACGGCCATCGTCCGGTCCAGCTCGGTGAGGGGGAACACCTCGAAGTAGGCCCCCTCCACCGCCGGCAAGGGGATCCCGACGGCCAGCTGGGGGACGCCCTGGAGCGTGAACCGCTGGCGAGCTGCGGTCCCCTTCCGAGATGGCCTCCCGCAGCGCCAACGGGATGCTGTCGGGGCCCACCGCCACCGACGCTCCGAACCAGGTCCCCCGGCGCAAGAGGAGCGGATTCGACCCCGCCGGCAGCTCGACCGACCCCAGCAGCCGGGGGATGTCGGGTGCCGGTGTGCGCAGAGAGTTCTTCACCAACCGGGCGTTGGCATAGGTCTGGCTCAGCAGGGACCGCTCCCGTTGGCGGACGAGGTAGCCCCGCGCCAGCTCGTAGGTGAGGATGGCCAGGCCGGCGGCGAGCAACAGCGAGCCGAGGGCGAAGGCGGCGGTGACCCGGGTCCGCAGCCCGATCCGGTGCCGTGACCGCCCCGCCACCGCCGCTCGCTCGGTGCTCACGGCTCGAGCTTGTAGCCCAGGCCTCGGACCGTGACGATGTGGCGGGGGTGGGCGGGGTCCGCCTCGACCTTGGTCCTCAGGCGGCGGACGTGCACGTCGACCAGCCGGCCGTCGCCGAAGTACCCGTAGCCCCAGACCTTGTCGAGCAGGACCTCGCGAGTGAGGATCCGGCCGGGATTCTGCGCCAGCTCGCAGAGCAGGCCGAACTCCGTCTTGGTCAGGGAGATCTCGTTGCCGCCGACCCTGACCACTCCCGCCTCGGGCAGGATCTCGAGGTCGTCGAAGACGAGGCTGGCGGGGCCGCTGGGTCGGGCCGATCGGCGGAGCAGGGCCCGCACCCGAGCCGACAGCTCCTTGGGGACCGCGGGCTTGACCATGTAGTCGTCCGCGCCCGCCTCCAGACCGGCGACGACGTCGTGGCTGTCGGCCCGGGCGGTGAGGATCAGGATGGCGATGTCGTTCGAGGCCCGGAGCCGCCGGCAGAGCTCGAAGCCGTCCATCCCCGGCAACATGAGGTCGACGATCACCACCTCGGCCGGACGTCGCTCGAGAACATCGAGCGCGGCCTCCGCGCTGTCAGCCTCGTCGACGGTGTTGCCCTCGTCCTCGAGGACAAGACGAAGCGAGGTGCGAATGCGCCGGTCGTCTTCGACGAGCAGGATGTGGGCGCCCACGGAGCAACATCATCGCTCAGGCGGAGCGCGCGTAGGCAGCCAGGAGGGCGTCCTGGGCGACTTGGGAGCTGGCGTGGTAAGTCACCCGGCGGGCCCGATCCGGCGGGAGCAACGACTGCATCACGGCGAGGCCGGCCACCCCGCCCTCGGTGAAGCCAGTCACCTCCCGCAGGTCCACCCGCACGTGTTTGCACTGGCAGTTGAAGGCGCAGGTCGTGGCGCTGCTGAGGACGCCCACAGCTTTGCCGTCGAGCAGGCCGCGAACCGCGATGACGATGCAGTTGCCCTGCACGCCGACGCGAACCTCGGCGGGATCCTCGCTGGAAGGGTCGCTGTCCATGGTCGTCTCGTTTCTCAGGCGTTGGGTCACGTTCACGGGTGGTGTCGACCGCCCGACACCCAGGGGCTGTTCACTCTCTGTCCTGGCCGGCCAGAGATGCGGCCAGCCGAGCATCGTGGGCACTCTCGGCCAGGAGCTCATAGCGGGCTGCGGCGAGCGCCCGAGCTGACTCGCGGCGCCGCGCCGTCCCAATGGCGAAGGGAACCAGCCGAAACGCCATCCCGAGCACCGCGCACACGAGGCAGGCCGAAACGGCGAGGGCGACGGCTGATGCCAGGGGTGCGCTGCGGTTGAAGATCCCGGCACCGAACCCCACGATGGCGCCTACGAGCGCCCCCGCCTCGGCACCCTCTAGCACCGCTCGGCCGACCCGCGCCCGCTCCGCCTCGATTGGGACGACCCTTACCCGATGGGCCACCAGCGCTAAATGGTCGACCGGGAAGCCCGAGTCGGCGAGTTCGCCGACCGCGGCCTCAGCGCCCCGGTAAGTGTCGTAGGACGCGACGACGTAGCGGGCCTTTGCGCTGTCTACAGACATGTGCCGTTTCTCCTGGCGGTCCGGTCGCGGGGGGCCAAGCGGCCGCCGCCGCGACGGCGGCCCCCGCGCCGGGGGCGCCGCAGCACGGTGTGCGCGGCAGCGGCCCCGGCGCGATCCGGCTGTCGACCTGGCGGACCAGGACGGTTCCGCCTCTCGGGACGGGCGAGTCGGCGACAGCCGTTGGGGAGATGCGGACCCTCGGCGGGCACTGGGTCGGCGCTGGTCTCATCGGGATTGCTAGCCACTGATCGCAGCGATCTCGGCGTCCGCGGAGAAGACGACCCGGGCATCCTCCAGCGAACGCACCATCGGGATCAGCCTGTCGAAGCCACTCACCTCGAACAGGCGCCGCACGGGTCCCTTGACGACCCATGCAGCAAGCGATCCCCCCCGAAGCCGGAGATCGCGGAAGCCGCACACCAGAGCCCCCAGACCTGCTGAATCCATGAAGGGCACCTGGCGGAGGTCGATGACCACAGCTTCCCCGCCCGGGAGTGCTCGCAGCGTCGCCCGCAACTCCGGGGCGCTCGTCGAGTCGACGTCGCCGCGCACCTGCAGCGTCGGCACTCCTTCGACGAGTCGCTCCTTGAGCTCGAACATCCACATCCCTCCTCGCTGTCGCCTCCGTATCGATCTTGACGAGGTGATGTGACGACCACCGTTCGGAAATGCTGCAGTTCGGTGACGATCTCGACCGTTGAAAGCCGAGGATCCTCACCCCCGCGTGCCGGTCCTGGCTGCTGGTGGGCGGGTGTCGGCACGACCTCGTTGCGGGAAGTGACAAGGCGAGCGAACATGGTCTGTGGAACCGGGGGGGTAAGCCGAGCTAGTGGATGCACCGGGGGCCGAGGAGCGAGCACCGCGGCCAGCAGGATCGAGCCAATCCAACTCGGGCGAGGACGCCCCGGCGCGGACCGGGGCGAAGGCGTCCGGGGTCGTCACCAGGCTGGTCAAGGCCCGTGTCCCCCTTCCGCTCGTCCTGATCGGTGTGGTTGTGGCCGTCGTTCTCCTCCTGGGCAGCCTCCTCTCCCGGGAGTCGGTCGACCTCGGCCCCGGCGTCGACGGCGCCGTCGATGCCCAGTTGTCCCTGACCGTCTGCAACGAGGTCGTCGACCAGCGGGGCTTCAATCCCCGAACCGCTGAGATCGACGCCGAGCGTGGGCTCCGGGACCTGGGTGTGAAGCAGGTCAAGGTGGCGCTGGCGCGGATCGACTGTGGGCCCGACACGCCAGCGACCGAGCCGGCCAACTAACGATGCTGGCCGGCGCTCGACCGGCGGCCGATAGCGGCGTTGAGCTCCGCTCCCAAGAGCAGCCCGGCGGCCAGTAGGTAGAGCCAGAGCAGGACGATCAGCGACCCGCCCAGAGAACCGAGGACCGGGTTGGCGTTGGCGGCCAGCCGCAGGTAGACCTGCAGGCCGACCGAGACACCGGCCCAGACCGCGGCTGACAGGACCGCGCCCGGAAGGTCGGCTCGCCAAGGGGTCCGCCGGCTGGGGGCGAGGTGATAGACGGTTGCGGCCCATGCGATCACCACGGTGACGACCACCGGCCACCGCAGCCAGTCCCACAGGGTGGCGAAGCCCGGTCCGAACCCGAGGGAGCGGGCGACGTCGCGGCCGGTCCCCAGCAGCGGCCCCAGCACCATCATGGCCAGCACGATCGCGGCGACTAGCAGGCTCATTCCCGCCATCCCGACGGCCAGGAGGCGCACCCGGAGGTAGCTGCGGCGCTCCTCGATATCGTAGATGTCGCCGAGCGCCTGGATCATGGCCGCGAAACCCCTCGATGCGGCCCACACCGCGGCCACGACGCCGAAGCTGGCGGCGGCGGGCTTGGCGTCGGTGAACAGGTTCCGAACGCCGTCGACCATCCCCGACGCCTCGTCGGTCAACACCCGCTGAAGGAAGGTCACGACCTCGTCCTGGGCCTGTCGGGCGACGGCGTCGCCGACGACGAACTCCAAGACGCCGAGAACGGCGGCCAGGGCGATCAGCGCCGGGAAGAGTCCGAGGATCCAGAAGAAGGCGACCTCGCCCGCCCGCCCGCTTCCCCAATGGGCGCGCCACTTCCGGGCGATGTCTCGAGCGAGCTCGGCGGCGGCGCGGGCCGCGGGCCGCCCCGCTCCCACTAGTCGGGTGACAGCTCGACGTAGGCGGCCGGCGAGCGCTCGATTCCTGGCGGGGGAGGACTCAGCATGGTCGCCGGGCTCGGCCGGTCGGGCCATGTCGGGCTCAGTCGCCGGCCACGAAGAACATCCAGACGCCCCGCTCGTCGATACCGATGCGGTGGCCGGCGTAGACGCCGAAGTCCTCGAACCTCTGGAGGTCCTCATCGTCATACACCGCCCGCAACCCGTCTCGCTCCGCCGGGGGCACGTCCGCCCAACTCTCGTAGGCGTACGCCGAAGGCCACACGAACTGCGTGACGTCGCCCGCCGGGCGCGACGCGAACGGGGTTTCGAGGAGGCGCACCAGGGTCCGCAGCATCGGCCTGCCTTCGTCCTCGGCTGCCATCCAGTAGCCGGCGGGGTCGCCGCCGGCCCCGAAGCTGTAGGTGAAGGTCCCGCCACCCCGGGCGGCGATCCCGGCCAACGCGGCGTAGTCGCAGGCGACCGCGGCGGACACGATGTCGGCGCGCGTGGCGGCCACCGCGTCGGGAAGCCCGGGCTGAACCTCCACCGACGGCCCTTCGGCCGCGGCGGAGCATTCCGCAGGCAGTGTCGGCAACCGCTTCGAGGCTCGTCATCATCTGATCGAGGACGGCGACGTTGGAGGCCAGGGTCCCGGCACTCGCCGTGTCGAACGTCGTGGCCAGAAGGGTCCGATCTTCGAAG
>CAVXYA010000002.1:0-1568809 GCA_963765955.1 uncultured Acidimicrobiia bacterium
TGCGGTCGATCAGCACCTCGGCCAGTGGGCCAAAAACCAACGACGCCAAGCCGCCGCCGGTGACGGCGACCGCTACCCGCCAGGGCATGTCAGCCTGGAAGAACCGGGCGTGGGACCTCTTGCGCTTGCGTAATCGCATGAATACTGTGCGCGGTCGTGACTGCACTTCAAGACATCAAGTACGCCCAGTGGTTCACGGGCGCCGACGTCGACGGCGACGGGCTCATCACCCAGCAGGACGTCCGAATGATGAGCGAGCGCTACATCGCCGCCCGCGGCACCGCGCCGGACTCCCCGACCGCCCGCCGGCTAACCGAGCTGATGGATGGGTTCTGGGCGAACGTGATCGCCCCGATGGATCAGGACGGTGACGGGAAGGTCGATCTGCGGGAGATGACCGAAGGGTTCAAGCGGGTCCTGACCGACCCCGCCCTGTACCCGGAACAGATCGAGCCGGTGTCCAACTGCTTCTTCGACCTGGTCGATCTCACCGGAGACGGCAAAATCGACCAGGCGGAGTTCCAGAAGATGTTCGACTCGGTCGCCGGCGTTCCCGGTGAGGACTGTGCCGCGGTCTTCGCCGCTTTGGACCGGGACGGCTCCGGTGCGCTGGACCGCGCCGAATTCCACCAGGCGCTCACGGAGTTCTTCTACGGCAACGACCCGGACGCTCCTGCCAACCACTTGTTCGGCAGGGTCGCCGGCTGACGACCTGAAATACGGCCCCGGACCCGCACACACCACTGCTGGTGTGGGCGTAGGGCGTGAAGAGCTCAGGCCAGGCAGCCCCTGACGACGCCTCTTCACCCGACGGCCGACTCGTCGTTTTCGTCCAGCTCCGGCGCTGTCCGGGTCGCGCAGCCAGCGCCGTGGATCGGCGACCGCTGGCCCTCTCGTGGCCACGTCAAGACTCCTGATCGCCGGTCCGCCTCGATAACATGACCCGTTGATTTCTCGGAAGGGCGGACGCGATGACGACCACCATGCCCCCTGGCGCCGGAACCCATGTGGTGCACGGGGCCTGTCCCCATGACTGCCCGGATGCGTGCGCCATGCTCGTCACCGTCACCGACGGCATTGCCACCGGCGTGCGGGGCAACCCGGACCATCCGTTCACCCGCGGCAGCTTGTGCACCAAGGTCAACGACTACGAGGACCACGCCTACGACCCGGCCCGGGTGCTCTACCCGATGCGACGGGTCGGGGCCAAGGGGGAGGGACGGTTCGAGCGGATCAGCTGGGACGATGCGGTGGCCGAGATCTGCGGTCGGTTCCGGGCCATCTCCGCCGAATGGGGGAGCCAGGCCATCCTGCCGGTGAGCTTCACGGGCAACATCTCACTCCTCAACGGGACGATGGTGGGCGACCCGTTCATGCACCGCCTGGGCGCCACCGTCCTGGAACGCACGATGTGCTTCTCCACCCGGAGCACGGCCTGGTTCGTCACCAACGGGCCGACGGTCATCGATCCCGAGAGCGTCGTCGATTCCCGTTTCATCGTGATCTGGGGCGCGAACGTGCTGACGTCGAACCAGCACCTCTGGCCCTTCATCCGGGAGGCTCGTAAGCGGGGCGCCAAGGTCGTCGTCATCGATCCGTACCGCACCCGCACCGCAGCCCAGGCCGACTGGTTCATGCCCATCCGCCCCGGTACCGACGGCGCCCTCGCCCTCGGACTGGTCAATGTGCTCGTGGCCGAGGGCCTCGTCGACACCGACTACGTCGAACGGCACACCACTGGCTTCGAGGAGCTCGTCGAGCGGGCCCGCGCCTTCCCGCCCGATCGGGTCGAGCAGATCACCGGCATCCCCGCGGCCGACGTGCGGACGCTCGCTCGCGAGCTGGCAACCATCCAGCCGTCGATGATCAACGTCGGCGTGGCCGTCGAGCGGAGCAGCACCGGCGGGCAGGCGTTTCGGGCCATCTTCAGCCTGCCGGCGCTGGTCGGCTCCTGGCGCCATGTGGGCGGTGGTGCCATCGAGATGCCTCTCTGGGGCTTCCCCGTCAAGTGGGACGTCCTCTCGAAGCCGGAATGGATCCAACCCGACACCCGGGTCCTGAACCACATGCAGCTGGGACGGGCTCTCACCGGAGGGCTGGGGCTCGACCCGCCCGTCAAGGCGATCCTGGTCTACATCGCCAACCCGGCGACCCACGTACCGGAATCGGAGCTGGTCACCGCCGGCCTCGCCCGAGACGACCTGTTCACCGTCGTCCACGACCTCTACCTGACCGACACGGCCGGCTACGCCGACATCGTCCTGCCGGCCACCACCGCTCTCGAGCACTTCGACATGACCTTCTCGTGGGGCCACACCTACTTCCAGGTCAACAACCCGGCCATCGAGCCGCTCGGCGAGGCGGTGTCCAACACGGAGCTTTTCCGCCGCCTGGCGGCGGGGATGGGCTTCGACGACGAGTGGTTCTCCCTCACCGACGAGCAGATGGCGGCGGCGGCCATCGATTGGGACGCCCCGGCCGCCGCCGGTCTCTCCCTCGACGCCATGCAGCGGGACGGGCTGGGCCCGGATCAACGTGACGCCCGCCACCGTTGCGCCCTACGCCGAGGGCGGATTCCCCACCCCGTCGGGGAAGGTCGAGATTCGCTCGTCGCTCATCGAGCAGGTGGGCGGGCCGTTCGTCCTGCCGCTCCTCCGGGAGGGCTACACGGGCGGAGTCGTACGCACGGCCCTCGACCCGGTGCCGGACTGGGTCGCACCGGCGGACGAGAGCGGCTGGCCGCTGACCCTCATCACACCCAAGGCCCATGCGTTCCTCAACTCGCAGTACGCCGACCGTCAACGCCAGCGCACGATCGAAGGCCCCCTGAGCGTCCTGGTGAACGCCGACGACGCCGCCGCCCGCAGCATCCACGGCGGAGACCCGGTCCGGGTCTTCAACGACCTCGGTTCGTTCGAGGCGGTCGCCGAGATCCGCAACGATGTCGTCGCCGGCACCCTCGTCTCGACCTACGGCCGTTGGGGTCCTACGAGCTCGGTCAACGCTTGCACTCCAGCCGAGCTCAACGAGATGGGCCACGGCCCGACCCTCTCCGACGCCCGGGTCGACATCGCCGTCCGGGACGGGTCCGCGACCTAGCCGGAGGTCGCGTGGGCGCCGACGAGGTCGACGCTCGATCGCGAACGGTGGCCGGGATGCCCAACCCGGCGACTGCGGCCGGGGCCTTGTCCTTCGCCGCCGAGGGGACCTTTCGTCACCGCCCGCAGGCCACGAACGCCCCGACGCCAGGGAGACGATGAGGACGAACAAAGAGCCCCGACGCACACGGCTCGCCACTGCGGGGTCTCCGTCCGTCGCCGTACGCCGCTGCCGATGGGCAGCGGGGTCAGGCTACCGCCCCGGCGGGCTCCGTGCCCTGGGAGAACTGGGTGCTGTAGAGCTCGGCGTACCGCCCGCCGGCGGCCAGCAGCTCCTCGTGGGTACCCCGCTCCACGATGCGGCCGGCCTCGACCACCAGGATGAGGTCGGCCTGGCGGATGGTCGAGAGGCGGTGGGCGATAACCAGCGAGGTGCGACCGGCGAGGGCGTGCCCCAGGGCCTCCTGCACCGCCGCCTCCGACGCCGAGTCGAGGTGGGCGGTGGCCTCGTCGAGGATCACCACCCGGGGCTTGGCCAGCAACAGGCGGGCGATCGTCAGGCGCTGGCGCTCGCCGCCGGAGAGCCGGTAGCCCCGCTCCCCCACCAGGGTGTCGAGCTTGTCGGGCAGCGTGTGGACCAGGTCGGCCAGCCGGGCCTTGGTGAGGGCGTCCCACAGCTCCTCGTCGGTGGCGCCGGGGCGGGCGAAGCGCAGGTTCTCCCCCAGCGTCTCGTGGAACAGGTGCCCGTCCTGGGTGACCATGCCCAGGGTCTGGCGGACCGAGTCGAACGTGAGGTCGCGCACGTCGACGCCGGCCAGCTTCACCGATCCGCTGTCGACGTCGTACAGCCGGGGGGCGAGGGAGGCGATGGTGGACTTGCCCCCGCCCGACGAGCCGACGAGGGCCACCAGCTGTCCCGGCTCGACCCGGAACGAGATCCCCTTGAGGACCTCCTCCCCGCCGCGGGTGTCGAGGGTGAGGACCTCCTCGAGGGAGGCGAGGGAGAACTTGTCGGCCGACGGGTAGGCGAAGCGCACGTCGTCGAACTCCAGGGCGACGGGCCCGTCGGGGACGGCCTTGGCGTCGGGCTTCTCCTGGATCATGGGCTCGACGTCGAGGACCTCGAAGACGCGCTCGAAGCTGACCAGGGCCGTCATGGCGTCGACCCGGGCGCTGGCCAGGGCGGTGAGGGGAGCGTAGAGGCGGGTCAGCAGGAGCGACATGGTGACGACGGTGCCGGCGTCGAGCCGCCCCCGGAGGGCCATCCATCCGCCCATCCCGTAGACCAGGGCCAGGGCCAGGGCCGACACCAGGCCGAGGGCGGTGAGGAACACCCACTGGGCCATGGCCGTCTTCACGCCGATGTCGCGCACCCGGGCGGCCCGGGAGCCGAAGGCCTCGATCTCGTCGGCCGGGCGGCCGAAGAGCTTGACCAAGGTGGCCCCGGGAGCGGAGAAGCGCTCGGTCATCTGCGTCGTCATGGCCGCGTTGTGGTTGCTCGCCTCCCGCTCCATGTCGGCCAGCTTGCTGCCCATGCGCCGGGCAGGGATGAGGAACATCGGCAGCATCACCAGGGCCAGCAGGGTGATCGACCACGACAGCCGCAGCATCACGGCCAGGGTGAGCAGCAGGGTGATCATGTTGCTGACGAACCCCGACAGGGTCCAGGTGAAGGCCCGTTGGGCCCCGATCACGTCGTTGTCGAGCCGGCTGACGAGGGCGCCGGTGCGGGTACGGGTGAAGAACGCCACCGGCATGCGCTGGACGTGGCCGAAGACGGCCCGGCGCAGGTCGAGGATCAGGCCCTCGCCGATGCGGGACGAGAACCACCGGGCGACGATGCCCACCACCGCGTCGAGCACCGCCACCAGGGCGATGAGCAGGGCCAGGCCGATGATCGTGCTCTCGGCCTCGCCCTTGACGATGGCGTCGATGACCCGTCCCGCCAGCAGCGGGGTGGCGACGCTGAGCACAGCGGCGATGACGCTGAGCAGCAGGAACCAGCCGAGCGCCCGCTTGTGGGGCCGGGCGAAGCTCCACACCCGCTTGAGAACTGCCTTGGTGAACGTCTTCTTGGGCGCTTCGCCATGCATGGCGCTGTGAAGCGCCATCCATCCCTGCATGCCGACGTCCATGGCCCTGCCCCCTTCACCCTTGGTTGCGATCTGGTGTTCCGACGCCCGTGCGGCCGGGAACTCATCGGTGCAACACCCGCTCCAGTCTCGTCGTTCCCGGCGGCGCCGCGCACCGGTTTGGTTACAGGCCCGTGAGCGCGACCAGGGCGAGGGGCCACAGGCACTTGCTGGCCACGATGAAGGGACGCACCCGGGCCGACGAAGGGGCCCCGCCCGGGGGCAACACGGCGAAGGCGACCAGGGGGAGGATCGGCGCCGCGGCCAGCGAGAAGAGCAGGGGGCTGCCGGCCGTCGTCCAGAGGAGGGCCCACACCACCAGGTAGGACGCGGCGGCCGCGCCGACCAGGGTCGTGTGGTGGGCAGGGCCGACGAGGTGGGCGACGGTACGGGTGCCGGCCCGGCCGTCGGCGTGGTGGTCCTCCACCGTCTTGGCCACCTCGACACACAGGATCCCGACCCCGACGAGGACGGCGGCGCCAATGGTCGTTCCCGACACCTCACCCGCGGCCCGGGCCCCGAAGACCAGGGCCGCGCCGCACTGGCCGGCGACGGTGATGTTGCCGACCAGCGGCACCCGCTTGAGGAATGGGGAGTACGCAGCCGCCACCGCGCACATGGCCAGCACCAGACCGAGCTGGCGGTGGGGGGTGACGAGGGTGACCCCCACCGCCCCCACGACGAGGGCGGCGGCCAGGTAGGAGGCCTGAGCGGCGGAGATCCGTCCCGAGGGCAAAGGGCGGTGGGCCTTGCCGAGGCGGTCGGCCTCGTGGTCGACGACGTCGTTGACCACGTTGCCGAAGGCGAGCACGAGCACGACCGCGGCGGCTGACCCGATGAGCGTTCCTGCGCTGCGTGGCGGCGTGGCGGCGCTGGCCGTACCGGCCCCCACCAGGGTGGCCAGCCCCGCCATCACGCAGTTCTCCGCCCGGATCAGGCGCAGGACCGCTCCCGCCGCCCGGGGAAGGGCAAACCCGGCGGCGGGGAGGGGTTCGGGCCGGAGAATAGGGCTCGCCGGGTGGTCCATGGTCGCGCTCCCCCGCTCGTCGCCGAACCGGGCGGACGCTACCAGCGGGCCCGCTCGGCCAGCATGGGTGGATGACGGAGACCCTGTCCCGGCCCGCCCTCAACCGGGCCACGCTGGCCCGCCAGCACCTCCTCGAGCGGGTGACGATGCCGGCGGCCGACATGGTCGAGCACCTCGTCGGCATGCAGGCCCAGGTGCCGAGGAACCCGTACCTCGCCCTGTGGTCACGGCTGGATGGGTTCCGGGCCGAGGAGCTGGAGGCGCTGGTCGCGGGGCGGGACGCGGTACGGGCGCCGCTCATGCGAGCCACGATCCACCTCGCCACCGCGGCCGACTGCCTGCGCCTGCGGCCCCGGGTGCAACCAGTGCTGGACCGCACGTTCACCACCGGCAGCCCCTTCGGGCGCAACCTCGTCGGCCTCGACGTCGACGAGGTGGTGGCCGCCGGCCGGGTCCTGGTGGAGGAGCGTCCCCGCACCGGGGTCGAGCTGCGCCGGCTCCTCGGCGAGCGCTGGCCCGACCGCGACCCCGCCTCGCTGGCAGCCGCCGTCACCTACCGCCTCTCGATGGTGCAGGTGACGCCCCGAGGGCTGTGGCACACCAGCAGCCAGACGGCGTGGACCACTACCGACGCCTGGCTGGGCCGTCCCCTGGACGACACGATGGGCCTCGACTCCCTGATGCTGCGCTACCTGGCCGCCTTCGGTCCCGCCTCGGTGATGGACATGCAGAACTGGTGCGGGCTCACCCGCCTCTCGGAGGTGGCCGACCGCCTCCGTCCCGACCTGAGGACCTTCCGTGACCCGGCCGGGCGAGAGCTGCTCGACCTGCCCGACGCGCCCCGCCCCGAGCCGGAGGCGCCGGCCCCGCCTCGCTTCCTCCCCGAGTACGACAACGTCCTGCTGGGCCACAAGGACCGCACTCGGTTCTTCCACGACGACGCCCGGCCCCTGGCCCAGGACGGCGTGAACAGCATCCAGGGGTCGGTGCTGGTCGACGGGCTGTTCGGCGGGTTCTGGAATCTCCGCCCCGCCCCAGGGTCCGCCAGCCTGGTCGTGCGACCCGCCTGGTCGTGGCCCGCCGACGCCGTGGCCGAGGTGGTGGACGAGGGCCGGCGCCTCCTGGCCTGGGTTTCGCCCGATACGGGCGGGCACGAGGTCGTCGTCCGGGACCCGGCCTGAGGGTCAGTCCTCGGGACGGTGCCCGTCGTCGTCCCACGTCGACACCACCGACTGCTCGGGCCGGCGCTCGCCTTGAACGGCGATGTCGTCGAAGGCCCGCTTGTCGGCGGCGGTGAGCGGCGGCTGCACGATGCTGCGGGGCCACAGCCGGCGGGCCCACACCACGTTGGCCTCGGCCGCGTACATGGTGAGCTGGGCGCCGAGGAAGAGCCACGACACGAGGCCGAGCACGGAGGCGAAGTACCCGTAGACCTGCGACGCGTAGCGGAGCTGGTGGCCGACCAGGTAGGCGCCGAGGAACTGGAGCAACGACCAGCCGATGCCCCCCAGCACGGCGCCCGGCATGAGCAAGCCGGTGCGCACGGTGCGGGGCGTCAGGACCCGGAAGGCGAGGGCGAAGAGCCCGACGTTGAGGGCGACCGAGAGCGCCACCCCTGCTGCCTTGACCACCCAGCCGGTCCCCGAGGTCGACAGGGCGCCAATGGCGGTGGTGGCCACCAGCCCGACCAGGAGCACGCCCAGCAGGCCGAAGCCCCGGAGCATGCGGCTGACGAAGGGCGGCCGGTCGACGCCGGGCACGTTCCACACCTCGGCCATGGCCAGCTGGCCGGCCTGGGTGATGCCGAGCGACCCCCAGACGAGCACCACTATGCCGACGGCGAGGGCGAGGCCGCTGCCCTGGAGAGGGTTGATGGCGTTGCCCAGCTGTTCACCGACGATGGGGAAGTCACGGAGGGCGGAGCGCAGCACGGCGTCGCGCAGCTCGCGGTTGCGGTCCATGGCGAAGCCCAGGACGGTGGTCAGCAGGAGCAGGAGGGGGAACACGGCGAGGAAGCCGTAGTAGGCGATCAGCGCCGCCAGCGAGCCGGCCCGGTCGTCGCCGAACTTCTTGACGACGCCGAAGCCGATGGCGAGGGGACGGTGGGTCTGCTGGAAGCCGTCGATCCGGCGGACGACCCGCTCGACCGGGTTCACGGCCCTGGTTTCACTGGGAGGGCGGGGCGTCTCAGTACCCGAGTGCGGGGGTGCCCGGCGGGTGGAAGACGCCGGCCCGGCCCGAACATCGGGATCGGCGGGAAGTTCGGATGGCGACGTGGTTGACGCCGTCAAGCATGGCCCCATCCTACGGGCGACCTTGTCCGGTCATTTGGATCGGGCACAGTGGGGCCGTGGACGACCCCCGTCGGCGCTTCGCCATCCGGTTCAGCCCTCCCCTGGCCGTCCTTTTTCGGGCGCTCGGCCTCGGCCCGAGGCGGTCGTACGTGGAGATCGACGGCGACCGGGTGCGGGTCCGGATGGGGTGGGGGTTCCGGGCCGACTTACTCCGGGCCTCCATCGTCGACGTCCGGCCCAGGCCCTACGTGTGGTGGGCCTATGGCGTCCACTACGCCGGGAGGGGCCGGTGGATCGTGAACGGGAGCGGCCACGACGTGCGTCGTCCTCGCCCTCGGTCACCCGGCCCGGGCCCGCACCCTGGGCGTCCCCATCCGGCTGCGCGAGCTGTGGGTGAGCCTGGAGGACCCCGAGGGTTTTCGCTCCGCCCTCGGCCGCTGAGGCCGGCCGCTGCCTCTTGACAGAGAGTACTTTGTAGTGCAAAGTACTCTCCATGACGAATACAGCCGCTTCCTCGCCCCAGGACGCCGCCGGCGTCCTCCAGCACGTCGAATCCGTCCGCCACCAGACTCGCAGCCTGCTGCAGGCGTTCTGGTTCCCCCTCGTCGTCTTCGGCGCCCTCACGCTCGCCAGCGCGCTGGTGCAGTGGGTCTGGCCGGGGCCGGCGGTCGGCGCCTACTGGGCCGTCGCCGGGCTGCTGGGCGGCGCGGCCGTGGGCCTCTACTACCACTTCCGTGAGCTGCGTCTCGGCCTGAGCAACCCCGCCGCGCCCTACGTGCTCACCGCCATCGGGCTGATGGTGGGCGCCTTCGTGCTCCCGGCGATCACCAGCGGCGACCTCCAGCAGGTGGCGTCCACCTTCGCGGTGGCCGCCGGCTACCTGGTCTTCGCCTGGCTCGAGCGCAGCCGCACCCTGGCCGGGCTGGCCGCGGCCATGGTCGTGGTGCCCGTCCTCGTCCTCGTGAGCGGCGTCGACCACCCGGGCGCGGTCAACGCGGCGGCCGTGGGCGCCATCACCCTGGCCGTGGGCGTGGCCTCCCGGCGACCCGCGTGACCGACACTGGGGAACACCCTGCCCAGCGCCTCGACGATGTCGTCCACCAGCGGGTCCGCCTCGGGATCCTGGCCGTTCTCGACCAGGCCGAGCGGGCCGACTTCACCTACCTGCGCCAGGCCCTCGGCCTCACCGACGGCAACCTATCCCGCCACCTGGGGGTGCTGGAGGCGGCCGGCTACCTCGAGCAGACCAAGATCTTCGAGGGCCGCAAGCCCCGCACGTGGGTGAAGGCCACCCGGCGGGGCAAGGCCGCGCTGGCCGAGGAGATGGCGGCCCTGCGGGAGCTGGTGAACGGGTACGAGGCCACCGGCCGGTAGGCGGGCCAATCTCGGCGGGTCAATCCCGGAGGGCAATCCGGCGGGCCCGGCTCAGGCAGGCTTGTTCAGGCCGGCTTGTTCAGGCCGGGTTCTTCGGGCGGGGTCGTCGTGACGTCGGTCACCTCGGTCATGCCGCCGGGCAGGCCGTCGTCGGCGGCCACGCCCTGCATGTGGAGGTCGAAGGGGAAGGCGTTGTCGACCTTGGCCTGGGCCCGGGCGTCGTCGAGGATCTTGCTGGGCGACTCCCCCTTGAGGAGGCCCAGCATGAGGGCGGCGGTGGTGAGCTGCCCCGTCAGTTGACCTTCGGCGTACCCGGAGCGGAAGTCGACCGACTGCACCTCGGGGGCGGCCTGCGACATCGTGTACTCGCGGGCGCCCGCCCTCTGGAGGATGCTCCGGCACATCATCTCGATCTCCTCAACCGGCTCCATGGTGCCTCCTCGGCCCGTCGTGGCTCCGTGAGACGCTACCCGCCTCTGCCGAACCCATGCGCGTCCGACCACCCGATCAGAAGAAGCCGCTGACGCGGCCGACTGGCGAGGAGTCCGAGACAGTCGTTCACTTCGGTCGACATCACGGCGTCCAGGTCGCTACGAAAGAGATTCGGGGACCGGGCCCGGGGTCCAGAGCCACGTGGGGGTCCAGCAGAACTCTCCGAGCAGTGCGTAGCCGAGCGGAAGCAGGAGCGCCTCGACGCGGGCGCATGCCTCGGGGGCGGCGGCCTCGATGGCCACGACCGGGCGATGTCGTTCCACAGTCGGCAGCCCGCTTTCGAGGATCTCGACGCTGAGGTCCTCAGCGTCGATCTTGAGCACTGCGATGCTTTCGAACGGCGCCAACGCCTGATCGAGGCGCTGCGCAGGAATCTGCCCGTATCCGTCAGCCGGTGTGACGCCGACCATCCCGGAGTTGGTGCGGGCGCCGTTGGGGCGGGGCGAGCTCCACGGCAGCGGGTTGAGGTCGACACGATCGCAGTGCGGATGGATGGCGAGAGGGAGTGTGGTGACCCGATCGTCGATCCCGTTCCCCTCCATTGTTGTGATCAGTGAGCGCAAGCTCTCCGGGTTCGGTTCGATCGCCACCACGTGATCGGCGCCGCACTCCAGTGCGAAGTACAGCGTGTGATTGCCGTAATGGGCGCCGACATCGACGTACGTCCCCGTCAGCTCCAGTCGTCGGATCCGGTCGAGCAGCTCGGCCTCGTAGTATTTCCCGCTCCGCTGGATGGCGAGGGTGATGTGGTCCGCCTCCGGGAGCAGCAGCCGGGCGCGGTGGCGCGGTCCCCGCACGGTCACGGACACGATGGCGCCGAGGCGGGAGGGAAGCGGCGGCGCCGGCCGGTCCGGGGTCGTACCCGATGGCGCGGTCCGACGGGATGGTGCTTCCATCCGCCCTCCCGCCGGGCCAGCCGAGTTTGCTCCGACGGGCCCGCTGCCCGCAAGCGCTGCGCCCGCTCGTAGATCGAACCGGCCCTCGCGCCGGCAGCTCGCGGAGCCAGCCCGCCTCGTGACGGAGGCAGATGAAGGGGACCTGCCGTTCCTGGGCGGCCAACCCCAGATAGATGTCGGCCATGTTGGGTCGGACGAAATCGGCGGGTCGCACCTCCCAGGTGGACGAGTGGTAGCCGGCCACGCCGGTGCCGAGCACGTGCACGGGCGTGTCGCGAGCCAGCGTGTGAGCGAAGTGGTGAAGCCGGCGGGACCGGTAGTAGTCGACGAGAGGCTCGTGGAGGGTGGCGCCGTGAAAGCCCACGACGGCGCGGCGCCCGTAGCGCTCGATGCCTTCGATCAGCCGCTTCATGTAGTCGGGCGGGTAGTCGATGTCGTCGTCGCAAGTGACGACATACCCCGCGCGCCGGTCGGCCCAGAAGAACTTGCCTGCGTCGCCCCGGTCGCCGTCCGACCGGCTGTCTGCGACCTCGATCCGTTCGTCGGCGAGAAAACTCGGCACCCGGACATAGCCGTTCAGGTACACGCCGATGCGGTCGACCTGGGGGAGCAGCCGGCGCACGACCGTCTCGAGAAGACGCTCCCGGGCGGGCACGCTCGCCAGCGAGGCGAGCACCGGCGGTCGCATTGTCGCCAAGCAGTCGGCTGCGGCTTCACCGTCGATGAAGTTTCGGGTACGGACCGGCCAGCGTGCCCGAGCCTCGGGGTTCATCTTCGACGGTGCGTTTGCGTGCACCGTCAGGGATTGGGACACCCGGTACATGGTGAGACCACGTGCCGCCAAACGGGTGCTTATCTGGGCCCCCACGCCCGAACCCAGGCTCGGGTCGCGGCCCCACCGGCCAGCGTTTGGGTGCAACCGCCAGTCGAGTGCTTCGAACAGGCGCCGTTCACAGACGAAGGCGGTGAGGTCGACCCAGCCGCTTCGGACGAGGCCGTACGCCGGCGCCTCGCGAGACGGCGTCCATCGGGCTTTGCCGAGCTCGACGCTGTAGTTGTCGACGTGGAGGAAGAGGGATGCCTTGTCGTCGTCGTTGATCTGGGACCAGGCCAGTCCGGCTCGTTCGAAGAAGCGGTCACAGAGCCGGATGTCGTCTTGGAGCACGAAGTAGCGGTTGGCCTCCACCTGGCGCAGCGTGGCCAGGATCGTGTTCCACCACACCCACCATCTGCGTTTGCCGTGGTTGCCGGGTGCCCGCAGGTAGGTCCAACCCATCCGGCGGATCCGGGCCTCGATGGCTGCGACGTCCACCGTGCCGGCGTCGTCGAAGACGAGCACCGATAGCCCGTCGCCCTGCCACTGCCGCTCGATGTCGTCGAGGAGCCAGCCGAGGCTCTCGGGGCGATCGTAGGTGGTGATGACGATACAAGTGCTCCGGTCGGTGGCGGCGGGACGGGATGCGACGGAGCGCGAGGTGTCCGGGGGTCCCGTCGCGAGCGCTGGCGCCCGGACCAGGTCAGTCCGCACCGACCCGGGCCGCGACGCAAGAAGTTGGGCTCGAAGGCGCCCGAGCTGCTCGTCGGTGTCCTGCCAATCGGCATCGCCGATCGCGGCCCGCAGCACCTCGACGCGGAGGTTGAACGCCCGCCGGCCTCCGGCCGCGTTGCTCAGGTTGCGCTTGTGGCACAGCCAGAAGAAGAGCGGATCGCCCACCTCCGCCGGGCGGTCCGGCAGGCGCTGGCGGATTTGGGTCAGCCAGGGTGTGTCGCTGGCCCGCTCCAGCTTCGGTTCGAAGGCGACCGCGGCGGCGACAGCCCTCGGCAGTCCGACGCTGTTGAAGATGAACGATCCGGGACGGTTGAGGTGACGCCGGGCCCGTCCCAACTCGATGTCGAGGAACCAGCCCTGCGCGTTGCCGGCGAGCGTCGAGCGCTGCAAGGCGGTGTCAAGCAGTGAAAGCTTGCGCGGATGCTGCCAGTCGTCGTCGTCGAACCAGGTGATCGCGTCGCCCGACGCCTGCTGAAGGGCGATGTTGCGCTTGACGGAGACCGGTGTGCGGTGGGCGCAGCGCACGACGCGCACGCCGGCCTCATCCGGCCAGCGGATCGGCGTGTGGGAGCTGTCCACGATCACCAGCTCCCGCCTCGGATGGTCCTGCTTCCGATAGTTCCATAGCAACCACTCGCAGAACTCGGGCCGGTCTTCGGTGACGCACAGACAACTGTATGTGCGACTGGCCAAGCCCGCCTCGTCCGTCATCGAGAACGTTCTAGGCGCCATCACGATTGGTCGAGGGCACGTGGACACGACTGATACCGCGCCGCCACTTGCAGCCCCCGATTGCCACGGAGAGAGACCGATCGGTGACGGAGTCCGCGATGCATGGGCCCTTGTAACAGCACTTTGCCCGCCTTAAAGTGACGACAGCTTTCTAGCTAGAGCGCCGTGACTCGTGGCCCTAACGGGTCCCGATGAAATGCCTTCTAGCCTGCGACGGGAGGGAGAAGGCAGATGACGGCTCTCTTGCACCCCGGGGTCTACGTCTCCGAGGTGCCGTCGGGTGCGCGTTCGATCGAAGGCGCACCCACCAGCACGACGATCTTCGTGGGTGAGACCGAGCGCGGTCCGATCGGGCCCACGAAGATCGCGAGCCGCTCCGACTACGAGCGGTTGTTCGGCGGCTACTTCCGGGTCCGCGAGTCGACAGCCCCCAGCCGCCACCGACCCGGGTGCTCACGGCCTACGCGATGGACGGCTTCTACGCGAACGGCGGCTCGACGGCCTAATCGTGCGGGCCATGGACTCCGGCCGAGAGGCGCACGGCGACCGCGCGCGCGACAGCATCGTCGCGAGCTCGCCCGGCGTCTGGGGAAACTCCTTGTCGGTCGCGTTCCTGAAGTCGAGCGGCGTCCGGTCGAGCCGCTTCCGGATCGCCGTCGTCTACGAGTCCCGAGCCCGGCAGTGAGCGCCGACATCGTCGAGGTATGGGACCGACTCTCCACCGACCCGGCGACGAGAACTACGTCGTCGACGTGCTGCCCGCAGCCGTACATCCGGTGGAACACGTGGCAACGTCGCTTATCCCGCGCCCGACCTTCCGGCGTCGCCCACCGGACAGCCCACCGAGGCGAGCGACAACATCGTCGCGGCCGCGACCCTCCCGGGCGGCATCGGCGGCGGGGGCGACCTTCCGCTGCGACTACGCCCTGCTGATGAACGACGCAGCTGGCCGGGATCGACGATGCCGCGCTGCTCGTCGCCAGCTGCGACGCCCTCCTCACCGACAAGTCCGTTACATCGACTACGTGCAGGTGTTCGTCGACGTCGCCGAGGGCCGCCCGCGCCAGGACCTGTTCTTCGTCGGCGACCTGCCGCGCCAGCGTGCGTCCGGTGACCCGACGCAGGCCACCGTCGCCACCGTCGCCGCCAACGACGGCGTCAACAGGAGCAACTTCGCCGGGCTCTACTGGCCCCACGTCGTGGTCGGCGATGTCGTAGGCGTCGGCCGCAACCCGAAGATCACGCTGCCTCCCTCGGGCTATGTCGCGGGGCTCTTCGCTCGCACCGACGGGCGTCGAGGCGTATGGAAGGCGCCAGCGGGCACCGAGGCGACGCTGCTCGGCACCGCCGAGCTCGAGTACCAGCTAACGACCTGCACAGCGACGAGCTGAACCCCGAGGGCATCAACGCGCTGCGCACGATCCCCGGGCGCCGGCCGCGTCGTCTGGGGCAGCCGGACCAAGTGCCGCCGCCAGCGAGTGGCGCTACGTCCCCGTCCGCCGGACCGCCATCTTCCTCCGGACGAGCATTACAACGGGATCCAGTGGGCGGTGTTCGAGCCGAACGACGAGCCGCTGTGGTCGAGCCTCCGGGCGTCGATCGGAGGCTTCATGGAGACGCAGTTCCGCCGCGGCGCCTTCGCCGGCCGCACGAGCGCGAGGCGTACTTCGTCAAGGTCGATGCGGAGACGACGACGCGATCGACCAAGCGGCAGGCGTGGTCAACATCCTCGTCGGGTTCTGCCCGCTGCGTCCCGCAGAGTTCGTCGTCGTGAAGCTCAGCCAGAAGACCCAGTCCGCCGGCTAGGGAGGTCGACGTGCCGCAGTTCGCCGCGAATACCATCGCCTCGACCCGTACAAGAACTTCAAGTTCCGGGTGAAATGGGACAACCAGTCCGTCGCCGGCCTCTCGAAGATGTCTGCCATCAAGCGCACGACCGAGACGATCGAGTGGCGCGAGGCGGGAGGGCCGTCGATCATCCGCAAGCTGCCCGGGCGCACGAAATTCGAGCCGCTGACCTTCGAGGTCGGGCTGACCCACGACCATCAGCTGATGGCCTGGGCCGATCTGGTCAACAACCCCCAGGGCGACGCCGCCATGTCGCTCAAGAACTACCGCAAGGAAGTCACCGTCGAGGTGATGAACATCCAGGCCACACCCGTCATGGCGTTCACGCTGCATCGGGCGTGGGTGTGAGTTCCAGGCGCTCCCCGAGATGGACGCCAACGCCAACGCAGTCGCCATCCCGACGCTGAAGCTCGAGTACGAGGGCTTCTCGGTCGATCCCGTAGTAACCGAGCCGACCGAGACCTAGCGGCTCGCCATGGCCGCCACCACGGAACGGGTCGACAGCCCTCTTCAGTCGGCGCGGTCGACGACGTCGGCGCCAACGGCGTCGGCCCCGCGGCTGCCGCTGCGGGCCATGTCGGGCTGGGAGGAGGAGTACGTCCAGCGCCATCAGGCCGACGCCAACACAGCGCGGCTCTGCAACGAGATCCTCGCCCGCTGCCTGGTGCCGCCCGGGGCGGAGCCGGGTGTGGCCCGCCAGACGGTGGCGGCGCTGCTGGTGGCCGAACGAGACCGTGAGCTGGTCGAGCTCCGGCGCCTCTCGCTCGGCGCCGATGTCGAGCGCGCAGGTGGTGTGCCCGGCCTGCGACCGGACGAGCGACGCCGCGTTCTCGCTCGACGCCCTCCCGTTGGACCTGCCTGCGTCGCCGCGCCGGATCAGCCTCGACGTCCCCGATGTCGGTACGGTGACGGTGCGCCTTCCCACCGCCGGCGACCAGGAGGAGCTGTTCGACGCCACCTTGGAGACGGAGGCCGAGCGGTGTTCATGGCTTCTGACCCGGTGCCTCGAGCGGGTGGGCGAGCGCACCGAGCGGTTCGATCTGTCCTTCGTACACGATCTTCCGGTGCGGGCTCGCCGCGCCCTGGATGCCGGCCTCCAAGAGGCCGTGCCGGCGCTCGATCTGGAGATGGCCGTGACGTGCTCGCACTGCGCCGCGCCAATCAATGCGCCGTTCGAGGTGTCGAGCTTTTTTTTTTCGAGCTGAGGGCAAGGGCCGCCGGCCTGCTGCGGGACGTGCACACCCTCGCCCGGGCCTATCACTGGAGGGAGCGCGACATCCTCGAGCTCACCCTTGCCCGCCGCCTGGCCTACCACATGCTCCTCGAAGAGGACGCCGACGCCGCGCTGCTGGCGGACCTCGGCGGCGAGGCGCCATGGACGTCACGGTGAGGGCCCGTTGAGCTGGCTCGTTAGCGTCGCCACGCTACCCCTCCGACCGGCCGCCGGCACGGGTTCGGAGCGCCTACGAGCCGGGCCCGGACAGCGGTCGGTTCTCCGTCCGAGTCCCGTGATCCGCCCCAGCCTCGGGGTCGGGCTCGGGCTCGGGCTCGGGCTCGGGCGGGGCGGCGTACCAGCGTGGTCACGCTTCGACGCGTTGGCGCAGCAGTGCCCCTCCGCAGTCTGCGTTCGACACCGGAGAGGGCCACCGGTGACGCGAAGCCAGGCGGTGGGGGCACGAGCGCCCCGTGGACCACACGCGCCATGCCGCGTACGCCAGCTCCGATTCCAACGCGTGCCGGGCACGCTGACGAAAAGGCGCCGACAGTCCGGCGTTTGCCGGGCGCCGAAACCGACCGGGTCCTCGTCAAGACCCGTCTCGGCGGGCCGGCGCAGGTTCGCGCCGATCCCGTCCTTCGACTCGGCGGGCTCGCATCGTCCTCCGTTGCTCCCACTGGTCCCCGCCCCGCAGCGCCGCTGCCTGCCCGCGGCGCGGGCGCCTCCGGAGGCGGGCCCCCGCCCTCGGCGCCGGAGCAGTCGTCGCGACGCGATCCCGATGTCCCCCGATCGGCAACGCCGACCAGCTCAGCGCATGTCGCCCGGGCTCCGCTCGCCCCCGGTCCGGCGTCGCAGGCCCCGGCTCCCGCGAGACCACCGCCCTGCGGCCCCGGCCTGCTCGAGCGATCTCGCTGCGTGACGATGCACGGCCGATCAGCGATCAGCCCGTCGCACAGGCCGCGCCGCTCTGGGCACCCGTCCTGCCGTATGCCGCCAGACCTCCCGTATCGCCGCAACCGCCTCTGCCCATCGGGCTCGACGATCGGGGTGCCCGAATTCCAGCCGGCGCGGGCGGCAGCGGCGGGCTCGGCCCCGGCCCCGGCTGCTTCCTTGACCCTGCCGCCGGCCCCCAGCCGCCCCGCCCCGCCCCGCATCTCGATCGAGATCGGCCGGATCGAGATCCGATCGTCCACCCGCCCGACGCCCACGGCCGCCCGGCGGGTGGTGGCGCCGCGTGATCACGTGATCGACCCGCAGCTGCCGTTCGGCCGCCGCCGTAGGGGGGCGTAGTGGCGGCGCTGTTCGGCGACCTCCACGACGTCGCCCAGGTTCTGGCCGAGCACATCCGGGAGGAGGTGGGTATCGACGACGTTCAGGCCGGCCAGCCGCGCGATGTTCGCGGCGACCACCGTCGCCGCCGCCCGCCTGACCTTCCTGTACGCCACGCCCCAGCCCGGACACCGCAGCGACGCCATAGAGACCCAATCGGACGGTTCCCGGCGTTTCCCGCCGTTGGCGCTGTCGTGCTTCTACGTGGTGACGACGTCCGGATCCGACAGCGACGATCCGATCGCGGCCCATCACGCACTCGGCGGATCATGACGCTCTACCACGATCAGCCCTCGCTCCGTTTGCCGCTGTCGGAGAACCCGGGTGCCGAGCCTGGTGCCTTCACGGACCTGGGCGAGGGCGCCCTCAACGTCATCCAGGTCCCGATGCTGGCCGACCAGGTCGACGAGATCTGGACGTCCTTCGATCTGCCCCTCCAGCCGTGGGCGCTGTTCGAGGTGATGCCGGTGCAGCTGGTGTCGCAGCACGGCGAGCCTGGGACCGGCGCCTCTCGTTCGGCCCGGTGGAATCGGGCTCGACGTCCGGGCCGGCACCCGTCCCATCGTCGTACGAGTGACTCCCGAGCTGGTCCGGCCTGCGGGCCGCGTCAGGATCGAGGCGGTGGTTCCCGGGGTTCTGGAGCAGATCGTGGTGGGCGGGATCGCCGTGGCGGTGGGGAGCCCGTCTTTGACGGTCGCCGATGTGACATCGCCGATGCTCCTGGGCCTCGCTGCCGGTGGCCTGGAGGACCTCGGCGCCGGCTCCCACCAGGTCACGGTCCAGGCGAGCGGCATGGTCTCCCGCCGGGCCGTGCTCCGCATCGCCGACGACGAGGCGGCGGTGGTCGACGCGCCGCCGGCGTTCACGCACGACCCGGCGACCGATCTCGTCCTCACCGGCGCCAACCTGGCCGCGGCCCAGGACTGTGTGGTGTGGCCCGATGAGGGGCTCGCTGCCCCCACGGAGGTGCGCACCCTGAGCGTCTCGGCCGTGGGGGCGACCGGCGTGACGGTGCTCGCGGCCCAGCTCGCCACGCTGCCCGGCGGACGCCGGACGTGGCGGCTCTCGATTCGGGTCGGCGCGCAGCTCTACACGCCGTATGTCCTGGTGGAGCTGGCGGCGTGATCGGCGCCGAGATCATGCGCGACGCCGCCCTCCTGGGCGCAGCGTGCGTCGTGGCCGCGCCGGCGGACGAGGTGCCGGCGTTCGCTCGCGACGATGCCGGTCGGCGGCAGGACTGGGACGACCTCCGCTCCCGGTTGGAGGCGCACGACGCGTCCGCCGACGCCGCCCGCGTGCGCCTCCGCGACGAGCTGGGCATTGACCGCACCTCGTACTGCCTCGTCATGCTCTGCTGCGCAGTCGAGTGCTACCAGGAAGCGGCGGCCGCAGTCAGCATCCTCACGGAGGATCCCCGTTCGGTGTTGCCCACGCCGACGGTGGTGGCGCAACTCGTCTCCGCCATCTCAGGTGACGCTTACGCCGCCGCCCTGTCGGCCTCCATCGCCGGCGGGTCGGCGGGCCGGCTGGGTTTGGTGGAAGTGCTCGAGCACCTGCCCGGCCTGCCCCACAGCCACCACGCCCTGCGCCTGGTGCGGCTCGAGCTGACCACGCTCCTGGAGCATCCCGGCTCGGTCGGTCGCTATCGGGAGCGGGCGATCGCCACGCTCACGCCGTCGCCGCAACCCGGCTTCGACGACGAGATCGTTCGACGCGCGCCGCCGCCTTGCTGGACCGGCATCGGGTCCTGGTCGTCCGTGGGCCGCGACGGAGCGGCCGCCAGCTGGCCTGCGACATCGCCTCCGGGTCCGGCGCCACCGTCAACTTCGTCACCATGGACGGCGAGCTTCTCCGCCCGAGCGAGCTCGCTCGCGTCCGCGAAGGCCTGCTTGCCGTCGACCTCCACCGCCTCGATCCCTCTGTGGGGATCCCGCTGTCGTTCCTCAGCGGCGAGTCGGCGCCGCTGTTGGTCCTGGTCGGCGACACCGCCGACGCCGGCGGCGCCGTCGCCATCGACGTCCCTCCGATCGGGTACCCGGAGGCGGTACGGATCTGGGAACCGATCGTGGGCGAGGAGCACGCCCCCCATCTCGCCGCCCGCTACCGCGTTGGGGTCGACGAGGCCCGGCAGGCCGTGCGCGAGGCGCGCGATCTCGACGGGCCCGCGGAGACGGCCGGAGCCATCGATGTCGACGCGGTGGCCCGGCGGGTGCGGGCCCAGGGCGCCCGTCGGATCGGGCAGCACGTCAGCGTGGTCGAGGCCTCGACGACGCTGGCCGATCTCGTCGTGCCGCCGGGGCTCCGGTCGCAGCTGGACGAAATCGTCGGATGGCAGCGTGAGGGCTGGCGGGTCCGGTGGAACATGGAGCTCGGACGAGGGGATACGGCCGGCACCGGTCTCACCTGCCTGTTCGCCGGGAAGCCGGGCACCGGCAAGACCATGGCGGCCCAGGTCCTCGCCGCCGAGCTCGGCCTCAACCTCGTCCCGCATCGACCTCGGCCTCGGTCGTACTCACCAAGTACATCGGCGAGACCGCCAAGAACAATCGCCACGATCTTGAGGGCGCTGCCGCTGGCATGAGCGCCGTCCTCCTCTTCGACGAGGCGACGCCCTGTTCGCCAAACGCACCGATGTGCGTGACGCCCACGATCGCCACGCCAACATCGAGGTCGGCTACCTGCTCCAGCGGCTGGAGAGCCTACGACGGGCATCGCCGTGCTGACGACGAACCTCCAGGGCAACATGGACGGGGCATTCGTCCGCCGGCTCCGCTTCATCGTCCAGTTCCCCGAGCCCGATCGCGACCTTCGGCTCCAGCTCTGGGAACGGTCGCTGCCGGGGAACGAGTGGCGGGACGACGACCTCGACCTCGGGGTGCTGGCCGACAGGTTCGCGCTCAACGGCGGTGCCATCCGCAACATCGGGCTGGCGGCCGCCCACTTGGCGGCCACCAGCCCGTCGGGTCTGGTCGCAGCGGCCCACGTCCTGCGGGCCACCCAGCGCGAATTGCAGAAGACCGGCCGCCCCTCCGGTGCGGCGGCGTTCGGTCCTCTCGGCGAGCTCATGAGCAGGAACGGGGGTCACGGGTGAGCACGATCCGGCTGCGCATCGACCACATCGCCGTCGAGCTCGGTGAGGAACAGCGTGTGGCCGAGGCCGAGGAGACACTTCGGACGGCGCTCGCGCTGCTCGCCATCCGCCTCGCCGGCGCCCCCCTCGACGCTGCCGGCGAGGCGCCCAGCCGCGCCCTCGAGCTGCTGGAGCTCGATCCCGTGGCGCCTGACTGGTTTGCCAAGCCGGACGCGGCCGCCCGCCTGGCGGACGACCTGTACCAGCGGATCTGGGGCGCGGTGCGATGATCGACGCGGTCAGCTACCTCCGGGGTGCGTTCATCGCCTACGAGCCTGGCGGCTATCCCGACCGGCGGCGGGTGATCCCGTTCCGCTTCAACCCCGAGGCACTGTCGCGCACGGTCGCGGTGCAGGCCGGTCAGTCCGGGGGTGGGACCGAAGGAGCTGCCCCCCGGGCCGCAGCGGCGGCACCTGCCGAAGGCAGCGCCGACGCGTCGCTCGGCGCGATCAAGGAGAGCTTCACCGTCCAGATCCGGCTGGACTTCGCCGACCGCGACGAGTCGGTCAGCGGGTTGAACGAGGAGTTCGGGATCGCACCGGAGATCGCGGCGATCGAGGACCTGGTCTACCCCGCCGAAACCGAGGCCGACGCCAGCTCCGACGGCTCGGAGCCGGTGCGCGCCGCCCGGGCGCGGCCAACCGTGCTGTTCGTGTGGGGTCGCAAGCGGGTGCTCCCGGTCAAGGTCGTGTCCTTGAAAATCGACGAGTCCGTCTACAACAACCACCTCAACCCGGTGCGGGCCGAGATCGAAGCGTCACTCGAGGTGCATGGCGAGGCCGAGGCGCGCAACGACCCCGCCGTGCGCTCTGCGCTCGACCACACCAACGCCAGCCGCCGCGAGCTGGCCCGCATGTACTACGACAATACGTCCTCCCAGGGCTCGAACATCCTTCCGCTGTAGGAGACCGGCCATGATCGATCGTAAGAGCAGGTACAAGTCGACCGCCGTCCTGCTCGCCCCGGATGTGTACGGCGGTATGCAGAACGTGTTCGACATCCGCCCGACGCCCGCCACGAGCGGTGTCCTGCGCTTCACACCGACGGACTCCGACCGCCTCGATCTCCTGGCGTGGCGGTTCTATCGCGATCCCGACGGTCTTCTGGAAGATCTGTGACGCCTCGACCGAGCTCAACCCGTTCGACGTCGTCGAGCCGGGCGACCCGATCGTCATCCCACCGGACAAATAGGCCGATCACGGTGCCCTCGCCTCGCTTCCAGATCGTCGTTGATGGCGCGCCCATCGACGCCACTGTGAACGCCCAGCTGACGCGAGCCGAGGTGCGCGAGAGCGACTGCGACCCGTCCGTGCTCGCGTTGCGCTTCTCGCTCGTCCAGCGGCCCGACGGCGAGTTCGGCCCGATCGACGACGACCTGTTCGATCCGGGGACGCCCGTCGCCTTCGAGGTCGAGCCTCCCGGCGGGACCATCCAGCGGCTCTTCGACGGTGTGGTCACCCACCTCCGGCCGCACTTCGAGACCATCGCGTCAAACGCCTACGTCGAGGTCCTGGCCATGGACGCCGCAGTTCTCCTCGACGCCGAGGAGCGGGTGGCGGCGTGGCCGAACATGAAGGACAGCGATGTGGTGACGCAGGTCCTGTCGAACTACAACATCACCGGCACCGTGCAAGACACCGTGGTCACCTACGACGAGGATCGCCAGCGGCTCACCCAACGGGGGAGCGACTGGCGCTTCCTCCAGCACCTCGCCCGCCGCAACGGAGCGCGCTTGTACTTCTCCTACGACCAGGCCCAGCAGCAGGTCGTTGCCTACTTCGGCCCCCCGGACGTCGCCGGGCCACCGCAGGCCGACGTGGTGCTGCTCCAAGAGGGGCAGTGCCTGAACTGGGCCGACGTCCAGCTGCTGGCGACGGGACCGGTCAACGTGCGAGCCGCCGCCATCGACCCCTACGCCAAGCAGATCGTGCGCGGTGACGGCACCCCGACCCTGACGGTGATGGGTGACGAGGACGCGGCGGCGGCCGTGGAGTCCGGCCTCACCGGCGCAGGAGCAACCGCGTCGTTGGCCCTCCTGCCGTCGCCGACGCCGCTCCACGAGGCGATCGGCGCCGAGACGTCCGCCGCGACCGATGCCGCCCGCCTCGTCATCGAACTGCGGGCCGAGATCGACCCGGCCCTTTATCGCGGCCTGCTGCGGGCCCGCCGGCCCGTCCTCGTGCGCGGGATCGGGCGGCGGTTCTCCGGGACCTATTACGTCCAATCCGTCCGCACGGTCCTCGAGAACGCCAACCTGGTCCAGAGCTTCGTAGCCGCCCGCAACGGCACCGGCCAGTCCGGGCAGGAGTCGTTCGGCCAGTCCGCCGAGGAGGTGCCGGCGTCGTGAGCGACGTGTACGGCCCGCAGGCCGAGCGGTGGCCGGTCGACAGGTTCTACGGCAAGCACGAGGGCGTGGTCGTCGACACCGCCGACCCCGAGAAGATTGGTCGGCTCCGGGCCCGTGTGCCGGCCGTGCTCGGTGAGAACGTCGACAGCGGGTGGGCGCTGCCGTGTGCGCCGGCGGGCGGGGGCAAGGAGCGAGGGATGCTCTTCCTGCCGCAGGTCGGGGACACGGTGTGGATCGAGTTCGCCGCCGGCGACGTCAGCCGGCCCATCTGGGCCGGCACGTTCTGGGGCACACCCGACAGCACCGGCGGGGCCGACGACTTGGCGTCCGAGACAGGTCCCGAAGCGCCGACCGGCGACGGCAAGGACGCCACGCCGATGCTCTCGGTGCTGAAGACCAGGAGCGGCCACGAGCTGACGTTCGACGACGACGGGGAGGTCGTGCTGCTGGCCAGCGGCACGGGCAAGGCCTCGATCCGCTTTGAGCAGGACGGCACGGTGGTCGTCACCGCCGAGCACGTCAAGCTCGGTTCGTCAGCCAGCGAGAAGGTGGTGCTCGGCGACACGTTCATGCAGTACTTCAACAGCCACACCCATCCGACTGGGGTGGGCCCATCCGGGCCGCCCGTGCAGCCGATGACTACGTCGCAGCTGTCGACCAAGGTCACCACGGAGTAGCACGTGCCCCTCGCCCCGTCCCAGCTCGCCTCCAGCCTGGAATCCGATTGGCTCGCCCACGAGGGCGGGGGTTACGCCGACAGTTCGTTCCAGTCGGGCGACCGCTTCGCCCAGGCCGTCTCGAGTTGGTTCGGTCTGGCCATGGCGGGGCCGTTCCCGTGCAGCACCGCCGCTGCTCGCAAGGGTCAGCTGGCGGCGTCGGCCGGCGCCGCCCTGCAGGCCGGGCAGCCACCGCTGGCCGGCATGCAGCTGGCGCTCGGCCTCGTCGGCTACATGACCGGGCAGGTGTTCGGGCCCGGTGTGGCATCGCCGCCGGCTGCGGCGAGCGCGGCCCAGTCGGCCATCACCGCCGTGTTCTCGAACCTCGACCTGCCGGCGACCGCCCGCGCCAATCAGATCGCCTCGGCCGCCTACGCGCTGGCCGTGTCGACGATCGTCGTCTTCCCACCCGTCATCTCACCCCCGGTCCCGGTGCTGTGATGGCCGGCCTCTTCGTCTACCAGCCGTTCAAGCTCCGGGACGACAGGGGCGCGATCGCCGTCACCGACTACCTTGATCGCCACCTGCGCGACAAGTCCCTGGCCGTGCTGTTCACGGCGCCGGGCGAGCGGGTGAACGCCTGCCTCGGTTCGGCGTGGGCCTCGACCGGACGATCTTCGAGCTGCTCGACGCGGTCCACGGTGGCGGCCGTGGAATACCGGTTGGCCGAGGGTTTGCGCCGCTCCGGCTCGGGCGACGAGGCCCTCATCGACAGCCTCGACGTCGTCACCGAGAGCGACGCCGGCCGGCTCATCATCGCCATCGCCTACCGGCGCCGGCTCGATCGAGCGCCCCGAAACCTGGAGATCGTCCGTCACCGCGCCCCTTCAGTGGGACGGGGGCCGTCTCGGCGGCGAACCGTGGCAGGGCATCCGCTTCCTCAGCCTCGAGTTCGACCCCGGTACCGACCACCCGGCGGTGGTGGCCGGCACGGCCGACTCCTACCACCTGGGCGCCCGGCCTCGATCCCGACGAGGTGATCGTGACGGGAGGAAGGCGCCTCGGGGTCCCCCGGCACGAGATCGAGATCGCCGGATCGACGGTCGTCATAGCCTTCGAGGCGCTCGGCGACCATTCTCCGTACACCGTCACGATCGGCGCCAGCAGTGATCCCGACCACCCCGTCGACCCCTTCTTCGTCGGCTGGGTTCCACTTCACGATCGACTGCGACGCCGGCGACTGCCGCCCGTCCGAGGGACAAGCGCCGCTGGCGGCCATGCAGCCGCCGGCCGTCGACCTGCTGACGAAGGACTTCACGGGTTCGTACGGTTGCTGACGGACTGGGTGAAGCGCGGCACCCGCATGTGACCGACCTCTCGCAGGCGAGCTTCGAACGGATGATGCTCGAGCTCCTCGCCTGGTTCGGCGACATGCTCAGCTACCACCAGGATCGAGTCGCCAATGAAGCCTTCATCGACACTGCGTCGCAGCGGTTCTCGTTGCGCCAGCACGCGGTGCTGCTGGGCGCCACCCTCGACGACGGGCAAGGTCCGACCACCGTGCTGGCGTTCGAGCCCTCGGTCTCGGGCTTCGTGCCCGCCGGCATCCAGGTGCGGATGCGAAGCGCGACCGACGAGGTGCCGGTCGTGTTCATGGTGCGCGAACGCACTCGCGTGCTCACGGCGAACAACTCCGACCAGCTCACGGTTGCCGTGTTCACCGGGGCCTCCAACGCTGTCCTGCCGGCCGGGGCGCGAACGCTGCTGCTGTTCGGGCAACACACCGAGCTCACGGCTGGCGCCCGCCTCGCGTTCGTTCAGGGCTCCTTCTCGCAGATCGTGACGCTGAGCCGGGCTCCGATCCGGCGGGTGGAGGCGGGTTGGGTGGCGGCGCCGGACGATCCGTTCGTGCCTGGCGATCCCCTGGCCGAGGTCACCGAGCTGCATTGGTCGGAGCCCCTGGCCCAGGACCTGCGTCCGTGGTCGGGGCCGGCGCCGTTGCGCCTTCACGCCAACCTGGCCGATGCCGTCTACGGCATGCGCCGACGTGCTGCCGGGGCGCGGGCATGACGCTCGCCCGGGGCGACGTCGCCCTCACCCTCAGCCGGCGGACGACCATCGTCACCAACGAAGGCGGCGTGCGCCGCCTTCGCGCCTTGCGGCTGCCGGAGGGACCAGTCGTGCACGCGGCCGGCGCCAACGGCGAAAGCCGGCCGGCCGTCGAGCTGACCGTGTCGCGAGAGCGCTGGGCCCAGGTCGACCACCTCCACAAGTCCTACTCCTACGACCTCCACTACACCGCTGAGGCCGGCGAGGACGGCACGGTCTGGCTTCGTTTCGGTGACGGCGCGCACGGGCGGGACATACCCGTGAACCTCGACGGCGAGCTCGCAGTCGACCTCGAGGTGCAGTACCGGATCGGCGACCCGACAACGGGGAACCTGGGCCTCGGCACGCTGGTCGAGATCGTGCGCCCGCCGCCAGGTACCGACGAGGCCGACGCGCTCGACGTGCTGGCACCCGTGCGGGTCACGAACGTGGTGCAGGCCACGGGAGGTCGTCGGCCTCAGCCGCTGCCACGGGTCAAAGAGGAACTGCCGTGGTCGCTGCGCCACGGGCCCCTGGCCCGGGCGGTAGCCCTGGACGACTATGCCACCGCGGCGATGCAGGTGCCAGGAACGGCACGGGCCACCGCCCGACTGGCGGGCGGGCTCTTCAACACGGTGATCGTCCTCGTCGATCCGGAGGGTGCCGGCGAGCTTCCGGAGGAGTTGCGCCAGCGAGTCCACTCCCACCTCGACAAGGTCCGAATGACCGGGCGAGAGCACGTCGTGCTCGTCGCCGAGTACGTGCCGCTCGACGTGGAGCTGGTGCTCTGCCCGCGTCGGGGCGGCGTCGCCCACCTCGTGCGGAGCCGGGTGGTGGCCGAGCTCGAGCCCGGGTCGAGCGAGCGCCCCGGATGGTTCCATCCCGACCGGCTCACGTTCGACTCCGTCCTCCGCCTGGGCGACCTGCTCGCCTTCGTCCAGGGCATCGCCGGCGTGCGCTCGGTGAAAGCGAGCGTCTTCCGCCCGCTCGGTGACACGAACGGTCCCGCAGTGCGCGACGTCATCGCCCTCGGCCGCACCAAGGTCGCCCGACTCGACGCCGACCCCGACCTGCCCGAGCATGGGCGGCTCCGCGTGCTCGTGTCCGGGGTCGACGACGAGGCCGCCGAGCTTACCGTCGGTGGATCGGCGGCGAGGCGATGAGCCGGCCGCCCGTCCCGCATCCGGCGGCGTCCACCGGCAACGATCATGCGCCCGATCCTGACGTTCTTGACTACCTCCCGCTGCAGTACGGCAACCTGGTCGCGCTTCAGGACCACCTCGCTGTCACCGAACTCGGTCGGCCCCTGCCGGGGGGACCGGCGCACAGCGAGGAAGCCGACGCCACGCGGACGTTCATGGAGCTCTCGGCCCTGGTCGCCCACGTGCTGGCCGTGCACCAGCGGCGTTACGCCGGCGAGGCGTTCATCGGAACGGTCCTGGCGCCGTCGAACATGGTCCGACACGCCCGCCGTTTGGCCTACCAGCCCGACGCGGGCCTCGCCGCCTCCGGCTGGGTGGTCCTCACTGCCAAGGACGGTGTGCGGGGGACGGTGGCCGCCGGCCTCCGCCTGGCCAGCGTCCCGCTCGGCGATCAGCCGGCCCACGACTACGAGACGCTCACCGACCTGCTGGTCGACGCCGCCCTCAACGACATCGAGCTGTTCGGCGCGACCCGGCCGGCTCGCCTGCCCGCCGGTGCCGACCGGTTCCGCCTCAAGGGGATCGGGCACCGGATCGAGCCGGGCTACCCCGTCGCCCTCGTCGGCCCCCACTGGCAGGGCTTCGAGGTGACCGGGGTCACCGAGCTGCTGGCGGAGGACGCGACAGAGATCGTCGTCGATCGGGGGCTGGCCCGACCAATCGATCCGCCGGCCGCCCAGGGCACGAACCCGGCCGTGCTGCTCGCCCATCCCAAGCGGACCCTCCGGCCCTTCGGTACGAGCGCCGACGCGGTCGTGTACCCACCGGGTGCGATCCGCAATGCGGGGCCGCGGCCGTCGTCGCTACCGGCCCCGACGGCGACTCCGTTCTACTGGTACGAGGTGCAGACCGCCGATGCCGGCGGCTATGTCCCGGACGACGTCTACCTCGCCAGCCAGGAGGCCGAACCGCTGAACGACGCGATCGTGCTGCGCCGGGGAGGCGCCGAGCGAGCGGTGTTGCGCGTGCGACAGGAGACGGTGGCCGGGGTGTCCCTCCATCGGCAGGTGCTCGACGCCTTCCAGACCTTCAACGTCGTGGTGACGTCCTCGTCGGGCACGTTCACCAGCACGCTGGTCCCCGTCACCCAGCAGCAGCCCGTGCGGAGCCACATCTCGGCCACGGTGACGGCTGTCCGGGTCGCCAACCGGGAGGGTGCCATCCAGCCCCGTGACGCCCACCCGGTCCCTGCCGACTGGCTGACCGGGTGGTCGACGCAGGCCGAGCTGGCGGAGCGGGTGCCCAATGCCTTGCCGCTCCCCCAGCCGTTGATCCTCGTGGGCGAGCTGGCCGCCATGACGCCCGGCCGGGCGTTGGCGTTCGTGAGCCGCTCCACGCTGGCCGCCGAGATCGTGACCGTGCGCCGGGCTCTCGTGGGAGACGTCGCCGGTCGGACGTTCGTCTGGTGGGACACGACCGGGGTCGGCGGACCGCCCCCCGGGGGATGGACTCTCGACGATCTCCTCGTTCACGGGAACGTGGCCCGGGTGTCCCACGGCCGCACCGTGGAGGAGGTGCTCGGCGGCTCTGACGGCGTCACGACCTTCCAACGGTTCGCGTTGAAGGAGGCCCCGGTGACGGTCCTCACCGGTGCCATGGGGGGGGAGCCCGCCCTCGTCGTGCGGGTCGACGGCGTCCGCTGGACCGGGTGCCCGACCTGGCCCGGAGCGGGCCCGACGACCGGCACTACCGGAGCGAGACCGACGATCGGGGGACCACCACGGTGGTGTTCGGCGACGGTAGCAACGGCGCCGTCCCACCGTCCGGCAAGAAGAAGGTGACGGCCAGCTACCGGGTGGGACTCGGCCCCGAGGCCGACGTCGGTGCCGGCCGCCTGAGCCGTGTGAAGCGGGGCCATCCCCTGGTGAACCGGGTGAGCAACGCCACGCCGATCCTCGGCGGGACGGCACCGGCGGGCATCGACGACATGCGGAGCCGGGCGCCCCGGTTCATCCGCACGTTCGATCGGGCGGTCTCAGTGTCGGACCTCGCCGACCTTGCGCTCACCATCCCCGGCATCGCCCGCTCCGCGGCCCGATGGGACCAGGCCATCGGGGCCGTGCTGGTGGTCGCCACCGCGCAGGGCGGTGTGCCGCCCGCGCTCGACGCGATCCGCGCCTTCCTCGACGCCCGGCGCGACGTGACGGTGCCGCTACGGATCCTCGGTCCCCAACCGCACGACCTGAGAGTCATCGTGGAGATCGAGGCCGACCCGGCCTACCTGGCCGAGGTCGTCAAGGCCACGGTGCGCGCTCCCTGCACGGGGAGACCGAGGGGGCCCCGGGGATGTTCACCTTCCCCGCCCGAGGCCTCGGGCAGCCGGCCTATCTCAGCGAGGTGTACCAGCGCCTGGACGCCGAGCCGGGCGTCGTCGGCGTACGGGTGCTGGCCTTCTCCTCGGTGTCGCTGGCTGGTGTGGCCGACGTCGTCCCAGCCGGCATCGACGAGTGGTTGCGCCTGCGCTCGAACGCCCTTGCCGTCACCATCGTCGGGGGGAAGCCGTGACCGGGGCGTACCCCTACGACGACGACGTCCTGGAGCGAGTCACCCGTCTGCTCTACGACGCGTTGCCGGCGATGTACCGGGTGCCGGACGAGCCGGTTCCCGTCGCGCCGGGCACAGCCGACGCGGTTCGTGGTCAGCTGCACCGTTTCGTCGGAGTCTTGGCCGCGCCGCTGGCCGTGCTGCAGCAGAGCATCGAGGAGTTACAGGCCGACCTCTTCATCGACACCGCCCACGACCGGATCATCCCGCACCTGGCGGCCATGGTCGGCACGCAGCTGGTGTTCCCGGATGCGGACTCGAATCGGCGCGACGTCCGCGGCACGGTCGCCTGGCGGCGGCGGAAAGGCACGCCTGCGGCGTTGGAGGAGATGGGCGCCGAGCTGACCGCGCAGCCGGTCGTGCTCCAGGAGGGTTGGAAGCGTATCCTGCTGGCGCAGGATCTCGACCTCGTGCGGCAGGAGCGGGTGGCCGTCGACCTTCGCCCGGCGGTTGTCGCCGAGCAGGGCTCGGGCCCGCTCGACGCGCTCGCCCACGCGGTCGACGTCCGCCGGATCTCGGCCACGACGGGTCGGCTCCACCCCCGCCATGTCGCCCATTGGGTCTTCACCACGCTCACGTTCCCGGTTCGCGAGGCCACCGCAGTGGATGTGAGCGTCCCCCCCGACTCCGACGTGCGCTACGTCGTGCATCCGCTCGGCGGTCGTCATGCGCTCCGCTCCCGGAGGGGCGAAGGTGACACCCGACCCTTCACCGACCGCATACCCGAGCAGCACTTCGTCGCCGAACCCGGGCGCTGGTTCGATGAGCCGGGCGGGTTCACCGTTCGTGTCTGTGGCCTGCCGGCGGGCGTGGCCGGCGCCGAAGAGGCGGACCGCGTGGCGAGCGGGCGCGGCGCCAACGCCCTTCTTGGACGGGGCGACGTGACGATCACCCTCCTCGGCCACCGCAGTCGCGGGTGGCGGGAGGGCGTGTCGATCGAGCTCGGCCTGGCCACCGTCAACTCGCCCGGGACCGACGCGTGGCGTCCGAACCCGGCCACGTTCGCGGTGCGGGCCCGGATCGAGGTGGACGCCCGGGGAGCGCTGGCGCACACCTCGACCGGAGGACCCACGCCGGTCGGGAAGCGCGTGCCCATGCTCCGCCTCGCTCCGCTCTCGGGTGGCCCGGGATGCTTCTGTCCCGGGGTCGACCTCGAGCTGGCCAGCGCGGCGGCGGGCGCAGCGACGGAGGCCACCGAGCCGGCGCTGGCGCGCGAGGGGTTGCTGCGCGGGGCGCTCGTCGTTCGCGTCCCACCGGTGCACGTCAGCGGCGAGCGGTTCCTGCACATCGCGGCCGACGGCAGCCTCTACGAGGTCATCGACGCCGGCGGTGTGCTGATCGACATGCCGGCGTCGGGCACCGACCTCTTCCTCGACCCCGACAGCCTGGCGACGGCCGGTCCGGGGGCGGCGTGGCCGCCGCTGCGGCCGGAATCCGAGCCGCGGCTGCTCAACCGTGTGCCTGCCGCACCGGGCCGGGGGCCGGCGGTGATGCACGGCGCCACCGTGCTCCGCCGGGTCGGTGTCGGCTTCGACGACGTGCCTGCCGCCACCGAATGCGCGCTGACGTTCGCGGCGCAGATCGAGCATCCGGGAGGTGCCCAGTTCCGGCCGTTCCAGCGCCTGAGCTGGAACGGGCCCGACGCCAGTGGAGCCACGTGGACCGCGCTCGACGACGACGGCGCACCTGTCGGGGCCGCTGAAGGGGCGTCGCAGTATGCGATGGTCGCCCGGCTGCGCGACGAGAACCAGGCCCGTGTCGCGCTCGCCGTTCGATTCGAGTCGAGCGCGGGATCGGCGACACTTTGTCCCGGAGAGGTGGCCTGGACCACCGACGACGGCCGCACGGTGCTCATCTACCTGCCGCAGCTCGATGTCGCACCGATCCCCGGCGGCGACCCGTGGCCCACCGGCGGGTCGCTCGGCGCAGCCAGCGTGCCAATGCGCGTCGCCGACGACGGGTCGACGTGGGCTTCGGACTCGACCGCCGGTCGCCGGCAGTCGCACGGTGCGGTCGCGCCGATCGCCTCTGCGGTCACGCTGCGCCGGCGGCGGGTACGCGGCCGCCGGCTCTGCGCGTGGGAGAACGAGAACTGGACGGCGTCGCCACCCGAGTTCTTGGCCCTCACCCCTGCGGGCTGCCTCGACGTCGACGTCGAGCACGGGCTCTTCGCCATGAGCGCGGACGAACCGCCCCAGGCGTGGCCGATCGGACCGGCAGGGATCGGGCAACCCCCGAACGTGACGACCGACTACCAAGAGGGCGCCACGATGCATCTCGGCGCCCGTCCCGCCGCACGCGAGCCGGTTCTCGATCGATTGCTCGAACGCCCGACGCGGCTGGTCTCGCGCGGTGGTGCCTTGCACCCGCACGCCCCCGCCGACTGGCACGACATCCCCCGGTACGAGTCGCTGGCGGGCGCACTCGACGCGATCTCGGCCCGCTGGGAGGCGCTCACGCCCGGCGACCTCATGTCGCCCGTCGCCGAGGTCGTCCAGTTCGAGGACTCGGCGACCTATCCCGCCGAAGCGCCGGCGTGGCCGGCGGGACCGGTCAACCCGGTCGTGGGCGACGACCCGCGCCTGCATCTCGCACTCACCATCCAGGCGGCCGAGCGGGAGCGGCCGGTCGTTCTCGTCGATCCCGGGGCCGGGTGGTCGTCGGCGCCGGCGGGTACGCGGTACCGGTCGCTCTCGCTGGTCGGGATAGCACTGGGCGGCGACGGATGGGCGGGCATGACCGTGCCACCCGCAGATCGGGTCACCCTCGCCCTGTGCAGCGTGCTCGAAGCGGAGCTTCGCTTCTCGGACGTCGACGACGGCGCTCGCGTCGAGGTCGCCTGGTGCGAGACGGCGGGGCTCCAACTGGCGGGCACGGGAATCCTGCGCATCCGTGACAGCATCGTCGACGGATCGGGGCCGGCGATCGTCATACCGGAGGGCGACGCCGAGTTGGAGCGGGTATCGGTGGGCGGGACGGTGTCCGTCCGCGTCCTCGAGGCGTCCGAGGTGATCTTCGCCGACGACGTCGAGGTCGAGGATCGTTTCCATGGCTGCGTGCGATTCAGCCGAGTCACCGGCACCTCCGTCCTGCCCCGCGTCCATCGGGTCACGGTGGACACGCCGGTGAAGGTGGTGTCCCACAACCGGCTTCACGCCGCGTGGTGGCGGCTCAGCCCGGATTGTGACGCGGCGATCCTGGGCGGCGCCGAGAACGGATCGGAACTGGGGGCGTTCAGCCTCTTGCAATTCAGCGCCCGGATGTCGGGCTTCTCCCGCCGACTCGAGGAGTTCACGCCGGCCGGGCTCACGACCGGGATCATCAGGATCGACTGAGGGGGACTAGTGCACGGCGATTTCTCTCGGGGCCATCAACCGGATCGCAAGCGTGGGCACAAGTATCGGCGCGTCCTCCTCCAGATGGGGCGACCGGTCCTCGACAGCGACGTGGCCGCGTCCGTCGACGCGCTGCTGGGCGAGGTGCGCGCCACCGCGCGCGGCCTGGGATGCGCGTCCGGAAGCCCGGATCTCGGCTTCCTCGTGACACCCGGCCGCCTGCTGGCCGTGTGCTCGGAAGCGGCCGAGGGGCGTCGTCGCGACGGCGGAACACCGGATGTGTGGATCGACTACCGGTTCCGGTACCTCGATCGGTATCCGGCTCTGTTCGTGCGGGCCGCCGGCGGTCAGATCGCAAGCGTGTTCGTTCCCCAGTTGCAGCGCCTGGCGCAAGGAGCCGAACGGCGGATAGTGCTGTGGTCCCACGTCGAGCAGGCCCTGACGATCTCCCTCAACGGCGTCGCCGTGAACCTGGCCCCGGCGGCGGGCGGCGGCCCGACCCGCGTCGCCGTGGACGTGCCCGTGGCGAACCTCGACGGGGCCCACATCGAGCTTCCCGCCGGTGGGGAGGTCTGGCTCTACCTCCTGGAACAGGACGAGGTGGCCGCCGGCGAGCCGGTCTTCTGGGTCGCACCCGGCACCTACCACGTCGATGGGCTCATCGCCGACGCCCGCGGCGGCGGGTCGTTCCCGGGCCATGGGTTCCCGGCGGATGCCGGCTTCGGGTGGGGCGGCAGCCCGCCGGCCGATCCGCCGCTGCCCGGCCTCGTAGCGCCATCGGGCATGGTCCCGGGCACGCCTCTGGCCGCTTATCTCGAGGTCCACGAGCGCCACATCACCGCGGTCGAGGACCCGGGGATTCGCGAGGAGGCCCTCGGCCCGGGCGACACCTGCACCCGTACCGAGCTGATCGGCCAGGTCAAGTTGGCGAACGTCGTCCGGACGATGACGCTCGATGAGGTCCGCGAGGCATTCACCCGTTTCGCTCCTTCCGACGCCGAGCTGACGATCGCCGTCGCCTCGTCGACGCCTGTCTCCGACCCGTGCGCGCTGCCCGACGTGGCCGGTTACTCGGGCGCCGACAACCGCCTCTACCGCATCGAAGTACACCACGGAGGCTTCCTCGGTGAGCTCCGGCTCAAATGGTCACGCGACAACGGTTCCGAGCTCTTCGTGGCCCAGCTCGACACCGGCAACCTCGTCTTCCCGGCCGGAACGCCGCTGGCGGCCGGCGACCTTGTCGAGGTGCTCAGCAGCGTCGTCGATCTCGGCGACGACGAGTTCGCCATGGTCAGCCTCAACGGCTTCGTGCCCCCCCGGCGGGCGGTCGGCCAGCTTGCGCAGCTGGCTGGCTCGACGTGGCGTCCTCGTCGGACGAGGTCGCCTTCCGGCTCGTCGATCCGGACGACACCAGCGTGCCGGTGGCGCTCGACGACCGCTACGGCGAGCAGCCGGAAGCGGTGCTGAAGGTCCGAAGGTGGCACGGAATATCGATCCCCGGCTGATCGCCGGGCCCGACCCTGTCTCTCCGGGACCGCACCCCCTCGAGGACGGCATCACCGTCCTGCTGTCGAGCGCCGGGTTCTACCGGCCGGGGCAGTACTGGCAGTACGAAGCGCGGGTGCGTCAGGAGAACGCCAACGGGCCATGGCGGCCCGGGCCCCACGGCCCCGAGCGCCGGTTCGTCCCGCTGGCCCTCCTCGAGTACCAGGGCGAGCTTCAGCCCGTAGAGCTGGTGGCGTGGCTCGACGAGCGCTTCGCCCAGCCGTGCGACCTCAGCGCCGACGACATCTCCTTCCTGGGGGATCGTGTCGGTAGCTCGAGCGAGACCGTCCAGGAAGCCCTCGAGGAGATCCTCGACCGGGCTCAGTCGCCCTTCATCGTCGAGAACGGCATCAACTGGAGGAACGACCGCTCACTGGCGTTCGCCCGGTTCCGCGAGGGACTGGCGGTCACGTTCTCCGAGGAGATGCATCCCGCCAGCGCGTCAGCCGACACGTTCGTCGTCACCGTCGAGGTGCCCGACGACACCGCCGGCGCGGGAGCCCGCCGACCCGTCATCGTCGACGGCCGGGTCGACGTCGACGGCCGGCGATGGACGTTCGTCCCGGCCGAGCTCGACACCATCGCCATCAGCCGATGGGTTGGGGAGCTCGGTGGCTCGCTGCGCTGCCGGGTGGCGTTGGCCGGCGAGGTCATCCTCGACCGGGCCGGCGTCCGGCCCCTCGACGGCGAGGCGGTGGGCCGGATCGCGGAGGACGGCTACGACAACTTCATCGACCTGCGGCTTCCGTCAGGGAACAGGAACCCCGGCGGGGACTTCAAGAGCTGGTTCTACCTGACCGCCCCGCCGTCGAGAGTCATGGTCGAAAGCGTCGATCCTCCGGCCGATCGCCTGTTCCCGGCCGGCGAAGGTCCCGCCGTCATCCTCGTCAGCTTCAGCGCCCCGGTCCGGTTCGCCACGCTGGACAAGCGATCGCTCACCGTGACGCGCGCCACTCCGCCGACCGCGGCGGCCGGGGCAAGACCATCGCCGGCACCATCCAGCCGTACCCGTTCGAGTCCGAACCCGATCTCGTCACCCGCGTCACCTTCGCCCCCACCGACGCCGAGGCACTGCGACCGATGGAGACCGCCCGCGAGGGCCACTACACGTTCACCATCCGGGTGCGGGGCACCGGCGAGCGACCGATCGTCGATGTCAGCAACCGAGCCATGGATGGAGCCCGCGACACCACGGCGTCGGACTTCGAGAGCAGCTTCCACGTGCAGACCTCCGCGGGGTAGGTGGGTGATGATCGGGTCACTGGATCCCTTCGCCGCGGGCTACCTCCGAGGCGTCCGGGACGAGCTTGCCTCCAACCTCGGTGCCGACCTTGCCGGGTTCTACCTGTACGGGTCGTGGGTGTCCGGGCAGTTCGTTGGGGGACAGAGCGATCTCGACGTCATTGTGGTCGTCGAGGACTGGCTTCCGGCGGGGCGGGCCCGGACGACGCTGCGCCGGATACTGGCCGTTCCCCGCCCGGGTGCCGTCAAGGGACTCGACCTCTGGATCGTCCCCCCGGCACAGTGCCAGCACGCCGCGGGCCGATCCGCCGTTCGAGTGCTGGCTGTTGACGGCGATCGGCAGCGAGCTCATCGGCGGCGAGCACCATCCGGGCGACGCCCGCCTCGTTCTGCTCTACCAGATGTGCCGCGACCACGGGTTCCCCATGGCCGGACCTCCACCACGCCAGATGTTCGGCGAGCTGGAACGCTCGTGGGTGATCGACGCCATCCGCGTCGACCTCGGGCTGCGGGGGGCGGCCGCCTGGTACCGCGTTGTCAACGCCTGCCGCACGGCGCACTTCCTCGACGAGGGGTCGATGTGCGGCAAGCTGAAGGGCGCGGCCTGGTATCGGGGCGCGTTGCCGACCCGTGGCTCATCGACGCCGCCGTGGCGTGGCGGCGGACGGGTCGGGGTCCCACGATGCCGGCGGAGGCCGTCGACGAGTTCGTCGGTGTGGTGCTGGAGCGGCTGGCCGACGCCTCACCCCCGCGGTTCCGCTCGGCCTGCCCAGCGCCGAACGGGGTCCGCTCGTCGCGGCGCCTTCGGGGCCGCCGCTGGTCACCTGCGTGCTGGCGGCGCCGGCGAGCGCAGAGCTCCTCGCTCTGTCGGGGCGCCGGTTCATCCAGCAGGACTGGCCGGACCGCGAGCTTCTCGTTCTCCGCTCGCCCGACGGGGTCACGCCGCCGCGCTGCCGCTCGACCCACGCATCCGCAGGTCGACATGCGGTCGGGGGACAACCGTCGCTGGCGGGAGTTGGCGCTGGCCCACGCCCGGGGATCGGTCCTGGCGGCGTGGGATCCGCTCACCTGGTACGCCTTCGACCGACTGACCCAACAGGTACGGGAGCTCGGCGCCACGTCGGTGGCCCGTGTCGTGGCGCCGAGCATCCTCGCCTCGATCCGGTCACGTCCACGTCCCGACGGGTCGCCGAGGCCGCCGTCGTCGAGCAGTCGACCCTCTGCGCCCACCGCCATGCCTGGACGGCGGCCGGCGCACGGCGCACGAAGGGGCGCGACCCGATCTCGCCGTGCTGCTCGATCCCGGCATCGCCCGTGCCAGAGGGGAGCCGGCGGATGCCGACGACGTGGCAGGACTGCTCGGCGACCACCTCGCCGTGTACCGCGTGGCGGTGGCCACCTATGTCGCCGGTCGGGGCCCGCAACCGCCGTCTCCTGTCTCATGCCCACGTACAACCGCCGGCCTTTCGCGGCCCACGCCATCGACGCGTTCCTGGCCCAGGACTATCCGGAACGGGAGCTGGTGATCCTCGACGACGGCGAAGACCCGATCGCCGATCTCGTCCCCGCAGACGAGCCCATGCGGTACCACCCGCTCCGGGAACGAGCGACGATCGGACGCAAGCGGCAGCTGCTGTGCGATCTGGCCGACGGCGACGTGCTCATGCAGTGGGACGACGACGACTGGTACTCGTCGTCACGGCTGCGACGTGAGGTGGCCCCCCTCGCTGCCGGCGTCGCCGACATCTCCGGCATCCTTCACCGCTTCATGCTCGACACTGGGTCCATGCGCTTCTGGCGCGGCGAGCTTCCACTCCACGAGGGACGCCTGCATGCGGTGATCGTCGCCGGCACCCTTGCGTTACGCGGGCGGCGTCGCAACGCACCGGCGGCTATCCGACCGATCGATCGGCGAGGAGGTGGCGCTGCTGGAGGCCGTCCTGCGGGACCACGGCCGGGTGGCATCCATCGTGAACGACGGCATCTACATCTGCGTCCGCCACGGGGCGAACTCGTGGCGCCTGCGTTTGACGCCACCAGGGTCCGCCCGGCTGGACCGAGGTGCCCATCCCCGACTTCCTTCCCGCTCGCGACCTCGAGTTCTACCGCTCCCTGGAGGGGGGCCCGCCGCAGGGATCGCCGGCGGCGTGCTCCGCCCCGACGTAGCGCACCCGCGGGGTAGGCAGACCGAACGGCATGGAACATGCGTTTCGTTTCCTCACTCCGGCGAAACGCACCGTGGCCCGGCACGTGCTCTCCGACCTGGATCGGGTCCTCGTAGGACGCTGGATGCTCGCCGGATCGCTGAGCTACCGGCCCGCGCTCCCGGAACATGCACGAGCGAGCCACCTCCATGACATCGACATCACGCTCGATCCGCACGGCGGTCGTGTCCCAGCTCGAGACATGGTGCGTCGCCCGCGGCTGACCGACTCCTTGTCGGTCATCAGCGAGGCACCCATGTGGCCGGGCTCCTACTTCGGATTGGTCCACAAGGTCACGCGCCTGTGGGTGGACATCTATGTCGCGCCCCATCCCCTGCTCACGACGCAGCTCCGCCTGGGCGAGACAGCCGTCATCGTCCAGTTGCCCAAGGAAACCTTCTTCGCACTCGTCAAGGATCTTCTGCTTCGGGCCCAGCGCCGGCGCTTCCTCGCGCCGAAATGGGTCGCCAACGCGCGATTGCTCTGGCGGTACCTGGATCGGCGACTGGTGGTCACGCTCATGGAAAGGCACGAGAGGGAGTACCGACCGCTTGTTCCGAGGCGCCTGACGTCGGCCGCGCCGTACGCCGTCATCGACCACGTGCTCTCGCTGCGGGCGCGACGGACTGAGGCTCTATCGGACAGCGCTACTCCCGAGCGACCGGGACACTATCCTATCCGTTCCTCATTCCACTCAAGCAACGATAGACAGCGTAATCGGGCGCGCACGACGGCCTCTATAGGATCATCGAGAAGCCCCGCGGGCCGTCGCTCGCGGCTCGTCCGCCGTGCTTTGCTCAGAGTGGTTGGATTTCGTGTTTCCACTCGTGATAGCCGGCACTTTGACGGCCCGTTGGGATCGGGCTGTGGGTGTCCGCTAGCAGGCGCCCTGAATTCCAGCCGGCTCGACGTAAATCGCCAATGTTTTGCCAGGTCGTTGCGTTGATTCCACCGCCAAATCCGGGATAGTGATCTCGCCACGCGAGTTGTGCTCCGTTCGTTCCAACAAAGGTTAATCCCCGTGTTCTCGCGACGAAGCCCAACGTGTGAGCGAGTTCGCCGCTGCAAGTGCTACACGGGCTGTAGTTGATGATGTTCACATTAATCTGCTGGATCGACCTTGCCATAAGCTCGCTCCCTATTCGTTCGTTCTCGATGAAGTTGCACACCTGGTGTTCGGCGTGGGTGGCATTGTCATGCGTGTTCAAGGCGCCCGTATTCCAACCGGCTACTCGAACCACCCCGGGCTGCCCCAGAACGGCACCGCCATGCGGCTGGCGGGCGGGATCGGTTGCAGGCAGCCTTCGCTCCGTCACGCTCGCTGCGGTCCCCAGCGCGATCTCGGCGACCGCGAAAACAGTCCGACCGGTTGGCACGGTGCCTTTAGGGATCAGCTTCGCCAGTGGCAAGCCAGGACTGGCCTCAGCGACGATCCGCACCGAACCATCCTCGGCAGGGGGATCCAGGGCCAAGCGCCGTAATCCGCCAGGGCGCAGGCGCCCTTCTATCGCGGCGACAATCGGGCCGGCTTCCTCGATGGTGTGGTCTCCCCGGAGCTCTGCCAGCACGGCAGCGCGCGCCTGGGCCTGGATGTCATCGGCGGCGCCCGGCGGCGCCCCTGGTCCAGCGCCCACTCCCAGCGCGTCGAGCGCGGCCTGGCCGAGGCGGACGGCGCGCCGATGAGCCAGTCGAGCGCCTGGTCGACGAGCTGCGCGCAGGCCGCCGATGATCTCGACGATCTTCTCGGGGATGTTGCCGAGGCCGACCTGGTTGGCGAGGAAGCCGATCGCGACGGGATCGGCCGCGGCCAGGCCCTGCTCGAGCATCTGCGGCGCCGGGGACGATGTTGCCGGCGGCGACCGCGGCGAAGGTGGTGACGTAGCGGTTGACGATCTCGAGGATGTCGCGGAGGTACTCGATCGCCGACTGGACGGCGTTGAAGAACGCGATGAAGCTGTTGACCACGGCCATGATCCCGGTCGGGTCGAGCATGCTGAGACAGCTTGGCCGTCACCCGCTGGATGACTCGTGGTCATGATCCACTCCGTGCGCCATGCTCGAGCAGCGTGTCCCACAGGCCCGCCGAGCTGGTCGGTCGACGTAGCGCCAGATCGGCGGCGAGCCCGTCTCCTGGACGTCCTTGATGAACGCCCAGGCGCCGGTCAGCGGGTCGATCGCGCCGCGGATCATGGCCACCCGCTCGGGGCCGATGTGCTGGCCGAGCTTCTTCCACAGCGTGCTCGACGGTGAGCCCCGAGCACCTGGAGGACGAGGTCGAGGATCGACTGGAAGGTGAGGTCGCTGGGGATGGTGATGCCGAGCTGGCCGAGGCCGCGGAACAGCCAGGCGGCGAGACCCTGCGAGCAGGTAGGCTGAGGATGTGGTCGAGGAAGCCCGGGAAGCCCAGCTTGACCGCCTGCGAGCATGTTCTGCAGGAAGCCGACCGGGTCGCGCTTGATGTCGTCGATCGCCTGCAGGGCGTTGGCGATGATGCTGGCCAGCAGGTCGCGTCGGGAAGTTCATCAGCCGCAGGACCAGGGTGATGACGACCTCGATGACGACGCCGACGAACTCGATGAGCCGCGCGAGCGGCTCGCCGAACAGGGCGAGGATGCGCTCGAACGCGCCGATCGGATCGAGCAGGTCGTCGAGCGACAGCGTGTCCCAGATCCCGCGGAAGAGTGCCGGTGACCATCTCCAGCGAGATGCCGAGCCGGGCCATCTCGCCCTCGATCCGCTCGGCCGCCTGGCCGATGACGCCGGACTTCGGCGAGCTGGTCGTACGTCGCCTCGCCGTTGGGCAGGAGCGTGATGAAGCCGCTGATCAGGTTCTCGCGCGGTGCGCGGGACCGCGCTCGCCGGTGAACGGGTTCTGGCCGAGGATCACCGTCAGCAGGTGGAAGCCCGGGATCTCGTGGGCGTGCTCGCTCAGCCAGCCGAGCAGCGCGTTCTTGACGAGCTCGAGGATCTTGAGGATGAGCGTCGCGGCGAAGTCGGCGACGCGCTGGACGAGGCCGAACGCGCGCTGCGCGAGCGCCTCGAGGTTCGTGAGCAGGTTCGGCAGGTTCTCCGGCTGGATCGCCTCCCAGGCGTCGCTGAACAGCGCTGCCGAGCTCGCCGATCAGGCCGGGGAAGGTCGCGAACTGGGTGTCGAGCCAGTCGGCGGTCTCCTGCAGCGTGCCCGCGCTCCTGCATCTGCGCCAGGCGCTCCTCCTGGCCGATGAGGCGCAGGAAGTCGGCGATGATCTCGACGGTCGGCGCGTCGACCTCGACGCCGCGCAGCGGGTCGTAGTGCAGGACCTTCTTGGCGAGGTTCCAGACCGGCGCGATCTCGGGTGACTCGAGCAGCGGCTCGGCGAACGTCGACGACGACGGCGCGGACCAGCTCGAGGACGCTGGTCGACGATCGCGCCGACGAAGTCGCGGACGTCGCGCAGGAAAGCGCTGACGTAGCCGCTCGACGATCGCGACGTTGCCCTCGATGCCGTTGGTGACCGAGAGCTCGTCCCAGGCGGCCGCGATGTCGCGGCCGATCCGGGCGAGCGTCAGGTCGTTGGCCGCGAGCCCCTCGGAGACATACGGCGAAGACGTCGCCGAGGACCTCGATCGCCGGCAGCACGGGGCCCACGGCGGCGCCGAACGGGCCGTAGGTGAGCACCGTCTCGATGAGCTCCGCGCGGCGTCGACCGCGACCGGCTCGCCGGTCAGCGGGTCCACGCCGGTGACATAGGTGAGCAGCGTGTAGCCGGGGATCGCGCGGACCGCGCTGCGGACGCCGTCGAGGATCCAGTCCGGGATGAGGTCGTCGACCGAGACGTCGGGGAGGTAGTCGGTGACGTCGCGCATGATCGTCGAGCGCGCCAGCTCGGAGGTGCTCTGCTGGGCGACGTGGGTCGCCTCGTGGGCCATGAGCCCGAGGTCGTCAGGCGACGAGCCGGCGGCGAGGAAGATCGATCGTCCCGGCGGTGAACGCGCGCGCCCGCAGGTCTCGGGCGGCGGCGGCGGCGTCGGATCCCTGGCGGACGCGGACGGTGGAGAGGTCGACGCCGACGTGCGGCTCGATGCGTTCCCGCATCGATCGCGACATCGGGACGCCGCCCCCGGCGGCGGCCAGAACGGTCTCGACCGAGCGCGGGATGGGCCCCGCGGATGCCGGGCCGCGGCCGAGGGCGCGAGGCGACGGCGCGGGAAACTGTGGGCGCGGACCCACGCGACATCGACGTGGGAGAGGCGCCGGATACGACCCGCGCCGCGACAGCATCAGCCTCGCGTTCGAGCGGGTCAGTGGGCTTGCTGACCGAAAGCTTGGTCTGGATGAGCGATCGGCTCGGAGGACCTCGGACCGGTGGGCCCCGGGCGTGGGTCGTCAGGGGCCCTGAGGCGCTCGGCGATCGCGCCCCTCCTGGCATCGAGAGGGGATGTCGTGCCTGATGCTGTGGCCGCAGGGCCCGTGGCCCTCGGCTGGCGTTGCAGGGGGGCGGGCCACGCCTCCCGGAGTGCCCGGCGCCGCCGACGGCATGCCGATGCACGGAGCCCGGTCCGGTCGAGCTCACCGAGCGCCGCTCGCCGATCACGGGGACCGGGTTCGGCAACTTCGCGCTCTCAGCCGCCACCGCTCTCGACTGGGCCTGGTTCACAATCCGGGCCCGCATCGTCGGCCGGGGCGTCGCCGACGTCGCCGGCGAGCGGCCGGGGCGGGAGGCGGACGGGGCCGGTGGGGGGGACGGGGTAGCGCTCGGTCGAGGTTTCGGCGTCAACGACGACTCGAGCCGCTCCCGAGTCGTCGGCGGGCGCTGCTCGATGGAGGCCTGCGCATGTGCACCGGGAGACCGGGCGCGGGCGGGTCTGGCTGCTCCCGCGTCTGAGCTTGAGCGGGCGTGGGGGTGGGCAGACCCCGGTTTGGCCCGGTGCGGAGCAGCGCGGTCGAGAGCCCGCCATGGGCCGAGCCTATGGCAGCGCGCGACCGAGCGCGTCGAAGTAGACGTCGAGCTCTCGGGGCGGGAGAAACTCGGGCGGCAGGGCCTCCGCCCACCCTTCGTGATCACCCGCCCGCCCCTCGAACGACCAGGAGTTCGTGTCATGGCGGACATAGACGTAGATGCCGTCGTTGTCGACGCCCTCGACCGAGGCGCCGGCGTCGAGCGCCCTGACCAGCATCGTGACGTCCTCCCGCTTCGACGCATTCGGGTAGCGGCCGCAGCGCCGCCACAGGTTCACCGTCATGGCGAGGGTGCCGGCAGCCAGTGACGGGATTAGCCCGTCCGGCCCGGTGTGCCGGCGGAAGAACTGGCTCCTGTTCAGGTCGACGAGCCAGCTCTGGCGGATGGCACTCATCTCGGCTCGACCTGCGACGAAGGGGGTAAGTTGGTGCCGCAACCTCGATGGTCCGTACCAGTCATCGTCGTCCCACTGCACGACGACTTCACCGCGACTGCGTTCGACGGCGACGTTTCGTTTGTAGCCGATCGTGGCCCGGTGCCGGAGCGGCACGTAGCGAACAGGCGAGTCGGCGGGTATGAGGTCGGCGATCCGGTCCTCGCCGTCGTCCACGATCACCAGTTCCCGACTGGGGTAGTCCTGGGCCATGAAGAGCCGGATCGACTGCTCGACGAACCGGCGCCGGTTGTAGGTGGGCATGACGCACGTGACTGCCGGCCAGTGCGTGACGGCCGGCGCCGTCGGGTCGCCCCGGAAGGTTGGCGACCGGGAGCTCGCCGAGGGCAATGGCGGCGCGTAGTCGGGCCGCCACGACCTCGACGAAGGTGTCGACTCGGCCCTGATCGATCCCGGGGCCGTCGCCATGGACGTGCCAATCTCGTCGCCTGGTCTACCAACTCGGGATCATCGACGAGGGGGCGCGCCCATGTGGCGCCCTCCAGCTTCGAGCACATCCGACCTTCGTTCAGGTAGTGCTGGTCGCGGCACGCGTTCAGGACCCGGTAGTGGGCCGGCGCCCGGCTGCCCAGGTCGGACAGCATGCCGCCGAGGATCGCGGCCACGGCCACCGGCGGGATGACGTCGCTGGGTTCCGGCCCGACCAGGGCGACGGAATGGCTGCGACAGATGGCGAGGAGCATCGCCAGCCTCGGGTCGCCCCGTCGCGCATGGGCGCCGCCGAAGACGAGGTTGATCGATGTGAGCAACCGAACCTGGTAGCCGGGTGCCCGTCGGGGGTTGCGCGCGACCGCCAGGGGTACGAGCCAGACGTCGAGCCCCTTGAGGGTGGCCGGCCGTGAGAGCTTCCGCAACCGCTCGATGACAGGTCGCTCCTTGTGGGCGGGAAGCCAGGTTCGGATGACGACCAGTACGTCGAGGTCGCTTCGCCCGGGGACGAACTCGTGCGTCAGCGCGGAGCCGTAGACATACGCCGCGATGAGGTCGTCACCCAGTCCCTCCGTGAGGATGCTGCGGACGGCCGAGGCGTACCGCGAACGCGGCCGGATCGAGCAGCCCTACCATCCCGCCCCAACTGCCATCGAGCCGCGCCACTCGGTGCCGTTGGCAGTCACGTGTGGGCGACCGATGATCCGGTGCTGAACACTGTCGGGCAGTCTCGCATCACGCCACGAGATGGGTCCGTGATTGCGGTCGGACCCGACCCGCCGGCTGCGTCAGGCGGCACGGCGGCTGGCCGCCAGCACCGCCGTGCCACGCCGACAGCGGCCACTGCAGCGGCCACCTCAGGCATGGGGTCATCGGTGGTCCGAGGATGGGACGATCCCGCCACCGGCCAGCCTTGACAGGCACGCCTGTCGTCCTCTAGAAGGTGCCCCTAATAATCATGAATAGGTGAACCGAAGGAGAACGGGTGAAGCGGACCGTCGGAGTGATGCTGGTGGGGGCCCTGGCCCTGGCCGGCTGTGGGTCGGACGACAAGGATGCAGCCGGGGGCGACACCGCTCCGAGGGTCGGCGAGGCGGCGACGATCACCGGGCTCGACGCCGCCTTCGGCGCCGCCGGCGTGGCCTCGACCCCCCTGGCCGCGGCCGACGCCGACCGTTTCCTGTCGGTGACGGTGGGCAAGGACGGCAAGATCTACGGCGTCGGCTTCGTGGCTGCGGCGGGCGACCAGGCCATGGCTGTGGCCCGGGTCAACCCTGACGGCACGCTCGACCGCACGTTCTCCGACGACGGGTTCGCCACCGTCAACGTCGCCACCGGGGGCAAGGCGGTCGAGACCTCCCGGGGCATCGCCGTCCAGTCCACCGGCAAGGTCGTGGTCGCGGGCACCTTCGAGCACGACCCGACGGCCGAGGGCGACAACGCCCGGGACGCCGACATCGCCATCTCCCGGTTGGATGCCACCGGCCAGCTCGACACCACGTTCGGCACCGGGGGCACCACCAAGGTCGACCTGGGCACCGCCAAGTTCCTTCCCCCGGCCGCGGGGTCGACGGCGACCACCAACAGCGTGGTCGGCGACACCATGTACGGCCTCACCGTCCTTCCCGACGATCGCCTGGTGGCGGTGGGGGCCAAGCTCGCCGACGGCGAGGGTCGCACCGACCTGGACTGGGCCCTGATGATGTTCACCGCCGACGGCGCCCTCGACCCGTCATTCGCCACTGGCGGCATCCTCACCATCGACGTGAACGGGGGGAACGAGAGCCCCCGCCAGGCGGTCGTGCAGCCCGACGGCAAGATCGTCATGTCCGGCTACACCCGCACCACGGCGACGCCCCCGGTGGTGGTCCCCTCGCTCGTGCGGGTCCTGCCCAACGGCACCCTCGACTCGTCCTTCGGGACGGGCGGCATCGCCCAGGCCCAGCTCCTGCCGGCCGTGGCCGAGGCCTACGAGGTTGGGATGCAGGGCGACGCCTTCGTCATCACCGGCTACGGCCGAGCCACCGCCGACGAGAAGGTCGACCTCATCGCCGCCCGCTTCACCGCCGCCGGCGCGTGGGACAAGACCTTCGGCGAGAACGGCATGGTGCGGATCGATATCGCCGGTCAGGACGACCGGGGCCGCGACCTGGTCGTGCTGCCCGACGGTCGGGTGCTCATCGCCGGCAGCGGGAAGCCGGACGCAACGAACATCAACGCCATGCTCGTCCTCCTCGACCGCGACGGTCACCTGGACACCGGCTTCGGCAAGGGGGGCATCCTCCAGGTCGACCTGGGTGGGCCGGCCGACTCGTTCTTCGGCGTCGCCCTGACCACCGACGGCAAGCACGCCCTGGTGGCCGGCTACAAGGGGACTGAGCCGACGACGGGCGACGACTCGGTGCTGGCTCGGGTGGCCCTCGCCGCGACCTGACCCGCCAACCCCCAGAACGGCTACCCGGCCGGCCTCCGAGTGACCCGGAGGCCGGCCGGCGCCGTTCGCGAGCATCGCCAGGCGTGGGGCGGCCGGCGAACGGTCAGGGATGACGACGGGAAGCCTCCCGAGGTCGTGGTGTCTACCCCCAGCGGCCCTCGGGATCGACTTCGTGGGGCAGCTGCCACTCGACCACCAGGTCGTCGCTAGGGTCCGCTGGTCGCGGGGACGGGCCCTTCGTCGCCGGTTCGGCGTCAGCCCCGTCGACGCAGGCCCAGTCGGTGACCGGCGGGGGGAAAGCGTGAGGGGCCGCCTCCCCCGTCCTGACGAGCAGCTGGCCCTCGAGGCCAGCCGAACTGCGGTTCATGGCACTCCATGGACAAGTCCTACGCGGGGGACAGCTTCCGGGGCCGGGGCGTAGGGCCGACCCACGGACGGCTCGGGGCGGAACCGCCAGTGATTGTCGCACCGATCGCCGACTTTCGGGCCCGAAGAGGCCGTCAGCAGCGGTCAGGGAAGGTCGTCGCGGTAAGGAACCGGGTGGTTGCCCCCCCGCTCGACGAACCTCTCGTTGATCGCCTGGGCCAGCACGTCGTAGTCGATGGGCTCCAATGCTTCGGCGGTCCCGTCCGTCAGATACGACCGGACGAGGGACGGCGAGGCCATGCCCCCGAGGGCGTAGTACGCCAGCCAGAGCTCGTCGATCGACAGACCGGACTGCACGCGGGCCGCCTCGAGAACCTCGTGGGCAGGAAGACTCACGATCGGGGACCTGCCTCCCGCCGACGGGCCTCCACTCGCAGGACGAGCTCCTCGGCCAAGTCACGAAGCTTGCGGTTCTCCCGCTGCGACGCCCGGCGCAGGATGTCGAAGGCTTCGTCCCGGGTGCAGCTCTGCCGCTCCATGATGATGCCCTTGGCCTCACCGATGATCTCCCGACTGGCCAGCGCCTGGCGCAGCTGCTCGTTGAGCTGGGCCGCGGAGAGAAGGGCCAGGGTGTTGCCGACCAGGATGGCGGCGTGCTCCCCGATGACCTCGGCGGTGCGCCGCTGGGTGTCGTCGAACCTGCCCCGCTGGTGGGAGTAGATGTTCAGTGCGCCGATGGCCTGGCCCGGGGTGTCGGCGTGGAGGAGAGGCGTCGAAAGCACCGCGGCCACGCCCACCTCGTGGGCCTTCTCCTGGAACCGGGGCCACAGGTTGCGGTCGGCACCGACGTCGACCTGCACCTGGCGGGCGGTCCTCATCGCCTCCAGGCACGGGCCCTCCCCTCCGGCGTACTGGGCCTTGTCGATATCCAGGGCCTCGTGGTCGGTGGAGTTGGAGGTGCGGAAGCCGCCGTTGTCGGCGACGGTGATGCTCACCGAGTCGGCCGGGCCCACCGTGTGGCAGGCCAAGAGCACCACCCTCTGCAGCAGGTCGTTAAGGGCGACGCCGTCGAGGAGGGCACCGCCGAGTCGACGCCCGTGGTCACCCATCGTGTCGGGCCCGGTCGCTTGGTCCACAGGTCGCCTTTCACGGCATTTGCGGGTGAGCTCCAACGCAGGTCGAGGCACTCGATGACCGGGCGCTGGTCTACGCGGCCGCGTTTCTGGACCGTGGTTCAGCACGACCACCCTACCCCTCTGGCCAGCTGGTAAGCCTCGGTTGGCGCCGGCGGGGAGGCGCGACCGGCTGCGACTCCGTTTCCGGGGCCGTACCCTGCTCAGCTAGGTTGAGCCGGCTATGCCCCGCATCGAAATCGAGCTGACCAGCGCCCGTCCCGACGGCACGTGGACGTGGCGCGCCGCCGGCGCCCGCCAGCCCAAGGGCATGCTGGACGGGTCGGTGCTCCCTGGTGGGGCCAAGGTGGGCGACGTCCTACGGGCCGAGGCCGACGTCGACATCGACGGCATCACGGTGCGCTCGGCGCAGCCCGTCTCCCAGAAGAAGGCCGAGGCGGAGCGGATCGAGATCATCGGGACCGGGCGGGAGGAACCGCCGGTCACTACCAACATGCGGGGCGGTGTGGAAGCCGGCGGCGAGCGGGGGCGGCGGGGCGACCGTGACCACGATCGAGGACGTGACCGCGGCGGCGCCGGCCGCGGTCCGGGCCGACCAGGGGGACCCGGTGGACCGGGGGGAGCGGGTGGGCCGTCTCGGCCGGGCGGGCCCCGGTCGGACCAGTCCCGCCGCCCCGACGGCCCCGGAGGCCCGCGGCCGGCCGACCGTGGCGACCGGGCCCGCCGGGACTCTCGTCCCGGCGAGGGCCGTCCGGCGCACGACCGTCCCTCGGGCGACCGTCCACCCGGAGACCGTCCGACTGGAGACCGCCCGACTGGAGACCGCCCGGCGGGCGACCGTCCGACTGGCGACCGGCGTCCCACCGGCGACCGGCCCACCGGCGACCGGCCCTCGGGCGACCGGCCCACCGGCGACCGGCCCTCCGGCGACCGGCCGACCAGCCGTCCCGCGGGTGACCGCCCGACGAGCGGTCGTTCGGGTGACCGGTCCGGCGGACGACCCTCGGGCGACCGGCAAACCGGCGAACGGGCGGGCGAACGGGGCGGGCGCCAGTCAGGCGAGCGGGCCCGGGGGGCTCCCCGACCGGCGGAGCCGGCGCGCCCGAAGGCCCGCCGCCTGCAGCCCGGCCGCACCTTCCGGGATGCCGTGCTGGCCGAGCTCTCGCCCGATCGTAAGGCGGTGGCCGAGCAGATCCTGCGGGGTGGCATTCCCGCCGTGCGCCAGGCGGTGGAGGAGCAGAACGCCCAGGCCCGTGAGGTGGGCGGTCCCGAGATCAAGGCCGACGCCCTGCTGGCCGTCGCCGAGGAGCTGCTGCCTGCCCTGCGGGCGGCGGAGTGGCGTGATCGGGCCGAGGCCGCCATCGGTATCGTCGACGAGATAAGTGTGCGTGACCTGCGGGCCGTCGTCAGCGGGGCCGACACGGCCCGCGACGAGGAGGGTCGGGCCCTGGCCGCCCGGCTCCGGGAGGCGCTCGATCGCCGGGCCGCGACCGAGCGGCAGGCCTGGGTCGACGAGATCGTCTCGTCGCTCGACGACGGCCGGGTGGTGCGGGCCCTGCGCATCAGTGGCCGGCCCCCCGAGCCCGGGCTTCGGTTCCCCGCCGACCTGGCCCAGCGCCTGAGCGACGCCGGGGGCGAGGCGCTGACCCCGGACACCACCCCCGACCGGTGGGCGGCGGTGCTGGAGGCGGTGGTGGGCTCTCCCGTCCGGCGCACCATCACCCCCAAGGGGCTGCCGGCCGAGCCGGGCGAGGGGCTCACCCACGCCCTGCGCCAGGCCGCGCCGCGCGTCCCCGCCATCGCCGCCCTGCTGGGCGATCCCCCGGGAGCGCCCCCCCGCCGCCCTCAGAGGCCGGCCGGGCCCCGCAGCGTCCCCGACCGCACCCGCCCTCCGGGCCGCCCCGCCACTCCCCCGCCCGGCCCGCCCGGTAGAGCGGCCCCGCCGATCGCGGCCCCAGCCCCGGCCGAATCCACGCCGACGCTCCCGACCTCCGGGCCGGATGTCGTCGTCGGTGCGGCACCGGACACCTCTGCCCCGGATACGCCCACCACCGGCGGGGTTCAGGCCGACACACCCGTCGACGGACGACCGACCGACGACCACGTCGACGCCCTGACCGACGCCAGCCCGGACCTTGCCCACGCCGACTCGACGTCCGGAGACGCAACTCCCGGCGACCCGACCCCCGGCGCCGCTACCTACGGCGACCCGACCGCCGGCGACCCGACCGACCGGCGACCCGACCGCCGGCGACCCGACCGCCGGCGACCCGACCGCCGGCGACCCGCACGCGACCCCTGCCGCCGACTACCTATGGCGACCCGACCGCCGGCCCCAGCGACTCCAACGGGTCGGGCCCGGCGGAGGTCGAGCCCAGCCCGGCCGAGATGGCCGAGCCGATGCCGCTTGCCCCCGAGTCGGCATCGGGGTCCGCACCGGAGCCGGCGCCGCCCGGGGCCCCGGTGGACGCGCCTGCCGAACGGAGTGCCCCCCAGGTGGGGGCCGGCGTCCTCGTCGACGACCCGGGCACCTCCCCCGACCCTGTCTGACCCCGCCCGACCCGGCCGCACCGTCTTCTCCCGCCTCAGGCGATGACGGCCACGATCCCGTGCTCGTGGAGGAACTCCAGCAGGCCCTCGACGAGCTGTAGGTGAGCCACCTCGTCGAGCGGCACCCAGGCCGCCTCGACGGCGTCGCCCCCGGCCACCAGCTCGCCCTCGTCTGGCCCCAGCAGCACCGTCACCGAGAAGTCGAGGATGACGAAGTGGCGGTCGTCGCCGATGCGCTCCACCCAGCCGACCATGCGGTCGCAGACGCCCTCGACGCCGGTCTCCTCCAGTAGCTCCCGCACGACGGCCTCGGCCAGCGTCTCGCCCGCCTCCACCCGCCCGCCGGGGATCGACCACTCCCCCGCCGCCGGGCCGTGGCCCCGCCGGATGAGGAGCAGGCGCCCCTCCTCCACCGCGATGGCCCCCACGCAGACCTCGGGCCTCACAGAGGCTCCTCGGCCCCGTCCCTGTGGGTCGCGGCGTCGATGGCGGCATCCACCGGGCGTTCCCGCAGCCACTTGTGCACCACCAGCATGCGGGCGGTGAAGCCGAACGTCTCGAAGAAGTTCTTGGTCGAGCGGTTTCCGGGGAGGGCGAAGGAGTCGATCCCGATGCACCCCGCGTCGCGGCACCAGTCGGTCACATCGGCGACCAGGGCCTCACCGACGCCCACTTCGCGGGCCTCAGGCTCGACGAAGATGTCGTGGAGCACCCCCAGGCGCCCGCCGTCGGGCAGCGGCTCGATTCGCACCACCGCGTAGCCGATCACGGCGTCGTCGATCGTGCCGCACAGCACCCGGGTGTCGGGGTCGACGAGGGCCATCTTGAGGTTCTCGTCCAGCGGCTCCCCCCGGGCCTCCCGGGCGGCCCACACGTCGCCACCCTTCATCGGGGTGAGCTCGGCGATGGCGAGGCGGGCCAGCTCGGCCAGGCGGGGCAGGTCGTCCTCGGTCGCCGGCCGACATCCCTCCATCAGGGCCGCTTCATCTGGGTCGCTCCATCAGCCTGAGTCTGCCAGGCGGGCGCGAGTGGCTCAGACGCAGTCCCGGCAGAACATGCGGTCGGCGTCGGCCAGCTGGCTCGGGTGCTTGACCAGGAAGCACGACTGGCAGACGAACTCCCCCGGGCGCTTCGGGACGACCTTGGTCGAGCCCTCGGTCCGATCGTCGGCGTCGGGCACCTCGTCGTCCTCGTCGTCCTGCTCGTCGACGACGACCAGCCGGTCCTTCAGGATGACGTCGAGCCCGGCCTCCACGTCGTCGGGGTCGAGATCGTCGTCGTCGTCATCGTCGTCGTCGTCCTCCTCCGCCACCACGACCGCCACCGGAACGATGACGGCCTCTTCGGCGACCAGGAGGTCGTCGACGACGAGGGTGTCGTCATCGAGCACCTCGTCGTCGATGATGTCGTCGTCATCGTCGTCCAACGCCTCCAACTCGACGATGTCGGGGTCGTCAGGCTCGTCGACGTCAGCCAGCTCTTCTTCGTCGTCAGCCATGCTGCCGAAATCCCCTTCAGCCGGTCTACGGGGCCGGGAGCATAGACCAGCCCCCAGCGCTAGACGAGACGAAGAACGCGGGATCCGGGAGACCGTTGGTACCGCTCGGTAGCCCTCCCGCCCCTTCCCGGCATGACCGGGTCAGGACATGGGGTTATCGGAACGTTGTCTACTTGGTCCCCCAGATCCGCGCACTGCCCTTACGACCGCCCCCTCCGCGGCATCCCCGCCGAAGCGGGAGCGCCGAGGCCCACGACCCGGGGGTTTGGGGCGACGTGGACTGGTCGTAAGGTGCCCCATCGGGCGGGGGCGGTGCAAGGGGCCCACAACGCTCCTGACCAGCCTCTTTCCGCGTCGCCGCAGGTCACAGGCCTAGGAATTTCTGTCTGAACCAGTCGTCGAGGGTTGCGCCGGGGCGGGACCGGCCAACGCCTGGCGACGACCCTCGGCCCGACGCTCGGCGTCGAGTCGTTCCAGGTCGGAGGCACCGTGGTCGACGAAGCGCATCATCCCGGCCACCAGCCGGTGACCGGCCTCCTCCGCGATCAGGCGGTGCATCTCCTGGCACACGCGCCGGTACTCGGGGTGGCCGGCGGGGGCGGTGCGCAGCTCGATCATGTGCATCGCCTCGCGGGCGTTCATCTCGATGGAGTACCTCACTCGGTAGGCAAGGGCGACGGCGTAGGGGGCCTGGGCCGGGAAGGGGCCGGCCAGGACGCCGTACAACCCGGCCGAACGCTCCATCGCCTCCTCGAAGGGGTCGGCCAGGCCCGCCTCCCGGACGTCGGACGGGAGCATGTAGCCGTGGCTCGGCGTCAGCCGCTGCCACTGGATGGTCAGCATGCGGTGTCGCTGGAGGTCGCGGAAGGCGCCGTAGTCGGACAGGACGTCGAACCGGTAGCTCACCGTCTCCAGCGCCCGCCCCGGCTTGTGCCGGCGGTTGCGCCGGTCGCCCACGTAGGCGGCGACCACCGCCTCCCGCTCCCCCGGGGAGAGGACCCTCACCCGGGCCCGGATCTGGTCGTCGGGCAGGTCGGTGTACGGGTAGAGCATGGCCGCCAGCATCCGGTCCTCGGCCGCGGGGTCGAAGTCGACGAGGGTGACCGCGGGCCGGGGCTCGGGCTCCTCCCGGGCGAAGATGCGGGTGGCCTCGGCCGAGGCGGACTGGGCGGTGGCGGCCAGGTAGGCCGACCACTCGCCGCCCCTTTCCGGCCGGTCGACCCGGGACAGGAACGAGGGGATGACCTTGCGCAGCTCGACCAGCATCAGGTCGGCGTACTGGCGAGCCTCGGGCAAGGCGGACGCCCGCATGCGCAGGAGCAGCTGCTCGTAGCCCTGGCCGGTGCCGTAGATGCCCACGTTGGACAGCGAGGCGGCGGGCAGCAGCCCCCGCAGGGCGTCGAACGCCTTGGCCCGGATGGAGCGTCGCCACACCGTCTCCGGATCGTCCGGGCTCCGGGGGAACCGCTCCCGGTACCAGGCCTCCATCCGGGGCACGAGATCGGCGTAGGTGTCGAACAGGCGGTCGAGGTCGGCCACGTACCGGGTGCCGAGGGGCGACGACAGCACGGCCGGATCGCGGTGGTACCGGTACCGGCCCCCCAGGCGGGTGTCGTAGGGGATGTAGCGGGTGGACTGCTCGAGGTAGGCCATCAGGCGGCCCCACTCGAGGACCTTGGTCAGGAGGTTCGACGCCTGCTCGCAGGCGAGGTGCACGCCGCCCAGCTGGGCCACGGAGTCGTCGCCGTACTCGTAGAACACCTTGCGGTACAGGTCCTCGGCCCGCTTCAGGCCCATGGTGGCGTCGACCGAGATGTCGCCCGACGTGTCGAGGTCGCCCACGAACTCGTCGAGGAACAGCCGGCGCAGGCTCTTCATGGTGCGGGAGTAGCGGGCGAAGAGCGCGCCCTTGACCACCTCGGGCAAGTTCACCAGGGCGAAGACGGGCCCGTCGAGGTTGGTGAAGTACCTGCAAAGGACGTCGGCCTCCGCGTCGGTCCACTGCTCGCTGATGTAGGGGTGAGCCAATTTCGCGTTCCTTGTGCGGGGACTGCTGAGGCTAGGGCGCGGGATCGAACGCGTCGCGGACCTCCTGCATCGCCTCCGGCCGTAGCCACAGCTCGACGACGGTCATGGCCATGGCCTTGGCCGCGTCGAGCACCCCCCGGTCACCGTCGGGCGACGCCGCCCAGGTGGCAAACTCGGCCGAGTGCAGCCCCACGTCGGAGGGGGAGACCTTCACGATGGGGTGAATGGTGGGCACCCGGTAGCTGACGTTGCCCATGTCGGTGCTCACCATCAGCCGGGTGTGGGGGCCGGGCTCGGCTACCTCACGGCCCAGGCGGGCGCTGTTGGCGCGGTAGAGCTCGCCCAGGGGCCGGTTGTGGCGCAGGTCGGTGTACTCCGGCCACGGCTGGCGCACCTCCATGGTGCAGCCGGCAGCGGTCGTCCCCGCCTCCAGGCAGGCCATCACTCGCTGCTTGAGGGCCTGCAGGCTGGCCGCGGTGGCGGAACGGACGTACCACTGGGCCAGGGTGTGATCGGGGACGATGTTGGGCTTCTCACCCGCCTTCAGGAAGACACCGTGGACCCGGTCGGTCGGGGCCATGTGCTGGCGCAGGGCGGCCACCGCGTTGTAGCCGAGGACGGCTGCGTCGAGGGCGTTGCGGCCCTTGTCGGGGGCGGCTGCGGCATGGGCCGCCCGGCCGAAATACTCCACCTCGTAGGTGGCAATGGCGATGACGTCGGGCTGGATCAGGTCGACGCCGGCGGGATGGACGGCCAGCGCCGCATCCACACCGTCGAAGGCGCCTCGATCGCCCAGCAGGACCTTGCCCCCGCCGCCCTCCTCGGCCGGCGTGCCGACGACGTCGAGGCGGCCCCCGGCCTCGGCCACCACGGTCGCCGCGGCCAGGGCCGCCCCCAGCCCGGCGGCGGCGATGATGTTGTGGCCGCAGCCGTGGCCGATGCCGGGCAGGGCGTCGTACTCGCAGAGGATTGCGATCCGGGGCCCGCCGCCCTCCGTCCCGTCGGCGCCTGTGTTCCCCGCTGGTCGTCCCACGAAGGCGGTCTCCAGGCCGAGGGCTCCGCGCTCGACGGCGAAACCCTCCCGCTCGAGGACGTCGGCCAGCAGGCCCGACGCGAAGTGCTCCTCGAACAGCAGCTCGGGTCGCTCATGGATGCGGTGGGAGACATCGAGCAGAACGCCGGCCCGCCGATCGACGGCCTCGACGACCAGCCTCCGGGCCGTGTCGAGGTCGAGCGGGGGGGCCACGTGCCCGAGGTTAGGGGTCGGCCGTCGCCGACGCGGTCCTCAGGGCCGTCCGGGGCCGAACTCGAGGCCGGCCCGGGCCCGATGACCCGGACCGGCCGCCCCTGAGGCCCGTCAGCCCTTGAGCTTGTCGGCGATGTCGTCGATGAAGCCCTTGATCTTGCCCTTGCCCTGGTCGATCTTGCCTTCGTTCCTCAGCTCGTCGTTGTCGGTGAGGTCGCCGGCGGCCTCCTTGATGCGTCCCTTGGCCTCGTCCATCTTCTCGTCCATGTCTTCGTCCTTTCGTTGCGTCTCTCCGTTCGTACCCTGTCCAAGACGTCGTACCCTTTGTTTCCAGCCCACACCGTTGGGAATAGGTCGTGGGCATCCCAAGGAGTGGGCCGTGGCAGTGCTGGACACGTGGAGACTGCGTGGGGACGAGCCGGCCTACGTGGGCGGCGGTGGATCCCGCGCCCTGAACCCGCTGACGCTCGCCCGGGTGACCGTCGGCCTCCTCGTGGTGAGCCTCATCGCCCCGGTCCTGGTCGTGGGCCTGCTGGCCCTCGCCCTGCTCGATCTTCCCCTCTCCGCCGACCTCCCCGAGGAGATCCCGTCGGTCGAGGCCCGGATCACGCGGGTCTTCGACGGCGCCGGCGGTGAGATCGCCATCTTCCGTCGGTTCGAGTCCGCCCTGCCCATGCAGCCCGCGGACGTCCCCGAGGTCCTCAAGCAGGCGGTCGTGGTGGCCGAGGACCGGCGCTTCTACCAGCACGAGGGCGTCGACGCCCGGGGCCTGTTGCGGGCCCTGCGGGCCGACGCCAGCGCCGGCGAGTACGAGCAGGGCGGCGTCCACCATCACCCAGCAGCTCGTCCGCCTGGCCTACACCGACGACCGCAGCGCCACCCTGTCCCGGAAGCTCCGGGAAGCGGCCCTCGCCCGGGAGCTCGAGAGCCGTCTCTCCAAGGACGAGATCCTCTTCAAGTACCTGTCACGCATCTACCTGGGCTCCGGGAACTACGGCGTGGCCGCGGCGGCCGAGTCCTACTTCCGCAAGCCCGTCCGCGACCTCGACGTGTCCGAGGCGGCCCTGCTGGCGGGCCTGATCCCCGCCCCCAGCGTGCTCGACCCCCGCATCAACCCCAGCGGCGCCGAGATCCAGCGCCGGGGGGTGCTCGAGAGCATGAGCAGCGAGGGCATGATCAGCCGCCAGCAGCGCGACCTGGCCCTCGCCCGCCCTGTCTCGCTGGCGCGCGACGGCACCCCGCCCGACACCGCGACCACGGTCGTGCACCCGGCGACGGCGGCGGTGGTGAAGTACCCGTACTTCACCGACTACGTCCGCCAGTACCTGATCGCCCGCTTCGGCGAGGAGAAGGTGTACACCGGCGGCCTCCGGGTGGAGACCTCGCTCGACCCCCGCCTCCAGGCCGCGGCCGAGGCCTCCGTCACCAAGACGCTGCAGGGCACGCCTCCCGGGCTGGAGATGGCGCTGGTGTCCCTCGACCCCCGCAACGGCCACGTGCGGGCCCTCGTCGGCGGGCGCGACTTCGCCAAGTCCAACGTGAACCTGGCCCTCGGCAACTGCGAGGCGGTCAAGCCGGTCGAGCCCAAGGCGGGCCAGATCCGCCCCGTCTGCATCGCCGGCGGCGGTGCGGGCAGGCAGCCGGGATCGGCCTTCAAGCCGTTCACCCTGGCCGCCGCCCTCGACGCGGGGATGAAGTCCACCGAGGCCTATACCGGGCCGGGCGCCTACACCTATCCCAACTGCTCGGGCGAGGGATGCACGGTGCGCAACACCGAGAGCGGCAGCTACGGCTACCTCACCCTGGCCCAGGCCACCGCCTACTCGGTCAACACCGTCTTCGCCCAGCTCGTCCTCGACGTGGGGGTCAAGGAGACGGCGCTCATGGCCAACCGGCTGGGAATCACCATGGTCGATCCCGAGGGCAACCTCCCGTCGGGCGAGCCTTACGGGCCCAGCCTCACCCTCGGTGCGGCCGAGGTGTCTCCCCTCGACATGGCCGCCGCCTTCGGGGTGTTCGCGGCCCGGGGCCAGCAGTTCCCGGCGGCGCCGGTGATGAAGGTCATCGACCCCAGCGGCAAGGTCCTGGAGGACAACACCACCCGGCGCCCGGAGCGCATCCTCACCCAGGCAGTGGCCGACGAGATGAACTCGGTGCTCACCGGGGTCGTCGCCTTCGGCACCGGTGCCAGTGCCGACATCGGGCGTCCGGGCGGGACGGCCGGAAAGACCGGTACCAGCGAAGGGTTCGGCGATGCCTGGTTCGTGGGCTACACGCCGGAGCTGTCGACGTCGGTGTGGATGGGCTACGCCGACTCCCGCCAGGCGATGGAGAACATCAAGGGCACGGCCCGGGTGTACGGGGGCACCCTTCCCGCGGCCACGTGGAAGGACTACATGGCCAAGGCGCTCGAAGGCATACCCCTCTCCACCTTCGCTCCGCCGCCCAGGGTGGTGCGAACCCCGCCCCCGGTTGCCCAGAGCCCTCCCCCTCCGGCGATCACGGTGCCCACCGTCCCCCTCTTCCCCTACGACACCATCCCTGGCTACGTCCCCCCGTTCGGCCAGCCACCGGTGGTGGTCGTGCCCGTGCCGTTCGACCCGACGCAGCCCTACGTGCCGTACGACCCGACCCAGCCCTACGTGCCGTACGACCAGTCCAACCCCACCCCGGCCCCGGTCACCCAGTACCCGGTCACCCAGTACCCGCCCCCGCAGTACCCGCCCCCGCAGAATCCGGGAACCCCGTACCAGCCCGCGCCCTTCTCGGGCGCCGGAGCCCCGGGGGCGAGCCCGTGATCACCGCCCTGCTGATCGTGGTCCCGTGCTGCCTGGTCGGCCTGGGGGTGTATGCGGCGATGTCCCGGTGGGAGCTCAACGACCCCGAGCCCTATGGCGGCGCAGGGGCCCACCCCCGCCGCAACCTCCCCCGCCTCACCCTCCGGGAGACGTACCTCGACTGGCCCGTCCCCCAACTCGAGCGCCTCCAGCCCGGCGTGCTCGCCGCCATAAGCGTCGTGCTGGCGGTGTGGATCGTCGCCTGGATCGTCCTGTTCTTCGTCGGGTTGAGCATGCTCCACGGCTGAGCAGGCCGGTCAGGACGTGCGGGTAGGGAGCCCGGCGATCCTAGAGTTGGCTCCCATGGCACCTCAGATCCTCCCTGGCCAGCCCTATCCCCTGGGTGCCACCTACGACGGTATGGGCACGAACTTCTCGGTCTTCTCCGAGGTCGCGGAGCGGGTCGAACTGTGCCTGTTCGACGCCCAGGGCGACGAGACCCGCGTCGACCTCCCCGAGATGGACGCCCACTGCTGGCACGGCTACCTGCCCAACATGGGCCCCGGCCAGCGGTACGGATTCCGGGTCCACGGTCCGTACGATCCGGGCCGGGGCCTGCGCTGCAATCCCTCCAAGCTCCTCCTCGACCCTTACGCCAAGGCCGTCGACGGCGAGATCGACTGGGACGAGGCGCTGTTCAACTACCGGTTCGCCAATCCCGACGACGATGGGCCCGACGGCTCCACCAACGACGACGACAGCGCCGCCCACATGTGCAAGGCGGTCGTGACCAGCCCCTTCTTCGACTGGGACCACGACCGTCACCCCCGCACCCCGTGGCACGAGTCGGTGGTCTACGAGGTCCACGTCAAGGGCTTCTCCCAGCGCAACCCGGCGATCCCCGAGGAGCTGCGGGGCACCTACGCGGGCCTGGCCCACCCGTCGTCGATCGAGTACCTGAAGTCGCTCGGCGTCACCGCCGTCGAGCTGCTGCCCGTGCACCAGTTCGTGCACGACCACCGCCTGGTCGACAGCGGCCTGCGCAACTACTGGGGCTACAACTCGATCGCCTTCCTGGCCCCCCACAACGACTACGGGGCGAGGGGCCAGCAGGGCCAGCAGGTGCAGGAGTTCAAGCAGATGGTGAAGTCGCTGCACGACGCCGGCATCGAGGTGATCCTCGACGTGGTCTACAACCACACCGCCGAGGGCAACCACATGGGGCCGGTGCTGTCGTTCAAGGGCCTCGACAACGCCTCCTACTACCGCCTGGTCGACGACGACCCCCGCTTCTACTTCGACACCACCGGCACCGGCAACAGCCTCAACATGCGCCACCCCCACGTCCTGCAGCTCATCATGGACTCGCTGCGCTACTGGGTGGTCGACATGCACGTCGACGGCTTCCGGTTCGACCTGGCCGCCACCCTGGCCCGCCAGTTCCACGACGTCGACCGGCTGTCGGCCTTCTTCGACCTGATTCAGCAGGACCCGGTCGTCAGCCAGGTCAAGCTCATCGCCGAGCCCTGGGACCTCGGCCACGGCGGCTACCAGGTGGGCAACTTCCCGCCCCTGTGGTCGGAGTGGAACGGCAAGTACCGCGACACGGTTCGTGACTTCTGGCGGGGCGAGGACCAGACCCTCGCCGAGCTGGCCTACCGGTTCACCGGCAGCCCCGACCTCTACGAGTCCAACGGCCGCCGCCCGTCGGCCAGCGTGAACTTCGTCACCGCCCACGACGGCTTCACCCTGGCCGACCTCACGTCCTACAACGAGAAGCACAACGAGGCCAACGGGGAGGGCAACGCCGACGGGGAGAGCCACAACCGGTCGTGGAACTGCGGCGAGGAGGGACCCACGGGAGATCCCGAGGTGCTCGAGCTGCGGGCCCGCCAGCGGCGCAACCTCCTCGCCACCCTGTTCCTGTCCCAGGGCATCCCCATGCTGCTGGGGGGCGACGAGATGGGTCGCACCCAGCAGGGGAACAACAACGCCTACTGCCAGGACAACGAGCTGTCATGGTTCGACTGGGAGTCGATGGACGGGCCCATGGTGAACTTCACCTCCCGCCTCATCGCCCTCCGCAAGGAACACCCGATCTTCCGGCGGCGGCGCTGGTTCCACGGCCGGGCCCTCCACGGCAAGGACGTGGTCGACGTGGCCTGGTTCCGTCCCGACGGCACCGAGATGGAGGACGCCGACTGGGAATCGGGGTTCGCCAAGTCGATGGGGGTCTACCTCAACGGCGACGAGATCCACTCCACCGACAGTCTGGGGGCGCGGATCGTCGACGACTCCTTCCTCGTGGTCTTCAACGCCCACCACGAGAACGAGGGATTCACCTTGCCTCCCGAGGGGTTCGGACCGGCCTGGGTGAAGGTGATCGACACCGCCGACTCCCTGTCGGAGGGCGACCAGTTCAAGGCGGGCGAGGTCTTCGAGGTCACCGGCCGCAGCCTGGTGCTGCTCCGGGCCACGGGACCCCGCTAGCCCCTCCCCGAACGTCGCAGGCGGTCGAGGGCGGGGGCGGCCAGGCCCAGGCCGATCCCGACCACCGTGAGCACCAGCGGCAGGACGACGAACAGCCCGCTGTCGGACGCGATGACCTTGAGCAGGAACAGGTCGAAGGCCAGGAACAGGCCGAGGAAGAAGCCGCTGAAGGCGCCCAGGCCGGGCCGGCCGCCCCTCATCCGTACCGTCCCTGGCCGTATTCGCCCGGGCCGTAGCCGGCGGAAGTGGGCCGCTTGGGGCGGGCGGCCTGCACCAGGCCGGCGGCGGCTGCTGCGGTGCCGGCCAGGCCGGCCACGCCGGCGGCGGCGGTGCTGGCGGCCGAGCCCTCCATCTCCACCGTGACCTCCCCCTTGCACTGGCCCTCGATGCCCTTGTGGAAGCCGGTGACCTTCCACTTGACCGAGGGGAACTGCCTGACGAGGGCGGGAATGTCTTTGAGACCTTCCTGGGTGCTCCCGTTCTCGTCGTTGCCGGTAGGGCCCCAGCGGCCGAGGTTGATCGACAGTGGTCCCAGCTCGAGGTCGACGGAGCCGGCGTGGTCGTGGGTGACCCGGTTGGTGGCCGCCTTCCAGAGCGCGCCGTCGCCCCGGGGGATCTTCGCCGACCGGTCAGCCACGTCGACCGTCACCTCCGAGCCGTCGTCGCCCGTCACCGTGGCCGACCCGCTGCACCCGATCGTGTCGCTGGTGATCTCCGCTCCGGCTGGCGCGGCCACCAGGAGCAACGCGATCACCGCACCGACACCCACCCCGAGGATGCTCCTCATGTCCCCTCCCGGGCGGGAAGGCTACCTGCCGTCGCCGCCGGCAGGGGGACCCGAGCGGCGGGCCCGGTAGCGGCGGATGAGGGCGTTGGTGGAGCTGTCGTGGACCAGCTCGGGCACTTCGTCGCCGTCCAGCCCGGGGGCGGTGAGCTCGGGGACTATGCGGTTGGCCAGCGCCTTGCCCAGCTCCACGCCCCACTGGTCGAAGGAGTTGACGTCCCAGATCACGCCCTGGGTGAAAACCTTGTGCTCGTAGGTGGCGACCAGCTGGCCGAGGACCCGAGGCGTGAGCCGGGTGGCCAGGATCGTGTTCGAGGGCCGGTTGCCGGGGAACGTGCGGTGGGGCACGAGCTCGGGGCTGACTCCCTCGGCCGCCACCTCCTGCGCCGTCTTGCCGAAGGCCAGGGCCGCGGTCTGGGCCAGCAGGTTGGCCACCAGCAGGTCGTGGTGCTCGGCCAAGGGGTGGTTCGGCCGGCAGAAGCCGATGAAGTCGGCGGGCACGATCTTGGTCCCCTGGTGGAGCAGTTGGTAGAAGGCGTGCTGGCCGTTGGTTCCCGGCTGGCCCCACACGACGGGGCCCGTCTGCACCGTGACCGTTCGCCCCTCGAGGTCGACGGACTTGCCGTTGCTCTCCATGTCGAGCTGCTGCAGGTAGGCGGGGAACTTCGACAGGGCCTGGCTGTAGGGCAGCACGGCATGAGTCTCGAACCCGAAGAAGTCGTCGTACCAGACGCCGATCAGCCCGAGGAGGACGGGCAGGTTGGATTCGAAGGGCGCGGTGCGGAAGTGCGCGTCGATGTCTTGGAACCCGGCCAGCAGCTCGTGGAAGCTCTCGGGGCCGATGGCCACCATGAGCGACAGCCCGATGGCCGACGGGAACGAGTAGCGCCCGCCCACCCAGTCCCAGAACTCGAACATGTTCTCCGGGTGGATGCCGAACTCGGCCACCTTGGCGGTGTTGGTCGAGACAGCCACGAAGTGATTGCCCACCGCGGCCTCGTCACCCAGGGCGTCGAGCAGCCAGCGGCGTGCCGTGGTGGCGTTGGTGAGGGTCTCGACGGTGGTGAACGTCTTGGAGCAGACGATGAACAGGGTCTCGGCCGGGTCGAGGTCGCGAGTGGCCTCCCACACGTCGTCGCCGTCGACGTTGGATACGAACCGGAACGTCATCGACCGCTCGCTGAAGGCCCTCAGGGCTTCGTAGGCCATGGCCGGGCCCAGGTCGGAGCCGCCGATGCCGATGTTCACCACGTTGCGGATGGCCCGGCCGGTGTGGCCCCGCCACTCCCCCGTGCGCACCCGGCGGGCGAAGTCGGCCATCTTGTCCAGCACGGCGTGCACGAGGGGGACGACATCCACCCCGTCGACCACGATCGACGTCCCGACCGGTGCCCGCAGCGCCACGTGGAGGACCGCCCGGTCCTCGGTGACGTTGATCCGCTTCCCCGAGAACATGTCCTCCGTCCGCCGGCGCAGGCCGGCCCGCTCGGCCAGGTCGACCAGCAGCCGGAGGGTCTCCGCCGTCATCCGGTTCTTGGAGAAGTCGAGGTGGAGGTCGCCGGCGTCGGCCACCATCGTCTCGCCCCGGTCGGGGTCGGCGGCGAACAGCTGGCGCAGCGCCACGCCGGCCAGCTGGGCGTGGTGGGAGGCGAGCGCGGCCCACTCCGGCGTCGAGTCGATGGGGGCCATGGCTACCGGCATGATCGCGCGAGAGAGGCCCCGGTCATCCCGGGGCCCCTCCGCGGGTCGATCGTCGGCCGGTCAGATGTTCAGTAGATGTCGTCCTGCACCCGGCGACGGCCGCGGCCGTCGTCCTCGACCACCGTCTGGCGTGTCCGACTCCGGGGCGCGAACACGGCCAGGGTCATGATGAGGCCGAGGGCGCCGGCGATCATCAGGATCACGCCGACGGTGGCGATGTCGAGCCCCGACACCGTCGCATCGACGGCGAAGGTGAGGATGGCCCCCACTGCGAACAGGAACACGCTGACGCCGATACCCATGCTTTTCCTCCCTCGTGGAGCGGGACCGGCCGGTGGCAGGCCCGAGGTTTCTTGATCAGGACAGGCCGACGCCGGCGGCCTCGAGGCGGAACGGCTCGATCTGTTCGCGTTGGGACTCGGCCCGGGCGATGAGGGTGTCGAAGTCGACGCCGACCGAGGCGGAACCCGCGACGCCGGAACCAGGCTCGGTGACCCGCTGGAGGGTCTTCCAGAGGAGCCGCTTGCCCTCGATGCCGAGGGAGAGGGCCTCCAGCTGCATCAACCGGCTGGTGGCGGCGCTGCCGGTGACGGTCTTGGCCACGCGGACCCGGCTGAGGCGCTCGAGCGTCCACCCCGCGGCTTGTTTGAGCGCACTCGGCTCGAGGCCGAGGCGGATCATGAGGCCTTCGAGGGTGTCCCGGTCGGACTCGATATCGGTGGCCAGGCGGTCCATGAACTCGCCGAGGGGGGAGCCGGCGTTGTCGGCGCGCATCTTCTCCACCATCTGTATGCCGGCCTTCGAGCCCGCCAGGTGGTCGTTGAGATAGGTCGACAGCGTCGACTGCGCCGGTGCTTCGGTTTGGCTCGACACGCCCGGTACGTACCCGGATGGAGGGGGTGCGAACCTCGGGGGCCTCCAGGTGGTGCCCCCAAATGCGTCGCTCCCGTGTGGCGCTTCGGCGGGCCATGGCGCCAGCGGGCCGACCTACCCGCAGAGCTGTCGGGACCGGTCCAGGAGGGCCGTCGCCTCGGGCCCGTCGTCGAACGGGGTCCCGCCCGCCTCGACCACCGACCGGACCGGTCCCGGATCTCGGGCGGAGCCACCCGGGTGTGCTCGTCGAGCTCGCCGGCGGTAGGTCGGCTGCCCTCACCCTCAAGGGCGGCCAGCCGGTCGCAGTAGCGGCCCACGTTCCCCGCCGTCCGGCCCTGGTCACCCTCGCGGCAGGCGGTGGAGGCGAGAAGCACGGCCGCCGCCACGACCGTCAGCCGGCGCTTCATGACACGTCCGGCGGACGGCGAAGCCAGCGCCACGGAGGCGACAGCCGCGCAGTAGGCACTCAGCAGGACGGCTGCGGTCCACAGCGAGAGACCCTCCACAACAGACCCGGCCAGCGCGCTGGCCGCCCGGCCCGGGAGCCACCGGCCGACGTCCGGGCCGAGGAACATCCCCAGCACACCCTCCCCCACGACCACCCAGGCGGCCACGGCCACCACCGCCGCCAGCTGGCTGCGGAAAAGCGCCCCCAAGCCCACCCCAGCCACGCCGAACAGAGCGGCCACGGCGAGGGTGCCGGCCACGGTGTGACCGACGTCCCCGGCGAAGAGGTCCACCGCCGCGCCGTCGGCCAGGGTGTGGGGCACGGCGGCGAGGAGGGCGGTCGCCATCATGGCCAGGGCCACGGCGACTCCGGTCAGCGAGATGGCGGCGAGCTTGGCCCCACCACCCGCCGCCCGCCCTGGGGGCGTAGGCCGCCCTGCCCGGCCGTCAAAAACGCTCGGACGATTCCTCGGGGAACACCGCCATCCGGGCCGCCAGCGCCTCCACGTCGGCCCGCTGGAAGCGGCGGTGGCCGCCCAGGGTGACGATGCAGGGCAGGTGGCCGGCAGTCGTCCACCGCACCACGGTCTTGGGTGACACGTGGAGCATCCGGGCCACGTCGCCCGGCGTCAGGTATTCGCGTTCAGCCTTCACCCTGCGTTCCACCGTCCCCGGCACCGCCATCCGGCCCCCTCCACGGGCGCCCAGCCTAGAACGCGAGCGGGCCGGTGGCAGGCCGGTGGGCAATTCGGTTCATTCGGTTCGTTTCGACTACGCCAACCGGGGCGGTTCGCCGATGGAGCGAGGTGATCCGTGCCGCAAGCAGCTGTGGCTCGGACACTCTGCCGAGCCGGACAACCCTCGGCATAGACTCGAAGACACACGACGCGCCGGGAGGCGACTGTGGATGCGACCGAAGTGGTCACCGATGCGAACGAGGAGTACATGTCGGCCGGCGACGCGGCCCGCCTGCTGTGCGTGTCGGCCCGCACCGTGAGCCGATGGGCCGACCAGGGGCGGATCCCGCACCTCGTCACCCTGGGCGGCCATCGCCGGTTCCGGAAGTCGAGCGTCCTGAAGCTGCTGGGCTCCGCCCGGCGCGAGGGCGCCGGCTCCCCCTCCTCTCGCAGCTAGGGGCCCCCGCCGCCGGTGACTACTCCGGGGCTTGCTTTTCGTGCCGGCTGACCCCCGCCGTCGGCGCGGCCCCGACCACGTCCACCGCCGACAGGGGTGACGGAGGGCCCGAGCGGCCATTCGACGCAGGGAGCGATCGGGCCCGGGCGGACCGCAGCTCCTCGAGAGCGACGCGGTAGGCGGCGGCCTGTTCCTCGAGCGCCCCGTCCACCATGGCGGGAACCGCCTCGGTTACCAGTCTGGTGACCTGGTCCCTGAGCTGGGCCACCGCTCGTCGTTCCTCTTCGTGCGCCAGCTCGTGGGCGTAAGCCCGATCGTCGAGCTCCCTGGCCCGAACCGCCATCATCTGCTCGAACGACTGTCGTTGGTTCGCTTGCTGGACCTCGGCCTCGGCTCGGAGTCGGCTCGCCATCTCCGCCTCACCGGCTCGCCAGTCGGCCGCGTAGCGTTCCATGGCGGCACGAACCGCCTCGTGGACAACCGGCGCCAGTCCGCCGGTGACAGACCGGGTGACGTCCTCTTTGCCTCTGTCCAGCATCTCCGCCACTGCCGTCATAGCCTCCTCCTCCAGGCGCCGCCGGTGGGAGGTCGCCCGCGACTCGACCTCCTGATCGCGGCGGTACAGGTCCTCCAGCATCCTCTCCGCCGATGCTTGGACCGCCGCGCCCATGGCCTCCGTCTCCGACCGGACCCGCTCCGCTCGGCTGAGGGAGTCGAGCAGGGCCGCCGACTGCGCCTCCAGGGCGGTCTTGACCGCATCCGTCACCAGGCCCGGAAGGGCATCCTCGACCAGCGAGACGAGCCGGTCGTGTCGCCGGGCGAGGTTGGCGACCTCGATGCGGTCGTCGTCGACGGACCTTCGGTGGGAGGTGACCAGGTCTTCGAGCTCCCGGGCACGGGACGCGAGGTCGTCGAGCCGATTCGCCAACACCTGGCGGTCGGCGTCGGCGGCCGGTTGGTCCTCGGGGCGAAGCGGAGACGCTCGATGCCGGCCAGGCGACGCCCGCCCGGTCGCCGGGGCGTCCAAGCCGAGACCGCCTGCGACCGACTGCTCGTCCCACAGCGAGGCGGGACCGAAACCGAGCGCCTGCCGATGGGCGACGAGCCGCCCGTCCACGAGCGGCCCGCCGACGAGCTGGCTCTCGACGAGCCGGTCGTCGAGGGTCCCGGTGGCAGCCTCGGAGGGGGCCGGATCGCCCGCCGAGCCCTCCCGATCGTCGTACCCGATGACGCGTCCAGCCTGGCGCCGGCTTTTCCTGGTGCGCTTCATGTTGGCCTCCCCGTACCTACGAGTGACAAATCCGGTGGCGACCTCGGCCGCCACCGCGGCGGCGATGCGAATCCCGAGAAGGGCGGGGATCCCCCATGCCGTCCACACCAGCCCGGCGATGATCGGGCCGGCGACCTCTCCCGCGTCCTCACCCACGCCGAGCCAGGCCATGATGCGGGCCCGGCGGCTGCGGTCGTGACTGGCGGCGTGGGCCATCATCGCCCCCCAGGCGGGCCGAAAGGCGGCCTTCCCGGTGTCGTCCAGGGCCTTGCCCACCGCCACTCCGCCGAGGTTGGGCGCGACGAGGTACACGACCGACGACGCCACGTTGGCGAAGCTACGCAGCGACAGCACCAGTCCGAAGCTGGTCCGGTCGGCCAGCCATCCCCAGACGGGGCCGGTGAGCGCCATGAGCGACCCGACGACGTAGATGAACCCCACCGCCGCCGGGCTCAGCCCGGCGTACTCGGTGGCGAACACGGGGAACAGGGCGGTGAAGAGGTAGGCGCTGCCAGTGATCAGGAACCCGACCATGGCGAAGGGGACGATCGGGGCCCGGGCGGGGGACGGGGCCGGTCGGGGGTCGTCGTCGAGGCCGGCGGCAAGAGTCACGTCCGGCGCCATCTCGGCGGGAGGGTCGACCGGCTCCCGCACCCGGAAGGCAACGATGAGGAGGGGCAGGACGGACAGAGCGAAGGCCACCGCAAAGGTGAGAGGAAAGCCTCCGGCCAGGCTGAGGACGACTCCCGCGATGGCGCGGCCCACCGACCCGGCCAGCGTCTTCGACGTCTGGTACCAGGCGAACGACGAGGCGATCTGGCGCTTTCCGCCGGCCTCGGCCACCAGGGCGTACGTGGCCGGGTCGCGCAGGGCGATGGACACGCCGTGGAGGCCCCGGATGGCGAAGAGGTGCCACGGGGACGATGCGAACACGAACAGCAGGGAGACGACGCTGCGCAGCCCGATGGCCGCTACCAACGACCGCTTCAGGCCGACCCGGTCGGCGACTCCGCCCATCAGCGGCTTGAGGACCAGCGCCACCACCAGGTTGAGGGACAGGAGGACGCCGATCTGGGCGACGCTCATCCCCAACTGCAAGGCGTACAGCGGCAGGGCCAGGCTGATGATCCCGAAGCTGAGGCGGGAGAGGAAGCCTTCCGCCACGAGGGGGAACACCGGGTGGCCCGGGACCCGCCGCCAGCCCCGCAGCCAGCCCCGGTGGGCTCCGTCGGCGCCGTCCGTCGGGCGGGTCACGTGAGCACGGTCTCCCCGCGGCGCTGTCCCCCGGCGACGAGCTGGACGTCGCCGTTGGCGTACCGCTCGATGTAGTCGGCGATCAGGGCGGGGGCGTCGGGCACCCCCTTGTAGCCGGGGAAGTAGTTGACGTCGACCACGACGGGCCCGTCGGGGCTCTCAATGACGTCCAGGCCGTACAGGCCGAGCCCGAGGGCTGCGCCGCAGCGCAGCGCCACCTCCCGCACCTCGTCGGTTACCGGTACCGGTCGTCCCGGTCGGGTGAAGCTGTCGGGGGAGAACGGCTTGCGCACGGCGTGCACGTGGTTGCCGACCACGTACACCTTCAGGTCCTCCCCCGGCCCGGGAACGTGCTCCTGGACGACGAAGGGGGCCTCGGCCGGCAGCGGCGCCAGGCGAGTTTCCAGGTCGTCCCCCGGCTGCATCACGACGACGCCGGCCCCCCGGTGCCCGCGCAAGGGCTTCACCACCAGTGGGCCGCAAGCGAGCAGCTCGGCCACCAACGTGATGTCGGCGGTCGCCCAGGTGCGGGGCACGGGCACACGCCGACCGCCCGCAGCCGCCGGCACGCGGTGAGCTTGTCCTGGGCGGCCACGCAGCTCTCGTACGGGTTGAGCAGCCTCGCTCCCTGCCCATGGTGCACGCCCGCCAGGCTCAAGGCCAGCTCGGTGTGCGACTTGAGGATCACCAGTTCGGGCTCGTGGTCCGCGACGCCGTCCCCGTCCCCGATCAGGTCGATGCTGGTCAGCGCCTCCTCGGGGATGGCGCCGGTCACGACGAAACCCCTCTGGCGGAGCCGGTCGTCGACCTCGACCAGGACGGGGCTGGGCACGGGGGGCACGCGCCGAACGAGGATGAAGTGCAGCCACATGGTCAGCTGGCGGTGACCACCGGCACCGGCCGGACGGGGGCCGGCGCCCAGCTCCACTGCCGGCGCTCGAGGCTGAGGAGGAGGTTGCCGTCGGCCCACCCATCGACCAGGGAGCGGACCTCCTCCGCCACCAGCCGGCCCAGTCCCTCCTCCGAGCTGAGGCCGCACACGGAACGGAGCACGCCCGCCACCCCGTCGGCCTGGAGCTCCCGGTGCATGGCGGCACACGCCGGGTCGGCCGGATCGCAGAACACCAAGGCCGCGGCCATGGCCAACGCCAGCCGGGCGGGGGACGTGCCGCACTCGGCCGCCAGCCGGGCGGCACCGACCAGCCGGTCGTCGGCCGACAGCTTGCGCCGGGGGTCACGGCCGACGCGCACGATGGGATCGGCTAGCCCCGCGTTGGCGAACCGGTCGATGACCGCGTCGAGGTCGGCCTCGGTACCGGCGATCACGGGGCCGTAGCGGGCGGCCAGCCCCCGCTGGCCCTCGGCCATGGCCTCCCGCACGACGGCCCTGATCTCCGGGTCGCGGATCGCGGTGTGGACGAAGTGGTAGCCCTTGAGGTACCCGAGATAGGCGCAGGCGGCGTGACCGGCGCTGTAGCTGTAGAGCTTGCGGCAGACGTGGGCCTCGTAGTCGTCGACCGCTTCCAGCCCGGTCACCACGGGGACGTCGCCCCGCAGGGCGGAGCCGTCGACGGTGAACGTCGCCGGCCGGTCGCCGACGAAGACCATCGGATCGCCGTCGTCGACCGGCCAGAGCCGGTGGGACACGGCCCGGCTCACGACGGCACCGGAGAACCCGTGGCGCTCGATGTCGCATCCCGCGGGGAGGTGGGCCGCCACCTGTTCCTTCAGGTGGGGGCCGGCGCGGGCGAGGTTCTCGAAGGCGATGACGTTGGTGGGCCTGCGGCGGCGGGCCAGTCCGGCGGCGATCACCGGGGCCACGGCGGCCAGGTTGGCCGCGCCGACCGAGGTGACCACCAGATCGGCTGCCGCGATCTCGGCGGCTGCCGCGCCGCCGTTGGCCACGCACACCGCCGAGATGCCGGCCACCACGAAGTCGTCGGAGCGGACGCCGTCGAACAGGCGCACGACGTACCGCCCCAGGCGGCGCAGCCGCTGGACCACCGGCTCCCGCCCGACGAAGGCGACCTCCCAGCCCGAGTCCCGCAGCAGTTGCCCGGCGAAGCCGCAGCCGATGCGACCCGGTCCGATGACGACCGCCTTCACGGAGCCACGGCCAGGGGGGCGGAGGCCAGGGCGGGGTGGCGGGCGGCGTAGATGTAGTCGGCCAGGCGGAGGGCGGCGTCGGGGACGCCCTTGAAGCCGGGGAAGGGGTCGACGTCGACCACGAAGGGCTGTCCGTCGCTCACGATGATGTCGAGCCCGAAGAGCTCGATGCCGAGCGCCCGCCGGCAGCGGAGGACCATGTCCCTCAGCTCGGGGGTGACGGTGAACGGCTCGCCGACCTTCTCCGCCAAGGTTCGGGCCGGCCACACCCGTTTCACGCCGAAGAGCTGGTTGCCGAGGCAGTAGAGCTTGCGGTCGGGGCCGGAGGGGCCGTGGTAGCGCTGGGCCAGGACGGGATGGCCGGGCCGGCCGATCTCTTGAAGCTCGTCGACGTCCCAGACGACCTGGACGCTGCCGCCCGCAGCCCGCCGACACGGCTTGAGAACCAGTGGCCCCTCCTCGAGGAGGCGTCCCAGGCTGGCGACGTCGACAGCCACGAAGGTCTCCGGCACGGGCACGCCGGCCGCCTGGAGGATCCGGTTGACGACGACCCGGTCCCGGCACTGCAGGGTCGTCGGATAGGGGTTGAGGGTCATCGCGCCCAAGGCGTCGAGGGCCCCCGCCAGGCTGAGGGCCATCTCGCTTCCCGACTTGAGCACGTACAGGTCGTGGTCGACCCGAATGGCGGCCAGGTCGATGACGTCGTCCTCGGGACAGATCACGCTGACCTCGACGCCCCATTCCGCCAGCAGGCCGACCACCGTCGCCAGGATGGGGCTGGCCCTGCTCTCCGGGCTGCGTCGCATGAGGAAGCAGATCCTCATTGCCGGACCCTCGATCGCGACGCTTCGGCCACGTCCAGGACGTGGTCGGCCAAGGCCTGGTCACTTCCGGGTGCGCCGCGGTAGTTGGGAAAGTCGTTGACCTCGACAACCACTGGACCGTCGGGTGTGATCAGGCAGTCCACGCCGAAGAGGTCGAGGCCGAAGAGGCGGCCACATGCGAACGCGACCGCCGCCAACTCGGGTGTGACGGCAACGGCCACGGGATCGTTGGGTTGGCCGCCGCCGTTGAGGGGCGACGGGGCCCGGACGGCCCAGTACCGGGTTCCAACGGCATAGACCTTCACGTCGGCGCCGTCGCCGGCCACGAACTGCTGGGCCAGAACGGGCTCCTCCGGGGAGGTCGGGTCGAGGACGTCGTCGGCCCCCACGACCAGCCGGACCCCAACCCCGTTGTCGCCGAAGATGGGCTTGACCACGATCGGGTAGGCGGCCGGGTCGATCGCCGCCACCAGGCGGTCGGGCGGTCCGACCCAGGTTCGCGGTGTCGGGATGCCCGCTGCCACAAGCGCGGCGGCCATGGCCGCCTTGTCCCGGACGGAGGCGACCGCCGACGAGCGGTTGATCGTCGGCACGCCGAACCGTTCGGCGATAGCCAAGGCGGTCAGGAGCGAGGCGCTCCGGCCCCGAGCCACCACGACGCCACGGTCGGCCAGCCACGACCCGGTCGGCCACGTCTGGCGGGCCAGGTCGTGGACGAGGACATCGGGGTCGGCGATGTCGACGGCGATGCCGAGGCGGCCGAGGGCGGCCAGCAGGCCGGCCGGCTGGCGCTGGGATCGGTAGCGGGCCTCCACGAGCACCACCAGCGCCGGCGCCCCGCTGCGCGTCCCCACTCGGTTCTCGACCCCGGACGTTTGCCGCCTCACGTCCGCCGCCTCACACCCGGCGCCTTCGTCGCCTCCGGGCGACCGGCACCGAGGATTCTTCAGCACCGGATCTGTTCTCGATCACTCGCACGCACGACCTCCAGCCGAAGATGGAACCTGCGATGCGTCAGGAAACGGAGGGTGAACTCCGAGTGACGTTTGGACGAACATTACCGCCCAGCGGCGCCGTCTGCTCGTCTCGCCGCTGAATGTCTGTCATGGTGCCGATTCCGATTCCACGGCCTTGCCGCCGGGGCCGGCCTTGGCGTCCGTTATGCCGGACCGGGCCGCCTGCAGGATCCTTTCCGCGAGAAGACGGTCCGCATTCGGAACCCCCTTGAAACCGGGGAAGGCGGACACGTCGACCACGTAGTGCTGCCCGCCGCTGACCACGACATCGACACCGTAAAGGTCCAGGCCCAGTGCGTCTCCGACGCCCAGGACGAGACGTCGAAGGAGCGGATCGACACCGATGGGGACGCCCTGCTTGGCCTCGGCCGTAGACGCAGGCCACGGGCGCCCGACGCAATGGATGTGGTCTCCGATCCTGTAAAGCTTGCGATCGAGCCCCTCCGGCGCATGGAACCGTTGGACGATGAACGGGCCGAGGGCGGGATCGACGTCGCCCAGCTCGGCCCGGGTTCGGACGACACGAACCCCCATCCCTTTGGAGCCGGTGTTCGGCTTGATGACCACGGGCCAATTGTCCAAAAGGGGCACCGCGGCCAGGGGGTCGACCACGAGGTGGGTGCGGGGTACAGGCAGACCGGCCCGGGCCAGAATGCTGCAGGCGACCGCCTTGTCCCGGCAGGCAGCCACCGCGGGGAAGGGGTTGAGCAGCGGAGCACCGGCCGCGTGGAGGGCGGCCCCGACGGTGAGCGCGGCCTGATACGAGTGCTTCAGGACGAAGAGGTCGTGGTCGAGATGGAGATCGGTGATGTCGAAGGCACCTCCGATACGCCAGATATCGACCTCTGCCCCCCGCCGACGAAGCTCGTCGACGGTGGCGGCGGTGACCGAGGCCGGGGGCCGATCGGCGTGGACGACGACGATGCGCTCGGCCCTTGACGTCACCGCGGTCACGCTATGCGTACGCCACACGAACGGCGCTGCGTAGCGTCGGCCCGGGCGTAGCGTCTGCTCGTGGACATGCTGGCCCTGGTGAAGGCGGCTCCCGGGCCGGGCCTGGAGCTGTGCCGAGTTCCCCGTCCACCGTTCGGGATCAACGACGTGCTCATCCGGGTCCTGCGTACCGGGATCTGCGGCACCGACCTGCACATCCACGACTGGGACGGCTGGGCCGAGCGCAACGTCCACCCCCCGCTCGTCGTGGGCCACGAGTTCGTCGGGGTCATCGAGGAGGTCGGCTCGAACGTCACCGGCTTCGCGCCGGGAGAGCTGGTGTCGGGCGAGGGGCACGTGGTGTGTGGGCGGTGTCGCCACTGCCTGGCCGGGCGGCGGGAGCTGTGCGCCCACACCGTCGGCCTGGGGGTGGGTCGCGACGGCGCCTTCTCCGAGCTCGTGGTGCTGCCCATGACCAACGTGTGGCGCCACTGGGCGGGGATCGACCTCGACGTCGCCGCCATCTTCGACCCGCTGGGCAACGCGGTGCACACGGCCCTCGCCTTCCCGGTGCTCGGGGAGGACGTGCTGGTGAGCGGGGCCGGTCCCATCGGGCTGATGGCCACCGCCGTGGCCCGCCACGCAGGCGCCCGCCACGTTGTGGTGAGCGAGCCCAACGCCGTCCGCCGCGACCTGGCCCTGCGGATGGGGGCCACGGTGGCCATCGACCCGGCGGTGACCCGCCTCGACGACGTCTTCGGCAGCCTGGCCATGGTCGAGGGCTACGACGTGGCCCTCGAGGTGTCGGGGAACCCGGAGGCCCTTCGGTCGGCCATCTCCGCCATGGCCCACGGCGGGGGCATCGCGGTGCTGGGCCTGCCCGCCCACGACGTGCCCATCGACGTGAGCGAGGTCGTCCTCAAGATGCTCACCATCCGGGGGATCTACGGCCGGGAGATGTATGAGACCTGGTACAAGATGACGGTGATGCTCCTGTCGGGGCTCGACATCCGCCCTGCGATCACCCACCGCTTCGACTTCCGCGACCACGAGGCCGCCTTCGCCGCCGCCCGCTCGGGCGACTCGGGCAAGGTCATCATGAGCTGGTCCCCGTGACGCCGAGCGACCCGCTGGCGTTCCTGGAGGCGGAGGTGGCCGCCCTCCGGACCCAGCACCTGTACCGGTCGCTGCGGGTGATGACGAGCGCCCAGGGTCCGGTGGTCGACGTCGACGGGCGGCGGCTGGTGAGCCTGTCGTCGAACGACTACCTCGGCCTCACCCACCACCCGCGCCTGAAGGAGGCGGCGCTGGCCGCGGTGGCCGACTTCGGGGTGGGGACGGGCGCGGTGCGCACCATCGCCGGAACCATGGCCGCCCACGAGGCCCTGGAGGCGGAGCTGGCCGAGTTCAAGGGCGTGCCCGCGGTCCTCACCTTTCAGTCCGGGTTCACGGCCAACACCGGCCTCATCCCGACCATCACGGGCGAGTCCGACCTGATCGTGTCCGACAGCCTCAACCACGCCTCGATCATCGACGGGATGCGGCTGTCGAAGGCGCCCCGCCGCATCTACCCCCACGCCGACGTCGACGCCCTGCGCTTCATCCTCGACGAGGCCGCGGCCGACGGGCGGTACCGGCTGATCCTGGTGGCCACCGACGGCGTGTTCAGCATGGACGGCGACATCGCGCCCCTGCCCGAGATCGTGGCCGCGGCCGAGGCGGCCGGCGCCGCGGTGCTGGTCGACGACGCCCACGGCTCGGGTGTGCTCGGCCGCCAGGGACGGGGCACGGTGGACCACTTCGGCCTCACCGACCGGGTCGCCATCCAGGTCGGCACCCTGTCCAAGGCGGTGGGCGGCCTGGGCGGCTACGTGGCCGGGCCCACCGCGCTGCGGGAGATCCTCACCCAACGGGCGCGGCCGTTCCTGTTCTCGACGTCGCACCCGCCGGCGGTGGTGGCCGCCTGCCGGGCCGCCCTGCGGGTGATGCAGGACGAGCCCGAGCTGCTCGAGAGGCTGTGGGCGAACACCCGCCGGTTCAAGGCCGAGCTGGCCCGGCTGGGCTTCGACACCGGCCGGTCGGAGACGCCCATCACCCCGGTGATGATGGGCGACCCGGAGACCGCCATGCGCTTCTCCGACCGCCTGGCCGACGAGGGTGTCTTCGCCCAGCCTGTCGTCTTCCCTACCGTCGCCCTGGAGAAGGCCCGCATCCGCACCATCGTCACCGCCGCCCACACCGACGACCACCTCGACCGGGCTTTGGCCGCCTTCACCACCGTCGGTCGGGAGCTGGGCCTGGTGAGCGGCGGCTGAGTCAGGCGCCCGCTGACAACGGGAACCCAAGGGCCTCCGCCAACCCTTCGACGTCGATGACGGTGACCGTGAGTCCCGGGTGTCGGAGGCGCTGCGTCGGCTCCAGCCCGGGAACCGGCTCCCGGAAGCGGATGCACAGGCCCCGGCGGTCGTTCGTCGCAAAGGTGAGGCCCCGGTCGGCGAGCGAGAGGTGGGCGGGGCCCATCGTCCGCAGGCGCCCATAGGGCCCGGTCGCGGCCGCGCCGATCACGTTGTCGAGGCCGGTCTCCACGCTCCAGAACCCGAACCGGGCCCGCAACCGGCCGCCGACGACGTCGACGCGAGCGTTGCCCGGCGTGATCCCAAAGGGGAGGGAGGCCAGGCGGTAGGCCGGCGAGAAGCGGAAGCGAAAGGTCATCGATGGGAGCTACCCCACCCATGGGCTGACTTACCACCTGCGCCGCTGGCCGGCCTCGGTCCCAGTAGGCGTCGGAGGCGTCAGGCAGGCGGCCGCGAGGCCACGAGCGGTCGAGCCCGAGTAGAAGCCAGGCCCGAGTGATCCGCCCTGCTGTGGAAGGGTCGGTACCGTCGAGCGGGTGGCTGGGCGTCTCGTCGATCTCGTCCTGCTGCTGGCCTTCCTGCTCTCCGGCTGTTCCGGAGCTGCGGGCGACGTCGCCGTGATGATGCGGAGCACCCCGAGTGCGAACAGCACGACCACCACGCCGACCCCGACAGTCACAACAGTCACGACGACCACCACCCTGGCGGTTTCGCCCCGGCCTGTCACCGAACAGGCCTACACCGTGTTCGCGACCGCGGGCGGCGTCGTCCTCCGCCACCCGGCGGCGCGAGTCGAGCGAATCGGTTTCCACGAATCGACGCTGGACGGCGCCCAGCAACTGGAGACGCTTCCGACGTCCGCCCCCACCCTGGTGCTCGAAGGCCGGTCGCGCGACACCACGGCGCGCGGCGCGGCCGATGTCATGGTCGATCCCGATGCAGAGATCCGGGCGCCGGTGACGGGCACCGTCCGCTATGCCGGGACGTACATCCTGTACTGCGAGGTCTCCGACGACTTCCTCGTCATCGAGCCCGACGACCATCCCGGCTGGGAGGTCAAGATGCTCCACATCGACGGCGTGCGGGTGGGGCCTGGTGCCCGCGTCGAGGCCGGCGTCACCGTCGTCGCACCCCGCGCCACCAGGTTGCCTTTCGAGTCGCAGGTCGAGGACGGGTCGCACCGGCCGGCCTGGCCCCACGTCCACGTCGAGATCGACGACCCGAGCGTCCCCGACCGCCCCACCGGTCCAGGCTGCTGAGGGTTCGGGGAACGCGTCCCGCACGACGTATTGCCCGAGCCTTGGAACTCGACTCGGCGACCGGAATCCGGATTGGGCGACCGGGGTATTGATCCCCAGCTTCTGCCGTGTGAAGGCTCCCGAGATACGCCTGCCACCCGCCCAAATGCCTGCGACCTGCATGAATGTATGAAACTGCCGTCAGCGGGATACCGGTGTGTGCTCGTGTTGTGTCTCGGTGTTCTCCAGGACCGGTGGCACCGGCCCTAGCCCGGCCCTGCTAGTGCTGGTGCGCCGCCCGGTGTCCCGCACGGCCTTTCGGGGCGTGGCGGCGGCTGAGAGGCCAGCAGACCAACGCCCGGCCGGTGCCCGGCTGCGAGCCACCTTGGCCCGAGCCGTCGGGCGTAGCGGCCGATGCTGGCCGGCTAGGGCTGCTTGTTCGTGTGCTCGGGCCGAAGGGCATGGTGGCCGATTCCGCGGTGAGGACTTGCGACCTACAGTGCTCCGTCGGACAGCGGCGTCGGTACCGGCGTCGGCGGAAGGGATTGCGATGACCGATCAGGTGCCCGTTCCGGGCGCACCCGTAATCGTGGCGAACGCTGATGCGCCGACGCTCGCTCAACCAGCCAAGGCTCCTGCACCACGCACCGGGCCAAAGTGGGAGATAGACGTTCGGGACCGGGTCAAGGCGACCATCAAGAAGTTCTCCAAACCGCTGGCCGACCTTGTCGCCCGAGATGCCAACGAGGGTGACACTCGCCTCATCGTCACCGACTTCCTCTGCGATGGCCTCGGGTACGACAAGTACCAGGACCTGACCACCGAGTACGAGGTCAAGGGCGACTTTGCTGATTACGGCGTGCGCATCGATAAGGACCTGGTGGCCTTCATCGAGGTCAAGCGGGTCGCCACCAAACTGACGACCAAGCACCTACGTCAGGTCCAGATGTATGCCGTCAATGAGGGCGTCGAGTGGCTGATCCTGACGAGTGGCGTCGTTTGGCAGGTATACCACCTGACGGGCGGCCTCCCGGTTCTCGTGGACCTAGCGTTCGACGTCAACCTGCTCGGCGACGAGACGCGTGGCGCAGAAGGCCAGCCAGCTCTACTTCATCAGCAAGGAGTCCCTGAAGCGACGCCAGATCGACGAGCTCTGGAAGGCGAAGCGGGCGACAGCACCAAAGTCGCTCGCCAACGTCGCCCTATCCGATGCCGTGACGGAGAGCATCCGCAAGGAGCTCAAGCGCACAACCGGCCAGAACATCGAGCGTTCTGAGATCAGCCGATTGATGAAGGAAACCGTGCTCCGCCCGGAGTGCTTCCTCTAGCTGTCGGGTTTCGCTAGTCCTCGGTGCCTGCCACCGCGGTCGCTTCGGCGCCGCTCTCCCACCACGGGCCGCCAACCGCCGCCGGCTCTGCCTTCGCCTGGATGAAGTACGCGCCAAGCGAACCGGCAATCGTGGCGATGATCACCGCCGAGTAGACGCCGAGAACGATCTCGAGTACCTGGGCGAAGGCGTAAGCACTACCGAGTGAGGCGCCGGTCACCGTGGACATAGCGGCGTCGTGCAGAGCATCGGCGTAGGAGTTCTTATACCCACCGAACTCCCACAACAGCCGACCCGCTGCGCAGGACACGACAGCCGTGACCACGAGCAGCAAGGTCAAACGGCTCCTGAGCCTTGCACCTGCGCGCCGACTGGAATGCACGGCCGACGCCACTCCTCGTCCGGCCCGACCGGCCCGGAGCACACGCAAGAAGCGGAGAAACGGAAGGGCGATCAAGCCGACCTCCCACCAGTGCTTCCTCAGGAACGGCCAGGTCTCGGGGGCGACGATTGCTCGGGCCACGAACTCGACCAGGAATGCCAGAGCGATCCCGATCCAAAGAACGTCGACAACGGTCTTGATCAGGGCCTGTGAACTTGTCAGGGGCTCCACCAGCCAGAGACCGAGCGCCACGACCCCGAGCGTTGCGATGGGGCGGTCGAGGCGCTGGGCGATCTTGTAGGCCGCGAGCTCACGCTGGGTCGGTGGTCGTTGAAGGATGGGCGCTGTCAGCATGGCATCGAGAATGCCTATCAGCGGCCCTTGCGGAAGGGGAAGCCGCCGGGCAAGTGGTCGGAGAATCCGGAGCGCCCTGTGCTCGATCGGCCGTATCGGACTCGCTTGCCGCCAACACTTCCGCCGACGCTTCTCTTGCCATGGGTCAGTCGAAGCGGACCGAGCGACTTCGATTTCCGAAACTCCACGGCATGATGTGGCCTCTTCGCTCTATGTGCCCCGGCGTTGTCCCGGCCACATTTGCAACCGAGCGAATTTCGGCGCCCGCAGGTGCCTTGACCTGCGCTTACGTGGTGGGCGACCGGGGTGTTGATCCCCGTACTTCTGCCGTGTGAAGGCAGCGCTCTACCGTTGAGCTAGTCGCCCGTCAGGGTGGCGTGGACCTCCCGCGGCCACGATAACGCAGGCTCGGCCGCCCGCAGCGGGGCCCGGAGGGTGGCGGTGAGGCCGGCCGGGCGGCGGGCGGGGTTGACCACCAGGCGCAGGCCCGACAGCACCATGCCCCGATGGGAGCCGGCCAGGCCGGCCAGGCGGTCGCTGTCGGGGGCGGTGATCTCGACCCGTGCCACACGAGAGCGACCGCGGAGACGACCCCCCACGACCACCAGCCCGTCGGCCCGCCGCTGCAGGGAACGGACGGGCGCGATCATCGGCATCGACGGGCCCGACGGCACCCCTCGGACGACCACGTCGCGGTCCTCCCAGGCCAGCGTCCGCTCGTCGGCGTCGGCCAGCCACCGCATGGTGCCCAGCTCCTTGGGCATGCCCCAGTTGATCCGCCCCGCGAGGCGGGACTCGGGCGAGTCGACGACCATCAGGGTGATGCACAGCCCGATGCGGGCGCCGACCCGGGCCGGCTCGGCCACCGACAGCTCCAGGTAGGGACCGACCGGCGACTCGGTGTAGCGGACGGCCGACACGACCACCGGGCCGGGCATCGGATGGAGGCCGTCGGGCAGCGGCGGGCGGGGGCCCGGCGACCAGACCAGGGCGACGACGCACTCCCCCGCCAGCTCCCAGGGCGCGACCGGCGGCGTGGTCCCCACTCCCCCAAGGTAACCGGGAGGGGGGTCCGACTCCCTCTCACGAATGTGGTGGAATCGATCGCCGTGCGGATCGCCATCATCGCCCCCCCGTGGGCCCCCATCCCGCCCACCCTCTACGGGGGCATCGAGCAGGCGGTCGACGCCGAGGCCCGGGGGGTGGCCGCCGCCGGTCACGAGGTGCTCCTCTTCACGACGGGTGACTCCACCAGCCCCGTCCCCCGCCAGTGGCTGCTCCCGGAGGCGGAAGGCGAGCGCATGGGTGTCGCCGTCCCCGAGGTGCGCCACGTGCTGGCCGCCTACGAGGCGGTCGCCGACTTCGACATCGTCCACGACCACACCGTCGTGGGCCCGGCGATGGCCTCCCACTGGGGACCCGACAGCGGCCTGCCGCCCGTGGTCACCACCATCCACGGGCCCCTCGACGGGGAGCTGGCCGACGTCTACCGGCGCATCGGCGACCACGTCCCCCTCATAGCCATCTCCGAGGCCCAGACCCGGCCCGCGCCCGACGTCTCGATAGCCCGGGTCATCCACCACGGCGTCACGGCCAGCGAGTTCCCCTACGGCGACGGCAAGGGCGACTACTTCGTCTTCCTCGGACGCCTGTCGGCCGACAAGGGGGCTCACCGGGCCATCGCCGCGGCCGAGAAGGCGGGGGCCAAGCTCATCCTCGCCGGCAAGGTGCGGGAGAAGTCGGAGAAGGAGTACTTCGAGCAGCAGGTCGCGCCCCACCTGAGCGACGAGATCCGCTTCGTCGGCGAGGTCCCCCACGAGGAGAAGCTGCGGCTGCTGGCCGGGGCCCGGGCCACCCTGTTCCCGATCCGATGGAACGAGCCGTTCGGGCTGGTGATGATCGAGTCCCTGGCGTGCGGCACGCCCGTGCTCGCCTACCCGGAAGGGGCCGCCCCCGAGGTCATCGTCGACGGCACCACCGGGTTCCTGGTCGACGGTGAGGGCGAGATGGCCGACGCCATCGCCAGCGTGGGCGAGATCGACCGGGCCGCCTGTCGGGCGGCGGTGGAGGACTACTTCTCGGTGGAGCGCATGGTCCGCGAGCACCTGGAGCTCTTCGACGACGTCATCGCCGGTCGGAAGGCGCGGTCAGATCGGTAAGAGTGGCGGCTCCTCCGGCGGCGACGGCGGTTCCGGGGGCGACGGTGGCGAGCCGGGCGAGGCCGGAGGCTCCACCCGCCAGTCCTGACGGGTGGCGATCCCCTCCCGGTACAGGCGAGCGCCCACCCGGGTGCGCAGCTGGCGGGCCACGCGGAGGCGGTCGCCCGTGGTGGTCTTGACCTCGACCCGCACCGTCACTCCCTCGGTGCCCATGGCCTCCACCCCCAGGACCTGCGGCTTCTCCAGCAGCGCCTCGGCCCAGTCGGGATCGGAGGCCAGGGCATCGACCTCCTCGGTGATGGCCGTGATGGCGAGGGCCAGGTCGGCCCCCCGGGGCACGACGACGTCGACCACCGCCTTGGCCCAGTCCTTGGCCCCGTTGCCGACCATGCGGATCTCGCCGTTGGGCACGAACCAGACGGTGCCGTCGTTGGCCCGGATGCTGGTGACCCGCAGGTTCACCTCCTCGACGGTGCCGTTGACGGCGCCCACGGTGATCAGGTCGCCCACCCCGTACTGGTCCTCGGCCAGGATGAAGAACCCGGACACGAAGTCCTTGACCAAGGTCTGGGCCCCGAAGGCGAGGGCCAGGCCGACGATCCCCGCCCCGGCCAGGAGGGGGCCCAGGTTGAGCCCGATCTCGCCCGCCACCAGCAGGACGGCGACGGTCCAGATCCCCACCCGCAGGGTGCTGGCCGCCACCCCGCCGAGGGTCGTCGCCCGCTGCTCGGCCCGGGGCGACCTCTCGACGAGCTGCGCGCTCTGGCCCAGCCGGGTAACCGCCCGCACCGCCAGCCGGGCGCCGAGGCGGCTGACCAGCATGGCCACCAGGAGGACGGCCGCCACCTTGAACGGTCCCTCGATCAGGGACTCGACGGTGCTGGCCGCGGACCCCTCCAGGCCCAGCTTGTGCAGGGCCTTGCAGATCAGGTCGCGGCTCTGGCAATCCATCGGCCGTCAAGCCTCTCACCCGCGGCCGCCGACAGCCGGATGAGCGTTTTGGTGAAGGGTTGGACCAAAGTAACGGTGTGATCAGAGAGTCCCTGGCCGGGCAGCGCATAGGCATCACCGGCGCTACCGGGTTCCTGGGGACGGCTCTGGTCGAGCGGTTGCTGCGCTCGGTGCCCGACTGCGAGCTGGTCCTGCTCGTCCGGGGTGGCCGGCGGACGACCCCGGCCACCCGGGCCAAGCGGGAGATCTTCGGCAACGACGCCTTCCGCCGCCTGCGCAAGGAACTGGGCGAGGGTTTCGACGCCGAAGTGGCCCGGAGGGTCCAGGTGATGGCGGGCGACGTGTCGGTCGACGGGCTCGGCCTCGACGACGCGGGACGGGCCCTGTTCGCCAGCTGTACCACCGTCATCCACTCCGCGGCCCGGGTCAGCTTCGACTCCCCCCTCGACGCCGCCGTCGAGGTCAACCTGGTGGGCCCCCTGCGGGTGCTCAAGGCGGTGGCCGACGCGGCGGCGGTCACCGGCCGGCCCCCGGTCCACCTGATCACGGTCTCCACCGCCTACGTGGCCGGAAGTCGCCGGGGCCTCTCGCCCGAAGCACCTCTGAGCCAGACCCCGTTCAGCACCGAGGTCGACTGGAGGGCCGAGGTCGCCGCCGCCCGCCGAACCCGGGCCGACACCGATGCCGAGAGCCGCCGCCCGGAGCACCTGGCCCGGTTCGGCAAGGAGGCCCGGGACGAGTTGGGGGCGGCCGGTCCTCCCCTCCTGGCGGCCAAGGCCGAGAAGCGGCGGGAGGCGTGGATCTCCGACCACATGGTGGAGGCCGGCCGCCAGCGGGCCAAGGCGCTCGGCTGGCCCGACGCCTACGCCTACACCAAGGCGCTGGCCGAGCGGGCGGTCCACGAGACCAAGGGCGACGTCCCGGTGAGCGTGGTGCGGCCATCGATCATCGAGTCGGCCCTGGCCGATCCCTCGCCCGGATGGATCCGGGGCTTCCGCATGGCCGAGCCAGTGATCATCTCCTACGGCCGGGGCCTGCTCACGGAGTTCCCCGGGATCCCCGAGGGCGTGGTCGACGTCATCCCCGTCGACATGGTGGTGGCCACCATCATCACGGTGGCGGCCAAGGGGCCGGAGCCGGTGGACGGATCCGATACCGGCCCAGATCGAGGGGGCAACGTCTTCCAGGTCGCCACCGGCAACCGCAACCCGCTGCGCTACCGCACCCTGGTGGACCTGGTGCGGGAGTACTACCTGGAGCATCCGCTCTACGACGCCGAGGGCCAGCCCATCGCCCCTCCCCCCTGGGAGTTCACCCGGCGGGGACGGGCCCTGAAGCAGCTGGAGCGGGGGGTCACGATGCTGACCGCGGCCGAGAAGCTGGTGGGCAACCTGCCCATCCGGGGCCAGCGGGCCGAGGTCGGCGCCCGCCTGGAGGAGCGCCGCAACCTGGGCGAGCGGGCCCTCGACTACGTCCGCCTCTACGGCGCCTACGCGGAGACGGAGGCGGTCTTCGACGACCGCCGCCTGCGGGCCCTCTGGGACAGCCTCGACGCCGACGACCAGGCCGCCTTCTGCTTCGACACGACGGTGATCGACTGGAAGACGTACGTGCAGGTCGGCCATATGCCCTCGGTCGTCAAGCAGGCCCGGGTGCGAACCACCGGTGGCACCCGAGAGGGGCTGTCCCGCTACGACCGGGGCAAGCGAACCATCCTCTCGCCCGACCGCCACATGGCCGCCTTCGACCTGGAGAACACCCTCATCGCGTCGAACGTGGTCGAGAGCTACTCCTGGCTGGCCACCCGGCGCAAGCACGACGACGAGCGGGTGCATTTCGTCCTGCGCATGCTGGCCCAGGCCCCGGGGCTGCTTTCCCTCGACCGCAAGGACCGGGGCGACTTCCTCCGCCACTTCTACCGCCGCTACGAGGACGCCTCCGTCGACGAGCTCCGGGGGGACGCCCGGGAGCTGTTCAGCTACCTGCTCCTGACCAAGTCGTTCCCCGCCGGCTTCCGCCGGGTGCGTGAGCACCGGCGCCTCGGGCACCGCACGGTGCTGATCACCGGATCCCTCGACTTCATCGTGGAGCCGTTGCGGCCGTTGTTCGACGACATCGTGTGCGCCCGCTTGGCCTCCAAGGACGGCAAGTTCACCGGCCAGCTGCTCGACTCGCCGCCCACGGGCGAGGCCCGGGCCCTGCTCATGGCCGACTACGCCGCGGCCGAGGGGCTGTCGCTGGCCGAATCGGTGGTCTACGCCGACTCCGCCAGTGACCTTCCCATGCTGGAGGCGGTCGGACACCCAGTGGCCGTCAACGCCGAGCCCAAGTTGGCCGCCATCGCCCGCAAGCGGGGCTGGCACGTGGAGCACTGGACGAAGTCCTCCGGTGGAGCCCAGGGCGTGCTGCCGCTGGCGCCCCGCATGGCGGGCGAGGCCAGATGAAGGCGGCCAGATGAAGGCCATCCGCGTCGCCGACTCGCTCCCCCGCTACGGGCTGGCCAAGGTGGCGGGCTCGCTCTCGCCCGGGCTGGGGGCCAAGGTCGGGCCGTTGTCGCTGGTCGACACCGACGAGCCCGAGCTGCCGGGACCGGGCTGGCACCGGGTCCGCCCCCGCCTGTCCGGCATCTGTGGGTCCGATCTGGCCACGGTCGACGGGAAATCCTCCCCCTACTTCCAGCCCCTGGTCTCGTTCCCCTTCGTCCTCGGCCACGAGATCGTCGGTGACCTCGACGGGGCCAACGGACGGAGCGGTGGCCGCGTCGTCATCGAGCCGGTCCTGGGCTGCGCCGCCCGGGGCGTCGACCCACCGTGCCGGGAGTGCTCCATCGGGCGGACCGACAACTGCGAGCGCACCGCCTTCGGCCACCTCAAGCCCGGCCTCCAGACGGGGTACTGCGCCGACACCGGTGGCGGGTGGTCGACGTCGCTGGTGGCCCACGAGAGCCAGATCCACCGCGTCCCCGACAACCTCGACGACGACGCCGCGGTGATGGTGGAGCCGGCGGCCTGCGCCCTCCACGGGGTCCTCGGCGCCGAGGGGGCCACCATCCTGGTGCTGGGGGCGGGCACCCTCGGCCTGTGCGCCATCGCCGCCCTCCGCCGCTTCAACCCGCCCGGCACCCTCATCGCCGCGGCCAAGCACCCCGAGCAGCGGCGGTGGGCCCGCGAGCTGGGGGCCGACGTGGTGGTGGAGCCGGCCGAGACCCACCGCCTGGTGCGCCGCACCACCCGCTCGCTGAAGGTCGGGGCCAGCCTGTCCGGAGGCGTCGACATCGTTATCGACTGCGTCGGCAGCGCCCGCTCGATCGAGGAGGACCTGGCCGTCGTCCGCCCCGGGGGCGACGTCGTGCTCCTGGGCATGCCGTCGGTCGTCACCGTCGACCTCACGCCCCTGTGGCACCGCCAGGTGCGGGTGAGGGGGTCTTACGCCTACGGCACCGAGAACGTCGACGGCGAGTCACGCCGCACGTTCGACCTCGCCTTCGAGCTGGTGGAGCAGGCCCGGCTGGGCCGTCTGGTCTCCGCCCGGTACCCCCTCGACCGCTACCGTGAGGCGATCGACCACGCCGCCAACGCCGGATCGCGCGGCGCGGTCAAGGTGGCGTTCGACCTACGAGGAGAGAAGCGTCGGTGAGTAGATGAGTAGGCCCAGTTGAGCAGGCCTGGGTTCGTCCTCGAGGTCGACCGGTCGACGCCGCCCATCATGTTCCACCACGGGGAGGGCTTCCGCCTGGAGAAGCTGCCGTCGGGCAGCCGGGTGGTGTACCCGGCCGAGCCGCTCGCCCCCCTGGCCGACCCCGAGGCCGCCATCCGTCACGCCCTGGAGAACCCGGTGGGCGACAGCCTGCCGCTGCGGGCCCTGCTTCGTCCGGGGATGAAGCTCACCATCGCCTTCGACAACGAGGCAGTGCCCCTGCCGCCGATGACGGGGCCCGACAACCGCCAGCGGGTCATCGAGGCGGTGCTGGAGGTGGCGGCCGAGGTCGGCGTCGACGATGTCGTGCTCATCGCCGCCCACGGCCTGCACCGGCGGGCCACGGAGGCCGAGCTGCGCCACATGCTGGGCGACCGCGTCTACGAGGCCTTCGCCCCCTACGGCCTGCTCACCCAGCACGACGCCGAGGACCACGACAACCTGGTCGTCGTCGGCAAGACGGCCGAGGGCGAGTACGTCGAGGTCAACAAGCGGGCCGCCACCTCCGACCTGCTGGTGTACGTCAACATCAACCTGGTGGCCATGGACGGCGGCCACAAGTCCACCATGACCGGCCTGGTGTCGTACCGCAGCCTCAAGCACCACCACAACGTGGTCGGGCATGCAGCACAGCCGGTCGTTCATGGACCCGCCCAACTCCGAGCTGCACAACGCCACCTGGCGCATGGGCCGGCTGTTCAACGAGCACGCCAAGGTCTTCCAGATCGAGACCACGCTCAACTCCGACACCTTCCCCAGCCAGTTCGGCTTCCTCCAGAAGCGGGAGTGGGAATGGTCGCTGCGCGACCGGGCGTCGTACCTGGCCACGGCCAAGAGCCTCGAGCGGGTGCCGCACGCGATGGCCCGCAAGATCTTCCACAACATCAAGTCGCCCCAGAAGATGACGGGCGTCTGGGCGGGCGAGGTGGAGGCGGTGCACCGCCTCACGCTGGCCGAGGTCCACCGCCAGCACGTGGTGCCGGTGGAGGGCCAGGCCGACATCCTCACCATGGGCCTGCCCTACGTCGGCCCCTACAACGTCAACTCGATAATGAACCCGCTGCTGGTGATGTGCCTGGGCCTCGGGTACTTCTTCAACCTGTACCGGGGCAAGCCCCTGGTGCGGGAGGGCGGGGTGGTCATCCTCAGCCACCCGACCCGCTGGGAGTTCCACCCCGTCCACCACCCGAGCTACATCGACTTCTTCGAGCAGGTGCTGTCGGAGACCACCGACCCCCTCGAGATCGAGAAGAAGTTCGAGGACGACTTCGCCAACGACCCCTGGTACATCCACCTCTACCGCAACAGCTACGCCTACCACGGGGTCCACGCCTTCTACATGTGGTACTGGGGTGCCCACGCGTTGCAGCACGTCGGAGGGGTCATCATCGTCGGCGGCGACCCCAAGGCGGTGCGGCGGATGGGCTTCAAGCCGGCGTCCACCATGCGCGACGCCCTGGAGATGGCGGAGGACGTGGTCGGCCGTGACCCGTCGATCACCCACCTCCACGCCCCGCCCCTCCTCCTCGCCGACGTCACCTGACATGCGGCTCCCGAGGCCGAAGTTCCCGCTGGGCAAGCCCAGCTGGCCCACGGTCGTGGAGCGCCCGCCGGTGGAGCCCGACACCGGTGCCGACTACGACACCGCCTGGGCCCGCAAGTTCCCGGCCCGGGTGGCCCGGGCGGTGATCGTCGACGACCTCCTCCGCCCCGTGGCCCATCTCCTGGCCCGGCCCGAGGTCACCGGCCTCGACCGTCTCGAGGAGCTCGACGGGCCGGTGATCTTCGTGGCCAACCACAACAGCCACCTCGACACCACGCTGCTGCTGGCCACCATCCCCGAGCGGTGGCGCCACAAGACGGTGGTGGCGGCCGCCGCCGACTACTTCTTCCCCACCAAGCCCAAGGCCGTCCTCTCCGCTCTCGCCATCGGGGCCATCCCGATGGAGCGCACCCGGGTCGACCGGCGGTCGGCCGACCTGGCCGCCGAGCTGCTGGAGGACGGCTGGAGCGTGGTGATCTTCCCCGAGGGGGGCCGCAGCCCCGACGGCTGGACCTCGCCGTTCCGGGGCGGCGCCGCCTACCTGGCCCTGCGCGGCGGCCGGCCGGTCGTGCCCGTCCACCTGGAGGGCACCCGCAAGGTGTGGAAGCGGGGCGAGAACCTGCCCAAGCCGGTCGACCGCAAGTCGGCCGTGCGGATCACGTTCGGCTCGCCCATGTGGCCGGACAAGGGCCCCGGAGGCAAGGAGGAGACCTCCAGGCGCTTCGCCGGCCGCATCGAGGCGGCGGTGGCGGCGCTGGCCGACGAGCAGCGCACCGACTGGTGGCAGGCCCGCAAACGGGCCGCGACCAAGGCCACCCCGTCGCTGTCGGGGCCGGAGGCCGGTTCGTGGCGCCGGGCGTGGGCGCTCGAGGGACAGGGGCGCCCCCCCGTCACCCGCGACTGGCCCTAGCCGCCCGGCGGATGGCAGTCCGGAGATGACCGCCGAGCGGCTGGCGTTCGTCGTCAGCGGCGCCCCGGGGACCCAGGAAAGCCTGGAGAACCTCCGCCGCCGCTACGGCAACGTCGATCCGGAGGACGCCGACGTCATCGTGGCCGTGGGCGGCGACGGCTTCATGATCGAGAGCCTGCACCGGTACCTCGACCTCGACACCCCCGTCTACGGCATGCACGGCGGCACGGTGGGCTTTCTGATGAACACCTACGGCGAGGACGACCTGCCGGCGCGGGTGCAGGCGGCCGAGCTGAGCCTGCTGCACCCCCTGCGCATGGTCGCCACCAGCCTCGACGGGACGGTGGTCGACGCCCTGGCCATCAACGAGGTGTCACTCCTGCGCCAGACTAGGCAGGCGGCCAAGATCCGCATCACCATCGACGCCACCGTCCGGGTCGAGGAGCTGATCTGCGACGGGGTCCTGCTGGCCACCCCCGCCGGGAGCAGCGCCTACAACTTCTCCGCCCATGGGCCGATCATCCCCATCGGGGCGCCGGTGCTGGCCCTGACCCCGATCAGCGCCTTCCGGCCCCGCCGCTGGCGGGGCGCCCTGCTCGACTCCAAGGCCAAGGTGCGCTTCGAGACGCTCGAGCGCTGGAAGCGGCCCCTGAGCGCGGTCGCCGACCACACCGAGGTCCGCGACGTCGTCTCGGTCGACGTGCGGGAGGACCCGACCGTGTCCCTCCGCATCCTCTTCGACGCCGACCACAACCTCCAGGAACGCATCCTCCGGGAGCAGTTCACGACCTGAGACCGACCCGCCGCCCGGCGGCGTCGCGGCACAGGCAAGCCCCCATGCTTTGACCGCATGTGGGCCGGGGGTGCCTCCCGGCGTCAGCCGTTGCCAGGCGTCTTGTACAGGTCCTTGGTGACCTCGCTGACGAGCTGGGTGCGAGGTGTCCACGCCAGCTTGCCGGTGTCGCGCAGCTCCTTCACCGCATCGACGGGATCGGGGTCGGCGAAGAACCGCTCGTCGGCGTAGTCGACGGGCCGTCCGGTGGGGTCGGCGACCCACCACGAGGCCTCGAGGGCGATGCCGTTCGGGTCGGTGAAGTAGATCGAGCGCAGCGTGCCGTGGTCGACCACATCGGTGACCTCGCAGTTGTGCTCCTTCAGGCGGTCCCGCAGCCGCAGCAGCGCCTCCTCGTCGGCCAGGGCCAACGCCAGGTGGTCGAACTGGGACGCCTGTGGGTAGGGCACGCCCGCCGGCTTGGCGAAGCTGTCGATGGGCTCGCCCAGGTACTCGAAGAACGCAAGCGCATTGCCGGGAGCGATGTCGAAGAAGTAGTGCTTGAACGCCGGCGTGGCGATGGTCATGACCAGCCGGGCGCCGACGACACCGTGGTAGAAGCGCACGGTGGCGTCCATGTCGGTGGTGATCAGGGCGAGGTGATTGACCCCCCGCCAATAGACGTTGTCGGACTGTGCGGTCATCGGCCCATCGTACGCCCGAGCATCGCCTTTTGGGCTCTCAACCCGGACCTGTTCAGGTGTGTGCGAACATATGTTCGTGTCGGAGGGCGAAGCGACGATCCTGCACGCCGACCTCGATGCGTTCTACGCGTCGGTCGAGCAGCGGGATGACACCCGCCTGAGGGGCCGGCCGGTGATCGTGGGCAAGGGGGTGGTGCTCGCCGCCAGCTACGAGGCCAAGGCGTACGGGGTGCGCACCGCCATGGGCGGGGCCCAGGCCCGCGCCCTGTGCCCGTGGGCGATAGCGGTCGACCCCCGGATGTCGGCCTACTCGGAGGCCAGCAAGGCCGTCTTCGAGGTGTTCGAGGACACCACCCCGCTCGTCGAAGGACTGTCGATCGACGAGGCGTTCCTCGACGTGGGCGGGTTGCGGCGCCTGTCCGGTACCCCCCAGGAGATCGCCACCCGGTTGCGGAGCGAGGTCCTCCGGCGAGTCGGCCTGCCCATCACCGTCGGTGTGGCCCGGACCAAGTTCCTGGCCAAGGTGGCCAGTGGGGTGGCCAAGCCGGACGGCCTGCTGGTGGTCCCACCCGACCGTGAGCTGGACTTTCTCCACCCGTTGGCGGTCGAGCGACTCTGGGGCGTGGGGCCGGTCACGTCGGCCAAGCTCCGCAACCGGGGAATCGTCACCGTAGGTGAGGTCGCCCGGCTCCCCCAAGGGGCGCTGGTGTCGATGCTCGGGCAGTACTCGGGCCGGCACCTGCACGCCCTGGCCCACAACTACGATCCCCGACCCGTCCACGTGGGCCGCCGCCGGCGCTCGATGGGGTCGCAACACGCCCTCGGCCGCTCGCCCAAGTCACCCGCCGACGTCGACGCCTCGCTCGTCGCCCTGGTCGACCGCGTCACCCGCCGCATGCGCAACGCCGGCCGGGCCGGCCGCACCGTCGTGCTCCGGCTGCGGTTCGACGACTTCACCCGGGCCACCCGGTCGCACACCATGCCCCGGGCCACCGCTCGCACGGCGGCCATCCTCGAAGCGGCCCGGGACCTGTTGGCCGGGGCCATGCCCCTGATCGAGCGCCGGGGGATCACCCTCGTCGGCGTGGCCGTCACCAACCTCGACGACAGCGGCGCCGTCCAGCTCCCGCTGCCCTTCGACGGCGTCGTCGCCGACGCCCTCGACGCCGCCCTCGACGACGTGCGGGAGCGCTTCGGGTCGTCGGCCGTCACCCGCACCGTCCTGCTCGGGCGCGACCAGGGCCTGACCGTGCCCATGCTCCCAGACTGATCGAGGCCGATTGAGCGTGGGCGATGATGGGTCGGTGGTCACCGAGGACGACGTCCGCCGGGTGGCGCTGTCGCTGCCGGCGGTGACCGAGAAGCGCTCCTACGGGATGCCCGGCTTCCGCGTGAAGGACAGGTTGTTCGCCCGCCTCCGGGAGGAGGGCGGCCTGGTGGTGGTCTGGGTCGCCAGCCTCGACGAGAAGGAGGTGCTCCTCGCCGCCGATCCGGCCAAGTTCACGACTACCCCCCACTACGACGGCCACCCGATGGTGCTCGTACGCATGGAGGAGATCGACGAGGACGAGCTGCGGGAGCTCCTCACTGATGCCTGGCGAGTACGGGCCCCCGAGCGCCTCTTGGCCGAATTCGACCGGTGAGGCCTGCGGGGCGGGACGACGGCTGGCGCCGGCACGGCTCGAGTACCTGCGTTTCTGGGAACGAGCGATGGCCACCGGGCGTCAATTCCTCGTACATCATCCGGCACGAGGAGGACCCATGAAGCCGAACCCGTCGAGAACCCAACGTCGCCACAGCACGTTTCGTCCGCGGTCCCGCTTCGCGGCACCGGTCGTGCTGGTCGTGGCGCTGGCATCGGGCTGCAGCGCGGAGGACGCACGCGTGGCGACGAGCCCGGCCGTCCGGTCGTCGCCGACGACAATCGCGGCGGCCCCAGAGGTCTCCGTCACCCAGCCCCCGACGACCAACGCACCCGCGCCCACGACGACGACTCCGGTCACGATCGTCGAAGTCATATCCAACCCGCCTCCACCGCCTAGCGAAGAGGCGCAGCCCGAGGAGGAGCAGGTGATATCGAATCCCCCCGCCCCGCTCCCGGTCCCCGATGGTTCGACGGTCATCGCCAACCCTCCACCGCCGCCCATCGTGCAGGAGCAGGTGTCGATGAACCCTCCCGCTCCGACGAACCCGCCCCCGCCCGTCGACACCACCGTCGTGGTGTCGAACCCGCCCCCGCCGGCCCCTTAGGAGGCGTGCCGTGAGCTACGAGCCCCCGGCCCCCCAAGCCCAAGCCGAGGTGCGGACCGCCGACGTGGTGGCCGCAGAGTGGAGGCGGCGGACCCAGGCCGAGTACACGTCGGCCGCCATCGCTCACCAGGTGACGCTGTGGCTCATCCAGGTCGGCGGCCCTCCCGACCTCATCCGAGACGGCCTGCGGGTCGTCGAGGACGAGTTGACCCACAGCGAGCTGTCGGCGCACGTCATGGCCGCCACCGGCGGGACCTTTGTCCCGCCGGTGATCGGCGGAGCGATGCTCACCCTGCCGGGTGGGCACGACCCTCGCGCCGCACTGCCGTCGTCGATCCTGCGCTTCTTCTGTTTCGGCGAGACGGTGGCCGTGCCCCTGTTCCGCATGCTTCGCGAGCGGTGCTCGGTGCCCGTCGCCCGGCGCGCCCTCGACCGGGTGATGCGGGACGAGGCACGGCACCGCCAGTTCGGTTGGGACGTGCTCGACTGGCTGCTGCTGGGTGACCGCGACGCCGTGCTCCGGGTCGTGGCACGGGAGGTGCCCCTCGTCCTGGACAGCGTCGCAGCCGCCTACGGCATGCCCGCCGGCGAGCCCCCCGGCCCCGAGCTGCTCCCGGACGTGGCGGCATGGGGTCTGGCCGCCCGAGCGGAGTACGCGGACACCCTGTCCGTGGCCCTCCAACGCGACGTGCTGCCCCGGCTGGCGGCGAGGGGCGTCGTCACCACGGCTGGCCCGGCCACGCCAGATTGACGCCGAATCGAAGAGTCCGGCACGAACCCGCCCGCCTCCCCCGTGCGGTGGAGTAGATTTCACAATTCACCGGGGCAGCGGCAATGGCGCCTCTCCCGCTCTCCGAAGGTCCTTCACCGGACGGTATCGAGGAGACGGCCCGGGTCCTCCTGCACTTTCTTCGTCGAGGAAGGCCACCCATGGGACCTGAACGTGACGCCTGCGGTATCGGCTTCGTCGCCGACGCCTCCGGACGCTCATCCCGCGCCATCGTCGTCGCCGCCCTCAAGGGCCTGGCGTGCGTGAAGCACCGCGGCGCGCTGGCGGCCGACGCCCGGTCGGGTGACGGCTCCGGCCTCCTCGTCCCCATTCCCCCCGAGATCTTCGGCCACGACGACGAGGGCACGCCCCACGGGCTGGCCATGCTCTTCGTGCGGGGCGACGACCCCACCGACGCGGTCGAGGCGGCGGCCGAGGCCGAGGGCATCCGTGTCGTCGAGTGGCGGGACGTCCCCACCGACGACGACGAGCTGGGTGAGTTGGCCCTATCCACCCGGCCCCGGATCCTCCAGGCCGTCCTGGCCGGCGCCTCGGGGAACGAGAAGGCCGCCTTCCGCCTGCGCCGGCGGATCGACGCCACCACCACCGGCACCTACGTGACCTCGTGCTCGTTCCGCACCGTCTGCTACAAGGGCCTGGTCACCGCGGATGCCCTGGGCGACTTCTACCTCGACCTGGCCGACGAGCGCTTCGCGGCCCCGTTCGCCATCTTCCACCAGCGCTTCTCCACCAACACCCTCCCCACGTGGGAGCGGGCCCAGCCCTTCCGCATGCTCTGTCACAACGGCGAGATCAACGCCCTGGCCGGCAACGTCAACCGCATGCGGGCCCGGGCCGTGCTGGGCACCGAGGCGGTCGGCCTCGGCCCCGAGGAGCTGTTCCACCCCGTCCTCGACCCCGAGGACTCCGACTCGGGCCAGCTCGACTCCGCCCTCGAGCTGCTCACCAGGGGCGGGCGCGACGTCCGCCACGCCATGGCCATGACCATCCCCGAGGCATGGGAGGGCGAGCGCGACCTCGACCCCGCGGTGCGGGCGTTCTACCGCTACCACGCCTCGCTCATGGAGCCGTGGGACGGCCCCGCCGGGATCGTCTTCACCGACGGCGTGGGCGTGGGCGCCGCCCTCGACCGCAACGGCCTGCGCCCGCTGCGCTACTCGGCGTGCGAGGACGGGTTCGTTGCCTGCTGCTCGGAGACCGGCGCCATCGACGTGTCCGGCCACGGCCAGGTCACCCGGGGGCGGCTGGGACCGGGCCAGATGCTGTTCATCGACCCCACCCGGGGCCTGCTCGACGACGACGCCTGCAAGCAGCGGGTGGCGGCGGGCGGGATGTACGCCCGGTGGGCGGCCGACGGCCTGCGCGACATGTCCCGGGGCCGGGTCATCGAGCAGACCCCCGAGCCGGACGAGATCGAACGCCGCCAGGCCATCTTCGGCTACTCCAAGGAGGAGCTGGCCATGGTGCTGCGGCGGATGGCCAACGACGCCAAGGAGCCGACGTACTCCATGGGCGACGACTCCCCCCTCCCCCACCTGGCCGGCCGGCCCCGACCCCTGCACCACTACCTCAAGCAGCGCTTCGCCCAGGTCACCAACCCACCCATCGACCACCTGCGGGAGCGGCTGGTGATGAGCCTGCGCACCTGCCTCGGCCCCCGCAGCCCCATCCTGTCCGAAGGGCCGGAGGCGGCCCGCCTCCTCGTCCTCAAGTCGTTCTTCCTGTACCCGTCGGCCGTGGTCGAGCTGCTGGTGAACGACCCCGGGTTCGGAGTCGCCCACCTCGACGCCACCTTCCCCGCCGAGGAGGGCCCGGGCGGGCTCAAAGCCGCCGTGGAGCGGCTGTGCGACCGGGCCGAGGAGCTGGTCCGGGCCGGCATCGGCATCCTCGTCGTCGACGACGGTGGGGTGGGCGACGAGCGGGCGGCGGTGCCCGCCCTCCTCGCCACCGGTGCCGTCCACTCCCGCCTGGTCGCCTGCGGGCTGCGGTCGGACACCAGCCTGGTGATCTCGGCCGACGACGCCCGGGACGTCCACTACATCGCCTGCCTGGTCGGGTACGGGGCCGACGCCATCTGTCCCGGCCTGGCCCTGGAGACCGTCGCCCACGAGGCCGACTACAACACCGACGTCGAGCTGTCGGGGCCCGAGGCCCAGGAGCGGCTGCAGGCGGCGATGGAGGACGGTGTCCTCAAGATCATGTCCAAGATGGGGATCTCCACCGTCGACTCCTACCGGGGGGCGCAGATCTTCGAGGCCATCGGCCTGGGGCCGGAGGTGGTGGCCATGTGCTTCCCGGGCACGCCGTCGATCGTGGGGGGGATCGGGTGGGACGAGCTGGGCGCCGACGCCCTCGCCCGCCACGCCGAGGGCCGCCTGGCCGAGGGCGGCTACTACCGGGTGCGCAAGCGGGGCGAGTTCCACACCCACACCGACGAGGTGGTCAAGGCCCTCAACGAGATGAAGGCGGCCCACCTGCTCCAGGCCGCCATCCGCCAGGAGACCTCTGGCGGGAACGCGGGCGCCGGGAACGTGGGCGGCGGGAACGGGGCCGACGGCAGCGTGCCGGTTGTGATCGGTGCCGGCGGCAACGGGGCTGGTGGCAACGGGGCCGGTGGGAACGGGGCCGGCGGCGGGAACGGGGCCACGGGAAGCGGCAGCGCCAACTACCAGCGCTTCGCCGACCTGGTGAACACCCGGCCGCCCACCGAGCTCCACGACATGCTCGAGCTGGCCACGGCCGGCTCGCCCGTCCCCCTCGAGGAGGTGGAGCCGGCGTTGGCCATCACCCGGCGGTTCTCCACCGGGGCCATGTCGCATGGCGCCCTGAGCAGGGAGGCCCACGAGACCCTCACCGAGGCCATGAACCTCATCGGGGGGCTGTCGAACTGCGGCGAGGGGGGCGAGAGCTACACCCGGTTCAAGACCCGGGGCCAGGCCAAGGGCGACAAGAACAGCCGCATCAAGCAGATCGCCTCGGGGCGCTTCGGCGTGACGCCCGAGTACTGCGCCTTCGCCGACGAGCTCAACATCAAGATGGCCCAGGGCTCCAAGCCCGGGGAGGGGGGCCAGATCCCGGGCAACAAGGTGTCGGAGGAGATCGCCGCCCTGCGCCACACCCAGCCCGGCATCGGCCTGATCTCCCCGCCCCCCCACCACGACATCTACTCCATCGAGGACCTGGCCCAGCTCATCTACGACCTCAAGCAGGTCAACCGCCACGCCGACGTGTCGGTGAAGCTGGTGGCCGAGGACGGCGTGGGCACCATCGCCGCCGGGGTGGTCAAGGCCCTGGCCGAGGTGGTGCACATCAGCGGCTGCAACGGCGGCACCGGGGCGTCGCCCCTCACGTCGATCAAGCACGCCGGCCTGCCGTGGGAGCTGGGCGTGGCCGAGACCCAGCAGGTGCTGATCGAGAACGGCCTGCGGGACCGGGTCCGCATCCGGATGGACGGCGGCCTGATGACCGGCCGCGACGTGATCATGGCCGCCCTGCTGGGCGCCGACGAGTACTCCTTCGGCACCGCGGCCATGATCGCCGAGGGCTGCATCATGCTGCGGGCCTGCCACAAGGACACCTGTTCCACCGGCATCGCCACCCAGCGCCCCCACCTGCGGGCCAAGTTCGCGGGCACGCCCGAGGGGGTGGCGGCGTACATGGTGTTCATCGCCGAGGAGGTGCGGGGCTATCTGGCCCAGCTCGGCTTCCGCACCATGGACGAGGCCATCGGCCGGGTGGAGTGCGTCCGCCAGCGGGTCGTCGACGACCCCCGGGCCAACACCATGGACCTGCGGCCGCTCCTGGTCCCGCCGGCCGACCCCGAGGCCGTCCGCCACTTCGTGCGTCCTCTTCCCATCCAGCGCCCCCGCTCGGCCCTGGGCGACCGGCTGGTCGACGACGCCTACCAGGAGGTATGGGACGGGGCCGACGTCCGGCTCCGGTACCCCATCGTCAACTCCGACCGCACCATCGGCGCCGCCCTAGGCGGGGCCCTCGCCCTGGAGTTCGGGGAGACACCGCCTCCGGGTACCGCCATCGTCCGCTTCGACGGCTCGGCCGGGCAGAGCTTCGGCGCCTTCCTGGGCCACGGCATCGAGTTCGAGCTGGTGGGCGAGGCCAACGACTACGTGGGCAAGGCCATGGCCGGCGGACGGGTGGTGATCCGTCCCCCGGAGAACGACGCCGGCACCCCCGTGCTGGCCGGCAACACCTGCCTCTACGGCGCCACCGGCGGCGAGCTGTACGTGGCCGGCTCCGCCGGCGAGCGGTTCGCGGTGCGCAACTCGGGCGCCTCAGCGGTCGTCGAGGGGGTGGGCGACCACGCCTGCGAGTACATGACCGGTGGCTGCGTCGTCATCCTCGGGCCGGTCGGCTACAACCTGGGCGCGGGCATGACCGGCGGCCAGGCCTTCGTCTGGGACCCCGAGGGCAGGCTCGCCAGTCATCTCAACCCGGCCCTGGTCGACGCCGCCCTCCCCGACACCGACCTCCTCGACGACCTGCGGTGGCGGATCGAGCGCCACACCGAGCTCACCGGCTCGGTCCTGGGAGCGCGGCTGCTGGCCGACTGGGACGCCACCGTGGCCGACGTGTGGCTGGTGGCCCCCGTCGACCAGATCCGCCGCATGGAGGCCCTCCGGGCCAGCCAGGTGGCCGGCGCCGTCTGATCCGCCGCGGGCCTGTTCAACGTGCGGTGTGTGCGGCGCCGGCCCCGAGGGAAACGTGTAGAGCGACATGGACCTTTCCCAATGGCAAACGTCGTACGGCACGTGAACGATGTTGTCGACCGCTCATCGGCGGACGGGACTTCGAGCACGGAGTCGGAGGAGCAGGGAACGTTTGAATGGCGACCTTCCGCAGTGCTGAACGGGCGGGTTCCCAGGTGAGCGTCGGCGCCCATTCGAGCGTCTCAAGCGCCTCGACCCCGGCGGAGCGCTGGGAGCCACCCCTTCCGAGGGCGCGAGGGCCCTTTACCGAAAGCCTTCTCACGGCCCTGATCGGCCCTCCGGGCGAGATCTCACTGCCCTCCGTGGGCGACGTCGATCCCCTGTCGGATGACGACCTGCATCTCGCCCTGTACGTGTGTTACGAGATCCACTACCGGGGCTTCGCCGGTGTGGACGAGGACTGGGAGTGGAGCCCGGCCCTCCTCGGCTTCCGCGGCGCGCTGGAGGTCGCGTTCGAGTCCGGCCTGCGTTCCCGGTTCGGCGACGTCGGTTCGGTGAGGCCGGAGGACACCATCGCCAACCTGAGCCGCATCGCCGGCCAGCCCGGTCCCCCGCTTTCCCGGTACCTGCGTGACCGCGCCTCGGCCGCCGAATGGAGCGACTACGTCGTTCACCGGTCTGCGTACCAGCTCAAGGAGGCCGACCCCCATTCGTGGGCCGTGCCCCGCCTCGAGGGCAGGGCCAAGGCGGCCCTGATCGAGGTGGTGTTCGACGAGTACGGGTGCGGCCGAGCCGAGCGGATCCACGCCGCCCTGTACCGCAACTCGATGGAGGCCATGGGTCTCGACGGCCGCTACGGCGCCTACCTCGACCGCATTCCGGGCGCCACGCTCGCCCCGGTCAACCTCATGTCGCTGTTCGGGCTCCACCGGCGCCTCCGGGGAGCCCTCGTCGGCCATCTCGCCATCGCCGAGCTCACCTCCTCGGTGGCAAACAAACGGCTCGCCGACGGCCTGCGCCGGCTCGGGTACGGCGCCGAGGCGACGCACTTCTTCGACGAGCACGTCATCGCCGACTCCATCCACGACATGATCTCGCTCCACGACCTGGCCGGAGGACTGGCCGACGACGAGCCGCACCTGGTGGACGACATCCTCTTCGGGGCCTCGGCCTGGACCGGGATCGATGCCCTGTCCGGGGAGTTCCTGCTCTCCTGCTGGAGCGAGGGGCGTCCATCCTTACTGCCGGGCCACGGCGCCGCCTGACGGCGTTCCCGGTCAGCTACGAGTCGGTTCGGTCCGTGGGTTCCTGGCCGAGTCCCTGAAATTGGCGGCCCCGTGCGACCCGTCGCAGAGGGGCTTCAGGGCGGACCGGCCGCAGCGGCAGAGGGCAACCGTCCGGCGGGTCGATTCGATCTCGTTCCCGTCCACATCAAGGACCTTGTAGCACCCCCGCACCAGGTAGGGACCGTCCGGATAGGCCGTGATGGTGGCCTCGATTTTGTCGCTCACCTGGATCCTCTCCCTTGTTGTCTCAGACACGAGCCGTCTCCTCGACCAGCAGGTCGACGACGTCGGTCAGGCGGTCGGTTGCCACGAAAACGCCCCGCTGTCGCTCGGCCGACGAACCGGTGCGCTTCAGCTGCTCCACGAGCATGATGACCTCGTCCCAGTCGTCGGCCTGCTCCAAGGGGACGCGCACATGGGCGACCAGTCGGTCCACGAGCGTGGTGGCCGGGAGAAGTGTCCCGGAGAAGGGGTCGATCAGCCGGTCGCCGATCCCGAAGCGCGACGCGCGCCACTTGGCCGCCCGCAGCAGCTCGGGCCGAATATCGGGCGGGGGTTTCCCGGCGCCGATTTCCTCCAGGCACTTCGCGGCGAGGGCGCGGCACAGGCCCGCTTGAACAATCGTCTCGTCGACCGTGGTGCAGGAGTCAGCGATGCGGAACTCGAGGGTCTGGTGGGTGGTGCCGGGACGCAAATCCCAGAAGGCCTGGCCCGCATCGGCGAGGATCTCCGCCTCGACCAGCGTCTCCACCGCTCGGGCGTACTCGGCGAACGAGGCGAACAGCGGTGGGATCCCGGCCATAGGCCATCGTTCCCAGACCACACTGCGATAGCTCGTGTACCCGGTGTCCGCCCCCATCCAGAAGGGCGAGCTGGAGGACAGGGCCAGCAGGATCGGCAGCCACGGTCGGGCCCGGTTCATGACCTGGATGGCCACGTCCCGATCGTCGATCCCCACGTGGACGTGACAACCGCAGATCACGTGCTCGTAGGCCATCTGGGCGTAGACCTCGACCACCCTCTGATATCGGGCTCCGGAATTGAACGGCTGCGTCCGCCAGTCGGCCAGGGGCAGGCTCCCCGCGGCCACGATCCGGTGGCCGGTCGCCGCCGCCGCGTGCACCAGGCGCTGCCGGAGGGTGCAGATCTCGGCCCGCAGCTGGGCCAGCGTGCGGCACGGGCTCGTCCGGCTCTCGATCATGCTCAGGCGGAGCTCCTCGGCGTAGCTCGGGTAGCCATCGGAGGGCCCGCCGGCGGCGGCGAGGATCGATGCCGCATCGTCGACGAGCGTTCGCGTCGTTGCGTCGACGGCGAAGAACTCCTCCTCGACGCCGAGGGTCAGGCGCTCACCCACGCTCGTCAGGTCCGTGCTCGTCAGGTCCGGGCTCGTCAGGTCCGGGCTCGTCAGGTCCGGGCTCGTCAGGTCCGGGCTCGTCAGGAATGATGACGCCGGGGCTCGTCGGGCAGCACCACGACCCGGATGGGCACGGGCCACTCGAACGGATAGGCGTCCAAGGCTTCCAGGCTCGTGGTTCTCGACTGGCAGGCGAACGTGAGGAGCTTCAAGAGCGAGTCGGGCGTGACCGAGGGCGGCGAGCCCGGGCCGTCCGGGTCTGACATCCGGCACGAGAGGCCGACGATGATGTAGTAGACGGCACCGTCGTCGGCCCGCAGCAACGGCCCTTCCCCCGCAGCTTCGAGCTCCAGGACCTTTTCCATGTGCCTCAGGGTGTAGTCGCCGAGCCGGAGGGCGCTCAGGGTGAGACGGGACACCGCGTACCCGGACTCGGCCAGCAGGGACGGCCGCCCGGCGCACGGAGGAGTAGCTCCCGATCGTGAGCCCGAGGGCGGATCCCAGCTCTGCCGCATGGCGCACGACGGTCCGGACCAGACGGAGGCCGTCGGTGCCCCCGTCGATCGACACCCGGTCCTGCCCGGCGACGGCCGGCACGGGGACGTACGGGGGATTGCTGGCGACGACGTCCGGAGATCGGCTGAGCGGGGTGGCGTCGAGCAGCGCACGGGTGGAGAGGGCCGTGTAGTCGACGAGCCCGAACGTGACCCTCCGGGCGCCGTCCTCGAGGCAGTAGTGCTCCGTGGCCCAGTCCACGCTCTCGGCCGAAACGTCGACTCCGTGGACGTGGGCCGCGCCCGCCCGGGCGACAGCCGCCGCCGCCGCCCCGCTGCCCGAACCGAGGTCGAGCACGGTCGAGCCCGGCTCGACGAGGTCGATCGTGGCCCACACGCCGACCTCGGTGTCGGCGGGATCGAAGAAGACCTTCGTCCGTGGAGGCGGGTGGCGGTCGAAGGTCGTCAGGTGGCAATAGTCGAAGACCCTCGTCACCCCGGCACCGGTCAACGCTGACCCCCTACGGCCAGGCACCACTCGAGGATCGCCAGGGCGGTGTGGTACTTGTTGGCGGCCTGGCTGAAGGCGAGGCTGGCGGGACCGTCGAGCACCTCGGCGGTCACCTCCTCCCCCCGGTGAGCAGGCAGGTCGTGCAGGAACCGGGCGTCGGGCCACCGGTCCATGAGCTTCTGGTTCACCTGGAAGGGACGGAAGCCCTCCTTCCACTCGGGGTCGGGCTTGGTGGTTCCGGTCGTCTCCCACCGGGTCGTGTACACGAGGTCGACCTCGTCCGGCAGAACCGACGGATCGTGGCCCTCCTCAATGACGCCTCCACTGCTCCGGGCGTGGCGACGGGCACGCTCCAGCTTGTCCTCGGCCAGGCCGTACCCGGCGGGGGTCCGCAGGTGGAGTTCGGTGCCGGGAAAACGGGACAGGGCCAGGGCCAGGGCGGCGGCCGAGTTGTTGCCCTCGCCCAGGTAGAGCACCCGCAGGTTCTCGATCCGGCCGCAGTGCCGCAGCATGGTGGCCAGGTCCGCGATCGCCTGGGTGGGGTGCTCGTCCTCGGTCATGGCGTTGATGACCGGCATCCGGCCCTGGGCGGCCAGGTCGCGGAGCTCCTGGGGGTCTCCGGCCGTGCGGGCCACCAGGGCGTCGACCATCGTGGACAGGACCCGGCCGGTGTCGAGGTGGGTCTCCCCGGTGCCCAGCTGCAGGTCGTTGGGCCCGTAGGTCAGGATCTGCGCCCCCAACCGCAGGGCGGCGGACGAGAAGGCGGTCCGTGTACGGGTGGAGGTCTTGCGGAAGTAGATGGCCACCACCCGTCCCCGCAGCACGTCCGGCACGACGGCGCCGGGGTCGCCGTAGGAGCATCCCCGGCTCACCAGCCACCACAGGTCGTCCGTGGCCAGGTCGTCGACGGAGATGAGGTTCCGAGCCTCGATCGGGCCGTTGCGAGTCGGTCACGTCGCGGAGGAACAGGCCGTAGTTGCGCAGGAGGGCGACCTCGTAGACGCGGTGCGCCACCGCCAGGTCCTCGATGGCCATGCCGAACGGGTTCACGACGATCACCTGCCGGTCGTCGTCACGGCCGGGACAGGTCCCCGCGACCAGCTGGCCCAACGTCCCGTCCACGGCCCGGGCGCCGGTCTCCCCGGGGCCGACGATCTTGCCCGCCCGGGCCAGCTTGCCCAGGAGGCGCTGGGTGTCGGCGACGATGAGGCCCCAGTCGTCGACGTACAGCCGGTCGGCCCGCAGGTAGGCCTCCTCCTCGACGTCGTCGAGGGACACGTTGACCACCAGCGAGCCCGGCTGCGACCAGTCATGGCGAATGTACGGCTCGGTGGTCGTGGTGGCGGTGACCACGATGGTGGCCTCCCGCACCACCTTCTCCGGATCGCACATGTCCTCGGCGTCGGCGTCGCCTTCGTCCCGGATCTCCTGGACGAGGACGCCGGCCCGATCGGCCGCCTGATCGCAGACGAGCACGCGCTCGACGTCAAGATGCTCGACCATCAGACGTATGTGGGCCCTCGCGATGGGGCCGGCGCCGATCACGCCCAGGACCTGTGGCACCGCCGGCTGCAGATGCAGGGCGGCCAGGGTGGACACGGCCGCCGTCCGCAGGGCGCTGATGCCGGCGGCCTGCAGAATCGCTTCGGGACGAGCGGTCACCGGGTTGAACAGCAAGGTCAGCCCGGCCGCCCGGGGGAGCCCGCGCGCCGGGTTCTGGGTGCTGGCATTGATGATCTTCGTGCCCAGTATCGGCACCGGACCGGCGATGAGACCGGGCATGTTGAGGGTGCGGGCCATCCCTCCCCCGACGGGACTCCAACGAAGGACCGCCTCGTCCGGGATCTCGGCCTCACCGGCCGCGTGATGGGCCAACGCCTGGGCGACGCAGGCCACGGGATCCACCTCCCGGAGGGCCTTCTCGACGTCGTCCTCGCTCAGGTAGAGGAGCCCGTTGGCGATCCTGTCCGAGCCCGCCTCGGCGCGCTCGCCGCTCGTCCTCATGTCGCCATCATGCACTCGTCGAAGGGCAACGCGGCACTGTCCTTCGAGGGGTCGAAGCCGTACTCGGCCAGCCAGACCTCGCTGTAAAGGCTGTTGAGGTAGTGCGACCGGCCGTCGGCACAGACGCAGACCGCTCGGTGGATCTCAGGGTGCGCAGCCAGGTAGCGGGCGCAGGCAGTCACGACCGCGCCGGCCGAGCCTCCCAGCCCGATGTCGATCGACTCATAGACGGCGTGACAGGCCGCGATCGCATCCCTGTCGCTCACGATGACGACATCGTCGTAGTCGGTGGGGCAGAGGAACTGCGATGCACAGCTCGACCCGACACCGTTCAGGAGCCGCCGGGCCTGGACCGTGCCGAACACAAGCGAGCCGGGGACGTCGACCGCCACCACCCGTACGTCGCGGCGCAGCGCCTTGAAGTAGCGGCCGATCCCGGCAAGGGTCCCGCCGGTCGACGTGGCCAGGAAGATGGCGTCGATGTCCGGCCGTTGACTCCGGATCTCGGGAGCCGTCTGGTGGTAGTGAATGGCCGGGTTGGCCGGGTTCCCGTACTGGTTGGGCCAGATCATGCCCTCCTCGGCGACCATCTCCTTCACAACGTCGAGCCTGGTCAGCAGGTAGCCCCCGGTGTGGTCCCGCTCGTCGACCCGCACCACCTCGGCGCCGAAGTCTCGCATCCCGTCGACCACCAGAGGATCCACCTTGGGATCCACCACGGCCGTGAACGCGTACCCCCGCTCCCGGCTGATCATGGCCAGGGCCACCCCCAGGTTTCCCGAGGTCGACTCGACCACCCGATCCCCCCGGTGAAGCCCGTCCATGCATTCGAGGCTCCTCAGGAGGGCGTAGGCCGTCCGGTCCTTGATCGAGCCGGCCGGGTTGTACGACTCCAGCTTCAACCCGACGGTGCGCCACCGGTCGTCGATGCGCAGGCCGATATCGATGAGTGGGGTCCTGCCGATCGCCGAGAGGCACCCGTGCCGGCGTCCGCCTGCGATCTCGATCACGCGCTCGCCGACCCGCGCCGGAAGCAGCGGCCCACGTGCCGCCCCGAGCTCCATGGCTAGCCGAAGCGCTGGCAGCCGAGGTCGTTGACCAGCCCGAGGATCTTGAGGCTGGTCGGTAGGCGACTTGTTCTGCATAGCCCTCAGTGCTTCACCATCTTGGTCACCCGGCAAACGGCGCGGGCCGTCTGCGCCGGCCACCCCGAGGAGGGCCCGGCGATGACGTTGGTCGCAGGGTTCGGAGAAAGGTCCTCGCACGGGCGGCACCTCGGCTCGGGGCTGCGACGATGCGTCCTCGGACCCGTTCACGAAGTCTCCTCCCGCTCAGGTGGACCCCGGCGTCAATATCTCGGTAGTCCTTCCGCAACACGGACGTAACGCAAACTGCAATCCCGCCGTGCGGGTGGCGCCGCCGCGGCCCGAGACGGCCACGTACGGCATCCTCCATTCGGACGACGGTCGATGTCGTCCGGATCGCCGGTCCGGGAATCGCCCGCCCGGCGGAAGACGCCGAATCCCTTCCTGTCGATGATGGAGCCATGCGAAGGAACTGTGGCCCCACACACGAGAGGACCGGACGACGTCGTGGGTGACCCGGCAACGGAGGCACCGGTCGCGAACAACAGGGCGTGGGCGCTCCTCGATGACCTGAAGGTCGCCTGAGAGCCTCCACCGACGCAACGAACGGGTTGACAGGGTGTGCAGATCGGTTCTATAACACTGTTAAGCTAACGATGTTAGGGTTCCTCAAGCTTCTCGGGAGGGCGACGTGTTGGTTCGGCTCGGGCAGTTCACGGTGCGGCGGCGGCGGCGCATCCTCGTGGTATCGACGGTGCTGTTCGCCCTGGCCGGAGTGTTCGGGGGCGGGGTCGCCGGGCACCTGTCGTCCGGAGGCTTCGCCGACCCGGACGCAGAGTCGATCAGGGCCGGCAAGGTGGTCGACCAGGTGTTCCACGCCGGCCCGCCCAACCTGGTGCTGCTGGTTACGGCCCGTGGGGGCAGTGTCGACGACCCGGCGACCGCAACCGCCGGCCGCGCCCTCACCGACGAGCTGGCTGCAGCCGCCGGCATCGACCAGGCCAGCTCCTACTGGACCCTGGGATCGGTGCCGCCCCTGCGCAGCGGTGACGGTAGGCAGGCCCTCGTCCTGGCCCGCATCGCCGGCGACGACGACACGGTCGACGCCCGCATAAAGAACCTCTCCCCTGCCTTCACCCGCCAGAGCGATGCCCTCGACGTGCGGGTGGGCGGGTTCGCCGAGGTGTTCCGCCAGATCAGCGAGTCGGTCGAGAAGGATCTGGCGCGGGCCGAGAGCGTGGCCATCCCCATCACCCTGCTCCTGCTCGTCGTGGTGTTCGGCAGCGTGGTCGCCGCCGGCCTGCCGGTGGGGATCGGCGTCCTGGCGATCATCAGCACCTTCCTGGTGCTACGCGTGCTCGCCGAGCTGACCCAGGTGTCGATCTTCGCGCTCAACCTCACCACCGCCATGGGGCTGGGCCTGGCCATCGACTACAGCCTGTTCGTCGTCTCCCGCTACCGGGAAGAGCTGGCCCGGGGCCTGGAGCCGGCGGCCGCGATCGTGCGAACGGTGAACACCGCCGGGCGCACCGTGGTCTTCAGCGCGGCGACGGTGGCGGCGTCGCTGGCGGCCATGCTTGTGTTTCCCATGGCCTTCCTGCGTTCGTTCGCCTACGCCGGCATCGCGGTGGTCGCCATGGCCGCCGTCGTGTCCGTCGTCGTCCTACCGGCCATGCTCGCCGTCATCGGCCGCAGGATCGACAAATGGTCGTTGTTCCGCCGGCGCCCCCAGCAGATCGGAGAGGGCGTCTGGCACCGCCTGGCAATGACCGTCATGCGCCGGCCGGTGGTCGTCGGCGGCTCGGTCGTAGCCCTGCTCGTCGTGCTCGGCCTGCCCTTCCTCCACGTCCGGCTCAGCCTGCCCGACGACCGGGTGCTCCCGAGCTCGGTCAGCAGCCGGCAGGTGCAGGACGAGATCCGGGCCAACTTCACATCCAACGAGGCCAGTGCGGTGCAGGTGGTGGCCACCGGGATCGGCGACCCGAGCCAGAGGGCGGCTGAGGTGACCGGGTACGCAGGCGCCCTTTCCGGCATTCCCGGCGTTGCCCGGGTGGATGCCTCCACCGGCTCCTTCATCGGTGGTCAGCAGGTCGCTCCCGCCAACGCCGCCTCCGACCGCTTCACGGGGGAGGACGACACCTGGTTCTCGGTGGTGCCCTCGGTGGAACCTCTTTCGGCCGGCGGCGAGCAGATGGTGGCCGACGTCCGTGACCTGCCGGCGCCGTTCGACGTGCAGGTGGCGGGTCCCTCGGCCGAGCTGGTCGACTCGAAGGCCGCCATTCTCGGTCGGCTCCCCCTGGCCGCCGGCATCATCGCCCTCGTCACCTTCGTGGTGCTCTTCCTGATGTTCGGGTCAGTCCTGGTGCCCCTGAAGGCGATCGTCCTCAACCTGCTCAGCCTCACCGCCACCTTCGGTGCCATGGTGTGGATCTTCCAGGACGGGCACCTGGCCGGGCTGCTGAACTTCACCCCCACCGGCGACATCGCCATCTCCACCCCGATCCTGATGTTCTGCATCGCCTTCGGGCTGTCGATGGACTACGAGGTGTTCCTGCTGTCCCGGATCAAGGAGGAGCACGACCGCACCGGCGACAACCAGCAGGCGGTCGCCGTCGGCCTCGAACGCACGGGCCGGATCGTCACCGCCGCCGCCGCCCTGCTCGCCATCGTCTTCATCGCCATGGCGACGTCGAGCGTTTCGTTCATCAAGCTGTTCGGTATCGGACTTACGATGGCCGTGCTGATGGACGCAACCCTGATCCGGGCCGCCCTGGTCCCCGCCTTCATGCGCTTGGCGGGCGAGGCCAACTGGTGGGCGCCCGCGCCCATGCGCCGGATCTACCAGCGGTGGGGTTTCAGCGACGCCGATCCCGCGGTCGAGGTGGAGGCCGCACCCGAGCTGGAGAAGGTCCGATAGCCACTGCCCCCACCGCCGCATCGACGCCGACCCCTGCCGGCCGCCGCACCCGGGCCCCCCGGGGCGAAGGCGAGCGGCTGCGGGAGGAGATCCTGGTCGCCACCGAGAATCTGCTGCTCAAGACGGGTGACGAGTCGGCGGTGTCCATCCGGTCCATCGCCGATGCGGTGGGGGTGAGCCCGCCGTCGATCTACCTCCACTTCGCCGACAAGGACGAGCTCATCCACTCCGTCTGCCAGCTGCAGTTCCGCAAGCTCGACCTGTTGGTCTCCGCCACCATGGCCGGCGTCGACGACCCCCTGGAGAAGCTGCGCCGGCGAGGCCAGGCGTACGTGCGGTTCGGGGTCGGCCATCCCGAGCACTACCGGATCATGCTCATGGGCAAGAGCCACTTCTCGCGGGAGGACTTCGAGGCCGGGCTGCTCCCGGGGATGCTCTCCTTCCAAGCCCTCGTCGGGAACGTCCGGGAGTGCATGGACGCGGGGGTATTCGCCGAGAACGAGCCCTTCCGGGTGGCCACGATCCTGTGGGCGGCTGTCCACGGGATGACGTCGCTGCTGATCTCCGTCCCCGGCTTCCCCACGTTCCAGGACTCCGAGGCCCTCGTCGACCAGATGCTCGACACCTTGGCCCGGGGGTTGGCGCCCCCTCCCCGCTGATCTGGCCGGCTGGCCGGCTGCTACCGGTCGGGCTGGCTCCTCCGGGTCAGCGGGAGGAGGCGTGCAGGAGGGCGGGGAGGGCTGTTGGTGTCGGGCGCGAGCGGGGCGTCCGGTGGGAGGGGACGGCGCGAACCGGCCGGTTCATCGGCGGCGCCACCACGGCGCGGCGACCGGTCTGCTTGTCGCTGGCCCGGGCCAAGAGGCCCACATAGGCGATGAGGACATCGTACGCGAGGAGGTGCATTCCCCACGCCACTCGGGTCTGCATGACCAGTGCGACCACCAGAGTGGCCACGATGCCCGTGCCGATCAGGGCCAAGACCCGGCGCCGGCGCTGGGTCGCACTGCGCCGGATCGGGGGCGTTGCGGTCTCGTCCCGAGGCTTGGACGCGGTCTTGGCGGCCCCGACGGATGACAGTCGCATGCGGTCGAATTCGGGGAATTCGGCTCGGGTCTGCGCTCGGCGGCGCACCAAGGGCGGCACGAGCACGAGGGCCCACAGCAGCGCCAGCAGCGGGTATACCGCCAAGTCTCGCCCCCTTGTTTCCCGAACCCGGGCCGGATTCAGGCTTGTACGGCCGGGGATCGATGCTCCCCCACCGGTCGCCGCCACGGTACCCCAGCAAGTCCCGACGGCCAAACGCGCCTGATTTCGACCTGACGACCCCGCCCGCCGGAGCCAGTTCGGATGCGGAGAGCGAAGGCCATTCTCCATCCGTCCACCGGTAATCATGGCTGAACCGCGCCCCGCAGCAGCCTGGTAGTCGACGACCTCATTTCCCGAAGCCCATTTCCCGACCCACCTCCCGAGGCGCGAGACCGGAATCCAGGCTTGCGGCCAACGCCCGGCGGATCTACTGGGCGGTGCCCCTGACCGACGCGGTGAGCGGGGACCGGTCGGCCTTGTCGACGGCGCACACCAGGCCCCGGCGGCCCTCGAACCAGGCCGCGCTCTCAGGCACGATCTCGAACTCGGTGAGCTGGGACTGGGCGCGCGGGATGCCGACGTAGTCGGTGAACGGCTGACCGAGGCAGGCGTTGGCCGCGTACTCCAGCAGGGCGTCGGCCCCCGGGAAGGGGTCCTCCGGCGCCGCCGGGTGGGTCACCACGGCGAACACCTCGGCGTCATGGGGCTTGTCGCACGGAAGCACCTTCAGGCGGCGGACCTCGGTGCCCTGCGGCGTGTCGATGCAGTCGCCCGGCTTGAGCTTGGCGTAGTCGACACCGTCGGGCCGGACCAGCCCGGCGACGACGACGACGGCGACCGCCAGCCAGGCCAGCAGGCTTACGACGGCGATGACCGTGGCCGAGGTGACGAGGCCGGTACCGGTGGCGCCCGGGCGACTGGCTATCCGACTCTTGGCCCGACGGGCCAGGAGCAGGGCGGGGATGGCGGGGATGCCGGCGAGGGGCAGGGAGAGGACGGCCAGGAGGAAGGCCCTCGTCGCCAGAGGCTCACGCGTCCCGGGCCCGGCCGACGGGCCCCGGGGCGCCTTGGCCGGCTTGCCCGGCGTGTAGCTGCCGGGACCGGCCGAGGGTGCGTCGGGCGGGGGACCGGCCGAGCGGTGCACCGGCGGTGGGATGACCGGCCCGGAGGGCTCGGGCTCGGCCCAAGCCGGCGCCTCCGTCCGCGCCACCTGGGAGACCGGGCGGGCCGGGCGGGCCGGGCGGGCCGTGGCGGGGGCATGGCGCGGGTGTCCTCGACCGGCTCCTCGTCGGGCTCGTCGGGCTCGGTCGCGAGCGCAGGCGGCGGTGCCGTGTGGCCGGTGACCACCCTCGGGCCGCGGGGAGGGCCTGTCGCAGTGGGGGGCGCAGGCGCGGGCCCCGAGCTCGGGCCCACCAGCGTCTCGGCCACTAGGTCGTCCTCGGCGGCCGACGGATCCTCGGGCGCGGACTTCGGCTCGGCCGGAGGCGGGGTGACGGGGGCCCAACCGGTGGCCGTCTTGGCCCCGCCGGGCTTCGCCCCCCCAGCCTTGGCCTTCATCTCGCCAGTGACGACTCGCGGCCCGCGGGACGAGGGGCGCGCCGGACCGTCGGCTTCGTCGTCTGCCATCGCCGTAGCTTACGGGGGGCGGGGACGGCCCTTCGACCCGCAGGCGCCGTAATCTGTGGACATCGACACCTCACCCGCCACCGAGCCCACCACCCCCCTGGCCCTCATCGAGGCCGTCTACGCCCGGCTGGCCGAATGCTCAGGCGCGGCCCGGAAGAGCCTCGGCCGGCCCCTCACCCTGTCCGAAAAGGTGCTCTTCGGCCATCTGGCGGGCGATCCGGCGCCCGACCCGGCCCAGGTCCGGCGGGGCCGGTCCTACGTCGAGCTGCAGCCCGACCGGGTGGCGATGCAGGACGCCACCGCCCAGATGGCGCTCCTTCAGTTCGCCACCGCCGGCCTGCCCCGCGTCCAGGTGCCAACAACCGTGCACTGCGACCACCTGATCCTGGCCCAGGTGGGGGCGACCGCCGACCTCCTCACGGCCAAGGAGACCAACAAGGAGGTCTACGACTTCCTGTCCAGCGTCTCGGCCAAGTACGGGATCGGCTTCTGGCAGCCGGGCTCGGGGATCATCCACCAGGTGGTCCTCGAGCGCTACGCCTTCCCCGGCGGGCTCATGATCGGCACCGACAGCCACACCCCCAACGCCGGCGGCCTGGGGATGGTGGCCATCGGCGTGGGCGGCGCCGACGCGGTCGACGTGATGACGGGCGGCACCTTCGGCCTGCGCTGGCCGGTGCTGGTGGGGGTCCGCCTCACCGGCCGCCTGTCGGGCTGGACGTCGCCCAAGGACGTCATCCTCAAGGTGGCGCAGATCCTCACCGTCAAAGGCGGTACCGGCGCGGTGGTCGAGTACTTCGGACCGGGCACCGAGGCCATCAGCGCCACCGGCAAGGCCACGATCTGCAACATGGGGGCCGAGATCGGCGCCACCACCTCGATCTTCCCCTTCGACGGGCGCTCGGCCGACTACCTGACCGCCACCGGCCGCAAGGGCGTCGCTCTGGCCGCGGAGGCAGCGGCGGCCGACCTCCGGGCCGACGACGAGGTCGACCGCGACCCCTCCGCCTTCTTCGACCGGGTGGTCGAGATCGACCTGTCGACCCTCGAGCCCCACGTGGTCGGCCCCCACACGCCCGACCTGGCCCGCGAGGTGTCGGCCTTGGGCGCCGAGGCCAAGGCCGCGGGCTGGCCGCTGCACCTGTCCCAGGCCCTGGTGGGGTCGTGCACCAACTCGTCCTACGAGGACATCAGCCGGGCCGCCAGCGTCGCCCGCCAGGCAGCGGCGGCCGGCCTGCGCACCCGTACACCCCTGCTCATCACCCCCGGCTCGGAGACGGTGCGGGCCACCGTCGAGCGCGACGGACTCCTGGCCGACCTGGAGGCCATCGGGGCCAACGTGCTGGCCAACGCCTGCGGGCCGTGCATCGGCCAGTGGTCCCGGTCCGACGTGGTCGATGGGGAGGTCAACTCGATAATCAGCTCGTTCAACCGCAACTTCCCGAAGCGCAACGACGGCAACGCGTCCACCCTGGCGTTCATCGCGTCCCCGGAGACCACTGTCGCCTACGCCCTGGCCGGCACCCTCGACTTCAACCCCTTGGCCGACGAGCTCGACGGTGTCCGCCTGGCCGAGCCCTTCGGGGACGAGCTGCCGTCGAGTGGCTTCGTGGGTGGCGACGAGGGCTACGTCGCCCCGGTGGCCGACGGCAGCGGCATCGACGTGGTCATCGACCCGGACAGCTCCCGGCTCCAACGGCTGGAGCCTTTCCCGCCGTGGGACGGCCAGGACTTCGTGCGCCTCCGCATACTCCTCAAGGCGGTGGGCAAGTGCACCACCGACCACATCTCGGCCGCCGGCCGATGGCTGAAGTACCGGGGCCACCTGGAGAACATCAGCCGAAACCTGTTCCTGGGGGCCATCAACGCGTTCACCGGCGAGCCCGGCACCGGCCTGTGCGGCGTCCACGGCCAGCCCGAGCCCCTCCCCGACGTGGCCCAGCACTACCGCGATGCCGGCGAGCCGTGGGTGGCGGTGGGCGACGACAACTACGGCGAGGGGTCGTCCCGGGAGCACGCGGCCATGGAGCCCCGGTTCCTCGGGGGCCGGGTGGTGATGGTGCGCTCCTTCGCCCGCATCCACGAGACCAACCTCAAGAAGCAGGGCATGCTCCCCCTCGTCTTCGCCGACCCCGCCACCTACGACCTGATCGGGGCCGACGACCGCATCTCGGTGCTGGGCCTGGCCGACCTGGCCCCTGGCGTCCCGGTCGCTTGTCGCATCGAGCGGCCGGACGGCTCCGCCGTCGACTTCGAGTGCACCCACAGCCTGTCGACCGAGCACATCGAGTGGTTCCGCGCCGGGAGCGCCCTCAACCTCATCCGCCAGCGCTTCCGATGACGCTCGGGGGGCGCTGCCCCCCTCCCCGAGTCCGCCCGAGCCCGGCGCACGCTTTTTGGTCTCCTGAGCAACGACGCCAACAGTTCCCAACTGTTTCAACCACATACTCGAGTTAGCAGAAAGGGTGTGGCTCGCCAGCAGTGACGGACCGCGTCCAGAGTTGTCAGATCGTTGGGGGGGTGTTGCGACGGCGTTGTCTCCGTCGGGGCATCGTGTTCCTACAGCGGGTTCGGTCCTCACAGATCGGGGCGCGGCGGATGGGCACATCGTGTGCCCCCCTTCGGGAGGATTCGAATGAACGATCTGCGAGGCCATGCCGGACGCGTCCGGGGGTGGCCGTCGGTCGCCTCTAGGTCCGCGGCCCCGGCGCCGAGCCCGAACGGCCATCCGAGAGCCCGTACGAGGGACCGCCGAAACAGGGGATCCCTTCGGCACCTTCTCATGGCAGCGATGGCGGTCGCCGTCCTGGGCAGCTCCCAGGCGCTGGTCGTGGCCCCGGCATCGGCCGAGGAGACCCAGGCCGAGCCCTCCAAGCCCGTCCCGGCGCTGCGCTCTGAGCCAGCCCCCGAGACCAGGGCCGTCGTTGCCGCCGGCGACTTCCGCAATCCGCCCAGCCCGGACGGGCCCCCGGTCGACGCCCCGTCCCGGGACGACTTCGATCCGGCCAAGGCGACGCCCGTCGACGAAGAGACCACCCCGACGCGCAAGGTCTACGAGAACCCCGACGGCTCCCACACCGCCCTCGTCACCGAAGCGCCGGCCAGGTTCCGTGGCGAGGATGGAGGGTGGGTGGACTTCGACCTCACCCTCATCCCCGCGGCCGACGACTCGCTGGCCGCCAAGGCCGCTCCGGGGGCGGCCACGCTGGGCGCCAAGGCGGATGGTGCCCTGGCGACCGTGCAGACCGAGGCCGGGCCCATCTCCCTGCACCATCCCGGGGCTACTGCCGTCGCCGCCCGCACCGGCACCGGCCTCGAGGCCAGCCGTGCCACCTACGCCGGGGCCCTCGGCGCCAATCGGGACCTCGTGCTCACGCCCACCCCCGACGGCTACAAGGAAGAGGTCATGCTGGCCGACGCCTCCGCCGGAGGGACCTACCGGGAACAGTTCGCCCTACCGGAGGGCGTCTCCGCTCGCGACGCCGCCTCGGGGGTGGAGTTCGTCGACCCCGACGGCAGGGTCGTGGCCACCTTGGGCGGCGGCGTCGCCTTCGACGCCAACCTGGCCACCGCCGGGCCGCAGGCAACAACCCCGGTCCTGGTCCGTCTGAGCGACACTGCTGCGGCGCCGGCCGACGCGTCGGCCCCGACGACCACCTCGGTGCCCCCGGCCACGCCTGGCGTCGACGGCGAGTCGCCCCCCACCACCGAGGCGCCGGCCGGCGGCATCCCCGCCACCGAGGAGCCCACCACGACCACCACCACAGGCGCGCCGAGCCTCCCGGAGGGGGACCCGGCGCCTGCGGGCAACGTCGTGAGCGTGGAGGTGTCCATCTCCGAGGAGTGGCTGTCAGACACGGGTCGGGCATTCCCGGTGACCATCGACCCCACCGTCGAGACGCTCAACACGACGGCGGGCGAGGGCGGATTCGACACCTGGGTGTCCAACGAGACGGCCTACATCAACTCGTCCTTCGCCACCCATCCGTACCTGATCGTGGGCAGCCCGACAGGGGCCAACGCCTACCGGAGCCTGCTCAAGTTCGACCTCACCGGTCTTCCCAACGGCACCGGCAGCCAGGTCGTGGGGAGCAAGCTGCGCCTGTACAACTGGTACTCGCTGAACTGCACGCCGTCAGCAATCAACGTGTTCGGCCTCGGCACTTCACCCGCCATCGGCGCCACCAACACCTGGAACTCCCAGCCACCAGTCGACGGTGTCGCCCCCTCGCCCTCCGTCAGCTTTGCCCACGGCGCCAGCGGCTGCGTCCCCGACTGGCAGGACATCGACGCCACCGCCTTGACCCGGAGGTGGTTCGCCGGGACCGCCAACAACGGCATGGGGCTGCGAGCGACGAACGAGGCCGCCGCCTCCTACCGGGGCTTCTACTCCGCCGAGCAGCCCGGTGCCTTCGCTCCGCAGCTGGTCGTCACCTACAACCGCTCGCCGGCTGCCGCCACCCCGGCGGGCCCTGCCGACGGCGTGGTGCTGGTCGAGGGGACCCCCACCTTGATGGTCAACCCGGCCTCCGATCCCGACGGCGATGAGGTGTCGTACTGGTTCCGGGTCGGCACCGGGCCCTACGTGGAGGGCGGCCACAGCGTCGACTCGGGCTGGATCAAGCCCAGCGACGCCGGCTATGTTCCATGCCCCGCCCCGGATGAGGCGAACGTGTGCTGGACGGTGCCCGCCGGGGCGCTGGCCGACGGCTTCTCCCGCTGGCACGTGTTCAGCTCCGACGGGTCAACGACACCTACTTCACCACCCCGCCCAACGACGACAACCACCGCTGGTCCTTCCGTACCACCCTCCGCCTCGGCTCGGGCGGCCCCGCCCCACCGACACCATCGGTCCGGTGCAGGCCAACCTGGCCTCAGGCAACATGGCGTACTCCCATGCCGGCCCGCGTTTTGCCACCGTGGGCGGCGACGTGGGGGTGGGCGTCGCCTACAACTCGGCGGCTTCGACCAACGGCCTGCTGGGCGAGTACTACAACGGCAGCGCCTTCCCGGCGGCCCCGACCGCCCCGGCATTGACCCGCACCGACCCCAGCGTGGCCTTCTACTGGGGCGCCACCGCCCCCGCCCCCACGGTGGGCAAGGACGACTACGTCGTGCGCTGGAGCGGCAACATCACGGTGGCCGCTGCGGGGGACTACACCTTCTTCGTCGGCACCAGCGACGGCGTGCGCATCTTCGTCGACGATGTCCAGAAGACTGCGGAAGCGGAGTGGAACCCGACGACGCCGGTCTACCGCGCCGTCAGCGCAACCGCCGTCAACTTCCCTTCCCCCACCTCACCAAGAAGTTCAGGATCGAGTACCGGGAGCAGGTCGACGGCGCCTTCATCGCCCTGTCCGCCGTCATTCCCGGTGGCCACGTGAAGGCCGTCGACCCGTCCTGGCTCACCGCCCCCTCGGTCGGGCCGCTGCCCGCGGGCTGGACCCTGTCGGCGGGCTCTGCCCTGGCCTACACCTCGGCCCGACCCAGCGAGCACGGGGTGACCCTCACCGACGCCTCTGGCGGCCTGCACACATACGCCGCAACCGGCGCCGACCCCAGCTCCGGGCAGGGCTACACCCCCCCATCCGACGAGGACGGAGTGCTGGCTCGCGACGCGGATGGCAAGCTCACCCTCATCGCCACCGACGGCCTGACCTACGTCTTCGACGGCGCCGGGTCACTGACCGGGTCCACCAGCGCCCTCGATGACGCCAACCAGGCGAGCCCCGATCACGAATGGGACACCCACGCCACCTTCGGGGGGGTTTCCCGGCTCACCGAGATCTCCGATCCGGTCAGCGGCCGTGCGATCAGGCTTCGACTACCGTGGCTTCAACAACGAGGACCCGGCCCTGCCCGACGATCCGGTCAATGGCCCCTACAACGGCTTCGATCCGGTCAAGGACTGCCTGGCCCTGCCCTCGGGCCAGAATCTGGCCGCGCCCTCGGCGGGCAAGCTGTGCCAGGTCGACTACTCGGACTGGGACGGCACCTCCAGCCGCCTCTGGTACAACGCCGCCGGCCAGTTGGTGCGCATCAGCGAGGACCCCCGGGGACGAACCCGATGGATGCGATGGCGTCGATCACCGACTTCGGCTACAACACCGAACGGCGCCTGTCGACGGTTCGCGACCCTTCGCCAACGACGCCATGCGAGTGCCCACCCTGACCCACGTCCCCGTCGACGATGGCACCACGGCCACGCTCATCACCTACGACGTCGCCGGGCGGGTGAACCATGTCACCCTGCCCGTCCCCTACGACGGCACCACCGGGACCAGAAGCCCCGACCCGGCCACAGCTACGTCTACGATGCCGACGAGCCTGCCACCGGGTCCACCTCGACGGCTTCACCGGGACCACCCACGAGCCCAACGGCTTCAACCGGCAGGTCACCTACGACCTCGCTGGGCGGGTCGAGTCCGACGCCGACGCCACCTCCAACGTGACCGAGGCCCCGGCCAAGGCGACGTTCGCCTGGGACGAGGGCGACCGCCCGGTCGTGATCACTGACCCCGCCGGCCGAGCGACCACCACCGACTACGACGCTGACGCCACCGGGCCCAGCGCACAGGCCGGGTCAGCGACGTCGACGGCCCCGCGCCCAACACCTGCTTTCCCATCGGCAGCGCCGTGCCCGACACCAGCGGTACCGCGCCGCCGCCGCCCCACACCCACACCGACTTCGACGCCCCCGACGGCACCGACGCCACCGGCCTGGCCCTGGTGGGGTGGACCAACACCGACTCCAGCGGACCACGATCCACCCGCGCCTTGGCCCCGGGCCCGATTCCGGCGCGCGCTGGGCGGCCTGTCGGCCGGGCCCTGGTCGGGCCGCTACACCGGCGAGATCAATCTGCCCGTCGTCGATGGTGTGAACCCCTACACCTACGGCGTGGCCGCCACCGGCGGCTCGGCCCGGGTCTTCGTCGACGACACCCTGGTGGCGGACAGCGCCACAGGGGGTACCGGGGTCAAGATCAACGATGTGACCGGACGCCACCGCTTCCGCATCGACGCTGTGGCCACCACCGGGTCGCCGACCGTGACCCTGACCATCACCCCGCCGGAAGGCTCAGCCCGGCCGCTCGTGGCCGCCGACCTGCATCCCCGCTACGCCAACCCCACCAAGACCACCACCGATGACACCCTGGGCGTGCCGGGCCGGGTCACCACCACGAAATACGAGAGCCTGGCCACCGGCGTGGTCGAAAAGGAAATCGTCGATCCGGGTGGTCTCGACCTGGTGACCACCCTGTCGACCGAGACGGGCCTGCTCCGGCGCCCGACGGCGCGCACCCTGCCCGCCAACGACCCCACCGTGCCCGACACCACCAGGCCCTACGGCGCCACCGTCTACGACTACTACGACAACGCCGAGACCGTGGCCAACCCCTGCCCCGGCGGTGGTAGCGCCAACCAGGGCGGGCGGGTCAAGACCATCACCAGCCCCAGCCCCGACGGCTCCGCCAACGGCCGCCGGGTCACCACCGTCGTCTACGACGCCGCCGGCCGGGTCGTATCCTCCCAGCTCGGATCGGGGGCGGAAGGCCTCGTCTGCAGCACCTACGACGTCCGGGGCCGGGTGCTCACAGTCGTCCACCCCGCCCGCACGAACTCGAATGTCACCCCCACGGTGGTGGAACCGGCCCGCACGGCCAGCATCGTCCACGCCCTGGGCGGCAACCCCCTGGTGGGCAGCGTCACCGACCCCGCCGGGGTCATCACCACCAAGGTCGACCTGTTGGGCCGGGTGCTCTCCTACACCGACGTGTGGGGCAAGACCACCACCTCCAGCTACGACCAGGCCAGCCGCCGCACCCAGAGCGTCGGACCGGCCGGGACGATGAACACCGCCTACACCCCGGCCGGGCGCGTCAAGACCCAGAACCTCGACGGGGGCGACGTGGCCCGGGCCGACTACGCGGTGCCGTCTGGGGAGCTGAAGTCGGTCACCTACCCCACCAGCCTGCTCACCGCCGGCAACGGCAGCGCCCTGGCCGTCGTCGAGCGCCATGCCACCGGAGCCCTCTCCCGCCTGCAGTGGACGGGCGCCGCCAGCTCCGTCGTGGGCGACGACGTGGTCACCCGCTCCCAGTCGGGCAAGGTGGTGGACGAGACCATCGACACCGCCGACGCCGATCCGGCCAACCCCAACTTCGAATACGACGCCGCCGGGCGCCTCACCCACGCCGCGGTGGCGTCCCATGCCCTCGACTACGCCTTCGCCGCCACCGGCGGCTGCGGGGCCCAGACGGCTGCCGGCCGCAACACCAACCGCACCAGCCTCATCGACAATGCCGGCACCCCCACCACCTACTGTTATGACCAGGCCGACCGCCTGACGTCGAGCTCGGATGTGAGCGTGGGCACCGTGACCTATGACAGCTACGGGAACACCGCCACCATCGGGACCCAGACGCTGCTCTACGAAAGCGGGGACCGCCATACGGCCACGCGGGTGGGCGGGGCCGAGATCGTCCGCTACGGCCGGGATGCCACCGGTCGCATCACCATTCGCACTGAGGGCGGCTCCGTCGTCCGCTACGGCTCCGCCGGCCCCGGCAACTCGGCCTCGTTCACCATGGACACGGCCAACAGCGTGACCGAACGGACCATCGGCCTCGTCGGCGGCGTGCTCCTGACCAAGCGAGGAGGGCTGGTTCCCGCCAACGACGTGTGGGATCTCAGGCTGTTTGGTGGTCACCGTGGGTAGGATTGAGCGCACGGGCGTGGCCGATCAAGGCATCTCAGGTTTCGTCGGTTGGTTCGCCTCGGTGAGGCGTTCGGGGCCGGAGCGGCGCCCGAGAGGTCTGGTGGCTTCGACTCCGGCAACTAGCTTGGCTGGTCATGGCACCTCCTACGCCGGGGCCTGACTTCCGGCCCATCGTCCACGAGGTCGCCCGCCTGGGCACTGACCTCGCCCAGGCCTGGCCCGAGCTCGACGAGCGGCTGAAGCCGGTCCTGGGCTACGACTCGTCCACCTTCTGCACCGTCGACCCGCCGACGATGCTCTGGACCAGCCGGTCGGTGATCGGCCTCGAGTCGCCCCCCGCCCGGGAGCGCAAGGCCCTCGACCTCGAGTTCCGGGGCGACGACCTCAACAGCTTCCCCAACCTGCTCATGCAGCAGATGCCCATCGGCAGCCTGTACACGGCCAGCGGCGGCAACCTGTCCCGCTGCATCCGCTACGACGCCCTGCTGCGGGAGCTCGACCTGGCCGACGAGATGCGGGCCGTCGTCCGGTCCGAGGGCCTGAACTGGGGCATCGTCACCCTGTACCGCAACCGGGTGGGCCGGGAGCAGTTCGTGTACAAGGAGCAGCGGGCGATGCGCGACGCCCTCGAGCCGATCGCCGAGCTGCTCCGGCTGCGCATGCTGCGGTCGGCGGCCGAGGACCCCGGCAACCTCGACCGCCCCCCCGGCTTCGTCCAGGTCTCGGCCGACGGCGCGGTCGAGGAGACCTGCCCCGCCGCCGCCGCCCGCATCGAGACGGTCGACGACCCCGCCGCCGTCCCGGGCGCAATCGCCGAAGTGGTGGCCGCCTACAACGCCGGCGACCCCCTGGCCCACGCCACCCTCCCTGCCGGCGAGGAGGGATCGGTCACCTTCCACGCCTCGACCGGCCCCGACGGCGGGCTGTCGATCGTGGCCGAGGAGGACCGCATCGTCCTGCTCGACCAGCGGGTAATCGACGGCTTCGGGTTCACCGACGACGAGATGGAGGTGCTGACCTTCTACACCCAGGGCCGCACCACCCGCACGATCGCCCAGATCCTCGGGATCGACGCCTTCGCCGTCCAGGACTCCCTCATCGGCCTGTTCGCCAAGACCAACACCAAGAACCGGGCCGACTTCCTCGCCACCCTCTGGGCCGAGCACTACGAGCCCCGGTTCGACGCCGGCGCCCGCCCCAGCCCCTACGGGTTCTTCCTCGACTGAATCGCTGGCCGGGCGGGGTCGAGCCGGTCCCCCGGTCGTTTCACCTAGACTGAGGCGCAATGGCACGGAACAACGACCGCGATCGCGGCAAGAAGCGGACGCCGGTCCGCGACCTCAACCGGCGCGGGAAGCCCAAGGTTTGCATCTTCTGCCGCGACCACATCACGTTCGTCGACTACAAGGACGTCAACTTGCTGCGCCGGTTCATCAGCGACCGGGCCAAGATCAAGGCCCGCCGCACCACCGGCACGTGCGTCCAGCACCAGCGCGACGTGGCCGTGGCCATCAAGACGGCCCGTGAGGTGGCACTGATCCCCTACACCCAGCGCACGGTGAGCGACAAGGCCGGTGGCCGCGAGGGCCGAGGCGGCCGCGGTGGTCCCGGCGGCAACCGTCCGCCGTCGGATCGGGTGGCCATCCCCGACGTCGACGTCATCCCCGATGGTGTCGTGATCGACGACGACGTGGTCGACGACGACATCGAGATCGACACCCCGGTCTACGCCGCCGAGTAGTCCTCAGCCCAGGGAGTCCAGCGCCTGGGTGAGGTCGGCCACCAGGTCGGCCGGGTCCTCGATGCCCACCGAGAGCCGGAGCAGGGCGGGATCGATCGCCTGCGCCGTTCCCACCAGGGCGGCGTGGCTCATGAGCGTGGGGTAGCCGAGCAGCGACTCGACCCCGCCCAGGGACTCCCCCAGGACGAACAGCCGGGTGCGGCCGGCCACCGCCCGGGCCGCAGCCTCGCCTCCGGCGAGGATGAAGGCCACCATCCCGCCGTACCCCCGCATCTGCCGGGTAGCGAGGTCGTGGCCGGGGTGCGAGGGCAGGCCCGGCCAGTGCACCTCCTTGACTGCCCGGTGGGACTGGAGGGCGTCCACCACCGCCGCCGCGTTGCGGCAGTGCCGGTCCATGCGGGCGGCCAGCGTCTTCACCCCCCGCAGGACGAGGAAGCAGTCGAGCGGGCCCGGCACCGCCCCCGCCGCGTGCTGCACCAGGGTGTATCCGGCGGCCAGGCCGTCGTCGTCGCAGGCCACGAAGCCGCCCACGAGATCGGAATGGCCGCCGAGGTACTTGGTGGTGGAGTGCACCACCACGTCGGCGCCCAGCTCGAGGGGACGCTGGAGGTAGGGCGTGGCCAGGGTGTTGTCGACCACGCAGAGCGCCCCCCGCTCGTGGGCCAGGCCGGCCAGGGCCTCGATGTCGACCACCTCGAGCGTGGGGTTGGTGGGTGACTCGACCCACAGCAGGCGGGTCTCCGGCCGCCAGGCGGCCGCCACCGCCTCGAGGTCGGACTGGTCGACGGCGTCGAAGGCGACCGACAGCACCCGCGACACCAGCTTCCAGGTGCCGCCGTAGCCCCGGTAGGGCAGCAGGACGTGGTCGTCGGGGCCCAGCCGGCGCAGGACGGCGTCGGTGGCCGCCATCCCGCTGGCGAAGGCCAGGCCGTGGGCCGCCCCCTCCAACGAGGCCAGGCACCGCTCCAGGGCCCGGCGGGTGGGGTTGGCGGTGCGGGCGTAGGAGTACTCCGGCTCGTCGCCGACCTCGGGCTGGGCATAGGTGGACGTCTGGTACACGGGCACGCTGACGGCGCCGGTGGCGGGGTCGGGCTCCTGGCCGGCGTGGATGGCCCGGGTCTCGAAGCCGTCCACCTCAGAGGGCGATCGTGCAGCGCACGAGGGTGCCGTGGACGCCGGACTGCACCCGGCACTGGCCGCGGGTGAGGGACTGCACCAGGAACAGGCCCCTCCCCCGCTCCGAGGAGGCGGCCGGCGGCGTGTCGACAGAGGGGAGGACGCCGTCGAAGCCGACGCCGTCGTCGGTGATCTCGACAGTTATCGAATCGGGGCCGGCCCAGGCCCGCAGCTCAACCGCGCTCCGGGCGGCCTGGACGGCGTTGGTCCCCAACTCGCCCGCCACCAGCAGGATGTCGTCGAGGGTGACGCCGGAGGGCGAGAAGATCGGATCGCCCAAGGCGGCAGCCAGCCAGGCCCGCAGGCGGCGACGGCTGGCCGACAGGCTCTCGGCGGTCGGGGCCAGCCGTTCCCGGAACCGGGGCCCGGGGGCCCGCAGCACCAGGACGGCCATGTCGTCCCGGGGGTCGCCGCCCTGGAACTCGAGGATCGCCGCCTCGACCGAGGCGGCGAGGTCGTCGGCCGACAGGCCGTGGTCGCGCCGCAGCACGGACTCCAGCAGCCCGTCGGCGAAGGACCCGTCGGGCGCCCGGGCCTCGATGACCCCGTCGGTGAATAGGACGAGGGTCTCGCCCGGGAGGAGCCGGTGGGTGTCGTCGAACAGGGCGGGGGTGGCGAACAGCCCGACGGCGGTGCCCGATCGGCCCAAGGTGGAGACCTCACCACGGGCGTCGATCAGGAACGGGAGGGGGTGCCCGGCGCACGAGAGGGTGACCCGCACCGGCTCCTCGGCGGTGTCGACGAAGGCGGTGACGATCGTGCAGAAGCGGTCGCCCGTCTCGTGGTCGAGGAGGCTGCGGTTGAGCACGTCGAGGACGCCCGAGGGCCGGGCCTCGCTGCGGGCGGCCGTGCGCACGGTGTAGCGGGCCAGGGCGGTGAGCTGGGCGGCCATGACCCCCTTCCCGCAGACGTCGCCGATGGCGGCGCCCCAGCGACCCCGTCCCAGGGGGAAGACGTCGTAGAAGTCGCCCCCCACCTCGCTGCGGCCGCCCACGGGGTGGTACCGGCCGGCCAGCTCGATGCCCGGCAGCAGGGGCAGGATGTGGGGCAGGAGGCTGCGCTGGAGGGTGCGCACCACCTCGGCCCGCGCCTCCTGGGCCCGGGAGTTCTCAATGGCCACCGCGGCCCGGCCGGCCAGGTCCTCGACGAAGGGGAGGTCGGCCTTTCCGTAGCGGCGGTTCGAACGGCCCATGCTGAGGGCCAGCACCCCGATGGGCCGGTCGCCCGTGGTCAGGGGCGCCGCCATCACCGATCGCGCGCCCGAGCCGGCGCAACTCCTCGAGCTCGTCGGCGTAGGCGGAGCCGGACAGTTCGGAGAGGACGACGGGCTCGCCCGACTCGACGATGCCCAGGAGGAGTGGGCTCGTCGACGGCAGGATGGCCTCGGAGTCGGCGTCGACGGGGGAGGTGACCACCAACCGCAGGCCGTCGGCCTCCACCAGGTAGACGACACACGAGTCGGCGATGTCGGACACGGCCAGGCGGGCGACCCGGGCCAGGGTCTCCTCGTAGTCGATCGAGGAGCTCAGGACCCGGCTGGCCTCGGCCAGGAAGCCCTGGCGCACGGCCGAGTCGTGCTCGGCGGCGTAGAAACGGGCCCGGTCGAGGGCCTGCCCCGCCTGCTGGCCGATGGCGTCGAGAAAACGGACGTCGTCCTCCGCGAACGCCCTCGCCTCGGACCAACCGAAGGCGATGGCGCCCATCGGGTCGTCGCCGGCGAACACCGGGACGATGGCGAAGGCCTGGTTCCGGGCGGGCACCCCTTCGAGCTCGGGAAACTGCGTGTTGCGCTCGGCGATCGACCCCATGAGGACGATGCGCCGGGTGCGGAGGGCGTCGGCCGCGGGGAGGTCGGAGGCGAGGGGGAAGGTCCGGAACCGCTCGATGGCGGCCGGGTCGTAGCCCACCGAGCGGACCACCTCCAGGGTGTGGCCGTCGTCGGAGAGCAGGCAGAGGGCACCGCTGGCCGCGCCCGCCCCGCCGGTGGCCCGCTCGACGATGACCTCGGCCACCTGGCCCGGGGTGCGGGCCTGCGACAACCCGGCGGTGATCGCCTGGAGGTCGGCCAGCCGCCGGGCCGACCGCTCGGCCGCGGCCCGGGCGTCGCGCTCGGCCACGAGCAGGCGGGTCAGCTCCGTCTCCGTCCAGGGACCGAACGGGATCCCGCCGGCGTCCTCGAACGGGCCCGTGCCGGGCGCCTCGTCGGGCTGCACGGCCGTGCCGGCATCGTCCTGCACAGGTCAACTCTAGAGGGGAGGGGCGGCTCCCTCCGTCGACCCCCGAAGGGGCGGTCGATCAGAAGTCGACGCGACGGCGGGTCACCCGGCGGCGACCGGTCCGCACCTCCCTGACCGGGACCTCCCTGACCGGTAGCTCCCTCACGGGCACCTCCCGCACGACCTCCTTGACCGGCACCTCCCGCACCACCGGCTCGACCTCGTCGACCAGGTCGCTCTGCACCACCGTGCGCCGGCCCCACCAGCCGTCGTCCCCGAAGAGCAGGAGGGTCGTCGCCAGGCCGATCACGCCGACGACCATGAGGATCACGCCCACGGTGGCCAGGTCGATGCCCGACGCCTGCACGTCGACAGCGAAGGCAAGGATCGCGCCCACGGCGATGAGGAACACGCTGACACCGATGCCCATCACGACCTCCTGTCGATCCGCACGTCTGCCCGTGGCCTTTCCCCGCGCCCGATCCGGCCAATCCACAGGGTGAGGAGCCAAACTGCCCGGCCGATGCCGCCGACCAACGGTCCGCCAAACGGAATGCGGCAGTAGGGTGCCGGCGACGAAAGGGGGATGCGCCGTGCACCGTCGCTGAACGAGCTTCCACCGTCGCCCGGTCGGGCGACCTTGGCCGCCACGAACCCGCGACGCGTCCGTCCCTCCGCTCCCCGTGGGCTGAAAGGACGGGTTCCTCGGGGCCTGCGGCCGTGGCATCTCCATCCCTGGCCACCTAGCCCGAGAGGAAAACCCTCCCCATGCCCAAGCCCCACCTGGAAGCCCTGACCGCCATCGTGGCCGACGTCGTCACCCCCGCTGCCGACGAGGTCGACCGCGCCGGCTCATTCCCCCGGGCGTCGATTACCGCCCTGGGCGAGAGCGGCCTGCTCGGGCTGGTCAGCTCGTCCGAGGTCGGCGGTGGCGGCCAGAGCCTCCTCGGCGCCGTCCCCGTGATCGAGCAGCTGGCCGCCGCCTGCGGGTCCACCGCCATGGTCGTGCTCATGCACTACGCGGCGACCGCCATCATCGAGGCCCACGGACCTCGGGACGTACGGGAGGAGATCGCCGCCGGTCGCTGCCTCACCACCCTGGCCTTCTCCGAGGTCGGATCCCGAAGCCACTTCTGGGCGCCCATGAGCTCGGCCCAGGGCTCAGGCGACGGCGATGGCGACGGCGACGGCGCCGTCCGGCTGGACGCCCGCAAGAGCTGGGTGACCGCCGCCGGGGAGGCCGACGTGTACGTGTGGTCCAGCCGGCCGTTGGCGGCCGAGGGGCCAATGACCATGTGGCTGCTGCGCTCCGACGCCCCCGGCCTGGAGGTCGCCGGCCGCTTCGATGGTCTGGGCCTGCGGGGAAACGATTCCCGGCCGGTGACGGCCGAGGGCGTGGTCGTCGGCCGGGACGCCATGCTCGGCCCCGACGGCGGCGGGCTCGACGTGGCCCTGGCGGTGGCGCTGCCCTGGTTCCTCGTCCTCAACGCCGCCTTCTCCCTCGGGCTGGCGGAGGCGGTGACGAAGGAGGCCACCGCCCACCTCACCCGCACCCGGCTGGAGCACCTCGACCAGTCGCTGGCCCAGCAGGTGCTCCCCCGCCACGACCTGGCCCGCATGCGGATCGAGACCGACCGCACCCGGGCCTTCCTCGACGACACCACCCGCGCCCTCACCCGGGCCCGGGAGGACGCCATGCTGCGGGTGCTGGAGGTCAAGGCGGTGGCGGCCGAGGCCGCCATCGCCGTCACCGACCTGGCCATGAAGGTGTGCGGCGGTGCCGCCTTCCGCCGGGAGCTGGGGGTCGAGCGCCGGTTCCGCGACGCCCGGGCGGCCCGGGTGATGGCCCCCACCACCGACGCCCTGCTCGACTTCGTCGGCCGGGTGATCTGCGACCTGCCCCTCCTCGACCCGGCATGACCGCCCTGCTGATGGGCGCGGTCGCCTACGACCCCAAGGTGGTCACCATCTGGGAGGGGTTCCGGGCCTGGTTCCGCGACCAGGGACTCGACTTCGACTACGTCCTCTACTCCCACTACGAGCGCCAGGTCGACGACCTGGTGGCCGGCCGCATCCACGCCGCCTGGAACTCGCCCCTGGCCTGGGTCCGCACGGTGCGCCGGGCCCCGGAGGCGAGGGCGCTCACCATGCGTGACACCGACCAGGACCTCACGTCGGTGGTGGTCGTGCGGGCCGACTCCGACATCGAGTCGGTGGCGGACCTGGCCGGGCGGACGGTGGCGGCCGGGGCCGTCGACTCGCCCCAGGCCACGCTCATCCCCCTGGCCCACCTGCGGGGCTTGGGGGCCTCGGGGCTGGAGGTTCGGCGCTTCGACGTCGGCGTCGGCCTCCATGGCGATCACATCGGCGGCGAGCGGCAGGCGGCCCGGGCCCTGGCCGCCGGGGAGGTCGACGCCGCCTGCATGATCGACGCCAACCACCTGCTCTTCGTCCGGGAGGGGACGCTGGCCCCGGGCTCGACCCGGGTGCTGACCCAGACCGCCCCCTACGACCACTGCAACATGACAGTGGTCGACGGGGTGGGCGGGGGCGACGTCGACCGCTTCGCGGAGATCCTCCTGTCGATGTCGTACGCCGACCCGACGGTGCGGCCGCTCCTCGACCTGGAGGGGCTCACCGAATGGCGGCCGGGCCGCACCACGGGCTACGCCGCACTGGAGGCGGCGGTCGACGGGACCGGTTTCTACGACGCCGAGGGCGATGTCACCGCCGCCGACTATCGACCTTGAGGGCCTGGGGTTCGAGGAGGGGGCCCACCTCCTCCTGAAGCGGGCCCTGGTGGCGATGCCGTCGGGCGGACGGGTGGAGGTTCGCGGCCGGGCGCCGGGGCTGAACGTGCACCTGCGGGCGTGGTGCCGGTCGCACGGCCACCGGGTGGAGTGGCCCGACGGCGATCTGGACCCAAGCGATCCGGTGGCGGTCGTTGTCCGGGGTCAAGCCGACGACCAACGGTGGTCCGGGGCGGAGCGGGCGGGCGCTCCCGACCCCTCGACACCCGGCGCCGTCGTCGACCGCCCCTCCCCCCGTTGGGGGCTGGCCGCACGGGGCGCCCTGGTCGAGGCCGGCGGTCCCGACGTCGACTTCGAGCTCGACGACCGGAACGTGGTGTGGGCCGACGTCGCCCCCAAGCTCTACGCCCAGGCCGCGGCCGGCCAATGGGACCCGGCCACCGCCGTCGCCTGGGACGCCCCCCGGGACCACCCGCCCGACGTCGAGGCGGCGGTCGTGCAGGTCATGACCTTCCTCGTCGAGAACGAGCAAGCGGCTCTGGTCGTCCCCGCCCGCTTCCTCGGCCGCATCCACCCCCACTTCCGGGAGGCGGTGCAGCTCCTGGCGGTGCAGGTGGCGGACGAGGCCCGCCACGTCGAGGTCTTCACCCGCCGGGCCGTGATGGGCGACGGCCGGCTGGGGGTGTCGGGGGCGGGGGGCCGAGCGTCGCTGGCGACCCTGGTGGCCGAGCCCGACTTCTCGGTGGCGTCGTTCCTCCTGTCGGTCCTGGGCGAGGGCAGCTTCCTCAACCTGCTGGCCTTCCTCGAGCGCTACGCGCCCGATCCCGTCACCCGGCAGGTGTCGCGTCTGGCCCTGCAGGACGAGGCCCGCCACGTGGCCTTCGGTCTTGCCCACCTCGAGCACCAGGCCGCGGCTGACCCGTCCCTGCGCGACCGGCTGCGGGCCGCGGTCGAGCGCCGCCACGACGCCCTGGCCGACACCGCCGGGCTCAACGAGGAGGTCTTCGACGCCCTGGTGGTCCTGGCCGCCGGGTCGTGGGCGCCCGCCGCGGTGGCCGAGGGCCACCGGCGGGTGCAGCACCTGCAGGCGGATATGGACGAGGGTCGCCAGCGGCGCCTGGTCCGCCTCGGGTTCCCTCCCCGGGAGGCGGCGGACCTCTCCGCCCTCCACACCCGCAACTTCATGTGACGGCCGGGTTCGGATCACGGGTCGCGCCCCTGATCCGGCCCGTCGGGGCCGGGATCGGGGCGCGATCCATGCACGAAAGCCGTGTCCCCCGGTCGTAGCTTGGGCCGATGAGCCCGAAGCTCACCTGGGACCAGGTCGGGGCGTGGCGGATGGCCCGCCACCATCTGGTCGAGCGGGCCCCCCGGGCCGCCCTGCTCGACGTGGTGGCGGATGTCTGCGGTCTCCACGCCCAGCTCATGTCCTCCGCCGAGCTAGCCGCCTGGGCCCGGGTGCACGACCTCGAGCCCGACGCCGTCGCCCGGGCCCTCGGGGAGGACCGCAGCCTGGTGAAGTCCTGGGCCATGCGGGGCACGCTGCACCTGCTGCGCTCGTCCGAGTACGGCCTGTGGCTGGGCGGGATGAGCACCTACCGCCATTACCTCAAGCCGGCGTGGTCGAAGGGCTTCGGGATCTCCCAGGACGAGCTGAAGGCGATGATCGCGGGCGTGGCCAAGGCCCTGGACGGCGAGGCCCTCACCCGGGAGGAGCTGGCCGCCGAGGTGGCCCGCATCACCCGCAACCCCGACCTGGCCGACAAGCTGCTCGGGAGCTGGGGCTCCACCCTCAAGCCCGCCACCTACCAGGGCAAGCTGTGCTTCGGACCCAACCGGGGCCGCAACGTCACCTTCGTCCGCCCCGACCGGTGGCTCAAAGGCAAATGGACGACCACGCCCGGCGACGAGGCCATGGCCACCATCACCCGCCGCTACCTGGCCGCCAACGGCCCCGCCACCAGGGACGACTACGCCCGTTGGTGGGCCATGAGCCCGGCCGAGGCAGCCAAGCACATCAAGGCCCTGGGCGACGAGGTGGCCGAGGTCGACGTGGAGGGCACACCGATGTGGATGCTGGTCGCCGACGCCGATGTCGCCGGGCACGACCAAGCCCCGCGGAGTCGTCCGCCTCCTCCCCGCCTTCGACCAGTTCGTCATTGCTTCCACCAAGCAGGCCGACCACCTCCTCCCCGGCAAGTTCCGGGCGCGGGTCTACCGCCCCCAGGGCTGGATCTCGCCCGTCCTCCTCGTCGACGGCCAGATGGCGGGCGTCTGGAAGCACGAGCGCAAGTGCTCCCGCCTGTCGGTCACCATCGAGCCGTTCGTCGACGTCCCCCGAAAGGTGAGGACGGAAGCGATGAAGGAGGCGGAAGCTCCTGGGTGACTTCCTCCAGGCCGAGCCCGAGGTGTCCTGGACCTAGGTCTGACAGCCTCGTCGGACCTCTGCCGGCGGAGCCGTAGGCTGCACGGGAATGGATGCCGTCGGGTGGTTGGTGCTCGTGCTCATCGTCCTCCTGCTGGCGGTCGTCGCCTTCCTCGTGATCCGGCGGCGGGGCCGGGCCGGAGGCGTCTTCGCCACGAGGGGGAAGCGTTGAAGCTGCTCATGCACGCCTCCCAGATCAACGGGCTGCCGGTCGTGACGATCGCGGGCGGCGACGACGTGGCCGAGGTCAGGGACGTGATCTACAGCCCGGAGGAGGGCCGCCTCGTCGGCCTGACCCTCAACAAGCGGGGCTTCTTCTCCGGCCGGAGCCGCCAGGTCCTGCCCGCCGAGGCCATCCACGCCATCGGCCGGGATGCGGTGATGGTGGCCGACGAGTCGAGCCTCGTGCTGCCCGAGGACGCACCGGACGATGTCGCCCACCCGGGCGCCGATCGAAACGTCGTGGGCGACGACGTCCTCACCGAGGGCGGCGTGAGCCTGGGCACGGTGCGCGACCTGGCCCTCCTCGTGGGCAGCGCGGGCGAGGTGGTCGGCTACGAGATCGAGAAGGCCGGCGGCGGACGGGGCTACATCCCCCTGCCGGCGCAGCTCGCGGTGTCCGGATCGACCCTCGTCGTGCCCGACATGACCGAGGAGTTCGTGCGGGACGACCTGGTCGGCCTGGGCGCCGCCGTCGACGACTTCCGGGCCCGGCTGGGGCTCCGGTGAGCGACTCCTTCCGCCAGGCCGGGGGGCGCAAGCTGATCAGCCGGGCCAGCGCCCAGGAGATGGGAACTGTGGCCCACCTCCTCGTCGATGCCCAGCGCGGCCACATCGCGGCCGTGGTCGTCGGACGGGGCAAGAAGGCCCGACTGGTGGACTGGTCTGCGCTCAGCGGGTTCGGTCCGGACGCGGTGATGGTCGGTGACGACGACGCCCCGCGCCCGCCAGCCGACGACCGGGAGCGCCTGGCGGCCGATGGGAAGCTCGAGATCCTCGGCCAGCGGGCGCTCACGGAGCTGGGCAACGAGGTGGGGACCGTCGACGACGTCACGTTCGACCCCGGCACCGGCGCCCTCGAGTTCCTACGGGTGGGCGACCGGGAGGTCCCCGCCGCCGCCATGCTTGGATGCGGCTCCTACGCGGTGGTCCTGGCCGACGAGGCGGACGCGCTCACCTAGAGCCAACGGGTCCATCCGACTTACCAGTCGGCGGCGGTGTAGCCCGTCCCCAAGTCTCCCTGCTCGCCGCCGCCGAACCACCGCAGCCTCCCGTCGGCCATGGTGACCAACAGCCAGGTGTGGGTGGCGTCGTACGCCTGGTCGGCTACCGCGGCCCCGTAGGAGAACTCACCGACGACCGCTCCGTTTCCCACATCGAGGACCCTGGTCGCCGCCGGGCCGTGGTCGCCCTTCTGCTGTACGACCACCAACCGCCCGTCGTTGCGAAAGGCGGGAAGCCGGTAGCCCAGCCGGTCCGGATCCCGTATCTCGGACATGCCGCCGGAGCCGAGGTCGAACAGCACGATCAATGGCGGGTTGTTTCCATCCCATCGTTCCACCGCGATCCGTCGCCCGTCGGCGGACCACGCGACATCCCCGAACAGGGTTCCGTGCGGGGTCTCCACCGACGCCAGGACGGTGCTCCCTTTACGGATCCTGACTCCGCAGCCGCCGCTGGTGACATAGTGCCCGGCGGGGCCGGGCGCGACGTGGTTCCCGTCACCCCGTGACTCGGAAATGGCCCCCGTCACGGCGGCCACCTCGCTGACGTTGCCGCACGCCGGTTCCGGTCCCTCGCTGTAATAGACCGCACCTCGGTCGAGCGAGAAGGCGACGTCCGTCGCCCGGTTCGGACGAGGACCCTCTGAGACATGGGCCGGATCCGAGAACATAGCCACTTCCCCCAACACCCTGCCGGTGGACGCCTCCCTCACAACCACGAACAACCCGGCCGCGCCGACGAAGCGGTCGGGCCGGGGGCCGGGGGCTGGAACGGGGACGGCCCCGTCCGGGAAGACCAGCTGTGGCCGGGCCGACGAGGTCGCCGATGAGGTCGATGGCGACGAACTCGGGGGCGACGTCGTCGAGGCCGACGATCCCTCGCGTTCCGGCGACGGATCGCTACAGCCTCCGGCGACGACGGTGGCGACAACCGCAGCCGCCCACATCCGCCGCCGCCCGGGTTGCATCAGGCGTGCAGGCCGCACTCCGTCTTGGATTGGCCCGACCAGCGGCCGGCGCGGGGGTCCTCGCCCGGGGCCACCGGGCGGGTGCACGGCCAGCAGCCGATCGACGGGTAGCCCCGATCGACCAGCGGGTGGACGGGGAGGTCGTTCTCGGCGATGTAGGCGTCGACCTCGGCGTCGGTCCAGGTGGCGATGGGGTTGACCTTCACCAGACCCCGGCCGATGTCGAAGCTCACGATCGGCGTGGTGGCCCGGGTGGGCGCCTCCACCCGGCGCACGGCCGTCATCCAGGCGGTCCGGCCCGCGAGGGCCCGGGCCAGGGGCTCCACCTTGCGGGCGCCGCAGCAGGAGTCGACGTCGAGCTGCCACAGGTCGCCGACCTCGACCGCCGGGTGCATAACCGTCAGGTTCATCTTGTACCGGTCGCGAACCCGGTCGGCGAACCACATCGTCTCCGCGAAGTGGAAGCCGGTGTCGAGGAAGACGACCTCCAGGTCGGGCGCGACACCCAGGGCGAGGTCGAGCAGCACGCAGTCCTGGAACGACGAGGCCAGCACGATCCCGTCACCGAACGTCTCGGTGGCCCAGGCCACGATCTCGGTGGCGGGGGCGTCCTCGAACCGGCGGGACAGCTGGCCAGGTCGGCCAGGTCGGGGGTGACCGCGGTCATGACCCGGCGCACTCGCCGGCGCCGACCTCGGCCACGTAGGGACCGGTCTCGTCGTAGTCGACGTAGAAGTCGGGGGCCTCGTCGGGGTGGGGGAAGTGGTCGAGGTCGGCCAGGTAGACGGCCATGGCCTCGACGCCGCCCGACCGGTCGAGCCAGTCGCCGAAGGTCTCCCCCGCCGACCGCTCGGCGGCGAACCGGCCGATGAGCCGCACCGACGCCTCGCCCGCCCGCTTGGCCGGCACCCGCATGGTCTTGCGCCCGAACTCGATCTCGGCCGACCCGACCCGTCCCCCCAGCATGATCTGGTAGCCGGGAGCGGACTGCCCGTAGGCCCGTCGCTCGACGCCCACGAAGCCGATGTCGGAGATGTGGTGCTGGCCGCACGAGTTGGTGCAGCCGGAGATGTTGATGCGGACGCCACCGACGTCGGCCAGCCCCGCCTCCTCCAGCTGCTTGCCGATCTCGTCCGCCAATCCCCGGGACTGGGTGACGGCCAGGTTGCACGTGTCGGCGCCCGGGACAGCTGACCACGTCGCGGGCCAGCTCGGCGCCCGGCATCGCCATCCCGATGGCGTCGAGGCTGGAGAACAGGCCCGGGAGCTGGTCCTCGCTGAGGCCCCGGAACACGAAGTTCTGCCGGTTCGTCACCCGCACCTCGCACCCGAGCTGGCGTTGGATGGCGGCCACGGCCCGGAACTGCTCGGTGGTGATGTCGCCCAGGCGGGCGTAGGCCATGGCCGACACCGTGCCCTTGGCCGTGCCCCGCACCACGTTGGCCTCGTCCCACCGGCCGTAGCGGTCGGTGGACCGCAGCACCACGTTGGTGCCGATGTCCTGGCCGATGGGGGTGATCGGCATGGTGGTGGACCCACCGGCGGGCTCGTCGCCCTGCTCCCGGACGTAGTCGGGGATGCCCCCGGCCCACGTGGTGGCGGCCAGCAGCAGCTTGCGCTCCTTGAGGATCTTGCGCCGCAGCTCGTCCATCCCCATGGTGTCGACCAGCCACTTCATCCGGGCTCGCAGCTTGTTCTCCCGGTTCCCGTAGTGGTCGAACGTGCGCAGGCAGGCCTCGAGGGTGGGCAGCAGCTCCTCGCGGGGCGTGAACTCCTCCAGCGCCTGGGCTGGATGCGGGTTGGCGCCCAGGCCGCCGGCCACGAAGACCCGGAAGCCGGGCTCGACCCCGCCCTCGGCCGTCGGCCGGTTGACGGCGATGACCCCGACGTCGTTGAACATGGCCTGGCCGCAGTCGGTGACGCAGCCCGAGAAGTTGATCTTGAACTTGCGGGGCAGGCGCTGGGAGTAGCCGTGGCGGAGGAAGTGCTGGAAGGCGGCCTCGGCCCACGGGCTGATGTCGAGGACCTCGTAGGGGCAGGCGCCGGCCAGGTGGCAGCCGATGATGTTGCGGACGGTGTCGCCGCACGCCTCCCGGCTGGTCATCCCCACGCTGGCGAGGTCGCGCATCAGGGCCGGCACCCGTTCGAGGTTGACGAAGTGGAACTGGATGTTCTGCCGGGTGGTGATGTGGCCCCATCCCCGGGAGTAGGTCTCCGAGATGTGGGCCATCATGTCGAGCTGCTCGGGCTGGATCGACCCGTAAGGCACCTTGATGCGCACCATCTGGTTGTGGCCGCCCTGGCGCTGGCCGTAGATGCCGTTGTTCAGCCGGAAGATGCGGAAGCGGTCCTCGTCGAGATCACCCGCCAGGTAGAGGGCGAGCATCTGCTCGAACTTCTGGATGTCGGCGAGGGCGGCGGGGCTGATGGAGCCGGGCCCCACCTCCACGTCGATGGTGCGACTCATCGTGACAGGATACCGATTCCCGACCTTTGCACTCAACTATGTGGGTATTTCTTTCCGGGGTGCGGGGCCGGCCCCCTCGGGCGCGGCTCCGGGCAGGTCGGGGGCGGCCTCCGGTTCGAGCCCTGCCGAGGGTTTCACCGGCCGGCGCCCCCGCTCCACCCGCCAGATGCTGAAGGCGGCCGTCGACAGGGCCAGCCACGCCACCCCCAGCACCACGCCGCCGACCACGTCACTCAGGAAGTGCACCCCGAGGGCGAGCCGGGTGAAGGCGATGGCCACCACCAGCGAGACGGTGCCGCCGATCAGCCACGGCCGCCACCGGCGGGCCACCCCCGGCAGGAACACCAGCAACAGGCAGCCGTAGACCACGGTGGACGACATGGCGTGGCCCGACGGGAAGCTCTTCCCGTGGGCGCTGTGCACCGGATCGAGGAGCACCGGCCGGGGCCGGTCGACGATGACCTTGACCGCGGTGTCGATGAAGCTGCCGAGCAGGGCGGTGACGATGAGGAAGACCGCCAGCCGCACCCGGCCCGCCCGCAGCAGCACCAGCACCGCGATCGTCGAGACGATCCACAGGCAGATCGGGCTGCCCAGGTCGGTCACCGCCTTGAGCGCGCTCACGGTCGCCGGGGAGTCCCTCACCCACTCGTGCAGGCGCTCCAGCCCGGCAGTGTCGATCTCGACCAGGCGGTTCTCCCCGTTGACCTGGCTCACCAGCCACCCGAAGGGGACTGCCACCAGCACGAACGCCAGGGCGAAGAGCGTCAGGCGCAGTCCGTAGCGCCCGGCCGGGTCCAGCCGCCGCCGGACCGTGTCGCCCAGGGTCACGCGCCCCCTACGGGCCGGGGACGAACACCAGCAGCGGCTCGTCGGCCTTGCAGATGTCGAACTCCTCGGACCCGTCGAAGGTCTCGCCGTCCCGGGCCAGGCGCAGCGGCCCGTCGGTGGACCGGACGTGCATCCGGCCCACGCACCGCTGCTCGTAGGCCCGGCACCGCCCGAGCGTCCCGGTGAGCACCGACGCCACCAGGCGGATCCTCGACCAGGGGTGGCCGTGGACGATGCGGACGTCGACGATCCCGTCGTCGAGCCGCTCCCGCCAGCTGGGACCGAACCCGTCGGGGTGGTAGCGGCAGTTCCCGAGGAAGATCATCCACACCGTCGTCGGCTTGCCGTCGAGCTCCACCGCCACCGGCTCGGAGTGGCGCAGCACGTGCACCAGGGCGACCATCATCGCCGGCCACTTCCCGATCCGGCTCTCGAGCTTCTCCCGGGCGTCGACCAGATCGGTGTAGCTGCCGATGCTGCCCGTGTTGAGGAACGTGCGACCGTCGATCTCGGCCCGGTCGACGGTGACCACCCGTCCGTCGCGCACGGCGGCGGCGGCGTCGGCGATGGTCTCGACGCCCGAGGGCGTGGGCGAAGTGGTTCAGCGTGCCGCCGGGGACCACCAGCAGGGGGATCTTGTGGGCCGCCGCCACCTCGGCGGCGGCGTTGACCGTGCCGTCCCCCCCGGCGACGCCGAGGGCATGGGCCCCCTCGGCCGCCTTCTCGAGGGCCTCGAGGAGGTCGTCGCCCGCGCCCGCGTCGACCTCGACGATCTCGGCTCGGGGCAGCTCGGCCCGGATCTCGTCGGCCACCGTGTCGGCGCTGCCGGCGGACGCGTTCACCACCACCACCAGTCCCGCCCCGTCGGGGGACGGATCCACGTGCTCGTGGGCGAGGGTGGCCCTCGAATCGGCCGCCTCGTGGGGGGCGACGGGCCACAGCCGGCGGGTGGCGACGGCGGCGGCGATCGCCCACCGCCCCGCCCGCCACCACGTCGGTGAGGTGGTGCACGCCGGTGCGCACCCGGGAGTAGGACACCACGCCGGCCAGGGCCAGGACGGGTGCGGCCACCACCGGCAGCTCCTGGGCCGCCCCGGCCGCGAAGCCCAGGGCGGCGGCGGCGTGGGCCGACGGGAACGACGACGTCCTGGGCTGCCTGGCACCCCGCAGGCGGGCCGTGATCCCGGAGACCCGCCGGGGCCGGCGCCGGCCGGCGATCAGCTTGATGGGCCCGTTGGAGAGCGCCGAAGCCAGCCCGGCCGACAGCAGGCCCCGCAGGGCGGCCCGCCGTCCGAACCGTCCGCCGGCGGAGGCGAGGAGGGCGGCGACCGCCCACCACAGCACCGTCCGGTCCGCGGCCCGGGACGCGAGCGCCGCCAGGCGGTCGGCCGGCCGTGGGCGCCGGGGCCACGACTGGCGGCGGAGGCCGCCGTCACGGGAGCTAGTCACGGAGGCAGGGGCAGGGGCAGGAAGCCGCCGGTAGCGGGCCTCGGCGAGGGAGTAGAGACCGAAGGCGGCCAGCCCGAGGGCGACGAAGGAGAGCAGGGTCGGTCCCCATGGCCGGGCCGCCAGTCGGCGGAGGGCTCCGTCGACGCCGACCGCGGCATTGGGATCGGTCTGGGCGGCCGCCGCCACCAAGCAGCACGCCGATGAGGACGAACACGACCATGCGGGCGATGTTGCCGACCGTACCCAGCCGGAGGATCCACTTCCGCTCGCCGATGTCCATCTCGTGGTTCTTGAGCTTCTTGGCGAACTTCTGCTTCCAGCCCCGCCAGCCGACCCAGATGCCGGCGCCCACCACGCCGATGCCGACGGCCGCCACCAGCAGCCGCCCTCCCGGCCACGACAGCACCCGGGCCGTCCAGTCGGTGGCCGCGTTCTCCGCGCTCTCCCCCTCGTCCGCTCCCACCAGGAGCCTCACCGTGCTGGCGAACAGACCGGTGTAGAGCAGTCCCCGGGCGGCGTAGCCCAGGCGCTTGAAGGTGGCCTTGCGCCGGTCCTGCTCGTTGGGCGGGCCGATCACCGCCTCCACGAAGCGCCAGAGGGCGTAGCCGGCGAAGCCGACGGCCAGGGCCACGATCAGCACCTTCCCGAGCGGCTGGCGCACGACGGCCTGGAGCGCCCCCTGCTTGTCGGCCCGCTCGTCGAAGTCGCCGGTGGCGATGCGCAGGGCCAGGAGGGCGACGACCAGGTACAGGATGCCCCGGGCGACCATCCCGAAGCGGGCCAGGCGCTTGAACCAGTCGTGCGACGCCACGTCGCCGGCGACGTCCTCGGCCTGATCGACGAGGTCCTCGGTTTGACGATCGGTCACGAGGGCGGTGTCCCCGAGCGGGCCAAACGCAAACTCGGCCTCGACCGCCGGGCGTCTTTTCACGGGGTGGTGGACGCGACTGGACTTGAACCAGCGACCTCCTGCGTGTCGAGCAGGCGCTCTGCCAGCTGAGCTACGCGTCCCGGATGGCGGGGTCGATGATAGTCCGGCTTGATCGGCGGGGGCGGGGAACGCCGGCCTTCAGATGGCCCGGCCGTCGTCCTCCCCGGGGACGAACCCCTGGCGCAGGGTGTTCTCGCTCACCGCCCGGGGCTCGAGGAACTGCAGCAGGTAGTCGGGGCCGCCCGCCTTCGAGCCCACGCCCGACAGGCCGTAGCCCCCGAACGGGTGGCGGCCGACGATGGCGCCGGTGATCGAGCGGTTGACGTACACGTTCCCCGCCCGCAGCTCGGCCTCGGCCAGGCGGATGTGGGCCGGCGACCGCGACAGCACCCCGGCGGTGAGGGCGTAGTCGGTGGCGTTGGCCAGCTCGACGGCGGCCTCGAACGTCGACGCCCGCAGCACCGACAGCACCGGTCCGAAGATCTCCTCGGTGGCCAGGCGGCCGCCGGGGTCGACGTCGGCCACCACGGTCGGCCCCACGAACCATCCCTGGTCGGGCACGTCGTCCCGAGCCGCCACCACCCGTCCCTCGGACGGCGCCAGCTCGACGTACGACCGCACCCGCTGGTAGGCGTCGGCGTCGATCAGCGGCCCGAGATCGGTGCCCATGTCCCGGGGATGGCCGACCCGGAGCTGGCGGGACGCCCCCGCCACCCGCTCCACGACCTGGTCGTAGACGGCGTCCACCACGATCAGCCGGGACAGGGCCGAGCACTTCTGCCCGGCGTAGCCGAAGGCCGATCCCAGGATGACGGGGACGGCCTGGTCGAGGTCGGCGTCGGCGTCGACGACGAGGGCGTTCTTGCCCCCCATCTCCGCCACCACCCGCTTGACGTGGCGCTGGCCGGGACGGTGGACGGCCGCCGCCTCGATGATGTGCAGCCCGACCGCCTTGGAGCCGGTGAAGGCCACGAACGACACGTCGGGGTGCTCGACCAGGTAGGCGCCGACGTCCTCGCCCACGCCGGGCAGGAAGGCCAGCACGCCGGCCGGCAGCCCGCCCGCGACCAGCGCCTCGACCAGCCTCGACGCCACCGCCGGGGTCTGCTCGGCCGGCTTGAACAGCACCGCGTTGCCCGTCACCAGGGCGGCGGCCACCATTCCGGTGGGGATGGCGAGGGGGAAGTTCCACGGCGCGATCACCACCCCGATCCCCCGGGCCTGGTAGCGGAGGCGGTTGTGCTCCCCCGGCGGCGACTGCACCGGTCCGCCCCGGTCGAGGCGCAGCATCTCCCGCCCGTAGTACTCGAGGAAGTCGATGGCCTCGCAGACGTCGGCGTCGGCGTCCTTCCACGGCTTGCCCGCCTCGAACACCTCGAGCGCGGCGAGGGCGTTGCGCCGGGCCCGCATCCACTCGGCCGCCCGGAACAGCACCGCCGCCCGCTCCCCCGCCGGCTTGCGCCTCCAGGCCGGCCACGCCCGGCGGGCCGCCTCCAGGGCGGCGTCGGCCTCGGCCGGACCGCACGACGCCGACTCGGCCACGATCGTGCTCGGCGCGGCCGGGTCGACCGACCGGATGACGGCCGCCGTCTCCACCGGCCGACCGTCGATCACCGCCGGCACCCGCACCAGAAGACCCAGGTCGGCCGTGTGCTGCACGACCGCGCCGAACGTGGCCCGCACCGTGGCCCGCCGCCACTCGGCCAGCGGCTCCGGCTCGTAGTCGGCCGGCGCCCGAGGGTCGGTCGGCGGGCGCCGGGCGGGCCCGTCGGGACCGGGCAGGGTGTCGACGTCGGGCGGGGCCAGCACCTCGTCCAGGTCCCGCCCTTCGACGAAGCGGCGGCGGACGAAGCTCTCGTTGGCCGTGTTCTCCAGCAGCCGCCGCACCAGGTAGGCCATCCCCGGCACCAGCTCCCCCACCGGCGCGTACACCCGCAGCCGCATCCCCATGCGCCGCACGGCGGCGTGCAGCGGCTCCGCCATCCCGTAGAGGAGCTGCACCTCGTAGCCGGCGTCGGGGATGCCCAGGGAGCGCCCGTAGGCGATGGCGTGGCCCAGGGAGCGCAGGTTGTGGCTGCCGAAGGCGGCCCGCACCTCGCCGTGATGGTCGTGCAGCAGGCGGGTGCACCGCTCGTAGTTGGCGTCGGTCTCGGCCTTGCGCCCGAACACCGGCACCGGCCAGCCCTCGGCCCGGGCCAGCACCGTCTCGGTGTCCCAGTAGGCGCCCTTGACCAGGCGGACGGTGACGGGTCGGGGCCGGGACGACGAGAAGGCGATGACGTCGGCCAGGTCGTCGCGGGAGTCCTTCAGGTAGGCCTGGATGACCACGCCGGCGTCGAGGTCGGCGAACTCGGCCTCCTCGAGCAGCTCCCGGAAGAGCTGCAGGGTGAGGTCCTTGACGTCGTAGTGCTCGGCGTCGAAGTGCACGAAGGCGCCGCCGGCCATGGCCTGGCGGAGGATCGGCCGGAGGCGGGACTTGGCCTGCTCGAGCCCGTCGGCCCGGGTGAGGGGCGAGTAGCGGGCCGAGAGGGCGGTGGGCTTGACGCTCACGTTCACCCTCGGCAGCCGGCCCATGTCGTCGAACTCGAGGTGGTCGTCGGGAGCCCAGCGGGGTGTCTCGTTGACGAGCGCGGCCAGCAGCCGGCTGACTTTGGCCGCGTACTGGTCGGCCTCGGCGTCGGTGACCGTCTTCTCCCCGAGGAGGTCGACGGTGAAGGCGCTGCCCTTGCGCCACAGCCGGTGGAGACCCTCCACCGCGTCGGACGGGCCGGTGCCGACGATGAACTGCTCCGCCACCCGGGTGATGTTGCGGCGGGCGATGGTGGCCGCCGCCGCCTTGCCGAAGGGCACGTGGTCGGCGACGTCGAGGCCGAGGTCGAGGACCTTGGGGACGTCCGCCCCCTCGAAGTACTCGTCGAGGTGGCGCATCACGTCGGCGTCGCTGGTCGTGGCCGGGAAGACGTCGACGAAGCGGAAGAGCTGGGTCTTGAACGACGGGTGCGACATGGCCCACTCGAGCATGCGCTCGGTCCACCGGGAGGACTGCACCACGCCCGACTTGTGGTTGCCGGCCAGCTCGGCCAGCTGGTGGGCGACGGCCGTCGCGGTCCTGTCGATCGACGATGCCATCGTCCACCGAATGTTACGGGAGCCCCGCCGCTACGGGCGCCGCTTCTGAGGCGTTGCGAGTTACCGCGCCGTCTTGATGCCCTCCAGGGGCTTCCAGGCGTGCCACTTCGCCGGCCGGATGCACCGATCCGCCATCGGAGGTCGCCGACTCCCGGGTAAGCTCGCCCGAGAGGGCGGCGTGGCCGAGTGGTTTAGGCAAGGGCCTGCAAAGCCCTGTACAGCGGTTCGATTCCGCTCGCCGCCTCGATGCAAAAGTGCTGGTCAGAGCCGGTTTCCGGCCTGACCGGCAGGGACCGCTGGTGACCGCCAGATACCCCGATTTCGTGTCCTACGCGTGTCTTTTGTGTCCTGGCCGTGTCACGGGGGCCGTCGCTGAGGCCTCCGTCGATGACCCGGAGGGCGGCGCGGAACGTGCGGTCGAGCCCTTCGGCCACGGCCCGATCGAGCTCGGGGAAGAGGTGCCCGTAGCGGTCGAGGGTGATCTGGACGCTGGCGTGGCCCATCCGGGCCTGGATGGTCTTGGGGTGGCCTCCCTCGGCGATGGCCATGGCCACCGCGGTATGTCTGAGGTCGTGGAATCTGACGCCCTCGATGCCGGCCCGCGCCTTGGCCGGCTTCCAGTGGTTGCCGTTGAAGCTCGACGGGTGGATCGGGTTGCCGGCTCGGTTCGGGAACACCAGCCCGTCGGGTCCCGGCCCGGCTCGCTCCTCCAGTTGGACGGCGAGCAGTTCGGCGAGGAAGGCGGGCAACGTGATCCGCGCCGGCCGGCGGCGGTCTTGGGCGTCTTCCGCACCCAGGCGCCGTCGAGGATCACGAGCTGCTCGACCACGGTGATGGCCGGCGCGGCCAGGTCGACACTGCCACGGCGCAGGCCGATCAGCTCCCCCCAGCGCATTCCCGTGTAGGCGGCGGTGTAGACGAGCGTGCGGAACTGCTGTGGCAGCTCCTCGGCCACCCGCCGCACCTCCTCGGCGTTGAGGAAGCGCATCTCGGTGGCCTCGACCCGGGGGCCGCTGAGGCCGACACAGGGCGACCGGGCCAGCAGCTCGTGCTCGACGGCGACGTTGAGCACCCGTCGAAGCGTGCGGAAGTGCCGATGGACCGAGCTGGCCGCCAGCCCCTGGCCAAGCTCGTCGTTGATCCAGGCCCGGACGTCGAGCTTGCGGATCTTGCACATGGCCGTGTCACCGAAGCGGGGAAGCACGTACCGGCGCAGGTCGCGCTCGTAGGTGGCTCGGGTGCTCGGGTCGAGGTCATGTGCGGTGCGGAGGAACTCCTCGACCCAGTGCGCCAGCTTCGTGGTCCCCAGTGCCGGGTCGACCCACTGGCCCCGCTGCATGTCGGCCCCGACGCCGTTCAGGAAGCGTTGGGCCTCTGCCTTGGTCTTGAACGTCCGGCTGCGGCTCCGCCCCGACGGATCGCGGTAGCGCGCCCGCCATCTCTTGGTGTCGGTCTTCTCGATGGATGCCATGGTCGGCTCCCGACTACAGGCGACGACCGGGCCGTTTCGCTTTACGGACGCCGCTCCAGGGTGTCGCGAGTCTGGTCCACCCAGGCTCGCAACGCTTGGTAGGCGGCATCGTCGATACCGAAGTCGGCCTGGTCGAGGCGGTCCATGCGGCCGAGAGACTCGGCGAGGCGCTCCGGGCTGAAGCCGCCATCCTTCTGCTCGGCGAGAGCAAGCAGGCGTGGCCAGCCCAGACGCTGGGACAGATCGTAGACGTCGAGGAAGTCGCGCGGCTCAGCCCGCCCGAACAAGGCGAGGACCTTGTCGGCGGCCAACTCCTCCTGGTCGAGCACCGGCCCGAGATCGCTGGCAACCGCCGGCCGCATGCGGGCGTCCCACGCCAGGTCGACGAGGGTGTCGGTCGATCCCGTCACCGACCGCCAGTCGCACGAAGGTCTCGGTATCCCTGACGATGGCCACGGTGAGGCCGGCCTCGCCGAAAGCGATCTCGAGGGCTTGGCGAAGCACGGGGACGTCGGTGGGCGCGGGGGTGAAGAAGTCGAGGTCGTTGGTGGACCGCTCGGTGAGGCCGTGGACCACCAGGGCGCCGCCACCAGCGAGGGCGAAGCCTCGGGCCTCGGGAAGGGCGGCGACCATTCGAGCGACCCGCTCCTGAAAGGCGCTCAGCACCGGATCGCATCCGCCCGAGTCGCGAACCAACGGTCCCAGGCGGCACGGACGTGGTCGGGCAGGACCAGCTCGTCCCAGAGGTCGACAAGTTCGTCGACGCTCACGAAGTGCCGGACATCGTCCTCGGTCCCCTCGCGCAGCACCTGCTCGTAGACGCGGGCGCGGTCGCGTCGCTTGTCGAGGTCGTAGGTCCGAGGAGGCCCGCTCCACCGGATGTGCGGCGGCAACTCGACGACGCCGACGGCCTTGGCCTCGTCGGCGTCGGCGATGTCATCCGGGATCGCCACCGGCCGCGTGGTGGCCGACTCCCGTCCCGTACGGCGTGCCGGCACCGCATCGACGGTGAGGCGCTGACCGCAGACGCCGAGCAGGCGGTCGAGCGTGCGCAGGTCGGGCAGCACCCGGCCGGTCTCGTAGCGGGCCACGGCCGCCTGCGATGTCTCGCCGGCGCGGGCCAGCTCCCGCTGGCTCATTCCCGCGCTGCTACGAGCTCGCCGGAGAAGGTCGCCGACTGCGACGGCCGGATCGGTCATCCCTCCATGATGCCTGATCAGGCGTCGTTCGCTGAGGACTTCTGTCGGTCGGCACCCGAGCCGTACCGAGCCACGCTTCGATCTCGGCGGGGTCGAAGCGCAAGAGATGCCCGAACTTGATGAACGGAACCCGCCTCTCGGCGACCAGCCGACGGACGTAGCGGTGGTTGACGCCGAGGCGCTCGGCGAGAGCGGGCAGGTCCATCAGCGGCAGCCGGTCGTTCTTGGTCGTGGTCGACATGGTCGGTCTCCTTCGGAAGTCCTCACCTGAACTAGGCCGCTGGGCGCCGCGAAATCTCGCGACGCACCGCTATCGGCTCAGCCGCTGGACGGGTGGACGGTGGGCCGGTAGTTGCTTCAGCCGCTCGGCCATCCGCCGGGCCGGGTCCTCCGACAGCGTCTCCGGCGTCTGCGCGACTGCGGGCGGGCTGGCCCCGGCGGCTCGGTAGAGCTGCTCCCGCACGGCGTGGGCGGTGCGGGCGTTGGGCGGCCGGGCGATGGCGGTGGCGAACGCCTCCTCGGCGTCCTCCAGGCCGGTCCGGTCGAGCACCCAGGCGACGTTGCGACCCCGGCCCCGGGTCATGGCCACATAGATGCCGGCCCGGGTACTGGCCGGCTCCACCACGCAGATCCCGTGGTCGACGGTGACGCCCTGGTTGCCGTAGCCGGTGACGGCCCAACCAAGCTCCACGTGGCGGGCGACGTAGGCATTCGGGAGGCGTACGCGGCCTCGTAGTGGGTCCTCCACGGTCAGCGAGCCGTCGTCGCCGATGGCGGTCACCGTCCAGGTGTGCCGGTTGCGCACGGCCGTTCCCCCGCTGGTGACCAGGCTGGCGTCGTTGCGGCGCGTCGCCACCTGGTCGCCCACGAACACCTCGGTCCCGTCGGCGAGGGCAACCGACGTTCCCTGCCGGCGAGGATTGCGGCGACGCTGGATCTCGACGTTGATGGCCCGGGCCGTGCCGGTCGAGGCCGTGGTGATGGCGACGGTGTCACCGCCTCCGCTCATCTGCTCGTACTGGCGGGCCACCCGGTCGGCCAGGAGGGCGGGGTGGACGGTGCGAAGCCGTCCATGCTCGGCGTAGTGGGCGGCGCAGGCGGGGTCGCCTTGGCGTAGCAGCAGGCTGGCCTCGCCCTGCCAGGCGTCGTGGAACCGCCGGACTTCCTCCAGGTGGTGGGCGGGGAAGGACTCACACCAATGGGCGAACATGCCACCCCGACCCACGGCGGGGAGCTGGGCCGGGTCACCGACGCAGACCAGGCGCCAGTGACGGCGATCGGCCAGATCGACCAACCGGGCCAGGTCCTCGGTCGACGCCATGCCGGCCTCGTCGAGGACGATCGAGGTCCCCGGCCGGAGTTGCCACTCGGGCGGCGGGCCTTCAGGTCGGCCGTGCTCGTAGAGCAGCTTGGCCAGGGTGGTGGCCGGCGTGGCGGTCTCACGACCGAGCACGTCGGCGGCCTTGCCTGAGGGAGCCAGGCCGACCACGGCTCGGCCCTGCTCACCGCAGCGAGGCAACCGCCGAGGCCAGCATGGTGGTCTTGCCCGTCCCGGCCGGGCCCACGACCAGCACCAGGCGCTGTTCGCCCGCCACCGCTCGGACAGCCGCGGCCTGGGGATCCTCGCCGGCCGCCACGCGGCGCTTGGTCCCGACGTTGGCGGCGGCCCAGGACAACAGCCGGGCTTCCTGGTCAAGCACGGCCGGGGCGCTCAGGCGGCGATCGACGACGTGCTCGGTGACCGCTCGACCGTCCCGCCGGCAGGCCACACCGTGCTTCGCCGCCGGGTGCAGCTCCACGCATCGACCGGCGGCCTCGGCCGAGAGTCGGTCGACGACCTCGACGACTTCCGCGGCCGAGCTGGCCACGTCGGCCGGAAGGCGGGCCGCGATCTCCCGGGCCAGGTCGGCCCGCAGCCACGTCGACGGACGACGAGGCCACCGCCACCAGCGCCTCGGCGATGACCGATTCCTCCTTCCAGTCGATCGTGCCCGGCAGGCGTCGCTGACCATCGGGGAGGGCCAGCGGAGCGAACCCGGCTTGGTTCGCTCGTTCCGCCCACTCGGCACGAAGCCGCTCGGCCTCGATCGGCTCGGACTTGCCCGGCCGGCTGTCGAGCACGGCATCGCGCTCCAGGCGGTACAGGGTGCGGGGACCGGGCTCCGCGCCGTCGTGGTCGTCGACCCAGGCGGCCACCGACTTCGCCAGCTTCGCCTCCACCTGGGCGTTGCGCTGGGAGAACAGCTTCAGCAACCCGCCGGCACACCGTCGATGTCGGCGTGGCCCTCGCTGACCTCGCCCCAGGACACTCCAAGTCGAGCCGACAGCTCTGAGCGCAGGGCGGCGGCGTAGACCCAGCCGATGGAGCGCTGCTGGTACTTGAGGAACCGGGCGTCGAGCGACAGCCACTTGCCGGTCGGGTCCTGGACCTTCCCCCAGATCACGGCGTGGGTGTGGAGCTGAGGGTCGGCCTCCCGGCTGGTGTGCTGGCGGAACAGCGCCGCGACCAGGCCCCGGGCATCCACCTGGTGGACGCCGTTGGTGCCCCGGCGGGTGACTCCCCCATGCTCCTGGAGCCAGTCCAGGGCGGCGACGACAGCCGCGTCATGGGCGGCGAGCACCTCGGCCCGCACCGAGGCGTCCGGGCTCAGCGCCCAGAGCACCGAGACGGACTTGGGCGCGGAGAAGGTGGCGTCGAACGCCCGGGCCGACTTGGCTCCGAAGCCCCGGCCCAGGTCCCGACCGTCGCCGGGATGGCGGCCGTGCATCATCGCCTCCAGCTGCTCCGGCCGGACGTCGCCGGACAGCGCGATGGCCGGGCAACCCTCGCCCCACCACCGGCCCGGCGGCTCGTTGGGGTCGAGGTAGTAGTCGATCGGCCCTCGGCTCCGCCCGTCCCGGCGGAGTTGGTCCTCGGCCAGGCCGGCGTAGTAGTCCACGAGGGCCGTCACGCCGGTCCCGCCGGCCTTGAGGGTGGTGGCCCGCATCACGGCCGCCGTCCCGCGGGACACAATGCACTCGTCTGTGCGTCATGGGGGTCGATGTACAACTAGGCCGACGAGCCGGTAGGAATCTCGCGTCGAGGGGCGAATTTCCCGTGAGGGTCGACGATCGAGGGAACTCCGGCCTCGTCCCGTGGCTGCCTGGGGTGCCAATCAAGAAGGACGTCGGAGGAGCGTTCCTGACCCCGGGCGGCAGAGAACCGGAGGCTAGGCGACTGCCGGCAGCGCTTGCGATGGCGAGATCCTGAACCCAAGGGAAGGGCGCTCGGCCGTTCCCCGTGGGGACCTGTCGTTGGTCGATCACGGACCGTACGGTGGCAACTCCCATTTCCGCTGGAGGTAGTTAAGGATCACCACGGTTAGGACGGCCAGGACCATCACAGCGATGGCTCCCGCTCTCTTGACGGGTCCGGCATCTCGAAACCACTGCCAGTCCTGGCGATGGTTCTCCTCGGCTTGGGCGACCTTGCCACGATCCTCCGCCCGACGGAAGAGGCGCAACCATCCCAGCAACACCAGAGGCGCTAGCGCCAAGACGACCGCCGCCGGTAGCCACAGGCCCCCGACAAGGAGCACGATGCCGATGGCAGCGAGCATGAGCGTCGTCTTGAGGGCGACGCTGCCGATCCAATGAACAGACCGGAACATCCGCCGGATGTCACCACCTAGGTTGCCTGTCATCTCGGTCCTACTTCGATGCGGCATCGGAGCGCCACCACGCTTTGAATGACGTCGATGTTGTCCACGGCGGCCAGGTCGTCCGGGACTGGCGCAGTGAGCCCGAGCGCACACAGGCCGTCGAGGATCCCGATGTGCACAGCCCACGTGACAGCAGGCGGTTCCCGGAGGAGCGGAACCAGGCTCTCGAGCTCCGCGGCGGCGTCAAGGTGGACGAGAGACGAGATCGCCCTCGTCCGGACGCTCTCCCGACGGTCGGCCCGGGCCAGCTCGACGAGGCGCTGCCTCGCCTCGTCCGCCGGTGAATGGGCGACGTAGGTCTGCACCGCTTCAGAGGCCGTCGTGCCGGCGGCATCGCGGAAGTAGTCCCAGGCAGCAATGGCGAGGACCGGATCCGGTGGCAATTGGCCGAGGTGATACACGGCGGACTTTCGGACCGAAGCGCTCGCGTCGTGCGTGAGATGGAGCAGCTCTTCGTCCCTGGACCAGGCGGCAAAGGGCACGGCGGCGATCTCCCGCACGAGGGGGTCGGGATGGTCGGCGAGCGCGGTGGCCAGGCGCTCCCGCTCGTGCGGCCCGTAGGTTCGCCACGCAGCCTGGAGGAGCAGCGCCTTCTTTGATGCCCACTCGCCGTCGGGATCGAGGACAAGATCCAACAGCTCGCTCGCAGACACCGCCACAGCCGTAGGACCGGCGGCCGGCGGTGACTTCGGTGCCGCCTCGTGCACCTCCTCGGACAAGCGGAGGAGGTCTGCAACCGGCTCCACCCACTCCCGATACATCGCGGTCTCAGCAGCGTCGCCCGAAGAGATCAGCCACTCGAAATGGTCCCGGATGTCCTCGAAGCTCTCCGCCGCCTTGTCCCGGACCAGCCCATCTCCCGTGTCGAGCATCTCGGCCAGGGCCCGGAGCACGCGTCGGGACCGGTAGTACCGCAGGGTGTCCACCGCCGCGGCGGCGACGTCGCTGGACGGATCCGACACGGCCGAGAGCAGGGGACCCTCGGCGGCCACAGGCTCGTCCCACAGCAGTACGTCCGCCGCCGTCTCCCGCACGTCCGCATCTGGGTGGTCGAGACCCCGGATCTTCACCGGCTGAAACTCCGCCTCGTCGAACCCGAAGAGCATGCCTGCCAGCGCCAGGGATTGCAGAGGGTGCCGATCGTCGCCAGCGACCGTGGCCAGGATGTCAGCCTCCGAGCGCCCCATCACGAGCAGGGCGTGCGACATCAGGACTCGGTCGCCGCTGCGCCACCAGGCCCGGCGACGCTCGGCGGTTGTCGTGTCATCGATCCGGCGCAGGACTGCTCCCGCCGCTTCCCTGACCGACTCGGAAAGGTGATTGTCCTCGAGCATCTCCGTCAGCGGGACGACCGACCGATAGTCCTCGAGGGTTGCCAGCGTGTCGAACGCCTCGTCCCGCTCCGCTTCGAGCGTTGACTCCAACCGGACGTGATCCAGGAGCGCGAGGTCGAACTCCGGTCGTCCGTCTCACGGATCCGATCGTGCGGGATGTCGAGAGGCACCAGCCCATGATGACGGTCGCTGGCCGACGTCGTCGGTGATAACAGGAGAGCTCTGGAGTGTTCCCGGTGTGCTCCCGAGCCGGCGGGCGGGCGGGACCCGACACCTGTTGTCACGTGCCGGTCGAGCACGGGAGACGCCATTCTTCGGCGGACCGAGATAATCACAGCGCTGTAAGCTTGGGCGCCTACCTGGGACGGACGACTGCCATGGGGCGTGCAAGCAACCGCAAGAAGGAGCGCCGGGTAGATCGTGGCGACCGAAGCCCGGAAGCTCCGCATCGTGGTGTGCTCATATCCAGACAAATCGCTTGAGCCAGCAGCAGAGCTCTTGAAAGCCGCGATCGTCTACGGCGACGAGGTATTGCTTCACAGTCCGACTGCCATCCTGCTCGCTTCAGTTGCGACCTTGAGCAACCTTTCGCCGGCGGACCTCATTCCGGTGATGCGCGGGGTGGCGCCCTCACTTGGTGATACGGGCATCGCGTTCGCAAGGCAAATGGATGAACTCGACAGCACTCTCGGGTCCGATAGCGCTAAGGCTGTGATGCAGTTGTTGCTCGACCCAACCCCAGGCATGCGCGACCTGTTGGCAAAGTTGGACGGCGATGCCGCACACCAGCTTGAGGAGAACGGCCAACAGCTACGGGAGGTACAACAAGAGCTCGATCGAGTCGTGGAGGAGCAGCTCGAATCAGCGGGAGTCGCGAGCGTTATGCCTGCGATTGACGCTGGCCTTCTGAAGCTTGCGCCGGTCGACACGACGGAGGATCTCTTCGACGGCTATATCCACGCGCTCTGGTCGATCCTTCGCGATCCCAAGTACTTCCCCCTCTTCGACGACCAGATTGCGGACCTAGTGGATGCCGCTGTCCGCGTTGGCATGCTCAATCCGTCCTCGAAAATGCGAGCGCGTGGAAGGCAGGCTGGGGTTGCGAGCGGCTTCCTTGCCCGCCTACCGACTTTCCCGCGAGCCTCCATGGACGAAATCGTTGACATCCGGGCTGAACTGGATCGTCCACTCGTTCGCTTTCGAGCTGAGATGGTCACTGTCGCCGACGGCCTGGGTGTCGAGGCATTCGAGCCGGAGTTCGACGAGGCAGCCGAAGAGGCGTGGATGTCGAAGGTCCATCCTGCACTCCTTGAGTTGGAGGAGCTCGTCGAGGAGAAGCGGCTTCGTACTCAATTCGGAGCGAAGCTTCCAGGGAGCGGGGTGCTTGGCACCATTGGCGGGCTCGTCACCGGCATCATCACGCATGCGCCATTGACCGGACTTGGTGTAGCGGCGGGCACTGCGGCGCTGAATGCTGCTGCGGGGGTTGCTGGTGATCGCGGGAGGCTCGAGAGGGAGATTCGCAAGCGGCCCTACTATCTCCTCCATCGAACTGAGGAGCTCCTGGCAACGGCTCCCGACTGACGTCGAGCGTTCGGACCCCGTGATGGTGAGCGGAAACGACCCGCTCAGAGTGATGCTGATCAGGACCGGAAATCCGCCACGGGCACGAGCCTGCAGTACCCATTGGCCTGATCGTCGGCCAGCGCCGTCGAAGGTTGTGCCCAGCCGCCCGCGCCGCGTGCTCACCCGATGCGCCGTAGCCTGGATCGATGGCGACCACTGACTCAGACGAGAGCCCGTCGTTGCGGCGAGCGGCGGGGTGGTCGTTCCACGGATGGGCGGACTTCGGCGTTGTGGGCGCCCTCTGGGCTATTGGGGTGGGCGTTTGGGCGTGGGCAAGACGCCGCGGCCGACTCAGTTGAGGGAGTAGCCATCGACACGTGCCACCGGATACGCGAGACCTTGAGGTTCTTGGCCGGGCTCGGGATTCTCGGTACGTGGGTCGTGGGCTCGTTCACAATGCTGATAGCGGCACAGCTCATGAGCGTCGATGAGGAGTGGACTGGATGGGGCGACGTGCTCCTGAACCCGTACATTGTGCTGCCTTACGTCCTAATCTCCGGACTCGGGGCCATGGCGTTGTGGTGGTTGTTTCGTCCCCACCGAGTGCGTTGAGCGTTCGTTCTCATGGGTGGGCGTCGGACGATCGAGGAGGCCACTCGTGAGCGGATCATCTGGAAGCCGGGATCTCGTATCTACGTAATGATCAGCTGGTGAGTCGTGACCGGATCAAGTTCTGTCGGGTGACGGTCCAGGACTCCGCCTACGGGCGTGATCCCTTCGATGTCATCGAGATCCACATCAACGGCCGGCCACTAACCGACCTCTGGTTGGCAGCTTCGGGAGAGGGCGGACGGTGGCTTCGGGCCGCCGAGGCGGTGTGGCCGGGCCATCGGCTCTGGACCAACGACCCGCCGCCGCATGAGGAGTTGGGCGAAGACGAACGGCGGGTTGTTCTCGTCTGTGTCGATGGCTTGACGGGCTGTGGAGGGGCGACGGCGACGGTCAGACTCAACGAGCAGGTGGTCGAGTGGCGGGATTTCCGCACGGTCCCAGACGGCGCAGCCGTGGCGCTCGGTCCGTTCGCCTTCAACCGCAAGGACTACGACGGTGCGCTTGCGGGGGTGGAACAGGGCACCCGGTAGGTGCCGAAGATCACCCTCGCTGCTGCGGTCCCGTCCGAGAATCACGTCGCTTGAGCGTTCCTGGCCGGGTGGCGAATCCGGTGGGGCGGCCGACACCCGGCATCCCTGCGCGGGTAGGTTTCAGAGCGGGCTAGGACTGGGTCCGTGTTCGTTCGTTTCGTTGTCGGCTCCGATGGCGAGCATCCTCGTGAGCTAAACGGCATCGTTACCGAGGCCAGGTTCCTTCGTGACGCTGGCCGCCTCTCTGCCGAGGAAGCTGCTCAGCTGGAGGGCTCTTACAACTGGCTCAACGACCATCTGCCGGTCCCGCCGTTCTCCACGAGGTCTTGGCCGCGCGAATGTAGTTGCATGGTTCAGGGATGACGCCCATGACGCGATCGCTCGCATGTGGGACCTGGTGGCACTGCTGGAGGAGCACGGTTGTCCGGTCCGGCTCCTCCGCTCGAAGAACCCTGGCCGCGTGCTCTACGAGGACGACTTCCAGGTGGTCGTGGAGGAATGGAAGGGCCTCTGAGTGACCGATACCCTCCCGGCGGCCGGGAAGATCCGGGTCGGGCGTCGACCCCCGGTCACACGCCTGGTATTCCCTCTACCCGCAAGAGCCCAGATCGTGCTGTCCTACTCGTGTCGGCCACACGGCGGCGCCGACACGAACTCGCTGCTCAGAGGCCCTCTTCTGCATCCGGTTCGGGAGCCTGCAAAGCCCTGTACAGCGGTTCGATTCCGCTCGCCGCCTCCAGTCCCCTGAACCTGCATAATGGCAGGTCAGATCGACATGCGCCCCTGGCGTGGCGCGCCCGTGGGGATGAAACTTTCGGGGTGTCGCCCGCCGAGCCCGGAAACCGCACTGGTGCCGCGAGCCCGAAGGTCAGATTGGTGCCGGGGTCCGCAGGCACCCTTGATTGTTGCCACGAGCACGTGTCTCAGAGTCTTGAGCGATGCGACCCCCTGGGCGGCACGACGTTGATGCCGAGCGAAAGGGGAATCCCGATGGATGTGATCGTCGATCGCTGCGCGGCGCTGGACGTGCACAAGAAGACGGTGATGGCGGCGGTGCGCACGCCCGGGCCGAAGGGGCGCCGCCAGGAGGTGAAGGAGTTCTCGACCTTCACCGGGGAGCTGGAACGGCTGCGGGACTGGCTGGTGGCCGAGGGGGTCACCCAGGTGGCGATGGAGGCCACCGGGGTCTACTGGCGCCCGGTGTGGCACGTGCTCGAAGCCATGGCCGGCGTCGAGCTGCTGCTGGTCAACCCCCGCCACGTCAAGAACCTGCCCGGCCGCAAGACCGACGTGGCCGACGCCGCCTGGTTGGCCCAGCTGCTCGAGTGCGGCCTGCTGCGGGGCAGCTTCGTGCCCCCGGCCGAGATCGCCCGGCTGCGGGACCTGACCCGCTACCGGACAAAGCTGACCCAGGAGCGGGTGCGGGAGACCCAGCGCATCCAGAAGCTGCTGGAGGACGCCGGCATCAAGCTCGACTCGGTGGCCACCGACGTGCTGGGCAAGGCCGCCCGCCGCATGCTGGAGGCCCTCATCGCCGGCGAGCGTGACCCCGAGGTCCTGGCCCAGATGGCCCTGACCCGCATGCGGCCCAAGATCCCCGAGCTGCGCCAGGCCCTGGTGGGCCGCTTCGACGACCACCACGGGCTGCTGCTGCGCATGCACCTGGACCACGTCGACCACCTATCGGCCCTGGTCGATCGCCTGGACGAGGAGGTCGACCGGCTCATGGCCCCTTTCGCTGAGGCCGCCACCCGGCTGTTGAGCATCCCGGGGGTGGCCAAGCGCAGCGCCGAGGTGATCGTGGCCGAGATCGGCGTCGACATGGCCCGCTTCCCCACGCCAGGCCATCTCGCCTCCTGGGCGGGTCTGTGTCCCGGCAACCACGAGTCGGCCGGCAAACGGTCCTCGGGCCGGGCCCGCAAGGGCAACGCCGTGCTCCGGGCGGCCATGTGCGAGGCGGCGTGGGCGGCGTCGCACACCCGTGACTCCTACCTGGCCGCCCAGTATCGGCGCTTCAAACGACGCTTCGGCACCAAGAGCGAGACCAAGGCCATCTTCGCGGTGGCCCATTCCATGATCGTCATCGTCTGGCACGTACTGGCCACAGCCGACACCACCTACACCGACCTCGGCTCGGACTACTTCGAGCGACGCACCGACGCCGAGGCCCGCAAGCGCTATCTGGTCCGAGAGCTCGAGAAGCTCGGGCACCAGGTCGTGCTCGAACCAACTGCAGCCTGAGTCCTGCCGCCCTGAACCCACTCTCGGGGGCACGCCCCCAACCCCTGCGCGCCCCAGCGTCGTGGCTATGGGGGAAGTTTCGTCTCAGGGGCCATTTTCGAGGTGACCGACAGGCACCGCGAGAAGCCGTTTCTGACCCCCTGAAACCGAGCTCGTCCGGCACTCCGAGGACATCGGCGTGACCGTGGACACTGGGGACCTGCCACTCGACACCGAGCCGAGTGGCGAGCTCGGCTCGGAGGGCGGCCTGGTAGATGCCGCTGGCCGCCTTCTGCTGGGCGAATAGGTCACGGCCGTCGAGGGCCCGCCATGCGCCGTCGGAGCGGCGCACCTTGGCCGAGACGAGCAGGTGGGTGTGGAGCTGGGGATCGAGGGTTCGGCTGGTGCGGTGGACGTAGGCGGCGATGAGCAGCCCGTCGCTGTCGAGCTGGAACACTCCACCCTTGCCCGCCCGGGAGAACGCGGCGTGTGACTCCAGGTAGGCGACGGTGGCCGCCACCGCGGCGTCGTGGGCGGCCCGCACCTCCTGGCTGAGGCGACGGTCACCGAGGCCCCACAACAGCGAGACGGACTTCGGAGCCGACAGCGAGACGCTGTAGCCGGCGACCACGTCCGTGTCGTGGTGGTCCCACCCCCGGCCGAGCGCCTCGCCGCTGTCGGGATGACAGCCCTGGCCGAACAGCCGGGCGAGCTGTTCGACCTCCACTCGGCCGTCCACGCCGGCCGCCGCCGCCCCTCGGCCCGTCCACCATCCGGGCTCTTCGCCGTGGCCGCCGTAGTAGTCGTCGAGTCCGACGGCCACCTCCCGGGCGTAGTAGGCCCAGCCCTCAGGAGCCATCTTGGTGATGCGTAGCATTACCGAGCGGGCGGCAAGGCGAAGTTGGCACCAGCGGGTGCAAACGTGTCACGGCACCGGTGATGGCGATGTTGCATCGCTTCAATATCGGCCATTTCTCGGACTTCATACTCCGGTAGTGGGCCGAGATCAAGCGTCCGATCCGTTGTTACTGGCAGTCGGGACATTTCTGGTAACTATCGGTAATTGTTGGCCTCAAATTGTATGGCGACTCCTCCATCGGTCCAGGTGGATAAGGGCATGGCGTTCGACAGGTTCAGCTGTCCGCCATCGGTACTGGAGAAAGTTGCGGGCTTCTTTGTCGCGTTTCGGCTCCCGACGGACCAGTAGAGGAGTGAAGGGACTCCAGTGGTTGAAAGGACCGGTGCGCATGGGAACGAAGATCGGCGGTTCGTCGGGCGATGGAGGCGACGTGCGGAATGGGCGGCGCCTGATCGATGTGGAGGGAGCCGCCGAGTACCTCGGCACGTCGGTGCGACACATGCGGCGTCTCATCGACCGCAAGGCGATCCCGCACTACAAGGTGGGAGGCAAGCTCCGCTTCGTCCCGGACGAGCTCGACCGCTGGCTCGACGGCCGGCGTCGTGGCCCCAGCCCCGAGGCAGCATGAGCACCGGCGAGATCGCGGTGACCAACGGCGACGTCGTCATGTCTGTCGAGCGGGGTGAGTGGTGGGGCGCATCGCTCGGCATCCTGGTCAGCGCCGTCCACCATCCCCACCTCCTCGCAGTCCACCAGCCCGACACCGATCCGGCCGAGGTCGCCCGTGAGGTTCTCCACCAGCTCGACGAGCTTCGCGGACGCGGCCGACGCCGCCGAGGCCCAGCAGAGCACCGAGCCCGAGCGTCGCCAGTCGTTGGACGTCCGACGTGACGGCGACACCATCGTCGTCTCGCCCGGCGACGAGGTCCGCAACCTCGCCTGGTGTCTGGAGGTCTTCGCCCGAGGGGTCCTCGACCCGGCCAGTCCCGATGCCACCATCGCGCGAGGGGCAACCGGGTATGCGGCGTCGGCTTGGTCGACCGCCATCGGCCAGGCGGCCGGCACGCTTGCCGCCCCCGGTCCGCTCTACCTCGAGCCGCCGGCAATCAGGCTCGACGGGCTCGATCTCGGGCTCCAACCCGAGAGTTCTTCCGTAGACTCGGGAACGTGGCGACGACACGAAGCAGCCGCCTCGGTCCCGAGGCCCGACCTGTTGCTGTTCCGGACGACGTCGGCGATCCGGCGATCGCAAAGGCGAACGGCAAGGTCGAGCTACCTCTGCACGTGCGGTGGAGCGGCCAAACCAAGGTGTACGACCTCACCGAGCGGGCGGACCGGCTGCGGGTCTACGAGCAGGTTCTGCGCGAGGGCAACGACGACGATGTCCGCCGGTTCATCGACGTGGACGAGTTGCTCGTGCTTTGGGACGAACTCGTCCTGCCGGGTCCCATCCGCCGAGCCTGGGCCGAGTGGTACCGCCGGCACCGCGGGCTCGACCTGAGTTGCTGAGCGAGCTGCAGCGGCGTGTCGCCGCCATCTTGTCCCAGCTGCCCGAGGCCTCTGACTTCGTGCTGGCTGGCGGCGGTGCGCTGATCGCCCGCGGTGACGTCGACCGCATTACCCATGATCTCGACTTCTTCACGGTGGAGCCAGGCCAGGTCGATCGGCTCTTGCCGGCGTTCGAGGTAGCCCTGCGGGCCGCGGGCTTTGACGTGGCCGAGGAGCGGGTGGCGGCCGGCTTCGCACGCCTCGTCGTCAGCGACGGCGCCGAGCGCACGGGAGTCGACCTGGCGGCCGATGCCCGCCTGCTTCCGGCTGAGCCGAGCGACCTCGGGCTCCTGCTGAATGTCGAGGAATCGGCGGTCGACAAGGTCCTGGCGATCTTCCGCCGGGCCGAAGCTCGCGACTTCGTCGACCTGGCTGCCCTCGAACCGCGGTTCGGGCTGGATCACCTCTGCGAGTTGGCACGGGCGAAGGATCTCGGTTTCCTGCGCTCCGTGTTCCTGGACATGCTCGGCAGGTTCGACCGCCTCCCTCGGGACGAGTTCGACGTAGACGAGGAGGCCTACGCGGCAGTCGTGGAATCGGTCCACCCGTGGCGGCTGACCCTCCGAGACGACGATCGCGAGTAGTCCATCCTGCCGACATTGGGGTTCAGGCGCCTGGAGCGGCCGGTCTCGCGGCCTCTTCGGCCTCGGCGCCGTCGGCTCATCATGGCCCTCTCGACGATGCTTTGTCGGAATTGCCTTCGACGCGCGGGACCAAACTCCTACCATGTGAGGACAGCCAAGGGAGGGCGCGCTCTTGATCCCGATCGACCTCACGGCCGACCTCAACGCCGAGGACGAGACTGGCCTCGTCTGGACGCTCCTCGACGAGGCCATGGACCCGGACACGATCCGACCCGGTGCCATCGTCGTCGCTGGCTCTTACCTGACCCCCGGCCGTCTGTGAGGTCGTCGATCTGATCGAGAAGCCCGCCGGCACGGTGGTCCATCTCCGCGTGGTCCGTGGCTTCGGGGTCCCATCGGCGTCCGGTCGTTAGCGTGACTGCCGATCCGCGATCGTCGCAGCACCCTGCGGGCCGGGCGAGTTCGACGCGAGCCACGCTCGAAGACTTGATTCGCCGTTCGGGTAGTCGCCCGGTTGGCTCGATAGAGGATCTCGACCGGTTCCGCGCCGACTTGTGGGAGTCCGACGAGGAACTGAACGCCTTCCTGGCCGACGCCCGTTCGCATCGCCTGGGCTCAGTCCGACCGCCCGTAGGCTGTTGACGATGCGCACGCAGCGGAGCTTGGAGTTGGATGAGCGGCTGTGGGAGGCCGTCCAACGAGCCGCGGCCGAGGACGGGGTGCCCGAAGGGCAACTCGTCGAGGAAGCCCTGCGGCGCTACATCGGCCTGAGGGGTATCGCGCTTCTCGATGACATCGCCGGCCGCCAGGGTCACGCTGGGCTGAGTGACGAAGAGGCGATGACGCTGGCGGTCGCCGAAATCCGGGCTGCTCGGGCCGAGCGAGGCCGGGCCGGCGAGGCTTGACCTCGGCTCATCTCCGAGTCGTCGTCGATCCCAACGTCTTCGTCTCGGCGGCCATCTCGCCAGCAGGGACGACGGGCCAGCTCGTACGATTGGGCTTCGGGGGCAGGTTCAGATTCGTGGTGTGCTCGCACCTCGTCAGGGAGCTCGACAGGGTGCTTCAGCGCTCGTCGTTTCGTCGCTACCTGTCGCTCGAGGATGTGCGGGAGCTCGTCGAGACGGTCGAGGGCGTGGCCGACGTCGAGCCTGACCCCGAGGCCGTGGTGCAGGTAAGCCGCGATCCCGACGACGACTACCTGCTCGCCCTTGCGATCGCGGCGGGCGCCGATCTCGTCGTGAGCGGTGATGCCGATCTACTCGACATCGGCGATCCAACAGTCGAGATCGTCTCGCCACGCGAGCTGCTTGACCGGCTCAACCGTTCTTGACCGAGCTGCGTGTAGTCATCGCGCACCAAGCGAGGCTTCCCCCGGGGTCACTCGGGGTCGTCGTTTCGTAAGCCACTCAGGGTCCCGGCGAGGGATGGCGACCGGCGCCATCCGGGAGCAGGTTCGAAAGGTGGTCCACCACCCAGCCAGCCGTCGGTGTGAGGATTGGCGACAGGGACGAGGAGGAGGGGCCAATGGCCGGAGTTGGGCGCAATCAGTCATGTCCGTGCGGGAGCGGGGTGAAGGCCAAACGCTGCTGCGGGGTGCGCCGGGGCCCGTCGGAGGTCGACTTGGCCAAGGCGTTCCTGAGCGAGCAACGTCGGGCGGCGACGCCAGCTTTGCGACGGGCGATCAACGATGTCGAGGATCTCGTCGAGTTGTACGAGGCGGTGGCAGAGCTGCCGAGCCTGGACCTGAGCTTGCAGTTGCGGCTGCCCCGCGTGCTCTGCCCGAAGCTCGAGCGGTTGCGATCCGCGATCTACCACGACGATGCCGAGGCGACCCAACAGGCGCTGCCCCTCGCCCTGGCGGAGGTCGACAGTCCGTTGGTCCGGGCCGATCTTGCCCGAGCGGTACTCGCGTTGCGAGACGCGGGGCGAGTAGCAGCCGACGTTGCCGCGGCCGCGCTCCTCGACCTCGACAGCGAGGCCGACGCCTTGGTGCGCGGGGCGCTGATCGCCAGTCTGGCCGTGGATTGTGGTGCCTCCCGCACACCGTCGGGGCTGCTACTAGTCGGCTGATCCTCGAGGACGGGCCAGCCAGAGAAACGTTGCAGGTGTGAGCAGGAACGATGGTCGCGAAAGTGGTGTACGTCCCACAACCGGCGCCTGGCTGCCCGGCGAGGCCATTCCTGGGACCGGCTGAGTAGTTCCGTGTTTCGGCGCTTGGCGGCCCGCCGAGGGCGCTGCTGAATCGGCCTCGGGCTTGTACCATTTTTCTCCACCCACATCCGCCATTTCGCTCCCAAACTGCTCCCAAGCTCGGGCTACACTGGCCCTGACCAGGAGTTATGTGGGTCAGACTCGGTTCTGCAAAGCCCTGTACAGCGGTTCGATTCCGCTCGCCGCCTCCAAGCAAAAGGTGCTGCGCAGGTCGATCACGTTCGTTGGTCGCCCTCGACACCGGCCGGACGTCCGACGCTGTCGATCAGGCCAGAAGGTTCGCGAGAACCCGCCCGCTGCAGCGGGGACCGACCTCTCATGCTGGCGGGAGTCGGAGTTGGTCCTGCCAGCTCTGGACCTTGTTGCGCAGTCGCTCGACGTCCTTGGCGGGGAGCCGGAAGCTCGCGGCCGGAAGGCGATCGAAGCGACCGAGCTGCGCGGCCAACAGGTTTCGGTCGAATCCCAGGTCCTTCTGGGACGCCTCGAGGAGATCACCGACCAGCAGGGCGACGCGTTGTTGCAGCGCGCTCAGCACGACAGATTGATGCCACGACGACGGAACCAGTCCGCCCATGCCCGCCGGAACTCGCGGCGGTAGGACCAGGGTGTCCCACCGGTCGGCCAGAACATCCACGTCGATGAATCGCCGCACGTCCTCATCAGTGCCTTCCCGCAGAACGATCTCGTAGACCCGGTCCCGATCAACTGGATTGTCGAGGTCATAGGTCAACGGCTCCTCGCCGCTCCACTCCACCCGGAGGGGCAGGTGGACCTGGCCATCGGCCTTGACGAGACGAGGGTCGTCGACGTCGTCCGGCACCGCGACCGGCCGGGCGTCGGGCCCGAGATAGCGGGACCGGCCGGGCATCATGCATCCAAGTCTACGAAGCGCCTCGGACGCTCGTGTCCGTGGGCTCTCCCGTTCAGTGTGGAGGCTGGCCTGGGATGGACCGTGCCGGTTCAACGTCCACATGATCTATGCACCCTGCGGGCTTCGAGCCGATGCTCGCTTCGTCCGGCCCCATCCGAGGTGAGGGCGACTTCCGGTTCGAGCCCAAGCTCGATGGCTGGAGGGCGATGGTCCACGTCAGGGGAAACGGCATCGCCGTCTACACCCGCCCCGGCCGGGAGGTTGCCGCGTCACTGCCCGAGCTCGACGGGCTGACCCAAGTCGTGCCGGCCGGGACCGTGCTCGATGGCGAGCTGGTGGCGGGCAGCGGGCGCTCGTGGAGCTTCTATCGGCTCGGATCGCTCCTGGCCACCAGGCCCGACCACAGGCGTCAGCGGGCCACGTTCGTCGCCTTCGACGTGCTCGCGATCGGCGGCGAGTCCGTCGCCGGCCAGCCCTACGAGCAGCGACGCCGGCTCCTCGAGAGCCTGCGGCTGGGCGGTCCCGCGTGGTGCACCGTGTCGCAGTGGCCGGACACGGAGGTCGTGGACCTGCTTGCCGTCTGCGAGCGGCTGGGCGTCGAGGGCATGGTCGGGAAGCGGGTCGGCTCCCCATACCGGCCCGGTGAGCGCTCACCGGACTGGGTCAAGCTGAAGACGACGGCGTGGCGGACTCTGCACGGCCCGCAGCGACACAGCTAGTCATCGTCCCGCTATCCGGCCCCTCCGTCCTCGACCACCACCGCCGACTCGTGGCCGCGGACATGCGCCACCCGCTCCGCCTCGGACTCGATCTCGGCCCACGTCGCCTTGTTCAGCTTGGCGAACGACTCCACCTTCACCACGTAGCGCTTGCCCTTGGCGGTTCCGCGCCAGATCCCCACCGGGAGCGCCTTGTGAAGCACGACGCCGGGCCCGCCGAGGCTCGGGAAGACGGCCTTGCGTTGGGCGGGATCGGGGAACAGGAGGTCGCGGTCCCGGGCTTGGAGGAAGGCGTCCTTGGCCGGGAGCAGGCGCAGGCCGGTGGCGGGCGGCGGGTCGTCCAGCGCGTCGACGTCCTCCTCCAGCACGAACGCCTTCCGCGCCCCCGCCACCGCCACCAAGGAGTCGGCGACCGCCTGCCATCGCTGTTTGGCGTCCGGCTTGGTGATGCCCGCCCACTCGGCGAAGCGGCCCGACGTCGTGGGCCCGTAGCAGTGGAGGTAGCGGCGGACCAGCTCGGTGCGCACGACCTCGATGTCTCCCTTGGCATCGGCGCCCAGCCATGTCCTGGCCCGGGCCAGCAGCACCGGGGCGGTGCTGGTCAGGACCACCCGCCCGAGCAGCGGCGTCGCCCGGAAGACGCTCTCCTTGGGGTGGTGCACCTTACAGGCGGGGCACCACGGCGCCAGCTCGGCTGGCACCGAGGCGGTGACGGCCCCGCTCACCTCTCCCTTCGACAACGGCTCGGAGCCGATGACGGCCACGATCGCCTTCTCGATCTCGGCGAGGGAACCCTCCGGCTGGCCCCACAGGGCCTCGAGGGTCTCATCGGCGGGACGGGCCCCGAGGGTGAAGACGGCGAAGTCCTCGGCCGGGAAGACGTGGGGGGCGCCCCGGAATGACCAGGCGAGGACGAGGTCCTTGCGCTCGACCGCGTCCTTGACCACCGGGCCGTCGAGGTCGAGGCGGGCGGCGAGGGCGACGTCGGCGTTGCCAGGCGGAGTGTCCTGCACGCCGCAGGCGCCGGCGACGTCAGCCAGCTCGGCTGGCCGGCGGCGCCGGTCGAGCGAGTGCGCCGCCGCCCGAAAGGCGAGCACCTGCTCCCTACTTACACGAGACATCGTGAATGGGACGCAACGGCAGGGCCGGTCAGCCGGATCCGGTTCCCGCCGACCCGATGCCCTGGGCCGCGCCGGTCCGGTTGGCGGCCCTGCCCCTCCTACTCTTTCTCGAGCCCGACCGGCTGGACTCCTGCGAGGGCGTCAGCACCGGCTTGGTCCCAGCCTCCTGCGATATGTGCCACCTCCTTGTATCGCTGCATGGGGGTATTCCCGCCCCGGTCAGGCGCTATCCCCCTCGTGCCGAGGGCCCTTCGAGAGCAGCCCTACGTCTGGGCCGCGAACCGGCGGGCGTGGTCGACGAGCTCGGTGAAGAGGCCCCGCTGCTCGGGCTGGTCCTCCAGGACCTCCGGGTGCCATTGCACGCCGAGCCCCAGCGGCGGACCGTCGAGCTCGATGGCCTCGATCGATCCGTCGTCGGCCCACGCCACCGGCCGGGCCCCGGGCGCCAGCCGGTCGATCCCCTGGGAGTGGACCGAGTTCACCGGCAGCTCGGTGACGCCCAGGGCGCCTGCCAACCGGCTGTCGGGTTCGATCTTGATCCGGTGGACGCCCTCCCGCCACCGATGGGCGTCGTAGTGGAACTGGCCGGTCGCGGAATACACGTCCTGCAGGAGGGTGCCGCCCAGGGCGACGTTCATGAGCTGCATGCCCCGGCAGATGCCGAGGACGGGCACAGCCGAGGCCCGGGCCTCCTCGAACAGGGCTACCTCGAACGCATCCCGCTCGGGGTTGACTCCGCCGGTACTGTCGATTGGCGTCGCCCCGTACAACGAGGGCTGCACGTCGCCGCCGCCGGTCAGGACCACGCCCTGGACCAGGCCGAGGACGTCACGCACCCGATCGGGCTCGGTGACCGGCAGGATGATGGGGGCGCCTCCTGCCCGCTCGACGGCCCGGATGTAGTAGCGGGACGCGGTGTGCAGAAGCGTCGGGCCGAACACTGTCTCGACCAGACGCGGGTACGCCCCGATGCCGATGATCGGTCTCAAGACCACCTCTCCTACCAGGGACGATTCGATCCGACGACCAGACGGCGACCGGAGCGGGTGACCGCGGCACGGCTGGCGCGACGCCCGGCTGGTTGATTCCCTGCGCTTCTGGGATCCCACGATAACACCGCGGCCAGACGATCAGGCGGTTGGTTTGCCCGGGTCTTCGGCGCCTCCGACAAGGTTCCGTCACCCTCCGGAGCACGCCCTACCGGCTCTTCAACCTCCACCAGGTCGCCGCCCTCCTGGCCCTGATGACCGACGATGTCGAGTGGCCCGACGTGGCCGACGGCTCGGTGCTGCACGGCAAGGAGGCGATCCGGACGCACTGGGGAGGCGCGCCCGGGCGGAGGCCGATCCCCCGGCGACGTAGGGTGTCGCCGTGAAATCGAAGCGGGGCATCCTCGGCTCGGGCATGACCCTCGACAGCGTGATGTGCCTGGTCCTCATGGGCTTCGGCATCGCCCTCTCGGCCGTGGGGGTGGCCAACGGCGGCGTCTGGCTGCTGAGCCTGCTGCTGGGGATCCCGCTGCTGGTCCTCGGGGCCATCGGGTTCGTGCTGGCCTGGCGTAACCGCCTCTCATCCTGACCGCCGCCTACCGCGCCGACCTGGCCCGGGCCCATCACGAGGGCTTCGGCGACCTGGCCCGGAACGCGGCCGCCACGCTGCTCGACGTCCTCGGCCAAGCGGGTGTGACCGGTGGGTTGGTGGTCGACCTCGGTTCGGGCTCGGGGATCCTCGCTCGGCTCTTGACCGACGCCGGGTACGACGTGCTGGGCGTCGACATCTCCGACGACATGGTGCGCCTGGCCGCCCGCCACGCACCTGCGGCCCGGTTCGTGCGGGCGCCGCTGATCGACGTCGACATCCCGCCCTGCGTCGCCGTGACCGCCGTGGGCGAGGTGCTCAACTACGCCTTCGACCCCCGCAGCGGGCTGGAGCACCTGCTTCCCCTCTTCCAGCGGGTGGCGGGAGCGCTCCGGCCGGGGGGCGTCTTCCTGTTCGACGTGGCCGGTCCCGGCCGGGGCGGCCCCACCGGTCGGCGGGAGCACTTCGCCGATGCCGACGGCTGGACGATCCGGGCGGTGCACGTGGAGGACATCGACGAGGCCACCCTCGTGCGCCACATCACCCTGGTGACCCGCGACGGCGACGCCTACCGGCGCCACGACGAACGCCACGTCCTGCGGCTGTACCAGCCGGACGACGTGGAGGCGGCCCTGGCCGAGGCCGGCCTGGAGGACGTGCACCGGCTCCGCCGCTACCGCGACTTCGATTTCCCTCCCGGCCTCACCGGCTACCTCGCAGCCAGCCCGCGATAGCGGCGACCTATCCGCCCTCACGCACGACGGCGGTCGGGTCGATATCGCGGCCAGGCCTTCCTGGATGAACCGAACCAAAAGCTCATCAGGAGCGGTGGGAAGTGGGCGCAGCTCCCCTCTGGGTCTTGGAGGGCAGGCGTCCACCTTGCCGCCCAACGTCGGTCGCCGGAGCGATGGCTTCGAGATGGGCTTCAACGTAAGGGACGGCGACCGTCTCGAATCCCCCGACCGGGGCCAGCACGGGGTGGACGTTGACCTCGAAGACGACACCCCCGTTCTCGATGGCGAGGTCGACCCCCCCGAACCGGAGCCCGAGGGACCTCGTGGCGGAGACGGCCAGCTCGAGGAAGTCCGAGGGCAGGTCCTCGGGGGCGAGGACCGTGGACACGGCTCCCTGGGCCTCGTTGCACGGGGCGTCGAGGCTCTCCTGCACGTGCTCGCACACCCGCAACACCCGGTCGTCGAGGACGATTACCCGGTACTGGTGGCGCCGCCCGCCGACGGTGAAGTTCAGCGCGTCACGAGACATCATCCAGTCCTGGCCGTGCACCGAGTAGTACCGCACGGCCCGGTTCACCTCCTCGATGCAGGTGAGATGGAAGACGTCCTCGCCTCCGAAGCCGATGGTGGGCCTCGCCCACACGTTCAGGCCGAGCCGGCGAAACGCTCTCACGGCCGTGGCCGGGCTCGGTCGGCGAAGGCTGATCGTTTCCATGTGCGGGATGGTGTCGCGCTGGAACCGCCTGACCGTGCGGTTCTTCTCCGTCGCGTTCCGCCATGCTCCGGGATCGGCGTCCAGGTAGGACACCCCGGATCTGCGCATGACCTGCAGGAACCTCTCGAACCGTCGCCGATCGGTGGGCGGGATCTCGTAGACGATCACCACGGCGGGCGTCACCAGCAGCCCTTCCGACCGCACCTCCAGGGTCAGGGCCCCGTCGACGATCCTTGCCCGACCGTCACCGCCGGGCATGAAATGGCGGGCGTCGACAGTGATAGGTGGCGCGCCAGTGAGCAACTCCACGGCGGCTGACAGCTTGGGCCGGCTCTCCTCCTTCGAGCTGTGGTCCGTCACCAGCACGATCCCGCCCATCCCGTGTGTTCCCTTCCCGTCTGTGGTCACCGTCTCGCCAGCTCCGCCCACGCGGGGTCGATCGAGTAGCGCGAGACCATACCGCCGGACATACGGACGTCGACGGCGGCCAATCCGGCCTCGATCGTCTGGCAGTGGTCTCCGAAAGTAGGGCGAGGCGTGTCAGCCATTGGGAAGCATTGTCTCAGTGATCGCCACGTTTTCGTTCATGCGAGAACGCTGGCCAGGGGCGAGCTGTCCCGAGGGTGCACGCGTTCCGGCCGCCCGCCCCTTTGGCTCACCGACCATTGGACCCCACGAGGTGACGAAAAACCTGGGAATAGGGCTTGTGCTCGGATTCACATGAGCATAAGATTGTGAATGCATGCACAAGCCTGTCTGTCGGGAGCGGTTCTGATGGCTGTCACTTCCCCGCAACCACGCCTCGCCGTCGCCCCGGGGTCGCCCGCCAGCTTCGACGACCCCAACGGCTGGCGCACTGAAGCCCTCTGCCGGGGCGTGGAAACCGAGCTCTTCTTCCCGGCCGGCGAGCTGGGCGAGGAGCCGGTTCGGCACGCGGAGGCGGCCAAGGCCGTCTGCGCTCAATGCCCGGTGCGGGAGGCGTGCCTGGAGTACGCCCTGGCAACCGACCAGCCCTTCGGCATCTGGGGCGGTACCACCGAGGCCGAGCGGCGGTCGATCCGCCGTCGCCGGCGCCGCCGCCCCGTCGCCTCCTAAGCTAAGCGCCACCCTCTCCCGCCGCCTCGACTCCCCGCCGGGGGTTGCTCAGCCCCTGACCGCGGCCCGTCGGCCCGACACCCGCAGCGCGTGGAAGCCCAGGACCATGGCCAAAAGGCCTGCTGCGACCAGGGCCGCGCTGGCTGAGCCGGTGCGGGCCAGAGGCTGTTGCACGACGATGGGCGTCGGGGCGGTGGCGACCAGGTGTGGCGTGTGGACGACGTGCGGCGTGTGGACGACGTGGGGCACGTGCGTCACGATGACCGGCAGCGCCCTCACCGTGAACAGGGCCAGGCTCTGGTGGCAGGTGCCGGTGCCGTCGGCCAGGTCGGGGCCGTGGCCGAAGACGGTGATCTCGTTCTGGCCGGGCGGGGTCCCCAGGGGCACCTGGATGGTGGCCGAGTAGTTGCCGTGGATGTCGGACGCCACCGTCGCCAGCACCGCCGGCGGATTGAACAGCCCGATGCCCAACACCTGGTTGGCGGCGAAACCGCCGCCGGTGAGCGTGATGGTGTCGCCCGGCAGTGGGGACGACGTGGGGAAGACCGCAGCCGCCGACGCGGTCTGCACACCACTACAGGGAACCTGGGCGTGGGCCGGGGCGGTGGTGGCCACCAGGACCCCGAGCGCCGACAATGCCACCGCTGCGCATGCTGCCGATACCCGTCTCATGCCGGTCCCCCGCTCGCTCAACGCTCCGATGGCGCACACCCTATGCACCCACGGCGCGGCCTGCCGCGATGGCGGTGAGAACGGCAAAGGGCGCCGGCAGGTGCCGGCGCCCTTCTGCTCGAAACTTCTGCGCCGTCCCTGGGTCGGGTCGGCGACCATCGACTACTTCTTGCCGTTGCTCCCGCCGGCCTCGTAGCGCTCGCCGTGGGGCTTGTCAGCCGCGTAGGCGTGCATGGTGTAGGAGATGCGACGGTCGTTGAGCTCGGCCCGGTCGAGGCGGAACCCCGGCTCCTCGGCAGGCCGGTTGACCATGAACGACAGCGCCGTCGTCTGCTTGGTGTAGGTGCGGTTGTAGGCGTTCACCTTGATGTAGCTGTTCGGGTACGCCTTGCGGCACGCCGCCACCTCGGTGAAGCAGCCGGCTGCGTCGCGGACGTCGAACATCGGCAGACCCCACATGTCCCAGTACGCGTTGCGGGGGTGGGGGTCGTCGGTGAACTCGATCGAGATGGCCCAATCGTTGTCGAGGCCGTACTGGATCTGGGCCTTGATCTCGTCGTCGGTGAGCTCGGGCAGAGTCGAGAACGTGCCCTGTCGGATGCGGATTCCCATGATTTCCTCCTGCCTCAGCCGGCCGACGTGGGCGTGGCCACGACGTCGGGCGTGTCGGTTGACTCGTAGTTGAAGGCGATCTCGCCCCACACGTCGAGGGCGGTCTGCAGCGACGGGTAGCTCTTGGCCACCTTCTTCAGGATGTCGGGGCCTTCCTTCATGTAGTCCCGACCCTCGTTGCGGGCCTTGATCATGGCTTCGATCGCCACCCGGTTGCACTCGGCACCAGCCGCGATCCCCATCGGGTGGCCGATGGTTCCCCCACCGAACTGGAGGACGACATCCTCGCCCAGGTAGTGCAGCAGCTGGTGGGCCTGGCCGGCGTGGATGCCGCCCGACGCCACGGGCATGACGCCCGGCATCCGAGCCCAGTGCTGGTCGAAGTAGATGCCCTCGGCCGGGTTGGCGGGCACGAACTCCTCCCGCAACGTGTCGTAGTAGCCCTTGATGATGGCGGGGTCGCCCTCGAGCTTGCCCACCACGGTGCCGGAGTGGATGTGGTCGACACCCGACATGCGGGCCCACTTGGCGGTCACCCGGAAGTTGACGCCGTGGTTCTTCTGGCGGGCCCACGTGGCGTAGCCGGCCCGGTGCAGGTGGAGGATGCACCCGTTGTCACGGGCCCAGTTCGACATCGACGTCATCGCGGTGTAGCCGATGGTGAGGTCGATCATGATGATGATGGAGCCGATCTCCTTGGCGAACTCGGCCCGCTTGTACATCTCTTCCATGGTCGCCGCGGTCACGTTCATGTAATGACCCTTGACCTCGCCGGTCTGCTCCATGGACCGCTGCACGCCCTCCATGGAGAACAGGTAGCGGTCGCGCCAGCGCATGAAGGGCTGGCTGTTGATGTTCTCGTCGTCCTTGGTGAAGTCGAGGCCGCCCCGCAGGGCCTCGTACACCACGCGGCCGTAGTTGCGGGCCGACAGGCCGAGCTTGGGCTTCACGGTGGCCCCCAGGAGGGGGCGTCCGTACTTGTTGAGGTACTCCCGCTCCATGACGATGCCGTGGGGAGGCCCGGGGAACGTCTTGAGGTAGTGCTCCGGGATCCGCAGGTCTTCCAGCCGGAGAGCCTTGAGGGCCTTGAACCCGAAGACGTTGCCGATGATCGACGACGTCATGTTGGGGATCGAGCCCTCTTCGAAGAGGTCGATGTTGTAGGCGATGTAGGCGATCTTCTGCTCGGGGTTCCCGGGCACGTCTTCGACCTTGTAGCACTTGGCCTGGTACTTCTCGTAGGCCGTGAGGCGGTCGGTCCACACCACGGTCCAGGTGGCGGTGGAGGACTCACCGGCGACGGCGGCGCCCGCCTCGATGGGGTCGACGCCCTTCTGGGGGGTGATCCGGAACGCAGCGAGCACGTCGCTGTCGGCCGGGACGTAGTCCGGCTCGTAGTACCCCATGGTGGCGTAGGGGATGACCCCGGCGCCCCAGCGCTTCTCGCCCTTGACCGTGCCCTTGGCGGATTCTTTTGCTTCGGATCCGTTGCCTGCCATGAGGTACCTCCAGAATTCTTTTCAGAGAGAAATGTGTGGCGGCTTCCGCTCCAGTCTGCCTGGTCGACGGTTCACCTGTCCATGATGCATTCGCTTTCAGGAGCGCTAGATTATTCACGTGACGTTTAATCAGCTGAAGACGTTCCTCGCAGTGGTCGACAGCGGGTCGGTTTCGGAGGCGGCTGATCTGCTCTTCGTGAGCCCGCCGGCTGTCTCCGCCGCCCTCGCCTCGCTCCAGTCCGAGCTCGGCGTGGCCCTCCTGGCCCGGGTCGGCCGGGGAGTGGCCATCACCCCTGCCGGCGCCGTGTTCGCCCCCTACGCCCGGGGCGTGCTGCGGATCGCGGACGAGGGCGTGGCCGCGGCCCGGGAGGCCCTCGACCCGGAGACGGGACGGGTCCGCCTGGCCGCGGTGACCACCGCCGGCGAGCACGTCCTGCCCCGCTTCCTCGCCTCCTTTCGGGCCCGCCACCCCCATGCCGAGGTCTCGCTCGAGGTCGGCAACCGGGAGCGGCTGTGGCAGCTGCTGGCCGACCGCGACGTCGACCTCGCCATCGGCGGGCGGCCCCCGGGCGGCAACCGGTTCGTCACCCGGGCCACCCGGCCCAACGTCCTGGTCCTGGTGGCCGCGCCCCGGGCGGGGACGAACGGGATAAGGGAGGTCTCGCTCGAGGAGCTGTCCCGCCAGGTCCTGCTCCTCCGGGAGCCGGGTTCGGGCACCCGCCGCACCACCGAGGAGCTCTTCGACGAGCTCGGCATCTCCCCCGCCGCCACCCTGACCCTCGGGTCGAACGGCGCCCTCCGGGAATCGGTGCAGGTGGGCCTGGGCATCACCCTCATCTCCCGCGACGCCGTGGCCCGGGAGCTCGACGAGGGCGCCCTGGAGGAATGGCGGTGCCCCACCCTCCCCCGCCACCGGGCGTGGCACGTGGTGTCACGGGCCGACGAGGATCTGGCCCCGACGGCCGGGCTGTTCCTCTCCCACGTCACCGCCGACCCCCAGGACGGTTTCGTCCTGGTGGCCCCCCAATCACCGGCCGGGTAGGGTCGAAGGCCGACGACGAGTGTGAGAAATCCACCCGCATCGACTTTCTGAGACATCGACTTCGGAATCCATCCAGGGAGGACCCCCCGCATGAGCAGCTCGGATCTCGCCGCCGTGGCCAAGGCCATGGTCGCCGACGGCAAGGGCATTCTCGCCGCCGACGAGAGTGGCGCCACCATCACCAAGCGCTTCGCGGCCCTCGACATCGAGTCGACCGAGGAGAACCGCAGGCAGTACCGCACCACGCTGATGGGCACCCCCGGCATCGAGGAGGTCATCAGCGGCGTCATCCTCTACGACGAGACGATCCGCCAGAAGGCGGACGACGGCACCACCATCCCCGAGTTCCTGGTCAGCAAGGGCATCCTGCCCGGCATCAAGGTCGACACCGGCTCCAAGCCCCTCGCCTTGTGCGAGGGCGAGCAGGTCACCGAGGGTCTCGACGGCCTCCGGGAGCGCATCGCCGAGTACGTCGACCTGGGCGCCAAGTTCGCCAAGTGGCGGGCCGTGATCGTCATCGACACCAAGAACGGGCTGCCCAGCGACACCGCCATCCGGTGCAACGCCCACGCCTTGGCCCGCTACGGCGCCCTGTGCCAGGAGGGCGGCCTGGTGCCGATCATCGAGCCCGAGGTGCTGATGGACGGCGACAACGACATCGACACCTGCTACGAGGTCACCCTCAAGACCCAACGCCGGGTGTTCTGGGAGCTGGCCCAGCTGCGGGTCGAGCTGGAGGGCATGATCCTCAAGCCCAACATGATCGTGTCGGGCAAAGGGTGCGCCACCCAGGCCTCGCCCGAGGAGGTGGCCGAGAAGACCCTGCGCTGCCTCTACCACTCGGTGCCGCCGGCCGTGCCCGGCATCGCCTTCCTGTCCGGTGGCCAAGGGGCCGACGTGGCCACCCTGCACCTCGACCTCATGAACAAGCAGGGCCCCCACCCCTGGCAGCTCACCTTCTCCTACGGCCGGGCCCTCCAGGACGAGGCCCTGCGCACCTGGCACGGCTCGCCCGACAACGTGGCCGAGGCCCAGAAAGTCTTCACCCACCGGGCCGCCCTCACCGGCGCCGCCCGCACCGGGAGCTACGACCCCACCCTGGAGAGCGGCGACCTGGCCCTCACCGCCGCCACCGCCACCCAGGACTGAGAACGCACGGCCGACGAGCGGCCGGAGAGCAGCTGACAAGCGAAGATCGGCCGGCCCAGGCCGCCCGCTCGCTACCGATTGACTCGGGTGTCAGGCCGAGTGGGCGGCGGCGATGCGGGCGTCGTCGGTGCCGCCGTCTGTCCGCCTGATCTCGGTGAGGGCGATGTCGACCAGCTCCTGGTAGGCCCCGTCCACCGCGGCGACGAGCTGTTCCAACGACATCGATGGCATCTGGGCCTGGAGCCCCTTCAGGCTGTCCTCCAGCGCCTTCATGCGGTTGCGGCCCGACTTCGTCATCTCGGCCGGTCCGCCCGTCTGCACGACGATTTGCTTGGCCGACGCCCAGGTGACGCACTGGACGCATTCGTAGTTCACCGCCTTGGCGTCGTTCACGGGCGCCAGCGTCGTCGGGTCCTGGGTGACGATCACGATCTGGAAGGCGGCGGCGAGCGTCTGGCAGCCGGTGCACCGGGCGCCGGCGTAGGCCCGGTTCTCCTGGTCGACGACGCCGTTCGTCGCCACCCGGTGGTCGACCCTCGCCCTCGCCACCGCGGCGCCGTTGGTGCCGTTGAGGGCGACGACGACGTTCCTGTCAGTGGCGGCGGCCGCGGTGGGCGCCAGGGCGACGCCGAGGGCAACGGCGGTCGCCACCACGATCTGTGAGATGCGGCTCATGTCAGGTCCTCCTCGATTCGGCGGCGGATCATGGGATCGGCTCGGTGGTCGTCGGCGTTGGCGGGTCGAGGGTGGTGGTGGGCCGAACCACCGTCGTCGGCACCGGCGTCTCGTCAGCACCGGTCGTCACCGACGGCTCCGTGGTGGGGGTGGTAGACGGCTCCTCGGCCGGCGTCGCCGCCAACGGCTCGACGAGGCCTTCGCTCACGGTCCAGGCCTGGCTGGGGGCACCGCCCAGCTCGGCCTCCCGCTCGGGGGTGAGGCCGGGGCGGCCGGTGTCGACGGCCGTGACCGCCTCCACCGCCTCGGCGATGGTGCCCCGCTCGCCGGGCTGGATGGGCCGGTACTCGCCGTTGGGCCACAGCAGGAAGGCCAGGGCGGCGGCGGTGGCGATCCCGAGCACGGCCAGGGCGGGCCGGCCGAGGCGGGCCTTGCCGGCGGCCGTCCAGCCCCACGTCCAGGCCCGCCGCCCGAAGCGGCTCACCGCGTAGCCGGACCCGAGGACGGGCAGGGCGGTGGCGATCACACCGATCGCCCCGGCGGCCACGGACGCCCACTCGCCGGTGTCGAACGCCCGGCTCACGTTGCGCCACTGAATCCCGACCGAGTCCCAGGCGGTGGCGATGGCGCGGGGTGCGGTGATCACGACCATCAGCAGGCTGAAGACGAGCAAGGGCACGACGGTGAGCACCCAGAGGGCGACCACCACCCGCACCCAGGGCTTCAGCACCGCCGCCTTGGCATTCGCCCGCCGGCCGGGAACCAGAGACAGGAGGCTGGGCTTGATGCGGGCGAACAGGTCAGGGACCCCGACCAGGTCGGAGAGGATGTGGTAGCCGTCCAGCCGGACGAAGGGCAGCAGCTGGTGCATCATCTGCAGGACCTGCAGCGGGATCAGCAGGAGCACCGCGTCGACCCGGGTGACGACCCAGAACCCGAACGTGGCCAGGGCGAAGAGGGCGTTGAAGTACAGACCACCGAGGTCGGTGCGCAGCCGGCCGGTCCGGTCGAGGCGGTAGGCGTCGGTGACGTCGGTGTAGAAGGCGGGCCAGACGAGGTAGAGGCCACAGCCCATCCCGCCCGGTCGACCGCCCGAGTAGCGGCAGGCGGCGGCGTGGCCGAACTCGTGGAACGAGGCCGACACGACCATCAGCCCGAAGGTGAGGAGCATGAGCCCGGGCGAGTAGAAGAGCTGGCGGGCACCGCCGCCGAGACCCCGGGACCCGAGCACCCACGCCACCACGCCGATGAAGGCGAGGACAGCCGGCAGGACGATCCAGGGCCGGAAGAGCACCCCGAACGGGGCGGCCAGGCGGTTGGTCCACCGCTCGTCGGTGACCTGCAACCGCAGGCGGAGGGCGAGCAGCGGGTTGGCCTTCTGCACCTGCGGCTCCCGACCGTCCCGCCCCTTCACCAACCCGGTGGGTCGTAGCTTCTCGTCCACCAGGAAGAGCACGTTGTCGGCGCTCACCGCCCGGCCCATGCGGTCGCTGAGCGCGGCTGCGATCTCGGAGGCGCGGCGGCGCCCGTCGATCAGCTCGAGGGTGGCGTACAGCAGGGGGGTGAGCTGGATGGTCTGGCCGTCCTGGCGACGGACGAGGCAGGGGGCCTCCTTGTAGCCCGACGCCTCGTACTCGCCGATGAGGTCGACACCCGCCGCCGGCTCGGGGACCTCGTCGGTGGACCGTTTGCGGCCCCCCGACCGCGATCGGGCGCGGCCGGGCGCGTGCTCGGCCGACGACCGGCCCCCGGGTGGCTGGGCTCCGGTTTCGACTGCGGGCTCGGGACCGGCAGCCGCCCCGGGCGCACGGGGGGTGCGCCCGGTGTCCACCTGCTCGGCCATACCCGGGTCCCGTCAGTCGTCGGTCAGCAGAAGGACAGGCTCAGCCGGCGACCGCGCCGCCGCCGGACTGGTCGAGGTTGGCATCCTGGATCGCGGTGGCCTCGGCCACCCCGTCGAGGTCCTGGGCGATGATCGAGTCCTGGTCGGCCAGGGCGCCCGCCTCGGAGCCGACCGACAGCACGTTGGCGCTGACGGCGGCGTCGACCGGCGCCGCGACGTTGGCGTTGGCCGCCACCGCGGCATCGATCGGGGCCGCGATGTCGGCGTCGAGGGCAAGGTTGACGTCGACGTTGAGCAGCGACGTCTCGAGCAGCGCCGACGGGTCGAGGGAGTCGCCCAGCAGCGACATCGCCTCCCGGTCGGGCACGGCCGTGACGTCCTGGGACTCGAGCTCGGCGGCGGTCAGGCCCGCGGTTGCTTCTTTCATGGGGATCGTTCCTCCGGAGATATTCGGCCAGCTACTGCTGGACGGTGGCGTCCTGGGTGGCGGTGGCGGTGGCGACGCCGTCGAGGTCCTGGATGATGACGGAGTCCTGGTCAGCCACCGCGGTGGCCTCCGACCCGACCGAGCCGATGTTGGCGGCCACGGCAGCGTCGATGGGGGCGGCAACGTTGGCGTTGGCCGCGATGGCGGCGTCGATGGGCGCGGCCAAGTCGAGGGAAAGGTCGAGGTTGGCGGCGATGTCGAGCAACGACATCGCCTCCCGGTCGGGAAGGGCGGAGGCCGACTCGGCCTCCATCTCGTCGACGGTCAACGCCGGCTTCTGGTCCATCGTGCGTCTCCTAGTCCTGGTCGGCCTGGTTGATGATGACGATCTGGTCGGCGTCGGCGACCGCGATCGAGCTGTTGGAGGCGATATTCATCGCCGTCGCCTCGTTGATCGGCATGGCGAAGTTGTCGATACCGAGCCCGGCCCCGAGGTCGATCTTCGACATGGCCTGGCGCTCGGGCAGCGCCATCGCCTCCTCCGCCTCGAGGTCTTCCAAGCTCAGTTCGTTGGCCCCGTTCGACACCGTGTGCTCCTCCTGTTCCCCGCCTGCTGAGCAGTTCCCTACCCCCCGCCAACCGGCCCGGAAACGCCTGCGTCGACCATCCGACCGCGGCCGGCGGCCGCTCGGGCGCCCAGGGTGGCGGTTGAAGCGACGGTCAGGGGAGGGGCAGGAGGACCTCGACCGTCGTGCCCCGCTCGGGCCGGGACTCGACCGTCACCCGGGCGCCGATGAGCTCGGCCCGTTCCTGGATGCCGAGCAGGCCGTAGGCGTGGCGGTTGGCGCCGCCGCCGGCAGGGTCCTCGGCGAAGCCCCGACCGTCGTCGGCCACCACCAGCCGCACGCCGTCGGGATCACGGCGCAGGAGCAGCTCGACCCGGGTGGCGCCGGCGTGCTTGACCACGTTCTGGAACGCCTCCTGGGCGATGCGGTAGAGGGCGACCTCCACGTGGGGCGGCAGCGAGACGGCCTCCAGGTCGACGGCCACGTCGTCGACCGGCAGCGAACGGGCCAGGCTCTCCAGGCTGGGCCCGAGCCCGAGGTCGTCGAGGGTGGTCGGACGGAGGCCCACGATGGCGCCCCGGGCGTCGTCGAGGGTCGCGGTGACCAGCTCCTTGGCCACCAGCAGCTCCCGCCCGACCACCTCGCCGTCGGCGGCCCGGGCCCCGTCCTCGGCCGCCAGCAGGTGGTACCAGAGGCTGATCAGGCGCTGGCTGATCCCGTCGTGGATCTCCCCCGCCAGCCGCCGCCGCTCGTGCTCCTGGGCCTCGATGGTGCGGGTGGCGAAGCTCTCCAGCATCTCCTCCCGCTCGGCCAGCCGCTGGTAGAGGCGAGCGTTCTCGATGGTGCGGGCCATGAGGGTCGCCACCTGCGTGAGCAGGGCCAGGTCGTAGGGGCCGTAGTCGCGGGGCTGCTTGGAGTGGACATTGAGCACGCCCACCACCTTGCGCCCCCGCGGGATGAGCATGGGCACCGACACCATGGAGGCGTAGTCCTCGCCCCGAAGGGCGGGGATGTAGCGGTAGCGGGCGTCCTGCCACTTGTCGGGCACCACCGCGGCCTCGGCGTGGAGGGCCACCCAGCCGGCGATGCCCTCGCCCAGGGCCAGCTCGACCTTCCCGATCTGCTCGTCGAAGGGGGGCGTGGCGCCGGCCAGGACCACGCACCCTCGCTCCTCGTCGAGCAGGTGGACGAAGCAGACGTCGGACCCGGTGGCCTCGGTGACCAGGTTGGCGACCCGCTGGACCACGTGGGACACGTCCATGTCGGCCGACGTGGCCTCGATGACCAGTCCGAGCAGGCGGACCTCGTCCCGGGTGGCCTTGTCGGACCGGGACTCGTTCATGGGCCGGGACTCCTCCGAGGGGGCCTCGGGCCTAATGGAAGATCCCTTCCCGCAGGGCCATGGCGATGGCCTGGGCCCGGTCGGCCACCTCCATCTTGCGGTAGATGCCCCGGGCGTGGGTCTTCACCGTCTCCTCGCCGATGAACAGCTTCTGGCCGATGGCCCGGTTGGAGAGGCCGTGGACCATCAGCTCGAGCACCTCGCTCTCCCGCTGGGTGAGGCCGAGGCGGGCGCCGGGCCAGAACTCCCCGCTCTGGAGCCGGGCCGCGGTCATGGCCACCCGGCCGGCGAGGGAGGCGTCGATGGCGACGTCGCCGTCCATCACCCGGTCGAGGTGGTCGGCCAGCTCAGGGCCGGTGGTGGTCTTGAGCAGGAACCCCGACCCGCCCACCCGCAGGGCCTGGAACAGGTACTGCTCGTCGTCGTAGACGGTGAGGAAGACCACCTTGGTCGTCGGCACCGCCGCCACCAGCTCGCGGCACAGGTCGAGCCCGCTCGCCCCCTTGAGGCGGACGTCGAGCAGGATGACGTCGGGCCGCAGCTCGGTGGCCAGCTCCAGCGCGTCGGGGCCGTTGGTGGTGGCGCCGACGACCTCCACCCGCGCGCTCTGGGACGCCAGCATGGAGCGGAGCCCTTCGAGCACGACCTGGTGGTCGTCGACGAGAAGCAGGCGCAGGGGAGTTTGAGGAGAAGGGCTCACGGAAGAAAGTATCCCCCGTCAGAGCCACCTGCGGAGGGATCGCACGAAGACCGGCACTACGAATAGGGTGGGGAGATGAGTGGGGAAAACCCGAACCCTTCGACTTCGGTCGACATCGTCCCGTCCGTCCTTCCTGCCGACTTCGCCCGTTTGGGCGAGGAGGTAGCCGACCTCGATTCAGCCGGCGTCGACCGCATCCAGTGGGACGTGATGGACGGTCGGTTCGTCCCCAACCTCACCTTCGGCCCCGATGTGATCGCCGCCTGCCGCAAGCATTCGTCGGTGCCGTTCGAGGCCCACCTCATGGTGGTGGAGCCCGATCTCATGCTGTCGAAGTACGTCGATGCCGGGTGCGAGATCGTCATCGTCCACGAGGAGGCCTGCACCCACCTGCACCGAACCCTCGCCAGCATCCGCGACATGGGGGCCAAGGCGGGCGTGGCCCTCAACCCCCACACCCCGCTCGAAAACGTCGAGAACGTCCTCGACCTCGTCGACCTCCTGCTGGTGATGACGGTCAACCCCGGCTTCGGGGGTCAGGCCTACATCGCCACCATGGAGCCCAAGATCGCCAAGGCGAGGGCGATGATCGACGCCAGCGGCTTCGACATCGACCTCGAGGTCGACGGCGGCATCAGCGCCGACACCGTCTCGGGCGCGGCCGCCGCCGGGGCCCGGGTCCTCATCGCCGGCAGCGGGCTCTACAAGCACCCGGGCGGGCTGGCCGCGGCCGTGGCCGACATCCGCAAGCGGGCCGAGGACGCCATCGCCACCGCCGGCACCCCGGCGCAGGAAGGCTGATCGGTGCCCGACAAGCAGGTGAACATCTCCCGGGCCTGGCGAACCAACGGCGAAGGACCCGGCCGGCCGATCATGCTCGCCATCGCCGGCGACAGCGCGGCCGGCAAGACCACCATCACCAAGGGGCTGGTCAACGCCCTCGGCCCCCACCGGATCACGTCGATCTGCGTCGACGACTACCACAAGTTCGACCGCACCGAGCGCAAGACCAAGCCCTTCACGCCGCTGCACCCCGACTGCAACTACGTCGACATCATGGAGCAGCACCTGCAGCTGCTGGCCCTCGGCAATCCCATCCTCAAGCCCGTCTACAACCACAAGGACGGCACCCTGGGCCGCCCGGTGCTGGTCGAGCCCCGCGAGTTCGTCATCATCGAGGGCCTCCTCCCGCTGTTCACCAAGCTCAGCCGGGCCTGCTTCGACGTGTCGGTCTACCTCGACCCGCCCGAGCCCATCCGCTACGAGTGGAAGATCAAGCGCGACACCCAGAAGCGGGGCTACACCGAGCAGGCCGTCCGGGAGGATCTCGAGAAGCGGGAGCCGGAGTCGGCGGCCTACATCCGCCCGCAGCGGTCGCAGGCCGACATCGTCATGCAGTTCGACCGCATCCAGGGCCGCGACCCCGACGAGCCGCTGTCGGCCAGCCTCCTGCTGCGGCCGACGATCGCCCACCCCGACCTGGCCAACATCCTCACCGACGAGCACCGGTCGGCCATGCACCTCAAGCTCACCCGCGACGAGGACGGCAAGCCGGTCGACTCCCTCCACATCCACTCCTACGCCGACCGGGAGATCACCCGCGACGTGGAGCAGAGCATCTGGAAGCAGCTGGGGATCGACGACCCCATCCCCGACTCCCTCGGGGTCATCGACGAGAACGTCCGCAGCGAGCCGCTGGCCATCTCCCAGCTCATCCTGCTCTACCACCTGTTCCAAGCCCAGCTCGGCTAACTCGAGAGCGCAGTCGGGGCGGACGACCTACGCTGCGTCTTACAGAGCGGGCGCCGGTTTCCTCGAAGAGCGCGTATCAATCGAAGGCGGTCGGGCTCTCTAGGGTGTGACTGGGGGCGGTTGGCGATGTCGGCGGGAGGATCTTTCATGAGGCGTGGCTCGGTCGCGCGTTTCCTCGTCCTGTCCGTGGGCCTGGCGCCCTTCCTGGTCGTCGCCGGCCACTCGCCGGCCGCGGCACAGACTGCGGGTGGATCGTTGGCCTGCCGGGCCAGCGCCCTCAGCGTCCTCGGCATCGAACCGATCACGGCCAACGCCGCCGGCGCGCCATGTGCCCTCGACAGCAAGGGGATCCCGGCCCTGGCTCTCGGTGTCGCAACGGTGGGGGCGATCTCGGCCACGACCCAGCCGCTCCCGGCCGATGTCGGCGGCGCCACCGCCAAGGCCCAGGTGGCCGGCCTCGACCTCCCCCTTCTCGGCATCCACGCGGGCCTGATCAGCGCCGAGGCGACAGTGGTTTGCGAGGCGGGCCAGCCCCGTCTCTCCTCCACCTCGCAGGTGCTCGGCCTCACCGTGGCGGGAAGCCCCATCGCCGCCGGCGGCTCGAGCGACGTCGTCCTCCCGATCGGGGTGCTCCACCTGAACCACCGGTCCGTCCAGGGTGACAAGGTCGTGGTGCGGGCGCTGTGGCTCGAATCGGCCCTGGGCCAGATCGTCGTAGGCGAGGCCCAGGCGGGGTTCGCCGGTGCTCCGTGCCCCGCAATCGACATCCCTGACCCCGTCGTGCGGGTGGACGTCGGCACGATCACGATCGTGATCGAGACCACGCCGCCCCAGGACCTGGAATTCCGCTTCACTGGCGAGCTCGGGCCGTTCACCCTCACTCCGTCCCTCGGGAGTGACCGGCGGACATTCTTGATGCCACCCGGTACATATGACGTGTTCTCACTTCCCCAGACCGCTGGCCGGTTCGCGCCTTACTGGTACATCGACAGCGGTGAGTGCCTCGACCCTGATGGCGGCTCGAACGCCGAATGACGGACGAGCGACGGTTGACAATCGACCTCGATCCAGGGGAGGAGGTCATCTGCACGTTCCGCTTTGAGAACCAAGTCCTGGGCCGGGCAATAGCCGGCGGGCGTCAACGATCCCACGAAGGGGGTCGAGCCGCCCGTCGTCAAGATCGGGACTCAGGCGCCGACCCAGACCGCGAGCATCGTCCCCCCGCCGCCGCCGGAGATTGCCCGGACGGTGGCCAGCAGCTCGGGATTCGCCGGCGCCCTGATCCTCGGCTTGGTCCTTCTCGTGCTCCTGGGGTCGGCCTTCTGGTTCCTCCTGGCCGGGGCGGGACGCAGGCGCGAGCAAGAAGCCTACGCGTAGCGTGCCGGACCGGTCCGGAGGATGGCGGCATGACTGAGATCGCCCGGAGCCACTTCCAGCTCGTCGCCATGCACATGCGCAAGGGCACCCTCGTCCCGTTCCTCGGAGCGGGTGTCAACCTCTGCGACCGGCCCCCGGGGTCGGAGTTCCTGTTGGGCCGCGACCTGCCCAGCGGCCGGGAGCTGGCGAGTCTCCTGGCCAGCACGTTCTTCTACCCCCAAGAGGATGTCCTCGAGCTGCTCCGGGTCTCGCAGTACGTCTCGGTCAAGGTGGGCGACGCCTCGCTGTACGACCAGCTCCACGAGGTCTTCGACCGCAACTTCACGCCGACCACACCCCTCCAGTTCCTGGCCGGCGTGCCCGCCATCCTGCGCCAGCAGGGCCAGCCGCGCTACCAGGTCATCATCACGACGAACTACGACGATTCCCTGGAGCGAGCCTTCCAGGCGGTGGACGAGCCCTACGACGTCGTCTCCTACATCTGCGAAGGCGAGAACCGGGGCAAGTGCCGGCACGTGGCGCCGGACGGCACGTCGACCGTCATCCACCGGCCGAACGAGTACGACCGGGTCTCACCCGCCGACCGGACGGTGATCGTCAAGCTCCACGGCGCCATCGACCGCCTCGACCAGAGTGGCGACAGCTACGTCATCACCGAGGACGACTACATCGACTTCCTCGCGACCGGCACCGAGATCGCCGACCTGCTGCCGACCGAGGTGGCGGCCAAGGTCAACGGCAAGACCCAATTCCTCTTCCTCGGCTACGGCCTCCGTGACTGGAACCTCAGGGTCATCCTCCGCCGGATCTGGGGCGCCCAGGTGCTGAAGGACATCTCGTGGGCCGTCCTCGACCGGATCGACGACATCGACCGCCAGTGGTGGCAGCGCTGGGGCCCGATGGAGATCCTCGAGGTGCCGTTGGCCGAGTACATCCCGAGGTTGCAGGAGGTCCTCGCCGAGCCGGTGATGCCCAGGGCCGCACCGTGAGCGTCGCGGGTGGCGGCGGGTCGCCCCCCGGCCCGGAGCCGCCCGCCGACGGGCCCGGCCCCGGGGCGTCGAGCCCTTATGTCGGGCTGCGTCCGTACACGGATGCCGAGTCGTCCATCTTCTTCGGCCGGGAGCGGGAGCGGAGGGTGGTCGCCTCCAACCTCCTCGCTTCCCGGCTGACGCTCCTCTACGGCCCGAGCGGGGTGGGCAAGAGCTCGATGCTGAACGCGGCCGTCGTCCCCCACCTGAGGGCCATGGCCGCCGACCAGACCGGGGACGGCGACCTACCGCCCTACGAGGTGGTCGTCTTCAACTCGTGGCGGGACGACCCCGTCGCCGCCCTGGTGCAGTGCATCGTCGGCGGCGACCCGGCCACCGGCCGCGACATCCCCCTGGCCGCGGCCCTCCGGGAGCGGGCCGAGGGGGGCGGGGCCGACCTCCTGGTCATCCTCGACCAGTTCGAGGAGTACTTCCTCTACCACGGTGGCCAGGGGGCCGACGACAGGTTCGCCCGGGAGTTTCCCGAGGCCGTCAACGACCCCGCCCTGCGGGTGAACTTCCTCCTCTCCTTTCGGGAGGACGCCCTGGCCAACCTCGACCTGTTCAAGGGAGTGATCCCGCGGCTGTTCGGCAACTACCTGAGGGTCGGGTACCTCGACGCCGAGGGCGCCCGGCGGGCCATCGCCGGGCCCGTCGACCGGTACAACCTCACCAGCCCGAACGACCCCGTCGACGTCGAGCCGGCCCTGGTCGAGAAGGTTCTCGAGCAGGTAGAGGCGGGGAAGGTCGTCGTCGGCCAGGCGGGGGCGGGCGCGGTGCTGGCGGGCCCGGGCGACCGGCCGCAGTCCGCCATCGAGACCTCGCACCTCCAAATCGTCATGGCCCGCCTCTGGAGCGAGGAGATGGCGACCGGCTCCCGGATGCTCCGGGTCGCCACCCTCGACCGCCTCGGCGGAGCGGCCGAGATCGTCAGCGGCCACCTCGACCGCGAGCTGCGTTCGCTGTCGGAGCACCTGCAGGACGTCGCCGCCGCCGCCTTCGAGCACCTGGTCACCCCCTCGGGGTCGAAGATCGCCCACAGCGCGCCCGACCTGGCCATCCTCTCGGGAGTCTCGGAATCCGACCTGGGCGAGGTCGTCACCCGTCTGTCGGCCGGCACCAGCCGCATCCTGCGGCCGGTCGAACCGGCGCCCGGTCGGTCGACCGAGCGCTACGAGATCTTCCACGACGTGCTGGCCGCCGCCATCCTCGACTGGCGCACGCGCTACGTGCAGCGCCGGGAGCGGGCGGAGGCGGAGGAGGAGCTGCGACGGCAGCGGCGGGCGGCGGAGGAGAAGGCCCGGGCGGCGAGGAGGAGGGCCAGGAACCTGTCCGTCTTCTCGCTGGTGAGCGCCCTGCTCGTGGTCGCCCTCGTCGTCGCCCTTACCGCCCAGCGGCAGCGGAACAACGCCCGCTCCCGCCAGCAGGCGGCGGAGGCGGTCGCCCTGCTGTCGGTGGACCCGACGATGAGTATCCGGGGGGCGTTGGAGGCGCTCGACACGGCCCATACGCCGGAAGCCGAGAGCGCCCTGCGCCAGGCCGTCGCCGGGTCCCACCTCCGCCGGGTGCTGACCGGCCACCGGGACTGGGTCACGACTGTTGCTTTTGACGCCCAGGGTGCGGGCCTGGTCACGACCAGCCTCGACCGCACGGCAAGGATCTGGGACGTCGCCACGGGCGACGAGCGGGCCGTCCTCGAGCATGGGCACTGGGTCGCGACGGGGACGTTCGACGCATCGGGTGGGGCCGTGCTGACGTCGAGCGCCGATGGGACGGCGCGGCTGTGGGACGCGGTGCAGGGCAAGGAGGTGCGACGACTGGGGCAGGCGGCATCCGACAGGCCTGAACAGCCCCCCACAGCCGTGCCGGCCGTAACCCTCCCCTCACCCAGGCCGGACGTAGCCGCCCCCCCAGCCGGGTCGGTCGCAGGCGCCCCCGACGCGCCTCTGGTGACGGCCACCTTCGACCCCGCGGGAACGACGGCGATCACCGCCGGCGACGACGGCGTGGTCCGTCTCTGGGACGTCGCCTCGGGAGTCGAGGTGCGCCAGCTGAGAGGTCACGGAGGGCTCGTCACCTCGGCCGTCTTCGACGGTGCCGGCAGCCATGTGGTCACCGCCGGAGGCGACGGGACGGTCCGGGTGTGGGACGCGGCCACCGGCGAGGAGCTGGCCCTGCTCGATGAACACGACGGCCGTGTGGCGGGCGCCCGGTTCAGCCCCGACGGGGCGATGGTCGCCAGCGCCGGATGGGATGGGAACGCCTACCTGTGGCGCTGGCAGTCCGGCGACGCCCTCGTCCTGTCCGGCCACAGGGACAAGCTGGCGAGCATCGAGTTCGATCGCAGCGGCTCCCGTGTCGTCACGGCCGGCGACAAGACGGCCCGGGTCTGGGACACGGCATCGGGGCAGATGGTGGCCAACCTGCGGGGCCACAGTGGATTCGTCGACGCCGCCGTGTTCAACGGCGACGGGAGCCGGGTCGCCACCGCCAGCCAGGACGGATCGGCCCGGGTCTGGGACCTGGCCACGGAGAGCCCGCTGGTCGAGTTGCACGGGCACGCCGAGATCGTCTGGGACGTGGCGTTCAGTCCTACCGACGACCGCCTGCTGGCGACCGCCGGGAGCGACGGGACGGCCCGGCTGTGGGAGCTCCCGGAACAGCTCACGCTGTCGCACCCGTCCTGGGTGCTGGACGCAGAGTTCAGCGGCGACGGCCGCCTGGTCGTCACCTCCGGCCAGGACGGCACGGCCCGGGTCTGGGACGCTGTAACCGGCCGGCAGGAAACGGCATTACCCGGACACGCGGTGAGGGCGGTGGCGGCGATCAGTGCCGACGGCCGGCACGTCGCCACCGTCGACGACGCCCAGGTCCGAGTCTGGGACGCCCGGGGCGGGGACCAACCGATCGCGGCGACGGCGGAGCTTCGGAGGGGCCACCTCCGGTTCACCCCGTCGGGAGACCTCCTGGTGACGGACGTGGACGGCACCGTGTACCGCTGGGACTGGGTGAACAACGCCCCGGTACGACGGCTCACCGGCTACCGGGGCGTGATCACCGTCACCGACCTGCAGGTCAGTGCCGACGGGAGATGGTTCGTCACCGCCGGGTCGGACCGCGTGGCCCGTCTCTGGGACGTCGAGACCGGACGGGAAACGTTCACCTTCCGGGGCCACGATGGCGTCGTCTACAGCGCTCGTTTCAGCAAGGACGGGCGCTTCGTGGTCACGTCCAGCGCCGACGGGACCGCCCGGATCTGGAATGCCGACACCGGCGAGCAGGTGCGGACACTGGTGGCCGACCGCCCTCTTCGAGCGGCCGCATTCGATCGAACCGGAGATCGAATCGTGGCGGGGGCCGTCGACGGCTCCATCCGCATCTGGGACGTCCCCTCCGGACGGACCTTGTCGATCCTGTCCCGGCACTCCCACGCGGTGAATACGGTGGTGTTCAGCCCCGACGGCCAGCAGATCCTGAGCGCCAGCGACGACGGGACGGCGGCGATCTACACGTGCCCGACATGTGACGACCTCTCCGAATTGCGTCACCGCGCCGAGCAGCGGCTCGTCCAGGTCGGCGAACTGGTCGAACGGACCATCTCCGGCTGGGCCCTCGCTCCGGGAGTCTGTTACGACCGGGTCGACGACCACGCCGTGGTCGTCGACTGTGACGCGCCGCACGACGGGGAGGCCTTTGCCGTCCTCGAACACCCGGCCGGCAGCGGGGTCCCGTTCGACCCGGGGGCGGTCGACGCCTTCGGGCTCGAACAGTGTGGCGGAGCTCCGCTCCTCGACTACGTGGGGGTGCGTCCCGCGAGGTCCGCCTACCAAGTCGCGGTGTGGGCCCCCACCCGGGAGACGTGGGCCTCGGGCGACCGACGCATCGTGTGCGTGGTGTACGGCCCGGGCCAGCTGACCGGCTCGGCCCGAGGTTCCGGGAGATGAGGAGCCGGGGGGCCGACCGAAGACCGAGGTACTCGGTTAGGGGCGCGGCTCCCGGGGGAGGCGTCCGGTTCGCCACAGATTACGTCTGACCTGCCTGTCTGCCAGGTTCCACTCCCGCCACAGCCAGGCCAGGGCGACGGCGCCGGCCAGCTCCTGGAGGACCAGCACGGCCACCGGCCGGTCGAGCGGAGGAAGGCGGCCGTCGAGGGTGCGGCCGAGGAAGGGCCACCAGAAGGTCTCGGTGCGGGTCCACATGCCGTCGAGGACGAGGTGGAGGAAGGTGCCGATGGGAACGGCCAGCAGGCGGCGGCGGGCCTGGCGGCGACGGGTTGTGCTCAGCATGACGAGGGCCAGCAGCACGACGCTGGCCACCACCGTGTGCATCACCCGGGCCCCGCCGAAGGGGGCGTCGACCAGGTCGGGGAGGAGGGCGCCGACCACCACCAGCCGGTAGTCGAGGGCGGGGTCGCGGAAGATCCTCCACACCGCCACCAGGGCCAGCCCCGCCGGCCACAGGATCAACGCACGAGGATGCGCCCGCACTGCTCGCAATGCAGGAGGGCGTCCGGGGGCTCCCGGAGGGCGACGGCCAGCTCGGTGCGGGACAGGCTCAGGTGGCAACCGTCGCACCGACCGTTGACCAGCCGGGCCGCCCCCACGCCGTCGAGGCGGGTGCGGAGGCGCTCGTACGACGACACCACCGCCGCGGGGATGCCGTCGACCGCCGCCGCCCGGGCCTGCAGCTCGACGTCGAGCTCGGCGTCGATGGCGGTCTGGGCCTCGGCCACCGCCGCCCGCAGCTCCCCCGCCTTCTCGTCCATGGCCACCCGCCGGGCCTCGAGGGTGGCGACCTCGGCGTCGAGCGGCTCCCGTTCGGTCATCGTCTCCAGGACCGCGTCCTCCAGCGTGCTCTGGCGGCGCTTGAGGGAGTCGATCTCGGTCTGCATGGCCTGCAGCTCCCGGATCAGGCTCACCGTGCCCCCGTACAGGCGGGCCTGCTCCACCGCCAGCTTGTGCTCGACGACCGCCAGCTCGTCCTCCAGCCGGCGCTGGCGGCGGGCCACCTCGTCGCGGCGCCCGCCGATGTCGACGAGAGCCCGTTCGAGAGCTGCGCCCTCCGTCTCCAGCACGGCGAGCGCGGCCAGCTCCGGGAGCGTCCGGCGCCGGTGGCGGAGGCGGTCGGCGGCGGCATCGTGGTCCTGCACTTGCAGGAGGCTGTCGAAGACTCCCGTGGCTATCCCGCGCCCTCGCGGTCGGGGTTGAGCGCCCGCTGGCGAGCCTCCGCGATCAGGGCGTCGATGTCGGGGATGGGTGGTTCGGGCACCGCGGGGACAGGCGGCGGGGGCGGTGCCGCCCGTGGGGTCGTCGGCGAAGGGCCGGCGGGAGCGCTGGGCGACTCGCTCGCCGCAGGGGCCGCCCGTTCCGCGGGTCGCCGGTCGCCATCGTCGGCGACCTCTCTCTCTGGAGCGGGCATCCTCTCGCCGGCGAGGGCCAGGAACCGGCCCCCTCGCCCGCCTCGTTCCGGGGGGGCGAAGTCGACCGGCTCGGCGCCGGCGAGCGCTTTGCGGGTGAAGGAGCCCCAGATCTGGGCCGGATAGGTTCCGCCGTAGACGGTGACCCCGTTGACGTTGCGCATGGAGACATCGCCTTCGGGCGCCCCCATCCACACCGCGGTGGACAGCGTGCGGGTGTAGCCGACGAACCAGGCGTTGGTGTTGTTGTCGGTGGACCCCGTCTTGCCGGCGACGTCCCATCCGGAGACCCTCGCCGCCGTCCCCGTCCCCCGCTGCACGACCTGGGTGAGGACCTGGTTCACCTGGCGGGCGTGCTCCTCGGAGATCGCCCGCTCCCCCTTGGACTGGTTGCGGAAGATCGTCTTGCCGTCCCGGTCGTCGATGCGACTGACCACGTAGGGAGCGTGGCGCTCGCCGTCGGACGCGAGGGTGGCGTAGGCGCTGGCCATCTGCAGCGGGGTGACCAGCTCGCTGCCGAGGGTGAGCGAGAGGTAGGGCTGGAGCTCGTTGGTGACGCCCATGCGGTGGGCGACGTCGACCACCTTCTCAGGGCCGACCAGCTTGATGAGGCGGGCGTAGGCGCAGTTGACGGAGTTGACGGTGGCCTCGGTGAGGCTCAGCACGCCGGCCGCCCCGCCCTCGACGTTGTTGGGCTTCCAGTCACCGTCCTCGCTGCCCGGGTTCGGGATCACGCAGGGCGAAGACCCGAGGATGCTGTCGTTGGTCTCCATGCCCTGCTCGAGGGCGGCGATCAGGGTGAACGGCTTGAACGACGACCCCGTCTGGCGACCCTGGGTGTCGGTGACGAGGTTGAACTTGGTCTGCCCGAAGTCGCTGCCGCCCACCATGGCCCGCACCGCGCCGTCGGCCGGATCGACGGTGACGAGGGCGGCGGTGAAGCGGCCGTCGGTGTCGGGCAGGATCGACTGCACGCTCTCCTCGGCCATCCGCTGGTACTCGGGGTTGAGGGTGGTGTGGATCGACAGCCCGCCCCGGAACACGGCCTGGTACCGCTCGCTGTCGGTGTTCCCCAGGCGGACGTCCCGCAGCAGCTGCTGCTTGACGTATTCGGTGAAGTAGTCGCTGCCGGTGGACGGTCCGGCGTCGGGCGGAAGCGGCGGGGGCATGGGCTCGGCCTTGATGTACTCGGCCTGGACCGAGCTCAGGTGGTCGAGGGTGACCATGCGGTCGACGATGACGTCGCGGCGTTCCTTGGCCGCCTGGGGATTGTCGTAGGGATCGGCGTAGACCGGGTTCCGGATCAGCCCGGCCAGCAGGGTGGCCTGGCCCACGGTGAGTTGCTCGACGTTGACCCGGTAGTAGCGCTCGGCCGCGGCCTGGATGCCGTAGGAGTGGTTGCCGAAGTACACCGTGTTCAGGTAGCGCTCGAGGATCTCGTCCTTGGTCATCTGGTCCTCGAGGCGGATGGCGAGGGCTGCTTCCTGCAGCTTGCGGTCGATGTCCTGCTTCGAGGTGAGGAGCACCGTCTTGACCAGCTGCTGGGTGATGGTGGACCCGCCCTCCGAGATCTCCCCCTCCTCCAGGTTGTTGACCATGGCCCGGGCCATGGCCCGCAGGTCGAGGGGCCCGTGGTCGTAGAAGCGATCGTCCTCGGCGTCGAGGACGGCTCGCACCACGTGCGGGGGCACCCGGGACAGGGGGACGGGGATGCGGTACTCCTCGTCGTGGAACACGCCGAGCACGGAGCCGTCGGCTGCGTGGACCAGGGAACGGGTGGCCAGGGGGCCGAGATCGAGGCGCTCGGCCTCCGAACCCACCGCGCCGGCGGTGAAGAAGTCGACCGCCTGCTGGCCGACGAGGATCAGGCCCACCGCCATCCCCGCCCCACCCACGAGCAGCGTCACCGCCCAGCGGGCCACCGTCCTGGTCGCGGTCCGGAGGCTCCCGCCCGCCCCGTCGCCGACCGCAGGACTGACGCTCACAGCCAAAACCTACTTCCCCGCGCCCACGGATTCGATGCCACCCCTCCCGTCATGTGAGCTGAGGAGGTCGGAGGTCGTGCTGGCGCCTAGCCCCACTCCTCGCCGAGCATGGCCTCCAGCCGCTCCTTGCGGCGGGGCTTCTCGGCCTTGGGGGTCTGCTTGGCCCGGCACCGGCCGGAAAGGCCGTGGAGCCACAGCGCGCTCTTGACGTCGTCGTCGGGCTCGACGACGACCCGGGCATAGCACTCGGGGCAGCGGAAGGTCTTGGGCGTCATCGTCTTGGAGGGCACCGTCTTGGGGGTCATCGTCTTTGGCGTCATGGTCTTAGGCGTCATCGTCTTCTGTGGAGGACTCACTGGAACTTTCGTGCCCATGGAATCCCCAGGATACGCCCATGCGGGACCCTCCGTGTTTGCAGGTCGGAAAAGTAGAGGGGCTGGTGGCGAGAGCGCCCATCACCTAGCCTGTGGAAAATTTTCCGGGGGGAAGGGGGCCCGCGTGCGACTTCGCTGCGCGGAGATAGGGATTTGATGGCTGACGGCGTCCTCGTCGTCCTGCTCCTAGCCTTGATCTGGGCCGCCGTGCTGCTCCCCCCAGCCGCCGGCGCGCAGGCCTCGCGGCGAGGCCGAGTTCCTCGGCAGCATCCGCCCTGGCGGTCACCCCCACGACACCGGCGACCCCACCGGCGAGCTGGAGTTGGTCGACCCAACTCGTTCTGGGAGAACTCGTTTCGGGCAGCCCCGCTTCCGGCCCGCCCTCACTCCCAACGCCCGCCGCCGACAGGTGCTGGGGGGATTGGTGGTGGCCATCGGGTCAACCCTCGTCCTGGGCCTGATCCCGCCCTTCCGCCTGCTGCTGGTCGTGCACCTGCTCCTCGTGAACTCCTGCCTGGCCTACGTCGGCCTCCTCGTCCATGTGCGCGACGAGCAGGCGGCCCGCGCCCGGGCGGCAGCGCCGGCCGGTTGGCGCTCCGACCGCCGGCGCGCGGAGGACGACTTCGCTGAGCCGGTTCACCCGTACGCCGACGGCTACGGCGACGGCGATTCGGACGAGTTCGGGTACGGCGTGGCCGACGGGGCCTACCTCGACCAGCCCGCCTATCCCGACGAGATCGCCGAGCCGGCGGCGTACGCCTATGCCGGTGGGGACGGGTACTACGCCGGCTCCGACCTGGCCGAGATGGACGAGGCGTGGGCCGACGAGGAGTGGGACGAGGACGACCTGGCGGCCGCGGCCTATGTCGACGAGGAGTTGGCTCTCCGCCGTCCGGCCTGATCCCCTGCCTGCCTGGCGTGCGCCAGGTTAGGTAGCCCGTAATCTAGCGCCCGCGGCTATTCTGTCGGTTCGTGGCGGACTACCGACTGGGCCAGGCGGCCGAGCTGCTGGGCGTGAGCGTCGACACCGTTCGCCGCTGGGCCGACGGAGGTCGCCTCGGCACCCATCGCACCGAGGGCGGACACCGGATGGTGGAGGGGGCCGACCTGGCCCGGTTCCTCACCGAGACCGTGCCGGTGGCGGAGAACGACTCGGCCGGGGCCCAGTCCGCTCGCAACCGCTTTCCCGGCATCGTCACCCGGGTCGTGCGCGACTCGGTCATGGCCCAAGTCGAGATCCGGTCGGGACCCAACCGCATCGTGTCTCTCATCTCCCGAGAGGCGGCCGATGAGCTGGACCTGGCGCCGGGGGTGCTGGTCGTGGCCTCGGTGAAGTCCACCAACGTGGGTGTCGAGCGGCCCATTCCCCGGTGAAGTGGAAGGGGGCGGTTGCTGCGCTCGTCCTCGCCGTCGCCGGCTGTGGTGGGGAGGGTGCCGCCGACCGGTCGGAGGGCCTGTCGGGGCGGATCACGGTGCTGGCCGCGTCGTCGCTGGCCGAGTCGTTCACCGAGATCGGGCGTCGCTTCGAGGCCGACCATCCGGACGTGACGGTGACGTTCAGCTTCGCCGCCTCCTCCAGCGTGGCCCGCCAGCTCGTCGAAGGGGCCCCGGGCGAGGTGCTGGCCACCGCCGACGAGGCAACCATGGGCGTGGCGGTCGAGGCCGGGGCGGTCGGCTCCCCCACCGTCTTCGCCCGCAACCGGTTGGAGATCGTTACCAGGCCCGGCAACCCCGAGGGCATCGCCGGCCTGGCCGACCTGTCCCGTCCCGGACTGGTGGTGGTGCTGTGTGCCCCGGGAGTGCCCTGCGGCCGCGCCGCCATCCACGCTTTGGAACGGGCGGGCGTCGACATCCGGCCGGCGTCGTCGGAGGAGAACGTGAAGGCGGTGCTGGCCAAGGTCGCCCTGGGCGAGGCCGACGCCGGGATCGTGTACGTCACCGACGTGCGCGCTGCCGGCGGCGAGGTGACCGGCGTCCGGATCCCCGAGGGTGACAACGTGGTGGTCTCCTATCCGATGGCGGTCTCGACCACGGCCGGCAACCCGACCGCGGCCCGGGCCTGGTTAGACCTCGTGCTGGGCCCGTCGGGACGGGAGATCCTCGCCCGCTTCGGGTTCCTCCCCGCCACCCCGTGAGCCGACGGGCGGTGAAGCCCCCTCGGGCGGCACTGGCGCTGGCGGGCGTGGCCGTGGCCTTCGTCCTCCTGCCGCTGGCCGGCGTGCTGTGGCGGGCACCCTGGGCCAGCCTGGGCTCGGAGCTGGCCTCGCCCGAGGTGCGCACCACGCTCCGCCTCTCCCTGGTCTGCTCCCTGGCCGCCACCGCCGTGGCCGTGGTCCTGGGGGTGCCCCTGGCGTGGGTGCTGGCCCGGGTGGAGTTCCCCGGCCGGCGGCTGGTGCGGGCGCTCACCATCCTTCCCATGGTGTTCCCCCCCGTCGTCGGCGGGGTGGCCCTGCTGTTGGCGTTCGGCCGGCGGGGCCTCGTGGGCGGCGTGCTCTTCGACTGGTTCGGCGTGCGCCTGCCCTTCACCACCGCGGGGGCGGTCGTGGCCGAGACGTTCGTGGCCATGCCCTTCCTCGTCATCACCGCCGAGGCCGCTTTCCGGTCCCTCGACCGGGGCTACGAGGACGCCGCCCGCACCCTGGGCGCCACCCGGTGGACGGTGTTCCGCCGGGTGACCCTCCCCCTGGCCCGGCCCGGGCTGGCCGCCGGCGTGGCCCTGTGCTGGGCCCGGGCCCTGGGCGAGTTCGGGGCCACCATCACCTTCGCCGGCAACACCCCCGGCCGCACCCAGACCATCCCCCTGCAGGTGTACCTGCTGCTCGAGTCGGGGCGGCTGGAGTCGGCCATCGTCCTCAGCCTGGTGCTCCTCGTGGTGTCGGTGGCGGTGCTGGTCGGGCTGCGTGACCGGTGGTTGCTCACCGGGTCCGGCGCCCGGTGAGCGAAGGAGCGGGGCTGGTCGCGTCGGTCGAGGTCCGGCTCGGCCGGCTCCATCTCGACGTCGACCTGGAGGTGGGGCCGGGCCAGACGATCGCCGTCGTCGGGCCCAACGGCGCCGGCAAGTCCACCCTGCTGCGGGCGCTGGCCGGGATCGAGGTCCTCCGGGGAGGGCGGGTGGTGCTCGACGGGCGGGTGCTCGACGACGTCGAGGCCGGCGAGCACGTGCCTGCCGAGGCCCGGGCGGTGGCCGTCCTCTTCCAGGACGACCTGCTGTTCCCCCACCTCAGCGCGCTCGACAACGTCGCCTTCGGCCTTCGTTGTCGAGGGGCCCCGAAGGCCGACGCCAACCGGGCCGCCGCCGGCTGGCTCGACCGCCTGGGCCTGGCCGACCACGCCCGGTCGAAGCCGGCCCAGCTCTCCGGGGGGCAGGCCCGGCGGGTGGCCCTGGCCCGGGCCCTGGTCACCAAGCCCCGGCTGCTCCTCCTCGACGAGCCCCTCGCCGCCCTCGACGCCTCGACCCGGCTGGAGACGAGGCGGGAGCTGCGCCGCCTGCTCGAGTCCTACGACGGGATGCGGGTGCTCGTCACCCACGACCCGGTGGAGGCGGCCAGCCTGGCCGAGCGGCTGGTCGTGGTCGAGGACGGTGAGGTCGTGCAGACGGGGACGCCGGCCGAGATCAGCGCCCGTCCCCGCAGCCGCTACGTAGCCGACCTGGTGGGAGTGAACCTGCTCCGGGGCACCGCCGCCGGCGACCGGGTCGACCTGCCGGGCGGCGCCGTCCTGGTGGCGCCCGGCGCGGGCCGGGGCGAGGTGCTGGCTGTTGTCCACCCCCGGGCCGTCGCCCTCCACCGCCGCCCCCCCGACGGTACCCCCCGCAACGTCTGGCCGGGCGTGGCCCGCAGCGTCGACCGGGAGGGCGACCGGGTGCGGGTGGTGGTCGGCGGCCCGGTGCCGATCGTGGCCGAGGTCACGACCGCCGCCGTCGACGAGCTCCGCCTGGCCGAGGGGGGCGACGTCTGGGTGTCGGTGAAGGCCACCGAGGTCACCGTCTACCCCGCTTGAGGGTCGACCTCAGGGAGCGACGGGCTCGAAGCGGGCGGTGAAGTGGCGCAGGTAGGGCGGCTCCCACGTGATCCGGTAGCCGGGCACGTGCTCCCGGCGGGCGCTGACCGCGGCGATCACCTCGGCCACGTAGTCGATGTGGCTCTGGGTGTAAACCCGCCGGGGCAGGGCCAGGCGCACCAGCTCGTGGGTGGCGGCGGGGCCGAACATCACCGATCCCACCTCGACCGCCCGCACCCCGCCCGCCCGGTACAGCTCGACCACCACCGCGTGGGCCGGGAACTGGTCGCGGCCCAGGTGGGGCAGCATCGTCCCCGCGTCGAGGTAGACGGCGTGGCCGCCGGGCGGGCGGACCGTCTGCACGCCTGCGTCCCAGCACCGCTGGGCCAGGTACTCGGCGGTGCGCACCCGGTACCGGAGGTACTCGGGATGGAGGACCTCCTCCAGGCCCTGGGCGATGGCCTCCAGGTCGCGGCCGGCGAGGCCTCCGTAGGTCGGGAAGCCCTCGGTGAGGATGAGCAGGGCCCGGCAGCGGGCGGCCAGGTCGTCGTCGCGGAGGGCGAGGAAGCCGCCGATGTTGGCCAGGCCGTCCTTCTTGGCGCTCATGGTGACGCCGTCGGCGTAGGAGAACAGCTCCTTGGCCACCTCGGTGGGCGTCCGGTCGGCGTAGCCGTCCTCCCGCTGGATGACGAACCAGCAGTTCTCGGCGAAGCGGGCTGCGTCGAGGAACAGCGGGACCTCGTAGCGGTCGCACACCGCCCGCACGGCCCGGACGTTGGCCATGGAGACGGGCTGGCCGCCGATGGTGTTGTTGGTGACGGTGAGGAAGACCATCGGCACCTGATCGGCCCGCTCGGCCAGCACCGCCTCCAGCCGCTCGACGTCGATGTTGCCCTTGAACGGGGCCTCGGCCTGGGTGTCGGCCGCCTCCGGGCACGGCAGGTCGAGGGCGACGCCCCTGTCGTACTCGATGTTGGCCCGGGTGGTGTCGAAGTGGGTGTTGTTGGGGACGATGTCGCCCCGCTTCACCGTCTCCGCGAACAGGATGCGCTCGGCTGCCCGCCCCTGGTGGACGGGGATGACGTGGGCCAGCCCGGTGAGATTGGTCACCGCCGCCGTGAACCGCTCCCACGACTCGGCGCCGGCGTAGGACTCGTCGCCCCGCATGATCCCGGCCCACTGCTCGGCCGACATGGCGCCGGTGCCGGAGTCGGTGAGCAGGTCGATCATCACCTCCCGGGCGGCCAGGCCGAAGACGTTGTAGCCGGTGCGGGCCAACGCCGCCTCCCTCTCGGCGGCGGTGGTGAAGTGCAGGGGCTCGACCGCCTTGATCCGGAAGGGTTCGAAGATCGTGCGCCAGTTGTCCTCGCCGGCAGCCCCGCCCGTGCTCGTCGGGCTCACGGGACGCCTCCCCGCTCGAACTGGTGACGCTCCTGGTCGGCCTGGCTCACCGAACGTGTCACCGGCTCGAAGGCGGAGGATGGCGCCCGGTTCCCGGCCCGTCGGTTGGGTCGGGCGGGGTCGGGGCGCCAGCGCCGGGACCTTGCGCTCCACCGGCACGTCCCTCGACACCGTCAGCTCCTCCCCGTGGTGGGCCAGGGTCAACGGCTCGCCCTCCAGGAGCTCGTAGGTGACGACCGTCGGTGTGATCTCGACCCGCAGGCGGCGGCCCCGCACCGAGAGGCGGAAGGCGATGCGGCTGAGCTGCTCGGGCAGGCGGGGGGCGAAGCACAGCCGGCCCCCGTGGTCGCGCAGGCCGCCGAAGCCGCACACGACCGCCGACCAGGTGCCGGCCAGGGCAGCCAGGTGGAGGCCGTCGCGGGTGTTCTTGCCCAGGTCGAGGAGGTCGATGAGGGCCGTCTCCCGCAGGTACTCGAAGGCCAGGCCGAGGTGTCCGACCTCGGCGGCCACGACGGCCTGGGTGCAGGCCGACAGCGACGAGTCCCTCACCGTCAGGCGTTCGTAGTAGTCGAAGTCGCGGGCCTTCTCCTGGGGCGTGAAAGCGTCGCCCCGAAGGTGGAGGGCGAGCACCAGGTCGGCCTGCTTCACCACCTGCTTCCGGTAGAGGTCGAAGTAGGGGTAGTGCAGGAAGAGCGGGTAGTGGTCGGGCGGCGTGGCCTCGAAGTCCCACGGCTGGTGGTCGGTGAAGCCCTCGGCCTGGGGGTGCACGCCGAGGTCGTCGTCATAGGGGATGACCATGGCCGCAGCCGCGTCCCGCCACGACGCCGCCTCCTCGTCGTCGACGCCCAGGGCCCGGGCCCGGCCGGCGTGGCGGGAGGCGGCGTCGGCCGCCGCCACCAGGTTCTGCTGGGCCATGAGGTTGGTGTAGACGTTGTTGTCGGCGACGGCGCTGTACTCGTCGGGGCCCGTCACCCCGTCGATGCGGAACCGGCCCCGGTGGTCGTGATGGCCGAGGGAACGCCACAGGCGGGCGGTGCCCACCAGCAGCTCGAGGCCGGTGGTGCGCTCGAACTCCCGGTCGTCGGTGGCCTCCACGTAGCGGACGACGGCCGCCGCGATCCCGGCGTTGACGTGGAAGCCGGCCGTACCCGCCGGCCAGTAGGCCGAGCACTCCTGGCCGGCGATGGTGCGCCACGGGAAGGCCGCCCCCCGCAGGCCGAGCTGGGCCGCCCGCTCGGCGGCAAGGGGCATGGTGGTCAGCCGCCAGGCGAGGGCGTCGGCCACCGCGTGGGGCACGGCGTAGGTGAGCACCGGGAGCACGAAGACCTCGGTGTCCCAGAACGAGTGGCCGTCGTAGCCGGGCCCGGTGAGACCCTTGGCCGGGATGGCCCGCTTCTCGGCTCGAGCCCCGGCCTGGAGGACGTGGAACAGGGCGAAGCGAACCGCCTGCTGTACGTCGGCGTCGCCGTCGACCTCGACGTCGGCCCGGGCCCAGAAGCCGTCGAGATAGCGTCGCTGCTCGGCCACCAGGCCGTCCCACCCCGTCTGGCGGGCGGCCAGGAGGGCGGCCGCCACCTGGTCCCGCAGGGCGGGGAACGACCGCAGCCCCGACCAGCCGTAGGCCACGAACTTCACGATCCGCAGGCACTCCCCCGGTTCGAGGACCGTGGTCACCGACACCCGCCCGACGTCGGCGAAGCTCTCCGACTCGACGTCGAGCGGATTGGCGCCGGTGGCGTCGACCAGGTGGTCCATGCCCGCCGCCATCCGGATGCCGCTGGCCCGGGTGCTGTGGACGAGGATCACCCGCTCCCCGTCCGCCCCGTGGCCCTCGCCCTGGAGCGGGGCGTCGATGGCTGCCGCCACCCGAGGGTCGCCGGAGCGGATGGGCACCGACTCGTTGGCCACCAGCTCCGACTGCACGACCACCCGGGCGGGGGCGTCGAGGGCCTCGACCGTGTAGCTGATGGCCGCCACCGCCCGCTGGGTGAGCGAGACCAGGCGCACCGACGACACCCGCACCGCCTGGCCCGCGGGCGAGACCCACTCGACCCGGCGGGTGAGAGTGCCCGCCCTCAGGTCGAGGGACCGCTCGTGGGCCCGGAGTTCGCCGTACCGGACGTCGAAGGGCTCGTCGTCGACCAACAGGCGCAGGAGCTTGCCGTTGGTGACGTTGATCACGGTCTGGCCCGACTCGGGGTAGCCATAGCCGGCCTCGGCGTACGGCAGGGGGCGCAGCTCGTAGACGCCGTTGAGGTAGGTGCCAGGGACGCCGAACGGTTCCCCCTCGTCGAGGTTGCCCCGCAGGCCGATGTGGCCGTTGGACAGGGCGAACACCGACTCGCTCTGGCTCAGGAGGTCGAGGTTGAGCTCGGTCTCCCGGACGCACCAGGGCTCGACGGTGTACGCCGGCTCGACGATCACGCGGCCGGCCCCCTGCCCTCTGATCTGGCGCCCTCTGCCTCCAGCAGCTCCCGGAGATCGCCGACCACGAAGTCGGCGCCATGGGCCAGGAGGTCGTCGGCGTGGCCCACCCGGTCGACGCCGACCACGGTGCGGAACATTCCGGCCCGGCCCGCCTCCACCCCGGCCAGAGCGTCCTCGAACACGGCCGCCTCGGCGGGCGTGACCCCGGCCAGCTCGGCCCCGGCCAGGAAGGTGTCGGGAGCGGGCTTGCCTCGGACGTGCCGCTGCTCGGCCACGATGCCGTCGATGTACCCGTCGACGAGGTCGAGCAGGCCGGCCGCCTCCAACACGTCCCGGCAGTTGGTGCTCGACGACACCACCACCCGGGCCAGGCCTGCGTCCCGCGCCCGTCGCAGGTATTCCACCGAACCCGGGTAGGCCTCCACCCCGCCGTCCCTGATCAGGCGGAGAACGAACGCGTTCTTGCGCAGCCCCAGCCCCCGCACCGTCTCGGCGTCGGGCGGGTCGGCCTCGTCGCCCTCGGGCAGCGCGATCCCCCGGGAGGCGAGGAAGTCGCGGGTGCCGTCGGCCCGGGGCTTGCCGTCGACGTAGGCGGTGTAGTCCGTGGCAATGTCGAAGGCCACGTTGGGCTCGCCGGTGCGGCGCGACCTCTCGCTCAGGTAACCGTCGAACATCTCCTTCCACGCCGCGGCGTGGACCTTCGCCGTACTGGTGAGCACGCCGTCGAGGTCGAACAAACAGGCGCGCACGTCATCCGGCAGGCCGAGCACCCCCGCCAGCCTAAGCCCGTGGGGCCCGACTCAGAGCACGAACACCGCAACCATGGCGATGATGGCGAGGGCGGCCAGCAGCCGGATCGGCCAGCCGAACCGGCTGGGCCCCAAGTCGTCGTCGTCGCCCTCGTCGTCGTACCACTCGGTCCACAGGTCGGGGTCGTCAGGGTCGGGGGCGACGGGCCCCACCGGCGTGGGCAAGGTGGGAGCCGCCGGTTACCGGCCGGTGTCGGAGGACACCAGCTGGTCCTCGGCCGTGGGATGGGCCTTCCCTTCGACGGCCACGTTGGGCAGGATCCGGTCGAGCCACTTCGGCAGCCACCAGTTCTTGTCGCCCAGCAGCTCCATCGTGGCCGGTACCAGCAGGAGCCGCACGATGGTGGCGTCGAGCAGCACCGCACCGGCCAACCCGATGCCGAACAGCTTGATCACCCGGTCGTTCTCCAACAGGAAGCTGCCGAAGACGAAGACCATGATGAGGGCGGCGGCGGTGATCACCCGGGCGGTGGCGGCCAGGCCGTCGGCGACCGACAACCTGCTGTCGCCCGTCCGCTTCCACTCCTCCCGGATGCGGGAGAGGAGGAAGACCTCGTAGTCCATCGACAGGCCGAAGACGATGGCGAACAGCATCATCGGCACGAACGGTTCGATCGGCGCCTGGTCGAGGTTGAGGATCGACGCCCCCCAGCCCCACTGGAAGATCGCCACCACCACGCCGAAGGCGGCGCCCAGCGAGAGCAGGTTCATGATCACCGCCTTGAGCGGCACCAGCACCGATCGGAAGACGGTCATGAGCAGGAGGAACGACAGGCCCAGGACGGCGGCGAAGAACACGGGCATGCGGGCCGTCATGTAGCTGGAGAAGTCGACCAGGATGGGGACCGTCCCGGTGACCGAGACGTCGAGGCCGGAATCGGTCGTGACCGGGGGCAGGACGTCGTCCCGCAGCCGCTCCACCAGCCTGGTGGTCTCCTCGTCCTGGGGGGCGGTGGACGGGACCACCCGCCACAGGGCGGCGGTGGGGTTGTCGGGGTCGTTCAGCACCGGCTCGCCGGCGAAGGCCACGCCCGGGGTGGCGGCGAGGGCGTCGGTGACCCGCTGCAGCGTGGCGTCGCCGGTGCCCGCGGGCACCTCCGACACCACCATCATCGACCCGTTGAAGCCGGGACCGAAGCCCTCGGCCAGCAGGTCGTAGGCCTTGCGGGTGGTGGTCTCCTCGGCGTAGTTGCCCTCGTCGGAGAAGCCCAGCCGCAGCCCGAACACGGGCAGGGCGAGCAGGACGAGCAGGGCGACCGCGCCCAGCGCCGACGGCCACGGGTTGTGCTGGATGAACCGGCTCCACCGGTAGGCGAGAGTCTCCTGGCGAGGCTTGGGCGCGGGACGGGGGACGGGCTGGCGCAGGGGCCGGACGGCCAGGCTGGCCAGCAGCACGACCGCGGCCAGGGGCAGGCAGACGGCGAACAGGGCGGGGATCTTGAGCCCGAGGCCCAACAGCCCTACGGCGAGGAGGGCGGCGGAGATGAGGCCCCGCCAGCGGGTGAGCTCCACCCGCCCACCGGCGAAGCCGAGGAGGGCGGGCAGCAGGGTGAGGGCGGCCACCATGGTCATGAACACCACCAGGGCGGCGCCGATGGCCAAGCCCGACACGAAGCTGATCTGCATCACCAGCATGCCGAGCAGCGAGATCACGACGGTGATCCCGGCGAACGCCACCGCCCGGCCGGCGGTGTCGATGGCCCTGACGATCGCAGGCCGGATGTCGTCGCCGGCGTGGAGCTGCTCCCGGAACCGGGTGACGATGAACAGGGCGTAATCGATGCCCACGCCGAGGCCGATCATGAGGCCCAGCTGGGTGGCGAAGTCGGGGATGGTGATGACGTTCGACAGCAGGCCCACGGTGATCGTCCCGACGCTGATGCCGGCCAGGGCCACGCTGATGGGCAGGCCCATGGCCAGCACCGAGCCGAAGGCCAGGACCAGGATGACCATGGCGAAGGCGACACCGAGGAGCTCGGAGGACGGGGGCTCGAACTCGCCGAAGATGGCCCCGCCCAGCTCGATCTGGAGGCCGGCCCGCTCCGGCATGACCTCGTTGATGTCCTTGGTGATGGCCTGGGCGTTCTCGAAGGTGACGTCGGGGTCGAGCTCGACGACGGCGTAGCCGATGTCGCCCCGGTGGCCCTCGGAGTCGGAGATCTGGTTCGACCCCTCCTCCGAGTAGGGGCTCACGACCCGGGCCACGCCCTCGACCTCGGCCGACCTCGGCGATGAACTGCTCCATCGTCTGGCGGACTGCGGGATCGTTGACGCCCGCCTCGGAGAGGAAGACGATCGTTCCGCTCTCACCCGTGCCCTGGCCGCCGAAGTGGTCCTCCAGGACCTCGAAGCCCTTCCGGCTCTCCACGTCGGGCAGGTTGAAGTCGGCCCGGTAGGCGCTGCCGGCCGACCCAAGGATTCCTCCCAGCAGGAACAGGGCGAGGACCCAGCCCCCCACGACGATGCGACGGTGATCGTGGCACCAGCCACCGAGACGTCCGAACACGTGCGTTCCTCCTCGGGGAAGAGCGGGGCGGTCGGCCCATGGTACGAAACTTGGGCCGCCTTTGTGATCACGATTAACGTACGGTGAACCGCAGGGTGCTGTCCGGGGGTTTTCGGTGGGCGCTGAGGGTCTCGATCCCCCGGCCGCCTGCTTGTAAGGCAGGTGCTCTTCCAACTGAGCTAAGCGCCCGTCTGGCCGCCCAGCCTACGGGTCCCGGCGGCGGACGACGCCGGGACCTCGGGCTTTACTCATTCTCGACCTGGGGCCGGGTGGCCCGGGCCAGCTCCACCAGGGCGGTGGTCGCCTCCGGGAGCAGGATGGGGAGCTGGTTCGGCGGGAACCAGCGCACCTCGACGATCTCGGGCGACGAGGGCGTCGGAGGTCGGTCCGCCGCCGCGTCCGTGTCCGCAGGGTCGGCCGCATCCTGCAGGGGCGCGTCCTCCGGCGGCACCAGCCGTCCCTTGAAGACGACGTCGACCCGGCGGTGGCGGGCGTCGACCACGACCATGGGGGCGTCGTCCACGGCGACCACCACGCCCAGCTCCTCCCGCACCTCCCGGCGCACGGCGTCGTACGGCTCCTCCCCCCGCTTGAGCAGGCCTCCAGGGAAACCCCACGCCTCTCGGCGGCGGTACGACTGGCGCAGCAGCAGGAGGGCGCCGTCCTCCCGCTCGATGACGCACAGGGCCCCGACGTGGAACGACGGCGTGAGCGTCCGGATGGCGACCAGCCGGGCCGAGATCGGCAGCCGGCGATAGACGGCCAGCAGCACCCGTTGCAGGCGTCGGCGCAGGACCGCCATCAGGTGCCCGTCACCGCCTCAGCGGAGCCGAGCGCGGGCCTCGAGGGCCTCGGTCAGCAGCTTCTCGGAGGCGGCCGCGACCGGGCTGCGCCGCTCGGTGAGGCCCAGGGTCACCAGCTCGCGGCCCTCGGCGTCGGCGACCCATCCGCCCGCCTCCCGGCACACCAGGACGCCTCCCAGGTAGTCCCAGGGGGCGTTGGAGTGCTCGCTGCAGTCGATGTAGGCGTCGAGCTGGCCCGAGCCCACCGCGCAGATGTCGAGGGCGGTGGCGCCCATGGCCCGCATCTGGCGCCAACCCAGGTGCTCGGCCGGCCATCCGTTCAGGCACACCACCGCCTCATCCATGGCCGTGCAGCCGCTGGCCGCCAGCGGCCGTCCGTTCCAGGTGGCGCCCGACCCCCGCACGGCCTCGAAACGGTCGCCGGTGGCCAGGTTGACGACGACCGCCGCCCGGGCGCCGGCGTCGTCGACCGCGCACAGGCTGGTGGCGTACCACGGCAGCATCCGGGAGGCGTTGGTCGAACCGTCGACCGGGTCGAGGGCAACGGTCACCGGTCGGTCGGGGTGGTGGAGCCCGGTCTCCTCGCTCAGCACGCCGAGGCCGGCTCCCACCAGGATGGCCACCGCCACCTCGTCGGCCACCAGGTCGCTGTGGTACTGCCCGGCCCGGGTGCCGGCCAGGCCCCAGTCCTCCAACGCCTCGAGCGCGGTGTGGACGGCAGTCGCGGCCTCGTTCAGCACGGCGATGAGACGGTCGTCGGTCACCGATCGAAGCTACCGCCCGTAGCGGGCGCCACCGCCTACGCTCGCAGGCGGGGTCACACGGCGCCGACAGCGACGAGGAGGTGGACGGTTGGCTGCGATCGATGTTGCCGGATACGTGGCCGAGCTCAAGGACCACGCCGTCGACCACGGCTTCCACGTCCACGACGAGCGCCATTTCGTCGAGACGTACTCCTTGCGCCAGGTATGGGAGGTCGACCTGCACCCCGAGGAGGGCTGCGGCGGACCTCTCGACCTGCACCTGGCCCTCGAGGTGGAGCCCCGGGTGCTGCTCGCCTTCGAGGATGTGGTCTCGAACTTGCCCGACGACGAGGACCCGGCCGACGACTACCAGTTCCCGCTGATCTTCACCTGGGCCCTTCCCCCCCTGCCCAAGGGGCCCGACCTGCTGCTGCTGGCGACCGAGCTGGCCGGCGTCGGCGGCCCCGACCTGCCCCTGGAGGTGTCGGCCATCGACTCCTTCGCCCAGGTAACCGACGCCGCCGAGCGCAGCCTCACCATCGTCGCCCGCCAGCAGGTGTCGCTGGCCAAGGTCCTGGCCGGCGAGGAGCTGCTGTGCGACATGCTCGACCGCTGCCTGGCCGTCAGCCGCTTCCTGCTCGACCAGGCGCCGGCCTGGGGTGTGTGAGCGGGCCTCAACAAACCCCTTGACAGTTTGGAGGGCCGGCATTACATTTGCCTTCCGGAGTCCCAAGAGGGCAACCGAAGCAGAAGGGCCCTCGGGCCCGGAAGCGGAGGACACTTTCTTGGGGCTCCTTCTTTTGTGCCCTAAAGTCCGAGGCCAGGCCCGGATGGCGGAACGGTAGACGCGATGGTCTCAAACACCATTGTCCGCAAGGGCGTGCGGGTTCGAATCCCGCTCCGGGCACGTCCGAGACGCCGCAGCCGAGCTCCGCAGGCGGCCCGTCAGGCGGCCGGCCGATAAGCCAGACAGCAGGTTGGTGGCGGTGTCCTTCGGCGACACCTTGTACCAGGCCTCGGCGATGCGTCCGTCCTCGTCGATGAGGAAGGCGGATCGGATGATGCCCATGTACTTCTTGCCGTACATGCTCTTCTCGCCCCAGGCCCCGAAGGCGTCGGCCACGGCGTGGTCCTGGTCGGCCAGCAGCGGGAACCCCAGGCCGTACTTGGTGTCGAACCTGGCCTGCTTGCCCGGCTTGTCGGGGCTGATGCCGACGATGGCGGTGTTGCCCACCTGGCCGGCGACGTCGCGCAGGCCACACGACTGAGCCGTGCAGCCGGGCGTGTCCGCCCTCGGGTAGAAGTAGACGAGGACCTTGCGCCCCTTGAAGTCCGACAGGCTCACCGGCGCCTCGGACTGGTCGAGCAGGGAGAAGTCGGGCGCGGTGTCACCGGGGCTGAGGGGCATCCGGCCGACCCTATCCGGGACCGCGAAGCTCTCAGATGGCGAGAGGCAGCTTCTTGCCGTTGAACGCCACCGTGCCCAGGGCCAGCTCGACGCCGGTGAACGACGTATGGGCCTTGAGATACTCGAGCTCCCGGTACAGGTCACCGACGCCGTTGGTGAGGCCCACCACGTTCAGCGTGCTGAGCACGCCCAACGCCTTGCCGCTCTTGTCGAGGAAGGCGCTTCCGGAATCACCCGGAATGCCAGGAGTGAGGGTCGAGACGATGTGGGTCCAGCCCCCGAAGCCGTCGACGAGGCTGGTCCCGACCTTGGGGCTGAGGACGGTGAGTCCCAGGCGCAGGCTGGAGTTGCCGTAGCTGTAGACCTTCTGCAGCAGGGAGGTACCGACCGTGTTCAGGCCGTTGGGGCCGCCCCAGTGCGGGATCGAGGGGTTCACCTTGGCCACGTCGGCCGGATCGAGCTTCACCAGGGCGAAATCGTTGTACTGGCAGGTGTCGGGATCGGTCTCGCCCTCGGCCTGCATCGTCAGCCACGAGTTGTAGACCAGCGTGCCCGGGCGGGACGCCCCGCCGACGGTGACCTCGGTGCCGAGCGGCTGCGACGGGGCCAGGCACCCGTTGGTGTCGGTCGGGCCGCCGGTGGTCGAGCAGTGGGCGGCCTGGCCGATGTAGACGTTGACGGTGGCATCGGGGCCGGTGTCGTAGAAGACGAAGTTGGCCGTGCACTGGCCGCCCTCAGTAAGTGTCTGAACTCCGGGATGGATGGGGGCAGTCGCCGCCGGTGCCCACGCCGGGGCGGCGATGGCCGGGGTGGACGGCAGCACGGACAACGGGGAGAGGAGCAGTGCCGCCAGCAATACACGTCGAAAATGTCGCATTCCGTGAGGATGCCACCATCCTCCGTGTTTGGGAAGGGCGGTTTGGCTCAGGTGTCGGGTGAGCCCGACCGATCGGGCGGGAGCCCGACCGCCGCGGCCAGGGAGTGGAAGCCGCCGTCGACGTGGAGCATCTCGCCGGTCGTGGCCGGGAACCAGTCGGACAGCAGGGCCACGCACGCCTTGGCGACCGGGCCCGCGTCGCGGGTGTCCCAGCCGAGGGGCGCTCTGCCGGCCCATGTCTGTTCGATCTGCTCGAAGCCGGCGATGCCCTTGGCCGCGATGGTGCGCAGGGGACCGGCCGACACCAGGTTCACCCGCACCCGGTCGCGGCCCAGGTCGCGGGCCAGGTACCGGGACGTGGCCTCGAGGGCGGCCTTGGCCACGCCCATCCAGTCGTAGGCCGGCCAGGCGAACCGGGCGTCGAACGTGAGGCCCACGATCGAACCTCCGCCGGCGCCCCGCATCAGGGGCAGGACGGCGCCGGCGAGGGCCTTGAGCGAGTAGGCGGAGACGTGCAGGGCGGTGCTCACGTCCTCCCACTCGGGCTGCATGAAGTCGCCCCCCAGGCAGTTGGCGGGGGCGAAGGCCACCGCATGGAGGACGCCGTCGACCCGTCCCCACCGCCCGGCCAGGTCCTCGGTGAGGTACAGCAGGTGGGCCGGGTCGGTGACGTCGACCTCGAGCACGTCGGGCACCACCGCCAGCCGGCGGGCGGTGCGCTGGGTGAGGCTCATCCCCCGCCCGAAGCCGGTGAGGACGATCTCCGCCCCCTGCTCCTGGGCCAGGGCGGCCACCGAGTAGGCGATCGAGGACTCGTGGAGGACGCCCGTGACCAGCACCTTCTTGCCTTCGAGCAGCATGCGACGTCCTTACCGGTGGGTCTAAAGAGGTGGATTGGTGTGCTTGAGCCCGGCGGGGGGCGGGACCCGCTTGGAGCGTAAGGCCCCGAGCCCGGCGACGAGGAGGCGGCGGGTGTCGTCGGGCTGGACGACGTCGTCGACGAAGCCCCGCTCGGCCGCCACCTGCGGCGTGCAGAACCGCGACGAGTACTCGGCCTCCAGGTGGGCGGCGGCGGTGGCCCGGGCGGCCGGATCGTCGAAGGCGTCGAGCCGGCGGCGGTGGAGGATCTGCACCGCGCCCGGGGCACCCATCACCGCGATCTCGGCCGAGGGCCAGGCCAGGACCAGGTCGCTGCCCAGGCCCCGGGAGTCCATGACGATGTAGGCCCCGCCGTAGGCCTTGCGCAGCACCACGCACACGCGGGGGACGGTGGCGCCGGCGTAGGCCGCCACCAGCTGGGCGCCGTAGCGGATGATGCCCTGCCACTCGATGTCCTTGCCCGGCTGGAACCCGGAGCTGTCGACGAAGGTGACCAGGGGCAGGCCGAAGGCGTCGCAGCACTGCACGAAACGGGCCGCCTTGGTGGAGGCGTCGATGTCGAGCGTGCCCGCCCGGAAGCTGGGCTGGTTGGCGATGACCCCCACCGATCCCCCGGCCAGCCGGGCGTAGCCGGTGACCACGTTGGGGGCCGCGCCCGCCCGCACCTCGAGGAAGGAGTCGCGGTCGACGATGTCCTCGATGACGGTGCGCACGTCGTAGGAGGCGGTGGGCCGGTCGGGGATGGTGGTCGCCGCCACCCGGCAGGGCCGGTCGACGGGGTCGTCGCAGGCCACGACCGGTGCCTCCTCCCGCCAGTTGGACGGCAGATACGAGAGCAGGTCGCCCACCGCCCACGCGGCCTCGGCCTCGTCGGCCACGACCAGCGACGCCAGCCCGCTCCGCCGGGCGTGCACGTCGGCCCCACCCAGGTCGGCGCTGGTGGTGGGCAGGCCGGTGAAGTCCTCCACCGAGCGAGGACCGCTCACGTAGGCGTAGGCGTCGGCCGTCATCACCACGTGGTCGGCGATACCCAGCAGCAGGGCGGGCCCGGCCACGCACGGCCCGACCACCGAGAAGACGATGGGCACGGTGCCCGACGCCTGGGTGAGAGCCCGGGCCACCCGCCCCCACGCGTGGAGCGACGCCAGGCCGTCGCGGACGTCGGCGCCGGAGGTGGACATCTCGCCCACCACCGGGACGCCGATCTCGAGCGCCATGCGGATGAGACGCTCGACGACCTGTCCCTCGGCGGGGCCGATGGCCCCCCGGTGGGGCCCTCCCGCCAGGCGGAACCACGCCACCCGGCGTCCGTCGAGGTCGGTGAGGGAGGCCTGGACGGCGCCGCCCCGGCGGGCCGCGACCGGGACTGCCGTCATCTACCGGGGGTCATGTGACCGGGGCGAGGACCAGGCTTGCGTTGTGGCCGCCGAACCCGAACGAGTTCGACACGACGGGGGCGGCCGCCAGCGGGCGGGGCTCGCCGTGGACGACGTCGATCGTGCAGCTCGTCCTCGGTGCGCTCGAAGTTGGCGGTGGGCGGGACCAGTCCCGCCCGCATGGCCAGGAACGAGGTGACGGCCTCGACCGCCCCGGCGGCGCCGATGAGGTGGCCGGTGGCGCCCTTGATGGACGTGACCGGCGGCCCGTCGTGGCCGAAGACCTTGACCATCGCCTCCGCCTCGGCGGCGTCGTTGAGCGGCGTCGACGTGCCGTGGGCGTTGACGTGGCCGATGGCCGACGGCTCGATCCCGGCGTCGACGAGGGCCAGGCGCATGCACTCCGCCGCCCCGACACCCCCCGGCGAGGGCGCGGTGATGTGGTAGGCGTCGGCGTTGCGGCCGTAGCCGGCGACCTCGCCGTAGATGCGGGCCCCCCGGGCCACGGCCCGGTCCCAGCGCTCCAGGACCAGGAAGGCGGCGCCCTCCCCGATGACGAAGCCGTCGCGGGCCACGTCGAAGGGCCGGGAGGCCAGCTCGGGCTCGTCGTGGCGGCTGCTGAGGGCGCCCATGCGGGCGAAGGCGGCGATGGCGATGGGCGTGACCGCGGCCTCGCTGCCCCCGGCCAGCACGACATCGGCCGAGCCCTCCCGGATGAGGCGGGCCCCCTCCCCCACCCCGTGCGAGCCGGCCGCGCAGGCGGTGGCCACGCAGAAGTTGGGTCCGGTCCAGCCCAGCTTCATGCCGATGAGGGCGGCAGTGGCATTGGGCATCATCATGGGGACGAGCATGGGGCTGACCCGGGACGCGCCCTTGCTGAACAGGATGTGCTCCTGCGCCTCCTGGGAGATGAGCCCGCCCACGCCCGTGCCCGCCACCACACCGCAGCGGGCGGGGTCGATGGCCAGATCGCCGGCGTCGGCCAGCGCGTCGGCCGCGGCGGCGAAGCCCAGCTGGGCCACCCGGTCGGCCCGCTTGGCCTCCTTGTAGTCGAGGTAGGCCAGGGGGTCGAAGTCGGCGACCTCGCCCGCGAACTGCACGGGGAGGTCGGACGGGTCGAAGCGACTGATCCGGGCCGCACACGACCGTCCCGTAAGCAGGGTGGCCCAGAAGGTCTCGAGGTCGGAGCCGGCCGGCGACTTGACGCCCATGCCGACCACCGCCACCCGCGCCCTCGTCACCGTGGTGTGGGCCTCCCGGGTCATGCCCGGTCGGCGCTCGCCGCGGGTTCGGCGCGGTCCGCGGCGGGGCCCGCCCCAGCCTCGGCCGCGTTGTCGGCCTTGCCGGCGTTGTCGGCGTTGTCGGCGTTGTCGGCGTTATCAGCACTGTCGGACTTGTCAGCCGTGTCGGACCTGTCAGCCGTGTCGGCGTTGTGCTTGGCGCCGGCCTTGGGCGTGTCGGCCCCGTCCTTGTCGGCGGCACCGATGCCCAGCACCAGGTCGACGGCCTCGCCCACGGTGGTGATCCCGTCGAGCTTGTCCTCGGGGACGGAGATGGAGAAGCGCTCCTCGAGCGCCATCACGACCTCGACCAGGTCGAGGCTGTCGGCGTCGAGGTCTTCCTTGAAGCTGGACGTCTCGGAGACGATGCCGGGGTCGACCCCGAGCACGTCGACGGCCACCTCGATGAGCTGCTCGAGGACTGTCGCGCGGTCCATGTTTCGATTTCCTCCTGAGGCCTGGTGATCAAGATGTCGTGTGGCAAATCTGGGGTCAGTGGCCCATGCCCATGCCGCCGTCGACGGGTAGGACGGCTCCGGACACGTAGCCTGCCGCGTCCGAGCACAGAAAGGCCACTGCGGCAGCCACCTCCTCGGGCGTACCGAACCTGCCCAAGGGTACCTGCCCCGTCATCTGGGCCCTTCGCTCCTCGGAGAGGGCGTCGGTCATGGCGGTGACGATGGGCCCCGGCGCCACCAGGTTGGCGGTGATGCCGCGGGACCCGAGCTCCCGGGCGACGGTGCGGGTGAGGCCGATGAGGCCGGCCTTGGCCGCGGCGTAGTTGGCCTGCCCGGGCGAGCCGAGAAGGGCCACCACCGACCCGACGAACACGATGCGACCCCACCGAGCCCGCACCATCCCGGGCGTGGCCCGGCGCACGAGGTGGAACGCCCCGTCGAGGTTGGTGCGCAGGACCTCCGACCACTGGTCGTCGCCCATGCGCATGAGGAGCCCGTCGCGGTTGATCCCGGCGTTCGACACCAGGACCTCGACCTTGCCCCACGTCTCCTCGACCTTGCTGAAGGCGGCGTCGACCGAGTCGGGTCGGCTCACGTCGACCTGCACCGCCAGCGCCTCCGCCCCCAACGCCTCGATGGCCTGGCAGGTCTCGGCCCCGGCGTCGGCGTCGGAGCCGAAGCAGGCCGCCACCCGGTGGCCGTCGGCCGCGAGGGCGATGGCGACGGCCCGTCCGATACCTCGGGACGCGCCCGTAACCAGGGCCACCCGCCCTCCCATCAGCGGTCCTGCCCCCAACGGAGCACGGCGCTGGCCCACGACATGCCCGCCCCGAACCCGGACAGCAGCACCGTGTCGCCGTCGCGGAGCCGGCCCTCGTCGGCCGCCTCGGCCAGCGCGATCGGCACCGACGCGGCCGACGTGTTGCCGTAGCGCTCGATGTTGACGAACACCCGCTCGGGGGGGAACCCGAGCCGGGAGGCGGCGCCCTCGATGATGCGGATGTTGGCCTGGTGGGGCACGAAGAGGTCGATGGCGGAGGCGTCGATGCCCGCCGCCGTCATCGCCGTCTCGGCCGACTCGACGATGGCCCGCACCGCCCGGCGGTAGACCTCCTTGCCCTCCATCTTGAGCCAGTGCTCGCCGGCGGCGATGCTCTCGACCGTGTGCGGGAGGCGGCTGCCCCCGCCGGGGATCGCCAGCAGGTGGGCGGTGGAGCCGTCGCAGGCGAGGTCCCAGGCCAGCAGGTTGGGCTCGGCGCTGGGCACGAGCACGACCGCACCGGCGCCATCGCCGAAGAGGACGCACGTGCTGCGGTCGGTGGGGTCGGCCACCCGGCTCAGTGTCTCGGAGCCGATGACGAGCACAGGACCGAAACCGCCGGCCGCCACCATGGAGGCCCCCACCACCAGGGCGTAGACGAACCCGGAGCAGGCGGCGTCGAGGTCGAAGGCGCCGCAGCGCAGGCCCAGCCCGTCCTGGACGAAGGCGGCGGTTGGTGGGATCGGCTGCTCGGGCGTGCAGGTGGCGACGATGCAGCACCCGATGTCGGCCGGGCACAGGTCGGCCCGCTTGATGGCGGCCGCGCCCGCTTCGATGGCCAGGGTGGCGGTGGTCTCGCCCTCGCCCGCCCACCGCCGCTCCTTGATGCCGGTGCGCTCCGTGATCCACGCGTCGTTGGTGTCGACCATGCGGGCCAGGTCGTCGTTGGTGACGCGCCGCTCGGGGACGGCCATGCCCCACCCGGCGACGGCCACCGATATCCCCACCGGCCCGATCCCGGCCGAGCCGGTGCCTGCCGGCATCAATGGGCCATGCGGAGCCACGCCACCGGCTGGCCCTCACGCACCCGCTCCCCCGCCGACGCCAGCAGCCCCATGAGGCGGCCGTGGAAGGGGCTGTGGACGGGGGTGGAGTGGCCGATGCCGTCGACGAAGCCGATGACCTGCTCCCGGGCCACGTCCGCGCCGTCGGCGCGGGGACCGTCGGTGCCGGGCTCCTCGGTGCCACTTCTCACGAGCATCGAGGCCTCGTCAACCGGCCGGAACTTGCCGGGGGCGGGAGCCAGGATCACCCGTTCGGGGACCATGAGCAGCTCGCCGTGGACCGATCCGGCTTCCATCACGCGACCTCCAGGAGAAGGGGGACGTCGTCCGGGGTGGCGACGTTGCGGGTGGTGACACCCGAGAGTGAGCGTCGAACCAGGCCGGAAAGTACATTTCCAGGCCCGACTTCGAGAAATGTTCGTGCGCCGAGGGCGGCGAGGGTCTCCAGAGATTCCCGCCAGCGTACCGGCGACACCAGGTGACGGCTCAATCGCTCGGGCCACCCGTCGGCGTCGTGGTGGGCGGCGGCGTCGGTGTTGGCGACCACGGGAGCCGTCGGCGGGGCGAAGGGTGTGCCCGCCAGGTGCTCGAGGAGGTGAACGGCGGCCGGCGCCATGAGGGGCGTGTGGAAGGCGGCCCCCACCTTGAGGGGCATGACCCGCTTGACGCCCAGGTCTCGGGCCCGGTCGGCGGCGCAGTCGACGCCCCGGGGCGTGCCGCCGATGACCACCTGGCCGGGGGCGTTGTCGTTGGCCACCCAGCAGGTACGGCCGGCGGAGGTGGCGCCCTTGGAGGCGGCCTCGGCCTGCTCGAGGTCGGCGCCGAGGAGGGCAGCCATGCGCCCGGGGCGGGCGTCGGCCGCGGCCTGGGTGCATTCGGCCCGTTCGGCGGCCAGACGGACACCGTCCTCGAGGGGGACGGCACCGGAGGCGATGAGGGCGGTGATCTGGCCGAGGGAGTGCCCGGCGAAGCCCACCGGCGCTTCGTCCAGGGCGTCACGCACGGCCTCCCAGGCCATGAGCGACGTGAGGAGGACGGCCAGCTGCGCCGGGCGCGTACGCGCCAACTCGTCCGCGTCAGCGTCGAGGAGCAGGTGAGCGAGGGGCTGGCCAAGGGCAGACTCGGCTCGCGAGACGACCTCCCAGGCCGGCGAGGCGCGCCAGACCTCCCCCATACCGGGGACCTGGGTCCCTTGTCCGGGGAAGAGAACGGCGATACCCACCAGACCTACGACCCCCTCGGGGCCCGAAGGGTTACATCCGGGGTTCTACGGGGTGACCGGGGGATGGACGGGAGGGACTGCAACCGAGTGTCGAAGTCAAGGCTCCGCTCGATGTGACCGCGAGACCCACGTGTCCCGCGCGGCTGGCGTCTGCCCGGCCTTGGCCTTGTCCCGCATCAGCTTCTCGAGTTCCGCTGGCGGTGTCTGCGCCAGGATGTCCCCGAAAGCCTTGATCGCCACCGTATAGCCGTCCTCGAATGCGGTTTCGTCAGCGTGGGGGATGGTGGCACGCAGCGCCGCGCAACCGCCGGACCGTTCCAGTGCCGCACCGAGGACGTCGAGCCACGTGAGACCGTGAACGCCGAGCGTGAGGTGGACCGAGGGCTCGCCCGTAGTACGCGCGACGTGAGGCCAGCCCCGCGGGATGTAAAGGCTGTCGCCCGGCTTAAGCACCTCATCGACGACTGTCGCGCCTAGATCCTCGGTGCGGACGAACGGGTCTATATCGTCATCCGGGAGGGGATCGACGACATGCCGTTCGTGGACCCTCCAGTGCTTGCGCCCCGAGCACTGCAGCACGAAGACGTCGTGGAGGTCATAGTGAATCGCGTGTCCTTGCGCGTGAGCGGGCGTGACGTATGCGTTGGCGCGGACGGGGTGGCCGAGATCGGTGGCCAAGGTCCTGCAGAATGCTGCGCTCGTGGGGTGGTAGCGCTCCAGTCCCCGCAGGATCAGGGTCGCCCCCTCCTCGAACAGCTGCACGACGCGGTCTGGGTCGATCAAGTCACTGACCTCGGCCTGTCCAAGCGGGGCGGCCATGGTGTAGGACTCGGTGCCGATCAGCGTTCCTTGGCGCACCATCCGAAATGCCGGCAGGCGCAGGCCTCGCAGCGCCACCAGCTCCTCGACGTCGGCTTCGACGAGCAACTCCGCGAACCTTTGTGGAGCGCCCCGATCGAGCAAGGGCCGTTTTGACCAGTACTTCGCGAGGAAGACGGCAGGTTCTGTCATGCACGCGTCAAGCGACAAGACCGCCTCCTTTCGAAACTACGTGGACGCTCCCTCGTGAGCGGCCTGGACCTCGATCTGGTTCGGCAACGATCCGGTGTCACGAGCTTCCGGTTGCGGGACGAGTGCTCGCGCCGGTCCGGGCAGGGTCCCCGCCGGCCTGGACGGCATGGTGGGATCCACGGATGCGGCCCAGCATCGTGTGGCACGCCACCGTTCGTCGACCGCACCCGGGATGCGCATTTTGAGGTGCACCGCCGGGTGCTCGAGGCGGGCGGGCACTTCCTGGTCACCTTGGGTTTCGACTCCATGGGTTCTCCTGTTGGAACGCCGTGCGCTTCCAGACCTGGTCAGCTAGCCATGGATGCATCGAGATCGCGAGCAGCCCGTAGCCCGCCGTGCGCGCCGGATGTGCCCGCACGGCGCGGTAGAAGTACCGACGAGCGTCGGGGTATCGGCCGAGCCGCGCGGAGCTGACCCCGGCACTGCCCAGGTAGTTCGACAAGGTGATCTGCGACCGACCCAGCCGGGCGCCGTGGTGCTCAAGGATGTACCGGGTGCCAGCCAGGAACCGTTCGGGGTTGCTGCGCAGGCGATCCGTTTCCAGCCCGCGATGGATCCGCAGCAGCGGTTGCGGAACGCTGGCCACAGTGAGGCCATGGTCGCTGCACCAAGGCACGAGACGCAGCGCGAACTCGGTTTGGTGGTGGCAGAGCAGGTCGGTCGCGTAGCCGCCGATGGCGTCGAACACATCGCGTCGCAGCGCGAAGCTGCCCGAGTGGAACAGGCCGACGCAGTGGTCAAACGGTGCCCCGAGGTCGCGGGGATTGCGCACCTCACTCACAGCATTGTCGGCATCGAGCACCTCGACGCCGCAGCACGCCACGCCGCACACGGGCGACGAGATCAGCGTGACGAACGCTTCGAGCCACCCGGGTAGCACCTCGTCGTCGTCGTCGAGGTAGGTGACATAGCGCCCCGACGAGCTGGCAACCCCGAAGTTGCGAGCGCGGGAAAGGCCGGCGTTGGCTTGGCGTACGTACCGAACGCGGCGATCGTCGAATTGTGCAATGACAAGGGGTGTGTGATCGGTCGAGCCGTCATCGACGATCACGAGCTCGAAGTCGTCATAGGTCTGCGCCAGAACGCTCTCGACGGCACGGGGAAGCACCGCGGCTCGGTTGTACGTGTTCAGAATGACGCTGATCGATGGTGCTGGCGGGCGGTGCATGGTCATCCGAACGGGTGTGGCGCGCCGCTAGTGGCGGCCGTGGCGGGCAGGCGCCGCGCGCCCGGCGCGACAACCCGCACGACCGCGACGCCCTCGAAGTCGTGGGCTGCGGTGCAGTCGACGACGACGACGTCGTCGTCGGTGTGCTCCGCGACGGCGGATGAGAGCTCGCGCTCGGGGCTGTCGGGGAGATCGCCAACTGGTGTCGAACCGGACTGCCAGTGACCGAGGCTGTCCTGCTCGTGGAAGGTCCACAGCGCGTGCTCGAGGGCGTCGGCTGGCACCGATGGCTGGTCGGGGCGGACGCGCATCGCGTCCCATGCGCGGCGAGCGACTGCAGTCCCCATGCTCCAGCGCACCATCAGCGCCTCGTAGGCGGCGCGTTCATACCCCGTTGCGAGGTCCTTGGCGCCGCTCACGCAGCGGGCGCCGAAGGACTGCTCGGTGGCGCCGGTGCGATGAAGGCACGTCACCACGCAACCGAATCCGCGTGGGCCGGGAAGGACGAACCGGGAGGCCTCGAGCTGGAGCGTTCGGAGCGCTTCCGTCAGCGGCGAGGGCCACCGGTACTGGTCGGTGATGATCCAGGATGGGCCCGATTCGGACCAGCTGCGTGCCACCAGGTCGCGTTCGAGAACCTCGCGCAGCGCGTGGTGCAGCGCGAGCGCTGTCGTCGTGTGGGCGGCTACTCCTGCCGAGCCGGCCCGCAGCATCGGCGAACACGGCGGCGGGCGATGGCGCAGGAACGCGACGCCCGCCGGGACGAGCACCTCGCGCTCGTCGAGGAGTGATCGTCCTTCGACCCAGAGCATCGGCGCCTCGCGGAAGTCTGCGGGGCCCCATGCCGCGGGGTCGAGGGCGTGCCGCCCGTCGCGGCGCAGCCGCGTGAACGAAGCGACGGTCTCGGCCGCACGCTCGGCGGCGCGGCCAGCCAAGACGTTGCTGACTCGCTCGACAAGCTCGTTGCGGGCGCGGATCGTGACGTCGCGCTCGTCTGAGCCCGCAGACGAGCCGACGATGATCGGCTTGCCTCCGCTGGCCTCGGTCGCGCCGAAGGTGGTTGAGCGGGCCGCGGTCCTGGCGAAAACAATGCCCGGGCAGGACTCGAACGGGCGAAAGACCTCGACGCGCCCCCAGTCGGCCTTCATCGGCGCGGTCCCGCTCGCTCACGCGGCGGATTCGACCGCACTTCGGGCGAGTAGGTCCGCCGCGTCCGTCACGACCGTGCGGCCGTGCTGGGTCAGCTTGGTCGTGTGGGCGCTGATCACCCGTAGCGCCTCGCCGGCTTGGCCGCGAAGCGTGTCGCGGCGAGCGACGGCCGGAGCCGGCGTCCCGGACGAGTCGAGAAGTCGGTCGTACAAGAGCACGCTGCGAACGAGCACGACGAGCTGCTGCAGCAGCCCGGTGAGCGGCCGAGGGTCGCGGCGCAGGGGAGTCATCATCACCGGCTCCGAGACCGACGTGGCGTCGGCGATGAAGGGCTTGGCGAGCGCGGCCGCGTTACAGCTGTTGTGGGTCCCCTCGTGGACGATCGCCTCCGCCATCCGCATCGCACCGGGCAGCCCGGCGTCGTCGGGTCCCAACCGCGTCCGGTTGACGTAGATCGCGCCGTGCGTGGCGACGTCGGTGAAACCGTTCACGCCGAAGCCGTCGAGCAGGACGATCTGCGATACCACCTCAGTCAACTCGTTGAGCATCTCAGGCCAGCGACCGGCAAGGAGGCAGGACCGCGTCACAGAACGCGGCTCGATCGGCCTCCGACCAGTCGCCGATGTGTAGCGCCGTCAGGTCCCGATCGGGTCGCTGCGGCACCTGCGACACGGCGCGGGCCAGGGCCTCCTGCAGGTGATCCTCCGGTGGCGCGAGGTCGACCGCCCACGCCGGGCAACCGCTGGAGGTCATGCGCCCCTCGCTGGTGCGGGCACGCTCGAATGCGTCGTGCAGCCGATCGGCGAGGCGTTCGCACTCGGCCGGTGAAGGTCGCGCAGAACGACAGGCTGCCTGCGTCTCGTACGCGGCGGCGAACACCCCCGGGTACACGAGGGTGTCCGGCGAGAGGCCGAATCGGGCACCCGTTTCGCTCAGCTGCACGCGTGCCTTGTCGAGCACAGCCGCGAGCATCTCGGTGACGGCGCCGCGGTCGGCGCGAGCACTCGCTGCATCCGGCTGGACGTGCATAGTACGCGGACTAGGTCAAGTGCAGGATGCCTGTCCTGCAGGGCCCAAAGGGGCGGCCCTGCAGGACAGACTGGTCAATCAGGAATATCGATGAGAAGCGCGAACTCTGCGAGCTCTTCGGTCTGCACGGCCTCGACGGCCTCTTCGACTTCGGGTGTCTGCTCCATCTGGACCCTTCCGCTCGGGGTTGAGGCGACCTGCCAAAACGAGACTAACGGTCGCAATCCACTCCGCGCAATGATGCTGGTGTGCATCGCACCGGTACGTTGAGGATCGACGGGTGATCACCACCATCGTCGAGTTGGCGGCGCTCGCGATGGCCGTGGTCTGGGGTGTCACCGCCCGGCCCGGCCGCCCCTTCTCGTGGACGATGTTCAGCGGTTCCTCGAAGGCATTTCTGTGGCTCCGCGACGGGTCGCGGCGGCGCTTGGCGTCGACGGACGACCTGCATCTGACGCCCGACTCGCACTATTTGCTGGAGTCCGACCTGAAGCAGCTGGCCCAAGCTGGCGCGCTGCCCGTGCTCGACGGCCTGATCCTGGGCTCACGCGGTAGCTGGAAGGTGGCGTGCGACACCGACGCCCGGCTGTGCACCGAGCACGTCGACCCCGACGACGAGCTTGCGCAGCTCGTTGCCGTACTACGCCAAGCGTGTCCGCCGCGCTCGTAGCAGCAGGCTGTCTGGCGGTGGCGGCAGGGTGGCGAGCGGGCCTCGTCGAAGCCGATGTCCGGCGGCTGAATCGGGCCGCGCCGGGTGGTCGTGCCTACCGGCCTGAGCTGGGCTGGACAGACGCGGCGCTCCTGGCAGCACGGCGGCGCTGGGCGTGGGCGGGCCTGCTGGCCGCGGGCCTGCTGGCCGCGTCTGTCGCGCTGGCGAGCACCCGTGCGATCTTGTGGCCGCTGTGCGGCGCCGCGATCGCGGCCTGGCTCGCCCGCGATGCCCGGCTACACCACCGCGGTATACCTCGGTATGCGTCGCCACGCTCGCTGCCGCAGTCGCTGTGGCCGGCAGCTCCGTCGATATCGCGGGCCTGCTGGCGTCCTTCGCTGCTTCCCAGCTGTACCTCGTGGCCGCGCTGCGCAAGCTGCGTTCACACTGGTTCATGTCCGGGCGCGTGCTCCTCGACAACGTCGTCTACGCCACCTGCCAAGCGGCCGCTGGCAATCGCGGGTTTGTGCGGGTCGTTCCGACACTGCGCTTGGCCGATCAGCTCGAGCGCGGCACGCTGTTGCGCGGCTGTCGCGTTGCGTCTGTCGCGACCGTCGCCGCCGAGCTGGTGATCGGCGTCGGGGCCGCAGGCCTCGCCCCCGCGTGGGTCACGCTCGCGATCGCAATTCCGATGCACGTCGGGTTCACACTCCTCAGCCCGCCGCGACTGATTCCGTTCACGTTCGCCTCGCTGGGTCTGCTCGCCCTGGCGACCGTGCACCCAGTGGTCGGCGTCTGGTGAGCACGTACACTCGCCGCTCAATGCAGCCCGAGGATAACGTGACCTATTCCGACGCCACCGCTGAGGTCTACGATGCGTGGTTCGGCGGTTACCTGGGAGGCACGGCGATCATCGATCGCCTCGCAGAGTTGGCTGCTGCGGGTGGCCCGGGGCCGGTACTCGAGCTTGGGATTGGGACCGGGCGTATTTCGCTGCCGCTCGCCGAGCGCGGCGTTGAGGTACACGGGGTCGACGCGTCGGAGGCGATGCTTGCGCGGCTGCGCGCCAAGTCGGGGGGAGACAGCATCGCAGTCACGATCGGGGACTTCAGTCATGTTCCGGTCGAGGGATCGTTCGCGCTGATCTTCGTCGCCGCGGGGACGTTCTTTGAGCTGCCGTCTCAGGAGGCGCAGGTGCGCTGCTTCGAGAATGTGGCTCGACGTCTGCGTCCCGGGGGCCTGTTCGCGTTCGATGGCCTCCTTCCCAACACCGCGCGTAGCGACGCCGAGAGCGAAATGCACGTCATCCCGACGACCGATGACCGCATGATCGTGCGCTTTCGAAGCTTCAATCTCTTTGAACAGCGATACACATCGAACTACCTCGTTGTCGACGGCGGGCAGGCGCGCCACTTGAAGGTCCAGTTTCGCTACGCCTGGCCCAGCGAGCTCGACCTCATGGCGCGGCTCGCGGGGTTGCAACTCAAAGAACGCTTGAGCAACTGGAGCGGGGACCCGTTCAGCTCCTCCAGCTCAGTGCACGTCTCGATTTACGAGCGTCCAACCGGCTGATGAGCCCAATGGGCCGGGCAGACGCGCCGACCCCGCCGGCGCAGGCGCCGTGGCCGATCGTGTTGTACTTCCATCACATCGGCCGCAAGCTGCCGCACTTCACGTCGATGTCGGTGGAGCAGTTCGTCGACGTGCTTGATCTCCTAGAACAGCATTGCGCCGTGCTTCCCGCCAGCTCCCTCCTCGACGAGCAACCAACGCGCACCGATCGTCCCTCGGCTGTTATCTCGTTCGACGACGGCTACGCACAGACGCTCACTGCCGTGATGCCGCTGCTGGCCGAGCGCGGTATCACCGCCGCGTTCTTTGTCGTGACCAGTGAGATCGGGCGAGAGCTCCAACACACGACGCTGGACGTGTCGCTGCGCCGCGCGTCGTGGCCCGAACTTCGCGCGGCGTCCGCAATGGGACACGTGATCGCGTCGCACGGTCACTACCACCAACCCTTGACGGAGATCACGCCCAGCCGCCGGGCTGAGCTACGGCACAGTCAGCGGGTGCTGTCGGCGCAACTAGAGCGCAGCCACGACATTTTCGCCTTTCCATACGGCGTCATGCCGAGGAACCCGTCAGCGTTGGAATTCTCGCGTGCGTTCTCGACGAAGAAGGCACCTCCGACACACTGGGACTGCGCACCGCAAGCAATTCGTCGCGTTTCTCTCGAAAAGACCGATGAAAGCAGTTGGGCCCAAGAGATCCGGTCGTGGGCGGTGCGCTGGCCGACGTCGAGCTGCACTGTCTGCAACGGTCCCTGAGCTGACCGATGACGGTGATCTTCCTTGCGACGAGGTTTCGCGGCTGATCAGTGCCAGAAGCTCTCCGAGACGGAGGCTCGCCGACATTGCGCCAAGCACCATCGCCCGGAACCCGGGCATCGATTGCATCCGCCAGATCGAAGACCTGCTCGACGATCGCGACGGTGGGCATCTGGGGATCCCGAGAGCCTCCGCCAAACGGCTTCCCGTCTGCCCGACTGCCGAGCCTCGGCCCAGTTCACGGCCAACAGCCGGGTCTGGGCGCGCACGGCATTCCTGGGTTCGGCATCGCCGTGGTCGGTCCCTACGGCAGCGGGGCGGTCGACCTGGTGGCCAACGCCGCCGGGGCCAAGCTGTGCTTCTTGTCCGGGCAACGCTTGCAGCCCTTGACTGGGATCGAGACCGAGCGCACGGTCGCAGAAAGCACACAGTCGACCACGCCCCAAGATCGCCGGGGGCCGAGCCGCCCGTCCGCCGCGGGTAGGCCGGGCCCCGGTGCCGTCATGTGCACGGGTAGGTCCCCGGTCGGCTGGCGTGGAGCGCCGACTACCCGAACGCCGATGCAATCGTGGGGCGAGGTTTTCGCGGTAGTGGGGAGGGACCTCGGCCCCTCGGCTACCGCCGTCTACTGCCGGTTGTCGAGCCCGGCCCTGAGCTCGGCCACAAAGTCGGCCGCCCCGTCGGGACCGACCCCCTCGAGCAGGCGGCGCACCAGGGCCGATCCAACGATCACCCCGTCGGCGTCGGCCGCCGCCTCCGCCGCCTGGGCAGGCGTGGACACCCCGATCCCGATGAGCACCGGCTTGTCGGTCACCGCCTTGAGCCGTTTGGCCATCAGGGTGGCCGACGTGGCCAGCGCCGTGCGCTCGCCGGTGACGCCCATGATCCCGATCCCGTACACCCACCCCCGGGTGCGCTCGCAGATGGCGGCCAACCGATCGTCGGGGGTGGTGGGGGCGGCCAGCAGGATCGTCTCCACCCCCGCATCAGCGGCCGCGTCACCCCACCCGTCGAGCTCGTCGAGGGGCAGGTCGGGGACGATGGCCCCGGCCACGCCCTGCTCGGCCAGCGACCGGGCGAAGCGGGTGTGGCCGGCCCGAAAGACCAGGTTGTAATAGGTCATCACCGCGATGGGGACGCCGCCCGTGTCGACCTTGCCCAGGGCGGTGACGATGGCCGCGGGCGTGATGCCGGCGGCGAGAGCCCGCTGCGAGGCCTCCTGGATGACGGGCCCGTCCATCACCGGGTCGGAGAAGGGGATGCCGACCTCGACCGCGTCGGCACCGGCGGACGCCACCGCCTCCACCACCGCCAGCCAGTCGGGGCCCAGCCCTCCGGTCACGTAGGGGACGAGCAGCTTGCGGCCCTCGTCCCGACGGGCCCGCAGGGCGGTCTCGATGGTGCCCCAGGTCACCGGCTTGGGCTCACGAGCGGACGCTCACAGGTCGAGCATCTCCATGGCCTGGGCCACATCCTTGTCGCCCCGTCCCGAGAGGGTGACGAGGACGGTGCAGCCGGCCGGGAGCTCGCCGGTGCCGGCGGCCCGGATCACCCAGGCCAGGGCGTGGGCCGGCTCGAAGGCGGGGATGATCCCTTCGGTCTCGGCCAGCAGGCGGAAGGCGACCAGGACCTCGTCGTCCGCGGCCGACACGTAGCTGACCCGACCCACCGAGGCCAGGTGCGAGTGCTCGGGACCGACGCCGGGGTAGTCGAGCCCGGCGGAGATGGAATGGGCCTCCAGCACCTGGCCGTCCTCGTCCTGCAGGAGGAACGACTTGCTTCCGTGGACCACGCCCGGCACGCCCCGGCCGATGGCGGCCCCGCCCTGGGGCTCGACCCCCACCAGCCGGGCGGGCGTATCGACGAAGCCGGCGAAGGTGCCGGCGGCGTTGGATCCCCCGCCCACGCACGCCACGACCACGTCAGGCGCGGCGTCGTCGCCCAGGAGCGTGCGGCACTGCCCGGCCGCCTCCCGGCCCACGATGCGCTGGAACTCCCGGACCATCCATGGGTACGGGTGGGGGCCCATCACCGATCCCAGGCAGTAGTGGGTGGACTCCACGCTGGCCACCCATTCCCGCAGGGTCTCGTTGATGGCATCCTTCAGGGTCCGGCTGCCGGAGGAGACGGGCACGACCTCGGCGCCGAGAAGTTTCATCCGGAAGACGTTGAGCGCCTGGCGCTCGACGTCGACTTGGCCCATGTAGACCCGGCACTCGAAGCCGAACAGGGCGGCCGCGGTGGCGGTGGCGACGCCGTGCTGGCCGGCGCCCGTCTCCGCGATCATGCGCCGCTTGCCCATGCGCTCGGTGAGCAGGGCCTGGCCGATCACGTTGTTGATCTTGTGGGACCCGGTGTGGGCCAGGTCCTCCCGCTTGAGCAGGACCCGGACGCCCAGCCGCTCCGACAGCCGGTGGCACTCGGTGACGGGTGTGGGCCGCCCGCCGTAGCCGTGCAGGAGCCCTTCGTAGCGGGCGTGGAAGGCGGGGTCGGCCCACGCCTCGGTGAAGGCCACCTCCAGCTCGGCGCACGCCGGGACCAGGGATTCGGGCACGTAGCGCCCGCCGAAGTCCCCGAACCGTCCGCCGGCGGCCGGCTCCCGCATGAGCGGCGCGGTCACGGCACGACCGGCGGCGGTTCGGGCAGGAAGGCGAAGTGGTGTCCGGACAAGGGCCCCCACGCTAGGGCAACGGGTGTCACCCGGATGATGAGTTGCCGCCGCTCACCCCTCGCCTGCGCTCCGTCGACGGGTGAGCAGGCGGCCGAGCAGGCCCCCGCCGAGCAGGACGGGCCCGGCCGCGGCGTACACCCAGGGCTCGAACGTCATCACGCCGACGAGGATGACGAACGCACCGATCAGCACCATGGCTGCGGATGCCATGCCCGCTCGCGACGCCGGCGCCGGTGCCGACCTGTCGGATCCTGCTTCCCGGTTGCGCCGGGCGTGTTGGCGGGCGGCGACGACGAGGAGGACTCCCATGACCAGGAACCATGGCTCGAAGACGAGGAGATCGAGCCGGTCGAACGTCGTCACGGGTCCGTTGCCGACCCCGGCCATGAGGAGCAGGATCTGGGTCGACCTGCCGACCGCGTGCAGGACGGCGAAGCCACCAGCGAGTGCGGCGACCCCGAGAAGCATCCAGCGGGGCAGTCGGCGGCCCCATGGCCGCACCAACGCCAGCGACACGACAGCGGCGCCGGTGATCACGACCGACGCAGCCCAGTTGGTCGCCCGCCACGTTGAGTAGTCGAGGCCCGCCAGCTCACCGAGAGGCCAGGTGCTCCCGGTGACCGCCCAGTAGACGTGGATGGGCACGTAGGCCACGGCCCAGGCACACCCCAGGAACCCCGCCCACGATGGCCCCGGCGTCCTGCCGGTGGTGGTGTCTCCCGCCGGATCCACGCTGTCACCCTGCCCCCCGCGCCCTTGGGAGTCAACCGGCGGAGCGGCGCCGGGCCGGCCGCCGCCTACAGGTAGTCCTGGTCGAAGGGGAGCTCGCGCTCGTCCTCGAGGACATCGGCTTCGTCGACCGTGGGATCGGTGCCGTTCACCGCGTGGGCCGCAGCCCGGGCGGCGAGGATGAAGGCCCGCAGCTTGCGGGGGTCCTTGCGCCCCGGCGCCGACTCCACGCCGGTGGCCACGTCGACCCCCCACGGGTGGACCTGGGCCACCGCCGCCCCCACGTTGGCCGCGTCCAGCCCCCCTGCGAGCATGAGCCGCAGCCCGGAGGGCACCTCGGCCAGGGCCCAGTCGAAGACCTTCCCCGACCCCGGCGCCTGGGAGTCGACCAGGATCACGTCGGCGCCGTACTCGGCGGCGCGGGCCACGGTGGGATCGCCGGCGGGAAAGGCCTTGATGAGGAAGCGCACCCGCTGGCCCACGAACTCGGCCTGCTCGGGCGTCTCGTGGCCGTGGAGCTGGGCGCCGGCCAGCCCGGCCTGGTTGACGATCGCCACCACCCGCTCGGGGGTCTCGTTGCGGAACACCCCGATGGTGAGGATCTCCCGGGGCAGGCGCTTGACGATGTCGGACACCCGCGTGGGCGAGACCATGCGGGAGGACGGGGCGAAGATGAACCCCACCGCGTCCGCTCCGAGGGCGACGGCGAGAAGGGCGTCCTCCTCAGTCGTCGTCCCACAGATCTTCACGAACACCGAGGCCCGACGGTACCGGCCCCACCGCCTCTGGCGGGGGACCGTTGTGGTCAGCCGTGCGTTTGGTCAGCCGTCCAGGCGGTCGTTGGCGTAGTCGTCGTAGGCGGACAGGTCGAGCAGGCCGTGGCCGGAGTAGGAGAAGAGGATCACCCGCTCGGCGCCCTCCTCCTTGGCCAGGAGGGCCTCGTCGACCGCGGCCCGGATGGCGTGGGAGGTCTCGGGGGCGGGGATCGAGCCCTGGGTGCGGGCGAACTGCACCGCCGCCTCGAACACCTTCCCCTGCGGGTAGGCCACCGCCTCGATGCGGCCCGCCTGCACCAGGTTGGAGACGAGGGGGGAGTCGCCGTGGTAGCGGAGCCCGCCGGCGTGGATCGGCGGGGGCATGAAGTCGTGGCCGAGGGTGTACATGGCCAGCAGCGGCGTCGTCTCGGCGGTGTCGGCGAAGTCGTACTCGAACCGTCCGCCAGTGAGCGTGGGGCACGACGAGGGCTCCACCGCCACCAACCGGGTGCCCTCGTCGGGCACGAACGGGAAGGCGATGCCACCAAAGTTCGATCCGCCGCCGCACGAGCCGATCACCACGTCGGGATTCCCCTCGCCGGCCAGGGTCAGCTGCTCCTTCGCCTCCAGCCCGATCATGGTCTGGTGCAGGAGGACGTGGTTGAGCACCGATCCCAGCGCGTAGTGGGTGTCGGGCCGGCTGGCGGCGTCGGCCACCGCGTCGCTGATGGCGCTGCCGAGGGAGCCGGGCGAGTCCGGCTCGCCGATGGGCGACGGCACCACGTTGCCGCCCCACGTCTCGATCATCACCCGGCGGTAGGGCTTCTGCTGGTACGACGACCGCACCATGTAGACCTTGCACTCCAGGTCGAAGAGGGCGCAGGCGAACGACAGCGCGCTCCCCCACTGCCCGGCGCCGGTCTCGGTGGCCAGCCGCCGGGTGCCGTCCTGCTTGTTGTAGAAGGCCTGGGCCACTGCGGTGTTGGGCTTGTGCGACCCGGCCGGCGACACCGACTCGTCCTTGTAGTAGATCCGGGCCGGGGTGCCCAGGGCAGCCTCCAGCCGGCGGGCCCGCACGAGGGGCGTCGGCCGCCAGAGACGCAGGACGTCGAGCACCTCACCGGGGACGTCGACCCACGGCTCGGCGGTGACCTCCTGGCCGATCAGGGCCATGGGGAAGAGGGGGGCGAGGTCGTCGGGACCGATCGGCTGCCGGGTGCCGGGGTGCAGGGGCGGCTGCGGCGGGGTGGCGAGGTGGGGGACGACGTTGAACCAGGCCGGCGGGATTCGGTCCTGGGACAACGACCAACGGTCGGCCGTGCTGGGATCAGGCATCAGGCTCACCTCTCAGGGTGCGGAGGGCGTGGGCGGGGTCGGCCGCGGTCACGAGCTGCTCCCCCACCAGGATGGCGTCGTAGCCGGCCTCGGCCAGGGCGTCGACCTGGGCCGGCGTGTGGATGCCCGACTCGGCGATCTTCATGACTCCGTCGGGGATGAAAGAGGCGAGGCGGGCGGCCCGGCCGGGGTCGATCTCGAAGGTGCGCAGGTCGCGCTGGTTGACGCCGATGATCTCGGCGCCCACCTTCAGCGCGGTCCTCAGCTCGTCCTCGTCGTGGACCTCCACCACCGCCGCCAGCCCGAGGCCCTCGGCCAGTCCCCGCAGGCGGGACAGGTCGCCGGCGCTGAGGGCGGCGACGATGAGCAGGACGGCGTCGGCCCCCATGGCCCGGGCGTCGGCCACGTCGCGCCCGTCGACGGTGAAGTCCTTGCGCAGGATGGGCAGGTCGGGGGCGGCGGCCCGGGCCGCGGCCAGGTCGTCGGCCGAGCCGCCGAAGAACTCGGCGTCGGTGAGCACCGACAGGGCCGACGCGCCGCCCGCCTGGTAGGCCCGGGCCAGGGCCGCGGGGTCGAGGTCGGGCGCCAGGTCGCCCTTGGACGGCGAGCGGCGCTTGATCTCGGCGATCACCGCCGGCCGCCCGGTGCGGACCGCCGTCACCCGCAGCAGGCCCCTGAAGTCCCGGGGGTCGGGCGCCTCGAAGGCCGCCGTCATGGTGGCGTCGAGCCACCGCTTGTCCGCCTCCGCCGCCTTCCGGTGGGCGGCGATGATCCGGTCGAGCACGGTTGACATCGTGGGCGATGGTACCGAGAGGTTCAGCTCTTCGGCTATGAACCGACGCCGTGACTGCCTACTTCGCCGTGTCGGTCACTCGATCGATGCGGCTGCGGAAGAAGTCGGCAGTCTCGTCGTCCTCGAAGTAGACGTAGCACCCTCGAAGTCCTCGGGTCAGGAGCACGCGATAGGTGTGCTTGACCAGCGCGAGGAAGTCCCCGCCCCGGGCGCTCCGACTGACGACGGAATCCTTGGAGACTTCGGGCTGAGCCACCCAGCCCTCTCTCGCCCGGTAGACCAGATCGCGGCCCCAAATGACACCGGCGTAGTCGTACTCGAAGCCCTGAGCGGTGTAGATGCACCCCACCTGGTCCACGCCCTTCGGGTCACTGGCCCAGAAGTTCGACTTGGGGATCCCTGCCGCCAGCCGACCGGCGTCGGGCTTGGCGTTCCACGGCATGGCCCAGTCCCGGAGCTGCACGTCCGGCACCAGTGTTCCATCCGGGCGAGGGCTCGACCAGGGCCAGCAGAAACCGGCTGCGAGACGAGCCGTCGAGCCCTCCTGCTGCTTGGACCGGATGAGGGCTTCGAGCTCATGGGGGCTGTCTATGACGTCGAAGTCGAAGGCGTCCGTCGGGTCCCAGAGCACGTATGGTGACCGCCGCAGGCCCAGGGTGTTCTCGACCCACTGGATGTAGCTGTCCGAACCGTTGCAGCGGAACTGGGCCTGGAGCTCCAGCTCCACCAGCGGGATCCCCAGCACGGCGGTGGCCGCCCGCACCAGCTCGCTGCTCCCGACCTCGCCCGGTCGCACCACCTGCATGTCGTCGATGAAGAAGACCGTCGTCTTGGCCGCGGCGAGGAGCTCCTCGATCTGCGCCCGCCCGCTCCTCTCCGCCTTGGGGGTGAACCGGTTGACGCTCGTCTCCCGCACCCGATGGGCCTCGTCGCATATCAGCACGTCGATCACGCCGGGGTCGGCCGTCGTGTAGGCGTTGAAATAGCCGAACTGCGCTGCCGCTCGAGAACCGACGACCTTGCGCAGGTTCTCGGTGAAGGCTTTGGAGCCCGTCGCGTGGTGCGTGACGTAGCCCTGCCGGCTGAGCTCGCCGACGAGGTTGACGGCGATCACCGACTTCCCGGTGCCGGGTCCGCCGTGCACGAGGATCGCGCTCTGGCCCTGGCCAAGCTGTCGGGCGCGGACCTTCGCCAGAACGGTGTTGAACACGACAACTTGCTCGTCGAGGAGCACGAAGACGGGCTCGTCTGCGATCACCCGCGCCGTGTGCTCCAGCAAACGCTTGTGGGGGCGGTACCCGCCTCTCATGACGGCGTCGAGGACGGCGAGCCCCCCGCCGGCACCGACGGTGCCGCCCAGGAAGTCGATCAGACCATCGAGCTGGTCTCCGGAATAGCACGGGTTGACGCTCAGCAACGGGCGGTGGCGGTCGGCGTAGAGCTCCGCTGTCGGGTCGAACCTCAGGTTGTGGAGGTACGCGCATGCCTGGAGGTCGACGGAGCCATCCGAAAAGGTGGTGTGGACGTCCCGGAGGTAGCGCTGATACTGCCCGACCTGCTTCGAAGGGTGGAGGACGTCCCGGAGTCGTCCCCCGACGAACACTGTCACGCACTCGTCCACCGCAGAGGCCTCGGCGCCATCCCACTGCTTCAACTCGACGACCACTGCACCGGGGCGGTCGGCGGCGCTGTGGCCCGTCACCATGCAGTCGAGCCGTCTCGAATTCAGCGGGAGCTGCCACTCGAGCACCACGCCGTGATCCGTGAAGTCGCCGGTCTGGAGGGCCGAGGACATGGCCCGGAGCGAATGCTGCCACGACCGGACCTCGGCCGGGCCGGGGTGGAACCGGTAGTGGGCGAGGAACGACGCTTCCAGCTTCTGGGCGATCCGGTTCTGCACCGCATCCGAGATGAAGTCCAGGCTGGGCCCGCCGTAGAGATGCATTCCCTAGTTCAAACCGTCGAGGCAGGTCCGGGCGGTGGCGGCCGGGCCGTCGAGGACGACGGCGGCGGGCACTCGTGGGATCTGATCGGCCACCGGCCGTCAGGCTACGTCGTGGTGCCTGCGACCAGAGCTCACACCCAGGACGCGCACTCCATCAGAATGCAGCCAGTGTCGACATCTTTGGGGGCGACCCATCCCGCCGGCTCCCGGCCTGTCCGCGGCGCGTGATCCTGATGGCGGTCCTCGGCCTGATGCTGCTCGTGGGGCTCGTCCTCACGGTGCGATGGGGCGGGACCGCCTACCAGCCGTGGGAACCCGACCTGGACCCCGGCGACGGTCGTCCATCGCCGCGCACGGTCGCCCTCCGCTACCTCCGTGGCGTCGCCGTCGCCCTCGTCGGGGGGTTCTGGGCGGGTGCGCTGGTGACCGGGCCGGCGATGCGGCTGATCATGCGCCTGCTGGCGGCTACCGCCAGCGACGGCGCCCAGGGCATGGTCACCGAGGCGGAGGAGGTCGTCGGCCGCATCAGCCTCGACGGGACGATCGGCCTGTACCTCTTCGGTGGGATCCTGCCGGGTCTACTCAGCGGCGCCCTCTACGTGGTGTTCCGGCGTTGGCTGCCGAGCGGTCGTCTGGGAGGCATCGTCTTCGGTGCCCTCCACCTCGTGATCGCCGCCACCCGGGTCGATCCCCTCCGCCCCGGGAACCCGGACTTCGACATCGTGGGCCCTGGCTGGCTCTCGGTCCTCACCTTCGGCCTGGCCGCCATCCTCCACGGCATGGCCGTCGTCGCCATAGCCAACCGTTACAGCAGTCGGCTACCACCACCAGATGCGGCGGCCCGCGCCGGCAAGGTCCGAGCCGTCGTGCCTCTCGTGCTGCCTGCCCTCCTGCTCGTGCCGGGCGTCTTCCTGCTTCTCGTCATCACGATCGGGCTGGTGGTGACGCTGGTCGGATCGCGGGTCCAGCCGCTCGTCCGAGCGGTGCGCAGCCGGGCGGCCGTGACCGCCGGTCGCGTCGTCCTGGCGGCCCTCGCGGTCGTCCTGTTGCCGGGGACCCTGGTGGCCGTTCGGGACGTGATCGTGCGGGACGAACCGGCGGTACCGGCCGACCTCACAGAACGCTCACATGGCGTTGCGCGACCATGACGGAGCATGTCTGCTTCCTCTGACGCCGGCACGATCGTGGTCGTCGAGGACGACCGGCACATCGCCGACCTGGTCGAGCTCTACCTGCGCCAGGAAGGGTTCCGGGTGGTGCAGGCGGCGGACGGGCAGCGGGGTCTGGACGCGGTGCGCGACCAGCACCCCCGGATGGTGATCCTCGACGTGGGCCTGCCCGCCGTCGACGGGCTCGAGGTGTGCCGCCGGCTGCGGGCCGCGGGCGACGTCCCCATCCTCATGCTCACCGCCCGCGACGGTGAGATCGACCGGGTCCTGGGCCTGGAGATGGGTGCCGACGACTACGTGGTAAAGCCCTTCTCGCCCCGCGAGCTGGTGGCCCGGGTGCGGGCCATCCTGCGCCGAGCGGACTCCGGTGGCCACTCGGGGCCGGGGGGCCCAGGTGTGCTCCAGGCGGGCGACGTGGAGGTCGACGTCGGCCGGCGAGAGGCCCGGGTGGACGGCGCCGTCGTCCCCCTGGCCACCCGCGAGTTCGACCTGCTGCGCTACCTGGCCGAGAACGCGGGGCTGGCGCTGTCCCGCCAGCAGATCCTCGACGCCGTCTGGGGGGCGGGGTGGTACGGCGACGAGCGCACCATCGACGTCCACGTGGGCCAGCTGCGCAAGAAGCTCGGAACGGGGTTGGGGCTCGCCACCGTCTGGGGCGTCGGCTACCGGCTCGGATGAGGTCGTCGTTTCATGCCTCCGAGTCGTGGTGATTCGGACGTCTCGGGGCCGAATCACCACGCTTCGGATGCATGAAACCGGCCGGGCCGATCGGACTCGCGGCCGGTGAGGGGCCGAGGTGAGGCCGGGGTGAGGGCGTGACCCGGCGGCTGGTGGTCACGATCGTCGGCGTCGTGGCCGCGGCGCTGGCGGTCGCCAGCATCGGGACGGTCGTCGGCCTCCGGTTGGAGGCTCGGGCCCGGGCTCGCACCGAGTTGCGGGACCAAGCGGTGCGGCTTGCGTCCCGGGTGGAGACGGTGCAGGCGCCGGGGGCGCTCCAAGTCGTCACCCGGGCGCTGCGCTTGGAAGGGGCGACCGTCCTGCGCCTCGACGAGGGCGGACGCCTGCGGGGTAACGCCCCGGCAGGGGTGGACGTGGCCGATCTCGACCCCGAGCGGCTGTCGGCGGGTCGGCCGGTCACGGGGGTCGCCGGCCGACGGCTGGCCTTCGCGGCCGCGCCCGCCGACCGGGGCGGGGCGACGCTCGTGCTCGTGCTCACCCGCCAGCTCGACACCGGCGGGGTCCTCGGGCCGTGGTTCCTGGTGGCGGTGGTCGCCACCCTCGCCCTGGCCGCGGCGGTGGCCGGCAACCTGGCCCGCCGCCTCACCCGTCCCCTGCGGGAGGCGCAGGAGGCCACCCGGCGCATCGCCTCGGGTGACCTTGCGGTGCGGGTGCCGGAGCACGCCAGCGACGGGTCGGAGCTGGCCGGCCTGGCCCGGTCGATCAACGCGATGGCCGAGAGCCTGGAGCGGTCGCGGGGCACGGAGCGGCAGTTCCTGCTGTCGGTGTCCCACGACCTGCGCACGCCCCTGACGTCGATCCGGGGCTTCGGCGAGGCGCTTGGCCGAGGGCAGGGCGCCCGACCCCGTCCACGCGGGATCGATCATCACCGCCGAGGCCCGCCGCCTCGAGCGGCTGGTGGGCGACCTGCTCGAGCTGGCCAAGCTCGACGCCCGCCGCTTCTCGCTCGACATGCGGGCCACCGACGTGGCCGAGGTGGTCTCCGACACCACCGAGGGCTTCCGCCCTGCGGCCGAGCGGGCGGGCGTGGCCCTCGACGTCGACCTGGGCGACGACGGGCGGATCGGTGCGCCCCCGCTGGCCGCGGCCGACCCCGACCGCCTGGCCCAGGTGGTGGCCAACCTGGTGGAGAACGCCCTGAAGTTCGCCACGTCGCGCATCTCGGTGTCGGTGGCCGAAGGGCTGAGCGTGGCCGTCGACGACGACGGCCCGGGCATCGCCACGGGCGACCTGGCCCACGTGTTCGAGCCCTTCTATCAGTCGGCCCGGGCCCCGGCCCGCGAGGTGGGGTCGGGCCTGGGCCTGGCCATCGTGTCCGAGCTGGCGGCGGCCATGGGCGGCTCCGTCCGGGCCGAGCCGCTCGCCGCCGGAGGCACACGCGTGGTCGTCACCCTGCGGGCGTGGCGCCACGCGTCCCCGGCCGCCGACGGCTGACGCCCGCCGGATCGAGGCGCGACTTTGTGGACCTCCCCCGGCCGTAGGGGGCCGCCAGCTCGGTTCCGCGCATCCGTAGGGACGTGATCGTCGCTGTTCCGGAAGCTTTCACGTCCCTACCGATGATTCAAACGAGGCCTAATCGTCTGCGTCCGTGGTCGGTGGGGCGGCGGGAGCGGGGCCCGCAGTGCAGGGGGGCAGGATCAGGGCCGAGGATGTGTTGCCGACGATGATGGCGGCGGTGAACTGGCCGGGGATGATGCACCGGACCTGCCACGACGCCGCCCCCGAGCCGTCGGTGATCACCAGCGCTGCCGTCTCCAGCCCCACGCCCGGGCCGAGGTTGAGCTGGACCCGAACCCCGGGCCGAGGGGTCATCACGACCCGGCCCTCGGCGTCGACCCCGCCGGTGCCGAATCGGACCACGAGGACGGCGGGCTGGCCCAGCAGCGGCGGGTTGGGGTCGATGGTGGCGGTGACGTCCTCGTCGCCGAAACGGGTGAGGTTGGTGGTGAGCGTCTTCGTCTCGTCGGCGGCGAGGAAGAAGACCTCGGCCGCCACCTGGGCCAGGTCGGGCGGCCGGAAGATCGTCACCCGGTAGGACCCGCCGAGGATCGAGTCCACCGACCAGCTCCCGCCCTGGGTGCGCACGTCGGCGGTGGCCACCTCCGAGCCCACGAAGCGCTCGACCTTGACGATGGCGCCCGTGACCGGCCCTTCCGGTCCGCTGACGGTGCCCACGATGCGGGCCGAACCCGGGCCCATGGCCGTGGACTGGGTGGTGACGGTGCGCGGCGTCCCCCGGGGAAGGGTGGTCTCGGGGACCGTCTCGCTGGTGGGTGGGACGGTGGTGACCTCGATGACGGCCGTCGTCGTGGTCACGGTCGGCGTCTCATCGTCGGAGCCGCCGCTGCACGACGCGGCCAGCAGCGCCGCCAGCACCAGCACGACGGCGACCGGTCGAGCCACCACCGTCGGCCGACACGTGCGCATCGGCGTCAGGATACGAGGGGGAGGGCGAGCACCTGGGCCCGGGCCGTTTCGCCGTCCCAGCGCAGCTCGACCTCGGCCGGCGGCTCGACCGCCCGGCGCACGTAGGCCAGCGCCACCGGCCCCCCCAGCCGAACCGACCGGGCCACGCTGGTCAGCACCCCCACGTCCTTGCCCGCCTCCGGGCCGCCGGCGTGGACGATCGTGCCCGGCGGCGGCAACGGTCCGTCATCGAGGACGACCACGCCCCGGAGCCGGCGAGGGACATTGCCGCCGCGGGAGTCGATGCGGGCCACCAGCTCCTGGCCGGTGTAGCAGCCCTTGGTGAAGCTCACCGAGAGGTCCACGACGCCCGCCTCGGCGGGGATGGTGGACTCGTCGAGCTCGCGTCCCATCACCGGGACGCCGGACTCGATGCGGGCCAGCTCGTAGGCCGCGTGCGAGCAGCCGCGCACTCCGGCGGGCGGCTCGACCTGGCCGACGGGGCCGATGAGGTCGACGCCGGGGAACCCGGGCCAGTCGGCGGCCGCCCCGTCCGGTGCCACCTCGTGGGCCCGGGGTCCTCGCACGGCCAGGCATTCCCAGCCCTCGACGACCTCGATGTCGGCCTTGACCCGCAGCTTGAAGCGGTTGAGGCGCTCCACCACCGCGGCCGCCCAGCCGCCCTCGGTGTCGAGGACGTACTCCTCGTCGCCCATCCGGGAGAGGCGCAGGAGGGCAACCACCTTGCCCTGGGGCTGGAGCAGCAGCGACCACGCCGAGGCCCCGGCCGGAATCTCGACCTGTTGCGAGAGCTGCCCCTGCAGGAACTTGACGGCGTCGGGGCCGACCACCCGGATGAAGTCACGGGGAAGGTCGACCACCCCCACGCCGTCGCGCAGGGCGGCGTAGTCCTCGGCCAGCTCGGTGATGTCCACGTCGATGGCGTGCGGTTCGGAGAGGGCGGGTTTGTCAGGCACCGGTGGCCACCTGTCTGGAAGCCCGCATGCGGCGGGCGGCGGGAACGGCCGCCAGGAGAGCGGCCGCCTTGTTGTGGCACTCGTCGTCCTCGGCGCCGGGGTCGCTGTCGGCGACGATGCCGGCGCCCGCCTGCACCGACGCTCGTCCATCGGCGCCGACGAACATGGTGCGGATGCTGATGGCGGTGTCGAGGTTGCCCGAGAAGTCGAGGTAGCCGACGACCCCTGCGTAGGGGCCGCGCTTGGTCGGTTCGAGGGCGTCGATGATCTCCATGGCCCGCACCTTGGGCGCGCCCGAGACCGTGCCCGCGGGCAGGGTGGCCCGGAGCACGTCGATCGGCCCTCGTCCCGGCGCCAGCCGCCCCGACACCTGGGACGTGAGGTGCATCACGTGGCTGTAGCGCTCCAGGGTCATCAGCTCGTCCACCTTCTCGGTGCCGAAGCTGACCACCCGGCCGACGTCGTTGCGGGCCAGGTCGACCAGCATGATGTGCTCGGCCACCTCCTTGGGGTGCTCCCGCAGCTCGCCCCCGAGCCGGCGGTCCTCCTCGGGCGTGGCCCCCCGGCGGCGGGTGCCGGCGATGGGGCGGGACACCACCACGCCGTCCCGCAGCTGCACCATGGGCTCGGGCGACGAACCGACCACCGTGATCGCGGGATGGCGCAGGAAGTACATGTAGGGGCTGGGGTTGACCTGGCGCAGCACCCGGTACACGTCGAACGGGTCGGCGCCCAGGTCGAGGTCGAACCGTTGGGAGAGGACGACCTGGAAGATGTCGCCGGCCAGGATGTGCTCCTTGGCCACCTCCACCGCGTCGGTGTAGGCCCGCCGGCCCACCACCGACCGCACCTCGGGCATGGGATCGGACGGGTCGGGTGGGGAAGCCGGCGTGTAGGGCAGAGGCCGTCCGAGGTCGTCGGCCATGAGCTGTAGCCGGACCTGGGCCTCGTCGTAGAGCCGGTCGAGAGTGTCGCCCGACAGCCCGTGCGGGCCGACCAGGACGTTCTCGATGAGCACCACCCGCTGGCGCCAGTGGTCGAAGGCGGCCACGTGGCCGATGACGGACAGGACCGCGTCGGGGTGGCCGAGGTCGTCGGGCGGAGGGGACGGGAGCCGCTCGACCTCCCGGACCACGTCGTAGCCCAGGTAGCCGACGACGCCGCCGTGGAGGGGTGGCAGGTCGGGCAGCACCGGCGAGCGGTAGGCGCCGAGCAGGCCCTCCACCGCGGCCAGCACGCCCCGGTCGAGGGGGACCCCGGCGGGCACGGCCCCGTCGGCCTCGATCCGCCCGTCGCGGGCCACAAGCGTCAGGGACGGGTCGCGCCCGACGAAGGAGAACCGTCCCCATGACTCGCCGTTTTCCACCGACTCGAGCAGGAAGCTGGGGGCGGCGTCGGGGCCGTCGCCGGCCAGCTTGAGGTAGGCGGCCACCGGGGTCTCGAGGTCGGACACGACCTCCCGCCAGACGGGCACGACGGTGTGACCCGCGGCCAGGGCCCGGAAGTCGTCCCGGCTGAGATCCACTAGGGGGTCTCGGCGCCGGCGGCGTCGCCGAACCGCCGGAAGAAGCACGAGCGCGCCCCCGTGTGGCAGGCGCCCCGTCCCTCCTGCTCCACGACCAGCAGCACGGTGTCGCCGTCGCAGTCGTAGAAGGCCTCCCGCACGAACTGGCGGTCGCCCGAGGTCTCCCCCTTGCACCAGAACTCCTGCCGCGAGCGGCTCCAGAACCACGTCCGCCCAGTCTCGAGCGTGCGGCGGAGCGACTCCTCGTTCATCCAGGCCATCATCAGGACGGCGCCGGTGGCCTGCTCCTGCACGATGGCCGGCACCAGCCCGTCGGCGTTGAAGGCGATGGCGGCCAGATCGGCGTCGGCGACCCCGATGGGAGTGGCAGTGGGAGTGGCAGTGGGAGTGCCAGTGGGTGTCGAAGGGGCCACGGATCCCATCGTACCGGCGGACCCACCTGCACCAGATCTCCTTGTGGCGCGCGGGACTCCCCCACATCCCATCCGTATCCTTCGGTAGGTGCAGCAACGAACCGTGGTCGTCATCGAGGACGAGGCATCCATCGCATCGGCGGTGGCGGCCCGCCTCCGCAGCGAGGGCTTCCGGGTGGAGGTGGCCGGCGACGGGCCGTCGGGCGTGGCCCTGTGCGACCAGCTCCGCCCCGACCTGGTGGTGCTCGACCTCATGCTCCCCGGCCTCGACGGGCTCGAGGTGTGCCGCCAGGTGCAGCGCGACCGGCCGGTGCCCGTCGTCATGCTGACGGCGAGGGACTCCGAGACCGACATCCTGGTCGGGCTGGCCGTCGGCGCCGACGACTACGTCACCAAGCCCTTCTCGCCTCGCGAGCTGGTGGCCCGGGTCCACACCGTGCTCCGCCGGGCCGAGCGGGCCCTGGTGTACCCGGGAACGATCGTGCGGGTCGGCGACCTGGAGATCGACCCCGCCTCCCGCCGGGTGCGCAAGGGCGACCAGGAGATCCACCTCACCCCCACCGAGTTCGACCTGCTGGCGTGGATGGCGTCCCACCGGGGGACGGTCCACACGCGCGACCAGCTCCTGGCCCAGGTGTGGGGCTACCGCGACGGGTCCGGCGCCCGCACCGTCGACTCCCACGTGCGGGCCCTGCGCCGCAAGCTGGGGCCCGAGGTCGTCCGCACCGTCCACGGCGTCGGGTACGGCCTCGAGGACCGTGTGGGATGAGGGGCGACCTGCGGCCGCTCGACCCGCTGAAGTCCATCAAGATGAAGCTGGGGGCGGTGATCGTGGCCGCGGTGGCGGTGACGGTCCTCGTCGTCGTCGGTCGGCCGGGGGGCGGGGATGTCGGCCGTGGCCAGCGCCCTGCTGGCGGGGGCCCTCGCCCTCGGCCTGGTCCAGACCCTCGCCCGGGGGATGACGTCGCCCCTGCGGGAGATGGCCGACGCGGCCGCGGCCATGGCCCGCGGCGACTACGGGCGGCGGGTGACGGCCACGTCCCGGGACGAGGTGGGCGAGCTGGCCCGGGCCTTCAACGCCATGGCCGTGCAGCTGGCCGAGGTCGACCGGGTGCGCCGCGACCTGGTGGCCAACGTGTCCCACGAGCTGCGGACGCCGATCACCGCCCTGCGGGCCAACCTCGAGAACCTGGTCGACGGGGTCGAGCAGCCCGACGCCGAGACGCTGCGGACGATGCTCCGCCAGACTGAGCGTCTGGGCGCGCTGGTGGCCCAGCTCCTCGACCTGTCCCGCCTGGAGTCCGGGGCGGTGCCCCTGCAACGCCAGACGTTCGCCGTCGAGCCGGTGCTGGAGGATGCGGCCAGCGAGTCCCGCCTGCACGCGCCGGGTGTGGAGGTGTCGGTGCTGGTCGACTCCCCTGCGCCGGTGGCCGACGGCGACCCCGCCCGCGTCCACCAGGTCGTGGCCAACCTGCTCGACAACGCCGTGCGCTACTCGCCTCCCGGCGGCACCGTCGAGCTGCGGGCCCGCCGGGGCAAGGGCACGGTCACCATCGAGGTCCGCGACCACGGCCCGGGAATCAGCGAGGAGGACTCCACCCGGGTCTTCGAACGCTTCTACCGGGCCGACCCGTCCCGGTCGTCGGGCCACGGCGGGGCCGGTCTCGGACTGGCCATCGCCCGGTGGATCGTCGACCTCCACGGGGGAGAGATCCGGGCCGAGCGGGCCCTGCCCACCGGCTGCCGGATGGTGGTCGTCCTCCCCGCCGGCCGCACCTGACACCGGGCGCAACCCGGCCCCCACGCATGCCAAGGCAGAATCTGACGATCCGGGAGGAACGCCGATGAACGACGTGCTCGATGCCACCGCCTGGCACGAGGGACTGGCCGTGCGCCGGGCCGCCGACGGGACCGCCCTCGCCGTCACCGCGGTGGCGGCGGTGATGACCGACGTCGCCGTCCGGTCGGAGCCCGACGGGCTGGCCGGCGTCCTGCTGGTGATCCTCGTAGCCGGAGGGCTCCTCCTGAGCGGCCGGGTGGCCAATCCCCAGGCCCGGGCGCTGGCCGCCTCGTCCGTCGTCTTCGGCGTCTTCCTGGCCTTGCGCACCAGCCCGTGGCTGCTCCCCTTCGACATCCTGGTCATCGCCGGCCTTCTGCTGCTGGCCGCCTCCTTCGCCTCGGGCGGCAGCGTCCTCGACCTCACCCTCCCGTCCGCCCTGGCCCGGGCGGTTCACGCCGTGGCCCACGGCCTGGCCGCCCCCGGGTTCCTCGTGGCGCCGGGACGGCAGCGGCTCAGCTCCCGGCGGGCGGTGGCCACCATACGGGGGCTGGCCCTGGCCGTACCCCTGCTGATCGTCCTGGGCGCCCTCCTGGCCTCGGCCGATGCCGTGTTCGCCGGCTTCTTCAACGGCTGGGACGCGCTGACGCCCATCGAGCACGCCGTCCTCCTGGTGATCGGCGCCTGGGGGATGGCCGGGCTGCTGCGGCTGGCGTCGGCCGGGCCGGCACCGGAACCGGGCGACCTCGGCCTCCGGCTGGGGCGGACCGAGGCCACGATCGTGCTCGGCTCCCTGGTGGCCCTCTTCGCCGCCTTCGCCGTGGCCCAGGTGGTCGCCGCCTCCGAGGGTGGGCGCCACGTCATCGAGACGGCCGGCCTCACCTACGCCGAGTACGCCCGCACCGGGTTCTTCCAGCTCCTGGCCGTGGCCAGCATCACCTTCATCGTCCTGCTCGGCCTGCGGGCCGTCACCGAGGTGGCCACGCCCGGCGACCGCCGACGGTTCCAGGTGCTGGCCGGCGCCGCGGTGGTGCTGACGCTGGTGATCGTGGGGGTGGCCCTGTCCCGCCTGGGCCTGTACGAGGACGCCTTCGGGCTCACCATGCTCCGGCTCTACAGCAAGGTGTTCGCCGTCTGGATCGGGGTCGCGTTCGTGCTCCTGGCCGTCGCCCTGGCCGGCGTGGGGAAGGGGCGGGCGTGGCTGCCGTCGGCGGCGGTGGCCACCGGCCTGGTCGCCCTGCTGGCCCTCAACGTGGTCAACCCGGAGGCGGTGGTCGTCCGCCACAACGTCGACTTCGCCGAGCGCAGCGGCCGCTTCGACCCCGTCTACCTCACCGACCTGTCCGACGACGCGGTCCCCGCCCTGGTGGACGCCCTTCCCCGGGTCGACCCGGCGGCCCGTCAGGTGATGCTGGCCCGGGTGTGCGAGATGGGTTCGGCCGGGCAGGCCCCCCGGTCGTGGTGGTCGTACAACGCGTCCCGGGACGCGGCCGACGACGCCCGCCGGAAGGTGTGCGTCCCCGGGAGATAGTCCGGGGATGCCACCGAGCGGGCCGGCGGGCCGGCGCGCCGGCCTACGGAGCGAGGGCGGTGAACTGCCCGGGCATGCTGATCGTTATCAGTCCGCCGTAGGCGCACATACAGGTCGAGGTGTTGGTGAGCGCGGGCCGGCCCTGCACCATCACCGTCGGCGAGCCCGGCACCCACGGCGCGGGGATGACCGGCGTACAGGGCATCGGGGTGAGCACCCCCAGCGCGGCCGCGGTGGCAGTGGCGACGGCGGGGTTGGCCAGGCTCGTGCACAGGGTGAACGGGCCGATGTTGAGGAACGGGACGTTGTCCATGATCGTCGCCACCGGCGCGCCGGCGAGGGTGCCGGATGGGAGCACGTTGAGCACACCCGGCGCCGCGCCGAAGGTGCAGAGGGTCATCGCACCGCTCGTCACCAGCAAAGCCACCGCTCGACGCTACCCAGGCGGCCTGTTCACCGGTGGAGCGTCCTTCGGCCGGGGCGTCCTGCACGATCGGGCAGCTTTGCGCGCATCGGGGCGCGACGAGGTGCCTGAAGTTCTGTCCGTTCGCCGCTTCCCCAGGTTGTGAACAGTCTGCTTGCCTGGGGGGCCGCCGGGGGGTTAGGGGGGAGGCAACAAATGCAGGCTCGGCTGGTGGTCCGGGTGTGGGTGGACGACCGGCACCCGATCTTCCGGCGAGGGCTCGTGTCCTGCCTCAACGCCGAGGGGTACGCGGTGGCGGGCGAGAGTGCGATGCTGCGACCCGCCCCCGACCTCACCGCGGTCGACGTCCTGGTCTTCGAGGCCGAACGGGGTGGCCTCTCGAGGGTGCTGGCCGCCACCCGGGACGTGGCCGTGCGCCTCGTCGGGCTGGTGGCGTCCCCCGAGGACCCCACCGCCTTCGAGCTCATCGACCGGGGCGTGGGCGCGGTGCTGTTCCGCAACGAGCTCGGCCCCCAGGCGCTGGCGGCCGCCATCGGCTCGGTGGTGAACGGCAACCAGGCCCTGCCCGCCGAGCTGATGCCCCGCCTGCTCGACCGGGCCGCCCGCAGCGGAGCCGGGGGCCCGCACCCGCTCACCGCCCGGGAGCTGGAGGTGCTGCGGTCGCTCTCCCGGGGGGACGACACCCGCCAGATCGCCGACGCCATGGGCTACTCGGTGCGGACGGTGAAGAACATCGTCCACGACCTGCTGATGAAGACGAACTGTCGCAACCGAGCCCACGCGGTGGCCCTGGCCACCCGCCAAGGCCTCATCTGATGCTGCACCTGCTCGACGACAGCCTCGACGCCTTCCTGCGGGCCACCGGCCCGCTCCCGCCCTCCGACGTCGACGTGTCGTTCGACCCCCCCGACGCCGACTGGTCGGCCGGGCTGGCCAAGCCCGCCGTCAACCTCTACCTGTGGCGGCTCCGGCGCAGCGTCAACGAGGCCAGCGCGGGGACGGAGCTCGTGGAGCAGGACGGCGTCCGCTTCCGGCGGGGGCCCCGGCCCCGGGTGGAGCTGGGCTACCTCATCACCACGTGGGCGTCCGAGGCCCGCAACGCCCACCAGCTCCTGGGCCGGGTCCTGCTCGCGTTCCTCGGGACGAACGAGATCCCGCCCCAGTTCCTGCAGGGGGCGCTGGCCGACGTCTACCCGCCGCCGAGCCTCAGCTTGAGCAAGTCGGACGACGACCCGCCGTCCGAGTTCTGGACCGCCCTCGGGGGCCGGTTCCAGCCCGGCGTCGAGCTCACCGTGACCGCCACCATCGACCCGGCGGTACTGGTCGAGGCGGCGCCGGCGCCCTCGGTGGTGGAGACCGTCGTGTCGGATCGCAGGGATCCGGCCCGGTCGTCCCGGCGGAGACGGGTGGCGGGCCGGGTCGAGGCCGACGTCCCCCCGGGCACCCTCGTCCGGACGCGACGGGGCGCCGCCCTGGTCGGCGTCGACGGTGGGTTCCTCGTCGCGGCCGAGCCGGGAGACGATCTGGTCGTCGACGCCGTCCCCGCCCGGCGGGCGGTGGTGCCTCCGTCGGGGCCGGTGAATCCGACCACGACCTCGTAAGGTCCCCAGCCGTGCGCCTCGAGGTCGGACCGGCCGAGGTCGACGCCAGCGTCGACGAGCCCATCGTCCTCCAGGTCGAGGTCTACAACTCCCGCCCGGTGATCGACGGCTTCCGGGCCACCCTCCTCGGCCTCGGCGACCAGCCCTTCACCAGCGAGCCGCCGGAGCTGTCCCTCTTCCCCGAGTCCAGCGGCGTGATGCTGCTGACCTTCACGCTCCCCCACAGCTTCCCGGCCGGCTCCCGCGTCATCGGGGTGAAGGTGGCGTCGGTCGTGCACCCCGAGGAATCGGCGGCGCGCGAGGTCCGGCTGCACATGGCGCCGATCGAGGCCGCGACCATGGCCGCGGAACCGCTGGCGTTGACCGCGGGCAAGCGGGGCGACTTCTCGGTGGCGGTGGCGAACGAGGGGAACGTGCCCCTGGAGGCCCGGCTGCGGGCGTCGGACTCGGTCGGCAAGCTGGCGTTCCGGTTCTCACCGGCCGTCCTCGCCCTCAACCCGGGCGAGAAGGGTGTCTCGCGGGTCGTCGCCGCCGGCCGCCGACCCTTCTTCGGGTCGCCCCTCGCCCACCAGCTCACCTTCACCGCCGACGGACCCCCGCAGCCCCTCCAGGCGGCGACCACCTTCATGCAGAAGCCGGTCGTGCCCCGGGGCGTGCTCACCCTCCTCTCCATCCTCGCCGCCCTGGCCCTCTGGGGGGCGGTCCTGTTCATCGGGGCCAACAAGGTGGGCGACGAGGTGAAGGAGGCCAACGCCGCCAACCAGGAGCCGGCGGGGGGCGCCTTCGGTGGGCTGCCCGGCGGCGGAGGGGTCCTGGCGTCGGTCGCGGGCAAGATCACCGCCGAGCCGGACGCGATGGGCGCGACCGTCAGCCTGGTACCGGTGCCCACCGAGGGAGGGGGCGCCCCGGGCGAGATCCCGGAACCGGTCGTCACCCCCGCCTCCGGGGAGTACAAGATCGACAAGGTGGCCGCCCCCGGCGTCTACCAGGTCGTGTTCTCCAAGGTCGGCCTGGGGAGCCAGAGCCGCCTGCTCGAGGTCAAGCTCGGCGACCAGCTCACGGGGATCGACGCGGCCCTGGTGGGCGGCAGCGGGTCGGTAAGCGGCACCGTGTCCGACGCCAGCGGGCCGGTCGGTGCGGCGTCGGTGACGGCCGACAACGGCACCGACACCATCACCACCGTCACCGCGCCCACCGGCCCCGTGGGCACCTTCGTCCTCGGAGGGCTGCCGGCGCCGGCGACCTATGCCATAAGCGTGGCCAAGGAGGGCTTCGGGACGGAGACGATGATCATCGAGGTGGCCCCCGACCAGAAGGTCACCGGGTTCGACGTCACCCTCACCAAGGGGAGCCGGCTCCATCTCCGGCACCGTGTTCAGCAAGGCGGGCCTGCCCGTGCCCGAGGTGCTGGTCACGGTGCGGGCGGGGACGGGGGCCGTCCCCACGTCGCTGGCGCCGGTAACGGACTTGCCCCCCACCGTCCAGGCCTCCGACTTCGGGCCCGAGGTGCTAGGCGCGGCGGTCACCCTCGCCGACGGGCCGATCGGCTTCTTCTCGATCGGCGGGCTGTCGACGCCAGGCACCTTCACGGTGACCTTCCAGAAGGAGGGCTACCTGACCGCCACCGCCATCGCCGCCCTGGCCGAGAACGGCAACGAGACCGCCCTCAGCCCACTGCTCCAGCCGGTGACGGGCGTGGTGCGGGGGGTCGTGGCCCAGGAGATCCTCCGGGTCCCGCCGTGCCCGCCGCTGGCCTGCCGCCTCCCAGAGGCGCAGGTGACGGTGACCGACCGCAACGGCTCCGAGGTGCGGACCACCACCACCGCCTCCAACCCGGCCGACCGGCTGGGCGCCTACGAGATCGCGGGGCTCCCGGCCGGCACCTACACCATCACCTTCTCCAAGACCGGGTACCTGCCCCAGACGTTCTCGGTGACCCTCGTCGACACCGAGCCCGAACGCGTCCTCGACGTCACCCTCCGGGGGGTGATGGTGGCGCTGTCGGGGACGTCACCGAACTGCAGCGGCGTCGAGGTCCTGCTCCGCGACGGCCGTCCCCTCAACCCGCCGGTGGTGGCCGCGGTCAGGCCCGACGGCACCTACCGCATCCCTCGGGTGTACACCCCGGGCGAGTACCAGGTGGTGTTCCGGGTGGGGGGCACCGTGCTCGGCGCCTCCGTCTTCGCCCTCGACGCGGGCGAGGTGGGCCTCGAGGTCGACGGCTTCTGCCCCCCGCCGACCACCCTCGGCCTCCTGGACTCCATCCTCGGGACGACGACCACGACCACGGTGACCGACACGACCGCCGGCCCCGGGTGATGTCGGGCTGCGCGCCCGGATCGCTCAGTTCCGGCTGAGCAACACCAGCGACGCGGTCAACTCGATCGTCACCAGGAGGACGACCAGGACCGCGATCACCCGCCAGTCCGACCACGGCGATCGGCGAGGGGCTTCGGGCGGCGGCGGTGGGGGACGCTCGGGCCGGGATGGGGGTGGGGGCGGCGCGGGGGCCACTGGCGCGGGGTGCATGTCGGCGCCGCACCGCTGGCAGAACACGGCCGTGACCCGGTTGGGCTCCTGGCAGACGGGGCAGCGCTCGAAGGACGAGAGCTCCCGCCCCCCGGTGCCGGGTCGGCGGCGGACGACCGCCATGGCCGGAGGGTCGTCGTCGGCCACGCTCGCCGGGCCCCGGGCCCAGAACAGGGGGTAGTCGCAGCCCGGCGTGGGACAGAACTCGCCCGCCGTGCGCGACAGCGTCTGGAGCTCAACCACCGCTCCGCAGCTCGGGCAGTCGACCCGGGGCACGGGCTAGCCGCTCCCGTGCTCTGCGGGGAGCGGATTCTCATGGGCAACGTGGAACTCACGGGGGACCGCCGCCGGCAGTTCGCGGGGCGCGGCGGCCAGGTGATCCTCCTCTGAAGTGAACCCGGCGCCCTCCACCGTTGGGGGCCAGAGCACCCGCTCCCCTACTTGGAGCTCGAAGGTGACCTCCGCCGGCAGCTCCCGGTGCACGAAGGCGAGGAGGTGCTCGTCGGTCGTCGACCCGCCGTCGTCGACCCAGACCTCCACGTGGTGGGGATTGTCGGGCGCGGCCCCGGCCGGGTACACCCCGCCGCTCTCGTAGACCTCGACCTGGCGCTCGGTGATCTGCTCGAGCAGCCCGACGAGGCCCTCCGCCGTCCCCCGCAACCACAGCAGCCGCCCCATCTCCCGCACCCACCGCCGGCGGCGCTTGATCGACATCGACGGATCGAGGAGGTACACGTCGAGCCAGAAGTGGCCCAGCCACTGGAGCATCTGGTCCGGCGCCACCGCGACGTCGACGAGGTGATCGAGGTTGGCGACCTGCATCTCGACGGTGTCGGCCACCTCGTCGAAGATGCCCATGAAGCTCCGGAGGAAGCCGTCCTCGGCCAGGCACGCCGGGAGCTGGTCGGCGAGGTTCATCTTCATTCGACCACCACCCGGTGGGCGAAGGACAGGAACAGAGAATCGCTGTCGAGGCGGGCCCACTCCTTGCCCTTGCCCACCCGCCGCCGGTTGCGCAGGTCGGCTTCGAAGAGCACCACGTCGTCGACGTAGTTCACCCCGTCCACCCCCTCGAGCAGCTCGTAGACCATCGCCGCCCCCGCCTCCTCGTCGAACGGCCAGCCGTTGCCCCGGGATCCCCCGACCAGGGGGTTCAGGTAGGTGTAGAGCAGGTCGAGCGCCCGTTGCTGGACCGCTTCGTGGGGCCGGCCGGGGAGCAGCTTCAGGCGGGTGGCGACGGTGAGGCCCTGGTAGTACGGGGTGCTGATCTCCACCGAGGTCCCGAGGGTGCGGCGCCGGTCGAGGAAGCGGGCGACCTGGTCGACGAGATCGTCGGGCAGGGCGAAGTCGTCCAGCTCCAAGTCGGCCGGCCGCTTGTGGGTGTGGGGCACGATGAGCACCCGCACCGGTCCCCCCGGCTCGGCCGGCGGCAGGCACCGGGCCCGAGCCACCCGACGGTCGGCCTGGAGGGTGAGCCGCTCGTAGTCGTGGGCGGTCACCGCCCGTTGCCCGGTGCGGATCATGGCCGGGGCCCGCATCTTGGCGTTCTCGATGGGTTCGGTGTCGACGCCTCCGCCGGCCGGTCCCAGGTTGGAGACCCGGTCGACGTAGGGGATCGTCGTTCGCAGCACGGTGAGCGTGCCCGCACCGACGTTGCCGGCGAGACCGCCGCCGAAGCGGTATCCGGTGACCCCGATCTCGGCCCCCTTGGCCGGCACCGCCCCGTGCTGGTTGACCGACCCGTCGATCGCCCGGATGGCGGGGCCGAAGCGGATCTCGCCGTCGTTGGGGTCCCAGACGACGTGATGGTCGTCGGGGCCCGAGTCGGAGAAGTCCTCGACCTCCTCCCACTCCACGCGTGTGCCGTCGGTCGTCACGACCACCGCCTCCCCCGCCCGGCGGGGGAGCACGGGCCGGTGGCGCACGGTGAACAGCTGCCCGGGAAGGCCGTCGCTGTAGCCCAGCGTCTCCGGCGGCACCGGCTCGCCGTGGTGGGCCATCACCGTGCCCCCGAGGCTGGAGACTCGCACCGCCCGGATCCGGGGCGACGTGACGTAGGGCGCCTCCTCCCCCTCGTGCTGGTCGAGCCGGCCCCGCACCCACCACGCCCGCTGGTCGCCCAGGGTGATCGGGGCGTGCGCCCGGGGGAGCAGCAGGGTGACGGTGCCGTCCTGGTTGAGGCCCCCGGTCTCGTCGACCAGCACCCGGGCCCCGTCCCAGCCGTTGCCCGTCCACGCCTCCCATCGGAGGGGAGGTCGATGGGGGTTGACGCCCAGCCCCTCGACGGACGCGACCAGGTCGAGGCGCAGGGTGTTGCCGGAGAGGGGGCCGTCGAAGCCGAGGTAGAAGGCATCGTCCTCGACCAGGGGCTCGGAGGTGAAGCACACGACACCGCCCTTGCCGAACCTGAGGTCCTCCCACGCGTTGCGGTAGTGGCTGGGGCCGTCGCTGGTGAGGAAGCCGGTGAGCTTCGGCTGCACGATCCTCAGGTCGTCGTCGGTGGTGAAGACGATGTTGCCGCCGTCACGCCCGGGCGGGGTGCCGACCTGGGTGCCGGCGGGGACGACGAGGGTCGTGGCGCTGGGCGCCGAGAGCCAGAACGTGAGCTCGGCCCGGGCCGGGCTGGCCGGGAACAGGTCGATGCCGATGAGCTCGAGGAACTTGGCGTAGAGGCGGTCGGGCACCTGGTTCAGCCGGTACAGGGTCATCTCGGTCATCCAGGCGAACAGCTCGATGAGGGCGATCCCGGGGTCGGACAGGTTGTGGTTCGTCCACGTCGGGCAGTACTTGGGGATGAGGCGCTTGGCCTCGTCGACGATGTCCTGGAAGGTGCGGTCGTCGAGGTCGGGGCTCGGGATCGTCATGGGCCCTCTTCTGTGATCACTCTTCAGGGATCACGTAGAACGGGTAGACCAGGTTCCGCCGGTCGTTGGTGGCCTTGACCTGGTAGTCGATCTCGATGGTGACCAGGCTGTGGTCGTTGGAGTCGGGCATGGCCGTCACCGTGATCACGTCGATCCGGGGCTCCCACTGGGCCAGCGCCTGGCGGACCGACTGGGCCATGAGCCCGAGGGTGTTGTCGTTGACCGGGTCGAACAGCAGGTTCCAGATGGCGCACCCGAACTCCGGCCGCATCACCCGCTCGCCCGGCGCGGTCGACAGGATCATGGTCAGTGACCGCTCGATGGCCTCGTGGCCGGACACCATGGCGATGGAGCCGGTGCCGTCCACCCCGAGGGGGAAGGCGATCGTGCTTCCGATGAAGTCGGTCTCGACGGCCATCGCTAGTTGAGCTTCACGATGGCGCCCTTGACCGCGGCCAGGGCGCCGCCCTCGACGTTGACGTTGGCCGATCCCTTGAGCGCGGCCTGGGCCCCCTCCATGGATATGGCGGCGGTGGCCTTGCCGGTGACGTTGAGGGCCTCGATCGACGCCGCCTGCTGGGCCTTCAGGGTGATGTTGGCCCCCTCGATGACCACGTCGGCGGTGGCCTTGAGGGTGATGGAGGCCTGGGACGTGATCGTGACGGCGGTGGGGCTGTCGATGGTGACGCTGTCCTCGCCCATCCGCAGCTTGGTCTTCTGGTCGGCCAGGGCGATGGCGACGAACGACTGGTTGGGCGTCCCCGAGTCGTGCATCGACACCGTATGGCCGGTGCGGCTGCGCCACACCCGGGACGCCACCCCCTCGGCGTCGGTCTCCTGGCCCCCCTCGTGGGGCTTGTTCTTCTTGCTCCAGAGGCCGCCCAGGACGATGGGCCGGCGGACGTCGCCGTGCTCGAACGCCACCAGGACCTCGTCGTTCACCTCGACCAGGACGTTGAGTCCCCGCGTCGCCCCCGCGCCGATGGCCGCCACCCGGGCCCACCAGCTCTCGTCGGTGTCGCTCAGCGTGGGGAACCGGACCTTGATCCGACCGAGCCCCTCGGGGTCCTTGTTGTTGGTGACGATGCCGATGACCACGCCCCGCTCGCCCCAGATCGGACTCGCCCCCTGGCCGCCCAGCAGGTCGACCAGGGTGTCCGGGTGTCGGCCCCCGGAGACGAAACGGGTGACGAACTGGTGCTCCCCGAGCACGTGCTCGACGCTCGTGAGCAGGTAGCGGCCCGACAGCTTGGCGCCCACCCCGTCGACCTCGATCTCGGTCCCCGCTCGGAGCAGGGGGTTGCCCAGGGTCTCGCCCTTGGCCACCAGGTACTCGGCGGTGGCGCTGGTGGCCATGGCCCGGGCCAGGGCGTCGGCCTCGGTGGCGTCCTTCACCCCCACCACACCGGTGCCCCGCGTGATGCTCGTCCCGAACGCCGTCGCGCCCGAGAGGGCCTCCTCGGCGAGGGGGGCGCTGGTCCCCAGGGCCAGGCCGTTGCCGCCCTGCCCCATGGCCGAGCTCCCTACGATGGCCTGCTGGGTGTCGGGGTTCCAACCCCGCACGACGACCTCGCCCGCCGCTTCGGCGCACGAGGCCCGCACCTTGAAGCGGATGAGGTCGTCGCCGTAGCTCAGCTTCGGCCCCGACCCGATCTTGGCGTCCTGCTTGAAGTGGAGGGTGTCACCGTTCACCCACCAGTCGAACCCGACCGACCGGGCTCGCTCGGTGAGGAAGGCGTAGTCGGTGCCCCGCTGCAACAGGTAGTCGTGGGTGACGGTCGAGGAGTCGACGTCGGCCGTGAGGCCCCGCTCGGACGCGATCTGGGAGGCGATGTCGGAGTCGGTCATGGTGATGAAGCTCCGCCACATCGACCCCCGGGCCAGGCGGTGACCACGGTCGAGCCCCGACACGACGAGCTCGTGGCGCCCGCTCGGGCTCTGCTCGACGCCGAGGACCGTGATCTCCCCCCGCATCACCACCGCCTGCTCGTCGCCGTTGCTGAAGGCGAGGTCGACCGGGCGGCCGATGCCGAAGGCATCGCTGTCGATGATGGCGAACGTGGGGTCGCGGAACCGCATCGAGAACCGGTCGGGGACGTGGACGGACTGCTCGACGCGCACGTCGACGAGGGCCTCGTAGTCGGGTTCCGACAGGGGCGTGCCGTTGACCGTCACCTCCACCGCCCCCAGCCGGCTGGTTCCGCCGCTAGGCACGGGCGACCGCCCCCTGGGCCTTGGGGATCACCAGCAGCGTGCCCGGCTTGACGCTCATGGGGTTCACGACGCCGTTGGCCTCGGCGATCACCCGCCAGAGGGAGGAGTCGCCGTAGTAGCGGGCGGCCAGCCGGTCGAGGGTCTCGCCCAGCTGCTGCTGGTGGACCCGATGGGGCGCCGGCGTTCCCGACGTGGGGTTCTGCGGGCGCCACCGCCCCTCGTCCTGCCACTGGGTGAGGGAGAGGGCGGCCTTGGCCCGCAGGGGGACGGCGCTGGCCGAGAAGTAGGTGAAGCTCAGGTTCAGGCTGTTGACGACCGCCTTGAACGAGTGGAGGTCGCCCCAGTGGAAGATCACCCACTGCGGGCGGCCGTTGGTGCGGCTGGCGTCGTGGCCCGGGATCCGCTCGTCGATCCGCATCACGTCGAGGAGCTTGTTGGTGTGCTTGGTGACCGGCGACGCGTCGGCGGTGGTGTCGAAGACCAGGTTGAGGGTCATGGTGCCCGACTGGCCGCCGGTGAACGCGAGCTGGGGGGCGTTGCGGCCGGGCGCGGCCGGGCCCTCCCAGCCGTTGGTCTGCGAGATCGAGAGCTCGGCCGGGTTGAACAGGCAGTCGATGCGGTCGCCGCTCTCGGTCTCGAGGTACGCCTTCTGGCCGGCGGCCATCAGAAGGACCCCGTGAAGCGGCCGCCGCGTCGCTCGAGCTCCTCCAGGATGCGCTCCTCGAGCTGGGCCATCATGGCGTCGACCCGATCGAGGACCGAGGTCGTCGTCTGGAGCGCGGGGGCGGCGGAGGGGTCGGTTCCCGAATCGCCGTTGCCGTGGCCGTTGCCGTGGCCGTTGCCGTTGTGGGTGGCGGGCAGGGACGGGGAGTCCACCAGGCCGACCTCCCGCTGGATCGTCGTGGACCCGGTTGTGGCCGGAACCGTCCATGGCCGATGCCGTTGAAGCCGTTGCCGGAACTGAGGTTGTCGTTGGCCGGAGGATCGACGCTCCGCGCCACCGAGACCGCCATCGGTCCCATCACCGGGAGGTCCGAGACGGGCCGGGGCCGAGGGCGGGACCCGACCGTCCGCATCGCCGCCACAGCCGAGGCGGACCGGCGGATCGGCTGTGTGGCGGCGACGGCTGCGCTGGGTCGTGTCACGGCCATGCCGTCGGGCGACCGGACAGCCATCGCCTGACCTGGGGAGATGTTCGGCCGGTCCGCCGGCTGAGTCTCACCGGATGTGCCCAGTCCGAGCCCGTCCGCCGATTGCTGGGCCGCGCCCGGACCGATGAACCGCTGGACGTTGCCCCGCCGTCCATTGGGCGTTGGCCCCGCCGGCGGACGGCGCGTAGGCGTTGCCGGTACTGGCCGGGAGGCGGATGCGGCGGCCTCTGGGGACCAGTCGGCGGCGCGCGACCGCGTGGCCAGAGACGGACCCGCACCACCCTCGGTCGTCGCCCGCGGACGCCGTGTCGAATCCACCGAACTCTTCGCCGTGGGCCGCGGGTCCGCAGGAGGGCCGTTGCCACCTCCGGCCTGGTCGACACCCCTCTCGAAACCTGCCGACGAGCGCCTCGCGACGTCCTCCGGGCCTGATGGCGTGGAGCGTCTGACGGCCACCGGCCCGGTCCGGGCATTGTCGCCGGGCTCGGCCAGAGAGCGCCTGAGCAGGTCCGGTCCGCGTTGTGTGATCTCGCCTTCCGCCGAAGCCCAGATCCGACCGCCAGGGTCGGCTGCGCCCCCTCCGGACCCAACGCCCTCCGAGTCATGCCGCGCCGTGCTGTCGTCCGCCAAGGCGCCGGCGTGGGTGTCCTCTGCCTGCCAGGCCAGCGAGCGCCGCAACGCTTCGACCGGGGGGCGACTGGCAAATCCCCTCCCTTCCGCCGAGGGCACACTCGAATCGCCGGGCAAGATCGCCGCCTGTCCTGGTCGAACAGCCGAGCGCGGCGCCGAGTCGACCGGTGGACGAGACGGGCTGCTCCCCCGTCCGGCCCGCGTCTCGGTCGGACCTCCAGCCGCGGCCGGTGACCGTCGCACCATGTCGGCCGGAGGACGAGACGAGGCCATTCGTCGTCCGGCCGGCTTGTCGGTGGACCCTCCAGCCTCGGCGGGCCGTGAGCGGCGCACCCTGTCCGGGCGGGCAGGTTGCGCGTCGCCCTCGCCCGGCGACGTCGCTGCCGAGTCTGCCGCCTCGGCCGCAGTCGTCCGGGGGTTTGCCGGCGAGCGGCGCACAACTTCGGCCCGGGGACTTGGGAGTTGTCCGGGTCCGGGCGACATCCCGGCCGGATCGCCGGCTTCGGCCGCAGCCCGGGGCAGGGCCGGCGATTGGGGCCGTGCGTCGAGGTGGGAGCGGGGGTCGCCCTTCCGTCCCGCCGACGTCCGTGTCGGATCTCCAGCCTCGGACGCGACCTCGACGTCCAGCTGAGGGCGTGTCGCACTGGGCGCAGCCGATTCGCCGCCTGCCGCCTCGGCCGGCGAGCGGCGGATCACGTCGGCTGGGGGACGGGTCGCGCGGCCCCGCGGCCTCGCCGGTGGCACGGTCGATGCTCCGGTCTCATCCCGATCGCGGCCCCCCGGTCCGGCCGGCGCGCCGCGGATCACGCCGTCTCCTGGGCGACCCGGTGTCGGAGTGTCGGGCCCCATCACATCCGCGACCCCCGTGGCCCGGGCAGATGTTGGCGACGTAGGGCCGTCGGCGCGGTGGATTGTGGGCCGCAACACGTCGACTGGAGGCACGGTCGGCCGCGGCGCACTGCGGGCGGCGCCTGGCGGTGCGGATGGCGGCCTCGCCGACTTCGCTCGGTCACCGGGTGGGCGCGGTCGATCCTCGGAGGAGGCGCCGGAGCGCACCGTCGGAACCCCCGGCCGGCCGACCGTCCGGCGGGCGGCGGGCAACTCTCCGGACGGCGAGGACGCCGCCACCGGGTCGGCGGCTCGACGAGGGGCACCGACGGGATCCGGGGTGCCCGCCGCTCCGGACCGCTGCACCCCTGGGGTGCCGAGCGATACGTCACCGGGGTCCAAGAACTCGCCTGCGGGCTGACGCCGAGCGACAGGCTCGGCTGGCCCGCGGGGTCGGCCGGTCCCGGCATCGCCGGCGAGGTCCGGAGCCGCCCGGCGTCGCCCGACGGTCGGCGGAACGTCTCCGATGGCCGTACGGGTCTCTGTCGTCCCCGTCTTTGCCCCGGGGAGCATGGGCGCGGGGGCCGACGGCAATGCTCGCGGCCGCAGGCCGGGACCGGCACGCTGTCCCGACGACGGGTCTGGCGACGGCGACGGTCGGTCGCCCGGTGCCGCAGGTAGGGACGGCGGAGCCACGCTGCCACCCCGAGGTCGACGTGACGGCCCGGATCGCGGTCGACCGCCATCCCCCGACGGGGCACCCCTGGCGGCCCAGAAATCGGTGAGCCGGCGGACCATCTCCGGATCGGCGGCGGATCGGGCCACGGCCTGTCCGCCCCCGTCCGGCCCAGGACGCGACCGCCGGCCCTCGCCGCCGGTGCTCGACTGCCCTCCGGCGGACTGGCGGGCGGCGGGGATGTCGGGGCTGGGACCAGGCGAGGGGCGGACGGTGGTCGTCCTGACCGGTGGCGGGACGGGCGCGCCCTGCTCGGGACCGGCGGCGGGCGAGCGGCGGACGGCTGTCGCCTCGTTGGCCGCCGGCGAGCGGGGGGCGACGGCGACGGCAGCGGCGGGGCCCGACGCGTCGCCGCCCGGGCTCTCGGACCGCCCGGCCGCGGGGGTCACGGCGTCGGGCGCGACCCGTCCCCGGATCCGCACCCTCTGCGCGGCCGCGAGAGCGGCTGCGGCCGCGCTCGGAGTCACGTCTGCGATGACAGCCGGTCCCTTGGCCGATTCCTCGGGGAGTCGCTGGGCGACGTCACTCGTAGGGCTGGCCGCCTGGCCACCGGCTGCTGCGCTCACCTGCGCCGTGCGGGGCGGCCGGGCGCCGCGGGGCAGGCCGGAGGGCCGGGTCGCGGGCGCGGTCCACCCGCGTGGTCCCCGACCAGGCCCGTCGGGCAGCGACCTTTCCACCGGCCACGGCGCCGCCCTTGGGCCACGCCGGCGAGAGGGGTGGTACGGGCCTCTTCCCGGCCCCGCCCGTCGTCGCCGCCCGGGGCGCGACCGAGGACCCACCGCTTGGCGCACTGGCCGGCGGGGGGCTCGGCGGGCCACTCGACGCACTGGACGTTGCCCCGGCCTCCTCGGCCTCCTCGCCCCTCCACCAGCCGTGGAACGGCGGTCGGAGGGCCAGGGCCCACGTCCGGCGCGTGGCCAGGTTGCCGTGACCCCGCCCGTCCCCGACGCTGGTCGGGAGAGGCTGCGGCGACGGGAACGCGGCCGCCTTGCGGGCCACCTGCCCGGGACCGTAGGCAGAACGGCCGGACACGATCGGCGGCAGGGAGGGCAGCGTGGCGGCCATGGCCGCCGCCTGGGCGCGGACCCGGTGCCCGAGGCGGCCACCGTCCGCCGCCGCCGACGGCCCGTCCTCCCGGCGGTCAGGATGAATTGGACTGGAAGCCATGGTGGGCGATCTCGAGCTCTTCGGTCGCGGCCCCGTTGGGGATGGCGGCGAAGGACGGGCCCCGCCACTTCACGGCGAAGGCGTCGGCCAGGTTCCACGCCCGGACCCGGCTGCCGTCCAGCGCCAGCAGGGTGATGGCGGCCGACCGCCGCTCGAGCTTGCCCTTGCTGGCATACCCCTCGCCGGACGCCTCCTTCAGCCAGGTGAACAGGTTGTCGGCCTGGATGACCCCCCGCTTCAGCGTGATGTTGGGCCAGCTCATCCGGCCCGGGAGCTTGTGGACGAACTGGTTCTCGCCCCCCTCCTGCACCGACTCGACCTCGACCTCGACACTGAGGCCGCTGACCTCGTTGAACTGCCCGATCTCCAGGCCGTCGACCTCGAACAGGAACCGGCCCGTCGAGCGGGCGTCGGCGGTCTCAGGCATGGTCGGTCACCGCCTCCCACGCCCGCTCGTTGAGCGCGGCGACCGCATCCACCATGCGCAGCCGGTCGGCGTGCTCGAGGTCGAGGAGGGCATCGAGGTCCCAGTGGAGGTGGTAGGCGAGGTAGGCGATCTCGTCCCACAGGTCCTCCTCGGCGTAGCGCCGGAGCCCGCCCCGAGGCCCACGACCCGCATCTCCGTCCGGCCGACGCTCGTCGCTCACCTGCCCGGCGCGACCAGCTCGCCCGCCTTCGACGAGCCCGAGTCCTCCAGCGAGCTGATCATCTCGGGATCACCGAAGTTGAGGATCCCGTACAGGTCCTGGAGGTAGGCCATGTCGGAGGCGAAGAGGCCTTCGATGGTGCGGGTGGTGACCTCGGGCAGCGCTCCCAGCTCGGTGACCACTCGGGCCAGGATGGCCACCGTCAGGAAGGCGTCGTTCTGCGCCACCCGGGGGTCGCGCAGCGGTTCGATCTCGTCCCGGGCCGTCGCCAGCCGCATGACGCCGGTGCGATGGAGGGTGCCGTCGGCGTCGAGGTACCCCTTGGGGAGGGTGAACTCGTACTCGGTGGCGAGCGTCATTTGGTCCGATCGATGCCCTCGTGGGCGATCGTGACTTCCTCGATCCCGATGTCGTTGGAGCCGGCGTTGAGCGAGGGCCCGGTGATCTTCGATGGCCACCCGTTCTCGAAGTTCCACCGGGCGACCTCGGCGTAGTCGCGGTCGTACATGATGATCGAGCCGTTGCGCCGGGCGGTGCTCATCTTCCCCTGCTCCACGTCGTCCCGCCACTTCCACATGTCGAGGGTGCCGGTGATGCCCCGCTTGAGGGAAATGTCCTCCCATGTCAGACGGCCGGGGATCTTCTGGGTGATCTCGTGGCCCTGGTTGTCGACGACCTTGTGCTCGATGACCTCGTTCGAGGATCCGAGCCCACTGACCTCGGTGAAGAAGCCCATCTGCAGCTGGTCGATCTCCAAGCCGAACGTGAATCCGACCAGGGGGTCTGACTCCCTACCGCTTTCCTTTGCCACTGACGGCGTCCTTTCTCGTTCCTAAGAAGCTGGTCTCGCTACTCGGCGGCGGCGCTGCCGCCCTGCCACTGGCTGATGCGGAAGATGACGAACTCGGCCGGCTTGACCGGTGCGAGCCCCACCTCGACGATGAGCCGTCCGAGGTCGATGGACTCGGGCGGGTTGTTCTCGGCGTCGCACTTGACGAAGAAGGCCTCGGCCGGCGACGCCCCGAACAGGGCGCCCTCCCGCCACAGGGTCCGCAGATAGGCGTTGAGGGTGCGCTTGACCCGCTCCCAGAGGGCGAGGTCGTTCGGCTCGAAGACCGTCCACTGGGTGCCGTCCATGATCGTGCTCTCGACCATGTTGAACAGGCGGCGCACGTTGAGGTAGTTCCAGCTCGGGTTGGACGACATCGTCCTCGCTCCCCAGACCCGGATGCCGCGGACGCCGAACGGGCGGATGCAGTTCACGCCGATCGGGTTGAGGATGCCCTGCTCGGCCTTGGTGATCGGTGCCTCGACGTCGAGGGCGCCCCGGATGACCTCGTTGGCGGGTGCCTTCCAGACGCCGCGCGTCTCGTCGGTGCGGGCCCAGACACCGGCCATATGGCCGCACGGGGGCACGGTGAGGATGCGGTCGCCGTTCGTCGCGGCCGGGTTCGACACCTTGATCCACGGGTAGTACATGGCCGCGAACATCGAGTCGTAGCTGGCCACGTCGGTGCGCCAGTCCCGCATCTGCTGGGGGTCGAGGCCGGGGGGCGCGTCGAGGATGGCCATCCGGTTGGCCTGGCCCTCGCAGTGGTTGATGAGCGCCACCTGGACCGACTTCCACATGTCGAGGTCGACCGCGCCGTCCGCGCCCCGGGCCGCAGTGATCAGGTCGGGGACGGCCACCATGGTCACGTCCTCGGCGATGGCCAGCCCGCCGATACCCGTCCGGGCCGCCTCGCCGCCGGCGAAGTCGCTGTCCCGCACGGGGACCGGCGACATCGGCGGGGGTTCCACCGAGTACGTGCCGGCCGCCGGCAACGTGCCCTTGGCCGCCGTCTTCACCTTGATCGTGACCGTGGGCGACTCCGCGGTCATCGTCTCGACGAACCGGTCCCCCCGGGTGAGGGTGACGTCATCGTAGGTCTCGATGGGCGCCGACCCCGACTCGACGATGAGGGTGAACCGGTCCTCGCCGTCGTCGCCCTCCGCCGGGGGCCGCGGGGTCACCGTCACCTTCAGGTCGGGAGCGGCCTCCTTGGCCGTGATCTCGAGGGCGGCCTTGTCCGCGTCGGCGGCCGAGGGCAGCGAGAGGGGCGGACCGGTGCCGTCCGGCCGCTGGTGGGGGACCCGGACGATGTAGCAGATCGAGCCCCCGTTGTTGAAGTAGCCGTAGACGGCGTGGGGCAGCATGGCCCCCGGGATGAAGCCTCCGTAGAGGTTCTCGAACTGGGTCCAGTTGGTGACCAGGCGGGGTCGGAGCCCGTCGGGATCGGCGGGGTCGTTGGTCGGCGCCTTGGCCGTGTACCCCACGAATGCGGCGACCGCGGTGGCGCCTGAGCTGAGGGGCTTCGATCCACTGTCGATCTCCTCGACGTAGACGCCTGGGGTCAAATAGGTCGGCATGTTGCCTCCGTGTCTTCGAGCTGATCCGTGGGGTTACGTGGACTGCACGGTGTCCAACAGGTCTTCGGTGCTGAGCGTCATGTCGTAGGACTCTCCGCCGTGGAACCGGGGAAAGACCCTCATCGTCTGCTGGTCGGACGAGAAGGCGACGACCTTCACCGACGGGAACGCGGCGCTGATGGCGCGGGCCGTCTCGGGACCGTGCTCGGCGTCCAGATCGAGCATCACCACATCCGGGAGGGCGTCGACGAGACGGTCGACCAGGGTCTGTTCCACTGTCCCTTCGGCGACCACCTCGTACCCTCGCTCGCGCAGCAGGTCGTCAAGTCCGATCCGAAAGACGCTCCCAAAATGCCCTAGCAGGACACGCCTCACTTCCTCATCCGCTCCTCGTGCCGTGTGCGGCCGGACGCAACCTAAGGACGCTCGGGGGAGGGGCCAAGGGCGGAGGTGCAGACCTTCGGGCAAGGCTCGCCGCCGGGCAGGGGCGCGTTGCGAAGCCGTCCGGCGTGTGAAAGCTTTCGTGAAGCAACCCGGATCTCCGGGTGGGCGAAATGCGGTGACATGCATCCGATCGACGTTGCTGTCTTCGACGAACAGGAGATCTTCCGGCGCGGTGTGGTCGCGTGCCTGAGCGCGGACTCGCTCCTGCAGGTCGTCGCCGATGCGCCGTCGCCCGCGCCGGTCACCGCCGACGTGGCCGTGGTGTCGGTGGCCATCGCCGCCGCCACCGAGCTCGGCTGCGCCCTGGTCGTGTGCGGCGGCTGGGACGCCGTCGACCCCTCGTTCGCACCGGCCGACGAGGTCTTCGCCATCCTCGCCCGCAACAGCGTCAGCTCCGACCAGCTGGTGAGCGCGGTCCGGGCCGCCGCCGTCGGCCTCCACGTGCAGCCTCCGGCCCTTATGCCGGGGGTGCTCGACAAGCGCAGCGTGGAGGTCCTCCAGCTCTTGGCCGCGGGCGCCGCCACCCGGGAGATCTCCGAGCGGATGGGCTACTCGGAGCGGACGATCAAGGGGATCATCCGCGACATCCACGTCGGCCTCGGCGCCCGTAGCCGGGCCCACGCGGTGGCCACCGCCCTCCGGGAGCGTCTGATTTGACGGCCCCTGAGTCGACGGTGCGCGGCGACCAGGCAACCGCCGCCGAGTGGCTGCTGACCCGGCTGGCCGCGGTCGAGGGGGAGGTGGCGGCCGCCGTCGAGCGCCGTCGGCATCAGGCCGGCGGCACCGACAACGGGAACGACGCCCGGGGGCAGGGCCTCTTCATCTCGCCGGCCGACGTCGCCGCCCTCCTGGCGCCGGCGAATGGCCGGGGAGCCGGTGGCGGCAGCCCCCACGGGCGACTGCTCGGCGACTCCCTCGATCCAGGCGACGACGCCTCCCGCGACGATCGCTGCACGACGCTGGGCCGGCTCTTCGGCCTCGAGCCGATCGACCGGGCCATCCTGCTGGTGGCGCTGGCCCCCGACGTCGACCGGAGGTTCGAGGGCCTCTACGCCTACCTCAACGACGACGTCACCTGCCGACGGCCGACGATCGGGCTGTGCCTCGAGCTGTGCGGCCTCTCCCCCGCGGCGCCCGAGGCCCGGGCCCGATTCCGGGTCGACGCGCCCCTTCGCCGCCACCGGCTGGTAGACGTCGACGACTCCCGGCCGTTCCCCAGCCGGACCCTGAGCGTGCCCGACCGGGTGGTCGACCACCTGCTGGGCGGTGACCTTCCCGACGGGGCGGTGGACCCGCTCGTGCTCCCGCCCCTCACAGTGCTGCCCCCCTTTGCCGAGCTGGTCGAGGCGGCCGTGGCCCACGGCGTGCATCTCGTGTACCTGCGCTCGCCCCGCGGGCCGGTGGACCACGCGGGGGCGGCCGGCGCCCTGGGCCAGCTCGGCTTCGCCGTCCTCCAGGTCGACCTGAGCCGGATCGGCGCCCACGACGACCTGGCCGGGCTGGCCGGCTCGATCGCCCGGGAGGCGGGGCTCCGCCGATCGGCGCTGGTGGCGGGACCGATCGACGACCTGGCCGAGCGCGATCGAGCCGCCGTCCACCTGCTGGCGAGCTCGCCCGGGCCGGTCGTCCTCCTCGGGTCGGGCGCCTGGGAACCGGGTTGGTCCGACGGGGCGCCGCTCATCGTCGACGTCGACACCGCCGACTTCGGCGCCGCGGCCCAGGTGTGGAAGGACGTGCTGGGCGACACCGATGCCCCCGACGAGCTGGTGGCCGCCACCGCCACCTTCCGCCTCACCCCCCACCAGGTGCTGCGGGCCACCGAGACGGCGATGACCCACGCCGCCAGCCACGGCCGGAAGGTGGACGCCGAGGCTCTCAAGGCGGGGGCGAGGGCCCAGAACGGCGGCGGGCTGGAGACGCTGGCCCGCCGGGTGGCGCCCCGGGCCGGCGTCGACGACCTGATCCTGGCCGAGCCGGCCGCGGGCCAGGTGTTGGAGACCGCCACCCGGGCCCGGCTGCGGCACCGGGTCGTCGGCGACTGGCAGATGCGGGGGGTCGGCTCCCGGGGCAACGGGATCACCGCCTTGTTCGCCGGCCCGTCGGGCACGGGCAAGACCCTGGCCGCCGAGGTGATCGCCGGCGCCCTCGGCCTCGACCTGTACGTCGTGGATCTCTCGAGTGTGGTCAACAAGTACATCGGCGAGACCGAGAAGAACCTCGAACGCATCTTCAGCGGGGCCCAGGGCCTCAACGGGGTCCTGTTCTTCGACGAGGCCGACGCCCTCTTCGGGAAGCGCTCGGCGGTCAGCGACGGTCACGACCGCTACGCCAACATCGAGGTGGCCTACCTTCTGCAACGGATGGAGCAGTTCGACGGCATCTCGGTCCTGGCCACCAACCTGACTGCCAACCTCGATGACGCCTTCAGCCGCCGCATCGACGTCCGCGTCGTCTTCCCCCAGCCCGAGGCGCCCGAGCGCCGCCGACTGTGGGCCCGCCACCTGCCCCCGTCGCTTCCCGTGGCCGGCGACATCGACCTCGACTTCCTCGCCGGCGCCTTCCGCCTGTCCGGCGGCGACATCCGCAACGTCACCCTGGCCGCGGCCTACGACGCCGCCAGCCGGGAGGAGTCGGTCGGGATGGCCCACCTGGTGCGGGCCACCGCCCGCGAGTACCGCAAGCTCGGTCGCCTGTGCACGGCGGAGGACTTCGGCCCCTACCTGAGCCTCGTCGGGAGCTGACCTCGGCCCGTCGCCCCCGGTGGGCCTCTACGCCGGTCGGACCGTGATCCCCCTCGAACGGAGGTGGTCCTTGGCCTCCCGGATGGTGTGCTCGGCGAAGTGGAAGATCGACGCCGCCAACACTGCGTCGGCGCCGCCGGCGAGGGCGCCCTCGGCCAAGTGGTCGAGGGTGCCGACGCCCCCGCTGGCGATCACCGGGACGGGGCAGGCGTCGGACACGGCCCGGGTGAGCTCGAGGTCGTAGCCGTCGCGGGTGCCGTCGCGGTCCATCGACGTGAGCAGGATCTCGCCCGCCCCCCGCTCGACGCACTCCTCGGCCCAGGCGAGGGCGTCGCGGCCGGTCGGGGTGCGCCCCCCGTGGGTGAAGACCTCCCATCCATCCTCTCCGTCGGGGCGGCGGCGGGCGTCGATCGCCACCACCACGCACTGGGCCCCGAACTCGCCCGCCAGCTCCGTCACCAGCTCGGGCCGGGCCACGGCCGCGGTGTTCACGCCCACCTTGTCTGCCCCCGCCCGCAGGAGGCCGCGTGCGTCGTCGGGCATGCGGATGCCGCCGCCGACGGTGAAAGGGATGAACACCGTCTCCGCCGTGCGCCGTGCCACCTCGACCATGGTGTGGCGGGCGTCGGAGCTGGCGGTGATGTCGAGGAAGACGACCTCGTCGGCGCCCTCGGCGTCGTAGCGGGCGGCCAGCTCGACCGGGTCGCCGGCGTCGCGCAGGTTGACGAAGTTGACGCCCTTGACCACCCGGCCGGCGTCGACGTCGAGGCAGGGGATCACCCGGACGCTGCGCACGCGGCCATCGCCTCCTCCACCGTGAACAGCCCGTCGTGGAGGGCCTTGCCCACGATCGCCCCGGCCAGCCCGCGCCCGCCCGCCTCGAGGGTGGCGAGGGCGGTGAGGTCGGCCGCCGACCCCACGCCGCCCGACGCGATCACGTCGACGGCCGTCGCCTCCAGCACCGCGGCCAGACCGTCGAGGTCGGGGCCGGCGAAGGTGCCGTCCCGCCCGATCTCGGTGATGACGAAGGCGGCCACCCCGCAGTCCTCGAAGCGGGCCAGCAGCTCGAACAGGTCGATCCCCGACCCCTCCAGCCAGCCCCGCACCGCCGCCTCCCGGCCCCGGACGTCGATGCCGACGGCCACCTGGTGATGGGTGGCCAGGTCCCGTACGAGCTGCGGGTTCTCGACCGCAGCGGTGCCGATCACCACCCGGTCGACGCCCGCCTCCAGCAGGGCCTCGGCCGACGCCTGGTCGCGCACTCCCCCTCCGGCCTGCACCTTGATGCCGTCGCCCATGGCGCCGACGATGGCGGCGATGACCGGACGGTTCTCCTGGGTGCCGGTGCGGGCCGCGTCGAGGTCGACCAGGTGCAGCCACCGGGCCCCGGCGGCGGCGAAGCCCTGGGCCACGGTGACGGGATCGGTGCCGTACGCCGTCTCCCGGGAGAAGTCGCCCTGGTACAGCCGCACCGTCCGACCGGCGCGCAGGTCGATCGCCGGGTAGAGGTCCACCTAGGGGACGCAGGCCACGAAGTTGGCCAGGATCCGGAGCCCGGCCGCGCCCGACTTCTCGGGGTGGAACTGGGTGGCCCACAGCCGGTCCCGGCGGACGGCGGCCACCACCGGCCCGCCGTATTGGCAGGTGGCGACCACGTCGGAGACGGTCATCCGGGCGAGTAGGAGTGGACGAAGTACACCCACACGGGGTCGTCGAGGCCGGCGAACAACGGCACCCCCGGTGCGTGCTCGAGCACGTTCCACTGCATCTGGGGGCGCTTGACGCCGTCGGGCAGGCGCCGAACAGATCCCGGCAGGACGCCCATCCCCTTGACGTCGGGGTCCTCCTCCGAGCCCTCGTAGAGCATCTGCATGCCGACGCAGATGCCGAGGAACGGCGTCCCGGCCTCGATCGCCTCCCGGGCCGGGTCCTCCAGCCCCGCCGCCCGCAACGCCTCCATGCACCGTCCGAAGTGGCCGACGCCCGGGAGCACGACTGCCTCCGCCGCCCGCACCACGGCGACATCGTCGGTGAGCACGGCGTCGGCCCCCACCCGCTGGAGCGCCTTCTGGGCCGACCGCAGGTTTCCGATCCCATAATCGAGGACCGCGATCACCCAGCCCCCAGCGGCGACTGGTGACTATCGGCGGCGTCCTTGCGCCGCTGATCGTCACCGGTTCGGCGGGTCAAAGAGATCCCTTGGTGGACGGCACTCCCCCGCCCTCGATGCGCACCGCGTCCCGCAGGGCTCGAGCCACGCCCTTGAACGACGCCTCCAGGATGTGGTGGTTGTTCTTGCCGCTGCGCATGCGCAGGTGGAGGGTGATGGCGGCGGACGTGACGAACGCCCGCCAGAACTCCTCGGCCAGCTGGGGGTCGAACGGCGGCGCGCCCAGGGCGTCACCCCCCGGCTCGACCTCGTAGAGCAGGTAGGGGCGGCCGGAAAGGTCGAGGGCGACCTCGATGAGGGCCTCGTCGAGGGGCACCGCGATGGACGCGAAGCGGCGCACGCCCGCCTTGTCGCCCAACGCCTCCCGCAGGCACTCGCCCAGGGCGATGCCGACGTCCTCCACCGTGTGGTGGGTGTCGACGTCGAGGTCGCCGCTCGCCTTGAGGTCGAGGTCGAAGCCGCCGTGGCGGCCGAGCTGGGAGACCATGTGGTCGAAGAAGGGCACGCCCGTGGCGACACTGGTCTCGCCCGACCCGTCGAGGTCGAGGCGGATCTCGATCGACGTCTCCTTGGTGACCCGGGACCGGGTCGCGACCCGCGACATGTGGTGCTCAGGCTCCTTGCTTGTCTGCGATCGAGTGTGCAAAAACCCTGGATATAGCCTGTTTCTTGCACACTCGGTTGGTTCGCTCGGCGCGATTCACAGAATCTCCTTCAGGGCGGTGAGGAAGGCGTCGTCCTCGTCGGGGGTGCCGATGGTGACCCGCAGGCAGCCGGCCAGGCGGGGCCACGACGAGCAGTCGCGCACGAGCACCGAGCGGTCGACGAGGGCCTTCCACACGGCGGCGCCGTCGTGGGCGAGGGGGCGGAAGAGCACGAAGTTGGCGGCCGACGGCCACAGCTCGACCGGCAGCCGGGCCAGGCCGGCCAGCAGGCGCTCCCGCTCGGCCACCACCGCCGCCACCCGGGCCTCCATCTCGGCCTGGAAGCGCAGGGCCAGGCGGCCCGCGATCTGGCTGGCGGCGTCGAGGTGGTACGGCAGCACGACCCGCTCGAGCTGGGCCACGACCGCGGCCGGGCCGACCAGGTAGCCCATCCGGCAGGCGGCCATCGACCACGTCTTGGAGAACGTGCGGGTGACGACCAGCGGCCGGTCGTCGGCCAGCAGCGACAGCGACGACCAGGGGGCGAACTGGGCGTAGGCCTCGTCGACGACCACCAGACCGGGCGCCATCCCGACGACCGCCGCCACCGTCTCCCGGGGCTCCACCAGCCCGGTGGGGTTGTTGGGCGAGGTGAGGAACGTGACCGAGGGCCGGGCTCGCTCGAGCACCCGGCGCACCTCGTCGAGGTCGAGGGTGAAGTCCGTGGCCCGCTCCCCCACGGCTACGCCCGTACCGGTGATGCGGGCGATGTGGGAGTGCAGGGCGTAGGTGGGCTCGAACACCGCAACCTGGCGCCCGTGCCCGCCATACGCCAGGCACACCGCCTGGAGGACCTCGTTGGAGCCCTTGCCCACCAGCACCTGGTCGGGGCCCACCCCGTGGAGCTCGCCGATGGCGGTGCGCAGGGCCGTGGCCTGGCGGTCGGGGTAGCGGTGGAACGGCACCCCCGCCAGCTCCTCGAGGAACGCCTCCCGCCACGCCACCGGCGGCGGGTAGGGGGACTCGTTGGTGTTGAGGCGGACGTCGACCGACACCTGGGCCGAGTGGTATCCCTCCAGGTCCGAGAGATCGTCCCGCACCGTCAACCGGCCGGCGGTGAGAGGGGTCACCGGTCGACGCCGCGGACGCTGATCTGGTCGAGGCGCACGTCGTCCAACCGCATCTGGACCGACCGGGCGTGAGCGTCGAGGCCCTCGGCCCGGGCCAGGGTGGCCACCGCCGGCGCCACCGAGGCCAGCCCGTCCTGGTCGAGGGTGATGGCGTGGATCGTGCGCACGAAGTCGCTCACCTGGAGGCCGCCCGCGAAGCGGGCCGAGCCGAACGTGGGCAGCACGTGGCTGGGGCCAGCCAGGTAGTCGCCCACCGACGCCGGCGCCCACGGACCGGTGAACACCGCCCCCGCATGGCGAACATCGGCGAGCATCGCCTCCGCCCCCTCGCACATGAGCTGCAGGTGCTCGGGGGCGATGGCGTTGGCCACCACCAGCGCCTCCGCGGGGCCGTCGACCAGCACCGCGTAGCCGCCTCCGGCCAGGGTGGCCTCGATGTCGGACCGCCGGGGCGACGCCTCCACCAGCCGGGTGACGGCGGCGGTGACGGCGTCGGCCACCGCCTCGTCCCACGTCACCAGCCAGGCCAGCCCGTCGGGGCCGTGCTCGGCCTGCACCACCACGTCGACCGCGGCCCACGACGCGGGGACGGTGTCGTCGGCCACCACGACCACCTCGGACGGCCCGGCGAAGGCGGCCGGCACGCCCACCACGCCCTCGGCCGCCACCTCCCGCTTGGCGATGGCGACGTAGACGTTGCCCGGCCCGACGATGACGTCGACCTGGCGCACCGACTCGGTGCCGTAGGCCATGGCGCCCACCGCCTGGGCCCCGCCCAGGCGGTACACCTCGTCGACGCCGGCGATGGCGGCCGCGGCCAGCGTGGGCCCGAACACCCGCCCGTCGGGCCCGGGGGGCACGCACAGCACGACCTCGGCCACCCCCGCCACCCGGGCCGGGATGGCGGTCATGAGCACGGTCGACGGGTAGCCGGCCCGGCCTCCGGGGACGTAGGCGCCGGCCCGGTCGACGGGTCGCCGCAGCTCGCGGACGACGACGCCGCCCCGCTCGTGGCGGCCCTCGGGGAGCACCTGGTGACGGTGGTAGGCCTCCACCGAGTCCGCCGCCTGCTCCAGCGCCGAGCGCAGGCCGGCCGGGATGGCGTCGAGGGCGCCCTGGAGCTCCGCCGGGGGCACCCGTAAGTCGTCGAGCACGACCCGGTCGAACCGCTCGGTGTACTCCCGCACCGCGGCGTCGCCCCGCTTGCGCACCTCGGCCAGGATCTCCCGCACCGCTTCCACCGGGGCCGCGCCGCCCTGGTGGGGACGGGGCAGGCGCGACCGGAGCCCGGGCCCGGTGGCACCCCGCAGGTCGAGGCGGGTGAGCATGGGCCCGATCGTACCGGCGGCGGCCACCTGCCCCGATGCCATTCGCGATAGGAAGGACCCATGGCCGACACGTCGCCCCCGTCCCCGGCCCCCGAGCTGTCGTCGATCACCACCGCCCTGGCCGACATCACCCGGCGGGTCACCACCATCGCCGAGCGGTCGCAGGACACCGACCTGGACTGGCTGTCGTCGACCCTCTTCGACGTGGAGCGGTCGTTGGTGGACGCCACCCGCCGGCTGTCGTCGGCCACCACCGCCCTGCGCAACCGGGACTGAGGACGATCTGGCCGAATCGGCGGACGCGCGCTTCGATTTTGGACGGATTTGTACCTCAGAGGTACGAATCCGTCCAAAATCCCTCGACGTTCGCCGGGATCTCGCGACTGACGGCGCCCCGGAGGGCGCCGTCAGTGGGGCGGCCCGGGCGGCGGGACCCGTTGACCGCCATAGGGATCCAGGTGGCGGGAACCTGATCCCTGAGACCAGAAGTTAGCACGTCCTCCAACCGTTCCCATCTACCGCGGAGCCCTCCGGCGGACAACATTTCGTCAACTCCGGGCACGTGTCGCGGCCCCTGTCCGAGGGGTCGCCGAGGGGCAGAAATCGGCCAGCAGGCACGCTCCGCATTGGGGTGATCGGGCCTGGCAGACCCGTCGTCCGTGGAGGATCAGGCGCAGGCTGAGGCGTCCCCGCTCGGGGGCCGGCACCAGGGCGTTGAGCTCGGTCTCCACCTTCACCGGGTCGAGCTCGGTGGTCATCCCGAGGCGCCGGGAGAGCCGCCCGACGTGGGTGTCGACCGGGAGCCCGGGCAGCCCGAACCCCACGCTGCGCACCACGTTGGCCGTCTTGCGCCCCACGCCGGGCAGCGTCACCAGGTCGGCCATGGTGGTCGGCACCTCGCCGCCGAAGCGTTCGTCAAGGGCAGCCGCCATGCCCATGATCGAGCGGGTCTTGGAGCGGAAGAAGCCCGTCGAGTGCACGAAGCGCTCGACCTCGTCGGGGTCGGCCGCGGCCAGGTCGGCGGGGGTGGGATAGCGGGCGAAGAGGGCGGGCGTGGCCTTGTTGACGTTCTCGTCCGTGGTCTGCGCCGAGAGGATGGTGGCCACCAGCAGCTGGAACGGGCTGTCGTGGGTGAGGGCACACAGGTCGCGCTCGTCGCCAGGGTATTCCTCGGCCAGCCGGGCGACCGTCTCCCGAGCCCGACCCTTCGGGGTTCGCGGCCGGGCCATGCCCCGAGAACGTAGATGCCGGCGGTACCTTGGGGACGCAATGGCCCGCCTGGAGATCAAGCGCCAGATGGGACAACTCGACATCGCCGCGGTGGCCGAGCTGCTCGACGTGGCTGCCGCCGTCGACGGCCACCAGCCCCTCGGCGAGCACCAGTGGCTCGACCTGGTTCACGGCAACCGCCACGGCTTCGCCGGCCTGGTGGCGTGGGAGCCGGGGCACGACCATCCCGTCGGCTACGCCCAGCTCACCCGGGAGGACGCCCCCGCCGGCGCCGGCCACCACCAGGCGACCCATGCGCCGACGTGGGCCCTGGAGTACGTCGTCGACCCCCACCACCGCATGGCGGGCGACGGGATCGGCGAGACGCTCGTCGGCAGCGCCCTCGACATCGTCCGCCAGGAGGGCGGTGGGCGGGTCCACATGTGGGTGCCGAAGCCCACCGCGGCCCACGACCGGCTGGCGGAGGAGGTCGGGCTGGCCCGGGGACGGGAGCTGCGCCAGCTTCGCCGGGCCCTTCCCCTCCACGAGCAGGCCACCGTCGACGTGCGGGCGTTCGTGCCCGGGGCCGACGAGGAGGCGTGGCTGGAGGTCAACAACCGGGCCTTCAGCTCGCATCCCGAGCAGGGGGGCTGGGACCTGGAGACGCTCCGCCACCGGGAGGAGCAGCCCTGGTTCGACCCGAGCGGGTTCCTCCTCCACGAGCGGGACGGCAAGCTGGCCGCCTTCTGCTGGACGAAGGTGCACCACCACTCCGACGGCGACCCGCCCCTGGGCGAGATCTACGTGGTGGCCGTCGACCCCGCCTACCAGCGGCTGGGGCTGGGCCGGCAGATGGTGCTGGCCGGCCTCGACTGGCTGGCCGGCCAGGGCCTGCGCACCGCCATGCTCTACGTCGACGCCGACAACGACGGGGCGTTGCGCCTCTACGAGTCGATGGGCTTCACCCTCGACCACGTCGACCGGGCCTACGTCGGCGACGTCGAGCCCGCCGACCAGGGTGGTGGCACCAGCTAACCGACGGCCGCTAACCGACGGCGCCCACCCCGGCCGCCGATCCGAGGATGAAGGTGATCACCGCGGGCACGGCCGTGAACAGCAGCTGGCGGGCGGCCGAGCGCACGACCGGCCGGCCGGTGAAGCGTCCGAGCAGGCCGCCCACGGCGATGGCGGCGATGGTGCCCAGGATGATGGAGGCCACCACCGCGGCGGTGCCCCCGCCGAAGAACCAGGGGGCCAGAGGCACGATGGCACCCACCGAGAAGCTGAGGAACGACGACACCGACGCCGCGATCGGCGAGCCCAGCTCGCCCGGGTCGATGCCAAGCTCCTCCCGGGCATGGGTCTCGAGGGCCAGCTCGGGGTTGCGCATGAGCTGGCTCGACATCTCCTCCGCCGTCTCCCGGTCGACGCCCCGGGCCATGTAGATGGCGGCCAGCTCGGCCTTCTCCATGTCCGGGCTGCGGCGGAGCTCGAGGCGCTCCATGTCGAGCTCCCGTTCGAGCAGCTCGGCCTGGGCCTTCATGGACACGTACTCGCCCGCCGCCATCGACACCGCCCCCCCGATGAGGCCGACCAGGCCCGCCAGCCGCACCAACGAGGGCACCGGGCTGGCGCCGGCGAACCCCAGGACGATGGCGATGTTGGACACCAGCCCGTCGCTGACCCCGAACACCGCGGCCCGGGCCGCCCCGCCCTGGATGTTGCGGTGGTGCTCGGGAACCATGGGCGCCGGTTGCTCGCCCTCGGCGACCGAACCGGAGGTGAGCGGACCGGACGCGCCCGATTGGTTGACGGGGACGTCGACGCTCTCCGCCTCGCTCACCGCGACCAGGCTACCGCCGTCGGCCGCCCGGCAAACGGACGCTCGACGCTTCGGTCTCCCCCGGTCAGTCGGCACCCACGACGTAGCGAGCCCACGGCCCGTCCACCGACGACACCGGCGGGCACTCGCCGGCACCGGCGCCGTTCGAGGTCACGGCGGCCACGCTGCCGGCGGCTCCCACGTAGCCGAACGGGGCGTAGACGGCGACATCGGCCCGGGGGTAGGTGGCGCAGGCCCCCGCCGTGGGGCCCAGCCAGGTCACGGCCGTGATGCTGGCCGGGGCCAGCTTGCCCCAAGCCGCCGGGAGGGTGAGGGCCCCGATGGGCGTCCACGTGCCGGCGGCGTCGTCGTAGACCCATGCCCCCCATGTGCCGGGGCTCACCTGGAACACGAACGGGAAGTAGAACCGGCCCGCCGTCCAGTCGAAGGCGATGACCGCGTTGTGCGCGGTTCCGTTCGCCTCGAAGACGCTGAACACGGCGAACTTGCCATCGGGCTTGGTCACCAGGCCGACCTGGGCCGACGCCCCACCGCTCTCGAAGCCGAAGTAGTGGGCGTAGAACCACGCCGGGGGGAGCTGGCCGTCGGTCGCGGCGGGCTCGTTGACCGGGTAGACCCAGTTCCCGATGCCGTCCAGCGGCACCGCGGTCGGCTGGGCCCAGACGGTGTACGGGATCTGGGAGACGTGCCGCACCAGGGTCGGCGCCTCGTACGCACCCATGTCGACCACGGCCGTCCCGTCGCCGTCGCCATCGGTGGTCCGAGGCAGCCCGACGATGTCGAAGTCGAAACCGGCTGCGAAGCTAAGACCGGCGTCGATCGACGGCGAGCCAGGCTGCAGGCGGTAGTCGGGAGAGGCCCCGGCGGCGTCCACCAGCCGGGGATCGGCCGAGATGTTGCCGCTCGTGCCCGTCGGATCGGGACAGCCCTCGTATATCGGAGCCTCGCCGTAGATGTTGGTGTGGTGGAACTCCGTCAGAAGGGCGGCCGCGCCGACACATTCGACCGTGCTGGAGGTACCGGTCCCGACGACGACGTTGTTGGCGATGACCATCCCGCCGCTCTCACCCGCCATCGCCGATCCGTCCGGGGCCTGGTTGCCTACCACCGTGTTGTTGGCGGCCACCGGCGAGTCCGTCGGCCCAGTCTCCGACCAGAAGATGCCGCCGCCCCGGATGTCCGCCGTGTTCCCGGTGATCAGGTTCTGGACAACGCGGGAACTTCCTCCAGCGATGCTCACCCCACCGCCGTGGTAGGTCATGGCCCGGTTGTTTCGGATGATGTTGTTGGCCAGGACCACCTCGTCGGCGATGAGGACGCCACCCCCACCGCCGGCCAAGTTGCCTTCGATCAGGTTGCCGAGGATCTCTGCGGTGCCGTCGGCCGCGATCCCTCCGGCGACTCCGTGCGGAGATGAACTGTTCCCGAAGACGTGATTGTTCTGGATGAGCGCCGAGCCCTGGTACGCACCGATCCCTCCGCCAGCACTGCCATCGACATGATTCCCGGTGACGACGTTGCCGACGATGGTTGGGGACGCCTTCACGATCTGCACCCCGGCGCCGAAGATCGAGTAGTAGCGGACCCCCCCGGTGATCGTGAAGCCGCGCAGGATGGACCCCCGGCCCTCGCCGGTGTGAAATCTGACGACCTCCGACAGCTCGTCGCCGTCGATGGTGGTCGACGACGGGCCGGCCGAGCTGCGCACCTCGATGGCCTTGCCCTTGAAGTCGATGCGCTCGTGGAAGGTGCCGGGGGCCACGACGACCGTGTCGCCGGGCGACGCGATGTCGATGGCGCCCTGGATCGTGGCCACGTCGGCCGGGACGTTGATCTGGACGACGACCGAGGCGCTGGCCGCGGGCACGTAGGCGAGGGTCGCAGCCAGCACCATCCAGGCGACCGCCACCCCGGGACCCACCCGTCGATCTTGCGGACGCAGCATTCTTGTACGTCCGATTCCCATGGGTGGTCTCCGCCGCTCGCCGACGCCGGCAGACCGGCCCATCCCCTTTCTCGGCCATGAACGGTCTCGACTTGAGGTCGGATGCGTCCCGGCGTCGGTTGGCCCTGCGCCATGATCGTGGGCGTGCCCACCCGGCCCGCCACCCGCTTCGACCTGAGCCCGACCGAGGTGGCGGCCGTGCTCGGCGACGAGCCCGCCTTCCGGTCCCGGCAAGTGTGGGCCGGCATCCACGCCGGGCGGGAGCCGGAGGAGATGACGGAGCTGCCGGCGGCCCTGCGCGCCCGGCTGGCCACCGACCTCCCGCCCGGCCTACGCCTCGAGCAGGCGTTGACGTCCGATGGGGGTGACACCGACAAGTGGCTCTGGCGGCTAGCCGACGGCGCCGCGGTCGAGACCGTCCTCATGCGCTACCCCGACCGGGCGACGGTGTGCGTGTCCACCCAGGCCGGCTGCGCCATGGCCTGCTCGTTCTGCGCCACCGGCCAGGTCGGGTTCACCCGCCACCTGACCACGGGCGAGATCGTGGAGCAGGTGGTGCGGGCCCGGCGCTCGGCCCTCCCCCGCCGGCTGTCGAACGTGGTCTTCATGGGGATGGGCGAGCCCCTGGCCAACTACGGCCCTGTGTGGGCCGCGGTGGAGCGCCTCCACCACGACCTCGGTCTGTCGGCCCGCCACCTCACCGTGTCCACCGTCGGCCTGGTCCCCGGGATCCGCCGGCTCACCGCCGAGATCCTGCCCGTGAACCTGGCCGTGTCCCTCCACGCGGCCAACGACTCCCTCCGTGACGAGCTGGTGCCGATAAACCGGCGGTGGCCCCTGGCCGAGCTGCTGGTCGCCTGCCGGGACTACGTGGATGCCAAGGGCCGGCGCCTGTCGTTCGAGTGGGCCCTGATCGACGGGGTCAACGACCGTCCGTCCGACGCGGCCGAGCTGGCCGCGGTCGCCATCCCCCTCGCCGCCCACGTGAACCTCATCCCCCTCAACCCGACGCCCGGGTACCTGGTGCGGGGACCATCGGCGGCAACGGTCCGCGCCTTTCGCGACCGGCTGAAGGGGCTCGGGGTCAACGCCACCGTCCGCCGCAACCGGGGCACCGACATCGACGCCGCCTGCGGCCAGCTGGCAGCGCGGGCGGCGGTGCCGGCCGCCGGCGCCCAGCCGGTGGCGTTCAGCCGAGGGCGGCGGGGGTGAGCGGCACCGGGCCGCTACGGCGGGCGGTCGACGACTTCGTGGCCGCGGTGGTGCCCAACCTCACCCGCTTGGCGGGCGAGTCCCGCATTCCCGACAGCCACAAGCTGCCGGGGGACGTCGAACTGGAGGCGTTCAACCTCTCCGCCGCCTTCATCGACGCCGACGGCCGCCACACCGACGAGGAGCTGGACGCGTTCATCGACGTCTTCGGCCCCCGCTTCGACACCGTGGCCCGGGCCGCGAGCCCCAACGCCATGCGGGCCGCCGGGCTGCTCACCGGCAGCCGGACGTTCCTCGACCACCCGTCGCCCCTCTTCGACCTCCTCGTGCGAGCCGACGGCCGAGACGGCGGTGAACGGTCGTGGTCCTACTATCGGTCCGCCCTCGACATCGGGCACACCGTGCTGGCCCTCGACGCCTTCCCCGCCCACGCCGAGCTGTCCGCCGTCGAACGCTTCCGGTCCGCCCTCCTCCGTGACATGGACGCCGTCGGCGCCCCCCGACCGGGAGGTCCACCTCGCCCGGCGCTCGCCGCGTCCGGTGGGACGACGAAGCCAGCAATGGCGCCCCCTCCGATCACGCGGGAGCCGCCCCGACCGATCGAGGAGCTGCTGGCCGAGCTCGACGGGCTGGTCGGGCTGGCGCCGGTGAAGGCCGAGGTCAAGCTGGTGAGCGACCTGCTGCGGGTGGAGAAGCTGCGCCAGGAGCGCGGCCTTCCGGTGGTCGAGCACAGCCGCCACCTGGTGTTCACCGGCAACCCCGGCACCGGCAAGACGACGGTCGCCCGCCTGCTGGCCCAGATCTACCGCACCCTCGGCGTGGTCGAGAAGGGCCATCTGGTGGAGACCGACCGGTCGGGGCTGGTGGCGGGGTACGTGGGCCAGACCGCGCTGAAGGTCAAGGAGGTCTTCCAGACGGCGCTGGGTGGCGTCCTCCTCATCGACGAGGCCCACGCCCTGGCGAGGGGCGTCGGTACCGACTTCGGCCACGAGGCCATCGACATGATCGTCAAGTTCATGGAGGACCACCGCGACGACGTGGTCGTCATCGTCGCCGGCTACCCGGACGAGATGGCGGTGTTCCTCGATGCCAACCCCGGCCTGCGATCGCGCTTCCCGAAGACCATCTTCTTCCCCGACTACACCGACGCCGAGCTGGCCCTGATCTTCGACGGCATGTGCCAGAAGAGCCACTACGTGCCCACCGAGGAGGCGCGGGCGGCGGTTGTGGCCTACCTGGGCGCCCAAGACCGCGACCGTGGTTTCGGCAACGCCCGGCTGGTGCGCAACCTGTTCGAGGCCGTGGTCGCCCGCCAGGCGAGCCGGGTGGTCGCCCGGCCCGCGGCCGAGGTCACCGACGAGGCCCTCGTCGCCATCGAGGCGGTCGACATCGAGCCGGTCGACCCGGCGCCGCCTGACGAATCCGCACCAGTCCCTACCGGACCAGGCCCTACCGAATCAACACCGTCACCTGGTCCGACGCCCTGACCGCGTCCACCAGCCGCTCGCCCGGATGCACCCGGGCCCCGTCCCACACGACCGACCGCTCGACCTCCCCTTCGACGACCGCGCCCTCCCCGATCACCGACACCCCGCCCGACGCGGCCAGGTTGGCGGCCAGGTAGCGGGCGGGCGTGCCACAGTCGACGAAAGGGGCATCGGTCGGGACGAGGTCGAGGTCCGCTCCCGGACGGAGGTGGCGCCACGACACCTCCCACAGCCCGCCGGGCGCGTCCGGGAAGGCGCTGACCTGCGACCACGGGAGGAGAGCGGCCCCGGCGTAGGCCAGGTCGGCCCACGTCGCCGGCACGCCCCGTGTCGGCGGACCGCACAGCAGCCGGGGCCGGACGCCGTCCCACCCGTCCACGAACGCGTGCAGGTCGGCCTCGCTCCACGTGTCGGCGTTGAGGACGAGGACCGGGCGGCCGTCGATCCAGGGCCGGAGCCGGCCGAGGGCGCCGGCCGTGCCCAGCACCTCGCCCTCCTCCATCGAGCAGTGGACCCCCAGGCCCTCGATGTGGGTTGCGAGGGTGGGTTGGGAGCGGTGGCAGTTGACCGCCACCGCGGCGGTGACGGTCCGGGCCCGGGTCACCGCGTGGTCGACGAGCGGTACTCCGCCGACCGGGCACAGGGCCTTGGGCCGGACCAGGGTGAGGGGCCGGAGGCGGACGCCCGCGCCCGCGGCCAGCACAACCGCAGCCAGGTCGCCGGGTGCTGCCACAATGTCGCCATGCAACAGCGCCGGTGGCTGAACCAGTCCCAACCGCAGACCCTCCAGATCGCCGTCTTCCTGCTCTACATCAACTCCGCGTTTCTGCTCTTCGACCTGCTGATCGCGGGCACCTTCCCGCCCTTGTACCTCGCCATCTTCGTCGGCCAGGTGGCCGCCGGCTACGGCATCGCCAACGAGCAACGGTGGGGCTACTTCCTCGGCATCGCCATGGCCATCGTGCCCTTCCTCGTGCGCTGGTACTACCGGGGCAACCCGCTGGAGGGCTCCGGCCCCATCAACCTCATGTTCGAGATCGCCCTCATCGCCCTCCTCCTCCACCCCCAGTCACGCGACTACCAACGCATCTGGTTCAAGTAGCCACCGGTCGGACCCAGCAAAAGTCCAGCTCACAGGCTCTTGCAACCACCTGGCAGCCGACACCTACGGCCGTCTGGGCCATAGCACCTCGCCCGTAACGCCGCTCGCGACACCTAGAGAACGACGACCTCGACGAGGTGGTCGACCGCCAAGAAGTCGTCGCCGTTGCGTGTGTAGAGCGGAAGGCCGGCGGCGAGGGCGGTTGCTGCGATGAGCAGGTCGACGGCTCGGGCGCCTCGGGCCTTGCGCCCGGTTGCCATCACAGCGGCGAAGATCCGGCCGTAGGCGCGGGCTGCATCGGTGTCGAACAAGAGTGGATCGAATGCAGCCTCGGCCCGCTGAAGCCGGTCCTGCCGGCGCCCGCGCTCCTCCGGATCAGTCGTCGCGTGGGGACCGGCGGCCAGTTCGGCCATGGTGAGGGCGCTGATAGCCACCTCACTGGGCAGGTGTGACGGGTCCAGTAGCTCGAAGTCGATGACGACCGACGTGTCAAGCAGGCCGCGTGAGTGCCGTCGCTCCTCACGCACGGGGAGAGGGGTCTTGGCTTGCGACCTGATCCAGGTCGGCGCGGAATCGCGCCGCGTCAACTGCGGGTGCTGTCCGGAAGAGGGCGACCGCCGCCTCGGCCGCGACGAATCGGTGGCGGCGCAACGGAGTGAGCTCGCCCACTGGAACGCCGTTTCGCGTGACGACGAACGTTTCGCCCTCGTCGAGCTTTCGCATGATTTCACCGCTGTGGTTGCGCAGCTCTCGCTGGGTGATCTCTCGGCTCATCACGCCACCGTAGCACTGGTGCTACAGGTCGACGTTCCCGCCCTCGCGTTATCGGCGGAACGCTCGGAAAGGGGCGGGTCGCCGTCAGCGCTGGAAGTCGACCCTGACCACGGAGGCCCGCAGGACGCCTTGGCCGTCGGCCATGGAGCGTTCGAAGAAGACAATGGCGCCCGCCGGCTCGGTCGGGGCCTCGAAGGCGATGGCCCCGGAGAACGGGGTGAGCTCGCCCATGCCGCCCGTCACGGGGGCCTTGCCCAGGAACTGGTCGAAGAGCATCCCGTCCTCCCGGACCTCGACCTCGACGTTGCCCTCGAACGTGTTGTTGCGACCGCTCACCGCCACCGGCGAGGAGATCCGGGCGCCGGCGGCCGGGGACTCGACCACGATGTTGGGCGACGTCGCCGACACCACGGTCCACGGGCCGAGGTCGCCGTCGGCGCCGCCGCTCATGAGGAACACGCTCATGGACGGCTGCGGGTCGGCGATGGGGACCCCGCCCTCCCCGAGCCGGAAGCCGACCTTGACCTCCACCAGCCCCCCGGCGGCGACCGTCGGGCCGCCGAAGATGGCCGGATCGAGCATGCCCACGTACCGGCTGGCGAACTGGCGAGCGGTCTCCGTCGGCGTGGTGAAGGTGCGGTCGCCGCCCGAGATGTAGTCATCCATCTCGGCCTGGGACGTGAAGGGCCAGACGCCGGGAAAGACCGCCTCCCGGACGGGCTCGCCCGCCACCAGGTCGGCGTAGTCGCCGCAGCCCACGGGCTGGTCGAGCACGATCCCGTTGCCCGAGAACACGTTGACCAACTCGCCGTCGAGCAGGAACCGCACGCCGGTGATGCTGTCGAACTGGTCGAGGGTGCACGTCACCTGGGCCAGCCGCAGGCTCAGCGACAAAGTGCCCCCGCCCGACTCGAAGGCCTTGGACAGGTCGACCCGGGCAATGCCGTCGGCGATGGTCAGGGCGTGGAAGCGGGTCTCGGGGGGGATGGCGGTTCCCAGCCCATCCGCCGTATCGGCCGCCGTCGGCCCCGCCACCAGCGTCTTGACTGCCTCCGCCCCGATGCGGGGCACCCGGGGCACCGAGCGCTTCACGGGAACGATCTTCTCGCCCCGGGTGAAGTAGACGACGACCTCGGACGTGGTCGAGGAGCCGGGCGTGGTCGTGCCCGACGAGCCGGGGACCGTCGACTCGGCCACCGACGTCCCGGTGCCGTTGCCGGCGGTCGTCGACGGCCGGGTCGGCGTGGGACCGGCGTCCAGTGGGTCGCCGGAGCCCCCGCAGGCGCTCGCCATCACCGACAGCACGAGTCCCAGCAGGATCCAGATCCGCCGGTATCCGTTGGTCGTCGTCATGAGGGCCTCCCTCGGGATCGCCGCTTGAGCGCGTCGACGAGGCCATCGTGGCGGACGGTGGTCACCGTCGGGTCGCCGCCGGGTAACAGATCGGCAACAGGTGCGGCGGGGGCATCGGGACCGGTTTCGGGCACCGACGTCCTCCGGGGCAGGACGACGATGAACACCGCCCCCGCCCCGGGATGGTTGGCCACGGTCACGTCACCGCCATGGAGGCGGGCGTTCTCCCGGGCGATGGCCAGGCCCAGGCCGCTGCCGGCGCTGCGGGGGCGGGACGGGTCGGCCTTGTAGAAGCGCTCGAAGACCCCGGCCAGGTGCTCGGGGGCGATGCCGCTCCCGCCGTCGGCGACCTGCAGGCGGACGGTGGTGGCGTCGGCCGACAGCACCACCCGCACCGGCGGCCGTCCGTGCTCGAAGGCGTTGCCCACCAGGTTGCCGATGACGGCGTCGAGGCGACGAGGATCGGCGGTGATCACCACGTCCGGCTGCAGGCGGACCTCCACCTTCTTGCCCCAGCCCCGGCTGCGGAGGGCGCCCGCGACCAGGGCGGCCACGTCGACCTCCTCCCAGGCCATGGCCGCCACCCCGGCGTCGAGCCGGGAGATCTCCATCAGGTCCTCCACCAGCCCGGCCAGGCGCCGGGACTCGACAACCAGCAGGCGGGCGGCCCGCTGCCCGATGTCGTTCAAGCCGCCGGCGTTGGCCTCCAGGACGTCGGCCGCGGTGGTGAGGGCGGTGAGGGGCGTGCGCAGCTCGTGGCTGACGTCGGCCACGAACCGGCGCTGGCTGGCCTCCAGCGCCCGCAGGTCGCCCACTGTGCGCTCCAGGGCCTCGGCCATGCGGTTGAAGGACTCGGCCAGGTCGGAGAACTCGTCACTGCCGGCCACCGGCAGGCGGGTCTCCAGCAGCCCGACCTCCAGCCGGCGCACCGCCCGCCGGGCCCGCCGCAGAGGCGTGAGCAACCCCCTGGCGGCCAGGGCGCCGACCCCGGCGGACACGATCACCAGCGCCACGGCCACGCCGGCCAGGACCGCCCGCAGGGTGCCCAGGTCACGTTCGATGTCGTCGATCGGGAAGAAGAGGTACAGGGTGGCGGTCTCCGGCACCTGGCCACCGACCACGATCACGGGCCGACCGGCCACGTCGGTGCGCACCGACGCCAGCCGACCGGCGGCCACCGGCTCCGCCAGCTCCGGGGGCAGGGTGGCCGACGACACCGAGATCGAGGTGGTGTCGGCGGTGCCGTCAGGCATCACCGTCACCACGTCGAAGGCGCCCCCGGTGCGGGCCACCAGCCGGTTCACGAACGTGGCCACCTCGGCCGGCGTCGCTTCCGCGGGAAGGTCCTCGACTGCGTCCCCCAAGGCCGACCGGGCCGCCCGCCGGGCGTCGTCCGCGGCCCGGTCGAGCACCGCCCGCTGGACGAGGAAGAACGATGTCACCGCCACCGCCACCGCCGTCACCGCCGCCACCAGGGCAAACGTGGCGATCAGCCGGGGCCGCAGGCGGGCGACGGCCAGCGGCCGGCGCTCGGTCATACGCGGGCGCGGCCCATCAGGCGGGCGCGACCAGCTTGTAGCCCACCCCCCGGACGGTCTGGATCAGCGTCGGGTTGGCGGGGTCGTCCTCCACCTTCGACCGCAGCCGCTGGACGCACACGTCGACCAGGCGGGAGTCGCCCAGGTAGGAGTACTCCCATACCCGCTCGAGCAGGAGGGCCCGGGTGAACACCTGGCCCGGACGTCGGGCCAGCTCCAGCAGCAGCTTGAGCTCGGTCGGGCTGAGCCTCACCTCCTGGCCGTGGTGGGTGACAGCCATGCCCAGGGGGTCGATGGCGAGGTCGCCGAAGCGCATCGTCGGCTCCTCGGGGGGCCGGGCCTGGCGGCGGAGGACGGCCTTGACCCGGGCCAGAAGCACCCTCGTCTCGAAGGGTTTGGTCACGTAGTCGTCGGCCCCCGACTCCAGGCCCACCACCACGTCGATGGGGTCGGCCTTGGCCGTGAGCAGGATGATCGGCACCTGGTCCGTGGCCCGGATGCGCCGGCACACCTCGAAGCCGTCCATCACCGGGAGCATCACGTCGAGGAGGACGAGGTCGGGCCGCACCTGGCGCCACCGCTCGATGGCCTCGTCCCCGGCGGCGGCCGTGCTCACCCGGTGGCCGTCGCCCTCCAACGCCATGGTGACCGCCTCCCGCACCGAGGCGTCGTCCTCCACCAGCAGGATCGAGCTCATCGATCAGGAGAGTAAGGCGTCGCAGTGGGGACAGCGGGGATTGGCCCGGGACACGGCCCGGTCACACGACGGGCAGCGGGGCACCACCACCCGTCCTTGGCGAAGCCGGGCCACGGCCGACCACAGCATCCCGCCCACCGCCACCACCAGGAGGACGTCGAGCGCGACCTGCACCATGCGTCGTCCAGTTTGTCCTCCCGGCCCGCGTAGGGTCGGAGGGACATGAACCGATTGGCCGAAGAGTCGAGCCCCTACCTCCAGCAGCACAAGGACAACCCGGTCGACTGGTACCCGTGGGGCGACGAGGCCTTCGAGCGGGCCAAGGCGGAGGACAAGCCCGTCCTGCTCTCGATCGGCTACGCCGCCTGCCACTGGTGCCACGTCATGGCCCACGAGTCGTTCGAGGACCCCGGCATCGCCGCCGTCATGAACGAGCTGTTCGTGAACATCAAGGTCGACCGGGAGGAGCGGCCCGACGTCGACGCCGTCTACATGGAGGCGGTGCAGGCCATGACCGGCCACGGCGGCTGGCCCATGACGATGTTCCTCACCCCCGACGGCCGCCCCTTCTACGGCGGCACCTACTTCCCTGACAAGCCCCGCCACGGGATGCCCGCCTTCGAGCAGGTGCTGCGGGCGGTCGACGAGGGCTGGCGGGACCGGCGGGCGGAGGTGGGCCAGCAGGCCGAGCGGCTGACGTCGGCCCTGGGCAAGATGTCCGACCTCCCGGTGCCGGCCGAGGGATCGGCGCTGCCCGACGGGGCCGCCCTGCTCACCCGCGCCCGCGACGCCCTGGCCCGCCGCTTCGATCCCCACTGGGGCGGCTTCGGGCCGGCCCCCAAGTTCCCCCAGCCCGACACCCTCGAGCTGCTTCTCCGGGCCCACGCCCGGAACCCCGCCGACGGCGAGGCCCTGTCGATGGTGGTCACCACCCTCGACGCCATGGCCTCGGGCGGCATGTACGACCACCTGGGCGGCGGCTTCGCCCGCTACTCGGTCGACGGCCAGTGGCTGGTCCCCCACTTCGAGAAGATGCTCTACGACCAGGCCCTGCTGGTACCGGCCTACCTCCACGCCTGGCAGGTGACCGGCGAGGACCGCTTCCTGCAGGTGCTGACCGAGACCGTCGACTACGTCCGCCGCCACCTCCGCCACCCCGACGGCGGCTTCTACTCCTCGGAGGACGCCGACTCCGAGGGCCACGAAGGAACGTTCTACGTGTGGAGCGTCGAGGAGCTGCGGGCCCTGCTGGGCGACGACGTCGAGGCCGCCATCGAGTGGTGGGGGGTCAGCCGGCCCGGCAACTTCGAGGGCAAGAACATCCTTCACCGGCCGGTGCGGGGCGACCTGCTACGGCCGGAGGTCATCGAGCGGGCCCGGCAGACGCTCTTCGAGGCCCGGGAGAAGCGGGCCCGGCCCGGGCTCGACGACAAAGTGGTCACCGAGTGGAACGGGCTGTTCCTCTCCGCCCTGGCCGAGGCGGCGGCCGCCACCGGCCGTGACGACTGGCTGGCCGACGCCCGCACCAACGCCGAGTTCCTGCTCCACAAGCTGCGCCGGCAGGCGGGCGGGCGGTGGCTGCGGGCGTGGCAGGGGGGCCGACCCGGCCGCCACCTGGCCCTGGCCGCCGACTACGCGGCCCTGGTCGACGGCTTCACCCGCCTGGCCGAGGCCACCGGGGAGGCCCGGTGGGTGAGCTGGGCCCAGGACACGGCCGACAACATGGTCAAGCTCTTCTGGGACGACGAGGCGGGCGGCCTGTTCACCACCGGGGCCGACGCCGAGCGCCTCATCACCCGGGCCAAGGACCTGGTCGACAACGCCGTCCCGTCGGCCAACGGCACCGCCGCCATCGCCCTGCTGCGGCTGGCCGCCCTCACCGGTCTGGAGCGCTACCGGGACCGGGCCGAGGCCATCCTCCGGCTCCTGGCGCCGTTGGCCGAGCAGCACCCGTCGGCCCTCACCCGCACGGTCGCCGCCCTCGACCTCGCCTCCCGCCCGGTGACCGAGGTGGCGGTCGTGGGCCACCGTCCCGACCTGGTGCGGGTCGTGCAGTCCCGGTACCTGCCCAGCGCGGTGCTGGCGTGGGGCGAGCCTTACCCCTCGCCGCTGTTCGAGTCCCGCACGGACGGGTTCGCCTATGTGTGCGAGAACTACGCCTGCAAGGCGCCGGTGGAGGGCGTCGAGGAGTTGGTGGCCCTGCTGTCCTGACCGTTGGTCTCGGGCGGGGCCTGGGCGATGGCGGCCGGCGTGAGGGTCGGGCGGCGGCGGAGAAGCAGCTGGTCACCCTCCCACCGGACGTCGTACGCGGGCTGGGGCCCGGTGGCGGGACCGTGGACGACCTCGCCGTCGTCGAGGCGGAACGTGCTGGCGTGCCACGGGCAGGTGACGCAGCCGGCCGCCACCTCGCCCTCGTGGAGGGGTCCGCCCATGTGGCTGCACACGTCGGAGATGGCCCGCACCGTCCCCTCCGAGAGGACGACGAGCACGGTGTCGTCGCCGACGGTGACGACCGTCGGCTCCCCGTCCGCCAGCGGCGCGTCGAGCGACGCCACCTGCCACTCGTCGGACGGGTGGTCCCACGCGTGGCGGTCGACGTTCACCCCCTTGCGCCAGGCCAGGTGGCCGCCCAGGTAGGCACCGGCGGTGGCTGCGCCCGCACCGAGCACGCTCAGCGTGACCCCCGCCAGCCGCCGTCCCCGCTTGCGGGCGATCCACGACCACACGTAGAGGTCGACGGCGATCACGTTGCCGACGGCGTGGGCCAGGCCCAGGCGCCGGTCCTCGCCGATCGTGTCCGACCAGTCCGACAGTCCGGAGGCGGCGGTGGGCAGGGCGCTCAGGATGCCCAGGGCCACCAGCCGGTCGGCCGCCTTCTGCCCCTTGCGGCCGCCGAGGAAGTCGACGGCCATGGCGCTGGTCCAGAAGCCGATGGGCAGGTCGGTGAGCATCGGGTGCAGCGGATGGCCCAGCCAGGTGCCGCTCAGGAGGTCCTTGACCGGGCCCTTCGGGATGACCTGGGTCACCTTGTCCTTCACCGGGACCGCGACCTTGTCCAGCCATTCGGTGTGGGCGATTCCGTCGACGAGCTGCTCGAGCGCTCGTGGAGCCATGGGCCACCTCCGTCTCGTACCGGCGCGCTACCCGGGCTCGCCCCGCCGAAACGGGCAGCCCGAAACGGGCACCGGACTACACGAGCATGTCGGCCGGTCCCTCGACGGCCCGGTAGTTCACGCCCTCGGTGTCGGTGTTCATGGCGTCGGCGGCGACGATGGCGGGGTCGAAGCGCAGCCGGGCCCACCGCGACACCCGGCCGATCGGCACCTGGTAGGTGCGGAAGGGCCCGAAGGCGAACTCGAGGTTCGACACCAGGTCGGCCTGGGACAGGACGTAGGCGCTCGACGCCAGCGCCGGTGCGCCGGCGGCCTCGTCGTCCTTGAGCGTGACGACCACCTTCCAGAACGCCTGCGGGAGGAGAGTGGTCTCCCGGTACACCGGGTCCTTGTCGGAGAACACCGGCCCGCAGAACACGCACACCCGGAACCCGTGGGTCTGGGCGCTCTCGAGCACGTAGTCCTCGAGTGACAGCCACGTCGTGCGGTTGAGGCCCGCGTGCTGGGGGGCGCAGTTGGTGTAGAAGAACGTGTCGGCGATGGCGGGCTCGGCCAGGTCGCCCCAGGCCGGGTCGAGCCGGCGCACGAGGTGGCCCTGGTCGAGAGCGTTGCCCTGGTACAGCTCGGCGCCGGTCTGGGCGTCGGCCGCCATGCGGGGGTCGAGGAACCACCTGTCCCGCGTGCGCTTGGGCCGCATGATCGTGGTGCCGTCGATGTTGACGGCGGTGAACATCGGGAGCTTGCGCCCGGCGTGCATGAACGACGAGTAGTGGTGGTAGCGCAGCTCGAAGGTGGGGGCGCCGTCGGGCCCGGGACCGGTGAGGGGCGTGAGGACCTCGGCCGCGGGATCGATGGTGGTCGGCAGGGGCACGGTGACCGCGTCGGCCAGGAACCCGGTGGCCTGGTAGCCGGCCCGGCCGTCGAGCGCAGGTGGGGGGGCCTCGATCTCGCCGCTCGCCGGCCCTCCCACCGGGGACACCGCTCCCACCAGCGTCATCGGCACGACCTCCCGGCCCCGGGCCCGGTCGAGGAGCCGCCTGACCTCCCCGATGCGCACCGCCCGGTTCTCGACGCCCTCCACGCCCGAGAAGTGCAGTCCGACGGCTCCGCCCTGCTTGAGGCTGACGATCAGCGAGCCCGAGTTGCCTCCCAGGGTGGTGCAGTCGTGGGTGAAGATCGTCGGCTGCAGCTGCTTCACCCACCCCGGTGCCAGCCGCTTGACGTCGTAGGTGCCCCCGAAGATCCGCTTCTGGTCGGCGGCATTGTTGCGGGTGTCGAAGGCGGGGTAGCCGATGGCGGCCAGGAACTCCTGCGGCGTCAGCTCCTTGTCGTCGCCCAGTGCCGGCGCCGACGGGGCCGTGGCCGGGTCAAGCTCGAGGAAGGCCACGTCGGGCTCGTCGAAGGCGGCCGAGGCCACGTAGAGCACGCCGGTGACCGCCACCTCCCGGCTGGCGGTGTTGTCGGCTTCTCCCAGGAAGTCGACCACCACCTTGAACGGCTGGCCATTGACGTCGTGGCGGACCTCGAAGACGCCGTTGCGCATGCGGGTGAACAGCTCGGCCACGTGGCGGTTGGTGACCGCGACGTTGTCCTCGATCATCCACGCCGTGCCCAGGTGGCTGGCCCCGATGCCCTTGACCTCGACCCGACCGGTGGCGGCGATGGCGACCCGGATCGTCTCCAGGGCCGCTTCCAGCCGGTCGGCCCACGGGGTGAGCAGCGGCGGCTCGTACATCCCGTCGAAGATGAACAGGCTCGGGCGCCCGTGGCGCTCGACTATGGCCTCGAGGCCCCGGTCGGAGACGGCGGCCGCCACCAGGTCGCCCCCGGGGCCGGCCCGTCCGCTCTCCATCCCCGGCGGGGGCTTCGGGACGCGCCGGCCGATCAGCTGCAGGAGGCTCTCGGCCAGCTCCTGGTCCCCCTCGACCGCCGTCACCAGCTCTTCGTTCACGGTGCGCCCCCAGCCGCTCGGTAGCGGTGAGTATGCCTTACTCTTGGTCGACCGGCGGGGCGCCAAGGAGGGTCAGATGGAGCTCGTCCACCCGGAGTCGTTCGAGTCCCTGCAGGAGATGCTGGCCGCCACCTTCACCGATCCGGACGACCTGAAGGAGTGGCTGGCGTCGGCCGGCTACCGCGACGTGGTCACGACCGTCCGGTCCACCAAATCGCACGAGCAGTACGTGGTGTCGGTGCTGCGGGCCCTCGACCGCCGGGCCCTGATCGACGACCGGTTCTTCTCCGCCCTGGTCCGGCGGCTTCCCGACCACGAGCCCGACGTGGCCCGCATCGCCGGCGACATGGGGTTCCCGCTGCCCGACGTGCAGCTGGCGGACTCCTACCGCCCGGACACCTCGATTGGGGACGACTTCGTCGGCGAGTCCGAGTCCGACCGGGGTGGGGGGAGAGCGAGCGTTTCGCCCCCCCTCCAACCCCGACGCCGGCCGCCGGCGACCCCGGCCTCCGGCTGCCCGAGCTGGCCGCCCTGGTGCGGGCCACCGAGTCGGCCGTGCAGATCCTCGACGAGCGCCAGCTCCCCCTCGCCTCGGGGGTGCTCGTCGGCGACGACCTCGTCCTCGTCCCCAACTACGTCTGCCAGGAAGGCGGAGGCATCGGCCCGGCGGCGCACGCCCGGGTGGAGCAGACCGATTCGCCAACCCGCACCGCCCGCATCGTCGAGGTGGTGGCCGTCACCCCGCTGGCGCCGGGAGCCGACCCGATGGGCCTGGGGGTCGCCTTCTGCCGGCTCGACGCCAGCCTCGGCCGCCCCCTGGCCCTGGTGGACGCCCGGCCGGCCGCCGGCGAGCACGTGTCGCTGATCCACTTCCCCCTCGGGGGGGCCATGCGCATCAGCCGGGCCGTCGTGACCGGCACCACCGACGCCTCGGTCTCGTTCCAGGCCTCCTCCGAGCCGGGCAGCGGCGGGGGGCCGCTCGTCGACGGGGCCGGCCGGCTGGTCGCCGTGCACCACTCGCGGTCGTCCACCGGCGAGTGCTTCGGGGTCCTGACCGCAGCCTGCATCGACCTCGTCCGGGGCCGGCCCGGGGCCGACGCCCTGCTGGAGTCGCTGGCCGAGACGTCGGCCATCGTGGCCGTCGATCCCGGCCTCGACGCCCGCTTCGCGGGCCAGGACGACGGCGACGTCGAGCCCCAACCGGTCATGATCAGGGTCCAGTCGACCGCCGTCGACCTGTCGGGCATCGACGGTGTCGACGTGTCGAGCGCGCTGGGCGAGACGGTGGCCGCCACCGTCACCGAGGAGGGGCTCGACGCCTTGCGCCGGCGGCCCGACGTGCTGTCGATCGAGCTGAGCCGGGCCGTCGGCGTCCGGGAGCTCTTCCACTCGATCCAGGCCATGGGCTGGACCGCGGAGCGGGCCACCGGGGAGCGGGGCGAGGAGGCGCTGATCGCCCTCATCGACAACGGTGTCGACGTCCGCCACGGGGCGTTCCTCGTCGATGGGGCATCGAAGATCGAGGCCTACTGGGACCAGACCTCGGGCGACAAGACCTGTGTCGGCGCCTCCCCCGAGGCCCAGCAGCGGGCGGACGAGACCAACCTGAAGTACGGCCGGTTCTACCTGGCGGCCGACATCGATGCCATCCGGGCCGGCCGGCTCCCCGACACCCTGCCTCCGGCCGAGGCGTGCATCCACGGCACGGCCGTCGCCTCCATCGCCGCCGGGACGCCGTGCGGGAAGGAGACGGGGATCTTCCCGGGCGGGGTCGCCCCCGGGGCCCGCCTCCTCGTCGTGCGCTACGTCCGCGACCTGAGCCCGTCCGGCTACGCCTCCAGCCACAGCGACGCCCTCGGCTTCATCGCCGACACCGCCACCAGGCTCGGGCGGCCGGTGGTGGTCAACATCAGCAGCGGGGTGAACGCCGGGGGCCACGACGGCGCCGACCCCCTGGAGAAGGCGTGCGCCGCCTTCTCCGCGCCCGCCGGCCGGGTGATCGTCAAGTCGGCCGGCAACGAGCGCACGACCGCCCGGCACGCCCAGATCGACGTGCCCAAGGGCACCGCCGAGGAGTTCCGCATCGAGACCGCCGACGAGGACGGGGCCGACGTGGTCGAGTTCTGGTGGCAGGCGACGAGCAACTACAAGATCGAGGTCATCCCGCCCAACGGGCCGGGATCGGGCGAGGTCAGCCGCAACTTCCTCGACGTGCGGCTTCCCGTCACCGGCGGCCTGGTGACCGGCAAGCTGGCGCCCCGTCTCGATCGGGACGGCCGGGCCCGGGCCCGCCTGAAGCTCGACCTCACGCCCTTCCCCGACAAGCGCCTGCCGGCCGGGACGTGGCGGATCACGTTCTCCGGGGGGGAGGATCTGCGGCCGCTGCCGATCCACGGGTGGATCGAGAGCGGGCCCCGGTCGACGAAGTTCCTCGACCCCGACGAGGGGTTCACGTTGACCATCCCCGGCACCACGCCGTCGGTGATCTGTGTGGGCGCCATGGCCCCCAAGTCGCCGGTGAGCCTGTACGAGCCGTCGTCGGAGGGACCGACCGCCTTCGGCTGGGAGAAGCCCGACATCGTGGCCCCCGGGATCGAGATCGTGAGCGCGACCGCAGGGACGCCGTCGGCGGCCGGCCCGGCCCAGTCGGGGACGAGCTTCGCCGCCCCCCATGTCACGGGAGCGGTGGCCCTGGCCCTCTCCGCCGCCGTCAAGCGGGGCTCCGAGATCCCCTTCGCCACCGAGATCGTGGGGGCGCTCCGCGACCACGCCCACGACGAGTTCGAGATGTGGGACGAGCGCCGGGGCTACGGGCCGCTCGACGTCCCCGACTTCCTCGCCCTGGTCGAGCAGACGGTCGCCGGCCGGGAGGTCTAGGCCTCGGCCGGCGTCACCAGCCGCCCCGGTGCAGCACCTCCGCCGGCGGGCGCCGGCCCCGGGCGAGCGACGGCGACGGCTCGTCGGCCAGGGGATAGCCGACGGCCACCGTGCCCACCGGGGCGAACCGGTCGGGGATGGCGAACTCGGCCCGGAGGGCATCGGGCTCGAAGACCCGGAAGAAGAGCGCCCCCAGGCCGGCGTCGACCGCCGTCAACAGGGCCAGCATGCTGGCGAAGGCGGCGTCGACGTCCCAATAGGGAACCGACCAACGGGACGGGTCGCGGTCAATCCACCCCTTGTCGGCCTCGGCGTAGCGGTCGAGGTATGCCTCCCGGGAGGCCAGCGGGACGATCAAGAGCGGCGCTCGCAGCAGGCCCGGCCAGCGGAAGCCCGGCCGCCGGTGGGCGGGAAAGCAGGCGTCCCAGTACCTGCCTGTCTCCTCCGGTCCCTCCAGCACCAGCAGCTCCACTCCCTGGGTGAAACCGGCCGACGGGCCGCGCAGGGCATTGGCCAGAACCCGGTCGACCAATTGGGGGGACAGCGGCCGGGAATCGAAGTTGCGCACCATCCGGCGGCGGCGAACGACGTCTTGGAACTCCATGGGCGCGAGCATCCACCATTTCCGGGAGCGGAGCGGCCAGCATGTCGTACATGCGAGCCGATGTGCGCTTCCGGGTGGCGGTGGCAGGGGCAGAACTCCGAATGCTGGTGCTGGCCTCGGGACCGTCGGGATGCGTCGGGGTCGACCTCGACTCGGGCGCGTTCGTCCGGGCCGGCTTCCCGGCACCGGTGGAGGAGCCGTTCGCGCCGCTCGATCTGGTATCGGGCGCCCTGGGCGACCCCATCGACCCTCCCGACCCGTCCCGGCCGGAAGCGGTCCAGCTCACCGACGTGCCCCGGCGGGTGGGGCACGCCGAGGCCAAGCGCATCGGCCGGTGGCTCACACCCCTGCACCATCCCCCGCAAGGCCCGCTGCTGGGCTTCGCCGGCTCCCGGGTTCCGTACTGGACCCTCGTGGGCGACCGCCCGTCCCTGGCCCTGGTGGTGCCCACCACCGCAGCCGAGATCCGCCTCGGCCCCGGCGGCTACGACTGCACCTTCGGGTGGCAGGGCGCCACCCACCAGTACCCCCTGGTCGACGGCTTCCTCCTGCAGACGCTCACCCGCATGGAGCGCCGCCACATGGGCGCCCACGACCTGGCCCGCGTCCTCGGCTACCGGCCGGGACGCATCCTCGTCGTCCTTAGCGAACCCCACGACGGCTACTGCTGGAAAGAGGTCGCCGCCCTCCTCCCGGGGACATAACCGCCGCTGGCCGCCGGGCCGCCGCCGGCGTTTCGCCCGGATGGTTCGGATCGTCGGTCGCGCCCCTTTCAGGCCCGAAATCGCCCAAACCAGGGCGCTACGGATGATTCAAACGCGTTCCATGTGCTCGAAGCGTCGTGAAATCGGCCGCTCGGGCCGCCCGAATAGCCACGATTCCGAACACCCGCAATCGGACTCACACCCGGATCAGCGCCACACCAGGGTGTGCTTCCCGAAGTCGTACAACGGTATGACCACCGACCGCAGCCCGGCCCAGGGGATGTCGACAACCAGGCGACGGGCCACCAGGCGGAGATCGCTGTCGGATACCTCGATGCGGTGTGCTCTCCGGAACTCCCCACACCAGATCTCATAGAGGACTCCGCTCATCCACAGAAGCCAGACGACCACGAAACCGGCGCCCACGCCGGATCTGACGGCGAAAGCTGCGCCCACCGTCCCGAAGACCACCATGAGGATGGAGACCAGCGTTCCGAAAAACCGCAACGTCGGGCTCAGCTCGAACGCGAGTGGGGTCGTCTCATCGACGATACAACGGGAGCAGTTCGCGCGATCGCCCCTCCTGGGTGATTGCGCGGACTGATCTCAACCGGCGCCGCCGGCGGCGGTTGACCTACCGGGAGGCGCGGGCGGCGAGGTCTTCGGCGAGGGCCCAACCGAAGGCGATGAGGGCGTCGCCCCTCGAGTGGTCGAGGGCGCCGACAGCCTCCCGCACCTCGGGGTCGACCGAGTCGGGGTCGGTGGCCTCGTGGTCGAGGGCGCCGGGAGGGTCGCCCTGGCCGGTGACCACGAACGTGCGGTCGTTGATGCGGCCCTCGGCGCCGAAGCGCTTGGCCAGCCGCCGGCCCCACGCCCGCTCCTCGCCCGAGGCCTTGTGGCCGGGACGGGGGACGATGTCGGCCAGGCCCTCGAAGGCGGCGAACCCGCCCACGTCGAGGAGCCGGGTGCCGACCAGCACGTCCTCGTCGGGGAAGGCGAGCACGGCCCGGCGGAGCTGGTCGCCGATGAGCAGGCGCAGCACCGCCTCGCTGCGGGGGGCGCGCTTCACCGACGCCAGCCCGATGAGCACGCACGGGGTTCCGCCGATGCGCTCGAGGGTGCAGAAGGCGAAGCCCGCGAGCTTGGCGCCGTCGTGTACCCGTGTGATGAGCACCCACTCCCCCGAGTGCTTGGAGAGGATGCCGACGTCGTAGCCGGCGGAGCCGTCGGCGCAGATGTCGGCCATCTCCGAGACATCGGAGTCACTCAGTGCGGTGCAGTCTGTGGTTTCGACCTCAAGTGCCATCGACGCCCGTGACCTCCCTGGCCTCGATTCTAGGTCACCAGTCCATTCGGTCCTAATAGGACGCGCAACTCGGAGACCAGGCCCCTGCCCGCGTCGACCCGGAACTCGTCCGGCAGGCGCAGCACGGTGCGGTCGAGGTGGACGTGCACCGGCTGGTGCCCGGGGTGGTCGCGCAGCACCGATTTGAGCCGGTCGAGCAGGCTGTGGGACAGGGAGGCGGGCGACAGCTTGATGCGCACGGGGGCGGTTCCCTCGGGCGACAGGTCGGGACGCTTGAGCTCGAGGCAGATGATCTTGGCCGGCTCCTCCCGCAGGTCGAGGCGGCCCTTCACGCACACGATGGCGTCGTCGGACAGCAGGGCGCCGTGCTCCAGCATCGTGCGGGGGAACACCATCACCTCCACCGCCGACTGCAGGTCCTCCAGGGTGAACACGGCCATGAGGTCGCCCCGCTTGGTGTACTTGCGGGACAGGGCGGTGACCACCCCGCCGATCCAGCGGGTCTCGCCGTCGCGGCATTCCCGCAGCTCGGCGATGGTGCAGTCGGCGTGGCGGCGAAGCACCGCCTCCACCCCGAACAGGGGATGGCTGCTCACGTAGAGCCCCAGCATCTCCTTCTCGAAGGCCAGCTTCTGGGCCTGGTCGAACTCGTCGGCGCCGATCGGCGTGCGCTCGTCGTGGAACGGCGAGGCGGCCACGATGTCGCCGAAGAGGCTCATGATGCCCGCCTCCTCGTCGCGGCGGCGGGCCATGGTGCGGTCGATGATCTGCTCGAACACGGCCAGCAGGCCTCGGCGGGTGTGCCCCATCGAGTCGAACGCACCGGCCTTGATCAGCGACTCGATCGAGCGCTTGTTGAGCACGCCCGGGTCGACCCGCGAGCAGAAGTCGTAGAAGTCGGCGAAGGGCCCGTTCTTCTCCCGCTCGGCGACGATGAGCCCGACCAGGCCCTCGCCCACGTTGCGGATGGCGGCCAGCCCGAAGGGGATGCGACCGTCGATCGCCCCGAACTCGGCGATCGACAGGTTGACGTCGGGGACGAGGACCTCCACGCCCATGGTGCGGCACTCGGCCAGGTAGACGGCGGTCTTGTCCTTGTCGTCCTTGACCGAGGTGAGCAGGGCGGCCAGGTACTCCACCGGATGGTTGGCCTTGAGCCAGGCCGTCTGGTAGGCGACCATCCCGTAGGCGAAGGCGTGGCTCTTGTTGAAGGCGTAGTCGGCGAAGGGCTCGATGATGTCGAAGAGCTTGGTGCCGAGGTCGGACCCGTAGCCGGTGGCCTCCGCCCCGGCCACGAACTTCTCCCGTTCCAAGGCGATGAGATCACGCTTCTTCTTGCCGACGGCCTTCCTGAGGTTGTCTGCCTCGAGCAGCGAGTAGCCGGCGAAGCGGGTGGCGACCCGCATCATCGACTCCTGGTAGATCATCAGCCCGTAGGTGTCGGACAGCTCCTCGGCCAGGTCGGGGTGCAGGCACTGGACGGGTTTGCGGTTGTTCTTGCGGTCGGCGAAGTCGTTGTGCATGTTGGCGGCCATGGGCCCGGGCCGGTAGAGGGCGACCAGGGCGGCCACGTCGCCGAACGAGTCGGGGGCCAGCGACCGGATGAGCGAGCGCATGGGGCCGCCCTCCAGCTGGAACACCCCGATGGAGTCGGCCCGGCGCAGCATCTCGAAGGTGCGCTCGTCCTCCAGGTCGACGTTGTCGATGTCGGGGCGGGTGCCGGTGGTGGCCTGGATGAGGTCGAGGGCCCGCTCGATGACGGTGAGGTTGCGCAGGCCCAGGAAGTCCATCTTGAGCAGTCCCAGGTCGGCCACGCCGTGCATCTCGTACTGGGTGACGATGGGGGCGTCGTTGGGGTCGCCGCCCGGCTCCGGCTTGCGCTGGACGGGCAGGTACTCGGTGAGCGGCTCCCGGGTGATGACGACCGCGGCGGCGTGGATGCCGTCCTGCCGGCGCAGGCCGGCCAGGCCCTTGGCCACCTCGACGACCTTGCGGGCGTCGCCGTCGGTCTCGCACAGCAGCCGCAGCTCGGCCGCCATCTTGTAGCCCTCCTCGTGGCCGGGCGTGAGCTCGAGGCAGGCGTTGAGGGGGGTGTCTCGGCCCATGACGAGCGGCGGCATGGTCTTGGCGATGCGGTCGCCGACGGCGTAGGGCAGGCCCAGCACCCGCGCCGCGTCGCGGACCGCGGCCCGGGCCTTGATGGTGGAGAAGGTGACGATCTGGGCGACATGGTCGGCCCCGTAGCGCTCGGCCGCGTAGCGGATCATCTCGCCCCGGTAGCGCTCGTCGAAGTCCATGTCGATGTCGGGCATCTCCCGGCGGCCCTCGTTGAGGAAGCGCTCGAAGATCAGTCCGTACTTGATGGGGTCGAGGTCGACGATGCGCAGGCAGTAGGCCACGCAGCACCCGGCGGCCGAGCCCCGCCCCGGTCCCACCCGGATGCCCTTCTGGCGGGCGTGGTGGATGAGGTCCCAGACCACCAGGAAGTAGGCGGACAGGCCCATGCGGCTGATGACGCCCAGCTCGTGGTCGATGCGCTGCATGGCATCGCCCGGCACCGGAGCGCCGTAGCGCCCGACCGCGCCCTCGATGGTGAGATGCCGCAGGTAGTCGTCCTCCGACGCGAACCCCGGCGGCAGCTCGAACCGGGGCAGCTCGGGCTTGCCGAACTCGATCTCCACGTCGATCCGCTCGGCCACCTCGAGGGTGTTGTCGCAGGACTCGGGGACCTCGGCGAACAGGTACCGCATCTCGGCTGCCGTCTTGAGGTAGTGCTGGTCGCCCTCGAAGCGGAACCGCTTGGGGTCGTCGACCTGGGCCCCGGTCTGCACGCACAGCAGGGCGTCGTGGGCCACCGCGTCGGACTGGTGGGTGTAGTGGCTGTCGTTGGTGGCCAGCAGGGGGAGCTGGAGCCGCTGGGCGATGTCGATGAGGTGGGTGTTGGCCATGCGTTGGTCGGCGATGCCATGGTCCTGCAGCTCGACGTAGAGGTGCTCGGGACCGAAGATGTCGCGCAGGCGGGAGGCGTTGCGGACTGCGCCCTCCACGTCGTTGCGCAGCAGGGCCTGGCACACCACCCCGCCCAGGCAGCCGGTGGTGGCGATGACCCCCTCCCGGTGGCGCTCGAGCAGCTCCCAGTCGAGCCGGGGCTTCATGTAGTAGCCCTCGAGGTAGGCGGCCGAGGACAGCTTGATGAGGTTCTTGTAGCCGGCGGTGCTCTCCGCCAGCAGGGTGAGGTGGTAGTAGAGCTTCTCGCCCCGCTCCCCCTCGCCGCCCCCGTCGTCGACCCGACCCCGCCGCACCGGGCGCTCGAAGCGGCTCTCGCCCGCCATGTAGGCCTCGATGCCGAGCACCGGGGTGATGCCGGCCTTGCGGGCGGCCCGGTAGAAGTCGAGGACGCCGTACATGTTGCCGTGGTCGGTGATGCCAATGGCGGGCTGGCCGTCGGCCACCGCGGCCGCCACCACGTCGTCGATCCGCGCCGCACCGTCGAGCATCGAGAACTCGGTATGGACGTGGAGATGGGTGAAGCTCTTGGCCAGGGGACGACCCTCCTGGGGGGAACCTGGGGATGAAGTTACAACCCTGTAATCTAGCGCCTGGAGCGGCCGCCGGCCACCCCCGTCATCCGCAATGAGCAACGTGCGCATGGCCTGGGGTGGCGTCGCCCGGTCGGTGCGTCGCGTCGTCGTCCGCCGCCCCGCATGCAGGAGATATCCACAATCTCGGCCGTCGAGGTTGGGGATAACTAGGGGATCCGGACAGCGGTCATTGTCGTGGGACGGAGGCTTCGATTGGGTCCCGGCATCGTCTCTTGGAGCACGCCATGACCGACGTGGCGGACCGTCGCTGGGGCTAGCCGCTCCGTCGCCGCTGCTCCCGCCGCCGCCCCTCCAGCCCGGATCCGTCCGTCGCTGCCGGATCCCTCGGGTTTCGAGGCCAGGCTGCGGGCACTCGAAGGGATGTCGGCCGACCGCCTCCAAGGGCTCGACCAGCGCCTGCGCAAGCTGGAGACCCTCCCCGCCTCCGTCGGCCGTCTCCAGAAGGACACCGCCTGGCTGGCCGACCTGGCCACCACCCGTAGGGTCGACGAAGCCGCGGCCATGAGGGAGGTGGCGGCTGCCGAGCTGGCCCCGATCTACCAGGAGCTCGACTCGGTGGCCGAGCTGGTGTCCTCCCACCACGCCGCCGCCAGCCAGAGCCTGGAGCGCGTCCGCGTCCTCGAGCGGGCGGTGCTCGAGATGCGCCGCCACCTGGAGCGGAACCTGGCCGATCACACCCGCCGGGCCACCGCCGAACAGGAGACAGCCGCCACCAGTCTCCAGGGCATCGAGGCCCGGCTGGCAGCGATCGACGCCGCCACCGCCACCCCCTGAGGGCGACGGCCGCGAAAAAGGGGCCGGCCCGGGCGCCAGGCCCGGACCGACCCCGATGAGCAGCTACCTAGGCGTGGTCGTTGGCGTTGTCGGGGTCCATGACGTCGTCCTCGACCTGGCCCACCGGACGGTTGGTGGCACCTTTGGTCTCACTGGCCGGATCTGCGAAGTCCTCGCCCCGCGGCGCTCCGGGAGTGTGGGTGGGGTCGTCGTCGATGATGTCGGACATATCGGCTCCTTCGTTCGCATGGCCAGTAGGGCGGTGACTACCCCGAACCTGGTTGCGAGAACCCGTCGTTCCCCGGACGCGAAAAAAGCCGGCCCGGGCGGTGGGCGCCCGGGCCGGCCCCACGAACGTCAGTCGACGGGGGACGTCCCCGAACCGGAGTTGTTCGGCTCCATGAGGTCGCCTTCGACCTGGCCGACGGGGCGGTCGGTTGCGCCCTTGGTCTCGGTGGCCGGCGGCTCCTGGTCCTCGCCCTTCGGGGTGCCTTCGGTGTGGGAAAGATCAGCCGCGTCGGGCATGTTGGCTCCTTGTGCTCAGGGTGTACTTGGCTGTCTACCCGCGACCAGGAGGCGGCAACCTCGGCCGGCTTTCGCGGCAACGCCAGGTGGGAATGCTCCTGGAAGAACACGACCATGGGAGGCAAGATGCCCCAGCCGGGATGGAGCAAGAAGCGGGAACGGCAGTACGAGCACATCAAGGAGGGCCTCGAGAAGCGGGGCGAGGGCGAGGACAAGGCCCAGGAGATCGCGGCCCGCACGGTGAACAAGGAGCGGGCTCAGGCCGGCGAGGCCAGGACCGCCAGCCGCTCGTCGACCAAGGACATCTCGTCCAGCCGGCGGGGCGGGCTCCGGTCGCACAAGGGGCCGGGCGGGCGCACCAAGGCCCAGCTCTACAACGAGGCCAAGAAGAAGGGCGTCGAGGGCCGCTCCAAGATGACCAAGGACGAGCTGGAGAAGGCCGTCGGCCGCTGAGGTCCGACGACCGTTGAGGTCCCTACCGGCGGTCCCTACAGGTAGTTCCCGGGACGGGTCATGTCGGGCCCGGGACGACCCGGGCCCTGGGCGCCGGGCGGGAGGCCCCGGCGGCGGGCCTCCTCCATCTGGGCCATGGCTGCCTGCTGGGTGAACATCGCCGCCTGGATGCCGTGGAACAGGCCCTCCAGCCACCCGACGAGCTGGGCCTGGGCCACCCGCAGCTCGGCGTCGCTGGGGATCCCGCTGTCGAAGGGAAGGGTGAGGCGGGACAACTCGTCCCGCAGGTCGGGCGAGAGGCCCTCCGAAAGCTCCCTGACCGAGGTCTCGAAGATCTCCTTCAGTCGGGTGCGGCTGGCGTCGTCGAGCTCGGCCCGTCGCACCTCCTCGAGGAGCTCCTTGGTCATGGCGCCGATGCGGATGACCTTGGCCGGCTGGGAGATGGTCTCCGACGACGGCTCGTCGGACTCCTCGACGTCGTCGGGGACCACCACCAGGGGTACCGCGTCCGACGCATCGCTGCTGTCTCCACCGGATGTCTGGTCGGCCATGGCCATCCCCTTCCCACTCGGCCCCGTCCTCAAATGCCCGTCCTCGATGGCCGGGTGCGCTCCGACTGGGGCCAGGAGCCGGTGACAGACGCACCATAGGCCCTACCATGGGGGCGTGAAGGTGTCGACGCGAGGCGATTACGCAAGCCGGGCGTTGCTCTCCCTGGCCCTGCACGCCGACGGCAGCCGGCCCACGTCGGTGCGCGACATCGCCGAGCGCACCGGCCTCCCCCAGCCCTACCTCGAGCAGATCCTGCTCGCCCTCAAGGGGGCGGGCCTGGTGCGCTCCAAGCGGGGCGTGGGCGGCGGCTACGTGCTGGCCCGGCCCCCTTCGGAGATCACGCTGGGCCAGATCGTGAGCGCAGTCGACGGTCCCATCGTCGCCGGTGACTTCGGGGAGCCCCACCAGAACGGCGCCTGCAGCCACGAGGGCCAGTGCGTGCTCCTGTCGGTTTGGGCCGAGGTGGGCGGTCACATGCGGGAGCACCTCGACTCGTTCACGCTGTCCGACATGGTCGTGCGGGCCCAAGGATCCCAGGAACGCCCGGCCGGCGACACCCCGCCGAGCGCAGCCCACCGGGCCGAGCCGGTCGCCTCAACCGCCTAGTCGGCTTCACCGAGAAGGCGTTCGAGGGCCCGGCACAGGTCGTCGCCACTCGTGCTGCGGGGCTCGATAACAAGCGACGTCGACGGGAACTCGGCGGCCAGCTCGGGGTTGCCCACGATCAGCTGGTAGCGGCCGGCCCGCAGCAGCGGCAGATCGGAGTCGGTGTCGCCCGCCCCCTCGGTCGGCTGCCGGCGGCCGGCTCGGGCCTGCGACAATGGGGGATGGCGATCACTGGGGCCCACGTCCTGCTCTACACCTCGGAGCCCGAGAAGGTGCGGGCCGTTTTCCGGGACGTGTTCGGCTGGAAGCACGTCGACGACGGCCATGGCTGGCTCATCTTCGCCCTGCCACCGGCCGAGCTCGGCGTCCACCCGGGGGAGGGCCCGACGTTCGAGGCCGGGGTCCGGCACCAGCTCACGTTCATGTGCGACGACATCGGGGCCACCGTCGCCGAGCTCCAGGGCAAGGGCCTGGAGGTGCCGGACGAGCCGGTCGACGAGGGCTTCGGGATCACCACCACCCTCGTCCTGCCCGGCGGCGTCGACGTGATGCTGTACGAGCCGAGGCACAAGACAGCCATCTGATTCGCCGGGTCGCCGGCGCCGGCCGCCGCCGACGAACACCTACAGAACCCGGGCCGGTTGGCCGAAGCCTGGGCCATGCAGTCGTCCCGACCGTCGTTCCGCTGGCTCCACTGGAGCGCGGCCGGCGGCGTCGGTGTCCTCATCATGGCCGCGATGGTGTCCATCCTGGGCGGGCGGGCGGCAGAAGGGCGGGCCGCCGAGGAACGGATCGTCGATGCCCGTCCCGCGTCGGTGCAGACGGACGCCGCCGACGAGGCCGCGCCGGCCGAGGCGGACAGCACCCCCAGCTCGACCTCGACCACGTCGACCACCACCCCGCCCACCACCACCCCCCCGACCACCGTGCCCCGGCCGGCCGTCACCGCTGTTGCCGTCGTGCGGTCGGTCGCCCCCGCGGTCGCCGGACCCACTCCCGAAGCACCCGACGGCCCGTCGGCACCCGCCGCCGACGAGCCTGCTCCCGCCTCCGCCTCGGCCGCCGACCGCTGCGCCGCCGCCCACCAGTGGGTGGAGGCCCACGGCCTGGTCCTTCCCGCCGGCTACGGCTTCCGCTGCCCGGGCCCGGCGCTGCAGGGCGAGACCCCGCGGTGGGGCATCACCTGCTGGAACTGCCAGGGCGCAGGGAGCTACATCGCCATCGACATCGACCGCATCGGCGCCTCCGACGCCAACCTGCGCTACGTCATCGCCCACGAGACGTGCCACGCCATCGACTTCGCCACCCTCGGCCTGTCGACCGAGATCGGGGCCGACCTGTGCGCCGCCCTCCACGGCGCCCCCCGCTGACGGCGGCGGGGGCCGGACGAACGTCGACGATTTTGGACGGATAGGTACCTCAGAGGTACATATCCGTCCAAAATCCCCGGCTCGATGAGGTCGGGGCGCCGGACTCTCAGGCCGCGGCCGGTGGCTGTTCCAGCGGACGGGTGGCGGGCTGGCCGACCTTTGCCGTCTCCTCCGGGCGCAGGCCGCGGTAGACGGCGTCGGGCTTGGCCGCGGCCGCCTCGGCCACGTCGACCAGGCGGATCCCGGGGGTGGTGGCGAGCGCCTTGAGCGTCTCGGCCGGGCCCCGCACGACCAGGCCGAACACGACCGAGCTGGTGGGCGACGCGCTCTCGATGGCCGCGTCGAGGCGGTCGAGCTCGGACTCGTAGAACGACTTGAACGGATCGGACTCGTCGACCGTGGGCAGCAGCTTGCGGATCTCGGTGCGCTCGACCTCGTCCGCCTGGCGCTGGGACCTGGCCCACGCTTCCAGCCCGTTGGTGACGACGGACGGGTGGGCGCCGGGCGCTGCCGCCAGCAGCGCCTCCACCGGGAGCGACCCGATCTTGGCCCGGGCGTCGGCCTCCGAGGCGTAGGCGTCGAGGGACACGACCGCCGTCCGCTCGCCCGTGGCCACGACCAGCGCCTGCTTGCGGGCGTCGAGATACACGCCCACGTCGCCGCCGGAGCCGGGGCCGATGGAGTCGTCGGTCGCTTCGGCGGTGGCGGTGGCGCCCGCCGGCTCGTCGTCGGCGACCGACCCACCGCTGCTCTCCCGGGTCACGGTGAAGGCGAAGACGCCCCCCACGACCAGGACGAAGACGGCCACCGCGAAGAATCGGAGCGTGCGCTTGGCGGCCAGGGTGTCGGCCGGGCCCCGCGCCTCGGGGGGCAGCAGCCACGCCGGTGCACCCTTGTACTCCCTATCGAAGAGACCCAAGTACCTTTTCCAGCTCGTCAGGGAGTACGGAGGTGAAGCGCAGCCTCTCGCCGGTGGCGGGGTGGTCGAAGCCGAGTTGGGTGGCGTGCAGGAACGGCCGGCCGGGGTCGATCGACGGCCGTGACCCGCCGTAGCGCTCGTCGCCGACGACCGGGTGGCCGATGGCGGCCAGGTGGACCCGCACCTGGTGGGTGCGCCCCGTCTCCAGCCGGCAGGCGACCAGGGTGGCCTTGGCCGGTTGGGTGAAGAGCTGCAGCACCCGGTAGCTGGTGCGGGCCGGTCGTCCCCCGGCCGAGACCGCCATCCGCGTCGGGTTCCCGGAGCCACGGCCCACCGGTGCGTCGACCGCCCCCGCGGCGCTGTCGAACCGGCCCCACACCAGGGCCAGGTAGCGGCGCTCGACGCTGCGGGCCGCCAGCTGCCCGACGAGGGAGTCGTAGGCCTGGGGGGTGCGGGCCACCACCAGGAGCCCGGACGTGCCCTTGTCGAGCCGGTGGACGATGCCCGGCCGCTCGGGGGCCCCCACCGAGGCGATGTCGGGGAACGAGGCCAGCAGGCCGTTGACCAGGGTGCCCGCGGTCTGGCCGGCACCGGGGTGAACCACCAGGCCGGCCGGCTTGTCGACGACGACGACGTGCGCGTCGGCGTACACGACCGGCACCTCGACGTCGTCCTGGGGCCAGGGCCGGAAGGGGACGGTGGGCGGCGGCCGGTCGACTTCGAGGTCGTCGCCCTGGGCGACGCGGTTCGACCGGCAGGTGACGGGGCGGCCGTCGATCCGCACGCCCCCGGCCGCCACCAGGGCCGCCGCCTCCCGGCGGGTCATTTGGCAGAGCAGGCTGACGACCCGGTCGAGCCGCTCGCCGTCGAGTGCGCCCGGGATGACCATCAGGCGACCGCCTCAGGGCCCTCGCCAGCGGGGCGCTCGCCAGAGGGGCGCTCGCCCGAAGGACGTCCGGCCCACAGCAGGAGCATCACGCACCCACAGGTGATGCCCATGTCGGCCACGTTGAACACCGGCCAGAACTGGAGGTCGACGAAGTCGATCACCGCCCCCCGCAGCAGGCCGGGGGCCCGGAAGACGCGGTCGGCCAGGTTCCCGATCGCTCCTCCGAGGAGCATCCCCATGGCCACCGCGACCGGGAGCCGTCCGGCGGCGGCACCCGACGCGATGAGGTAGACGACCACGCCCAGGGCGGCAAGCGCCAGGAGGGGGACCAGTCCCCCGCCGAGGCCGAAAGCGCCAGCCGTGTTGTGGACGAGGGCCAGGCGCAGGGTGCCGATGAGATGGATCGGGCCATCGGCCAGGGCGGAGATGGCCCACGTCTTGGTGAGCTGGTCGACGACGACCACGCCGCCGGCGATGCCGAGCACCAGCGGCAGGCGGGTCGACGGGGCGACCTGGTCCGGGCCAGCCCGATGGGGGCCGGCATCCTCTTGGTCGACACGACCGGAGACCGGAGCGTGCGACGGGCGGTCGGCCTCCTCGGCCCGGCGCCGGGGCGCCCTCAGCGACGCGACAGGCCCCCGCTCTTGCAGCCGACGCACAGCGCGGCATAGGGCAGGGCCTTGAGTCGGGCCTTGGGGATCGGGTTCCCGCACCGCTCGCAGGTGCCGTACGTGCCGATGTCGATCTTGTGGAGGGCCCGGTCGATCTCGTCGACCGCGGCGCGGGCCTGGGCAGACATGGCCAGGTCGCGCTCCCGCTCGACGTTCATGGTGTCGCCCTCGCCCGACTCCTCGTCGAACTGGATGTCGCCCGGCTCCATGTCCTCGGCCAGCGCCTGCGCTTCCGCCTTGAGGGTGTCGGCCTGATGCACGTACGTCGCCCGCTCGGTGAGCAGCAGCTCGCGCTGCTCGGTGAGGAACTTGTCGGTGGGACCCGGACCGGGTGCGGCGGCGTCGCCCGTACGGGTGGTCTTGGGTGCGGTCTTCGGCATGTGTTCGCTGGCTTCCGATATGCAGGGGCTTGGGGGGAGGCGGAAGCGGAGTGTACCAATGACAGCAAAACTACCGGCGCCCGAACGGGCCTATCTCCGAACCTTGATGGGCCTGGGCGCCGGATTTGCCGGGCCGGGCCGGCCCGCTGTCGACGACCTGCTCGAGGTGGCGACGGAACTCGTCCAGGTCGAGGCCGGAAAGGGTGAACGTCTTGGACCGGCTGGTGTCGCCGCCGGTCAGTTCCACTTGCGCCGTCTTGAGCCCGAACTCCTCGGCCAGCAGCTCCGCGGTGGCGACGTTGGCCCGGCCGCCGATGGGCGGGGCCGCCACCCGCACCTTGAGGGCGGTGCCGTGGCGGCCGACGACGGCGGAGCGGCCCGCGCCCGGCTGCACGTGGACGTGGAGGGCGACGGCGTCGTCGCCCTTGATGGTGAAGAGATCGTCGAGGTTCATCGCTCTTCGTACTGTAGGGCCCCGGGGGACGGCCCTCTCCCGGGGTCGAACCGGTCGGGATGGACGAATTGGGTTTGGCCCACGTCGGCCGAGAGGCCAATCTAAGGACATGCCCTTCGGCCCGGTCGACCCCCAGCTCGATCTCGTCGCGCTGGAGCGGCGGGTGCTCGCCCGCTGGCGGGAGCTCGACCTGGCCGAGATGGTGCTGCACCTCCGCGACGGGGCGCCGCCGTGGGTGTTCTACGAGGGACCGCCGACGGCGAACGGGCGCCCGATGCTCCACCACGTGTGGGCCCGGGCCTTCAAGGACCTGTTCCCCCGCTTCCAGACCATGCGCGGCCGCCACGTGCCCCGCAAGGGGGGATGGGACTGCCATGGGCTGCCGGTGGAGATCGAGGTGGAGAAGGAGCTCGGCTTCACCAACAAGGCCCAGATCGAGGCCTACGGGATCGACCGGTTCAACGCCCGCTGCCGGGAGTCGGTGCAGCGCTACGTCGACGACTGGGAGGCCCTCACCGAGCGGGCCGGGGTGTGGATCGACACCAAGGACGCCTACTGGACCCTGTCCAACGACTACGTCGAGTCGGTGTGGTGGTTGCTCAAGCAGCTCTTCGACCGGGGGCTGCTCTACGAGGGTCACCGGGTCGTCCCCTACTGCTCCCGCTGCGGCACCGCCCTGTCGTCGCACGAGCTGGGCCAGCCAGGGGTGTACCGCGACGTCAGCGACCCGTCGGTGTACGTGCGCTTCCCGGTGGTCGACCGCGACTACGACCTGCTGGTGTGGACCACCACGCCCTGGACGTTGATCTCCAACGTGGCCGCGGCCGTGGGGCCGGCCGTCGAGTACGTGCGGGTGCGGTCGGGTGATGGCTCGCGTGACCTGGTGATGGCCGAGGCCCTGGCTCCCGAGGGATCGGACGTGGTCGAGCGGTGGAAGGGGGCCGAGCTGGTGGGGTGGCGCTACCGGCGGCCGTTCGACCTGCTGCCGATCGACGACCGCGGCCAGCGGGTGGTCGGAGCCACCTTCGTGAGCACCGACGACGGGTCGGGCATCGTCCACCTCGCCCCCGCCTTCGGGGCCGACGACATGGATGCGGCCAAGGCCGACGACCTTCCCGTCCTCAACCCGGTGGGCCCAAACGGCACGTTCGGGCCCGAGATCGGGCCGTGGGCGGGGGTGTGGGTGAAGGACGCCGACCCGTCGATCGTGGCCGACCTGGCCGCCCGCGGCCTGCTCGTGCGGCAGGTCCCCTACACCCACTCCTACCCCCACTGCTGGCGGTGCGGGACGCCGCTCATCTACTGGGCCAAGACGTCGTGGTTCGTGCGCACGTCGCACCACCGGTCCGACCTCCTCCGGGAGAACGAGCACATCAACTGGTACCCCGACCACATCAAGCACGGGCGCTTCGGGGACTGGCTGGAGAACAACGTCGACTGGGCCCTGTCGCGCGACCGGTACTGGGGCACACCGCTGCCCATCTGGCGCTGCGACGCCGAGCCTGGCCACGACACGTGCGTGGGATCGGTGGACGAGCTGTCCCGCCTGGCCGGGCGCGACCTGGCGAGCGTCGACCTGCACCGGCCAGCGGTGGACGCCATCGCCTTCCCGTGCCCGTGGGCGGGCTGCGAGGGAACGTGCGCCCGGATCGCGCCCGTGCTCGACGCCTGGTTCGACTCGGGGTCGATGCCGTCGGCCCAGCACCACTACCCGTTCGGTGATACCGGCGAGTTCCAGAAGGCGTTCCCGGCCGACTTCATCTGCGAGGCCATCGACCAGACGCGCGGGTGGTTCTACTCGCTGCTGGCGGTCAACACCCTGGTGTTCGGGTCCACGCCCTACCGCAACGTGGTGTGCCTGGCCCTCATGGTCGACGAGTTCGGCCAGAAGATGTCGAAGTCGAAGGGCAACGTCCTCGATCCGTGGCACGTCTTCGACACCTTCGGCGCCGACGCCCTGCGCTGGTACTTCTTCTCCGCCGGGTCACCCTGGACCAGCCGGCGGGTCTATGAGGACGGCATCCGGGAGTCCACCCGCAAGACGCTCATCACCCTGTGGAACGTGTTCGCCTTCTTCGCCACCTACGCCGACCTGGCCGGTTGGCAGCCGGAAGCCGGAGCCGGAGCCAGCGACGGGCCGGGCGTCTCCGAGGGCGACTGGGACCCGGACGCGGGTGACGGCGTCGGGGGCCACGTGCTCGACCGGTGGGCCGAGGCCCGCCTGGCGCAGACAGTCGCCGCCGTCACTGACGCCCTCGACAACTTCGACGCCCTGGGCGGCGCCACCACCCTGGCCGCCTTCATCGACGACCTGTCGAACTGGTACGTGCGCCGGTCCCGTCCCCGCTTCTGGGGACCGGCCGGGGGGGCGCCCGACCCCGGCGCCCCGGAGACCTTGCACCGCTGCCTCACCGTGGTGAGCGAGCTGCTGGCCCCGTTCTGCCCCTTCCTGGCCGACGAGCTGCACGTGCTGCTCACCGGCGGGGTGTCGGTGCACGTGCAGCGCTGGCCCGACCTGCCCGATCCCGAGCCGCCCAATTCCCGTTTGGCGGACTCGGGGTTGCTGGCGGAGATGGACGCCGCCCGCCGCCTGGTCGGTCTGGGGCGGTCGGCCCGCACCGACGCCGGCATCCGCACCCGCCAGCCCCTGCGGCGGGCGCTCGTGCTCCACCCGGGGACAGACCTGTCCCCCGAGGTCCGGGCCCAGGTCGCCGACGAGCTCAACGTGAAGGTGATCGAGGACGTCGAGACCCTGTCCGACCTCATGTCGTGGACGGTGGTGCCCAACTTCCGGGCCCTGGGGCCCCGGTTGGGGCCGCGGGTCAACGAGGTAAAGAAGGGCGCTGGCCGGGGCCGACGGGTCGGAGATCCGCCGCCGGCTGGAGGCGGACGGGTTCGTGGAGGTGGCCGGCGAGCGGCTGGAGGCGGGCGACGTCGAGGTGCGGGCCACCAGCCACGACCAATTCGCCCTGTCCACCGACGACGACTGGGCCGTCGCCCTCGACCTCGAGCTCGACGAGGGCCTGGAGTTGGAGGGCGTCGCCCGCCAGCTCGCCCGTGACATCAACGACCTGCGCCGCGCCGTCGGGCTCTCGCTCTCGGACCGGATCCGCGTGGTGGTCGAGGGCGGCGACGAGCATGAGTCGATCACTGCATCGGCTGGTCCCCCGCCCGAGTCCCGTGGGGCTAGCCCGACGGTGGCGACGGTGCTCGCGGCCTACGGCGACTGGATCGCGGGCCAGGTGCTGGCCACGTCGCTCTCCACAGGGACGACATCGTCCGAAGCCGCCGCCTACGGCCCGGTCCGCATCGAGATCACGGTCGAGAGGCCCGGCTGATCGTGCGTGTCGGCGGTCTCGCCAGTTTGGATCACCGGCAGGGACGTGATGCGGCCGATTCCGGCCCGAATCACGTCCCTATGAGCGATCCAAACGCGGGCGCGAACGGTCCGACGCCCAGACTGGGCGCTCAGGACGACTCAGTCTGGTCGCCCGAGTCGATGCGGCAGGCGGCGGTGCCGCCGGGGAGGCGATGGCGGTTGCGGGCCACCAGGTCGTAGCCGGCGGACGCCATCGGGGCGAGGGGCTCGGCGTCGAGCAGGCGGCCCACCGGTCGCAGGGCGGGCGCCCCGTGGCGGAGGGCGGCCGCCACCGCCCGGTGCCCGCTCACCTTGGCCACCCCGGGCTCAATCCACCAGACCTTGTCGTTGGCCTCCTCCGGGGTGAGCCCCAGGGCGGCCAGATCGGCCTGCTGCCAGGGCACGGCCTCGCACGCCACCTTCATCTGGCTCACCGCGAAGCGCACGACGCGGGTGCAGAAGGCGCAGTCGCCGTCGTAGACGAGCAGCGGCCGCCCGTCCGGTGTGACGTCGGCCATGCCGTGTGGCTCAGCCCTTCTTGGCCTGCTTGGCCTTGGCCGCGGCCACCGCGGCCGCGATCGACGTCGTGCCCGCGGCCTTGGCTGCGGGGGCGGCCGGAGCCGCCGCCTGCACGGGCGGCGCGGCGACGGCCGTCACCGCCGGCCGGGTGCCACCGCCGGCCAGGAAGTCGATGCGGTCGAGGATGCCGGACCGGTTCTTGCCCGCGGCCTCGTACTGGCGGACCTCGTCCAGCTCGGCTTCGTCGAGGTCGCGGAGCAGGGGCAGGATCTGGCCCACCCGGAGGCTGTCGTAGCTGGCGATCGGGAAGTCGCCACCAGCGGCAGCCGCGGGGGCGGGGGCGGGCTCGGGCTCGTCCTCGAAGTCGTCGCCCGCGTCGAGGTCGGCCTCGGCCGCCACCTCGCCGGCGGCCGCGTCGCCTCCCTGCCAGGTGGCGTCGTCGATCTCCCAGCCCGGCTCTCGCAGGGACTCGAGGCGGGTGTCGATGCGGCTGAGGATGGAGACCCGGGCCTTGCCCGACTCCTCCCGGGCCCGCACCTGCTCGAGCTGGGCCACGTCGAGGTCGTCGAGGCGGCGGAGGAGCTCGGGGGCGCGCAGATCGTCGAAGTCGGGGATGGGAAAGCCGCCCCGGCCGGCCATGGGCGGCATCTCGCTGCTGATGACGCTGGGGGATGTGGACGCGCCCGCCCCGGCCGCCCGGCGGGCGTAACCGGCCACCGGGGACGGCTCCGGCGCTTCCTCGGGCTCCTCGACCGCGACTGCCGCCGGACGCCCGAAGCGGCGGGTGGCGGCCGCGGGAGCGGGGGTGTCGACCCTCCAGGACTCGTCCGCCGGTTCCGGCGCGGAGGAGAAGGACGAGGTCGAGGACGACGTGTAGGCCGGCTCCGGCGGTGGGCTGTAGGGCCGGGCGGGGGCGGACGGCGCCGCCTTGGGCTCGGGCCGGCCGCGGAGCACGGCGACGGCCAGCACCAGGCCTGCCACCACGCTGCACCCGATCGACAGGTAGATGAGGGTCAGGCCGGATTGCAGCAGCCCGACGACGAGCGTCACCGCTGCCGCCAGCACGAGCAGAAAGCTCACCAAGACCACCACGTCACCATCCCAATCGTTCGAGTAAGGGCCCGGCTACCACGATGGTAACGCCCTTGACCTGCGCATCCACCCATCCTCAACCGGGTGTGCCCCTTCGGCGAGGCGTGAAACGCTCAGCTACAGATGATCTGCGACAGAACCGTCAGTCCGAAGAACACGATGATCGGCGACAGGTCGAGTCCCATGCCACCCATGCCCATGGGGGGGATGAGGCGGCGGATGGGCCCGAGCACGGGCTCGGTGATGGCGTAGAGGACCGAGTAGACGGAAGCCATGGCCGAGCCGGGGGCGATCGGGAACCACGACAGGATCACCCGCCCGAACATGATGATCAGATACGCCTGGACCAGGCGGCAGATGATTTCCAAGATCGCCTAGGCCCGGTAGAGCCCGCGCTCCTGCAGCCGGCGCTTCTCCTCGGCCGAGACCTCGACGTTGGTGGGAGTGAGCAGGAAGACCTGGTCGGCCACCTTCTCCATCTGCCCCGCGAGCCCGTAGGTGACGCCGCTGGCGAAGTCGATGAGGCGGCGGCACAGCTCACGGTCGACGCCCTGGAGGTTGAGGATGACGGGCTGGCTGCTCTTGAGCCGGTCGCCGATCTCCTTGGCGTCGTTGAAGCCGGTGGGCGCCACCAAGTGGACCCGGGGGCTGGCGACAGGCGCTATCTGGCGGACGACGGACGGTCGCTGCTGGATGGTGATGCCGCTGTCCTCTCGGGGTAGGGTGCGCACCCCTCCGCCCATGGGTGCCGCCATGGTGGGCTCGGGCTCGTAGGCCGGTTCGATGCGTTCGGGACGGGCGCTGCGGCGGGCGGCGACGGGCTGAGGGGGCGGCTCATCGTAGGGCTCGTACTCCTCGTACTCGTCGTCGTCGACCAAACCCAGGTACACCATGGTCCGTCGCCAGATGGATGCCATCGCGAGTGCCTCCTTGGCCCTTCGAGCCTATCGTCGCAGGTCTGTCGGGACGGATCGCGAACCAAAGAGGGCGCGGCCGACACGGACCATCGTCGTTCCTTCTTCCACCGCGACCTCGAGGTCGTCGGTCATACCCATCGAGCGCTCGGCCAGCCCCAGCCGATCGGCCATGGCCGCCAGCTGCCGGTAACCGTGGCGGGCGTTGTCGGGGGGGCCCGCCGGCCCCATCGCCATGAGACCGACGACGTCGAGGTCGAGGGACCGCAGGCCGTCGACGAGCTCGGGGGCATCGGCCAGCTGGCACCCGTTCTTGCCGGGCTCGCCGGAGACGTTGACCTGCACCAGCACCCGGGCGCCGGGTGCCCGGCGGGCGATCTCCTCGGCTGCCGCGGTGCGGTCGACGGTCTGCCACAGGTGGACCAGGGGGGCCAGCCGCTTCACCTTGTTGCGCTGGACCCGGCCGACGAAGTGCCACCGGGAACCCGAGCCGGCCAGGCTCGGCGACGCCGGGGTCGCAGACTCCGGCCGCGGGGTACGTGCCGCGGACGTCGGGAAGGGCCTCGGGCCGGCCGTCGCTGCGTTGGTCGCGGCCGGGGGGCTCTCGACCTGGGCGTGCTTGGCCACCAGCTCGTCGGCGTAGTTCTCGCCCACGTCGCGGATGCCGGCCGCCATCGCGGCCCGGACCGCGTCGGGGCCGAAGCCCTTGGTCATGGCCACGATGCTGATGTGACGACCGTCGCCGCCGGCGGCCGCGATCCGGCGTCGCACCTCGGACAGGCGGACGGCGACGTCGTCGGCGTCGACGGTGGCCAGCGTGCCGGCGGTCATCGCCACACCACCGTCGCCTGCCGCTCCTGCTCCCCCCGGCTCCGCCAGGAGAAGTGGGCGGGCGAGCAGGCGGTGCAGACGCCGGAGTCGTGGAGCTGGCGGACACCGACCATCTCCAGCGCGGCCCGCACGCCGGCGGTCAGGTCGAGGGCGGGGGCGCCGGACGCGGTGGTGGCCCGCACGCCGTCGCCCAGCCGGTGGGCGACCCGGTCGAGGTCGTCGGGACCGAACTCGTAGCACTCGGCGCGGACGCAGGGGCCGAGCGCGGCGCGGATCTCGGTGGCTCCCATGGCCCGCATCTCCCCCACCGTTCGCTCGAGCACGCCGGCCAGAAGTCCCACCCACCCGGCATGGGCGACCGCGAACACGCCCTCGGGGCTGTCGAGGACGACTGGGGCGCAGTCGGCGGTGAGCACGGCGATGGCGCAGCCCGGCGTGGCACAGACGGCGGCGTCGGCCACCTCGCCCGCACCGTGGCCCGGCCCATCGACCCGGATCACGCGGTCGCCGTGGACCTGGCGCAACCACGTCCACGGCAGGTCAACCACCGCCCGCCGCCGACGCTCGACCACGGGGCTGACGGCGTGGACGTAGATGCCCCCATGCCCCATGTCGCCGTCGTCCCGCCCGGTGCACACGCCCTGCGCCGACCACAGCCGGGGCAACCGGGTGGCAGGGCGCTGCCGCAGGGGGCTCGGCCCCCCAGTCACGAGCGACCAGTCGAGTCATGGCCGCCCGGGCGGGCGGACGCGGCGGACGGGCTCGGGATGTGGAGACGACGACGACCCCATCTGGTCGAGCGGCGTCACTTCAGGAACGAGGGGACGTCGAAGTCGTCGTCGTCGGCCATGTCGACCTCGGCCGACGGTCCGCCGAACAGGTCGTCGCTGGCCTGGAAGGCGCGGGGCCGGGCCGCGGCGAGGGGAAGGTTGCTGGCCGAGGTGCGCTCGCGGCTCTCGTCCCACCGGTCGAAGCCGGCGGCGATCACGGTGACCCGCACCTCGTCGCCCATGGCGTCGTCGATGACCATGCCGGCGATGATGTTGGCATCGGGGTGGGCCACCTCGTGGATGATCTCGGCCGCCTCGTTGACCTCGAACAGGCCCAGGTCGCTGCCGCCGGAGATGTTGAGCAGGATGCCACGGGCGCCCTCGATGGACGCCTCCAGCAGCGGGCTGGAGATGGCGGCCCGGGCCGCGGCCAGGGCCCGGCCCTCACCCGAGGCGTAGCCGATACCCATCAACGACGAGCCGGCGTTGGTCATGATCATCTTCACGTCGGCGAAGTCGGTGTTGATGAGGCCGGGCGTGGTGATCAGGTCGGTGATGCCCTGGACCCCCTGGAGCAGCACCTCGTCGGCCATCTTGAAGGCGTTGAGCACCGAGGTCTTGTCGTTGCTCACCGACAGCAGCCGGTCGTTGGGGATGATGATCAGGGTGTCGACCTTCTCCCGCAGCTTCTGGATGCCGGCCTCGGCCTGGACGGTGCGGCGCCGGCCTTCAAAGGAGAACGGGCGGGTCACCACGCCGATGGTGAGCGCGCCCAGGCCCTTGGCGATCTCGGCGATGACGGGGGCGCCCCCGGTGCCGGTGCCGCCGCCCTTGCCCGCGGTGATGAAGACCATGTCGGCGCCCTTGAGCACCTCCTCGATCTCGTCGCGGTGAGCCTCGGCCGCCTCCTGCCCCACCTCCGGATCGCTGCCCGCCCCCAAGCCGCGGGTGAGCTCCCGGCCGATGTCGAGTTTCACGTCGGCATCACTCATCAGCAACGCCTGGGCGTCGGTGTTGACGGCGATGAACTCGACCCCCTTCAACCCGGCGTCGATCATGCGGTTGACGGCGTTGACGCCGCCCCCGCCGATGCCGACCACCTTGATGACAGCCAGGTAGTTCTGCGGTGTGCCGATCATCGATCGATCCTCCTGACCCGGCCGACGACGATTCGCCGGACCGGCCAATGCTGTAAGAGCCACGGTCTCCCATTTCGCTCGGGGCCCCCCGCCTGCGGACCAGTCTCACCCTTGACAGGAGGTTTACAGTTATGTCAACCTGTCCCGAGGGGCGAGACTTTACCGATCGGGTTGAGGCGCGTCAAGACTGGGCTTTCGGGGATTCGAACATCGATGGTCGCCAGGGCCTGGGTGTCGACCTGGCCGAGCACCGTCAGTGCCGCCCGGAACTTCTCGTCGAGCTGACGGGGCGGGCCCAGCCGCACCGTGCCCTCGGGCCGGAGGCGTAGCTCCACGCCCCCTTGGTCGCCCGCCAGCACTGCGCTGACCCTCGGGCGGAGTTCGGCGGGAACGGCCGCCGCCACCGCCAGCAGCTCGACCGCGGATCCGCCCAGGACCGACCCCGGAGGGCCGGCAGGGGCGATCCCGTCCAGCGCCAGCAAGTTGCTCGGCGAGGACTCCAGCACGCTCAGGACCTGCCCGGTCGCGTCGACGACGGCCCACCCGTCGTCGGCCGAGGGGGCGGTTGCCACCGGCTGTCGCTCGACCACCTCGATGACCACCGAGTCCGGCCATCGCCGTTCGACGGTGGCGCTGAGGACCCAGGGCAGGGAGGCCACCGCCCGGGCCGCGCCCCCCTCGTCGAGGTCGATCAGGGCGTCGCCGAATCGGATCCCTGACGCCTTCACCAGGTCGTCCCGGGCCGTCCGGTCGGCCCCAACCACGTCGATCCCGTCCACGTCCAACAGGGGGGAGCGGGTGGCGCCCCACCCGCCCACCAGCAGCCCGCTGATGGTGGCGATCCCCACCAGCAACCGCAGCCGCCGGCGACCCTCCGCCCGGCGCACCGCAACCCGCCGTTGGCGCAGACGCGGGTCGATGGTGGGTCTGACCTGCATATTCATGGTGACTCTCCAGGTGACATCGAGGGTTGAGGGAACCCGACAAGTCGAACTTCGGGTTCCAACAGCACGCCGGAGTGCTGTTGGACGGCAGCCCGGACCTCTTCCATCAGCTCCAACACGTCGGCGGCCGAGCCGTGGTCGTCGACCTGGAAGAAGTTGGCATGCTTGGGCGACACGAACGCGGATCCCCTCCTCCGGCCCTTGCAACCGGCGGCGTCGATGAGGCGGCCGGCCGAGTCCCCCGCCGGGTTGGTGAACACCGAGCCGGCGTTGGCCCCCCCGGGCTGGTTCTCCCGCCGCCAGCGGGTGATCGCGGCCAGCTCCGCCTCCGCGGCCGCCCGGTCGCCGGGCTCGAGCTCGAACTCGGCCGCCACCACCACCTGGCGTCGCCCCACCGCCGACCGCCGGTAGCCGAGGGCGAGGGCGGGCGCGTCCACGTCGACTGCGCCCACCTCGGTCGGGGAACCGAGGTCGAAGAGGCGGGCCCGGCGGAGGGTGCCGCTGATCTCCGACCCATGGCCGCCGGCGTTCATCCGCACTCCTCCGCCGACCGAGCCGGGCACGCCGACCGCCCACTCCAGCCCAGTGAGACCGGCGGCGACCGTGCGCCGGGCCAGCACCGGCAGGCTCACCGCACCGCCGGCCCGCACCCTCGTGCCGTCGACCTCGATGGTCGCGAACCTCTCACCCAGGGTGACGACGAGCCCGAGGAACCCGGAGTCGGCCACCAGCATGTTCGACCCCCGGCCCACGACCAGGACGTCGATGCCCGACGCCGCCACCGCCTGCCGGACGAGCCCCAGGTCACCCTCCTCCTCCGCCCGCAGGAACAGCGCCGCTGGTCCGCCGACCCTGTAGGTGGTGAACGGGCCGAGGGGAACGTCTCGCCGGGCCCGCCCACCCAGGACCGCGGCGGCGGCAGTGACGGTGTCCGCGTTCGGCGAAGCCGTCATTCGGCGAGCAGCTCGTCGGCGAGGGTGGTGAGGTCGCCCGCGCCGAGGGTGAGGCAGAGGTCGCCGGGGCGCAGGAGCTGGCGCAGCCGGGCCACCAGCTCGGGCCGCCGGGCGACGTAGGCGACCGACGCCTCGCCGTCGTGGCCGGTGACGGCGTCGACGATCAGCTGTCCGGACACGCCCGGCCGGGGCTGCTCCCCGGCGGGGTAGACGTCGGTGACCAGCAGCACGTCGGCCCCGGTGAACGACGAGCCCGAAGTCGCGCCACAGGGCCGCGGTGCGGCTGTAGCGGTGGGGCTGGAAGATGCAGACGATGCGCTCCCACTTCCCGTCCCGGGCCGCGGCCAGGGCCGCCGCCACCTCGCCCGGGAGGTGGGCGTAGTCGTCGACGAACGTGACGCCCCGGCGCTCGCCCCGCACCTGGAACCGACGGCCGACCCCCGCCGAGCCGGCCACCGCCGCGACCACGGCCGAGAAGGGGGCGCCCGTCAGCAGCGCCGCGCTCACTGCGCCGGCCGCGTTGCGGGCGTTGTGCAGGCCGGGCAGGGGCACCTCGATCTCGCCCAGCGGCCGGCCGTGGTCGAGGAGGCCGAACCGCACCGTCGACCGCCCGCCGACCACCTCGACCATGCGCATGTCGGCCCGGGAGGACGTGCCGTAGGAGATGGCGTCGTGCCTGGCCCCGAGCTCGGCCGCGCCGGGATCGTCGGCGCACACCAGACGGTTCCCGGACGCGTCGGCGAGGAAGCGGTCGAATGCGGCCTGCAGCGCCTCGAAGGTGCCGTAGTGCTCGAGGTGGTCGGGCTCGAGGCTGGTGACCACGGCGGTCTCGCACGGCAGCTCGATGAAGGTGCCGTCGCTCTCGTCGGCCTCCACCACCAACCAGTCGCCGTCGTCCCATCGAGCGCCCGACCCGAGGCCGATGATCTCCCCCCCCACCACGAACGACGGCCGCAGGCCGGCCCCCACCAATCCCAGGGCCAGCAGCGATGACGTCGTGGTCTTGCCGTGGGTGCCGCTGACGGCGATGGTGCGGCGCTCGGCGCAGATGGCGGCCAGCAGGGCGGACCGGGCCAGCACCGGCACCGACCGCTCGCGGGCGCCGGCGACCTCGGGGTTGTCGGGCGGGACCGCGGTGGAGATGGCGACCGCGTCGAGCCGCTCGTGGGCCGGGCCGAGGTGGGCCGCGTCGTGACCGACGAAGACCCGCACGCCGAGGGCCGCCAGGCGGTCGAGGGCGGGCGAGGGCTGGAGGTCACTGCCCGAGACGTGGTGCCCCATGCCGGCAAGTACCTCGGCGATGGCGCTCATCCCGCTGCCGCCCACCCCCACCACGTGGATGCGGCGGGGCTGGCGCAGGTCGAGGGCACCGGCCCGGGCCCGATCGGCGGCGGCCGTCGCAGCTGTCGCGCCGTCGTCCCCTTCGTCGATGGTCACCGGCGGGCGTGCTCCTCGACCAGGGCCGCCACCCGATCGGCGGCGTCCCGCCGGCCGACGCTGGCGGCCGCCCGGGCCATCGACTCCAGGCGGGCGTCGTCGGCCAGCAGGCGATCCACCTCGGCCACCAGCCGGTCGGCGTCGAGCTCGCGGTCGGGCACCAGCACGCCGCCGCCGGCGTCGGCCAGGGCCCGGGCGTTCGCCGTCTGGTGGTCGCCGGGTGCGTTGGGCAACGGGATCAGCACCGCCGGCAGACCCACGACCGCGGCCTCGGCCACCGTGTTCCCCCCGCCCCGGCACACGAGGAGATCGGCCGCGGTCATGAGCAGGTCCATACGGTCCTCGTAGCGGACGGGTTGGTAGACGAGGCCCTCGCCGTCGGGCGGCAGCTCGGGCCGCTCGGCCTGCACCAGCTCCCAGTCCCGGGCGCCGACCGCGTGGCGAATGGCCAGGTCCCGCCGGCCGGCCCACTGCTCGACCGCGCCCAGCACCGCCCGGTTGATGCGCAGGGCGCCCAGCGACCCGCCGGTGACGGCGACGACCTTGCGTCCCTCGGGGAGTCCAAGGGCGGCCCGGGCCGCGGCCCGGCCGGCGTCGGTCCGGTCGACGGCCAGGATCTCGGGCCGTACCGGGTTGCCGGTGACGACCGCCCCGGGCAGGTCGGTGCCCGGGAAGGAGACGGCGCTGGCCCGGGCGAATCGTCCCAGGAGACGGTTGGCGGCCCCCGGCACCGCGTTCTGCTCCACCACCACCAGCGGCACCCGGGCAACGGCGGCGGCCAGCCCGCACGGAACGCCGGCGTAGCCCCCGACGGCCACGACCACCGAGGGCCGGTGGCGCCGTACAAGGGCCGCCGCCCGGGCGACCGCCCGGGTCAGGCCCCAGGCCGCCCCCGCGTTGTCGACCAGGCCGTGGACCGAGAGCCGGCGGGCGAACCCCCGCCCGGGCAGGACCGTGAGCCCGAACCCGGCCTGGGGCACCATCTCCGCGTCCAGTCCTCGCTCGCTGCCGACGTAGTGGATGGACGATGCCGGATGGCCCCGCTCGACCAGAGCCCGGCCCAATGCCAGCCCGGGGACGATGTGACCGGCGGTTCCGCCTCCGGCCACGATGGCCCAGGTGGGGGACTCCCCCGCGGCCCGGCGGCCCGTCACCTGGTGGGGGGGATGGCGTGGCGGGCGATGTTCAGCAGGACGCCCACCGTCACCATGGTCACCACGAGCGACGTCCCCCCGAACGACAGGAAGGGCAGCGGTACCCCTGTCACCGGCAGCATCCCCGTGACCGCGCCCATGTTGACCAGAGCCTGCCCCACCACCCAGGCGGTGATGCCGGTGGCCACCAGCATCCCGAAGCGGTCGGGGGCCCGGAGGGCGGCCCGGATGCCCAGCACGGCGAAGGCCCCGAACAGGAAGACCACGAGGAGGGTGCCCACCAGGCCCAGCTCCTCGCCCACGATGGCGAAGATGAAGTCGGTGTGGGCGTTGGGGAGGAACCCCCACTTGGCCCGGCTGGCGCCGAGGCCGACGCCACCCACGTGGCCGGTGCCGAGGGCGACGAGCGACTGGGCGACCTGGTAGCCGGTGTCGGCGACGTCGCCCCACGGGTCGACGAACCCGAACACCCGGTTCCGGCGGTAGCCGGCGCCCATGGCCAGGGCGGCCGCCCCGACGGAGGACGCGGCGACCACGGCCCCCATGCGCAGGAGCGGCATCCCGGCCACGAACAGGCCCACGAGGACGATGAGCACCATCACCATGGCCGTGCCCATGTCGGGTTGGAGCATCACCAGGCCCCCCAGGGCTCCGGCGACCACGACCACCGGACGCAGGGTGAGGCGCGACTCGTGCATCTGCTCGGGTCGCCGGCCGAGCAGGTCGGCGACGAAGATCAGCAGGGCGAGCTTCGCCATCTCCGACGGCTGGAACCGGAGGGGGCCGAACCCCAGCCACCGGGTGGACCCGCTGACGTTGATGCCCACGCCCGGGATCTGGACCGCGATGAGGAGGACGAGGGAGGCGACGATCAGGGGCCAGGCCAGGCGCGACCAGCGCCGGTAGTCCCAGCAGGCGGCGAGGACCAGCCCGATCGTGCCCACCGCCACCCACATGGCCTGCTTCTGGAAGAACACCCACGCCCCGCCGTAGCTGCGTAGCGCCTCCACCGACGACGCCGACAGCACCATCATCAGCCCCATCACGATGAGCAGGGCGGTGACGATGGCGAGCAGCACCCACCCCGACTCCCGGGCCCCTGCCACCTTCAAGGGGACTGACGGAGCGCTGGTCGCCTTCGGACTGACCCGCGGACTGGTGGTCCGGACCGCGCGCCGCCGGGCGTTGGGGGATGCACCGATTTCTTGCGGCCGGGCGGCCGGGCGCCGGGCGGTCCGGGCCTGGGCGATGCCCAGCGGCCCGGCGGACGGCCGGGCGGGTGGCGGGATGGCGGTCGGGCGGCGAGTCGGGTGGCGGAGGCTCGTCGGTCGGGCGGCCCGTCCGGTGGCGGAGCGCCGGGCCGGCGCGCGCCGGCCGGGAGTCGCGGTGGCGGACGTGCGGGTAGCGGCCCGGGCCGTCCGGGCCGGGACGGCGGGGGGGGTGGCGGCGGCAAGCCGGCCGGTAGCGGAACGGGTCCGGGACGGGGTGGCCGTCGTCGGCCGCCGTGAGGGCGCCGGCCGGGCCCGGCGGCCCGACGTGAGCGGCGGGAGGGGCGGGGCCAGCACCTTCGACCTCGCCGCCCGGACGCCGATGGGCTTCGGCGGGGGTTTCCGCACCGGCGCATACCGCGGCGCGACCCGGCCGGCGGAGGACGTCGTCGTCGACACGAGACCGGACGACGCCGGGCGCCGGGTGAGCCGCGATGCGAGGTCGCGCGCCGCCTGGGCGGCGGCGTCGTAGCCCGCCGACGCCTCCGGCCGAGCCGACTCGCGGCCAGCCGGGGGACGAGGGCGGCGGGCGATGGTGGCGACCGATCCACGGCCCTCCATCGGAGGAGTCGGCCGGCGAGGCGTCATGGCGAGTCCTCCATCATTGAGCGGACGGCGCGGGCGAAGTCGTCGCCCCGCTGGGAGTAGGAGTCGTACCAGTCGAAGCTGGCGCACCCTGGCGATAGGAGGACGACGTCGCCGGGCACGGCCGCGGCTGCGGCCAGGCGGACGGCCTCGTCCATGGAGGCGGCCTGGTGCACCGGCCGCACGCCGTCGAAGGCGGCGGTGACCTCGCCGGCCGCCTCGCCGATGGCGATCACGGCCCGGATCGGCTCCGCGACCAGCGCCAGCACCGACAGGTCGAGTCCCTTGTTCCTGCCGCCGGCGATGAGCACCACCGACGAGAACCCGGCCACCGCCGTCGCCGCGGCGTGGGGATTGGTCGCCTTGGAGTCGTCGTACCAGCGGACGCCGGCCGCCGCCGCCACCAGCTGGAGCCGGTGGGGCAGGCCCTCGAAGCCCACCAGGGCCGCTCGCATGCCCTCCACCGTCGCCCCCATCAGCGATGCGGCGGCGGCCGCGGCCAGGGCGTTGGCCACGTCGTGGGGCTGCGCGCGGGGCAGCTCCTCGATCCCGACCACCGGTCCCACGGGTCCCCGGAGCATCTTGCCGATCACCGACCACTCCGGCACCCGCTCCGAGCGGCCGAGCCCGAAGGTCACGACCCGGCCCGGGGCGCCGGCGGCGGCGGCCATCACCACCTTGTCGTCGGCGTTGACCACGGCCACATCGTCGGGCGTCTGCCGCTCCCAGATGCGGGCCTTGGCCGCCACGTAGGACTCGACGTCGGGGTGCCAGTCGAGGTGGTCGGCGGCCAGGTTGAGCCACACCGCGACCGCCGGGCGGAAGCCGTCCACGAACTGCAGTTGGAAGGACGAGACCTCGGCGACGACCACGTCGACATCCCGGCCGACGGCGGACGACAGGGGCAGGCCGATGTTGCCGGCGGCGATGGCGGCCACGCCCGACTCCACCAGCATGCGGGCCACGAGGGTGGTCACCGTCGTCTTGCCGTTGGTGCCGGTGACGGCCACCACCGGGCGGTCGAGGTCGCGCCAGGCCAGCTCGATCTCGCCCAGCACGGGCACGTGCTGCTCGGCCGCGGCCCGGAACACGGGGTGGCGCACGGGCACGCCAGGGCTGGTGGCCACCAGGCCCGCCTCCCCCACCAGCCGGCGCAGGGCGTCCTCGTCGGGGCTCTCCACCAGCTCCACGCCCAGGGCCCGGGCCCGGTCCCGTCCCGCCGGCCCGGGGGCGTCGTCGACCGCCACGACCCGCCACCCGTGGGCGAGGAGGTGGGCGGCGACGGCCTCGCCGCTGCGACCGATCCCGATGACGAGGGCCAGCCCGGTCCCTGTCAGGTCGGTCGTGGGCGTCCCGCCGGTGCCGGCGATGGTCGTCACCCGCCGGTGCCCATCAGGCGGCATACCCCGGCCGAGAGGAAGTTGGCGTAGAACAGGCCGACGGCCAGGGCGGTGAGCAGCGACGCCAGGATCCAGAAGCGCACGATCACGGTGGTTTCAGGCCAGCCGATGAGCTCGAAGTGGTGGTGGATGGGAGCCATCCGGAACACCCGGACGTGCCACAGCCGGAAGCCGACGACCTGCACCACCACCGACATGGTGATCATCACGAACAGTCCGCCCACCACCGGCAGCAGCAGGTGGGTGTTGGTGGTGAGGGCGAGGGCACCCAGGCCGGCGCCGATGCCCAGGGACCCGGTGTCGCCCATGAAGATCTTGGCCGGGGCCGCGTTCCACCACAGGAAGCCGGCACACGCCCCGGTGACGGCGGCGGCGATGATCGACAGGTCGAGGGCGGGGCCGAGGAAGTAGCAGGACTCGTGGCGAAACTGCCAGAAGGCGATGAAGACGAAGGCGGAGTAGGCGTACATGGCCGAACCGGCAGCCAGGCCGTCGAGGCCGTCGGCCAGGTTCACCGCGTTGGCCGCCGCCATCAGCACCAGGACCGCCCACACCAGGTAGATCGGGTCGCTCAGGTCGATGCCGACGTTACGGGCGAACGACAGGTTGGTGCGGACCTTGGCCTTGTAGACGGCCAGCACGGCGAAGGTGAGGAAGACGAGAAGCAGCCCGAGCGTCTTGGCCAGCTTGTTCAGGCCCAGGCTCCGCTGGCGGGAGATCTTGATCCAGTCGTCGATCAGCCCCACCAGGCCGGCGCCGAGCATGACCATGAGGACGAGGAAGCCGGCGGCGGTGAACACCGCGCCCGTGCGGACGTGGGCGGCCAGGTAGCCGACCACCACCGCGGCCAGGATGGCCAGTCCGCCCATGGTGGGTGTGCCGGCCTTGGTCAGGTGTCCCTGCGGGCCATCCTCCCGGATCTGCTGGCCGATCCCCCGGATCTGGAGGGAGCGGATGAGGATCGGCGTGCCCAGGATCGCGGTGAGGAGGGCCACGCTGCCGGCGATGAGGAGGGCGACCATCTAGCGGTGGGCCCCGGCCCCGCCGGCTGCCGCCAACCGGTAGAGCTCCTCGGCGGCGACGACCCGGTCGTCGAACGGGACGACCCGGTCGCCGGTGACCTGGGTGGTCTCGTGGCCCTTGCCGGCCAGCACGACCACGTCCCCCGGGCCGGCGTTGGACAGGGCGAGGGCGATGGCCGACCGCCGGTCGGGCTCGACCACGAACGTCCCGGACGCACCGTCCGGGACCCCGGACAGCACCGCGGCGGCGATCGCCGCCGGGTCCTCGGACCGGGAGTTGTCGGATGTGAGGACGGCCAGGTCGGCCAGGTGCGAGGCGATAGCACCCATGAGCGGGCGCTTGGCGTGGTCACGGTCCCCCCCGCACCCGAACACGACCACCACCCGGCCCGAGCCCGATGTCATCTCTCGCGCCGCCTGCAGGCAGGCCTCCAGCCCGGCCGGGGTGTGGGCGTAGTCGACCAGCACCTGGAAGGGTTGTCCCCGGTCGATCGCCTCCAGCCGGCCGGGCACCGCCCCCGCCGACGACAGGCCGTCCGCCACCGCCGCCGCCGGCACGTCGAGCTCGCGGGCGGCGGCCGCCGCGGCGAGGGCGTTGGCCACGTTGAAGGTGCCGCCCGGACGCAGCCACACCGGGTGCCCCTCCCACCGGAAGCGGGCCCCGGCGGGGCCCAGCTCCAGCCCGTGGGCGTCGGCCAACGAGAAGGTGCGGGTGGGCAGGCGGGCGGCGGCCAGCAGGCGGCGGCCCCACGGGTCGTCGGCATTCACCACCGCCACTCCGGTCCGCTCGGGCGAGAAGAGCCCGGCCTTGGCCGCGAAGTAGTCGTCCATCCCGCCGTGGAAGTCGAGGTGCTCGGGGCTCAGGTTGGTGAACACCGCCACCGAGAACCAGGTGGCGTCGACCCGGTGCAGGGCCAGGGCGTGCGACGACACCTCCAGGGCGACGACCGCCGCCCCCCGGTCGGCCGCCCCCGCCAACGCCGCCTGGAGCTCGGTGGCCTCCGGTGTCGTGCGGGGCCCGGAGAGGGTGCCGATGACCTCGGCCGCCCGGCCGTCGGCCTCGAGGAGGGCCTTGAGCAGGTGGGTGGTGGTGGTCTTGCCGTTGGTGCCGGTGACCCCCACCACCGCCAACCGCCGTGAAGGGTGGCCGTGGAGGGCGGCCGCGGCCCGGGCCATGGCCGCCCGCCCGTCGGCCACCACCACCTGGGGGACGACGCGGCCGAGGTCCGCCGCCTCCAGGGGCCGCTCGCACAGCAGGGCGACCGCCCCGGCCGCCACCGCAGCCGGCGCGAAGCGATGGCCGTCGGTGGTCCGGCCCGGGATGCAGCAGAAGAGGGATCCGGGGACGACGGTCTGCGAGGTGGCGGTGATGGCGACGACGTCGGTGCCCGCCGGATCCGGGTCGCCCCGGAGTTGCAACACCTCCACGTCGCCCAGAAGCTGATCGAGTCGCAACGTGAAAATCAGGCTCTCGTGGGCGAAGGCCCGAGCGTACCGGCCGCCGGTGCCCGCCCCGGCACACCCAATCCCGGACGTTGGCCCGGCACTCCCGCAGCCAGGTCGCGGTCGGACGACGACGAGAGGGGGGCGTCGCCGGTCGGCTGGGGCGGGATGTCGAACAGCCGGGTGCCGGCCACCGCCAGCCGGGAGAAGGCGGGCGCCGAGACCAGCCCGCCGTAGATGGGCGTGGGCTCGTCGAGGACGACGATGGCCGACAGGCGGGGAGCGGAGGCGGGCACGAACCCGGCGAAGCTGGCCACGTAGGCCCCGTCCTTGTAGCCGAGGGCGTCGTCCTTGGGCTTGCGGGCGGTGCCCGTCTTGCCCGCCACCGTGTAGTTGGGGATGGCGGCGGCGGTACCGGTGCCCTCGGCCACCGCTCCCACCAGCATCTTGGTCACCGCCGCCGCCGTCTCCTCCGACACCACCCGGTGGCCCTTCTCGACGTCGGGCTGGCGCAGCTTCCCGGATGCGTCCTGCACCCCCCGCACCAGGCGGGGCTCCACGTAGGTACCCCCGTTGGCGATGGTGTTGTAGGCGCCCAGCATCTGGAGCGCGGTCACCGCCACCCCTTGGCCGATGGGGACGGTGGCGATCGACGTGCCCGACCATTCGTCGGGCTCGGGCAGGATGCCGGCCGACTCCCCCGGGAAGTCGAGCGCGGTCTGCTCGACCAGGCCGAACCGGTCCAGGTAGTCGCTCATGCGCTCCTGGCCCAGCCGCTGGCCGATCATGATCGTGCCCACGTTGGAGGAATGGGTCATGATCTCGTCCACCGACCAGTAGGCCGGCTCGTGCTCCTCGTCGTCCTTGAACACGACGTCGGCCACCTGGTAGTGGTCGGGCACGCTCAGGCGGGTGCCGCCCTCCACCAGCCCCTCCTCCACCGCCCCGGCGATGGTGACCACCTTGTTCACCGAGCCCGGCTCGTAGACCCTGGTCACCGCCATGTTGTCGAAGCTGGGCGTCGGCGGGGCCCCGTCCTTGCCGGCGTCGAGGTTGGCCAGGGCCAGGATCTCGCCCGTACGGGGGTCCATGACGATGGCGATGCCGCCCTTGGCGTGGGAGGAGACGATCTGCTCGCCCAGCACCCGCTCCGTCTCGTACTGCATCACCTGGTCGATGGTGAGCATGAGGTTGTGGCCCCGCCGGGGCGGCTCCAGCTGGCGGGTGCCGCCGGCGATGTCGTTGCCACCGACGTCCTTCTCCACCAGCAGCTCGCCCGGCTCGCCGGTGAGCTCCTCGTCGTACTGGAGCTCGAGGCCGGACAGGCCGACGTCGTCGGCGCCCACCTCGCCCAGGACGGGGGCGGCCAGCGTCCCCGACGGCTGCAGACGGGCGGGCTCGTCGACGAGGAACACCCCTTTCAGGCCGAGGGTATCGACGGCGGCGGCCACCTCGTCCTCGACCGTTCGGGACAGGTAGACGAACTCGGTGTCGGCGTCGAGGCTGGCGTGCAACTCGTCCTCGTCGAGCTGGAGGATGGGGGCCAGGGCGAGGGCCGCGGCCCGCGGGTCGTCCACCATCGAGGGGTCGGCCCACACCGTCTTGCGGCGGAGGGAGATGGCCAGCTCGGCCCCGTTGCGGTCGAGGATCGAACCCCGATCGGCGGGCAGCACCCTCGACTCGAGGCGCTGCGACTCACCGAAGACGGCGTAGCGCTCGGCGGAGACACCCTGGACGTCGGCCAGCCGCCACACCAACCCGGCGAAGGCGACAGCCATGGCCGCAAGGAGCGCCACCAAGCGGCGGCGCGGGACGGAGACGTTCACCTTCGGTGCGGCCGCTAGCCGGCCGGCGATACTGGCGGGGACTGGGCTGGCGGGGACTGGGCAGGCGGGGACTGGGCTGGCGGGGACTGGGCTGGCGGGGACTGGGCAGGCGGGGATTGGGCTGGCGGGGACTGGGCTGGCGGGGATTGGGCGAGCGGTGGGAGGTAGACGACCACGGCCGGGGGGACCATCCCCAGGCGGGCCTGGGCCTCGGCCACGATGCGGGCCGGCGATTCCAGGCGGGCGACGTCGAGCCGCAGGCGCTGGTTCTCGGCCTGGGCGGCTGTCACCTGGGCCTCGAGCCCGTCGACCGGGGCCTGGCCCTGAGCGAGCAGCACCCGCACGCCCACGATGGCGAACAACCCGGCGCACGCCAGCCCGGCGAGGGCACCGGCGACCAGCCGCCGCCGCCGGCGAGCGCGGGCCTCGGGGTCGGGCGGAGCGACGATTCGCAGCGGCGTCCGGCGGGCGGGCTGGGGGCGGGGTTGGGGATCGGGCTGGGGCCGGGGCTGGACCGCGGCCTGGGCGGTGGCGACGGCCGCGGTCGCGGTGCCGCCTCGGACTGAAGCGGCGCCGGCCGTGGTGGCCGAGGACGCATTCCTCGTTCGGGTCGCGGGCGGGCGGGTGAACGGCCGCGGGCCGGCTGCCTGCCGGGAGGGTGCCGCGGCCGGAGCCGGCCTGGACGGTGTCGCTCGGGCCGCCGGCGTGGCAACTGCCGCCCCAGTCCGGGTCTGGGCCGGCCGGGACTGGGCCGGCCGGTCGGGCCGGCCGAGCTGGGCCGGCCGGGTCTGGGCGGCCGGGCCGAGCGCCGGGTCTGGGCCGGCCGGGTCTGGGCCGGCCGGGTCTGGGCGGCCGGGTCTGGGCGGCGGCGCGGGTCCGGGCGAGCGGCCGGCCGGGTCTGGGAACCCATGGCCGCCGTCCCGGGCGCGCGGCCGGCGGCACTGGCGGTGGCGCGGGCCCGGGGCGGATCGGCCAGGGGGTCTCGGGCGTTCGACGGCAGGCGTCCGGGGGGGACGCGGGTCGGCGGCAGGGGGCGGGGCGGGACGCGGCCCGGGGGGAGGCGGCGGGCTCGGGTGGCGGTCACGCCGTCCGGCCCAGCTTCTCGGCCGCGCGCAGCCGGGCGCTCTCCGCTCGACGGTTGCGGGCCACCTCGGCCGGGCTCGGCTTGTGGGCCCCCCGCCACAGCAGGCGCACGTCGGGCACCGCCCCACACCCGCAGGGCAGGCCCGGGGGGCAGACGCACCCTCCCGTCTCGGCGAACACCAGCTTCTCCTTCACCAGGCGGTCCTCGCCCGAGTGGTAGGCCAGAACCGCCAGCCGTCCGCCGGGAACGAGCAGGTCGAGGGCCTGATCGAGGGCACGCGGAATGACCGCCAGCTCGTCGTTGACCTCCATGCGGATGGCCTGGAACGTCCGCCGGGCGGGGTCGCCGCCCCGACGGCGGGCGGGCGCGGGGATGGCGTTGCGGATCACGCCGGCCAGCTCGGTCGTCGTGGACAATGGCCGGGCCTCGATGAGGGCCCGGGCGATGCGGGACGCGAACCGCTCCCCGCCCAGGCGGGCGATGAGCTCAGCCAGAGGCTCGAACTCGTACCCGTTGACGACGTCGGCCGCGGAGAAGGGTTGGGTGCGGTCCATCCGCATGTCGATGGGACCCTCGCCCCGGTAGCTGAACCCACGGTCGGCCCGGTCGAGCTGCATGGAGCTGACGCCCAAGTCGAACAGGACGCCCGAGACCCGCTCATGGCCGAGGCCCCGGACGGCGTCCGCCAGGGTGTCGAACCGTGCGTGGACCAAGGTAACGCGGCCCCCGAACCGGGCGGTGGCGACGCTCGCCTCCCGCAGGGCGTCCTCGTCCCGGTCCAGTCCGATCACGGAGAGGTCGGGTCGAGCAGCGAGGATCGCCGCCGAGTGCCCCCCCGCCCCCACCGTGGCGTCGACGATCACGCCCTCCGGCACGGGCCGGAAGACGTCGACCACCTCCCCGACCATCACCGGGAGGTGGGGTTCTGATTTCCCATCGGCTGCGTTCATCCGCAACCCTCCGACCGGGGCTGCGCCGAGATCCGTTCCCGGCTGTGGAAGGGGCGAAGAGGGGGGTCTTCCCGCTTTCCGGTCGGAGGGTTGCGCATGGCCGCAACCGGTGCGTTCACGATGCTGACCTGCTTCCGTGCAGGGCGGACTCCCCCGCACCCTTGGCCCGCTCCCAGGCGGCGACGTCCCAGAGCTCGACGTGGTCCCACGCACCGGTGACGACGACCTGGCTCTCCAGCTCGAGGCCGGCGTAGTGGCGCAGGTTGGCGGGGATGGCGATCCGCCCCTGACGGTCGGGGCTGGCTTCCTGGGCCCCGGCGAAGAAGACTCGGGACATGGCCCGCTCCACGTCCGAGCCCTTGGCCCGCTCCTTCATCTCCTCGGCCCGGGCCTGGAACTCGGCCGGCGTCCACAGGGCCAGGCACCCGTCCATCTGGCTGGTGACGTACGCCTGCGACAGCAGGTCCCGGAAGCGCGCCGGAAGGATCAGCCTTCCTTTGGGATCGAGGGAGTGCAGGAACTCCCCTAGGAACATGTGCCACCCACTCGCCCTCTTGTCACCCGTTCGGTTGATGGTCGACTGACGACAATCGGGGGGAGCCCTCCCCACTTCGCGCCACTTGGTGCCACATTTAATCCCCCACACGCCACCGGCGTCAACCCTGGGCGTCGTCAGGCCCCCCTCCGTGATTCAGCCCCGCCGTTTCTGGGCGAAGATCGAGCCGTGGACCTCCCCCTGCGGACGAGAGCGGCGGCCCTCGCCGGCCGGCTCGTCTCCGAGGTGTCGCGGCGCGCCGGCCGGGGGGCGGGGTCGGTCATCGGCGGACGGGTGACGCTGGCCGTCGATCCCTCGGCCCTGGAGCAGATGGCGTCCGGGCACACGGTCGCCCTGGTGTCCGGCACCAACGGCAAGACCACCACCACCCGCCTGCTGGCCGCGGCCCTGTCCACCCGGGGCCCGGTGGAGACCAACGCCGCCGGGTCCAACCTCCTCCCCGGCCTGGTCGGTGCCCTCTCCTACGAGCGCCCGGGGGCGATGGTGGCCCTGGAGGTGGACGAGGGGCTGCTGGCCGAGGCCGCGGAGGCGGTGCGGCCCGAGGTGGTGGTGCTCCTCAACCTCAGCCGCGACCAGCTCGATCGGATCGGTGAGGTCCGCCTGCACGCCCTCTCGTGGCGCAAGATGCTGGAGTCGCTGCCGGACACCACGGTGGCGGCCAACGTCGACGACCCGCTCGTGGTGTGGGCCGCGGAGGCGGCGGGCACAGCCGTGTGGGTCGGCACCGGCCAGAAGTGGCGGGAGGACGCCGCCGCCTGCCCGGCCTGCGGCAACCGCATCCGGTGGGAGCCGCCGCCGCTCGCCCGGCGCCGGTCGGACACTGGCGCCCCGAGCTGGGCGTGCACCTCCTGCCCCCTGACCCGCCCCAAGCCCGACCTGTGGCTCGAGGGCCGTGACCTGGTGCTGGCCGACGGGACTCGGCTGCCGGTCAACCTCCAGCTCCCGGGCTGGTGCAACCTGGCCAACGCGGCGATGGCCGCGGCCGGCGTGGTGGCCCTCGGCCAGGACCCGGCGTGGGCGGTGCAGGCCATGGCCCGGGTGGGCACCGTCGCCGGCCGCTACGAGCGGGTCTCGGTCGACGGGGTGCGGGTGCGGCTGCTGCTGGCCAAGAACCCGGCCGGGTGGGCCGAGGCGCTCGACCTCATCCGCCCCGCGCCCGTCCCCGTCGTCATCGGGATCAACGCCCGGGTCGCCGACGGCCACGACCCGTCATGGCTGTGGGACGTGCCCTTCGAGAAGCTCCGGGGCCGCATCGTGGTGGCCACCGGCGAGCGGGGCCGCGACCTGGCCGTCCGCCTCCACTACGCGGGCGTGACCCACACCTACGTCGAGGACTACCTGGAGGCGATCAAGGCGGCCGGCAGCCCCGAGGTCGACCTGGCCGCCAACTACACGTCGTTCCAGGACGCACGCCTGGCCCTGGCCCGTGCCGTCTGAGCCGGCGGAAGCGACCGGGGCGGAGGCCCGGGCTGAGGCGACCCGGGCCGGAGGCCGGGTCGGAGGCCGAGGCCGGGTCGGAGGCCCGGGCTGAGGCCGGGTCGACGAGCGGGTCCGGTGCCGGGTCCGGCCGGACGGTGTCGATCGCGGTGCTGTACCCCGAGCTGCTGGGCACGTACGGCGACGGCGGCAACGCCACCGTCCTGGCCAAGCGGCTGGAATGGCGGGGCATCGCCAGCGAGCTGGTGGAGGTGACCGCGGGCGAGGCCACCCCCCGGTCGTGCGACATCTACCTCATGGGCGGGGGCGAGGACGGTCCCCAGACGCTGGCCGCCCGCGAGTTGCTGGAGAGCCGGGCCCTGCACCGGGCGGTGGCCGACGGGGCCGCGGTGCTGGCCATCTGCGCCGGCTTCCAAGTGCTGGGGACCTCCTTCGTGGGGCCGGACGGATCGGCCCACGACGGCCTGGCTCTGCTCGACATCTCGACCTTCCGGGACGACGGCGCCCGCCGGGTGGGAGAGATCGTCGTCGAGCCCGCGCCCGACCTCGGACTGCCCGAGCTCACCGGCTACGAGAACCACGCCTCCGTCACCACCCTGGGCCCCGAGGCGCGACCCCTCGGCAAGGTCTCGGTCGGCTACGGCAACGACTCGGGGGACGGGTCCGAGGGCGCGGTCGCGGGCCGGATCGTGGGCACGTACCTCCACGGGCCGGTGCTCGCTCGCAACCCGGCGCTGGCCGACCACATCCTCTCGACCGTCGTCGGTCCGCTCGACCCGCTCGATGACGAGGAGGTGGAGGCGCTGCGGGCGGAGCGCCTGGCGGCCGCCCACCGCCCCCATCCCATCGCCACCACCCGCCGCTGGGCCCGCCGCCACCGCTGACCGGCGTATCGCTACGTCAGCAGACGTAGTCGTTGTCGAAGCCCTCGACCCACTGGCTCAGCACCACCGGCCCGCCGGTGGCGGAGAAGGCGGGGTCGCAGTGGGCCACCGCCGCCTCCAACGACAAGGCTCCCGCCGTCCAATTGGGTAGGTCGAGCCGGTGATCGCCCATGATGCGGAACCACATCCTCGGCGTCGTGTAGACGCCCACGACTACCCCCGGCTGGCGGGACAGGAAGTCGATGCTGCCCTGGAGCGACGCCCGGTTGGCGGCGATGTCCGTGTGCGACCACGTGTTGTCGGTTTCGACGTCGAGCCACCACAGTCGGCCGGCGGCGTGACCGGTGGACTCGCGGGCATAGGCGAAGGCCTCGGCCGCGGCATTGAACCCGAAGTCGTAGGCGCACGCCAATTCGTCGGTCGGGGCGCAGGCGGGATTGGGCGAGCGCTGGGCGTACCAGTCGAGGGCGAGGGATTCAACGCCCGGGTTCGACGTGTTCATGTAGAAGGCGGCGCCGCCCGGCGAGCCCTCGGCCCACGCGAACTGGCTGCTCAGGCACGCGTTGCGGGTGTACGGGCGGCCGCCCGTGACCCCCACGATGCCAAAGGCCCCCACCTCCGGCTGGCCCCTGTCGCATTGCGGCCAGGAGATGTCGTGGCCCACGGCGCCGGTGGCAAGGGCCCGTGGGGCGCGGCCGCCGAGGGCCCCCGGCGGGCCCGGAGGAGTCGTCGCGCCCAGGGCGAGGGCGAGCAACACGGCGGTGACGAGAGCGGCGAGAGGGTTGATGGACCGCTGAGAGTACAGAGATCTTGACCCGAAACACGGTCATGCTTCGTTGCCTTCACGGCCCCAGGCCGGGTCCCCTATCCTCGGGCCGCCATGGCAGATGCGAAGCGAGATCGGCAGCGGTTGGCCCGGCAGGCGAAGCTCGAGGCCGAGCAGGCGGCGAGGAAGAAGGCAGCCCGCCAGCGCCGGATGATCGTCGGTGGCGCCGGCTTCGCGGTGATCGCCGCGATCGTCCTCATCGTCAACCGACCTGACGACGACACCACCGTGGACACGGGTACGACCACCACCACGGTCGCCGCGGCCACGGCCACCACCGCCCCCGCCGCCCTCCAGTCGGCGGCCGGCAAGCCGTGCGTCGCCCGCTCCTCGCCCCTCCCCGCCGGCGCCCCCGAGGTCGACGTCGAGGTCGGCCCGCCCCCGGCCGCGCTCGTCAAGAAGGACATCACCGTCGGCACCGGCGCCCCGGTCCCCGACAAGGCAGTGGTCACCGTGCACTACGTGGGTGTGTCGTGCTCCACCGGCGCCATCTTCGACGCCAGCTACGCCCACACCCCGCCCGACCCGTACACCACCCCCCTGACCGACGTGATCCCCGGCTGGCAGCAAGGCGTCCCCGGCATGAACGTCGGCGGCAAGCGCCTCCTCGGCATCCCCCCCGCCCTCGCCTACGGCGACCAAGGCCGCCCCACCATCGCCCCCGGCGAGACCCTCTGGTTCGTCATCGAAGTCCTCGACGCCAAGCCCGCGCCGTAGCAGCGCCGCGACCGTCTGCGGGCTGTCGCGGCCCCCGCTACCCCCAGCCCGGATCGGCCCTCGGTGGTGACGTGCAGCGCACGATCCCGTCGGGTTGGGTGACCTCGAAGGTGGCATCGGGCAGGAGCTTGGCCTGCCATCCGGGTTGGTGGAGCCGGTGATGGTGGCGGGTGCAGACGAGAACCAGGTTGTCGAGGCCGGTGGCTCCGCCGTGGGTGACCCAGCGCACGTGGTGGCCCTCCGACCACGTCGAGGGCCGGTCACAGCCCGGGAAGCGACAGCGCTCGTCGCGGATGACCAGGGCGCTCCACAGGGGAGCGGGAATGGTTCGGGTCGACGTGCCGTAGTCGAGGATGGCCGAGCGTCCCGCCATCAGCACCCGGTGCAGGGAGCAGTCGCACAGGAGTCTTGACACGCTGTCCCCGTCGAGGGCCGGACCGCCGATGACCCGGCCGCCCGCTGCCCTCGGCCAGGGCGTCGACGTCGACGACCACGTTCAGGTGGGGGCGGTGCCGGCCCCCGGCCCTCGAGTGCTGGTGGTCGAGGAAGAACCGGCAGACATCGACCAGGGCATCGGCCCTCCTGGTGGCCGGCGTGCGGGTGTCGTCGGCATCGTCGGTGGTGGCCAGGCGCAGGGCGGTGGCCACCACCGCCCCGCCCTCGGCGTCGAAGGACCCGTCGAGGACGTAGCGGTCATCCAGGGTCTGGGACAGGTAAAGCGAGCGCTCGGGCTCGGCCGGCTCCGGCGGCTCGGTGGCCCGGGCCTTCCAGCTGGCCATGGCCCGTGATGTACCGGCCACGGTCAGCGGGACCAGGTAGGGCACCACGTCGGACTCCTGCTCGGCGAACAGCGCCACCGTCGAATCGTCGACCTGGGCCAGGATCGCCTCCACCTGCCCCCCGGACAGCGACCCGTCGCCATAGGCGGCGGCGCAGACCGGCAATTGCCGCATTCTCTGGGCCAACACGCTCAGCCGCTTGGCCGAGCGGTCGGTCATCGACGCCATCGACCGCAACCACGCCGTCATCGATGTGGCCCCGTCGATGTCCCACAGCTCGTGCGCATCGAAGGCCCCGGCCACCTCGGCGATGCGGGCATCGAGCTGGTCACGCAGGGCCAACACCCGAACCAACGCATCCCGATCGACCGGGATGTCCAGCCTCTCGATCGCCTTTGCCAGATCCTCCAGCACATCCTCATTCTACGAACATATGTTCGTGAGGTCAAGTATTTGTGAACCATTTCGGGCAACTTTTCGGCTCTCTGTCATCGAGTGGCGAAAAGGTCGATCACCGGCGCTCCGCCGCACTCCCGCAGCGGGTTTCGTCCGGCGAAGGGCCTCAAAGCGCCCATGAGGTGTAGATGGCACCGTCCTCGGTCACTGCCGCTCTTTGCCCGGCGGTAGGCCCAGCACGCCGCGCTCAGAGGCGTAGGGACCGGCCCTTACTCCCAGCCGGGATCGGCGAACTTCAGACCGCGGCAGCCTTCACAACGGTGAGGATGACCAGGTAGTGGCAGATGGCGCCGCCCACCACCATGACGTGCCATACCTCGTGGTACCCGAAGATGGCGGGGAACGGGTTGGGCCATCGAATGCCCATGAAGATGCATCCCACCGTGTAGAGGAGGCCACCTACCAGGAGCAAGACGAGGTCGGCGGTGCTCAATTGGCGGGCTAGCTCGGGCAAGGCGAGGGCCATGACCCAGCCCAGTCCGATGTAAATGGCCAGCCCAACCACAGCCTTCTCGGCGATGCCAGTCAAAGCCAGTATCACTCCCGTCCCTGCCGCCATCCAGACCGCGAGCAGGATTCGTCCACCGAGGTCGCCGTCGAGGGCGAGAAGGCACAATGGCGTGTAATTGGCCGCGATCATCACGAAAATGGTGGCGTGATCGAGGCGCTTCATCCGGGGTCGGGCCACGACCGACCACGACCGCCGGTGGTAGGTGGCGCTGACCCCGAAGAGGATCGACACCCCCATGGCGTAGATGACCGCCGCCGCCCGCGCCCGGGGCGTGTGGGCGTGGGCCACCACGATCAGCCCGGCGGGGAACGAGAGGAAGAAGCAGACGAGATGGAGCCAGCCCCGCAGCAGGGGGATGACAGCCTCCACGACCGCCTGGGCCGGGCTCGCCTCGTCATGGCGAGCGACGTCGGGCGGAGCCGGACGGACAAGATCGTTGGGCACAGCGCACACCGCCACTTCTCGACAGGTCGGCCGGCCGCGACCGTACCCGCGCCCGCCACCCACCCGAAAACCGCCCGCCCAAACCGGCCGAAGCGGCCAAGGCCCACACCGCGCGCCCGTCATACGTTCACGCCGTCGGTGACGAAGACTGGGTGCGATGTCCCGATCCCTGCGTTACACCGGCGTGGCCGCGGTGGCCACGGTCTGGACGACGCTGCTGACGGCCACCGCCATCAGCGGCTTCGACCTCCTCGGGCCCGATCCCCTGAGCTACCTCGGCACTCCCGGCGGCTCGCCCGTGCTGTTCACCATCGGGCTGGCGGTGCCGGCGGTCCTGTTCACCGCCTTCCACCGCCACGTGCGAAACAGCTTCCCGGTGGGACGGGGTTTCTCGCTGGTCATGCTGGCCGGCCTGGCCGGGCAGATGGTGGCCGCCTTCGTCCCCATCGGCGGCGATCCCACCGACCACCGGATCCACACCGCCTGCGCCCTCGCCCTCGGCGTGTCACTGCCGCTGCTCATGTGGCGCTTCGCCGCCGGCCAGGTTCCGGGACCCTGGCGGCGCCTCGCCTACCGGCTCTTCTGGGCCGAGGCGGCCGCCGTTGCCGCCGGCCTGTACCTCTCCGCCCGACGGATCGCGCCCCTGGCCGAGATCCTGCCCGGGGTGGCCTTCCACGCCTGGGTGATGGTCGTGACCTTCGCCCGACGGTCGCCCGGCAGGAGGCCGCAGCCACTCACCCGGCCAACGATGGCCGACAACATCCGGCCCGCGACGATCCAGGGGACGACGGTCGGCCGGTAGCCTGGACGAGATGCTCCTCGCCGAAGAGTTGGCCCTGGTCGCGATCAAACCGGACACAGGACGTCACGCCGTCGGCATGCGCAGCCCGCTCAACGCCTGCCTGGCCGGCCTCCTGGTCGCCGAGCTGCTGCTCGACGGCGCCGCCGGCCCCGGCGACCGCGACGATCGCATCGTGCCGGTGCCGAGCGCCTCGCCGCCCGGGTCGCCGACCCTGGCTGGGGCGGCTGCGGTGGTGGCCGAGAAGGGCCCCAAGATGAAGGCCGTCCTCTCCCACATGAGCCGGGGCCTGGAGAAGCATGTTGGGCTGGACACGTGGGACGCGGTGACATCGGGCCTGGTCAACGCCGGAATCCTTGGCCCGAGTGACGGTGTGCTCCCCCGTCATCCCCTGCTCGACGCGGCCGCTCGGGACGCAGTCGTGGCCCGCCTCCAGGCCGCCGCCGCAGCCGGCGGCCCCATCGAGCCGCGAACCGCACTGGTGCTGTCGATGACCGGGCCCGCGCACCTGCTCGAGGTCGTCGCCCCCGACCGAGGCACCCGCAAGCACGCCCGGCGGCGCATCGACCACGCCCTCGACGACTCCAACCTGCAGGCCGTGGGCAAGGTCGTCCGCCGTCTCATCCAGGAGGCGACGACCGCCGCCACGACCGCCGCCACGGCCGCCGCCGCCGGCAGCAGCTGACCACCACCGCACCCGTCAGGCATCCTCCAGGGCGGCCTCGAAGGCAGCCACCAGCCGGTCCCGTTCCACGCCCGCCCCGACGGCCAACCGCGCCAGATCGACGGCCGCGGCCGCCCGCTCGCCGTCGGACAGGGCGAGAACGTCGAGGAGGGGCCCCGGGTCCCACGTCACCAGGGCACCGCACTGGAACAGCGTCCCCACCCTCGTGCGGCGCTGGCTGATCCCGACCACCTTGGCCCCGTCGACGGTGACCTCGCCCGGGCCCAGCCCGGCGAAGCACACCCGATCCGACCACGCGGTCGGCCGGGGCCGCCCCTCGTGCACCACCACCCGAGCCCCGCCCGACCCCACCTCCGACGAAACGATGGCCCGCGCCCACGCCCGTCCCACCCACCCGAAGGCCCGGCTCACGTCGGACTCGGCCAGAGGGTCTCCGGCCGGCAGCAACACGTCGGCCCAGACCACCTCCCCCGGCCGGAGGAGGACCGCTCCCCCACCGCTCCGCCGGCGGACGATCTCGACTCCGGCGGCAGCCGCCCGCCGCCGGTCGACCACCCCGTCGGACTGGGTGCTGCCGAGCACCAGCGTCGGCCGGTCGACCTCCACGAACCACACCGTGCGGGCCACTGGCGCGGGCCACGGCCGGGACCGGAGGGTGGCGGCCGTCGCCCGCTCGCGCCGGACGACGAAGGGCCCGGCGTTCAGGCGGACAGGGCCGCCCCGGCTTGGAGGTAGGGCTCCCAACGGGGGTCGATGGTGCCCACGGCCACGATGATCCAGGTGAGCTCTTTGGGCGCGGTCGGACGGCGCCGGAGCACGAAGCCGACCTCGTGGGCCAGCCGGTCCTCCTTGCGGCTGTTGCACGGCCGGCAGGACGCGACCACGTTCTCCCAGACGTGCTCGCCGCCCCGGCTGCGGGGCACGACGTGGTCGATGTTCTCGGCCGTGTCGCCGCAGTACTGGCAGCGGTGGTCGTCACGGGCGAACACGGCCCGCCGGTTCAGGGCGGCCCGGGCCCGGAAGGGCACCCGCACGAAGTGGGTGAGGCGGATCACCGACGGCACCGGCATGGTCGTCCGCTCGGAGTGCAGCTCCCGGTCGGACGCGTGCAGGATCTCGGCCTTCTCCTTCAGCACGAGCACCACCGCTCGGCGGACAGGCACCACGCACAGCGGCTCGAACGTCGCATTGAGGACGAGTGCCTTGCTCACCGTCAGTCCCTCAGCCCGTCGGCCCGTCAGGCCCCGACCCGCTGCGGCCCGACCCGTTGAGGCCAGGCCCGCGGAAGCTGGTGTCGTGGTGGAAGGCCCATGAGCAGAGCAGGCTAGCGCAGGCGACCGAAATCGCGACACCAATCCAGGTAGGCCACCACATCGGCGGCCGACGGCGGGCGGTCGGGGTCCCCGTAGGCGGTTTGCAGACGAAAGCGCAGGTACGAGGGGTCGGGTAGCGGCAATGGCGGCCACCGCCGCCACCACCCGGGACGGGCCAGACGAACCACCTGGCGGACGGCCACCCCCCACAGCCGAGGTCGCAGGGCCACCGCCCAGGCGGCGCCGGCCAACCACCGAACCTGGTGACGCCCGGGAGTCACCGGCGTCCGAGGCCCCGCCACCCGACCGCCCCTGCCCCCACCAGCGGTCCCTCGGCACCGAGAGCGGCGGGCACGACCCGCGTGCCTCGGGAGAACGCGAGGCAGCTCCGGGCGTCGACCTCGGACTGGGCCGCGGCGAAGAAGGGGGCGCCGAAGCCGAGGGCCACCGAGCCCCCGACCACGGCCAGGCGGAGGTCGAGGAGGTTGGCCACCGACGCCACCGCCCGTCCCACCAGCCGGCCGGTGCGCTCGACCACCTCGGGCCCGGCCTCGGCGGCCGGGCGCCCGGTGACCGCCTCGATGGCGGGCCCCGACGCCTCCGCCTCCAGGCAGCCCCGGCCGCCGCACCGGCAGGCCCGGCCCTCGGGCTCGACCACCAGATGGCCGACGTGGCCCGCGTTGCCGCCCCCGCCCTCCAGCAGCCGGCCTTGGAGGACGATGCCGCCACCCACGCCGGTCGACACGGTGATGCCGATGAAGTCGGGCTCGCCGGCGGCCGCCCCCCGCCACCCCTCGGCGAGAGCCAGGGCCTTGGCGTCGTTGTCGACGAAGGTGGCCAGGCCGGTGGCGTCCGCCAACCGGGCCCGCAGGGCGAAGTCCCGCCAGGCGGGGATGTTGAGGGGGGAGACCTCCTCGCCGCCGGAGGTCATGGGTCCCCCGCAGCCGACGCCGCACGCCATCACCTCGCCGTTGCCGCCCACCGACTCGGCCACCGCCATCACCACCGCGAAGAGGGCCTCGGGGTCGTCGGTGACCGGCGTGGCGGCGCGGGCCGAGGCCACCAGCGCCCCGGCCTCGTCCACCAGGCCGGCCGCCAGCTTGGTGCCCCCGATGTCGAGCGCCAGCACCACCTCCACGCCGTGACACGCTACGGCGTCTCGTCAGGCAACCCGGGAGAGCCGAACGTGAGCGACCAGTCCAGTCCCACCCGACCGAGCGAGGTCACCCACCAGCGGGGATGGTTCGACTCGCTCGCCGACCGGGTGTCGAACGCGGCTGCCTCATCCTGGTTCTTCGTGGGCCTCGTCGTGCTGGCGCTGGTGTGGCTGACGCTGGGCCCGGTGGCCGACTTCTCCCACCACTGGGTCGACACGATGCAGGTCGTGGGCACGGTGCTCACCCTGCTGCTGGTGGCGTTGCTGGAGAACGAGCAGTGGCGCAATGCCAAGGCCACCCAGCGCAAGCTCAACGCCCTGGCCGCGGCCCTGGCCCACCTCATGGCGTCCGACGAGAGCGCAGTCCGAGCACATCTCCGAGCTGGAGGCGGCGGTGGGCCTGGAGAAGCGGGAGAGCATCTCCGACTGACGTGCTCGGCGGGCGGCGTCCGGCCCGTTCCCTGACGCGTGGCCACCGGCGGTAACCTGACGTTTCCCCAGCCATGTCCAGATCACGCGTCGCGGCCCGGGCCGTCCAGACCTTCTCCGAGAGCTTCGACGCGGTGGTGGCCAACGTGGCCACCGTCGTCCAGGGCAAGAACGAGGCCATACGCCTGGCTCTGCTGTGCCTGGTCGCCGAGGGCCACCTCCTGATCGAGGACGTGCCCGGCGTCGGCAAGACCAGCCTGGCCAAGGCCATCGCCGGCAGCCTCGACTGCTCCTGGCGGCGGATCCAGTTCACGCCCGACCTGCTGCCGTCGGACGTCACCGGGGTGAGCGTCTACAACCGGGTGAACGGCAACTTCGAGTTCCGCCCCGGCGGCATCTTCGCCAACCTGGTGGTGGGCGACGAGATCAACCGGGCCTCGCCCAAGACCCAGTCCGCCCTGCTGGAGGCCATGGAGGAGCGCCAGGTCACCGTCGACGGCACCACCTACGCCCTGCCGCCCCCCTTCATGGTGATCGCCACCCAGAACCCGGTGGAGCACGAGGGCACCTATCCCCTGCCCGAGAGCCAGCTCGACCGCTTCCTCATGCGCATCGGCATGGGCTACCCCGACCGGGCGGCCGAGATCGGGATCCTCGACACCCACGGTCGCACCGACCCCTCCGCGTCGCTGCGGCCGGTGGCATCGGCGGCCGACGTCCAGACCATGACCGCCCTGGCCTCGGCCATCCACGTGGCCGCCAGCCTGAAGGGCTACATCGTCGACGTGGCCGCCGCCACCCGGGCCCACCCCCAGCTCGCCCTCGGCGTCTCGCCCCGTGCCGCCCTCGGCCTGCTCCGTGCCGCCCGGGCCCGGGCTGCGTCGACGGGGCGCGACTACGTGGTGCCCGACGACCTCAAGGCGCTGGCCCTGCCCGTGCTCGAGCACCGCCTGGCCCTCACCGGCGACGCCCAGCTCCGGGGCGTGAACCGGGGCGACGTGCTCCTCTCGGTGCTGAGCTCGGTCTCGGTCCCCGCGGCCCGGTGAACACAACCCAGTGAGAGCAGCCTCGTGAGGGGGCTGCTCACCCGGCGGGGGTGGGGGGTGGCGATCGGAGCGGCGGTCCTGCTGTTGGCGGGGCGGGCCCTCGGCCTGGTCGAGCTGTACGTGCTGGCCGCGGGCAGCCTGGGCCTGCTGGTCGCAGGCACTGTGTACGTGCTCACCCGCCGGCTCGACCTGGAGGCGTCCCGGCAGCTCCACCCGCCCCGGGTCCACGCCGGCGACAACAGCCGGGTGGAGCTCTCCATCCGCAACCGCCGCCGCCGCCGCTCGCCCGTGCTCACCCTGCGCGACGCTCTCGCCGGCGGGCCCCGCCAGGCCCGCTTCCTGCTCCCGCCTCTCGCCCCCGGCCAGTCCGACCAGGCCAGCTACCGTCTGCCGGCCGACCGCCGGGGCGTGTTCGCCATCGGCCCCCTGGAGGCGGAGCGCACCGACCCCTTCGGGCTGGCCCGGCGGTCGTCGGCCATCGCCCCCGTCACCGAGCTCACCGTCTACCCCCGCATCGACAAGGTGCGGCCCCTGCCCGACAGCCCCGGGCGCGACCGCCACCACACCACGCCCCGGGCCGCGGCGGTGGGGCTCACCGGGGAGGACTTCTACGCCCTGCGGGCCTACGCCCAGGGCGACGACCTGCGCCGGGTGCACTGGCCGTCGACCGCCCGCCGGGACGAGCTGATGATCCGCCAGAACGAGGTGCCGTGGCAGGGGCGGGCCATGGTCGTCCTCGACATCCGGGCCCGGATCCACACCGACGCCTCCCTCGAGGCGGCGGTATCGGCCGCGGCCAGCGTGATCACCGCCTGCTGGCAGCACGGGTCGGTGGTGCGGCTGATCACCACCGACGGGGTGGACTCCGGCTTCGGCTCGGGCGCGGGACACCTGGAGGTGATCCTGGCCCGGCTGGCCGTCCTCGAGCCCACCGGCGCCGTCGACCTCGAGTCGCTCGGGCCCCAACGGGCCGTCGACGGGGCGGTGGCCGTCGTGACCACGACGTCCGTCGAGGCCGCCGAGCTCGAACGCCTCACCCGCCTCGGACGGGTCCCGTCGGCCGTCACCCTGGTGGCCTTCGAGGGACGGCGGTCGCGGCCGGAGGCCGGGCGCTGGCCCGCCATCGGCCACGTCGTGTCCGTCGGGCCCGATCGGCAGTTCGCATCGGCGTGGGACGCCACCCTCTCCTTGGGCGCCTCCAGCCTCCGCCGGGCGGCCGCCGACCGGGCCGTTAGGCGATGAGGACCCCGAAATGAGGACGATGCACCGGCCGCCCGAGGCGGCCCCGGTGGGCTCTCCCGGCGGGAGCCGTCGACCCCCGGCCGCCGCCACCGGACGAATGGCGGCCCTCGCCCCGGCGCTGGCCGAGCTGTCGCTGGCGGGTGTCACCATTGCCGCCGTCGTCGGGCTCACCCGCCTGTTCGCCGACGGGTCGTTCCTGCCCGCGGTCATAGGGGCGGCCTTCGCCAGCCACGTCGTCGCCAGCATCACCCGCCGCCGGGGGCTGAACCCGCTGGTGGCGGCGGTCGTCTCCGGCGTCGGCCTGGTCCTGTACGTGGCCTGGGTGATCGAGCCCCACACGACCACGATGGGCATCCCCGGCGGGTCCACCTGGAGCGCCGTCACCGCCGACCTGCGCACCGCCTGGGACCGTTTCGGGGCGGTGCTGGCCCCCGCGCCCGTGACTCGGGGCTTCATCCTGGCCGGGGCGGTGGGGGCGTGGCTGGCGGCGTGGCTGGGCGACCTGTTCGCCTTCCGGGTGCGGGCCCGGTTCGAGGCCGTGATCCCGTCGTTCACGGTCTTCCTGTTCGGGGCCCTGCTCGGCGCCGACCGCCACCGCGTCGGGCTCAGTGCCCTCTACCTGGCCGCCGTCCTCGCCTTCGTCGTGCTGGCCGACGCCGGCACCCGCTCCACCTCGGGCTCGTGGTTCGGCACCCGGGGGGCCCAGGGCGACGGCGCCGTGCTGCGGGCGGCGGCGGTGATGGGGCTGGTGGCGGTGGTGGCCGGGATGACGGTCGGGCCCCGCCTGCCCGGCGCCCAGTCCTCCGGCCTCTTCGGCATCGGCGAGGAGCCCGGGTCGCGGGGATCGGCCCGGGTCACCGTCAGCCCCCTGGTCGACATCCGGGGCCGGCTGGTGAACCCGTCGGGCGCTGAGGTCTTCACCGTCGGCAGCCCCGCCCCCGCCTACTGGCGGCTGACGTCGCTCGACCGCTTCGACGGCTCGATCTGGTCGTCCCGGGGCAGCTACCAGCGGGCTCGGGGCTCGCTGCCCGACGGCATCGTCACCAGCGGGCCCCAGGAGCCCCTCGTCCAGGACTTCACCATCGGCGCCCTGTCCGCCATCTGGCTGCCGGCCGCCTTCCGTCCCGAGCGGGTCGCCGCCCCCGTGGGCGGCGAGGTCCCCGGCCTGCGCTACGAGCGCGATTCGGGCAGCCTGCTCACCGACCGCGACACGGCCGACGGCCTCCGCTACACGGTGGAATCGGCGCTGCCCACCCTCACCGCGGCGGGGCTGGCGTCGGCCCCCGGGGGCGTCCCCGACGACGTGGCCGAGCGCTACCTGGCCCTCCCCCAGACCTTCCCGCCGTCGGTGACGGCCCAGGCCCAAGCGGTGACGGCCGACCAGGCCACGCCCTACGCCAAGGCCCGGGCCCTGCAGGACTGGTTCCGCGACAACTTCACCTACAGCCTCGACGTGCCCCCCGGCCACGACGACGACGCCATCGTCCGCTTCCTCCAGGACCGGGTGGGGTACTGCGAGCAGTTCGCGGGCAGCTACGCGGCGATGGCCCGGGCCGTCGGGCTCCCGTCCCGGGTGGCGGTCGGGTTCACCCCCGGCGCCCTCGGGGGCGACGGTCGCTACCACGTGACCGACCACGAGGCCCACGCCTGGCCCGAGGTGTACATCGCCGGCTACGGGTGGGTGGCGTTCGAGCCCACGCCCGGGCGGGGCCAGCCGGGGGCGGAGGACTACACCGACGTGGCCCCGGCCGAGGCGGAGGCTCCCCCCACCCCGGCCACGACCGTGCCGGGGGCGGCGGCGGAGGGGCCAGGGGCCACCACGCCACCGGCGCCCGCGGAACCCCAGGCCACCGATCAGGCGGTGGTCGACGAGCCGGGACCGTCGGTCGCCAGCCGCCTGTTGCGGGCCATCCTGGTGCTGCTGCTCCTGCTTCCGGTGGTGGCGGTGGTCGCCGTCCCCCTGCTCCGCCAGGCCGTCCGCCGCCGGCGCCGGCTGGCCGCCACCACGCCGTCCCAACGGGTGCTGGTGGCCTGGGACGAGGCCGAGGAGGACCTGGCCGCCACCGGCCTGGGCCAGCAGCGCTGGGAGACGGCCGCCGAGTACAGCGCACGCGTCGGGCCGGTCGGAGGCGAGACCGTGTGGCGCAGCCTGGGCGTGCTCACCAGGGATGCCGAGGCGGCGGCCTGGTCGGGCGGGGGCGTCGGGCCGGAGGTGGCCGTCCGGGCCGAGGAGACGGCCGCCGCCCTCGGCGAGGCGCTGCGGGCCGACGCCACGCCCCTCCGCCGGGCCACCTGGGCCCTCGACCCCCGGCCCCTGCTCCGCAATCGCAACCGCAGCCGCCGCCGCTGACCGGCTTTGACCGGCGCAGCTCAGCGGCGCTCGGTCAGCCCCTGACCTGCTGGGACAGGTAGAACGGCTCGCCCAGCTGCTTCACCAGCTCGAGCTGGGTCTCCAGCCAGTCGGCGTGCTCCTCCTCGCCGGACAGGATCTCCTCCAGCAGCTGGCGGCTGCCGTTGTCGCCCTCCCGCTCGCACAGCTCGACCCCGGCCTGGAGACGGGCGATGGCCTCGGTCTCGAGGGCCAGGGCGAGGGTGAGCTTCTCCACCACCGTCTCCCCCACCTGGACCGTGCCCAGGCGCTGGAGGTTGGGCACGCCGTCGAGGTAGAGGATGCGCTCGATGAGCGCGTCGGCGTCCTTCATCTCGTCGATGGAGTCGGCCTTGATGTGCTCGGCCAGGTGGTCAAAGCCCCAGTTGGCGCACATCTTGGCGTCGATGAAGTACTGGTTGATGGCCGTCAGCTCGGCCGTGAGGACGTCGTTGAGGACTTCGAGAACTGCGGGCTTGCCCTGCACGGCTTACCTCCGTGGATTCGACGGTAAAGGCGATACTAAAGGGGCCGGGTGACCACTCCGACGGGGGCGCCGGCATCGCTCGGGGCGCCGGTGACGCACGGGCCGCAGGCTGCGTCTTCGAGCCCGGCCACGCATATCGGCTCCCCCGTCGTCCCCACCGTCTGGGCGCAGTTCGCCGAACAGGTGGATTCGAGGATCCCCCGGCCGCAATCGAGGGTGGCGGCGGCGGTGCAGACCGGGTCGGTGCCCATGCACTCCCGCAGCAGGCGCCGCAGCGAAGGAAGACAGCCGCCGCACCCGGTGCCGGCGCCGCACGTGGCCCGCACCGCGGAGACGGTGGTGGCGCCCGCCGCCACCACCTCCCGGACCGACCGCTCGGTGACGGCCCGGCACAGGCAGGCGTACATCGGCCCCTCAGCCCTCGACCGGGGTCGGGGTCGGGGCCTGGTGTCGGTCGTCGCGAACGACGTAGGGGCAGCCGGACCGGATAAGGGTGTTCGCCCAGCGCAGAGGCACCTGCCGGATGACCGGGAAACGATGGGCGATCCCCGCCACCTCGGCCTTGACGCCGCTGTTGGAGACGGAGATCTTCACGAACCGGACCCGGCGCATCCCGAGCTCGGGGACGATGCTGGCGGGGACGACCGTGGCCGCTGCCGGTTCGGCCTGGGCGGTGGCGGAAGCAGGCTGAGGGGCCACGAAGTGAACCCTAACCCCGACACTTGGCCGTTGCAACAGAAGAACTTAGGACTTCCTAACTACGCTGCCGGTGGCGGGGAAGGGTCGACGTCGTAGACCTCGTCCGCCGGCCGGGCCAGCAGGCGGTAGGCCATCAGCTGCTTGAGGACCACCAGATGGGCGTCCTCGGCGGCCGTCCGTTCCTCCTTCCGGCTGAGGGCGACGAACTCGTCGGTGACGTAGCCATCGCGGATGGTGAGGGTGACGCTCCGGCCCCGGTACGAGAGGCGGAAGACGTAGCGCTCCATGGTGGGGCCCCGCTCGGGACGGGCCAGTGAGGGATCGACCACGTACCGCCCGCCGGTGGTCGTGCGCAGGACCATCTCGAAGGCGTCCCTGGCACCCGGGCCCCCGAACGACGTCTCGATCGAGACCTGCCGGCGTTCGACAGGCCCATCGTCGGCCAGCAGGGGCAGGGCCCGTTCCATCACCTTGTAGGCGTGGGCCACCCCGCCCGGGGAGTCCGAGCCGTGGTACTTCATGAGCTCGCCGAACGAGTAGGCGATGCCCTGGCCCTCCTCGGCGACCTCGATCCCTGTCATCGGGATGGGAGGCGGCCGTCGGTGGTGAGCGCGCCCTCGGCCAGCCAGGGCAGGAAGCCGTCGAGGAAGCGCTCGGTAGCGGGCATGAAGTAGGACCCGAAGTGCGACATCGGGTCGAGGGTCGCGACCACCAGGGTCCCCGGCGCGCTGACTCGGTCGACGTAGAGCACTGCTCCCCCATCATCGTGGGTGATCAGCAGCTCCGCCCCCGCGGGCGGGCGCAGGACGCCGTGGTGGTGCCAGGTGGCGTCCTCCAGGGTGAGGTGCCGCCACAGGTCGTGGTCGGGGAGGTGGGCGTGGAGGCCGCTGGTGGCGTGCGGGTCGAGCCACCACCAGTAGTTGGTGGGCGTAGGGGTCCAGTCGATGCCCGGCAGCCACTCCCGGGGGTGCTCGCCGTACACCGACTGCTCGCCGAAGACCACGACCGTCCGCCCCGCCTCCAGCGCCTCCATCAGACGGGGCCGGGCGGCATGGAGCTTCCCCGCGTGAAGGCGCTCGGGCACGATCACCACGTCGTGGTCGGAAAGATCCGTGTCGGGGACGTCGGGGAGGTAGATGGTTCCCGCCAGCCACGTGGCGTACTTGGGCTCGTGAAGGGCCCGGTGGTGGGCCGCCGACCCTCCGTAGACGGCGATGACATCCCTCACGCCCGACTTCCTTCCTGCTCCACCCCTTCCCGCTCCACCCAGTCGAGGAGCTGCGGACCGAGGCGGGCGGCGGTGGAATCGTCGGCGAAACCGAGGAGGTCGTTACCGGCGTGGACGAAGACCGTCCCGTTGGTGGTCGACCGGTCGATCCAGGTGACGGGTTGCCCCCCGGCCAGCGTCGCCAGCACCTCGGCCCCGGGCGGCGGCGGATGGTGGCCCCGGGCAAAGAACCCGGCCACGCCCCGCCGGAAGGTCAAGTCGCGGGCGTCGACCCCATCGAAGACGGGATGGCGGCCGACGAGGTGGACGGCGTAGTCCCGGTACGAGGTGACCGGGGCCGGGACGAACGTGCCGCAGCCCGGTAGCCACCGGTGCAGTAGGTGACCGCAGAACACCACCACTCTGCCCCGGTCCAGGAAGCGGGCGATCACGTCCCGCTCCCGCCACAGGAGCTCCTGGTCGACCATCCCCGAGATGTGGAGGGCCCGGTACGGCTCGAGGTCGAGGTCGGGCAGCCGGTACACGTCCTCCACCGCCATCCGGTCCCGGACGAGGGGCTCGTCCCGAACGGATGACGTGCTCGTCCGGGCGTCGAGGAGCAGGATCACGCCGCCTAGCCTGCCCCACGATCACCGGCCTCGGAGCCAGCGAGGCCGAGCGTATGGCGCGGATGCCCCCATGGAGGGACCACGAGTGGCGATCGCTGGCCGGCGGCGGACGCGGAGAGCGGAGCGAATGGCGCGGATGGCCCCGTGGAGGGACCACGTGTGGCGATCGCTCGCCGGGGCGAACCCCGAGGGCGAACGGATGGCACGGATGGCCCCGTGGAGGGACCACGAGTGGCGATCGCTCGCCGGCGGGTTGGCTCGTGCCCGTCCACGGATGCGGCGCCGGCCCGCGTCGCCGACCAGGCTGCCGCCCTCAGGAGGCAGCGAGTGAGTAGATCCGCCGGGCGGGGCCGGACATCGGCTCGTCCCAGCGGGACTCCACCAGGCCGTCGCGCTCCATCGCCCGCAGGGCCCGGTAGACCGCCACCGTGTCGGCCGCCCCCGCGGCCACGCATCCGAGCCGGTCACAGAGGTCGTACCCATGTCCCGGCTGCTCCCCCACCATCAGCAGCAGCCGGTCCCGCAGGCACTCACCGGACGTCGCCCCGCAGGCGCGCACCACCATGGGATCCCCTCTCGTCGACCGCCACCCTGCCGGTTCTTAGGTTAGCCTAAGAACGTGTCTAAGGCAACCCTATTCCTGCCGCCAACGTGACGGTGACGACCCCGGCGGGACGTGGCACGATTTTCCGGAAGGCCTGTTCGCCAGACGAACGGCCAGCGGCGAGATCGCCGTCCGGGACGATCGGATTGTCACGTTCCGGGCTTCGCGTTCGTCATTGGGCCAGACAGTCCCGACCAGACCCACGACTTCAGGAGCGACCATGACCGACTCGTCCACCCAGGGAATCCAGACCGTGCTGCACCCCGTCTCCGACCTGGCGAAGGCCAAGGCGGTGTACGCCGCCCTGCTCGGCGTCGCGCCGCAGGCCGACAGTGACTACTACGTCGGCTTCGAGGCCGCCGGCCAGCACATCGGGCTGGTGCCGGGCGGTGGACCGCAGGCCATGACCGCACCGGTGGCCTACTGGCACGTGGCGGACATCGAGGCGAAGCTGGCCGAGGTGACCGCCGCCGGTGCCACCCTGAAGGAATCCGCCCACGACGTCGGTGGCGGCCGCCTGGTGGCCACCGTGACCGACCCCGATGGCAACGTCCTCGGGCTGCTTCAGGACTGATGAGCCTCGCGTTACAGGATGGAGACACGATGAGCACGGCCACGAGGACGAACACGCAGTCGCCGGCGCGGCACGCGGCCGACAGCCACGACCTGATCCGCGTGCACGGCGCGCGCGTGAACAACCTCAAGGACATCAGCCTCGAGCTCCCGAAGCGCCGACTGACAGTGTTCACCGGCGTCTCCGGCTCGGGCAAGAGCTCGCTGGTGTTCAGCACCATCGCGGCGGAGTCGCAGCGGATGATCAACGAGACCTACAGCGCCTTTTTGCAGGGCTTCATGCCGACCCTGGCCCGGCCCGAGGTCGACGTGCTCGAAGGGCTGACGACCGCCATCATCGTCGACCAGGAGCGGATGGGGGCCAACGTCCGCTCCACGGTGGGCACCGCCACCGACGCCAACGCCATGCTGCGCATCCTCTTCAGCCGACTCGGGCAGCCCCACATCGGGTCGCCCCAGGCGTTCTCGTTCAACGTGGCATCCATCTCCGGCTCGGGGGCCGTCAGCTTCGAGCGCGGCGGCACCACCGTGAAGGAGCGGCGGACCTTCAGCATCACGGGCGGGATGTGCCCCCGCTGCGAAGGCCGGGGCACGGTCAACGACATCGACCTCACCCAGCTCTACGACGACTCCAAGTCGCTCTCCGAGGGCGCGTTCACCATTCCCGGCTGGAAGTCGGACAGCTTCTGGACGGTGCGGGTCTATGCCGAGTCGGGCTTCGTCGACCCGGACAAGCCCATCCGCGAGTACACCAAGAAGGAGCTCCAGGACTTCCTCTACAAGGAGCCGGTCAAGGTGAAGGTCGACGGCGTCAACCTGACCTACGAGGGCTTGATCCCGAAGATCCAGAAGTCGTTCCTGTCCAAGGACCCCGAGGCCATGCAGCCCCACATCCGGGCGTTCGTGGAACGAGCGGTCACCTTCACAATCTGTCCCGAGTGCGGTGGCACCCGGCTGAGCGAGGCGGCCCGCTCCTCCAAGATCGGCGGGATCAACATCGCCGACGCCTGCGCCATGCAGATCAGTGACCTGGCCGACTGGGTCCGTGGCCTCGACGAGCCGTCGGTCGCGCCGCTGCTGGCGGCGCTGCTGCACACCCTCGACTCGTTCGTGGAGATCGGGCTGGGCTACCTCTCGCTCGACCGGTCGTCGGGCACTCTGTCGGGGGGCGAGGCCCAGCGCACCAAGATGATCCGCCACCTCGGGTCCTCGCTCACCGACGTCACCTACGTCTTCGACGAGCCCACCATCGGCCTGCACCCCCACGACATCCAGCGGATGAACGACCTGCTCCGGCAGCTGCGGGACAAGGGGAACACGGTGCTCGTCGTCGAGCACAAGCCGGAGACGATCGCCATCGCCGACCACGTCGTCGACCTCGGGCCGGGCGCCGGCACCGAGGGCGGCACCATCTGCTACGAGGGCACCGTCGAGGGCCTACGGGCCAGCGGCACCATCACCGGCCGCCATCTCGACGACCGGCACGCTCTCAAGGAGACCGTGCGCCGACCCACCGGGACGCTGGAGATCCGGGGCGCGACCACCCACAACCTGCAGGACGTCGACGTCGACTTCCCGCTCGGGGTGCTGTGCGTGGTCACCGGCGTCGCCGGCTCCGGCAAGAGCTCGCTCGTCCACGGCTCGATCCCGTCTTCCGGGCCGGCCGGCGAGGGTGTGGTGTCGATCGACCAGGGCGCGATCCGCGGCTCCCGACGGAGCAACCCGGCGACGTACACGGGTCTGCTCGACCCGATCCGCAAGGCGTTCGCCAAGGCCAACGGCGTCAAGCCGGCGCTGTTCAGCGCCAACTCCGAGGGCGCCTGCCCCAACTGCAACGGGGCCGGCGTGATCTACCACGACCTGGGGATGATGGCCGGCGTCAGCACCACCTGCGAGGTGTGCGAGGGGAAGCGGTTCGAGGCCTCGGTGCTCGAGTACCACTTCGGCGGTCGCGACATCAGCGAGGTGTTGGCGATGTCGGTGACCCAGGCCAAGGACCTCTTCGGCGCCGGCGAGGCGCACACGCCGGCCGCCCACGTCATCCTCGAGCGGCTGGCCGACGTCGGGCTCGGCTACCTCAGCCTCGGCCAGCCGCTCACCACGCTGTCCGGCGGTGAGCGGCAGCGGCTCAAGCTGGCCACCCACATGGGCGACAAGGGCGACGTCTACGTCCTCGACGAGCCGACCACCGGCCTCCACCTGGCCGACGTCGAGCAGCTGCTCGGCCTGCTCGACCGCCTCGTCGATTCCGGCAAGTCGGTCATCGTCATCACCCACCACCAGGCGGTCATGGCCCACGCCGACTGGGTCATCGACCTCGGCCCCGGCGCCGGCCACGACGGCGGCCGAATCGTCTTCGAGGGCACCCCCGCCGACCTGGTGGCCGCCCGCTCCACCCTCACCGCCGAGCACCTGGCGATCTACGTCGGCGCCTGACCGAGGCCGAACCGTCTGGGCGGCGTCAGGTGGTCACGGGCGCCAAGCGTCGCCTGACGCAGCGCGTCGGTTAGCTCTCGTCGCGCTTGAAGCGCTTGCGCAGGCGCTTGCCCACGTCGCCCACGGAGTCCTTGAGGTTGCCGGCCCGGAGGTTGCCGGTGACCTGGGCCCATCCCGCCTTGCCCATCTTGCGCAGGTTGCGCTCGAACACGAAGGCGCAGGTGAGCATCACCAGGAAGCCGGCGAAGCCGAGGACCAGGGAGGACGCGAAGACCGTCACCAGGAGCACGAAGCCGAGGAAGAAGCCCAGGCCGGCCCACTTGAGGTTGCGGCCGGCGTGGCGGTACAGGGTGGTCTGACCCACGCCCCGCGCGAAAGCCGGGTCGCTCTCGTAGAACTGCTGCTCGATCTCCGAGAGGATTCGCTGCTCGTCCTCGTTCAGCGGCACTCAAACCCCTTCAAAAAGCACCCAGCAATGGCCCTGCCATCTTCGCACAGCGACGCCCGGTCAACAACGCGCCGATGCCCCTGTTCCGCTACTCGCCGTTGTCCACCGACGGTCCCCACTGCTGGTCGCCCTGGCGCTTCAGCTTCGAGCGCGCCGCCCCGGATCAGCGACGCCGGACCCACCGCTGCGTCCCCGAAACGGCGGCGGACGTCGTCGATCGCCTGGGCCACCGGCGCCGGCCCCGACCCCTCGTCCCGCTGATTGCCGGACCCGGGCCCGGCCCCCGTTCCGTCGAAGCTGAGCTGCTCGGACTGCCGCTCGACCAGGTTGGACGCGCTCACCCCCAGCAGGCGGACGCCCTCCGAGCAGTCGACGGCGTCGAGCAGCTCCCCCGCCAGCCGGGCCAGCTCGGGACCGCTCTCCATGGGCGCGGGGGCGGTGCGGGAGCGGGTGATGGTGCGGAAGTCGGGGAAGCGGATCTTCAGGGTGACGGTGCGCCCGGCCATGCCCGCCTTGCGCATGCGGGTGGCGACCGCGTCGGCCTGGCGCACCACCTCGACGTGGAGCACGTCCGGGTCGCGATGGTCGATGGCGAAGGTCTCCTCGTGGCCTATCGACTTCACCACGTGCTCGGGCACCACCGCCCGGTTGTCACGGGCCCACGCCAGCTCGTGCAGGTGACGGCCCTGGGCCGGCCCCAGGGCCCCGACCAGCGTCTCCACCGGGAGGGCGGCCAGGTCGCCGACGGTCCTGACACCGAACCGCTCCAGGCGCCGGTGGGTGGCCGGCCCCACGCCCCACAGGGCCCGCACCGGGTGCGGGTGCAGGAAGGCCAGCTCCTCCCCCGCCGGTACCACCCACACCCCGGCCCCGGGCACCGCCCCGCTCGGCGAGGCCGTGGGCTTGGCCGCCACCGACGCCATCTTGGCGATGAACTTGCAGGTGGCGACCCCCACCGAGGCCGGGAGCCCCATCTCCTCGCGGATCTGCCGGCGGATGGCCGCCGCGATCTCGGGGCCGGACCCGAGCAGGCGACGGGCGCCGGCCACGTCGAGGAACGCCTCGTCGAGGGAGATGCCTTCCACCAGGGGGGTGAAGCCACCGAAGATGTCGTGGAGCTGGGCGCTCAGCTCGTGGTAGCGCTCGAAGCGCCCGGGCAGGAAGACGGCGTTCGGGCACAGCCGGCGGGCCCGCGCCGACGGCATCGCCGACCGGACTCCCCACGCCCGGGCCTCGTAGGAGCAGGAGGCGACCACGCCCCGCGACCCCGTCCCCCCCACGATCACCGGCCTGCCGGCCAGCGACGGGTCGTCGAGGAGCTCGACCGAGGCGTAGAACGCGTCCATGTCGACGTGGAGGATCGACAGCCGGTCGTTCACGCCTTCAGCCTGCCAGCCGGCCCGGACCAGGGCGGGCACCCTCCGGAGCCGGATTACGGAGTGCTGGGGGTGATACCGGCCCGGGGAGCCTGGGGTCGGGGGGCGGCCCGCCGGCTGCGGCGGCGGCTGGGGAGGTCGCGGACGCCCCACCAGGTGACGAGCAGCAGGGCTTCGGCGATGATGCGGGGACCCATCTTCGACGTGCCCCGCTCCCGGTCGACGAACTCGATAGGCACCTCCACGATGCGACCGCCGTTGCGGGCCACCCGGTAGGCCATCTCGATCTGGAAGCCGTAGCCGTCGGCCCGCACCGTGGGCAGGTCGATGCCGGCGACGGCCTCGGCCAGGTAGGCCCGGTAGCCGGAGGTGGAGTCGGCCACGTCGAGGCCCAGGACGATGCTGGCGTAGCGGTTGCCCCAGCGGGACAGGGCCCGGCGGCGGATCGACCACCGCGGGATCGAGCCCCCCGGGATGTAGCGCGACCCGAGGGCCAGGTCGGCCCCGCCTTCGACCGCCCGCAGGAGGGTGGGAAGGGCGGCCGGGTCGTGGGAGAGGTCGGAGTCCATCTCCACGAGGATGTCGTAGCCCCGCCGGATGCCCTCGCCGAAGCCGGCCCGGTAGGCCGACCCGAGACCCGCCTTGCCGGCCCGGATCATGACGTCGACGCCGCCCATCTCGCTGCCGGCGGCCTTGGCGATCTCGGCCGTGCCGTCGGGGCTGGAGTCGTCGACCACCAGGACGTCGGCCGCGGGAACCGCCGCCCTCAGCCGGCGGAGGACCTCGGCGATGTTCTCGGCCTCCTCGTAGGTCGGCAGGACCACGAGCGTGCGCATCTCACGCTCCGCCGCGGGCGGCCTGCCAGTGGGCTCGACGTCGGTTGACCCGGAGCCGGCAGCCGCGGGGGCGTCCGTTGCCTCGGCAACAATGGGCCCGAGCGGAGCACGATCCACAGCGGTGCAGCCTACGATCGCTGGACGTGTCGGACGAGCCATCACCCGAGACAGGGCTGCCCGAGGGCACGTTGCCCGAGGGCGGGCCTACTGCGCTCCCCAGCGTGCGGGCCCGGGCGGTGGCATTCGGCGTCATCCTGGTGGCCGGATTGTGCGGTGGTCTCATCGGCCGTGCTTTGGTCCAGATCCAGTGTTCCGGCAGCTGCTCCACAGCATCCGCGGTCGGCGCGTTAGCCGGGGCATTGACAGCCGCGGGCGGTGTCGCCGTCGTGGCTGTTCTGGTGCTTCGAGCCATGGGCGAGTGGCGAGCCGGCTCCGGGGCCCGCCCACGCTGAGCGGCGTCGTTGGCGCTCGGCGGGCAGGACCGGACGGCTCCATGCCTAGAGATATCGGCGCGGCGGGCGAGAGTCTGTAGGGCAAAGTGCCGATCCGAGGACTCTCAACCGATGACGACGACCACCTCGCCGTCCGGCGGCGGCGACCGCACCTCGACGTCCCCCGAACCGGTCGGCCCGTGGGCCCGGAGGGTGAACGTGCCCGGTGGTAGGCGGAGCACGAATCGCCCGTCCTCGTCGCACAGCAGGGCGATCTCCGGCATCGGCACCGACCCGGCGACGATGACCACCCGGGCATCGGGCACGGGGGCCCCGTCGGCATCCACGACCCGCCCGACCACCTCCGACAGGCTCGTCATCCGGGGAACGTCATCTGGGGAAGGTCACCCCTGGGGCCAGCCCCCGTCCTGCTGGACCCACTCGACGATCTTGTCGAGCACCTCGGGGATGATCCTGGGCGCCGAGTTCCCCGTAAGGGCCAGCGCGGCGGGGGTGCCTCCGGTGCCGTAGGCGTGGACCCCGACCGCCAGCGGCGGTGACCCCTCGTCCTCGTGGATCCACACCGGCGCCCCGCTCTGGCCGCCGTAGGTGTCGACCTCGTAGAAGATCCGGCGGTCGGTGACCTGCAGCACCCGGTTGCGGCCGTGGTACTGCTCGGCGCCGGCGCCCCGGTCGCCCGGGTAGCCCGACACGTTGACGAGGAAGCTCTCGAGCTGCTCGGGGGGCAGGGCGCCCACGCTGAACCAGCCGACCGTCTCGCCCAGGGGCTTGTCGAGGTGGATGCAGCCGATGTCGAAGTCGGGGTCCTCCTTCTCGACCCACCGGTCGACCGACGACAACCGCTCGGTGGTCGCGCTGCCATAGGGCCGGGCCGCAGACGTGGCCGCATTGCCGTTGAGGCCGGGGATGACCTCGATGGTCTTGGCCCACCCGCCGAAGAAGTGGTTGCTGAACACGCAGTGGCCGGCGGTGAGCAGGGTCTTGGGGCCCACGAACCATCCCGTGCCGATGGCCCCGGCCCCGCTCGGCCCCCGCATGCGCAGGGCGCAGATCATCCGCCACGGGGTGAGGTCAGTGTCGAGGATCCGGACCCGGTCGTCGACGCCGAGAACGGTCTCGAACGGAGAGGCGATGGGCCCGCTCTTCCCCACCGCCACCAGGTGGCGGACCGACCGAGAGACCTCCGCCGTCGCCGTTCCCGCGTGACCTTTGGTGACCGGGGGCGGGATTTCGACCGCCTCCAACCCCTCGAAGTTCGACACCTCCTTGTCGACCGACCTGAGCTCCATCATGTGCCTCCCGCTCGATGTCCCCTGGCCGCCGGATTCTAGGACGGCCAGCCTTGCGACCTACAGCGATCTAGAAACCCCGTCTACGGCGTCGTCTCCAGGGCGAACAGCTCGCGTGCCGCCTCCGAGAGGCGCTCGCCCCGGGGGGTCCCGGCCGACTCCTTGAGCTGCACCGTGGGCTGGTGCAGCAGCTTCCCCAGGATCCCGTGGGTGAGGGCGACGACCGCCTCCTGCTGGCGGGCGTCGAGCCCGGCCAGGCGGCTGCGGAAGCGCTCGAGCTCGGCCCGGCGCACCTCCTCCGCCCGCGACCGCAGGGCGCTGACCGTGGGGGCGGCCCGCCGCTGCATGCCGGCGTCCCGGAAGCGGTCCAGCTCCTCGGCCACGATGGTCCGCACCCGAGCCAGCTCCTGGGGGCGATGCTCGAGGTCGGCGTCGACGAACGCTCGCAGGTCGGCCAGGTCGAGAAGGGTGACCCCGTCGAGCAGCCCTACCCCACCGTCGACGTCGCGTGGCATGCCCATGTCGACGATCAGCAGGGGGTGGCCGGCCCGCCGCTCCATCACCTCGGCCATCTGGGACGTGGTGAGCACCACCGTCGGGGAGCCGGTGGAGGTGACGAGGAGGTCGACCTCGTCCATGGCCTGCTCGAGGTCATCGAGGTCGATGGCCCGGGCGCCGACCCGTTCCGCCACCAGCCGGGCCCGGTCCCGGGTCCGGCTGGCCACGACGAGATCGGACACGACCCCCGGACCGGCTCCTCCCCGGCGGGTGTCGGCGACACCGGCCACCACGCCCGCCCCCATCTCCCCTGCGCCGAGCACCGCGATGCGGCGGCCGTCGAGGGAGCCCAGCCGCTCGGTCGCCATGGCCACCGCCGCCTGCGACAACGAGCCCACGTCCTGCCCGATGGTCGTCTCCGACCGGGCCCGCTTGCCGGTCTCCAGCGCGTGCCGGAACATGGCGTCGAGCTGCGGCCCGCACGTCCCTTCTGTCCGCGCCCTGTCCCAGGCGGCCCGCACCTGGCCCAGGATCTGGCTCTCGCCCCGCACGACCGACTCGAGTCCGGCGGCCACCGAGAACAGGTGTCCCACGGCGGCGTCGTCGTGGTAGGTGACCAAGTGGTCGCTGAAGTCCTCCGGCGCCACGAAGGCCGACTCCGAGAGGAAGTTGCGGATGTCCTGCACCCCACCGTGGAAGCGCTCGGCGACCGCGTAGACCTCGATGCGATGGCACGTCGACAGGATCACGGCCTCACTGACGAACTCGCGCCCGGCCACGTCGGCCAGCGCCTTCGCCAGGCGCTCGGGCGCCACCGTCATCCGCTCGAGCAACCCCAGCGGGACCCGGTGGCCCAGCCCTACGACCAGGATGGCCATGGCCCCGCCGGCCCCGGGCCGGTCACTCGTCGAGCACCGTCGTCCACATCAGGCCTTCCGCCGTAGGTGACATTCCGTCGCCGGTATTGCCTCACGAACCGCCCGGCGGCGCCACCGTGGTGGCATCCGAGTCGAATGGTGGTGCTACCCCGTCGAAAACGTCCGTCGAATGGCGCGGCACCCTCATACCGAAAAGACCGTGGCGCCATCACCGCCCAATCAGGGTGCTAGCACACCTGATTTGGCAGCCGCCGGCGACTAGAACTGTCGTTGTCGTCGCCTCCCAGGCGACACGATCTCTTCCTAACGGCGGAGTCTCGACGCTGGGCCTGGCCCGGCGCGGACGGGATGACGAAAGCGAGCACCAATGGCCGACGGCCACACCCACGGCGGACCCCGAGCATGATCCGGTCGATCCTGGTCGGCACCGACACCTCCCCGGCGGCGACCATCGCAGTGGACGAGGCCGGCCGGCTGGCGAGGACCCATGACGCCGAGCTCCTGGTGCTCTACGTCCGTCCGCCGGTCGACGTCCGGGAGGTCTTCGACCCGGCCCGGGTGCCCGACGTCGACAGCTACCTCGCCGACCTCGGCGCCCGCCTGTCGGGCGTGAAGGTCCGGACCCGCCGGGAGGACGGCGACGCGGCCGAGACCATCTGCGACGTGGCCGTGGAGGAAGACATCGACGTCATCGTCGTCGGCAACCGGGGCACCCACGGACGGCGGCGCTGGTTCCTCGGCAGCGTGCCCAACGCGGTAGTGCAGCACTCGCCCTGCTCGGTGTTCATCGTCGACACCCGGGAGGCGCAGTGACGGGCCGGGTCCTGCGCACCTTCTACTCCCGACCCCTCGCGTGGGGAGCGGCGATCTTCGTGTCCGCCATCCTCGCGTACGTCGGCGGGGCCCTCATGTTCTGGCTCCATGCCGTCTACCGGGGCGAGCGGGGCCCGGCCATCGGGTACGTGCAGCACTGGCTCCTCGACTCCACGCTCGGCTTCATCGCCCTCACGCCCGTCGTCCTCCTGCTCCTTCCGATCGTCCTGTGGAAGGTCACCTGGAACGGGCGGCGGCGGGATGCGATCCCGGTCGGCCTCTTCGTCGTGGTGGTGGGCACCCTCTTCGCCCTGGTGACCGGGCCCGGGCCCCTCATGCACAACGCCGTCGCCGGTGCCGGCAAGCCCCTGGCCAACCTGGCCACCGACGTCTTCGGCCACGACCACGACATGGCCCTGCGCCACGCGGATGCCCCCGAGCGCTCGGCGTTCACCGAAGGGGTGTTGCAGGTGGCGGTCGGCATCCCCGCCTACTCGCTGCTGACGCTGGGTGCGGTCGTCGTGGTCCGCAACGTCATGCGGGGCCGGCGACGAGACCGCGATCCGGCGCCGGCGCGGGCGCCGGCGGAGCGGGGCGCCATGGTCTGATCATCATCGGGCGCGGCGCCCGACCCTGGTCCTTCTTTCCGAATGCAGCACTCACAGCAATGATCAATTCGGCGGAACGGCGGTCATGAAGACTCCTCGGGCCCTGCTGGCGGCGCGTCGCGCCCCACAGCGCCTCCGGGCACCCCTTTGTGGATCGCGGTCCCCTTCCCTTTGGAGGCTCTGACATGCCCCGGCTATCCCATGGACAGCAGATCACCACCGGCGCAGCCCAGGAGGCAGCGGCCGAGCTCAGCGAGCTCGGCGCCCAAGTGCCGCTGGCGTTCGTGCTGGCCCAACCCACCGACCTGCAGAAGTTCGACTTCATGTTCCCGGCCCTCCAGGCCTGCGCCGACAGCCTCCTCCCCGAGGACTCGACGACCGTCCAGAAGCTGATCGAGCTCGGCCGCACCATGCGCGATCCCGGTGCCGCTCCCAACCCGGGCAGCGCCGAGATCCCGGCCGCGTACACCTACTTCGGCCAGTTCGTCGACCACGACCTCACCCTGGAGGCCCTGTCGGCGGACCTCCCCGAGCTGCTCGATCCCAACCTGGCGCCGATGACGGTGCCCCAGATCACGTCCACCCTCCACAACCTGCGGACGGCGACGCTCGACCTCGACAACGTCTACAGCCCACCGGCCCCCCGTGACCCGGGCAACGTGAACCGGATGGCCCTCGGTGTCAACACCCAGCTCAACTCGAACGACATCCCCCGCGTCCGGCCTCCCGGCAAGGGCCTCGACAACGACGTGCCCCGAGAGCCCCGTAGCGCCGACCACGCCCACGATCGGGCGGCGCTCATCGGCGACCCCCGGGACGACGAGAACACCATCATCTCCCAGCTCCAGGTGGCCTTCCTGAAGGCGCACAACGTGCTGGTCGACGGCGGCCGCAGCTTCGAAGAGGCCCAGCGGATCCTGCGCCAGCACTACCAGCACATCGTCGTGCACGACTTCCTGATGCGGGTGGCCGACCCGGCCGTCGTCACCGACATCCTGACCAACGGCCCCAAGGCGTTCGACCCGACCCCGAACAAGTTCTTCATGCCCCTGGAGTTCGCCGTCGCCGGATATCGCTTCGGCCACACGATGATCCGCAATGCCTACAACTTCAACGTCAACTTCAGGTTCGGCGGCCCGCCCGCCATCCCGGCCACGCTGGGACTGCTCTTCACCTTCACCGCCCTGAGCGGCGAGCTGGGGGGCGGCGACACCCTGCCGGAGAACTGGATCGTCGAGTGGGAGAACCTGGTCGACGTCGGTGGGCCCTTCGACCGGGCTCGGCGCCTGGACACCAAGCTGGTCGAGTTCCTCTTCGACCTGCGCGACGTCCAGGGCACCAGCGAGGCCGGCGACGGCGCCCGGCTGGCCGTCCGCAACCTATTGCGCGGTTACCTGTTGCGCATGCCGACCGGTCAGGCAGTGGCCGGCGCCCTCGGGATCAAGGCCCTGACCCCGCAGGAGCTCGAAGACGCGGCCGCCGATCCCGACCAGGTCGCAGCCCTGACGAGCGGTGGCTTCCTCGAGCGCACCCCCCTCTGGTACTACGTCCTGGCCGAGGCCTCGGCCAACGGCGGCCAGCACCTGGGACCGGTCGGGAGCACGCTGGTGGCTGACGTCATGATCGGGCTGGTGCGACGCAGCGCCGACTCGATCCTCGACGTCCCCAACTGGGCTCCGACCCTTCCCAGCGTCACGCCCGGCACGTTCGAGCTGCGCGACCTGCTGGCCTTCGCCGGCGTCCTGCCGGGGTTGATCATCGAGCCGCCGGTGGAGCCGCCGACCCACACCGTCCAGCCGGGCGACACCCTGTTCGGCATCGCCGCTGCGGTGCTGGGTGACGGGAACCGGTGGCCGGAGATCTTCGCCCTCAACCGGGACCAGATCGGCAACCCAAACCTGATCTTCCCCGGCCAGGTGCTCAGGCTCCCCGACGCCTCACCCGGCGGTCCGCCGCCCCAGGTGCACACGGTGGTCCCGGGCGACACCCTCAGCGACATCGCCCAACAGAAGCTGGGCGACGCCAACCGGTGGCCGGAGATCTTCGCCCTCAACCGCGACCAGATCAACAACCCCAGCCTGATCTTCCCCGGTCAGGTGCTCCTACTCCCGGCGTCGTAGTCGAACGTCGTTCGAGCTTGTCTCACACGGCGGATGGGGCCCACGTTCTCACGGACGTGGGCCCCACCGCCCGGTCATCGACGTTCCGATCGGGGATGATCACGGGGCCCGACCCCCAATGACACGGACGGAGTGAGGATCATGGCCGCGAGCGAACGTGGAACCGAACCGCCTGCCACACCCAGCACCGCCCGGATGATCGACTACTGGCTCGGCGGCGAGCACCACTACCCCGTCGACGTCGTCGCGGCCCAGGCATTCGAGGCCGCATTCGGTCCGTGCGCGCACGAGTTCCGCACGCTGCGGGAGTTCCTTCGGCGCGCCATCGTCCACCTCCAGAGCCTCGGCATCGAGGAGTACCTCGTGTTCGGGGCCGGCATTCCCACTCGGGGGAACGTCCATGAAGTCGTCCCGGAGGCGCGCGTGCTCTACACCGACATCGATCCGGCCAACATCGAGCTGGGCCAACTGATCCTCGCCGGCTCCACCCGGGCCGTCTATGCCTACGGCGACGCCACCGACATCGCCACCATCGACCGGGGCGTTCTTGCCCGATCCCTGCCCGGTTGGGGCCGTGATCCGGTCGGCCTGGTGTTCCTCGGCCTGGCCGCCTTTCTCGACGATGAACAGCTGGCGGGCGCGCTCGACGACCTCTACGACGCGGTCGCGCCGGGGAGCTACCTCGCGTTCGACTTCGACACCGATGTGCTGGCCAGCTACCCGGAGGCGCTGGCGATGATGGGGCCCGGCTTTCACATGCGCCAGCCGTCGTCGTTCCCCGGGCTGCTCGGCCGGTGGCGACCGACGGCGGAGGGCATCGCTCCGGTCGCGGCGTGGGGCAGGATCGAGGGACCGATCGAGCCGCCGGCGGCCTTCTACGGCGGACTCGCCGTCAAGCAGGCGACGAGCAGCTAGTCCGGCCACCACTGAGCGCTGGACCACGGGTAGCCTGGAGCACGATGACTGAAGGCGGCGTGTGCGAGATCGAGTTGCCCGATAGTGCCGCGCTCGTACGGGCGGCGCGGGATCGTGCCACGGAACTGTGCGCCCTGCCGCCCGACTGGGATGGCCTGCACGGCCTCCCCATCAGCCCAACAACCGCAGCCAACGCCGTCCGCCTTGTGGCGCAGGTTACGTGTCCCGAATGTCTTCCAGCATCGCTCTCTCCGACTGCCGCCGGAAATGTTCTCGTCGACTGGACGTGGGGCGAGGATCATGTCGAGGTCGAGGTCTTCCCAGATGGCCGCCTCGAGGTGCTGGTCCATGTTGAGGACATGACCTGGGAGGGCGAGCTGAAACTCGACGATCACGGTCATCTCGGCTGGCTCGGCCACTACGTGACGGGCGTCGGAATCGGAAGGTTTCAGGTTCCGGCAGCGCCTGCGTGACAGTCGAGGACGACGACATCTTCTATCGGCGCGTCCGGTGGGCGAAACGGACGATCGACCAGCGTTCGGCCGAAGCCCGCCCGAGCTCCGACTCGTTCCGGGACTCCACGGAGCCGCCGAGCCCCATGTCGGGACTTTTGAGGAGCGTCCTCCACGCCGCTGGCCGCGATGTCGAGTCGTTGGTCCCTGGCGATGGAGGCGACGCGCTGGTCGAGTCGAGGTCGGTGAGCTCCGGAGGTGTGGCTTCGATGTGATCGCGTCCCCCCTCGAGGACGAGCCCGCTCACGCGCACGTCGTCGGCGACAAGGACAAGCGCTCCACGCGGCGACTCCTGGCTGATCTCGCACGCTGGACCGTTCAGCCAAACGAAGCGGGGCCCTCTCTGTAGGCGGACGGCGCAGCAGTTACGACCTCGACGCTGGCCACAGCTGGACGAGCCAGGCTTCGATGTCGTGGCGGTAGGTCGCCTCCGGGAGGTCGCCCGCCTCCGCGCTCCGGCGGACGTGGGCGCGCAGCTTGTACGACCCCGGACCGGGTAGATCCAAAGTACGGAAGCGCAGCCCGCCGGTGCCGTCCTCTCGCGCCGCATGGAGCACGGGCCCGTTGACGGTGGTGGCGAGGCCCAGCCGCTCCCCCCGGACCTCGAGGACACCCTCTGCCGACGCGTCCCACTGCCCGTCGGCCGGAGGCGCGGGCGCCGACCAGAGCTCCACCCGCACTTCGGCATAGTGGTCGTTGGCCCCGCTTCGGAACCAGGCCCGCGACGGCACACACCGGACGATCTCGTCGCCGGCGTCGCCTGTGTCCGTCGCGGCCCACCAATCCCGGTCGGCGTCGATCAGCGAGAACGACCGGTGCTCGACGAGGACGTCGTCGTCGAGCACCCCGATGAGCACGGCCGCCCTCAACCCCGTCGCCCTACGACTCGAGCGACAGCAGCGGCAAGGGCGGCAATCCCGGTATGAAGCCGGTGTCGATGATGGTCAGCCCAAGGGTGATCGGCTGGGGTTCGGCGACATCGACGTCGTAGCCGGCGGTCGGTTGGTTGTCGTACAGCGGCTGTCCGGTCGGGATCGGGCCCTGCTCCAGGGGCCAGACCACCAGCCGGAGCTTGGTGGCTTCGGCGTACAGGACGAACCCGAAGCCACCGTTGCCAGCGACCGTGCCGGTCCCTTTGATCGCCACCTTGGCGTCGGGGGTGATGACCAGCCACTCCAGGTCGAGGGAGAGGAACGAGAAGCTGGTCAGGGGAAGGACGAAGTCGAGGGCGACCCCGATCGGTTTGGTGTCGTCCTGGAAAAGGTACTTGGCGGCAAAGGCGAACGTGGCCAGGCCGTTGGCGTCCGGGTCGGAGGTGAGCGCCCCGGGGGGTGACGGGAGGATGCCCGCCGAGGTGACGAGCCCGGCCGAGGGGTCGTACACGATCACCATCACCTCGGCCGCGTCGGATGCAGCGTCGTCGTCGGTGACGGTCAGGCCGATCGTGTACATCCCGGCGTCGTCGAACGTGCGGGTGACGAGGCACGCATGGTTCTCGGTCGGCGTACTCGAGGCCGGTTGGCCGTCGTCCCAGTCGACGGTGCACGTATGGGTGTCGTTGCTGCCGGGGTCGGTGAACGTCGCCCCCACCTCCACCGGGTCGCCGGCGCGGAACACCTGCCACGGCTGGGGCCCGGACAGGGCCATCTCGGGCGCCACGTTGCTCACCTGGACCGTTGCCGTGTCGGAGACCGGGGAGGGGGGGCCGTGGCCGTCGTCGGCGGTGAGGGTGACGGTGACGGCGCCGTCGTCGGTGCAGCTGATCGTGGTCGACGCCTGGGCGGCATCGCCGAACTGGCAGACGGTGCCCGGGTCGACATCGGGCCCCGGCTGGTACGACCAGGCGATGCTCGGGGTGTCGTCAGGATCGGTCACCGTGCCGGTCAAGGCGACGACGCCTCCCTCGTCCACGGTGGCGTCGGGGCCGGCGTCGACCGCCGGCGGGGTGTTGCCCGGCGGGGGCGGGGGCGGGGGCTCCCCGCCGCAGCCGTCGCAGCCGGTGACCTTCACGAAGAACTTGTCGCCGTGGAGGATGTGATCCGAGAGGTACCACGCGCCCAGCTCCCGGCCCGCCTTCTGGTTCTGGGCACTGGCGATCGGCCACGCCGAGTACGACCACGGTGCGTCCGGGAACAGGACGCTCCGATAGGCGCCCTCGAACGTGCTGCGGTAGGGGTACTCGTCGCAATCGCGGGGACCGTCGGGGCCGCGGGCGTAGTCGGCCCCCCAGAACTGCTTGCACGTGGCGACGGCGACGTTGTGGTTGGCGTTGTACTGGCCGTTGTCGTCGTAGCCGGGGTAGAGGCGGGTCAGCGGCGCTCCGCTCTCGATGCTCCCGGGGATGCTCTTGCCGGGGACGCCGGGCTTGGTCACCTCGGGAACCGTCTGGGCCAGCAGGATGTGCAACGCCTCGTCCTGGACTCCGTCCTCGGGGAGGATGCTGACGTGGTGGACGGCCTCCACATTGTGGAACAGGCACGCCCCGCCGCCCAGGTAGGGGGCGGCGTCGCATCGGAACGGGACGATCAGCTCGTTGATGCCAGGCGCCTCGCCCCAGCTGAAGATGTGCAGCTGGTGGTAGTTCACCTTGTCCGCGTCGCGGTGGACGAGGTCGCCCCCGCCGACCGAGCCCGACGTGTCGAGGACCACCTCGGGCAGCACGCCGTCGGCCATCCATTGTCCGATCGTCTTGGTCTGCGGGTCCGGGTGGCTGTTGACGCACACGTCGTCGTCCTTGAAGTCGGTGCACGTGAATCTCAGGGTGAAATCGTCCCCCGCGTCGACGCTGCCCTCGCTGCTCCAATTGTCCAGGACGGCCTGGAAGCGCATCGTTTGGGACGTGCGTGACCCGAAGCCGATCTGGGTGAACCGGAACCGGTAGAGGCCGGTCGGGACGCATCCCGATTGACCACATTCGAGATGGGGATACGTGCCCTGGACCACCAGGCACGAAGCGAAGTGGTTCCGATACTTGGGCTCCTCACCGCCGCCGAAATCGTTCCTACAAGATTCGAACGTGTAGTAGTCGTAGCCGGCCGCGGCCACCGTGTCGGGAGGAAGCTCCTCGCCCCGATCCGGCGGGACCGGTTCGACCTGGGCCAGGACCGGCGTGGTGCCGGCGAGGAGGAGAGCAGCGATCGCCAGCAGTGCGATCCGCGGGGGTTTGGGCATGTCGTTCTCCTGTGACGAGTGACCGCGCTAGCTGCCGCCGTCGGCTCGACGGACGGCCCCCTCAAAGGAGTGATGTCCGGAAATCGACAGTTGTGACCGGTCGTGTCGTCAGCCGGTGCTGGCGTCGTCGCCCCACGTCCCGGCCAGGTAAAGGCGCCGGAACCGGCGGCGGGCTCGGGAGAGCCGCTGACGGGCTGCCGGTGGGGACACTTCGAAGACGGCGGCCAGCTCCCGGTCGTCGAGCCCGTCCCACGTCACCAGGCGCAGGATCTCCTGGTCGTCCGGGTCGAGGTGGTCGAAGGCGTCGCCGATGGCGCGGCGCTGCTCGGGAAGCAACTGCTCGTCTTCGAGAAGGCTCCGCGGGGGCCGGGCCTCCGCCTCCGCCGTGAGCCGGTCGATCAGGGCCTCCCGTCGGCGGCGACCCCGGTCGTCGTTGGCCGCCAGCCTGACGACGACGCCGCAGAGCCACCCGAAGGCGGAGTCGGTCGGGATGCGTTCGAACTTCCGCCAGGCGATGGCCATGGCCCGAGCGACGACATCGTCGGCGGCACCGGGGTCGTGCGTCCGACGAAGGGCGAAAGCGTGCAGCCGTCGCCGGTGCGTCTCGAAGAAGGAGGAAAAGTCCTGGGCCTGATTCGCGCCTGATCGCCTCCCGTCCCGTCACGTCGGCTTTGGGTTCCTTTACCCCGATCCCCGTGGGACTCACCAGGTCGTCGATGGCCGCCACCGCCAGGGTGCGGTTCGGTACCCACCCACGAGCAGCTCGAAGCGGTCGTCGAGGTGCTCGAGGATCTGGGCCGGCTCCAAGCCGGGAACGAGCGAGGCCGCCAGCTCCACAGCGAGCGGGATCCCGTCGAGACGGCGGGTTAGCTGAGCCACCGCGGCGGAATTGTTGCGGGTGAGTTCGAAAGGCTCCCGACCGCCTGCCCGCTCGCAGAACAGTCGAACCGCCTCGGCGTGTGCGACGACCTCCAATGGCTGTTCGTGCCCGGGAGGCAGCGTCAGCGCACCAAGTCTGCACACCTTCTCGCCCTCGAGCCGAAGTGGCTCCCGGCTGGTGGCCAGGATGCGCACCGATCCGCTGCCCCAGAGAAGCTTGTCGACGACTGCGGCCGCAGCGGCGACCACATGTTCACAGTTGTCCAGCACGACCAGGACGCGCTCGGCCGTGACTGCCTCGACCAGCACGTCGAGCAAGTGCCTGCCGGGCTCTTCCGCTACCCCCAAACGGGCTGCGACAGTCGGAAGGACAAGCCTCGAATCGGAGACAGGGGCGAGCTCCACCAGCCATACGCCGTCGGGATATGCGTCCTGCACACGGCGGGCGACCTCGACCGCGAGCCTCGTCTTCCCCGCACCCGCAGGCCCGGTGACAGTCGCCAGGCCTGGCTGGAGCACCATCTCCGTGAGGAGCCGCAGCTCCCGGTCCCGGCCGATGAACACGGAGCGCGAAACGGGCAGGTTGCACGCCGATCCGCTCGCGGTCCGTATCGCAGGGAAGGTGCGAGCAAGGCGTGGGTGGACCAGCTGGAAGAGGCGCTGGGGATGATCGAAGTCCTTGAGGCGGTGGAGTCCGAGGTCCGACAGGACGACGCCCGGAGCCGGCTGGTCCCGTGTCAGGGCACGTGTGTCATCCGACACCAGTACCTGCCCACCCTGGGCCGCCGCCCCAATTTTCCTCGCCGCCTGATGCACGGCCAGCGCGACGTAGGTACCGCTCTCGGGTGTCGCCTCGCCGCTGTGAATGCCCATCCGTACTCGCACCTGGGTGCCCCGAGGCCAGCCATACGCGCTGATCGCCAGCTGGGCCGTCAGCGCAGCGTCGAGTGCCGCCCGTGGGTCGGCGAAGACCACGAACAAGCCATCCCCGGACGTGTCGACCACGTGGCCGCCGTTCGCCGAGAACGCTGACTCGAGCAGGCGCCGGTGGTCTTCAAGTAGCTCGACGTACCTTTCGCCCATCCGTTGGAACAGTCGGGTCGAACCCTCGATATCGCTGAAAAGGAACGTGACGACTCCACTTGGGAGGGCGCCGGCCACGGGAGGAGAGGGGCGAGGAAAGCTCTGGCCCATGCTCGATCGTTCCTGAGCGTCTCCCTCGGAGGTGGGCCCCTCAAGCCCCAGGACCGCGAGCCCGGCCCGCCTCGTAGGGCACCAGTCATCCCAGCGAATCGGACATCACTCCCGCCCATCCCACAAGCCAACGGCGACGGGATCCCCCGCAAGGGAACGGTGACCGGAGGGTCGAACAGCAGGAACGGCCACCGGCCCGGGCGGGGCACCAAGTGTGGTGCTAGCACCCTCGAAGTGAGCGCGCGTCGCCAATAAGGATGGGTGTCCGGCGGATGAAGGGAAAACGGCGGATGATCCTTTGGCGGAAAGGCTCGGTGTGAGATGGCCCTGCGCGTGACGGCCACCATCGAGCAGGTCGTGTGTGTGGAACAGAGTGAGGGCGGGTTGTTCCCGCCACTGGACCCGACCTCGGAGCCATATCTGTGGGCGGCGCTGTTTGCCATCGACGGCAACCAGGTGAGCATCGTCGACCCTCCGAACTTCACGCTCCACATTCCTTCCGGGCTGCTGCGGATCGAGGTCAACCGCGGCAACCACGGGAACCTCTACGAAGCCGATTCCAACTTCCCGGAAACGGGCGTGAAGAACGGGGACGTCCTCAACGTCCCACCGGCAACGGGAGTATTTCACCAGTTCATCACCCCGCTGGCCATGGCCCCCCCGTGCAATCCCCTGTTGCCTCAGGGCGTGGACGGGATCCTCGGCGTGGTTGCCATCCTCCTCGACCACGACAACCTGGACGAGGCGGACGCCGAGCGCGGTCACGCCGCCTTCAACGGCGCCCTCGCCGCCGAACTCACCGAGTTCATCGAGGGCCGAAGCATTCTCGCCGGAAGCCCTACGTCGAGCGAGGTCGACGAGATGTCCCGTGAGGTGGAGGCCCGCATCACGGCGGCCATCGCCGCCGGCTTCGAGGTCGACGACATCATCGACGTGCTCAGCGGGCTGGATCACACCCTCGGCACCAAGGTCTGGGTGTTCAACACGGCTGAGGTCAAGGCTCGGAGAGAGCAGTTCAGCACCGAGCTTTTGCTGGAATCGCCGAGGAACGTCTGGAGGATCAGCGGGTCCATACACGCGGTCGACGAGTGCGCCTTCACGGCCGTGAACAACGATCGCGCCGCCCGGCTGAAACGGCCCTTCGATCTGGAGCCGGTCCGGCGCATCCAGCGGCAGCTTCCCGACCGCACCGCCCAGGTCATCAGGAGCTCTCTGGGCGAGGCCGGACCGGGGGCGGTTCAAGTGCTGCGAAGCCATCCCCCCGTCGAGCAGCGGTTCGACCGGCTGGCCCAGAAGTTCCTCAACTTCCTGTCGAGCGACGGCGGCGCGGCCGACCGGCCGTTCCCACGCCAGCTCGTCCGCGAAGCGATCCAGCTGGGGGAGGAGATGACGTCGCTTGCCCCACCCGGCGAACGGGCTGCCATAGGGCGCTGGACGAGCCTTCTTTCACTGGCCGCCGATCGCAGCATCAACGAACTGGCCGAGGTGGCGGCCGAGAATCCGAATCTGTTCACTGGCTCGATCAAGAGGTTCGAACATGCTGGATAGGGTGCGAGTGACGGTGTGGCTGAACCGCCTGTTCTGCGTCGAGGGGTACGAGGGATTGGACTCGTTCTTCAAGCCCATCCCCGGACCGGAACCCTACTTGTGGCCGTTGTTCTTCGCCATCGACGGGCGGGACGTCCTCATCCGTCCCGTGGACGACAACGAGGGCAATGGCCCCAACATTGTCCTGGGCGGAAGACCTTCCATACAGAAGTCCACGGGTGCTCCGGACAACATGGGGGCGCACGGCCGCAAGATGTTCTCGGGGCAGGAGGCACGGGTCCCAGGGGGGACCGGCATGTTCGTCCGTGAGTCGCCGGCCATGCGTCTTCCCTTCCCATGCGATCCCCTCCGGCCGGACGGGGTGCTGGGAACCGTCGGGCTGGTAGTCGGCCTGTGGGACCACGACGAGTCTCCGCACCACTCCATCCGGGCCGGCTATGAAGCCTTCGCCGAGGAGATGCAGCGCCAGCTGACCAACGTCATCGACGGTACGCCCATCATCGGTGCCGGCGATCTCTCGCAAGAAGAGCTCGATACCATCAGCGAGCGCGTCCGCGAGAACGTGGAGAAGACGGTCAAGGCTTCGCTGAGCATCGGCGAGATGCTCTCGATCCTCCTCGGCTTCAGCGGGATCGACGACCAGATCGGGGCGGCCGTGTTCACCTACGACCTCCCAGGCCTGGTCAAGGACGTGGCCAGAGTCGAGCGCAAGACGATCACCAAGCCCCTCAAGCACCCGAGTGGTGCGGAGCTGGGGACACATCGGTGGGAGCTCGACGTCATCGCCATAGCCACGCACATTGCGCCGGACGATGCCGTCATGGATGTTGTCGGCATGCACGGGCTCTCGGTGCCCGAACCCGGCAAGCGCTCGAAGGGCCGGTGGGTCGGGCCGTGGGCGGCATTGATGGGTGACCTCCATGCGCCACTGCTGGGCACGCTGGTCCTGGATCCCGCGCTCGCGGCGGCCGCGGCGGGGATGGTCGGCGATGCTCGGGTGACCCGGAACCGACCCGACACCATCGTCACCCGGGACATGGCCGGCAGAGCCGAGGTGCTCCTGGCCGCCATCTCCGACCAGGGTGACCAGCGGACACGGACGTCGGCTGGGCGGATGCGTCGCATCGCGGGGCCTCGTCGGGTTGCCTGCCAGCCACGCCGTCGACGAGAGGCCGCGTCCGAAACGGGCGGGTCGGGTAGGCGCCGCGGCCAGCTAGACATCCCAACGGCCGGGCCGGCGAGCACAGCATCTCGGAGCTAGGCGACCTCTTCGGGGTGGCGCCCCCGACCGTCTACCGCGCCAGTCAGCGAGACGCGGACACGCCAACAAGGCCGACCGTCGGTTCTCGCCGGACCCTCGGCTCGTGTGTCGTAGGGGATTCCCTTGGGACCATGAGCCACTACATTTTTGCGGCGTATTAGGGCCGAATTCGGCAGAGGGACCTACTGCGCTCAGGCCGCTTGGAGATGTCACGTGCCGATGAGCGTCAGGGACAGCAGTAGTCCGAAGAGCAGCATCACGACGAAGAGCCCGGCGATAAGGATGAGGGCGATGATTGCCACCCGTTGGAGTGGTGTGCGCCGCCGCAAGAACCGCTCCATCCGTTCAAGGCGGGGACTTCCGAATTCGTCCCTGAGGTGATGCAGCACGAGTCTCCGCAGCCGGTCTGGACAGGAATCGGGCAGGTCGACGTTGGGACCGCCCCCGTAGGCCAGCATTCGGGGCGTCCAATTGGCGTCGAAGTAGAGGACGTTGGTCGTCCCGATGGTGTCGGGTAGTCCCCGGGGGAACAGCGGGCTGAATCGGTCCCGGAACGCTGCGTACGGCTCCTTCTGCTGCGGTGTGAGGGCGCGGTAGATGCCCGGGGGCGTCAGCAGGAGGAGGACCCGATCGGGAGCACCGAGCCCGACGACATGCTCGACCTCCCAATCGAAGCCCGACGCGTGTTCCGAGATGAGGTAGGTCGGAAGGATGACGATGTCGGCGTTGCTGGTGAGTTCTCTCACCACGTCCTGCCACGCCCCCGGCGGGTAGACGAGGTTGGTCCCAAGCGGTGGCAGCCGGTCGGTCGGGTTACCAACAGACACCAGGTCGGCAATTGGACGTAGGCAGCGCTGCATCCGCTCGACGGTGGTCTTCGGGAAGACCTCGTGGTGGCCGGCACGATTGTGGCGGTCGACCTGATCGACCAGGAAAGGACGAAGATAGAGGATCTGCGGGCGCCGGGGGCCGAGCGGTGCCAGGTCGGCAATAGGCACCTGGAGTTGGCGGCCGCGACGCCAGAACAGACCCGACGCGAGGGGGACGACCGTCGCACTGAGGCCGCTGGCGATGGTGTGGCCCGCTCCGGGCCCCGCAAGCTGCGCCGCCACGATCACCGCAAGGCCGGCCGGCCATACCGCCACGGCTAGGACGCAAAATAGCGCTCCCTTGCTGCGAGAGCGCTCCTCCCGATCGCGCCGTGCCCGGTGGAGCTGCTCCGGGCCCGCTACGGGAACACCCAGCTGCCGAGGGTCACCGGAGACCGCCGAGAGCGCCCGCCACACGATCCGCGCCATCGTTCCGGCCACCACCGCGATGAGTCCGGCCAGCAGCATTGCGTTCATGTCGCCGAGGATGAGCATATGCCGTCGACCGCCCGAATAGGGATTGGCGGCGTCTCTGCCCGAGGGCCTCTCGGTGTCGCGGCGGGGACGCTCAGTCGACCGGGGCGAACGCGCCGATCTGGTTAGCCAGCCCGGCCATGCCCAGGGCTTCGGCCGTGCGCAGCGAGGCGGCCAGCAGGTCCGAGCCCCGCCGGTAGTCGGCGGACCCGTTGGTCGATGTCGACGTCAGCATCCGTCCGTACCAGTAGCGGGTGCGGGCCAGGAGGGGCGGTGAGCCAGCTCGTTCCTCGAGGGCGACGGCGGACTCGAACCAGGACTCGGCCTCGGGGAACCGGCCCAGGACCGTGGCCAGCATGCCCAGGTAGCGGTCGACTGCGCCCGTGCAGTGGCTGCCCCCGGCGAACACCACCAACAACCCCGAGTACGGACGGAACAGGTCGAGCAGCACCCGAGCCCGGTCGCGGTCGTCGAGCACGGTGCACACCTCGCTCATGAGGGCGAGCGAGTTGGGCCACAGGACGTTGCGGGACACACCGGCGAAGTCGTCGACGGCCAGGATGTCGAACTGGCGGCGGGCGTCGTCGAACTCCCCCAGGGAGGCGTGGGTGAACGCCAGCGCGGCCCGGAACGGGTGCAGGTCCGGGTGGTGCTCGACGGTGGCCGCCACCATGGGCTTGATGGCCGCCAGGCGCCCGGTCTCGCTGTGGAGGTGGAACATCTGCCCGGCGAACGAGTTCTTGAAGTTCTCGTCCTCGCCGCAGATGGCGAGCGCCTGCCCGGCCAGCGGCTGGGCGTCGGCGAAGCGGCCCTCGAGGAAGGCCAGCGCCGCCCGCCACTGCATGGCCAGGCCTTGGCAGTACGGGCTGCGGAGCTGGTCGCCGAGGCGGGCCACCTCCTCCAGCTCGGTCCGGAAGCCGTCGACGTCGCCCAGCACGAACAGCGGCGCGGCCCGCAGCCGGTGGGCGTCGGTGGAAGCCAGCAGGCCGGAGGGGGTCACCGCCGTCGACGTGGCCAGCTGGTCGGCCACCGCCAGCTGCTCGGCCACCTGCTCCGAGCCCCAGAGGGTGTAGTAGCGGGCGATGAGGGCCACCGCCACGATCTCGGGATCGTCCGTCGAGCGGGCCAGCTCCAGCGCCTCCCGGCCCAGGGGCTCGGCGGCGATGCCCTCGCCGCCGAACGCCCGCTCCCGGGCGAGGGTTGCCATCACCAGGGCCCGCAGGCCGGGATCGTCCTCGCCGATGGCGGCCAGGGCCTCCTCGCACAGGGCGATACCGACGGGGTTGACGGTGCCGGCGATGGCCCGGGCGTTGTACCAGTAGGCGGCCCGGGCCAGCCGCTCGCCCGACCCGAGGGCCCGGGCCAGGGTGGCCGCCTCCAGGCTCGTCTCCCGCAGCGCAGGATGGTCGAGGGCCTGGGCCCGGGTGCGGGCCAGGGCCAACAGCAGGTCGCAGCGAGCCTCGAGGACCTGGCGCTCCGTCGCCAGGTCGCCGGGCGGCACGTCGGACTGGAATACGAACAAGCCCCGTTCGAGGTACTCGGCGGCGGCCTCGTGGGCGGCGTGGTCGAGGGCCCGCTGGGCGGCCCGGAGGGTGTACTCGGCCGCCTTGGCCAGCTGCCCGTCGCTCGCCGCGGCGCAGAAGTGGTGGGCCAGGGCCGGGAGCACGGCGTCGAGCTCGGCCCGGTGAATCTCCTCGAGGGCCTCGCCCACCCGGCGGTGGAGGCGGCCCCGGCGCACGTCGGTGAGCTGTTCGTAGAGCGTCTGGCGGACGAGCGCGTGGGTGAAGGCGCACCGGCCGGACGCACCGCCCACCTCGTGGACCAGCCTCGACCGCACCATCTCGTCGACCACGTCGACGAGCTCGTCGGCATCCACCGTGGCCACCCGTTCCAGCAGGTCGAGCCCGAACTCCTGCCCCACCACCGACGCCACCGCGAGGGTCTGGCGGGCGGGTGCTGACAGGTACGTCAGGCGACCGCCGACGGTGAAGCGCACACCGGCGGGCAGAGGGAGCTCGGCCACGCTCGTGTCGAGGCTCCAGGCGCCCTCCCGCTGGTTGATCGCCCCCGTGTCCCGCAGGTGGCGGAGCACCTCGCCCACGAAGAACGGGTTCCCGTCGGTCTGGGCGTGCACCGCCCGGGCCAGAGCTTTCACCTCGGGGTCGAGGCGGTGGCCAGCGGCGGCCTCGACGAACGCGGCGACCTCGTGCTGGTCGAGGCCGGTGAGGGTGAGCTGCTCCACCAGGCCCCGGCCCCGCAGCTCGCCGAGGGTCTCGACGAGGGGGTGGGTCGACGACAGCTGGGTGTCGCGGAAGGTGGCGATCACCAGCAGGGCGGCGGGCGAGGTGTCCCGGAGGAGATGCCGGAGCATGAGCAGGGTGGGCTTGGCCGCCCAGTGCAGGTCGTCGAGCACGAGCACCACGGGAGCCTCCCGGGAGGCGGACGCCAGCAGCGCGGCCACCGCCTCGAACAGCCGCACCCGGTGCAGCTCGGGCTCCACCACCTCGGGGTCGGGGAGGTTCGGGATGCGGCGCCGGATCTCGGGGACGAGGCGGCTGAGGTCGCTGCCGTGCCCGTCGACGTGGGCGGCCAGGTCCTCCAGCCAGCAGTGGGCGACGTGGTGGCGCACGGCCTGGGCGAACGGCTGGTAGGCGTCACCCAGCTCCTCGTCGCAGCGCCCGTAGAGGACGACCGCCCCCTGGGCATGGGCCGTCCGGGCCAGCTCCAGGGCGAGCCGGGTCTTGCCCACGCCCGGCTCGCCGGCGACGAAGACCGCCTGGCGGCTGCCGGCGGCGGCCGCCTCCCACAGCTCGGTGAGGCGCCGGCAGTCGGATCGCCCGGCCCACGAACGACGGCTGGGTCCCCGCGTCCAGGTCGGGCGGCATCGGCATCGGCCCGGCCACGACCGGGACCCACCTGACCTCGCTCACCGCCACCGGCTCGTCGAACCCCTTGAGCACGACGTCACCCAGGCTGACGCTGTCGAAGCGGCGGGGGCGGGACAGGGCCAGGGCGACGTCGGAGACCAGGATCTGGCCACCACGGGCGGCGGCGCACAGGCGGGCGGCCTCGATCACGGGCGGGCCGAACAGGTCGCCGTCCTCGTCCGAGATGTCGCCCGCGCTGACGCCGATGCGGATCTCCTGCGGGTCGCGGCGGCCGAGGCGGTCGACGGCGTGCTGCATGCTCACCGCGCAGGCCAGCGCTGACCCCGCGCTGCGGAACGAGACCATGAGCCCGTCGCCCAGGTTCTTGACCTCCTCGCCGCCGTGGGCCGCCACCGCGGCCCGCAGGGCGGAGAAATGGCTGCGGCGGACCACGTCGCCCCGGGGGCCGAGGCGGGCGAAGAGGGCCGTCGAGCCGACCAGGTCGGTGAACAACACGGTTGCCGTCGTCGATCCCATGCCGCCGCTCCGCAGCCTCGTCCGCGAGGAAGCCTACCGGTCGCCCCCTCTTCTCCATAGAGCCCCGACGGGCCGGTTTCGGACGATTGGCTTGGGCCCGACCCGTCTACCCGGCCAGCGCCAGGCGCCGGAACCCCTCGGCGTAGCGCACGCCCGCCAGCCGGCCCCCGTCCTCCGCCCGCTGGGTGAGGACGTCGCGGTAGAACTCGCCCCCCTCGCCCAGCTGCGAGCGGTGGCACAGCACGGCCTCGATCTTGGTCTCGATCGACGTCCCGACGTCGACCCACACGTTGGGGTCGAGCGTGGCCGACATGAACACGCTCTCCACCTGGTGGGCGGGTCCGGCGTCGGGGAAGTAGTGGGGGTTGCCGGCGGCGGGCGCCACCGCGTCGAGGACGGCCCAGCCGGTGATGCGGTGGTCGGCGTGGTTGTAGTAGGTGTCGCCGAAGAAGACCGCGGTGGGGTCGTTGCAGAGCACCACCTGCGGTTTGACCTCCCGGATGGCGGCCACCACCAGGCGCCGCAGGTCGGGTGAGTCGGGGATCTCGCCGTCGCCGAAGCCCAGGAAGCGGCGGCCGGCCAGCCCCAGCACCCGCCCCGACGCCTCCATCTCCGCCTCCCGCCGCCGGGCCAGATCGTCGGGGTCGGTCGAGGGGTCGAGCGATCCCTTCTCGCCCCGGGCGCACACCAGCACGTGCACCTCGCAGCCGCCAACCGCCCACCGAGCCAGCGTCGCCCCACACGAGATCTCGGGGTCGTCGGGATGGGCGTAGACGGCCAGGGCCCGCGACGGCACCTCGCCGTAGAGGACGGGCCCGTAGGGATTGGACACTGGCGCCGGGCCGTCGCTACGACTTCACGACTTCGGGGCCCCGGCGATGGCGGCCACCGCCCGGGCCAGCCCATCGTCGTCGACGTCGAGGTGGGTGACGAGGCGGAGGACGCCCGGGCCGATGGTGCCCCCCAGCACACCTTTGCCGGCCAGGTGGTCGAGCACCTTCTCCGCCCGGGGATGGGTCCAGGTGACGATGTTGGTGCGCACCGTCTCCGGGTCGCAGCCGGCGTCGGGCCACCGCTCGGCCACCGCGTCGGCCAGCAGGCGGGCCCGGCGGTGGTCGTCGGCCAGGCGCTCGACCATCGTCGTCAGCGCCACGAGCCCGGCGGCGGCGATCACGCCCGCCTGGCGCATGCCCCCGCCCAGGCGGGCCCGCTCCGCCCTGGCCTCCTCGATCACGTCCGCCGGCCCGGCCAGCACCGATCCCACCGGCGCTCCCAGCCCCTTCGACAGGCACGACATCACGGTGGTGACGGGCGCCGCGTACTCGGCCGCGGTCGTGCCGGTGGCCACCTCGGCGTTGAACAAACGGGCCCCATCGAGGTGTACGGGCAGGGACACCGCGGTGGCCACCGCCGCCGTCTCCCGCAACCGCTCGATCGGCCACGGGGCGCCGTTGGCCGGCATGTGGGTGTTCTCCAGGCAGACCAGTCCCGGACGGGGGTGATGGTGGTGGGCGGCGGCGATCACCCACGCCACCTCGTCGGGGTGGACGGTTCCGTCCGAGTCGTCGACGGTGTGGAACTGGATGCCGGCGTTGCGCCCGCCCGCCCCGTTCTCGTAGACGACGACGTGCTGGCGTCGGCCGGCCACGACCACCGTGCCCGGCGGGGCGAGGACCCGCACGGCGATCTGGTTGGCCATGACACCCGACGGCACGAACAGCGCCGCCGGCTTGCCCACCCGCTCGGCGTAGGCGTCCTGAAGCGCGTTGACCGTCGGGTCCTCCCCGTAGACGTCGTCGCCGACATCGGCCTCGACCATGGCCAGGCGCATCTCGGCCGTCGGCCGGGTGACCGTGTCCGACCGGAGGTCGACAGTCGCTTGCCGGGAGCGAGGACCCATGCCCGTACGATGGCAGATCGTGGCCCGCTCCCCCGGCGACGGCTCGTGACGGCCACCGCGTCGGAGCCGCTGGGGCAGCAGCTGCTGGCGCTGGCGCTCGACCTGGCCGGGCAGGCGTCGACGCTCCTGCTGGAGGCCCGTACCCACCCGAACAGCGGTGTCGACACCAAGACGTCGGCCACCGACCTGGTGAGCGACGCCGACCGGGCGTCGGAGGTGCTCATCGTCTCCGGGATCCTCGCCGTCCGCCCCGACGACGCCATCCTGGCCGAGGAGAGCGCGTCGCAGCCGGGCACGAGCGGGGTGCGGTGGGTGATCGACCCCCTCGACGGCACCACCAACTACCTGTACGGCCTGCCGGCGTGGGTGGTGTCGATAGCGGCCGAGGTCGACGGGGTAACCGAGGTCGGGGTGGTTGCCGATCCCGTGCACCGCGAGGTCTACTCCGCCGTGCGGGGCGGAGGGGCCTGGTGCAACGGCGTCCCGATCTCGGTGTCGGCGGCGACGACGTTGGGGACGTCCCTGATCGGCACCGGGTTCGCCTACCGGTCCGCCCGCCGGGCGGAACAGGCAGCGGCCCTTCCCCGCCTGCTTCCGATGGTGCGCGACGTCCGGCGGATGGGGGCGGCCGCCCTCGACCTGTGCCTCGTCGCCTGCGGCCGCCTCGACGGCTACTTCGAGACCGGACTGCAGCCGTGGGACATGGCGGCCGGTGTGCTGATCGCGACTGAGGCGGGCGCGATCGTCTGCGGCTACGACGGAAGGGCGCCGTCCACCGCGTCGGTGGTGGCGTCCGCACCGGGCATCTCGGGCGAGCTGCTGGCCACCCTGGCCGCGGCCGGCGTCACCCCCGACCCGGGCGGGAATTTCTGAGCCGGAGATTCTGCTGCCCAGAACACGACTATTCGTGCGAGCATGGATAGGTGGTGAAGTTGCTGGCCATCCTTCGCTTCATCTGGCACAGCTCGCTGCTCCTGGGCGTCGGGCTGATCGGGGGCACCGTCACCGCCGCCGGCGTGGTGATGCTCGTCACGCCCGGTCCCGGCCTGGTGGTCATCGTCGCCGGCCTGGCCATCCTCGCCACCCAGTTCGCCTGGGCCGAGCGGGCCCTCGACAAGGTGAAGCAGAAGGCCATTGCGGCCCGCGACAAGGCGTCCGCCCGCCGGGCCGACCGCCGCGCCGCCGCCGCTGGCGCCCCCGGCCCGCAGGATGTGGCCGGCGAGGTCCGACCGTCCGAGCCGGTCGACATCAACATCGCCGAGACCCGCGCCGCGGAGGGCCGGGCCGCCGAGGGCCGCTCCGTGGAACACCGGGTCGCCGATCCCCGCGGCGCCGAGACCCGGGCCGCTGAGAGCCGGGCCGCCGAGAGCCGGGCCGCCGATAGCCGGGCCGCCGAGAGCCGGGCCGCCGAGAGCCGGGCCGCCGAGAGCCGGGCCGCCGAGAGCCGGGCCGCCGAGCACCGGGTTGCCGAGCAGCGGGACGCCGATTCCGGGCTCGACCACGCCAACGGGACAAAAAGCACCGAGCCCCGGGCCCCCGAGTCGCGGCCCCCCGAGACACGGACCAACGGGTCGCACTCCGTCGAATCTCGCAGCGCGGGGGCCTGGAGCTCCGAAAGCGACCACCAGGCGACTGCCTAGAGTCCGTTCGGGCCGGCCGCTCGACGCGCCGAGCCGATCAGCTCGGCTTGGTCGCCTCCGCTTCGAGGCGCTCGAGGGTGCGCTCCATGCCCGTTCGGTTGCGAGCAGGGAACCGCAGGAGGCGCAGCGCGAGGGCTAGGAGACGCGGCGACGGGGACAGGTCCCACGACTCCGTCACCCGGGTCCCTCCGTCGATTGGCTCGAAGCGGTAGCGCCACCGGGCCCGGCCGAGGTGCTCCCAGGCCAACAGGCGCCCCTCCTCGAACTCCACCACCTTGTTGGTAATGGGGTAGGGCACGCCGATGCGCATGGCGATGCCGAACCTCGCCCCCTGCGACAGCCGGCGGGGCGAACCCGAGCGCAGGGCCTTCACCGTGCCCGACCCGTCGATGACGGCGTGCATGGCCGGGTCGGCGACCACGTCGAAGAGGCGCTGGGCGGGCGCGGCGATCACCCGTTCGACCGAGACCTCCTCCTGCTGCGGCGCGTGAGTCCTCACCCGAGTGAAGCTAGGGCATCCCCGACCGTCCGTCGGCGCGCGGGCGTCGTCCGAGCGTTCGCCACAAGTGGTCCCTCCAGGGGTCCACCAGTGCCATCCGTTCGTAGGAGGCCGAGCGGGAACGGGTGAGCGTTCGCCACAAGTGGTCCCTCCAGGGGCCCCCGAGTGGCATTCGCTCGTAGGAGACCGGGCGGGGCGACGAGCGTTCGCCACAAGTGGTCCCTCCAGGGGCCCCCGAGTGGCATTCGTTCGTAGGAGGCCGAGCGGGAACGGGTGAGCGTTCGCCACAAGTGGTCCCTCCAGGGGTCCACCAGTGCCATCCGTTCGTAGGAGGCCGAGCGGGGAACGGTGAGCGTTCGCCACAAGTGGTCCCTCCAGGGGTCCACCAGTGCCATCCGTTCGTAGGAGGCCGAGCGGGAACGGGTGAGCGTTCGCCACAAGTGGTCCCTCCAGGGGCCCCCGAGTGGCATTCGCTCGCAGGACGCCGGGGGAAGGACTCCCGTGGGCTACCTGGCCATGGCCGCACCGGCGTGGGCATGGGTGGCGGCGGTGTGCGCATGGGCGGTGGCGGTGGCGGCGGCGGCCGCCGGCTGGCGGACGGTCAGCTCGGCCAGGCGGGCGTCGACGATGCGGGCGAGGGCGCCCAGCTGGCGCCGCTCTCGGGCCCGGAAGGGGCGGCCCCGTCGGCCGAGGACCAGGGCGATGGAGGCGTCGGCCAGGGCCGCCCACGCCACGTCGTCCGGGCCGCACTCCCCCGCCGCCACCGGCGCCGACGTCCGGCTCCCGGCCACGAAGGCGGCCAGCCAGCCGGGGGGCGGGGGGGCTCCCCGCGAGGCCAGCAGCACCCGGTCGTCGAGGTCGACGGCGGCCACCCACTCGGATCCGAGATCGGACCCGGCGTGGTCGACCAGCACGTTCAGCAGCCCCAGCGGTGTGGCCGCCGCCACCAGGAGGGCCGCCGTCTCCAGGGCGTCGAGGCGAGCGTCGAACATCCGCTCCGGCGCAGCCCGCACGTCCTCCACGTCGACCCCGTCGACCTGGTCGATCTCGGCCACCAACAGGGAGACCAGGCCCGCGTCCGGGAGCTGGACCACCAGCTCGTCGATGGCCCGGCCCGCGCCCCGTTCGAGGATGTCGATGCCGACGACGTCGCCCCGCACCGCCCCGATCCGGCTGGCGACCGCCCCCAGGGCGCCCGGGCGGTCGGGCAACCACACTCGCACGACGAAGGTCTCCATGCCTGTGAAGGTAAGGACCGGGTGTGAACGGCGGGTTTCGGCGTCGCGACGATGCGACGACAAGTGGCCGCGACGAGGGCCGCTACGGTGCGGTTCATGGCACCCACAGAGAAGCCCGACGTCCAGGTGGACGGCGGCGACCCGCCGGCCGAGCTCGTGATCGAGGACCTCGAGGTCGGTACCGGCAAGGAGGCCCGGGCCGGCGCCGACGTCGACGTCCACTACGTGGGCGTGGCCTGGTCGACCGGCCGCCAGTTCGACGCCTCCTGGGACCGCCGCCAGACCTTCAAGTTCCGCCTCGGGGCGGGGATGGTGATCGGCGGCTGGGACCAGGGCGTGGCCGGGATGAAGGTGGGCGGCCGCCGCCGGCTGACGATCCCGCCCGAGCTGGGTTACGGCAGCCGGGGGGCGGGCGGGGCCATCAAGCCCAACGAGACCCTCGTCTTCGTGGTCGACCTGGTCTCGGTCAGCTGACCTGATCGGCCGAGGAGGCGGCCGCCCCTGCGATCCGGCGCTGACGGCTGCCCACCGACCGCCCCCGTCCGGAGGGCGGGGCGGACCCGTGCCAGTCGATGCACAGGACGGACGCATCGTCGTGGAGCTCGGCCTCCGTCGCCGCCAGCACCGATGCCTTGAAGACGTGCACCACCTCGCGCGGGTGCAAAGCGGCCGTGTCGGCCAGGGCGGCGGCGACGTCGAGGTGGCCGACGGCCTCGGTCCGCTCGAGGAGGCCGTCGGTGACGACGACCAGCCGGTCGCCCGGCTCCAGCTGCAGCACCTGCTCCCGGTAGGAGGACCCTGTCGCGATCCCGAAGGGGATGTCGGCGTCGAGCTCCAGGCGGCGCACCTGGCCACCCCGCAGGTGGTAGGGCTGCGGGTGCCCGGCGTTGACCGCCAGGAAGCGTCCGCAACGCAGGTCGGCCCGCAGCAGGAGGCCGGTGACGAACTGGTCCTCGGCGGCGTGGGTCATCATCGCCTCGTTGGCCCGCCGGGCCTGCTCGGCCAGCCCCACCCCGGCCCGCCGGCCGTTGCGCAGGCTGCCCAGGACGAGCGTGGCCAGCAACGCGGCCTTGACGCCGTGGCCCATGGCGTCGGTCATGGAGACGTGGAGCACGTCGCGGTCGACGCTGTAGTCGAAGGTGTCCCCGCCCACGTGGCTGGCCGGCTCCAACCATCCGGCGAAGGTGAACTGCTCGGCCTCGCAGGTCAGCGCCGACGGGAGGAGCCGGCGCTGGATCTCCGCCGCCAGCGAGAACGGGGCGTTGCGCTGCACCGACTCGAAGAGGTCGGTGTGGCGGCGGCTGGCGATCACCACGTAGGCGAGGGCGTGGGCGGCGGAGGCCACCTTCGCCATCAGGAGCCGGTCCGGCCGATCGGGCAGCACCAGCTCGAGGACGCCCAGGGCGTCGCCGCGATCGGCGACCGGGGCATACAGCCGGTACCGCCCCCCCTCGGCCGCCATCTGGACCTCCTGGGAAAGCAGCGCCCTCTGGTAGAGCGTGCCCGCCAGGGCCACCTTCTCCAGTCGCTCCGGCGCATCGGCATCCCGCTCCCAGCTCGGGCCGGAGCGCACGAAGCGGATCACCGAGTCGCCGCCGAGATCGGCGATCAGGAAGCTCACCTCCCGGGCGCCGAGGAGGGCGGCGAGCTCGGCGGCCACCACCTCGACCGCCTCGACCGGGGCTACCGCCTCGACCAGGTCGAGCACGGGCTCGATCTGGGCGAGGGAGGAGAAGCCCGGCCCCAAGGGCGCCCGCTTCCGGACCGACGGCGGCGCAAGCGGTGCGACGTCGAGGGAGCCCGACGGCAGCGTCCCGCCGATGACGTCCCGGGCGAGGTCGACCAAACGGAGGTTGTGATGGCGGGCGTGGTTGCGCAGCGAGGAGAACGCCTGGTCGACGTCGAGCCCCGTCCGCTCCGCCACCATCCCCTTGGCCTGCTCGATCACGACGCGGCTGTTGAGGGCGTGCTGGAGCTGCTCGTTCATGACCTGGGTGTCGTGGACGGCACGGTGGCGGAGGACGGCGATGGTGGCCACGTCGGCGAGGGACTGGGCGGCTTCGACGTCGGCCCGCCGCATCTCGCCCGGCTCGGAGCGGAAGAGGTTGAGGGCGCCGACGACCGTGCCCCGCAGGCGCATGGGCAGGGCGTGGACGGAGTGGAACCCGGCGGCGAGCGCTTCGGCTGCGAACCGCGGCCACCGGCCATCACCCGTGGCCAGGTTCTGGTTCACCACCGGTTCCGCAGTGCGGTAGCAGTCGAGGCACGGCCCCTCCTGCGACTGCAGCTCGAACAGCTCCAGCAGCCGCATCGCCTCGCTGGACGAGGCCATCACCCGCAGGTCGCCGTCGGGCGCCACCAGCATGAGTCCGGCGGCGGCGACGTCGAGCACGGCGACGCAGCGGTCGGTGAGCAGGGTGAGCAGCTCCACCACGTCGAAGTCGTCGACCAGCGTGTCGGCCAGCTCGACCAGGGTCCGGGCAAGCAGCGTCTCTCGTGGCATCGGGCCTCCCGTCACCACGGATGCCGCCCAGGGTTCGTGACGAGCCCGCACCCGCAGGGCCCGCCAAACCTACCGCGGGCTCCTCTCATGGGACGGTGTCCTTCTCGCCGCTGTGGTCGTCGAAGCGCAGCGTCCGGGCGACCACGAACTCGGCGACCTCGACCAGGTGAAGATCGTTGCCGAAGGCGTAGGCCCGGAGGCGGACGAGCGCCTGGCCGACGCTGATCTCGAGCTGGGCCGCGACCATGCCTGACGCCTGGTGCACGACGTGCTGGAAGTCGCCGCCGGACTCGAGCTCGGCAGCCAGTCGGCCGGGGAGCGCACCGGCCTGCATCATCAGCAGCGCCTGGGCGGCGACGTCGGCCATGACGAGGGCGTCGGCGTGCTGGTGGTCGGTCAGCGGCCCGGGCTGGTCGCGATAGAGGTTGAGCGCGCCCAGGCGAGCGGCTCCGACCTCCAGCGGGAAGCCGAACACCGCGGCCACGCCCGCCTCGACCGCGGGGCCGGTGAAGGCCAGCCACCGGGGCGTCGCTGGTGCCGCCAGGTCGGGCTCGAGGACGGGCCGGTGCTCGCTGTAGGCGTCGACGCACGGACCTTCTCCCAGCTCGAACTGCAGCTGCTCGACCAAGGCGCTCACGTCGTCGGTGGTGCACGCCGACCCCCGGGGGACGTCGCCGGCCATGAGCATGATCCCCGCGCCGGTCATCTCCGTGATCTCGGCGCACACCTCGCACAGACGGCCCGTAGCGAGTTCGGGACCGTCGGTCCCGAGGAGCCGAGTGAGGATGCGGAGGCGCCGCTCGCCGGGCACCGCTCAGCCGCTCTCAGGTGCGGTTGTGCGAAGTGCGCGCCCGGATGCCGGAAGACGGCGAGATGCGGCCATGCAATCCTCCTGGCATCAGGCGCTGCGTTGACGCGCTACCAGGGTCCGGAGCATCGCTTCCCGGGCCGGCGGGGCCGACCCGACACGTCAGGGTTCTTGTCGTGTCACCCCGAGGCTACACCCGGCGGAGTGACTTACCCGCAATCGCTCCGCCGAACGCAGGACAACTCGCGCCTGCTCCGCGCTCGTCACAGCCGTTGTAGGTCACCCCGACGACCGACATTACGGGAATTTGAGAGCCGCAGCGACCATGCCTGCGGCCTCGAACCCCTCATCGGTGCAGGCCAACCGGGCCGAGGTGCCCCGCCAGAGACGGTCGTGATCCAAAAACGCTCGACGTTTCCTTCGACATTTATTGGGATGCGCCGAGATTGATTCATCAAATATCCGGTGGGCTCAAAAGGGGGAGCATTTGCGAGATGGCAAAAGGTCCAGGCAACTCCCCCCGCAGGCCTCGATGTCCCCGTCGGCGTCGCCTACAACACGGGGCTCAACCCGTACGCCCGGCACAGGCGCCGACGCGTCGTATGGGCCGAATGGCTCGTGGCCGCCGCCGCCGCCGCCGTTCGCCCGGAGCGGCAGAAGGGATCGGTGGCTACCGTTCCGCCCGCCGTCGGCACCGCGGCACCCGTCCCTGATGTCGCCGTCCCCGATCACGCGGTGGCTGCGACCACAGGTGCCGGTACCGCCGACGAAGTGCCTTCCGTTCCCGACGCGCTGTCCTCCGGCTTGGCCTCGGCGCTGCCGGAGTTCCCGGGTATGCCGGCCCTTCCCCCAAATCTCCCGCCGCTCCCGTGCCCGCCCCAGCTCATGGAGAACGGCCGCTGCGTCATGCCAGGACCCTTGAACCAGTAACGCCAACCGGTGCGGCACCGGGCCCTATCAGACCTGGTCCCGGCCGTGGCGCCGCCCGGCCGGGGCCCTACAGCTTGGTGAGAGCTCGGCGCATGTTGCGGACGGCCTGGCCGATGCGCTGCTCGTTCTCGATGAGGGCGAAGCGCACGTGGCCGTCTCCGGTGGCACCGAAGCCGATGCCGGGTGAGGTGGCCACCTTGGCCTCGTTGACCAGGAACGACGCGAACTCCACCGAGCCCATCTCCCGGTAGGGCTCGGGGATCGGCGCCCACGCGAACATCGTGGCCTTGGGCTTCTCGATCTCCCAGCCGATGCGGTTGAGCCCGTCGCACAGAGCGTCGCGCCGGCTCCAGTAGATCTCGTTGACTTCCTTGGGGTAGTCGGACGCCTCGTTCATGGCCACCGTGGCCGCGATCTGGATGGGCTGGAAGGCGCCGTAGTCGAGGTACGACTTGAGCTTGGCCAGGGCCTGCACGATCTCGGCGTTGCCCACCAGGAACCCGACCCGCCAGCCGGCCATGGAGAACGACTTGGTGAGGGTGTAGAGCTCGACGGCGACGTCCTTGGCCCCCGGCACCTCGAGGATCGAGGGCGGCATGTAGCCGTCGAAGGCGGTGTCGGAGTAGGCGAAGTCGTGGACGAGGGTCACCTGGTGCTCGCGGGCGAAGTCGACCAGGCGGGTGAGCCAGGCGAGGTCGACGCACGTGGTGGTCGGGTTGTGGGGGAACGACAGCACGATCACCTTGGGCCGGGGCCAGGCGTTCTCCCACGCGTTGATCAGGTTGGCGAAGAAGTCCTCGCCCGGCCCGAGCGGCACCCGGCGGACGTCGGCCCCCGCGAACAAGGGCGCGTAGATGTGGATGGGGTACGAAGGGGTGGGCACCAAGGCGGTGTCGCCCGGCCCCAGCAGCACCCACATGAGGTGGGTCAAGCCCTCCTTGGCCCCGATGACGTTGATGACCTCGGTGTCGGGGTCGAGGTCGACGTCGAAGCGGCGCTTGTAGAGGTCGGCCGCCGCCAGGCGCAGCTTGGGGATCCCCTTGCTGGACGAGTAGCGGTGGTTGCGGGGATTGCGGGCGGCCTCGGCCAGCTTCTCCACCGCGATGTCGGGCGAGGGGATGTCGGGGTTGCCGAAACCGAGGTCGATCACGTCGTCACCCGCCCGCCGGGCCGCCATCTTCAGCCCGTCGATGATGGTGAAAACGTACGGCGGCAGGGCGTTGATCCGGCGGAACTCCACACTGCAGGCTACCGCCCCCTCCCGTTCACCCTTGCCTCTTTGGCCTGATTCCTGGCCTCACCGATCGGCGGCGGCCAGGGCCAGCGTCTCCGCCACCGACGGGTCACGGCCGACGTCGAGGGGGGCGCACACGGCCCAGGTGGCGCCGACCGCCCGGAGGCCGTCGAGGTGGCGACGGAGGTCGTCGACCGTGCCCCACACCAGCCCGGGACGGGTGCCGTGGTCGGCGAGCTTGGCGTCGGCCTCCTCCCGGGTCCGGCCCACGAGCACCTGACCGGCCCACGTCGGCTCGACGCCCGTTCCCGCCAGCTCGGCCGCCTCCGCAGCGAAGGAGGCGAGGTCGGCCCCCCAGGCGTTCCACCCGAGCGCGCCCCCGCCACCGCCGCCCGCCGGCTGGCCGCCGAGCGCCCGCCGACCCACGTGGCCACGCCGGCGTCGGAGAGGGCCCGGCAGCAGGCCACCAGCCGGGCCCGGCGCTCCGCCATCGACGGATAGCCGACGCCGTAGGCCACGTTCTCGTCCCGGTTGGCCAGGTCGCCCGTCCCCAGTCCGGCCACCAGCCGGGAACCGGCGATCTGGTGGAGGGTGAGGAGGGCGTGCAGGAACAGGGCGTCGGGCAGGAGTCCGACGCGGGCCACGAGGGTGCCCACCGACACCGTCGTCGTCTCCGCCGCCACCGCCGCCAGCAGCTCGTAGGAGTGCAGCGCTGGGCGGTGGGGCTGGCCGAGGGGCCACAGATGGTCGAAGACGAACACCCCGTCGAGGCCGGCGTCGTCGGCCGCCCGGGCCACGGCGAGGGTCGCCTCGGGGTCGGTCCGGAACTGGGGCAGGGTGATCCCGAGCCGCACCCTGGGGGACCCTACCGGCACGCCTCCGTGTGCACGGGCGGAACCTCGCCGGAGCCCAAAAAAGGAGAGCAACCGGACCCCGGGGGCTGGGGAGCCCGGGGACCGGTGCTCTTCTCCTAGTTCAACGTGCGGGAGCCGAGGTTCTCGCGAATTTGGTCGTCGGCCTTCCGCCCGACCAAATCGAGGCCCAGGCAGCCGGCCCCGATGGCGCCCGCCCTCGGCCCGAGGGCCGCCGGCACCACCGGGATGGCGGGTCGCCACGCCCGACCCTGCAGGAGGGCGGCGAAGGCGGTCCGCACCGGATCGAGGAGCAGGTCGCCCATCTCGACCAGGCCACCGCCGATGACGAAGGCCTCGGGGTCGAGGATGTTGGCCAGGTTGGCCAGGCCCAGGCCGACCCACCAACCGAGCTCGGCGACGATGGCCCGGGCCTGGGCGTCGCCGGTGGCCGCGGCCGCAGCCACGTGCTCGCCGAGGATGGCGTCGGCGTCGCCATCGGCCAGGGCCAGCACCGCGTCCGCCTCGCCCCTCGCCGCCGCCGACCGGGCCAGCCGGGCCAGACCGCTGCCGGACGCGTAGCGCTCCCAGCAGCCCTGTTGCCCACACGGGCACAGCGGACCGTCCCGTTCGACAACCATGTGGCCCACCTCGCCGGCGAAGCCGTTGGCCCCGCGAGTGAGGCGCCCGCCGGTGATGACGCCGCCGCCGATGCCCGTCCCCAGGGTGATCAGGACCACGTCGTCGAGGCCGGTGGCCGCACCCATCACCCGCTCGGCCCACGCCGCGCAGGTGGCGTCGTTGTCGACCCGGACGGGCACCCCCAGCCGGCGCTCCAACTCGGCCCGCACCGGCAGCCCGGTGACCCCCGGCAGGTTGGGGGCGAATTGGAGGACACCGTCCCGATCGACGAGGCCGGGGACGCCGACGCCCAGCGCGGCCAGCGGGCGGTCGCCGGCCACCTCGACCGCCAGGGCGGCGAGGACGTCGAGGACGGCCTCCTCGCCCACGGGCGTGGCCACCCGTCCCTCGCGCACGACCCGGTTCCCGGCCAGGGCCACCGCCAGGCACTTCGTCCCCCCGAGGTCGATCCCCACCGTGACCCCGCCCGGGACCCCGCCCGTGGTCCCGGCCCCGTCGCTCACCGGGCGAGCACCGTCATCAGAACCGCAGGACGGCGCCGATGCGGCCGAGGACGTCGAGGTCGGCGTTGCCCCGGCAGATGGCGAGCCGGCAGTGCTGGTTGAGGGCGTCCTCGACCGCCTCCTCGACGACGTCCTCGACCTGGTCCATGTCGGCCGAGCAGACCGGACACTTCCGGCCCCGCACGCCGACATAGCGGCACGAGCCGCAGCGCCACCCGGGCGCCTCGTAGCCCTCGGACACCAGGAGGGTCTCGACCCGGTGGGCGACCAGGGCCGTCAGCACGTCGGCCAGGCCCACCGCCGCCCCCGTGCCCGCGCCCACCGCCTGCCGGAGGCGTTCGACGAGGGCCGCCTCCCGGGCCCGCTCCACGCCGGCCTCCACGTCGAGCGCGGCCTGGGCGATCTCGCCGTCGCGGGCCGCGACCGGGATCGTCAGCCGGGCCGCGATCCGCTCCCGCAGCCAGGGGTGCAGCTCCCGCTCCATCTCCCGCACGAGGGCGTCGGGCGTGCCGAGGATCAGGTGGTCGAAGGCCTGCTCCTGGTACACCGCGAACGTGGCCTGCGCCGCTCGGCGCAGGTGGTGGGCGGCCGCCGCCTGGGCGTGCCCGGCGACGTGGTCGCGGTCCATCTGCCCGCCGTCGTCCTCGTGGCGGGGCAGGCGGTCGAAGTGCTCCTGCTTCTCGATGAGCTGGCCCTGCTCGAACAGGAAGATGCGGGCCCGCTGCCGGTCGACCAGGAGCACGGCGAAGCGCTGGTACTGCTCGACCACCGACTCGAGCACCCGGATGTGGGGGGTCGCGTTCACGACGATCACGTTGGGCACCGACACCGCCAGATCGACGACCTGCCAGAATCCGTCGGCCGAGCAGGAGAACATGGCCAGGCCCCGGGTCGACGAGCGGTCGATGCCGCCCCGCACGAAGTCGGAGATGCGCTGCATGTCGGCCTCGACCGACGCCAGCGCGGCCCGGTCGTGGCCGTTCTTCTCGGCCATCCGCCGCCGGCCCCGGCGCAGCAGGTCGTCGAGATGGGGCTCGAGGTCCTGGGGACGGATGTAGCGGCGGCCGTCGACGTCGAGATAGCACGACGTCACCGGCGCCCTCTCGCTCTTGAACCCGGCCAGGTCACGGAGGAGAACGTCAGTGATCGTCAAGCCCTCGATCCTATTACCCGGCGAAATCAGCTCCGAATGGCTCCGTGCGGGCGGGGCCCGAACCGCCCGTGCCTGGCCGCCCACAGGCCGCACAGCCCGAGACCGAACACCGGTACGAGGGTGCCGGCGGCGAGGTTGGTGTAGGGGCGGACACCGGCCGTGGCCAGGCCCACGACCGCCTGCACGACGAGGGCGCCGACCAGGCGGCGGCGGATGCCGGGCGGAGCCACGTCGCCGGCGAGGAAGAAGAGCCCACCGATGCCGATGGCGTCGGTGCGGCTGCGCCCGGCGGCCCGGACGAACGCCAGACCGAAGAGGACGCAGCCGGCGACGAAGAGGGCGACGTCGAGCACGAGCGCCGGTGTCCCGAAGGTGTCGGGGGCAACGGCGGCCACGAGCGACATGACCACGAAGACCGCAGTGCCCCACCGCGAGGCCCGGACGATGCCTTCGCCGGGAGCCGTGGCCGTCGACTTCTCGGCCGCCTTGGACGGGGGGATCGGGTCGGCGTCAGGAGGCGGCCCGTCGGACGGGCTCTCGTCGGCCACCGGTCAGCCTCGGTCGCCGCCGTCGCCGGCGGCGGTGGTTCCGGTCAGGGCGGCGGAGGTCAGGGCGGCGGAGGTCAGGGCGGCAGAGGTCAGGGCGGCAGAGGTCAGGGCGGCAGAGGTCAGGGCCGCGGCCAGGGCGGCGGCCAGGCGGTCGTAGGAGAACGCCACCTCCGCTCGCTGGCGGGCGGCGGCGCCCTGGGCCCGGCGGCGATCCGGGTCGTCGAGCAGGCGGGCGAGGGCGGCGGCGGCGGCCACCGGGTCGTCCGGCCGGATCACCACCTCGCCCGTCTCGCCGTCGACGACGGCCTCGGCCGCCCCTCCGCTGTCGCCCGCCACCTGGGGCACCCCGCAGGCGGCCGCCTCCAGGAAGACGATCCCGAACCCCTCCTGCTCCAGGCCCGCCCACCGGCTGCGGCACAGCATGGCGAACACGTCGGCGCAGGCCAGCAGCTTGGGCTTGTCGGCGTCGGGCACCCACCCGAGAAAGCGCACCGGGGCCCCGCAGTGCCGGACCAGGCGTTCGAGGCGGGACCGGTCGCGACCGGCGCCAGCGATCACGACCACCACGTCGGGACGGTCGGCGGCCAGCAGGGCGGAGGCTGCGATGAGGACGTCCATCCCCTTGCGGGGCACCAGCCGGCTCATGCTGAGCACCAGCCGGGCGTCGACGGGAAGACCGAGGGCCGCCCGGGCCGCCGCCCGCTGGTCATGGTCGAGGGGACGGAAGACGTCGGTGTCGACCCCGGGCGGCACCACCACCACGGGCACCCGTCCCTTCGTGACCCGGTCGGCCTCGGCCGCCGGGTAGCCGCCGGCGGCGACGATCAGGGCCGCGCCGGCCAGGACAGGGGTCACCAGGGCCTTCACGCCCGGCGCCCGAGCGGGGACGGTGAGCTCAGCCCCATGGACGACCACCGCGTACGGGATCCCGAGGCGGGGGCCGACCACGCCGAGGGGCACGGCCGGATCGAGGACGACGAGCCCGGCGCCGGCGGCGGCCGCCTCGGAGCGGATCCAGCGCACGGTCCCGGGCGTCGGCAGCAGGACCGGTCGGCGAGCCCTGGTGACCGGGAACGGCTGGTCGGCGTCGAAGGCGGCGGCGCCCTCCCACGGCGTCGTCAGCACCCGGGCGTGCGCCGGGGGCAGTCGCCGCCAGAGCTCCCAGAGATAGGACTGGATGCCTCCCGTCTTGGGCGGGAAGTCGTTGGTGACCAGCAGCGTGGTCACCGGAGCCGGGTGGCTGGATGGCGGACCGGGCGGACCGGGCTGGTCGGGCTGGTCGGGCTGGTCGGGCCTCAGGGGCGTGGGCGCCGCAGCCGGCGGCGGGGCCGAGGCTCGTCGATGCCGGTCGGCGGGGCCACGACGGGTGGCCCGGCGGGAGACTTCGGGCGACCACCCGACGGCCGCCACTCGCCCGCGGGCGGCGCCGCGATCCGGGGACGGCCCTCGCCGGCCGGCGGGCGCCCGCCGCTGCGGTCGTCGACTGCGGGGATGCGGTCGGTGGGCGGTCCGGCGGCATCATCGTCGGGCCATCCCGTGGCCAAGTCAGCGGACCGCCGCCGCTCGTCGGCCCGCCGATCATTGGGACGTCGTTGCTCAGGCCGCGCCTGTTCGCCCTCGGGCCGCCCTTGGTCGGGGCGGGCCTGGCCCGGGCGCCGGGCGGGAGCGGTACCGGCGCTCGCCGGGCGTCCTCCTTCGGGTCGTCCGGCGGCGGGACGTGCCCTCTCGGGACGGCCCCCTTCAGGACGGGCCAATCCGGGACGGCCGGGTTCCGGGCGGGCCAATCCCGGACGACCGGTTTCCGGGCGGCCCGATTCCGGGCGGCCCGACTCCGGACGGCTCGATACCGGACGGGCGGTTCCGGCGGCTGCGGGACCACGGGGGTCGGGGCGGGCGGTGGCTGGCCGGGGCCCGGCGGGCCGTTCGACCCGGGGCGCTTCCGGTCGGGGCACGAACGGCGAACGGGACTGCTCGGCCGGGCGGTCACCGCTGCGCAGTTCCTCCGACTGCGACGAGCGGCGGAACGGCGACGGCGGCGGCGACTCCGGTGCCGGCTGCAGCCGCAACGGCGGGCGGCCGCCATCCGAAGGGGATGCCGTCGAGCCGGACCGGGAGGCAGGCGTGTCCTTCGCCCGGGCCCTGAGGGGAAGCGGTGGGTTCTCGGGTTCCGGCGGCTGGTTCACCCGGCCGCCGAGCGTGGGCCGGGACACGACCGGCGGCGTCGGCTTGGGGAGCATGGCCCGGGCCACGAGGGCCCGGCTGGCCGCCACCCGCACGCTCGTCACCTGGGCAACCGCCTTCCTCACCCCTGCTCCACCCGGCGTCGACACCGGCTCCGGGGTGTCGGGACGGGACGGGCCTGACTCCGGCGCGGCGCCGGTGCCGGTGCCGGCGCGCTTGGTCTTCGGGGTCTTCACCGTCGCCCCGGACGCGGTCGCGGCCGGCGATCCGCCGTCGTCGGTGGCGCCGGGTGGAGACGGAGCCGCCTGGGGCGCGGGCGCGGGCGTTGTGTCGGCCGCGACGCCCCCGGTGAGGCCTCGCATGCGGGGGGAGCTCACTAGGAGACCCCGGGTGGGGACGGGCTTGGTGACGCGGGTCGACACGAGGAGACCTTTGAAGGGAGCGGCCGGGGTACTCGCCGGCGACGGGGCCTTGGCCGCCTTCTTGGCGGGCGCGGCCTTCGTCGCCGCCGGCTTCCGCGCCTTGGCCCCCTCGACCTTGGCCCCCTCGACCTTGGCCCCCTCGACCTTGACCTTGGCCGCGGCCGCCTTCGGACGGGCCCTGGCCTTCGTCGGCCCCGCGGGTGTGGCCGACTTGGCGACGGCGGCCGGCACCTCGGCCGCAGGAGCCGTGGCGGTCTCCGCCGTGGTCGCGCCCGCGGCTGCCGTCCCGGCCGACGCGGCCCCGTCGGCGTCCGCTTCGGCCGCATCGGCCGCATCGGAGTCGGCGGCTTCGTCGAGGGTCGCGTCCGCCATCTCGTCGTCCTGGTCGTGCTCGCCGGGCTCGGCCGGCTCGATCTCCTCCAGGTCGTCGTCGAGATCCTCGACGTCGTCGACGGCGTCGTCCGTCGACTCCTCGGCGGACGGGACAGCAGAGGGCCGTGCTCCTCGGGCACCCGGACGAGCCGCCCGGGCCGGGCCGGCAGTCGCCTCCGCGCCCTCCCCGTCCTCGGACTCGGTGGGGAGCGGGCGGCGCAGGCGGGCGCCCGGCTCGACGTACCCGAGGTCGGTGGCCACCTTGTTGCGGGCCACCAGCTCGCCGGTACCGACGTCGAGCTCCCAGCGGGCCTCCTGGGCCCGGCCCCGGGACCGGTACGAGAACCGGATCATCCACACCTGATCGTGCAGCTGGAACGCGCTCCACGAGACGTCGAACACGTCGTCGGGCACCCGGGCGCCCCGATCGAGCAGGTTCCAGGCCACCGACTCGTCGAGGGGCAGGCTGGAGCCGCCCGCCCGGGGCTTGGTGAACACCAGCGAGCGGGCCAGCTCGACCACCTGGGCCTGCTCGGCGAGGATCGGCACCGCGAAGCGCTCGACCCACTCGACCTCGACGTCGGCCTCCTCGGCCACGTCGTCGACCGAGCGTCCGGAGCGCAGCCGGGACTGGATCTCACGGGGCGTGAGCAGACCCCGCCGGCGGCTCTGCGCTCCCGGCCCAGGCGTGTACTCGCCCCCCGGCCGGATCCTCGGCCCCTCCAGGCCGCCGTTGCCCCGACCCTGGGCCTTGGCGATGGCGCTCAGGACCTCGGCGTCGAGGGACACCACGTAGCCGCCCGAATCGGAGCCCCGACGCGCCGTGAAGATGAGCCCCTTTTGGTCGGTTGTCAGCCCGACAAGATGGAGCTTTCGCACACGCGCTCCCGACGCCCTGGACGTGGCCCAGCCGATCAGGGCCCTTCGGTGTGACGGTACCACCGGCCTCGTCGCCGGGAGCGGACCCTTGCCACGAACCCGCCCGTACCGTCCGGCCCGCCCCCCCGATGGGCCGACACCGATGCCGCCGAGGTCAGCTCGGACGCCGGAGCTGGCGCAGCGGGGGCACCAGGCCGACGTCGCCCAGAAGGCGGACGGCCCGGGCCTCGGCCACGTCGAACACCACCGCCTCGTCGGGCTCCCGACCGCAGATGAACGTGACCACGCAGTCGTCGCACGTGGACGTCCCCTGCATCACGCAATCGTCGCAACTGATCTCCATGGCGTCACCATAGGGACGGCGTGAGACACTTCCGCCGGGCCGGGCCAGTGGGGGTGGCAGTGGGGGCGGCGGGTCAGGACGAGCGAGCGGCCAGAGTGGCAAAAAGGCCACCCAGCATCCATGCCAAACCGACGAATCGCGCGTCGAGGGGAGCCGAGATCTCCTTGGCGAAACCGGGTCCGTACACGATGTCGATGGCGGGCCCCGCCTCCTTCAGGCCGAGGTCGGCTGTCTCGTCATTGTTGAAATCGGCGGCCAGGACCTGATAGCCGGCACCCGGCTTGGCCGCGTACGTGTGTTGCCCGGCGTAGGTGGGGCCCAGGTTGACGGTGAATGCTCCCGTGCCCGTATGGCGCAGCAGGATGTCGGCCATTCGGTCGGAGTTGAAGTCGGCCGCGGCCACCTGGTACTCGGCTCCGGGGGGCGACTGGAAGGTCGACTGGCCCTCGAAGGTGGGCCCCTTCTTCATGGTGACCAGGCCCGTCGTCGTGTCCCGCAAGCCTATGTCGCCCACGCGATCGGCGTTGAAGTCAGCGGCCACCACCTGGAGTTGGGAGCCCGCGGCCCAGGGATAGGTGACCTGGTCGGAGAAGCTCGGACCATGCTTGATGTAGAACATCCCGCTGCCCGTGTCGCGCAGGCCCAGGTCGCCGATCCGGTCGCCGTCGAAGTCGGCCGCCAGTGCCTGGTAGTTCGCCCCCGTTGCCCACTGCTGGGTGACCTGCCCGGTGAACAGCGGTCCGTGGCGCAGGGTGAAGAGGCCGGTGGCGGTGTTCCTCAATCCGACATCGGCGAACCCGTCGCCGTTGAAGTCGGCGGCCACCGCCTGCTGGGCCGCCGGCCCCGGGGCGGGAGCGACCGCAGCCACTCCAGTGGCAACAGTGGCCCCAATGGCATCAGCAATCACACTGGTGACGATGCAGCCGGTGCCCTGGCTGTCGACGGTGCCCGATCCCCAGGACATGCCCTGCCACGAGGTGAACCCCCACGCCTGGGGAAAGCTGACCAGCTGCGATCCGTGACATGCCTTCATCGGCCCCGGATCGCGCGACCCGGCCGACCCAAAGCGACCGACGCCGGTCTCCTCGTAATGGAGATGGGCCACGTTCGCTCCGCCACTGGAACCTATGGTGCCGATGAGGGTGTTCTGGTCGACCCACTGCCCGTCGACGAGCACCTCGCTGAGGTGGGCGTACAGGCTCTGGCCGTGGGCCCCGTGGTCGATCATGACGACGTTCCCATATCCCTCGTAGCCGCCACCGGTGACGTTGGAGGCGACGCCCCCGCCCGCGGCATAGACGGGTGATCCGGTGGAGCCGATGAAGTCGATGGCCCAGTAACCGTGGTGGCCGCTGCACAGCCCGTCGGAGGAGACATAGGTGCATCCGACGGTGACGCCACCACCGGCGACATCGTGGCGCAGGGGGAGCCACTCGGGGGCGGAGTACTGCCCGGGAGCCGCTCCGTGGGCCGCCGGCGGGACCACGAAAGCGCCCACCGCCAGGCACACCGCGCCCGAATATCGCAGCGCCCCGCGACGCCTCGACAGCCTCCTCACAGATGCTCTCCCCCCCAGGATGCGACAGTCCGCCCGCCGAGGCGAGCGAGGCTACTGTCAGAATTCGAAAGCGCGCCAGTCGATGTCCCGACAACCGGTTGTGGCGATCACCAAGAGGCCTTGGCGCGGTATTTCGAAAATCCGGCGAAGCGCGATTTCCGACGCCCTCCGGCCGCGCCCCCGACGGGGGCTTCAGCGGCGGAGGACGGCGAGCAGCTGGGGCGACGAGATCACGTTGGCGCCGGACTGGGCCGCGCCGGCCTGAACCCGGCGGTCGCTTGAGGCGACCGCCACCGGCCGGAGGGGCCGGAGCTCGGCCACGCGGCCGATGACGACGTCGTCGGCCTCCACTCCCGGCGGGGAGAAGACAACCCGGACCGGCCGGGCCGTCCCCGGCACCATGCTCGGGTAGGCAGTGTCGGCGCCGTCGAAGACCACCGTCACCTCGGCCCCGCTGCGAGCGGCCAACTCGGTGAGGGCATCCACCAACCGAGCCCGCTGCTCGGCGATGGCCAGGTCGGGCCACCCGGTCTGAGACACGTTGTAGCCGTCGACCAGGAGGACCACGCCCGGCACCCGCACCAGGTGCTCGGCCGCCTCGACCGAGTCGTCGAAGATCCCGGGGGGCAGGGGCACCGGCTGGGGGGCCGGGGGGCGGACTCGCCGCACGGCCCGGGGACGCCGCACCACGGGGCCGCCGCCGGAATCGGCCCCCGCCGGTTCCAGGGGGAGGGTGCCGTCGCTGCCTCGGCCCGTCCCCTCCACCGGTCCGGCCGGCTTCAACGAGGCGGCCACGCTCGCCAGCGCCGTCGCCAGGGCGGTGGCCGCCTGAGCCGCCTGTTCAAGGGAGGCGGCCGCCCCCGCGGTGTCCACCACCGTCGCCCCCGCCCCCGCCCCCGACGCCGACGCCGATTCGGCGGACGCGTCCGCGAACGGCGACGGCGGGCGTACCGCGGCCGTCGACACCGGGGCGGCCGGCGCCGGAGCCACCGGTACCGGTTCGGGGGTCGTGGCCTCGGCCAGCTCGGCCAGCGCCTGGTCGAGGGCGAAGCGCAGCTCGGCCACCAACCGGCCGCCTTCCTCCGACTCGGCCGCCGCCCGCCGGGCCGCCTCCCGGGCTCGGTCACGTTCGACCGTCACCTGGGCCAGGCGCCGCTCCAGCCGGCTGACGTCGTCGGACGCCGTTCGGCGGGCCTTGCGCTCGTCGGCCAGGGCGGCCACGGCCCGGGTCGACTCGGCCTCGGCCGTCGCCAGCGCCTCCTCCGCCCGTCGCCGGGCCGCCTCCGCCCCCGCCAGCCGCTTGCGGGCATCGCCCTCGGCCCGGCGTTCCCCGGCCGCCGCCCCCGCGTCTTCGGCGTGGGCCAGCAGCCCGGCCAGCTCCGCCTCCCAGCCCTCGGGGCGGGACAGGTAGATCCACCCCGACCGGCCGACGTCGCTCTCGGTGACCGCCTCCAGCACCCGGGCCCGGAACTCGTCGTCGGCATCGAGGACCTTGCGGGCGGCCACCAGGGCCGGTCGTGGCAGCTTGGCGAAGTGCAGGAAGGGGCGCAGGGCGGTGGGCGGGGGCTCGGCCGGAGTCGCCTCGTCGCCGGCCCGGGCCACGGCCAGGGCCGCCTCCAGCGCCGGCCGCAGGAGGTTGTCGCCGGTCGGGCTCAGCCCGGCCGAGCTCAGCGTGGCGGGGCTCAACTGCTCGCGTTCCAGGGCGCCTCGGCCAGCTGCTCCACCGCCGTTCCCGATCCGCACCAACGGCAGGACACCTCCTCGACCGTTTCAGACAGCACCTCTTCGTCCTCGACCGACAGCTCCCCTCCCAGCGAGTAGTGGTGGAAAGCGCGGGTGCGACGGGTGGTGGTGACGTCGAAGCGGGTGCGGTTGCCGCAAGCGGCGCATCGGTACAGGACGGTCGGCACGGCCAATTCTACCCCCCCGGTCCACCCTGAAGGCTTGAACGTCGAACATGTGTTCGCTACGGTCGCCGGATGCAACGGTCCTTCGACGACATGGGCACCCCCCTGGCCGACGTCACCTTCTGCGTCCTCGATCTCGAGACCACGGGTGCGTCGCCCGACACGTGCGCCATCACCGAGGTGGGAGCGGTCAAGGTGCGGGGCGGCGCGTGCCTCGGCACCTTCGAGACGCTGGTCAACCCCCAGACCGATATCCCGTTCTTCATCACCGTGCTCACCGGCATCACCACGTCGATGGTGGTGCCCGCGCCCACCATCGGCGAGATCCTGCCCAACCTCCTCGAGTTCGCAGGCGACTCGGTCATCGTCGGCCACAACGTCCGGTTCGACCTGAGCTTCCTCAACGCCGCCCTGGCGGCCGAGGGCTACCCCCGGCTCGGCAACCGCTGGGTCGACACCTGCGCCCTGGCCCGCCGCCTGGTCCGCGACGAGGTGCCCGACTGCCGGCTGGCCACCCTCGCCGACCGCATGCGCCTGGCCCACCAGCCCTGCCACCGGGCCATGGCCGACACCATGGCCACCACCGACCTGCTCCACGCCCTGCTCGAGCGGGCCGGCACCATCGGCGTCCTCGGCCTCGACGACCTCATCGAGCTGCCCACCATCCGGGCCCACCCCCAGGTGGGCAAGCTCAAGCTCACCGCCCGCCTCCCCCGGGCGCCCGGCGTCTACCTCTTCCGGGGCCTGGGCGGGCGGGTGCTCTACGTGGGCAAGGCCACCAACCTGCGGGCCCGGGTGCGGTCGTACTTCGGGGGCGACGAGCGCCGGAAGGTGTCGCAGCTGCTGCGGGAGACGGAGTCGATCGACCACATCGTGTGCTCCGGAGCCGCTGGAGGCGGCCGTGCTCGAGGTCCGCCTGATCCACCGGCACCTGCCGCCGTTCAACCACCGGTCGAAGCTGTGGGGCCGCTACGCCTACCTCAAGCTCACGCTCGACGAGCGCTTCCCCCGGCTGTCGGTCGTGCGCAAGGTGCGGCCGGGCGACGGCTGCCTCTACCTCGGGCCACTGCCGTCGACGGGGGCGGCCCGCCTGGTGGCCGAGGCCATCGAGTCGGCCGTGCCCCTTCGTCGCTGCGCGGCCCGGCCGGGACGGGGCGCGGCCCCGCGGGCGGCCCTGTGCACCGCGGCCCAGCTGGGCGTGGCCACCTGCCCGTGCGCGGGCGGCATCAGCGAGGCCGACTACGGGGTGCTGGTCGAGCAGGTGGTGCGAGGCCTCACGGTCGATCCGGCCACGCTCTTCGAGCCGCTCGAGGCCCGCATGCGCGACCTGGCCGGGGCGGAGCGGTTCGAGGAGGCGGCCGACGTCCGCGACCGGGCCGCGGCCCTGGCCCGAGCCCTCGCCCGCCACCGTCGCCTCGAGTCCCTGCGGCGGGCGGGCCGGGTCGAGCTCGACGTCGACGGGAGTGTGGTCGTGCTCACCGGCGGGCGCCTGTCGATCGCGGCCGGCGACGGTGTGGGCGCCGGACCCCTCGCCCTCTTCGACGCCGACAGTCCGCCCGAGGAGCCCGAGCCTCCCGGCGACGGTCCCCTCCCCCGCCATCTGGTCGACGAGGTGTCGTGCGTGGCCGCCTGGCTCGACGCCGACGGCCGCTCGGCCCGCCTGATGTCGTGCGAAGGCCCGTGGACCTCGCCCCTCCCCGCCCTCCCCCGCTACGAGCCTGGCGTGCGGCGAGCAGGCAAGGCGGCGGTCGGCCGGTAGCAATCGGGCCACGGGCGGCGGTCTGCCGGCGCGGCCTGTCACCTGTCGATGTCGACGTTCCTGACCCACCGCCGCTGCCACGGCGTCTCCACCGCCCGGCGGTTGTACTCCCGCCGCACCCATGCCACCGCCTCCGCCCGAGGCACTCCGGCGAGGGCGGCCAGGGCCGCCAGGGCCGTCCCGGTCCGGCCGACACCACTCCCGCACGCGATCTCGACCCTCTCCGTGGCGCAGCGTTCGAAGGCCTCCCGGAGGGCCGCCATCGCCTCACCCGTCGACGCCGGGGTGCGGAAGTCCGGCCAGTGAACCCACCGGTGCTCCCAGGCGAAGGGCCCGGGATCGGCCGCCAGCAGGTACACCCCGAACTCGGGCTCCTCCCCCGGCGGTTGTGGACGGCGCAGGCCGCGTCCCCGGACGCGGCGACCGTCGGGGAGCTCCACCACGCCGGGACCGTCGGACCACCGGCTCACGATGACAGCGTAGGGGTGGCCAAGCGGCGATGAGTTCGGCCGGCATCCGTCGTCATGATCGGCGAGAGGACAAGAGGAGGACCCCGATGAGCGTGTTGAGCAGGGAGTTCACGGCCACGATGCAGAAGAGCCCGAGCAAGGGCGGCTGGACCTACGTGGTCATGCCCGACTCGGCCGAGTACTTCGGCACCCGCGGCCTGGTGAAGGTCAGCGGCACGGTCGACGGCCACCCGTTCCGGAGCTCGTTCATGGCCCTGGGCGACGGCACCCACAAGCTGCCGATCAAGGCCGACCTGCGCAAGACACTCTCCAAGCAGGCGGGCGACAGCGTCGTCGTCCGCCTGGAGGAGCGCCTCGACCGCTGACCGCTGACCGCTGACCGAGGCGGCCGACCTACCCGGCGGGAGTGGCGTGCTCCTGCGACACCTTGACCATGCGTTCCAGCACGCCGCCCGCCCGGCCGTCGTCGATGGAGGCGGCGGCCGCCTCGAGGCCGGCGGCCAGATCGTCGGCCAGCCCGGCCACGACGATGCCGGCGGCCGCGTTGAGCAGCACGAAGTCGCGCTGCGGCCCCCCTTTGCCGTCGAGCACCCGGCGGGCCAGGTCGGCGTTGGTGGACGCGTCCCCGCCGAGGAGGGCCACCGGGTCCGACAGGTTCAGGCCGAGGTCGGTGGGGTCGATGTCGTAGGTGCGGCTCTCCCCGTCGCGCACCTCGATGACGGTCGACGTGGTCGTGGTGGTGATCTCGTCCAGCCCGTCGTGGCCGTAGACCACGAACGCCCGCTCCGCCCCCCGCGCCTGGAGGACGCCTGCCATCTTCACCGCCATCTTCGGGTCGCTGACCCCCAGCGACTGCCGCCGCACCCGGGCCGGGTTGGCGAGGGGGCCGAGGAAGTTGAACACGGTGGGCACGCCCAGCTCCCGGCGGGTGGGCCCCGCGTGGCGGAGGGCGGGATGGAAGCGGGGGGCGAAGCAGAAGCCCATTCCCGCGCTCCTGGATGCAGGCGACCACGCCCGCGGGCCCGAGGTCGACCGCCACCCCCAGCGCCTCCAGCAGGTCGGCCGACCCGCACCGCGACGACGCGGCCCGGTTGCCGTGCTTGCACACCCGGGCGCCGGCACCGGCCACGACCAGGGCGGCCAGGGTGGACGCGTTGATGGTGCAGCTCCGGTCGCCGCCGGTGCCGCACGTGTCGACCAGGGCGTCGGCGCCCTCCACAACCACCGGCAGCACGTGGTCGAACATGGCGCCCAGCAGGCCGTCCATCTCCTCGACCGTCTCGCCCTTCATGCGCAGGGCGATGCAGAAGGCGGCGATCTGGCCGGACGTGGCCCGTCCCTCCAGGATCTCGGTCATGGCCGCCGCGGCCGAGGCCGCCGGCAGGTCGACGCGCCGACTCGAACGCGCCCAGGACGGCGGGCCAGCCACCGAGGTCGGCGAAGCTCATGGGCGAGACGGTACCGCCGCACTCGCGCCCGCGCCGATGCCCGCCACACAGGCGGGGAGAAGACCGGCTAGCAGGTCGACGTGAGGTTCAGGCGGCGGCGGTCTTGCGGCGCTGGCGAAGGATGCGGCGCCGTTCCTTCTCTGTTGCCCCACCCCAGACACCCTCGTGCTCCCGCTTGTTCAGCGCGTACTCCAGGCACGGCTGACGGACGGCGCACTGCCCACACACGGCCTTGGCCTCGAGGGCAGCGTCGTCGCTGGGAGGGAAGAAAACGTCCGGGTCCAGACCTTTGCACGCGCCGCGCGAGCGCCATGACAGTTCCATCAGCAAGTCAGCCTCTCCGTACCGGGGTCTTTCCAAACCTCATCTGTAAGTCCGACCATTATCGAACATCTTCGTTGCCGAAGTCCAAGTTTCGACCGCCGTCGACCAGGAGGGGCGGGCCGGAGGCTCCCCGGCCGTCCCGTAGGATCGCCCCCCATGCACCCGGTGGACGACGACCAGGCACCGCTTCGACCCTCCCGCCAGCGGGTGAATCTGGGCTTGGCGGTGGCCCTGACGATGCCCGGCATCGTCATGCGACTGGGCGACCTGCACCCCAGCTCCGCCGTCGCCTCCCTCATCTATGGCCTGGCCATCGTGGGCGCGGCGTTCATGCTCTCGTGGGCGGCCGAGGTGGCCCAGCTCGACATCTCCGCCGGCCTGGCCATCGCCGTGCTGGCCTTCATCGCCGTCCTGCCCGAGTACGCGGTCGACATGGTGTTCGCCTGGAAGGGGGGCAACGCGGTCGAGGAGTTCGGGTCCGCCTGCCAGGCGCCGGGCAGCACCGGCGAGTCCCCGTGCTCGCTGGCCCTGGCCAACATGACCGGCGCCAACCGACTCCTGATCGGCATCGGCTGGTCGATGGTGGTGTTCATCGCCTGGTACCGGTGGCGGAAGCGGGGCGAGCGCCGCACCGAGATCGTGCTCGAGCGGTCGCACTCGGTCGAGCTGGCCTTCCTCACCATCGCCTGCGCCTACTCCCTCACCCTGCCCCTCAAGCGCACGATCAGCCTGATCGACGCCGCCGTGCTGGTGACGATCTTCATCCTCTACACGATCCGCATCTCCAAGGCCCCGGCCCAGGAACCCCACCTGGTCGGCCCGGCCGCCTACATCGGCACGTTCACCACGAAACGCCGACGAACGTCGGTGCTCCTCATGTTCTTCTTCGCCGCGGGCGTGATCCTGCTCTGCGCCGAGCACTTCGCCGAGGCCCTGGTGGAGACGGGCGCCGAGTTCGGGATCAGTGAGTTCCTGCTGGTCCAGTGGCTGGCGCCGTTGGCGTCGGAGGCGCCCGAGCTGCTGGTGGCCGGGCTCTACGCCTGGCGCCTCAACACCAACGCCGGCCTGGGCACCCTCGTGTCGTCGAAGGTCAACCAGTGGACGCTGCTGGTCGGCACCCTGCCCATCGTGTTCGCCATCGCCTCGGGGGGCCTCGGGGGCCTGCCCATCGTCGCCCGCCAGCGGGAGGAGCTGCTGCTCACCGCGGCCCAGTCGGTGTTCGCGGTGGCGGTGCTGGCCAGCCTGTCGATCTCGGTCAGGGAGGCCCTCGCCCTCTTCACCCTGTTCTGGGCCCAGTTCATCATCGGGGCGATCGTGCCCGAGTCGGCCCACGGCGTGGAGCTGGTCGGGGTGTCGATCCTCTACCTGGTCCTCGCCGCCTGGATCATCGCCCGCCAGCGGCGAACCATCCCCAAGTTGCTGCGGGACGGCCTGAAAACGCCCTACGCCGACCTCCAGGAATCCACCGCATCGGGCTGAGATGATGGGCGCGGTGTTCGATCGCGCCACCGCCCTCGCCGCCCTGGTCGGCCGACGCTTCGACGTGCTGGTCGTCGGTGGCGGGATCACGGGCGCCGGGGTGGCGTTGGACGCCGCCTCCCGAGGCTTGTCCACGGCCCTGGTCGAACGGGGCGACTTCGCCTCCGGGACGTCGTCGGCGTCGTCGAAGCTGGTCCACGGCGGCCTGCGCTACGTGAGCCAGGGGGAGCTGGGACTGGTGGCCCAGGCCCTGTCCGAACGCCGACGCCTGCTGGCCAACGCTCCCCACCTGGTGCGGCCGCTGCCGTTCGTGCTGCCCCTGGCCGGGAGCCGGGCCGCGGCCCGGTCGGTGGGCACCGCGTTGTGGCTGTACGACCTGGCCGGCGGGGCCCGCATCGGCCACGTCCACCGGCGGCTGACGGCGGACGAGGCTCGGTCGCGGGTGCCCGCCCTGCGGACCGACGCCTTACGCGGGGCCTACCTCTTCCTCGACGCCCACGCCGACGACGCCCGGTTGACGCTGGCCGTTCTGCGGACCGCGGTCCTCGATTACGGGGCCGTCGCCGCCAACCACGCTGTGGTGGTGGGGCTGCTCCGGAGCCGGACGGGCCGGGTGGTCGGTGCCGCGGGTGCAGGCCGGACGGCGAGGAGATCGAGGTCCGGGCGTCCGTGGTCGTCAACGCCACCGGGGTGTGGACGGACGAGGTCGCCCGGCTGGACGACGGTGCGGGCCAGGCGCCAACCATCCGGCCGGCCAAGGGGGTGCACGTCACCGTGTCCCGGTCCCGGCTGCCGGTGACGGCGGCCGCCGTGCTGGCGGTGCCGTCGGACGGGCGGTCGATCTTCGTCATCCCCTGGCCGGGCACCGACCGGGTGTACATCGGCACCACCGACACTGCGTACGACGGCGACGTCGACCGGCCGACGTGCACCGCGGCCGACGTCGAGTACCTCCTGGGCGCGGTGAACGCCTGGGTGTCCGACCCCCTCACCCCGGCCGACGTGGTGGGATGCTGGGCCGGGCTGCGGCCGCTGGTGGCGAGCCGGCGAATCGCCGACGTGCGAGCCGGAAGTGGCACGGATGGACACCCCAGGAGGGTCTCAGGACGGCGCGGAAGTCGCACCGTGGCGGCCGGCGGGGGGCGTACGGCCGACCTGTCCCGGCGCCACCGCCTGTCACGGTCCGACGAGCGGCGTGGTCACCATCACCGGCGGCAAGCTCACCACCTACCGGAAGATGGCGTCCGACACCGTCGACGAGGTGGCCGCCGTCCTGGGCGCCGGCGCCCGCAGCCGCACCGCCGCCCTCCGCCTGCGGGGTGCGCCGCCCGGGCCGGGGGGATCGGCCGCCGACGACTCCGGTCTGCACCGGCGCTTCGGCACCGAGTCGGGCCTGGTCCAGGGCCTGGTCGACGACGATGCGTCGCTCGGGGAGCCGCTGGTCGAGGGCCTGCCCTACCTGCGGGCGGAGGCGGTGCACGCGGTTCGCCACGAGATGGCCCGTACCCTCGGGGACGTGCTCGACCGCCGCCTCCGGGCCCGCATCCTCGCCCGGGAGGCCGCCGCCGCAGCCGCAGCCGACGTCGCCGCCCTCATCGGCCCCGAGCTGGGCTGGACGGGCGCCGAGGCCGACGCCCACGTCGCCGCCTACCGAGCCGACCTCGACGCCGAGCGGACGGCTGCCGGCCTTCCCGACCTGGCCGGCCTGCATCGGAGCGCCGGGTCGTGAAGCTGCGCATCGACTGGGAGGTCGTCGTCCGGGCCGCGGCCCTGGCCCTGGCCGTCGCCGTCCCCACCATCGTGCTGGGCGCCACCGTGGCCCGGGACTCCAACGCCATCGTCCTTCTCTACTTCGTCCTGCTCGGCGGCCAGGTGGCGGCCGGCTGGTATGCCGGCCGCAACCGTCTGGACGCACCCCTCGTCCACGGCGCCCTGGCCTCCCTCACGTCCTTCGCCGTGCTGGTAGTGGTGGTCGTGGCCGCCCGGGCCATCGCCGGCAAGAGCGGGGCCGACCCCTTCAACCTGGTGTTCCACGCCTTCATGGCCAGCTCCACCGGCATCTTCGGTGCCCTGATCGCCACCCGGTCGAAAGCGTCGACCAGCGGCGAACCGACCGAACCGCCTTCCCCGCCCCCGCCGTGAGCCACCTGGTCGTCGACGTCGGCACCAGCGGGGTGCGGGCCGCCATCGTGCACCCCGACGCCATCGGTGGCGAACGTGCACTACCGCCAGGTGCTGCCCACCACGCCCAACCAGGGCTTCGTCGAGTTCGACGCCACCGCCATGGCCGCCGCCGCCCTCGAGGTGGCCGCGGCCGCCCTGGCCGACGGCGGACCGGTGGCGTCGGTGGGCATCGCCAACCAGCGGGCGTCGACGGTGGTGTGGGACCGGGCGACCGGCGAACCGGTCGGCCCCGGCATCGGCTGGCAGGACCTCCGCACCACGGCCATGTGCCTCGGGCTGCAGGCCCAGGGGATCCACCTGGCCCCGAGCAGCTCGGCCACCAAGCTGGCGGTGCTGCTCGACATCGCCGACCCCGAGCCGTGAGCGCGACCTGTGCTTCGGCACGATCGACACCTGGATGGCGTGGACCCTGTCCGGCGGAGAGCTGCACGTCACCGACCCGTCCAACGCCGGCGTGACGGGCATGCTGCGCCTCGACGCATCCGGCTGGGACCCCCACGTCCTCGACGTGCTCCGCATCCCTGAGCGGGTGCTGCCCACCATCGTCGACTCGTCGGGCGTGGTCGGCGAGGCCCGGGCCCTGGCCGGGGCACCACCCATCGCCGGCATCGCCGGCGACCAGCAGGCGTCGCTCATCGGCCAGGGCTGCACCCGGCCGGGGCTGGCCAAGATCACCTTCGGCACCGGGGGCATGGTCGACCTGTGCGTGGGCGACGTTCGGCCGTCGTTCGACCGCCGCGGCCCGTCGGGGACGTTCCCGATCGTCGCCTGGAGGCGGGCCGGGCGCACCACGTTCGGCCTGGAGGCGTTCATGCTGACCGCGGGCCAGGCGGTGGAATGGCTGCGCGACGACCTGGGCCTGATCGCGTCGTCCGAGGAGTCGGAGGAGGTGGCCGGGAGGTGCGCGACCACGGGCGACGTGTGGTTCGTGCCCGCCCTGCTGGGGATGGGCACGCCGGCCTGGGACTTCGGCGCCCGGGGGACGCTGGTGGGGCTCACCCGGGGCTCCGGTCGTCCCGAGATCGTGCGGGCCGTGCTGGAGGGCGTGGCCCAACGGGGCGCCGACCTGGTCGAGGCCATCGAGGCCGACGGCGGGGTCTCGCTGGCGTCGCTGCGGGTGGACGGGGGCATGAGCGCCAACAAGGTGTTCGTGCAGGCGCTGGCCGACGCCACCGCCCGCCCGATCGAGGTCTCGCCGGTGAAGGAGGCCACCACCCTGGGCGCCGCCTTCCTGGCCGGCCTGGCCACCGGCACGTGGGCCGACGAGGACGAGATCGCCGCCACCTGGCACGCCGGGTCGGTCGTCGACCCGGTCCGCCGTCCGCAACGGGAGCGCTGGCGGGACGCCTGCCGCCGGGCCCAGGGCTGGATCCCCGAGCTCAGCGCCCTCGACTTCATGTGAGCGGGCAGCAGCGGACTGGTGACAGCTCCGGGCGCCATAGCGCCCACAATCGTCACCAGTTCGCCTCGCCAGGCGCTGTGGGAGAATGGGGGCGGTGAGCCGGCCGGGTGGCCGCGGCCCGGCATCGACCGGGTCGAGGAAGGTCGGGACTCCGCAGGGCAGGGTGCTGGCTAACGGCCAGTCGGGGTGACCCGAAGGAAAGTGCCACAGAAAGCAGACCGCCGATGGCCGGGCAACCGGCACAGGTAAGGGTGAAACGGTGCGGCAAGAGCGCACCAGCGCCCGGGGTGACTCGGGCGGCTCGGCAAACCCCACCCGGAGCAAGGCCAAACAGAGGAACGGGTTGCCCGCCCGGTGCCGCCGCCAGGCGACACCATCCTCAGGTAGGCCGCACAGATGGATGGCCACCCCGCCGCTCGCGAGGGCGACGGACAGAATCCCGCCTACAGGCCGGCTCACTACTACCACCTGCTGGGGGCGGGTGGTTGATGACCCTGAACAGGACTGTCGGGTGCGAGCGAATCACAGATCGGGGGTCAGCCCCCGGAGGGCATCCACCTCCGCCCACGCGGCGTCGACGTGCCGATTCCACTCGTCGGCGTCGATCGGGCGGTCGACGTGAATCCAATCGGTCCGTCGAGCGAGCTGACCCAGCCGGCGGGCGAGCACCAACCGCATCGCAGCCTCGAGGTGCTCCACTTCTGCCCAGCGCTCCTCCCACAGGATCGGCTCATCTGTATGAACACCCAAAGCGAGGCCATCGAGTTCGGCGACGACCACCAACTGAATGGGTAGCCGTCCAACGCAGGCGTACGCGTTCGCTGCGAGCAGGCAATCTCGTTGCTGCTGGCCAAAGGCAAGGTCGCCCACGACCGGATCCACGCCGCGCTCGGCGCCGGCCATCGACCGGTTCTCCGACCTCGAGATCGACGAGCAGGACCGGTTCCTCGACGCTCTCAAGCGCTTCATCCGTACCTACGCCTTTCTGTCGCAGGTGGTCACGTCCACCGACACGAAGCTGGAGCGGGACTACCTGTTCTGCAAGGCCCTCGCCGCCTTCCTACACAGCGGCGGCAGCGAGGCCGTCCACCCCGAGGTTGAGCTGCCACACCCAGCCAGCGGCTGACGGTTCGTGGGGTGACACCAGTCACCTGAGCGATGTCTCGGCTGTCGACGACTCCGGTGCCATCAGCTCGCCGAAAGCCCCACTTACGCGCGCGGCTCTGTCGTCGTCGGCAACGGGATCTGCCTCTATCACTCGGGCCGCCGCACTCGGAGCAGGTTGGCCCTTGCCACCACGATGCACCCGCCCAGCTCGCCGAGCTCCTCTCGAGACAGGAACGACCGAACGGCCTCCATCACCGTGGCGGCGTCCTGGGAGTCGACGCGCAGGACACCGATCCCGCCATGGGTCCCCGGTGGATGGGCCCGGATGTCGCCGAATCGACGGTCCAGTGTGATCAGGAACCGGCCGTCGGCAGTCGCCGCCGCAAGAACGTCGGGATCGGTTGCGCCGGTGAGGTTCTCGCTGCTGACGTTGTCAGCGTCGTGGCCCAGCTCCACGGCGACCGCCAACGCGCCAGCCGGCAGATTCTCGTCGAGCTTGACCCTCACCGAGAGGTTGGCTCGAGCGGATACAACTCCTCCCGAGCGAGCACCGCGGCGTAGGCGAGGGCGGCTCGAGTCGCGTCCACCGGGAGCGACGGGTACTGGTCGTGGATCTCGGCGTCGGTCATCCCGGCCGCGAGACAGTCGAGCACCACGCTCACCGGGACCCGAGTCCCGCGGAACCGGACCTGCCCATGCAGCACCGAAGCGTCGGCGTCAATGAGAGCGAGAAGGTCCGCGACCATGAACCCAGTTTCGCACGCCATCGCCCGCCAAGGCCCTCGATACCGCCAGACCGTCGACGGCGCGCCTCGTATCCCGGGGGCCTACCCTCGAAGGCGTGTCAGTCGCCGACAGGGCAGGCGAGAGCAACCCTCTCACGGTGGTCACTCCGACGGAGGCGTTGGAGCGCGCGGTGCCCTTACCGACCGATGCCGACATGGCGGTGGAGGGCCTCACCGACGAGGAGTGGAGCGCCTTCGAGCGTGCACTGGGTGATCGGTGACGACGTCCGAACCCGACGACGCGGCGCCCGACGTCGTTCGGACGGAAGCGGAACGGTCCGGCCTGGCGAAGGACGAGGTCGACGCCGCCCGTCAGGACCCCGGCCCGAGCGTGCTCGACAGGCTCTCCGAGCGGAACCGCATCGACGATGCCGAGGCGATGACAATCGCCCTGGAGGAGATCGCCGCACACCGCGAAGCCCGCATGAATCTCCCACTCTCGGGCGACGAGTTTGTGGCTCGCCTGAGAGCGGCGGCCCCATCGTCTGCGGACGACGTGTCGATCACCCGCGATGGCCGTCGGCTCGACAGCAGGAGCGCCATCGTCGAGTGGCTGGCAGAGGTCGAGGCAGATCGCGCCGCGGGCCGGTACATCGAGTTCGACGAGCCCTGAGCAGCGGTGAGGCAGTCAGGGAAGAAGCGTGAGCGAGTCCACATGCTTCGGGCGAACCACGGAGAAGTCGCGCCGGTCGAGTGTGGCAATCGTATGTACGTCGAGCCGCTCGGCGACGGCCACGAGGCTCGCATCGACACCACCAAGGCCCAGGTCGGCGTAGGCGTCGACCAACTCGGCGACCCGCTCCCAGTCGTTCGAGGTCAGGGGCTCGACGATCAGATCGCGGTTGGCGATCGAACGATAGAACCGAGCTTCGGCGGACGGTCCAAGCTGGCGCTCGATCAGCCATCCGGTCTCGGCGACCACGAGCGCGGTCGTGAACAGCGGACCGGGGTGGTTCTCGAGCAGCGTCCTGCAGCGCTCGTGATCGGGGTCAGCGTCGTCGGCCGCAGCGAGGACGACGTTGGTGTCAACGAGCAGGGTCAGCGACCGAATCCCTCGGCCAGCATGTTTTCATCCTCAGCAGCCCGCCGTCCGTTCGTGGAACGGCCGAGGCTGACGAAGCCGAGGGTGCGCGGCCGCGAGAACCGCTCGGCGAGCACCTCCGCGGCCAGGGTCTCGGGAGCGACGCCAAGTTCCGCCGCCGCCTCCGCCACGCGCTGCGGCAACTCCGTCGTCGACTTCAAGTGTGAGCTTCGTCATCGCTCCTCCAGTGTAGGAACACCGGAGCGTCGAGTCGTGGTGCGGGGCGCTGCCACTGGCCGGCTGACCCAGTGATCTGCTGTGCGTCAGAATCGGGACGGGACGACTGACGGACCAGCTCCTGGCGGCCGCCACGGAGGCGGGGAGGGCGTTGGCCGCGTCGGCCATCCGCTGGTCATACGTGACCACGGCCCGCAGGTCGGCGTCGATGAGGGCCGACGCGAGGTGGATGGCATACCAAGCTGGAAGGCTATCCATCCCGTTGGCGTCGGTCCTTGTAGATCGGTTTCGTAGTACGATTGCTCGATGTGGATGTGCGCCTCTCTGCGCTCAGAGCACGGAGTCCTCGTCGAGGACATCGAACACGCTGTACGAAACGCCATGGTAATCGAGGATATGGACGACGACTTACGTCTCTACCTCGGACCGAGCCGGAGCGGCATGCTGCTCGAAGTCATCGCCCTGATGAGGACGGAGAACCAGACGGAGTTGGTGATTCACGCCATGCCGATGCGAGCGAAGTATCGACCGCTGTTGCCCGGAGGCTCATGATGACCGAGGACCTTGGAAAGACCCGTAGCGGCGAGCCGATCACCGAGGAGCTTCTCGAGAAGCTCACGGCACAGGCGGAGGAGGGCTTCGACGTCGGGAGGCTGCATAACCGCAGGTCAGAGCCTATTTGGAGCTGTGTCCCGCCTACAGGTCGGCTCACCACCGCACCAGATGGGGGCCGAGGTCGAGGGCTCTGCGCTTTGGCTTTACGTCTGGACGGTTCCCACCGCGTCCCGACCGGTCCTGCACTCGCAGGCCGCAGGCTTCGCCCTTTTTCGATAGGTGGCTCGGTAGTCTGGTAGCGATGGCTTCCGACGCGCTTCCCCTGTCGACGGACGAGTTCCTCGCACGCGTACGCGCCGGTAGACCGTCGACCGCTGACGACGTGTCGATCACGCTCGACGGGCGGCGGCTCGACAGCAAGGAGGCCGTCTTGGCGTGGCTCGCCGATGTAGAGGCGGATCGCGTTGCCGGCCGCCTCGTCAAGCTGGATGACGACTGAGGCGCCGCCGCTCGACGTCGAGCAGATCCTCTCGACGCTCACGCGCCACGGGGTCGAGCTCCTCCTTGTGGGAGGCGTCGCCGCGATTGCCCACGGCGCCCGCCGGTTGACTGTCGACCTCGACTGCGTCGCGCTGAAGACGTACGACAAATCTCGACCGGCTCGCCGAGGCTTGCGCGATCTCAACGCCAGGCGTCGCACCCGGCGGCGATGGTGAGGGCGCGGCACGCGGCAACCATGGTGTGATCGCTCGCTCGGCCCAGGCGCCGAAGGAGGAGGCGTGCGGGCCAGCAGCAAGGTGTTGTCGAAGTCGGCCACCGACTCGGCAGCCAGGCCCGCTTCTTGGCCAACTGGCACCTCGGTGGCCAAGTGCCGGACGGTGAAGGTGATCGGGGCACAGATCACAGAATGGAGAAGGCGCCCCAACGGGTCACGGGTGAGGGCCAGCACACGACGAGGCTTGTCGCCGGGGACCTCGGCGAGCCACACGTCGCCCCTCCGCGCCGCGGGCGCCTTCACGGCGAACGTCCGTAGAGCGCGTCGTAGTCGACCTCGTCATCGTCGAGATCGAACGTGACGGCCAGGTCGGCGAGCCCAAGCTCTGCCTGGTCCTGCGGGTGACGCGTGCAGGCTTCGACGTCGCGCCGGAGGCGCTCCGTCCGAATCAGGCGGTCGAGCGCCACGTCGAGCACCTCGGACATCGACCGCCCACCGATCAGGATGCGGGCCTCCTCGACCTTGTCCCGATCGAGGGTCACGGTCACTTTCTGCCGTGCCATACCGAAGATCGTAAGGTTAGGCGGGCGACTCGACCACGAGGGAGAGGGCGGCGGCGGCGTCGGCCATCCGACGGTCGTAGGTGACCACGGCCCGCAGGTCGGCACCGACCGAGCTGGCCGACGCCAGGTGGATGGCATCCAGGGACCGCAGAATCGTCCCCGGTGCGAGCGTGGCCGCCTCGTCGAGCAGGGCGCGGTCGATGTTGACGTGGTCCACCCGGGCGAGCTGCCGCCTCGCCTGGGCGACCGCCGCCGGGCCGCCGGCAGCCACCGCCCGCACCACCTCGACCCGGGCGAGCGCGCTCGTCACCCGACCGTCGGTGTGATGCCGGCGGAGAAAGCGGCGCAGCGCGCCCGACTCGGGTTCCAGCTTGACCAGCTTCACGAGCGCGGAGGAGTCCAGGTACAACCTCACCGTTCGTCGGCGCGCATCTCGGCCAGGACCGCAGATGCGTCGACGTCGTAGTTTTCGGGCGCCTCGTCGGCCACGTCGGTGCCGTCCTCGGCGGGCGTGACCCGGCCACTGGCGATCAGGTCGGCCCAGGCATCGGAGGTGATGGGGACGAGGCGCGCCACTGGACGTCCCCGGTCGGTGACCTCCAAGGTCTCGCCGTTCGCCACACGCTCGAGGTAGCGACTGGCGTGCTGTCGGAGCTCACGGACCCCGATCCGGTCCATGTGCTACATAATAGCACCAGCTCCGGCGGCTAGCGCCGCTGGCGACGGCGGCGACGGCGGTTCGGGACAACGCCTCGCGATCGACAGGAGCGATAGTACAATGCCGCTGTCCATACCCCTTGTTCGAAGGAGTCGTTGTGGCCGTGCACAAGACAGCGATCACGATCGATGACGAGCTCGCAGTTGCAGCCCGGCAGGTGTTGGGGACGCGCACTTTGACGGCCACGGTCGACGCTGCCCTGCGGTCGGTAGTCGAGGGCGCGCGCCGGCGCCGTCACGTCGAGCTGCTGGCCGAGCTCGGCCCGGACTTGGTCGTGGCCCGGGCCGAGGCGTGGGAGCGGGAGCTGCCCGACCGGTGACCACGTACCTCGCCGACACCAGCGCACTTGCCCGCTTGGGGGTGGGGGCGGTCGGGGAGCGCCTCGCCCCGCTGATCTTGGCCGGCGAGGTCGCCACCTGCGGGGTGATCGACCTCGAGGTCGGGGTGTCCGCCCGGACCAAGGCCAACCACGACGAGTTGTGCGTCGGTCAGGCGTCGATGCCCCGGGCGCCGCTGACCGACGCCAGCTTCGCCCGGGCGCTGCAGGTGCAAGGTCTGCTCGCGGCGCGCGCCCAGCATCGCCGCGTATCGATTCCGGACCTACTGGTGGCCGCAGCTGCTGAGGCGGCCGGGCTGGTGGTGCTGCACTACGACGCGGACTATGACCTGATCGCCGCTGTGACCGGCCAGACAGTGGAGTGGGTCGTCCCTCGCGGCAGTGTTGACTGATCGTGGCTGCGCCGAGGTAGGCCCGCTGGTGCGCATGACCGTACGCTCGGTGGCTCCGGCTTGACTCCGCCCATGGGTCGACGCCCTGGCGGCGCCTCGTTGACGCCTATGTCGCCTCCGCGTCTCGTACCAGCGCTCGCAGCCGCACGACTCTCGGGAGCATGCCCGGCCCGCGCAGACCGACGAGCTGGCGCTCGATGTAGTCGATGTCGATGCGCGGTCGGGCGCGGGCGATCGCCCGCAGGTCCACCCAATCCTTGTCCCTGCCGAACGACAGCTTGAACACGGCCAGGTCTTCTGCGGACAGGAACGGGAGAACGAGCCGTTCAGGGCCGAACGGGTGGTTGACGCAACGGCGCTCGATCTCGACGTAACGCTCGTCCAGCGAGGGGAACACGTCGACCGGGTAGGGGTCGCGTGCCCGCCGGAGACGGATCCCGGCAATCGGCAGCCACTCGTCGCGAGGACGCTCGGGAGTGAGCTTCAGCGGAGCGAACAGGCCGAGCACGACGTCGATCTCCGACGCCGGCGCGAACACGTTGACGTCGATGTCGACCGTGCCTCGCGGCTCGGCGACGTAGGCCAGCGCCAGTGCCCCCCCGAACGCGTGGGCCTGACCCGCGGCGAGGAGCACCCGATGGACGTCGACGACCAGCTCGACGAGGCTCAACGACGGGGAAACGCGTCCGAGGCATCGAGGAGCGAGGTGATGGCGCGGGCTCGCTCGTCCATCGAAGCGCCGGGGCGCAGCGCCGGTGCCTCGTCGGGGGGATCTGCGGGCGACCGAGACGGGAGGTCCTCGTCAGGGAACCACCCCCCGTTCGGGAGGGGACAGTAGATCGTCCGGTCCCCGGCCGTTGCGGTGAGCTCGAAGCCGCAGGCGACGAGGAGGCGATTGAGGGTGTCAGCCGAAGGTATGCGCCGGCCGCCCTCGATCGCCGAGATGTTCGACTGGCGGACGCCGGAAACCTCCGCCAACTGACGTTGCGTCAGCGACCGGGCCTCACGAACAGCGCGAACAAATGTCCCGTACACCGTCTCTCAGTATATCGAGTTCGATAAGTGGGCGACGGGCACGGAAGCGTCCTGGGTGGTCGTCGGCAGCAGCGAACCGCCATGGCCTGACGGTCCGACATCCGCGACGGGTGGTCCGCGAGGGGCGCTCCACTGGCCGTCCGCCTGGGTGCCCGCCGCCGGCGGACGGACCGGCTGGTGGGCGGCTGGGCCGCCGATGCCTTCGCCGACTATCAGTCGATGGTCGCTACCGCCTGGCGCCGGTACCAGCTGGAGCTGGCGGACTGCTACGGGGCGGTGACCAGGTGGCCGGGATCGCCCTTCTGGACCCGCCGGGCCACGCTCGCCGGTGGCGGCTCACTTTCCGGCGACCCCTTGGGGGCGCAAGGAGCGGCGCGTCAGCCGCCGCTGTCGTCCGGCGTCGTGGGGTAGCTCGTAGACTTCCCTGCGGGCAGCTGAGGGCAACATTCCACCTCACCGGGGCAGCTGTCTGCCTCTTTATGCCGCGCACTCCTCGGTGCAGGCGTGGACGATCGGTAGGTCGAGGGGTTGGGTGTCCGGTCGGTCGGCGGAGCGGGGAGGGAAGGTGACGGGCTCGGCGCCTGCCAGGGCGGCCGTCATGAACTCGGCCCACACGGGCGCGGCCACGCGGCCTCCGGTCAGGCCGGGCACCGGCTCGGTGCTCTGGGGATGCCCGATCCAGACGGCGGCCGCCATCACCGGTGTCGCGCCCACGAACCAGGCGTCGGCCCCCTCCTCGCTGGTACCGGTCTTCCCAAGTGGCTCCCATCCGGGCAGGGCCGCGGCCGAGCCGGTCCCCTCCCGCACCGCATCCTGGAGCATCTCGACGAGGATCCCGTTGGCCGCCTCTCCCAGCACCCGCTGCGGAGCGGGCTTCGCCCGGTACAGCTCCCGCCCGTCCCCCGCCAGGACCTGTTCGATCAGATAGGGCCGGTTGTGGGTACCGCCGGCGGCGAACGTGGCGTAGGCGGACGCCAGCTCGAGGGGCGAAACGCCGTGCTCGAGCCCGCCCAGGGCGACGGCCGGGCCCCGCTCGGCGGGCGGCCCCATGGCCCGGTCGACGTCGATGCCCAGCCGCCCGGCCATGTCCGCGATCGGCTCCGGCCCGATGGCCACGCCCAGCTGGGCGAAGGCGGTGTTGACGCTGTTGATCACCGCGTCGGCCAGGACCACCGGGCCGTGCTGGCTGCCCTCGAAGTTGTCCACGACCCATGCCTCGGGACCGCCCCGGTAGCTGATCTGGATGGGACCGTCGCCGACCAGGAACTGGGTCTGGGGCATGCCGGCCTCCAGGGCGGCGGCTGCGGCTACGGGCTTGAACGTGCTCCCCGGCTCCCTCCGCCCCTGGGTGGCGACGTCGAACTGGCTGGCGGCGGCCGTGCCCGCGTCGTGGATGGCGAGGATGGCGCCGGATCGGGGGTCGACGGCCACCAGGGCGGACCCCAGATCGGCGGGGGCCTTCTCCAGCGCGGCCCGGGCCGCCTCCTGGGCCCGCCGATCGACGGTCGTCCGGATCTCGAGCCCGGCGGTGAGGAGCAACCGGCGCCGGTCGTCCTCCGTCCTGCCGAAGGCGGGGTTGGCCAGGAACTCCCGCTTCACGGCCTCGACCACGAAGGGGTCGGCGACCGCCTGCGATCGGGCGGGGAGCACCTCGATCGGCGGGGCCGCGGCCGCGGCGGCGGCGTCGGACGAGATGGCCCCGGTAGACACCATGGCCTCGATCACCTGGTTGCGCCGGCTGGTCGCGGCCGCCGGATTGGTCCGGGGGTCGAGCGCAGCCGGCGCCCGGATGAGACCGGCGAGGAGCGCGGCCTGGCCCGGGGACAACTCGGTGGGCTCGACTCCGAAGAACTCCTCGGCCGCGGCCGCCACCCCGTAGGCCTGGGAGCCGAAGTAGACCTGGTTGAGGTAGCGCTCCAGGATCTCCTCCTTGCTCAGCCGCGCCTCCAGGGCCACCGCGTAGAGCAGCTCCTTGGCCTTGCGCAGGACGCTCTGCCGGTTGCCGACGAAGTTCTGCTTGGCCACCTGTTGGGTGATCGTCGAGCCGCCCTGGGTGACCTCCCCCGCCCGGAGATTGGCGATCAGCGCCCGACCCATGGCCGTGCCGTCGTAGCCTGCGTGGCTCCAGAAGCTCCGGTCCTCGGCCGCGATCACCGCCTGGCGGACGACGTCAGGGACGTCCTCCAAGGTGATGAGCCGTCGGTTGATGCCGTCGTGGACGTCGGAGACGCGGCTCCCATCGGCGGCCACGATGGTGGACGCCACCTCGAGCGGCGGAAGCCCTTTGGCGCCGATGCCGTGGGCCAGGGGCTTCGCCGCCAGTTGGAGCACCGGTCCGGGGGCGATGGTCATGACCGCGAGAACCGTCGTCAGACCGGCCAAGACCCAGGCCGGTCGGCGAATTCGGCGCCGCCGGCGCGGCGGGGCCGGATGGGCGGGGCCCCCCTCCGCGGTGGAGGCTTCCCTGGCGGAGGAGCGGACCGCGGACGCCCGTCCCTTGGTGGAGGTGAGCCACTGCCCGACCCGACGGCTGCCCACGCGAGTAACCGCGGTGATCACCCAGATGGCGAGGGAGAGGGCCTCCCTGAAGCGCTTGCCGATGGATGGCGGCGGACGGACCGGCACCACCAGGGGAGGCAGGGGGCCGTGCCGCTCGGGCGCCCGCTCAGGGCTGAGGTGACGCGCGTCCCCCGCAGCTGGCACCACTGACGACCCTGTACCCCGAAGAGGGGGCGGGTACCCGTCCGCCGGAGTGAGAGCTTCCAAACGACGAAGCCTGGGGTTTGCTGGGAGTCGAAAAAGCCGGCCTTGACCTGCGTTTTCCCTAGCCGAAAGGTACTTAACGGTGGAATACTCTCGGCAGCGTCCAGGATCGCGTTGCGAGGTGAAAGTGGTGCCCTCCGGCTGGGTGGCAGGCACGAGCAGTACCGGCCGACCGTTCGATCCGGCGCGTTTCGTTCCTCGGGGGCAGAGCGAGTTACCTCCGACACCTGTTCGCGCCGACGCCGACTGATCGGCGCCTGGTTGAAACCACTGGAGGAGTGGTGTCCGACCTCGACGGTCCCAACCCCATCGACATCTACCGGAAGGTGCTCGCCGACGTAAGGGATGCCGGCATCGACCCTGATCAGGCGGAAGACCTGGCCGATGCCATCTCCGTCGACCTCCTCGAAGACCTCCGCCCACGAGGTGACACCCAGAGAGCCACCGACGGCTCGTCCACCGAGCTGGCGTTGGAGCAGCTGCGCACGATCGCCGAGGCGCTGGAGGAGGACCGCGCCCGGCTGGAGTGGACAGCCGCCCAGGTGGCCCACCTGGTCGACCGCCGGGGGAAACCGTCGATCGATCCCGACCCGACGCCCCAGGGGGCCATCTACCCACCGGGGGACGGCGCCCCGGCGGACGAGAAGTCGGCGGCCGCGAAATCAGGCCCCTCGGCGACGCAGGACGGCACGGCCGCGAAACCAGGCGCCTCGGCGGACGGGGAAGCGGTCGGCTCGGCGGACGGGGAAGGGGTCGCCTCGGCAGACGGGACGCCGGTCGCTCCCGCGACGGAGGACGGTTCGGTCTCGGGGGAAGCGGAGCCGGTCGCCCGGGCGACGACGGGCGGGCCGGTGTCGGCGGACGGGGAAGCGGTCACCTCGGCGGGCGGGGAAGCGGTCGCCTTGGCGGACGGGGAAGCGGTCGCCTCGGCGACGGAGAACGGTGCGCTCTCAGAAAGCCTGGAGGGGGCGGGTCGGGCGACGGGGTTCGACATCCCTCCTCCGAGCTCGAACGGGTCCGGCTCGGTCGCGCCCGAGGCGACGACGATGGCCGCAGCGAGCACCGACGAGAAGGCGACCAGCCCGATCCCGGAGCGACTCCCGATCCGGCGGTCCTACAGGCGCCGGCGTCTCCGGGCGTGGTCGACGCTGCTTTGCGTGCTGGTGCTGGTCGTCGCCGCGGTCCTGCTGGTCATGGCCTCCCGGGCCGGGTAGCGCGGGGGGAAGGGGCCGCCTGGGTAAGGTCAGGCCGATGGTGAGGTGCGAGAACTGCGGCAAGCGGAACCCTGATCCGATCTGTGCCTCCTGCCTGCACTACAAGAAGAAGCAAGACCAGAAGGCGGCGGCCGAGGCCGCGAAAGGTGGCGAGGCTCCGACGCCCCGGCCCGGTCCCGACATGGACGAGCTCCGGGACCGCATGCGCCGCATCGAAGAAGGCCTGAGGGAGTAGGCGCCCCGGTGCAGGACGGGCTCCGCCAGCTCGCCTCGGCCCAGCTGGCGGGCGGCGGCCGAGGCCCGGTCGCTGAGCTGGTGGCCTTCACCGCCGACCTGCGGCCGATCCTCGCCCGCCTGGCTTCCCACAGCCCGGACGGGCCGTGCGACACGGGCTGACCGCTTGGCCCCGGTGGTGGGGGCGGAGCAGTCGTGCTGCAGCTTCTTCGCCTTCGCCATCACCGTCGACGGTCGTGGCCTGGGGCTGGAGGTGCGGGCGCCAGCCGGCGCCGGGCCAGCTCTCGCTTCCCAGTTCGCGGGCCCCTCAAGGGGACGCTTGACGGGGCGACGTTGACGGGTGACGGGCCGCCAAACGAGATCCGCCGACTCGTTCCCGACACCCTTCAACGTCTCTGTTGCCGCCGCAACACCGTCAGTCAAGTCTGAATGGCCACTGCGAAACAGGGTGCTAGCCGGTGTGTGCAAACGGCGTGGTACCACCCCTAATCCGACGGCGCGTCACTTCCGCTTCCCATCGAGGTACTGGAGGAGGTCGTGAGCGGCCAGCTCGACCTCCTTGTGTCGCCACTCCGACGCCCGGTAGACGCAGGCGATGAGTCCCGACCGGTGAAGGCGGCGGAAGTCTCCGAAGACGAACGCGTACCGGGCCTTGGTCTCGTCGTTGGCCCCCTTGGTGAGGCCCAGGTGCCAGTCGGCGTACTCGTCCCAGGAGTGCTTCTCCAGGTAGGCGTTCTCGTCGTCGGCCGTGGGCTGGGAGTCGCCCCAGTTGCTCCGGAGCACGTACTGGCGGGCGTCGATGAGGCGGCGGGCACGGGCCACGGCGCGCTCGTTGACGGAGTAGGAAGCCATGGTCACCTTCCTGCCCCACCGGGGCCGTCGCTAGCCCCGACAGTCACCACAATTTCACCGAAAGCTCCCAGCGTTCTCCCAGCATTGGCGGGCATCATGGGGCGATGAACGACGATCCCGCACCCAGCGACCACCTGACCGGTGGGGGCCCTTCCCGGCGGCAGGTGCTGTTCGCCGGGGCCGGCGCCCTGGCCGCTGTGGTCCTCGCCGCCTGCGGCGGGGGCGATTCCGACTCCGCCGCCCCCGACACGACCACCGGCGCCCCGGGCACCACCGGGGGCACGCCGTCCACCGCCGTCGCCGGCCCGGCCACCACGCTGGCCCCCACGCCCGCCTGCGACGACGGCGACGAGGTTACGCCGGAGCAGACCCCGGGCCCGTACTTCAAGGCCAACTCCCCCGAGGCCACCGACCTCCGCTCCGGTGCCGGGGGCGGCACCGCCCTCGACCTGTCCGGCACGGTCGTCACCACCGGGTGCCAGCCGGTCAACCGGGCCAAGGTCGAGTTCTGGCAGGCCGATACCAACGGCGAGTACGACAACTCCGGCTACACGCTGCGTGGCCACCAGTTCACCGACGCCCAGGGTCGCTACGCCGTCCAGACCGTCCTGCCCGGCATCTATCCCGGACGGACGCGGCACATCCACGTGAAGGTCCAGGCACCCAACGCGGCCGTCCTCACCACCCAGCTCTACTTCCCGGGCGAAGCCCAGAACGCGTCCGACGGCATCTACCGGGCCGAGTGCCTCATCGACATCAAGGACACGGCGGCGGGCAAAGACGGTACGTTCAGGTTCGTCCTGGGGTAATCACCTTGATGTGATCCGCCGCCACCGGCCGCCACCCGTCGAATGACCGAGGAGGCCGCGCCCCGGTCGGTCTCGACGCTTCCGTCGGAACGATCGATCCGGGCGGTGCGACGGGACCGGTTCGGGCGCCGGGTGTTCGTCGTCGCCCTCGTCGCCTTCCTGGGCCTGGGGGCGCTCAACGTCTACGGGGTGCGCACGAGGGAGGTCGAGGCCACCGGTGGCGGCTACGAGCTCACCGTGACCTTCTCGAGCATCACCCGGCCCGGCCTGGCCACGCCGTGGAGCGCCGAGATACGCCGGCCGGGCGGATTCGACGACGAGTTGATCGCCTTGGCCGTGAGCGCCTCCTACTTCGACGCCTTCGACGAGAACGGCCTCGACCCCGACCCGGCGGAGGCCGTCAACGACGGTGAGCGCACCATCTGGCGCTTCGACCCCCCGCCCGGTGAGGTGATGACGGTCAGCTTCGACGCCCGCCTCCAGCCCGACATCCAGCTCACCCGGGTCAAGGGAACGGCGTCGGTGCTCGACCAGTCGGGGGCCGCCGTGACCACCGTCGACTTCCGGACGCTGGTCCTGCCCTGATGAACGCCCCTCAGCGGGAGCTTCGCCGGACGGAGGGGCCGTGGAGATAATCGTCCGGGCCACCTGCCTCTACTTCTTCCTGTGGCTCGTCGCCCGGGGCATCGGGAAGCGGGAGCTGTCGGAGATGACGGCGTTCGAGCTGATCCTGCTCGTCACCATGGGTGACCTGATCCAGCAGGGCGTCACTCAGGAGGACTTCTCGGTCACCGGCGCGTTTCTGTCGGTGGGCACGTTCGCCTTCTGGATCCTGGTGTTCGGCTACGTCTCCTGGAAGTTCCCCCGCACCCGTCCCGCGATCGAGGGCGTGCCCGTGATCGTGGTGCGGGGCGGACGTCCCCTCGACAAGGTGCTGGAGCTCGAGCGGCTGACGCTCGACGAGGTGCTCGAGGCGGCCCGCAACCAGGGCATCGTCGACCTGGCCCAGGTCGAGCTGGGGGTGCTCGAGCCGGACGGCAAGTTCTCGTTCATGCGCAAGGACCAGGGCCCGCCGGTGGAACAGCCGGAGAAGCACAAGGCCTGACGGTGAGGGCCGCGTCCTCGACACCGAGGAAGGCGGCCACCCGCGCCACCTCGCCGTCGAGGAGTTGGAGGTGTTCGGGCCCGAGGCCGGTCGTCGGCTCGACCGTGACCTGAAGGCGCCGGGACTTCGTCGTCCGCCACCAGAGGCCGCCCACCACGCCGTCGACGAGCACGACCGACACGCCGACGACGTGCTCCAGCCGGCCCTTCGGATCGCGGGCGATGCGCTCCTTGGCCGCCGGGGGCACCAGGCGGGCCCGCTGGCGATGGCCGAGGACGTAGCTGTCGTACTGGGGCAGCAGCCGCAGCGTCGGCCGGGGCGGGGGAAGGTCGCCGCCCGTTGGGCCATCGCTGTCGCTCAGGCGCCACCGGCGCTGTCCGTCACCGCCGACCTCGACCTCCTCCATCTCGCGACGGAGTGCTTCGAGAGAGGTCCGGAGGTCGGCCGGAGCCGATGCCAGCCACGTCCCGATCTCGGCTTCGGACGCGGGGGCGTAGGCCGCGAGGAAGCGCCGCACCACCTCGGTGACGGCGTCGGCGGTCGTCCCCCGGTGGTCGAGCCACTGGTCACCGATCCACTGGTCGGCCCGCACGAACGTCACCCGGCTGCCCACGCTCGGGCCGAAGCACAGGACGCCGGCGAAGGCGGCCGGGCGCAGCAGCGTCCCCCAGTTCGACCGCAGCGGCTCCTCGACCCACGGGCCCAGCCGGGCCGAGACCGCCAGCGCCAGCTCATCCCGGGTGAGGCGGCGGCCGTCGAGGGCGTCGGCGAAGGCGTCCACCAGGTCGGCGGCGTGGGCGGGGTCGAGGCCGAGGGTGCCCAGGATGGCATCGCCCCGCCAGTAGGGGTGGGCCTGCATGGCGGCCATGTACAGCGGCAGGTCAGCGGCGGACAACAGGTGGATGGTGCCGCGGGGGCCGTAGGTCTTGACGAGCGTCCGGTGCTCCCACAGGGCGGCCCGCACGTCCGACACCCGCAGGGCGGGGATGCGGGCGCTGAGGGCCAGCTCGGCGGCGGACAGCACCTGGGCCTGGATGCCACAGGCCCGGCTGACCACGCCGGCCAGGTCCGCCGGATCGGCCGGCAGGGTGAGGTGGTTGACGGCCAGGCGGCGGGCGTCGACCTCGTCCCAGGTGAGCGGGATGGCCGTCAGCCGGCGTTCCCCGCCGGGGAACGGCTCGGAGCCGGCCGAGACCGTCATGGCCGGAACGTACCTTGCGGGGAGGGCCCCGTCCTCGATGTCGGGGAGGGCGGCCATCGCGCCACCTCGCCGGCGGGTCGGCAGTCGTACTCTGAGGGGCAGAGTCATGGACCGCCGCCAGTTCCTCCGGGCCGGGGCCGCCGCCGTCGGTGCGGTCGCGCTGGGGCCGTCGTTCTGGCGCCAGGCCCTGGCGGCCATGGCCACGCCGGGCCCGAGCCCGTACGGCCCGCTGCTGGCGGCCGACGCCAACGGCATCCGCCTGCCGGCCGGGTTCGCCTCCCGGGAGATCGCCCGCAGCCTGCTGCCGGTGCCGGGCACCCTTTCCCTGTGGCACCTGGCCCCTGACGGCGGAGCCACGTTCCCCGCCGCCGGCGGGGGGTGGCTCTACGTGTCCAACAGCGAGGTGCCGATCGTGGGTGGGGCCGCGGCCATCGCCTTCCGGGCCGACGGATCGGTCCGCAACGCCTACCGCATCCTGACCGGCACGACCCTCAACTGCGCCGGCGGCCCCACCCCGTGGGGCACATGGCTGTCGTGCGAGGAGCACGACCGGGGCCAGGTCTGGGAGTGCGACCCCACCCGCCTGTCGCAGGGTGTGCCCCGTCCGGCGATGGGGGTGTTCAAACACGAAGCGGCGGCGGTCGACCCGGTCGGCCGGCGGGTGTACCTCACCGAGGACCAACCCGACGGGCGCCTGTACCGGTTCACTCCCGACCAGTACCCGTCGCTCCGGCAGGGCCGCCTGGAGGTGGCCCGCGTGCTGGGCGCAGGGCCGGGAGGCACGGTGGAGTGGCTGGCGGTCCCCCACCCCCTCGGGATACCGGCGACCCGCACCCAGGTCCCGGCCAGCACCGCCTTCAAGGGCGGCGAGGGCGCCTGGTACGACAGCGGCGTCGTGTACTTCACCACCAAGGGCGACAACCGGGTGTGGAGCTACAACGTGGCCCAGTCCCGCCTCGAGGTCGTCCACGACGGCGCCAGCACGCCGGGCACCCCGCTGCACGGCGTGGACAATGTGACAGTGGCTCGCAGCGGCGATCTGTACGTGGCCGAGGACGGCGACGACATGCAGCTCTGCATCATCTCGAGAGAGCGGACGGTGGCGCCGTTCCTCCAGATCGGCGGACAGAACGGGTCGGAGATCACCGGCCCCGCGTTCACCCCCGCGGGCAATCGCCTGTACTTCAGCTCCCAGCGGGGCACCGACGGTGTCGTCGGCATCACCTACGAAGTGCGAGGACCCTTCCGCCCCTGAACAGGCGGCCCCGGCGAACCCCCGCTTGACTGCTTCCTGCGGCTAGCGCTTCTCGACGCGCGCCACGGCCAGCCGGGCGACCAGCCGGGCCCGCTCGACGAGGGCCAGGCGCAGGATCATCGTCGAGGTCAGCGCCATGGCACAGAACTGCAGGGTGAGGTCCATGTCGGGATTGTCGACACGATCGGCCCCCGAGTTGAGCCCGGGTGGTGGGCGGCGGACTCTGGTACCACTGGACCCATGCGAACTTCCACGCGGCGGATGGTCCTCGCCCTCGTCGTCACCCTGCTCACCGGCACCGCCTGCGGCTCCGACGGTGACCCCTCCGAGCCGGCGGCATCGGACACTCCGGCCTCGACCGTGGCGCCGACGCCCGAGGCCGTCCCGCCCTCGGTCACGCTCGACGACCCCGGATCGGAGCCCCGCCAGGCCCTCGTGCTCCGCGTCGCTCCCGGGACAACCGCCAAGGTGGCGCTGGAGAGCCAGATCGGCCTGGAGCTGGTCGTCGACGGCAACGCCCTTCCCTCGGGGGTCATTCCCGCCACCCGGACCGTGCTCGAGAGCCGGGTGGACAGCGTGGACCCCGACGGCAACATCCGGTTCACCGCCACTGTCATCGCCGTCTCGGTGGTGGACACGCCCGGCTCCGACCCGGCGGTGAGGAGGCAGGTCCAGGGCTCCCTCGAGCAGTTGCAGGGCCTGGGGGGCACGGGCACCGTCGATGCCCACAACGGCAGCCAGACGTTGACGTTCGACACCAGCTCGGTCACCGATCCCACCCTCAAGTCGACGCTGGACTCGGTCGCGTCCCAGGTCGGGAGCCTGGCCGCACCCTTCCCGAGGGAGCCGGTGGGCACGGGCGCCCGGTGGACCGCGGAGACCACGGCCACGATCAACGGCATCACCATGAACACGACGACCCACTACACGCTGCGCAGCCGGACCGGCGACCGCTACCACCTCGATTTCACCCAGGAGGCGAGCGCGCCACCCGGCCCGGCGACGATCCCGAACCTCCCGCCCGGCACCCGCACGGTGATCACCAGCTTCCTGGTCGAGACGACAGGCGAACTGGACGGCGACCTCACTCGCCCCCTTCCCACGACCAGCACGGCAACGGGCGTCGGCGATGGCACCTTCACCGTCTCGGTCGGCGCCGAGGAGGCCACCCTGGTCGAGCACCTGACCACCGACTTCACCCTGTCCCCCGGCTAGCGAGCGCCGGTCCCGCCGGGATCGGCTGTGCGGGACATCACAGGGCGCTCTCAGGCCGTTCACAGAAATGAAGCGCTTACTGTGGACATGAGCACCGTGGACACTCCCCCCTCCCCCTGGAGCCGATCAGCGCCGCCGCCGCCGTCGGCCCCCTCGTCAGAGGATCCCGACCCGACGGTTCCCCTCAGCCCGCCGCCGTGGCGGCCGCCCCCGTCTCCGTACTCCGCTCCCCCGCCGCCCCCGGTGCGCAGGAGCCGGGCTCCGGCGTGGCTGGCGGCCACGGCCGCGGTGTCGCTGCTCACGGGCGTGGTGGGCGGCGTCGTGGGCGCCAACTTGGCCACCGACGACGCGCCGGTCACCGCGGGCGGTACGACCGCGACAACCGGAAACTCCACCGGCACGACCGGTCCGACGTCGGTGCTCGCCGGCCCGGTGCTCGACGTGGCCGGGATCCTGGCCAAGGTCGAGCCGGCGGTGGTGGCCATCCAGGCCAGCGGTCGCCTGGGCACCGGCCAGGGCTCGGGCATCGTCATCAGCGAGGACGGCGAGGTGCTCACCAACGCCCATGTGGTGGATGGAGCCACGTCGATCCGGGTCACCCTCCAGGGCCAGACCCAATCGCGGGCCGCCACCCTCGTGGGGGCCGACAGCCCCAACGACATCGCCCTCCTCAAGATCACCGGTGCTTCCGGCCTGGCCACCGCCGAGCTGGGGTCGTCCGAGAGCGTCAAGGTGGGCGACGACGTCGTCGCCATCGGCAACGCCCTCGGCCTCCGGGGCGACCCCACCGTCACCCGGGGCATCGTGTCCGCCCTCAACCGATCGCTCGACACCCTCACCGGCATGCTGCAGACCGACGCCGCCATCAATCCCGGCAACTCTGGTGGACCACTGGCCAACAGCCAGGGGCAGGTCATCGGCATCAACACCGCGGTCGCGGGGCGGGGGGGCCAGAACATCGGCTTCGCCATCCCCATCGACTCGGCCCGTACCATCCTCGACCAGCTCCGCTCGGGCCAGGCGGCCAAGGCCGTCGGCTTCCTGGGCGTGAGCAGCCAGGACTCGATCGGCAGCACCAGCGGGGCGGAGATCGTCGACCTGGTGGCCGGTGGCCCCGCCGACCGGGCGGGCGTCGAGATCGGCGACATCATCACCGAGCTGGACGGCAAGTCGGTGTTCGGCTCGGGGGAGCTGGTTCGCCTCCTGAAGGAGCTGGCCCCGGGCACAAGGGTGACGGTGACGGTCGAGCGCGACGGACGTTCGCAGGAGCTCTCGGTGACGCTGGGCGAGCGGCCGGCGAACTAGTCATGAACGCATGAGCGAAGGACGGTTGCTGGTCGTCGACGACGAGCCGAGCATCACCGACCTCGTCAGCACCGCCCTGCGGTACGTCGGGTTCGAGGTGGCAGTGGCGTCGAATGCTCGGGAGGCGCTGGCCGCGGCCACCACGTTCCGGCCCCAGCTGGTGCTCCTCGACGTCATGCTGCCCGACCTCGACGGCTTCGAGGTCACCCGCCGGCTGCGGGGCGAGGGGGTGCGGGTGCCGATCCTGTTCCTCACCGCCCGCGACGCCACCGAGGACAAGGTCACCGGGCTCACCATCGGCGGCGACGACTACGTCACCAAGCCGTTCAGCCTGGAGGAGCTGGTGGCCCGGGTGCGAGCCCTGCTCCGCCGGGCCGAGGGCCCGTCGCAATCCACCTCCAAGCTGGTGTTCGCCGACCTCGAGCTCGACGAGGACACCCACGAGGTGTTCCGGGCCGGTGTGCCCGTCGTCACCACGCCCACCGAGTTCAAGCTGTTGCGGTTCCTGCTGCTGAACTCCCGCCGGGTGCTCTCGAAGTCGCAGATCCTCGACCACGTATGGCACTACGACTTCGACGGCGACGCCAACGTGGTCGAGACCTACATCAGCTACCTGCGCAAGAAGGTCGACCAGGTCGAACCCCGCCTCATCCACACCGTGCGGGGCGTGGGCTACAGCCTGCGCCTGCCGAGTTGAGGGTTGTGAGCTGAATGTGCCAAGACTGATGTGGCGGCTCCGGTCCCTCCGGGGCCGGCTGGTGGCGGGCCTGCTGGCGGTGGCCACGGTGGGCGTGCTCGTCCTCGGCTTCGGCACCTACCGGGCCCTGGCCGGCTTCCTCCAGAACCGCACCGAGGAGCAGCTGCGGGATTCGCAGGACCCCGTGTTCAGCGAGCTGGCCCGGGCCACCTTTCCCGGTCACCGCGGCCGGAGCGGGCAGTCGGTGATCCTCACCGGCACCTTTGCCGAGCTCCGTAGCCCGGGTGACGGACCGGTGGTCACCTACCGCACCGAAGGCTGGCCCGTCCCCGAACTGGACACGGCCGGCGTCGACGAGGAGCGCTTCTACACCGCGCCCGTCGTGGCGGGGGACGGCTCCTACCGGGTGCTGGTCACGCCGCTCCCCGACGGAAGGGTCTTCTCGGTGGCGCTTCCCCTCGATGACAACCGGGCCACCCTCCGCCGCCTGGTCGGCATCGAGCTGGGCATGAGCGCCGGCGTGCTGGCCACGCTGGCCGCCCTGAGCTGGTGGGTCGTGCGCCTGGGCCTGCGCCCCCTCGACCAGATCGGCGCCACGGCCGAGGCCATCGCCGCCGGCGACCTGAGCCGGAGGGTGGATCGGGCCGAGGACCGCACCGAGGTGGGACGCCTGGGCCTCGCCCTGAACCGCATGCTGGGCCAGATCGAGTCGGCCTTCGAGGAGCGCCGGGCCTCCGAGGCCCGCCTTCGCCGGTTCGTCGCCGACGCCAGCCACGAGCTGCGGACTCCCCTCACGTCGATCCGGGGCTACGCCGAGCTGTTCCGGCGGGGCGCGGCCGAGCGGCCCGAAGACCTGGCCACCGCCATGCGCCGCATCGAGGAGGAGGCGGCCCGGATGGGCGTCCTGGTCGAGGACCTGCTCCTCCTGGCCCGCCTCGACCAGGTCTCCGACCCGGCCGACCCGGCCCGGGCCGACCCCGACCAGCCCCGACCCTTCGAGATGCTTCCCGTCGACCTGGCCCGCCTGGCCGCCGACGCGGTCGACGACGCCCGGGCGGTGACGCCCGACCGCAGCATCACCTTCACCGACGGGGCACCGGTCATGGTGCTGGGGGACGACCTGCGCCTACGCCAGGTGGCGGCCAACCTGCTCTCGAACGCCCAGGTCCACACCCCGCCGGGCACTGCGGTGCGGGTGCGGGTGGTGGCCGAGGGCGACCGGGCCCGCCTGGAGGTGAGCGACGACGGTCCCGGCCTGCCCCCGGACGTGGCCGAGAGAGTCTTCGAGCGCTTCTTCCGGGTCGACAAGGCCCGCAGCCGGTCGACCGGTGGCGCCGGCCTCGGACTGTCGATCGTGGCCGCCATCGCCCAGGCCCACGGCGGCTCGGCCCGCCTCGACGCGACCGCCGGCAACGGCACGGGCGCCACGTTCGTCGTGGACCTTCCCCTGCACGTCGCCGGCGATCCGGGCCGCCAGGCTGACGCCACCGTCGTCCCCGGGAGACAGCCCGAGAAATAGCGCGGCTCGGAAATCGGTTGCTCTGCTGACGGGCGGCCGACCATCGTCGCGACCAGGGAAAGGGGGCGGGGCAGCGTGGCTCAGCCGATGATCGAGAACCGGGTGCACGAGCGCCGGTGGTGGACGCTCGGGATCCTGTGCCTGAGCCTGGTGATGATCATCGTCGGCAACACGGTGCTCAACATCGCCCTGCCCACCCTGATCCGGGAGATCGACGCCACCTCCGCCGAGCTCCAGTGGATGGTCGACGTCTACGCCTTGGTCTTCGCCGGGCTCCTCCTCACGGGCGGTGCCCTGGGCGACCGGTTCGGACGCAAGGGCGTCCTCACCACCGGCCTGGTGATCTTCGGCGTCGCGTCGGTCCTGGCCGCGGTGGCCGACTCCGCCGGTCAGGTCATCATCACCCGGGGGATCATGGGCGTCGGTGCGGCCCTGGTGATGCCGGCCACCCTGTCGATCCTCATCACCGTCTTCCCGCCGCAGGAGCGGGCCCGGGCCATCGCCGTCTGGGCCGGGCTGGCCGGCGCGGGGGCGGCGATCGGCCCCATCGCCGGCGGCTGGCTGCTCGAGCACTTCTGGTGGGGGTCGGTGTTCCTCGTCAACCTGCCCGTCATCGCCGTCGCCCTGGTGGGCGGCCGGTTCCTCGTCCCCACCTCACGCGACCCCCGTCAGGTCCCCCTCGATCCGGTCGGAGCCGGCCTGTCGATCGTGGCCCTGGCGTCCCTGCTCTACGCCATCATCGAGGCGCCCACCCACGGCTGGACGGGCGGGCCCACCCTGATGGCGGCGGGAGTCGGCATGGTGGTCGGCCTCCTGTTCGCGGCGTGGGAGCTGCGCTCCTCCCACCCCATGCTCGACCTGCGGTTCTTCAAGAACCCCCGGTTCACCTCGGCCTCGGCCGCCATCATGCTCGTCTTCTTCGCCCTGTTCGGTACGTTCTTCCTGCTCACCCAGTACCTGCAGCTGGTGCGCGACTACTCCGCCCTCCAGGCCGGGCTGCACACCCTGCCGGCGCCGCTCACGATCATGGTGATGGCCCCCATGAGCTCGAAGCTGGTGGAGCGGTTCGGCACCCGGATGGTCGTGGCCATCGGCCTCGCCGTCGTGGCCGCGGGGCTGGCCCTGGCGTCGAAGCTGGGCGTCGACACGCCCTACCTGCTGCTGGCGGTGAGCTTGGTGATCCTGGCGTCGGGCATGGCCATGTCGATGGTGCCGGCCACCACCGCCATCATGACGTCGCTTCCCCTGGGCAAGGCCGGGGTGGGCTCCGCCGTCAACGACACCACCCGGGAGCTGGGCGGCGCCTTGGGCGTGGCCGTCCTCGGCAGCCTGGTGGCGTCGCACTACGCGTCGGCGATCGGTCGGGTGCCCGGGTTCGACGGGCCTTCGGAGGCGGTCGCCCGTCGTTCGCTGGGCGCCGCCCTCCAGGTGGCGGCCGGGGCGGGTGAGCGCGGACCCGACCTGGCGGCCGCGGCCCGATCGGCGTTCGTCGACGCCATGGGCCTGGCCTACTCGGTCGCGGCGGCGGTGGTGCTGGTGGCGGCGGCGATGATCGCCCGCTTCATGCCGGCGCGCGGCGATGCTCGGGGCGTCCACGACGCCGGCCTCGACATCGACGTCGAGGCCGGAGGTCGAGGTCGTGCTCGAGCCGGCGCCCGAGCCGCCGCCGGCGCCGGCGCCCGCCGGGACCCCGATCCGCGTAACCCGTCCGTCCTCCGGTCGGGCTCCCTGTGGCTCAGATCGACGCCTCGGCCATGCTCGAGGCCTTCCGCATGTAGAACGCCCACGTCGTCGCCGCGAAGACCAGGTACGAGACCAGGAACACCCAGAGGGCGGGCACCGACCAATCGGCGTTGGCGGCGGCCACGGCCACCTTCTCGGCGGGGGTCTTGGCCGCCTTGACCAGGGCCGAGACGTCGAGGCTGGCCTGGCGCAGCACCACCTGGATCAAGAAACCACCGAAGGCCCCGATGGCCCCGGCGATGCCGATCACGGCCGCCGCCCGGCGCTTGAACTCGACGGCCGTCTCCTTGGGGTCGAGCTCCTTCTGGGCCGCCTCCCGCCGTCCGAGCACGGCGAAGATCGACGGGATCATCTTGTAGGTCGACCCGTTGCCCATCCCGGCCAGCAGGAAGACGACCATGTAGGACGCGAAGAAGAGCGGGAAGCTTCGCTCCTGGACCCCGACGATGGCGGTACCGGTGGCGAGGGCCATGCCCAGGAAGACGCCGAGGGTGACCCTCGACCCGCCCACCTTGTCCGACAGCCATCCACCAAGGGGGCGGGAGACGGATCCGATCATGGCGCCGACGAAGCCCAGCCCGGCCAGGTAGGTGGCGATGAACGGGTGGCCGGCGAGAAACTCCGGGAACGTGTTCTTGATCACCAGCGGTAGGGCGAACGAGAACCCGATGAACGATCCGAACGTGCCGATGTAGAGGAACGACATGATCCATGTCTGGCCGTAGCGGAGCGACGTCGTGTACGTGCTCCTGGCCGCCTTGGCCTGGGTGAGGCTGTCCATGTAGCGCCAGGCGCAGATGGTCGCCAGTGCGATCAGCGGCACCCACATCAGCCCCGCGTAGGCCATGTGCACCTGGTGGACAGGGAGCTTCACCGCGGCCGCCGGCACTCCGATGATGATGGCGAGCGGGACCAGCAGCTGGGCCGAGGCGACCCCCAAATTGCCGCCCGCGGCGTTCAGGCCGAGGGCGAACCCCTTCTTTCCTTCCGGATAGAAGAACGAGATGTTGAACATCGAGGAGGAGAAGTTCCCGCCGCCGAAGCCGGCCGTGGCCGCGCACGCGATCAGCACCCAGAGCTGGACGTCGTGGCTCTGCTCCGCCAGCCAGCCGCTGGGGACGACGATCGCCAGCAACAGCACGGGGATGAACAGGAGGGATGCGCTGATCGCGGTCCACGCCCGGCCGCCGAACCGGGGGACGGCGAACGTGTAGGGGATGCGGAGGAACGACCCGACCAGGTTGGGGACGGCCGTGAGGATGAAGAGCTCCGACACCGACAGGCCGATCCCGATGTTGGCCAGGTTGATGACCACGATCGTCCACAGCACCCAGATGCAGAAACCCATGTGCTCGGCGAGGATCGAGAAGGCGAGGTTCTTGCTCGCGATCCGCTTGCCCGTCTGCTCCCAGAAGACCGGGTCCTCCGGTTCCCAATGCTCGATCCACTGGCCTCGGCGGCCGGGACGGGCAGGGGCCAGCGCCGGGGCACTGACGGTGTCGACGGACGTGCTCATTTCGCCTCCGGGTTCGATTTTCGATCCTCGTCGGCGAACCTACGAAGTTCTGTCTTCGGGCCCGTTTCCGCCCCGTCATAGCCAGGTGACACCTCGCTCACATCGCCGACGGACCGGGTGAGCGGTGTTGTTCACGGTCCCATCACGCCGTGCCCCGCGAGACGGCCCGCCAGCGGGCGCGGGAGCGTGGCGGGTGGGGGGCGGGCCGGGCGGGGGGGCGGGCGGGCGGGCTCGTGTGGGGGGCGGGGGGGCGGGTGGGCGGGTGGGCTCGCTTGGGGGCGGCGATTGGGCGGTGGGCGGGGGGCGGGGGGCGGGGGGCGGGGGGCGGTGGGCGGTGGGCGGTGGGCGGTGGGCTGCCGTGCGTGCGGTCAGACCGCGGCGAAGGTGAACGCGACGTCGACCTCGGCGGTGACGGTCATCTCGTCCGGGGTGACGTCGATGATGTCCTGCTCAGGGACGGCGCTCCGGGTCATCGCCATCCCGGCGGCCATGGGCATGAAGCCGCCGGTATCGGACGTCTGCCGGAGCCCGGGTTCGGCCACCCAGGCAACGCCGGTCACCCGCAGGCCGAGGGCGGCGGTGTAGGCGTCGGCCCGGGTTCGGGCGTCGGCCGCGGCCCGCCCCCGCACCTGGCCGTGGACCGGGTTGCTCGGGTCGAGTTGCCAAGCGGGACCGTCGACCGCCCCGCCCGCCGCCGCCAGCTCGGCCAGCAGATCGCCGAGGACGGCGAAGTCGACCACCTCCACCACCGAGGTGCGGCTCGCCCTCCACCCGGTGCGGACGCTTTCCCCCTTGCGCCACCGGGTCTTGGGATGCACGACGAGCGAGGTGGTGATGGTCCGGTCGACTGCATCCTGACGATTGGCGACGGTTGCGTCGACCTGGCCGGCGAGCCGAGCCGCCTCCCGATAGGCGTCCTCCCGGGCGCCACCCTCCGCCTCGACCGTCACTCGGATGATCGCCCGGTCGGGCATCGCCCGCTCCTGACCTCCTCCACGCACAACGATCAGCTCATCCACCCTTGTCGACGCTAGTCACGAGAATGGCTTGACTTGTTCGGCGCGCGGTGGTAGTATACGAACACCAGTTCGTACTGGTCTCGCTTCCCCGTCAGTCGTCGTTCGTTCGGACTCTGGGGCATGGCCATGGGCGTGGGGATCGCAGAGCTGCGGGAATCGTTGAGTGACTATGCGGCCGGGTTCGACCCTGCTCTGTTGTCGGCGACGCAGGCCGAGCGTGTGGTGGACGAGGCGTCGAGGATCGAGAACATCGCCGCCACCCTCAAGGCGCTGGCTGCGGCCCGGGTGGCCGAGACGGGCTCGTGGCGGGCTGCGGGCGATCGTTCGGCGGCCCATCACCTGGCCCGGCGCACCGGCACCACCGTCGCTCCAGGCGGCGACGGCCATCGACACCGCCCGTCGTCTGGAGTCCCTGCCCGAGACCTCGGCCGCGGCCCGGCGGGGTGAGCTGTCGGCCGAGCAGGCGTCGGCCATCGCCGGCGCCGCCGGTGCCGACGCCGATGCCGAGCACCGTTTGCTGGAGGCCGCCCGCCGCTCGCCCCTGGCCGAGCTGCGGGAGCAGTGCGGTCGGGCCCAGGCCGCCGCCCTCGTCGATGGCGAGGCCCGCCGGTCACGCATCCACCAGCGCCGCTCGCTGCGCTCCTACACCGACACCGACGGCGAGTGGCACCTGCACTGCCGCAACAACCCCGAGGTCGGAGCCCGGGTCATGGCCGCCCTGGAGCCGTTCCGGGAGGCGATCTTCCGCCGGGCCCGCTCCGAGGGCCGACGGGAGCCCCCCGACGCCTACGCCGCCGACGCCCTGGCCGAGATGGCCCGATGCGCAGACGAGGTCGGCCCGGCCGCCGACGCCCTGGCGGAGATGGCCCGGTGCGCGGGCGACGGCAACGCCGATCAGGATCCCGGATCGGTTGCCGATGCCGACGCCGTCGCCGATGCCGATGCCGATGCCGATGCCGTGCCGATGCCGATGCCGAGCCGTCGGCGACCGCCGACGCCGATGCCGATCCCGACGCGGACGCCGTTGGCGACACGGTGCCCGGCACCCGCCCCGCAGAGATCCGACCGCGGAGACCGCCGACCCGGCGGCATCCCGCCCCCCTCGGCCAAGGCGGCCGGCCCGGTCCTCGGCGCCGCCCAAGATCATCGTGCGGGTCGACCTGGAGGCGCTGCTGCGGGGCTGGCCCATCGAGGGCGAGGTGTGCGAGATCGCCGGGTTCGGGCCGGTGGCGGTGTCCGCGGTGCGGGACATGATCGACAGCGACGACCCGTTCCTGGCCGCGGTGGCCACCCGGGGCCAGGCGGTGCTGGGGGTGGCCCATCTGGGGCGGCGGCCCAACGCCTGGCAGCAGACGGCCCTGCAGTGGCTCTACCCGAGCTGCGCCAACCAGGCCTGTGGCGCCCGGGCCCGGCTCGACTACGACCACCGCCTCGACTGGGCCAGCAGCCACATCACCGTCCTCGACCTGCTCGATCGCCTGTGCGGGCACTGCCACGCCCTCAAGACCCGGCAGAACTGGATGCTGGTCGAAGGCCGGGGCAAACGGCCGCTCGTGCCCCCAGACGACCCCCGCCATCCCCGCCACGCCCTCGAGTGAGCCCGAATGATCGCGGGTCGCCACGCGGGGCGTGCGAGCGATGCGCCATGCCCGTCACGCCCTCGAGTGAGCAGAACGACACGACGCGGGTCGGCCCACGCGGGCGTGCAGATGACCCCGCCATCCCCACCACGCCATCGAGGCGAGGGTGAACGGCCCGCGGGGCCCTGATTCGGCCGTGCCATGCACCCCGTCCGCGCAAGCATGCGGGACCACACCTGGTCGCCCGCGACCGAGCCCCAGGGCCGCAGCGGTACGGCGCCCCGCATGGCCGGCCACGTGCATGTGCGCGCCGTCCAGTTGGCGGACTTAGGTCATGGCCTCGACGTGGACGGCGGACTGTTTGTAGTTGGGCTCGCGCGATATGGGGTCGAACTCGTCGACGGTGAGGCGGTTGACGCACAGCTCGTCGTAGTGGAAGGGCATGAAGACCTCGCCCTCGCGGATGGTGGCGGTGACGCGCACCGGAACGTCCTCGACCATTCCCCGGCGGGAGACCAACCGGACCCGATCACCCGGCGAAACGCCGAGGCGCTTGGCGTCGGATGGGTTGACCTCGACCCAGCCCTCGGGCGCCAGGTGCTCGAGCATGCCGACGCGGCCGGTCTTGGTGCGGGTGTGCCAGTGCTCGACGGTGCGGCCGGTGTTGAGGAGGAAGGGGAAGCGGTCGTTGACCGCGTCGGCGATGGGCTCGGGGGAGACGCACCACAGCCGGGCCCGGCCGTCGGCCGTCCCAAACACCCCCTCCTCGTACAACCGAGGGCTTCCCCCCACCGCGACCGTCTCCGCCGAGCACGGCCATTGCACGCCGCCGGCGGCGTCGATGCGGTCCCAGGTCATCCCGCTGTAGTCGCACAGGCGTCCGGCCGACACCCGTCCCCACTCCCGAAAGGCGTCCTCCGGGCCGTTCCACCCGGGGTACAGCGCTTCTCGCACCCCCAGGGCCTCACCCACGGCCAGGAAGATGTCGAAGTCCGACCGGGCCAACCCCGGCGGCTCCACCGCCTTGCGCACCCGGGACACCCGGCGCTCGGCGTTGGTGTAGGTGCCGTCCTTCTCGCCCCAGATGGCGGCGGGCAGCACCACGTGGGCCAGCGCGGTTGTGGGCGTCTCGAACCCGTCCTGCACCACCAGCAGGTCGAGGTTGCCCAGGGCCCGCTCCAGCCGGCCCCGGTTGGGGAACGACACCGGCGGGTTGGTGGCGATGATCCACAGCCCCTTGATGGTGCCGTCGTAGACACCGTCGATGATGTCCGGGTAGGCCCGCCCCCGCGAAGTGGGCAGCCGCTCCACCGGCCAGTCCCACAGCCGGGCCATCTCCTCCCGGTCCTCGGCCGAGTCCCACGCCCGGTAGCCCGGAAGGGAGGCCGTCGCACCCGCCTCCCGGGTGCCCATCGCGTTGCACTGGCCGGTGATGGAGAACGGCGACGCCCCCGCCTTGCCGACATTGCCCGTGATCAGGCACAGGGTGTTCAGCAGGGTGACGGTCTCCGTGCCCTGCACCGAGTGGTTGACCCCCATGGTCCAGGCCGCGGTGGCCGAACCGGCCCGACCGAAGGCCAGGGCCGCGGCCCGGATCATCGCCCCGTCCACCCCGCACTCGGCCGCCACCCGCTCGAGCCCGTACCCCGCCACGTGCGCCGCCAGCTCCGAGAACCCCGACGTGTGGGCGTCCACGTACGCCCGGTCGACCAGCCCCTCGTCGATCAGGATCTTGATCATCCCGTTGAGCAGGGCGATGTCGGTGCGGGGCCGAACGGCCAGGTGGAGGTCGGCCATCATGGCGGTCTTGGTCACCCGGGGGTCGACCACGATGACGGTGGCGGCGGTGTTCCCCATCACCCGGGGCACCAGCAGCGGGTGGTTGTCGGCGATGTTGGCCCCCACCAGCAGGATGCAGTCGGCCACGTCGAGGTCGGCGTACGAGCCAGGCGGGCCGTCGCTGCCGAAGCTGCGCTTGTAGCCGGCCACCGCGCTGGCCATGCACAGGGTGGTGTTCCCGTCCACGTGGCGCAGGCCCAGGCCCAGGCGGGCCAGCTTGCCCAGGGCGTAGAACTCCTCCGTCACCAGCTGGCCGGTGGACAGCACCGCCACCGAGTCGGGGCCGTGCTCGTGGAGCAGGCGGCGGAAGCCGACGACCATGGTGCCGATGGCGGCGTCCCAGGTGGCCGGGTTGCCGAAGATGGTGGGCGTGGTCAGCCGCCCGTCGACGTCGATGGTCTGGTGCTCGGACAGGCCTTTGGGGCACAGCCGCCCGCGGTTCACCGGGTGCGACGGGTCGCCCATCACCGTCACCGCCTTACCGTCCTTCACCCCGAGGAGCATCCCGCAGCCCACCGAGCAGTACCCGCAGGTGGTGCGCACCCACCGGTCGGGCTTTATCGACTCCCGCATGACCCCGTAGGTGTCGTCGGGGACGTAGACGAGTGCCGGATCCACGACCTAGCGGGCCTTGAAGAAGCTGCCCGCCACCCGGAACGGCACCACGGTCACGTAGAACAGCCACCGCCCGACCAGCTCTCCGCCGGCCACCACGACCACCGCCGCCGCCAGCCGCCCACCCGCGGCAGCTCCCGACAACGGCTCCAACAGGGCCCCGACCAGGAGCATCAAGCCGACCGCGGCCGCGGCCAGGCGCAGCTGGAACCGGCCCCCGAAGCGCTCGAGGAGAAGATGGGCCGTGCCCCGGTGCTGGCGGTCGGGGCAGCGGCGCACGGTCCGGGCCAGGTGGGCCGCCACCGCCACCTGGGCGATGGTGCCGGCGGCTGCGGTCGCCACCAGCGCCACCAGCCAACCGTCGTCCACCCGGGACCGGTCAAGGGTGAAGAACGCCATCAGTGGTCCGGTCGCAGCCGCGGTGGCGAAGAAGGCCACGGTCGTCCGCCACGAGTTCCACACCGGCCGGGCCGGCACCAGGTAGAGGCGACCGCTGGCGTACACGCCGGCCACCCCCGCCGCCACCGCCAGCACCCCGACCACGGGGTCGAGCGACGCCGCGTACCCCAGCGACAGCCCGGAGAAGACCGAGAACAGAGCCACCTCCCGGCTGAGCCACGACGTGCGCACGTTGCGCAACGCCTTCAGGGCCCGGCCCGGCCGCCCCAGGTGAAGCAGCGAGGCGCCCAGCGCCACCGCCCCCGCGGCGAAGGCCCCGACCGCGGCGCCACCCATCACCGCCCCGGATGCGGCCCCCGCCAGCTGCAACACGACGGTGGCGGCCACCGTCCCCAGCGAGAGCTGGGTGAGCAGGGTGAGGGCGATCAGTGGCCAGTGGGCGTCCTCCGGCTCGACCCGGTGGTCGTCGGCCGCGGTCATCTCCAGGGGCGCGTCGGGCGGGAGCACGATCCGGGTGGTCGACAGGGTGATGGCCGACGGCGGCAGGCCGGGGGCCTCGGCCCCGGCATGGTCGGCCCGCCAGGCGGCCTGGTCGACCTTCTCGATGCCGATGGCGAACGTGGGGCACGCCTGCACGCACGCCGGCGACTGCCCGGCGTCGATCCGGGGCCGGCACATGTCGCACTTGGAGACGATCCGGCGGGCCTTGTCGAAGACCGGCACCTCGTAGGGGCAGTTCCACATGCAGTACTGGCAGCCGACGCACTCGTCGGGGTGGTGGACGACGATCCCGTTGCCCAGCTTCTCGTAGGCATTGGTCGGGCAGCCCGACAGGCACGTCGGATCCAGGCAGTGGTTGCACGCCATCGACAGGTTGTACCGGCGGGTGGTGGGGAACGTCCCCGTCTCCAACTCGCCCACCCGGCGCCAGGCCTCGTCCACCGGCGTGCCGTTCTGCTCGGCGCACGCCACCTCGCAGGAGTGGCAGCCGACGCAGGCGTTCATGTCGAAGGTGAACCGGTACTGCTCGCCGTCCTCCAGCGGCAGGAGCGCCGGCCGCGCCCCAAGGGCCTCCGCCGGAGGGCTGCCGGCGAGCATGGCCACCAGCGGGCTGTCGAGAAGGGTCATGTGAGGTGGCTGACCTGGACCCGGCCGTCGACGACCCGCACCCCGAACACGGGCACGCTTACCTCGGGGTCGTCGAGGCACTGGCCGGTACGAAGGTCGAACGACTGCTTGTAGATGGGGGACGCCACCTTCAGCCGGTCGCCCCGCGACCCGACGATGCCCCGGGAGAGGACGAACGCCTTGCTGAAGGGGTCGAAGTTGGACAGGGCGAAGAGCTCGTCGTCGACCAGGAAGACGGCCACCTGACGGTTGCCGACGAGGGCGGCCACCCCCCGGCCGGAGACGATGTCGTCGATGGAGCAGATGTCGACCCAGACGGTGGTGGTGGAGGTCGTGGGGGCCGTCACCTAGCGGCCGCCTGCAGCCAGCAGCGCGGGATCGGGTTTCTCGTCGGGACGGGCGGGGCGGGGCTGGCCCCGCTCGGTCACGAAGACCACGTTGGGATCGACCTCGTCGGCGTTGACGAAGGACCGGAAGCGCTTCACCCGCTCGGGGTCGTCGATGGTGGCCTTCCACTCGCACTCGTAGGTGGCGACGTGGCGCTCCATCTCCGCCTCCAGCTCGGCGCAGATCCCGAGGGCGTCGTCGATGACCACCCGCCGCAGATGGTCGATCCCGCCCTCGAGCTTGTTGAACCACACGTTGGTTCGCTCCAGGCGGTCGGCGGTGCGGATGTAGAACATCAGGAAGCGGTCGAGGTAGCGGAACACCGTCTCCCGGTCGAGGTCGGCCGCCAGCAGCACCGCGTGTTGGGGCTTCATGCCGCCGTTGCCGCAGACGTAGACGTTCCACCCCTTCTCGGTGGCGATGACCCCGAAGTCCTTGCCTTGGGCCTCGGCGCACTCCCGGGTGCAGCCCGACACCGCCGCCTTGAGCTTGTGGGGTGCCCGCAGCCCCCGGTAGCGCAGCTCGAGGTCGATGGCGAGCGTCACCGAGTCCTGCACGCCGAACCGGCACCAGGTGTTGCCCACGCACGACTTCACCGTGCGCAGGGCCTTGCCATAGGCGTGCCCCGACTCCATGCCGACGTCGACCAGGCGCCGCCAGATCAGGGGGAGCTGGTCGACCCGGGCCCCGAAGAGGTCGATGCGCTGGGCGCCGGTGATCTTGGTGTACAGCCCGAACTCCTTGGCCACCTCGCCGATGACGATGAGCTGGTCGGGCGTGATCTCGCCGCCCGGCACCCGGGGGATGACCGAATAGGTGCCGTCCCGCTGGAGGTTGGCCAGGAAGTGGTCGTTGGTGTCCTGGAGGGTCGCCTGCTCGCCGTCGAGGATGTAGCCGCCGCCCAGCGACGCCAGCATCGACGCCACCGCCGGCTTGCAGATCTCGCACCCCTTGCCCTTGCCGTGGCTGGTGACCAGCTCGGAGAACGAGGTGATGCGGTGGACCCGCACCAGGTCGAACAGCTCCTGGCGGCTGTAGGCGAAGTGCTCGCACAGGTTGGTGTTGACCTCGAGGCCGAGGCGCTTCATCTCGAAGCGCAGCAGTTCGGTGACCAGGGGGACGCAGCCTCCGCAGCCGGTGCCGGCCTGGGTGCATTCCTTGAGGGCGCCCACCGCCTGCATGCCGCCGGCGATGGCGGTGCAGATGGACCCCTTGTCGACGTTGTTGCACGAGCAGATCACGGCCGTGTCGGACAGTCCGCCCACGCCCATGGTGGGCGGTCCCGACCCGGTGCGGGCGGGGAATATGAGCTCCTCGGGATGGTCGGGCGTGGGCATGTCGCCCCGCACCATCTGGACGAGGGTCTGGTAGAGGGATGCGTCGCCCACCAGCATCCCGCCGATGACCGTTCGCCGCTCCTTGCGGTCGGGCGGGCCCACCACCAGCGACTTGTAGACGTTGGCCACCGGGTCGCTGTAGGTGATCGACTCCGCCCCGGGCGAGGTGCCGAAGGCGTCGCCGAAGCTGGCCACATCGATGCCGAGGAGCTTGAGCTTGGTCGACATGTCGGCGCCGGTGAACTCGGCGGTGCCGCCCAGGATGCGGTCGGCCACCACCCGGGCCATGGCGTAGCCGGGCGCGACCAGCCCGTAGATCCGGCGCCGGGCCAGTCCCCCGTCAGGGGCCAGGGCGCACTCGCCGATGGCGTAGATGCGGGGGTCGGACGTGCGGCAGGCCTGGTCGACCACCACCCCGCCCCGCTCCCCCATCTGGAGGCCGGCGGCCTTGGCCAGCTCGTCCCGGGGCCGGATGCCGGCCGAGAAGACGACCATGCCCACGTCGAGGTCATCGACATCCTCGTTGTCACTGTTTGGGGCGAAGTGCATGCCCCGCACCCGACCGTCCGCGTCCCGGAGGATCTCCTCGGTGCGCATCCCGGTGTGGATCGAGACGTCGAGCTCCTCGATCCGCCGGCGCAGGGCGGAGGAGCCGCCGCCGTCGACCTGCATGGGCATCAGGCGGTCGGCGAACTCGACCACGTGGGTCTCCAGGCCCAGGCTGTGCAGGGCGTTGGCCGCCTCCAGCCCGAGCAGTCCCCCACCCACGACCGCGCCCGCCCGTTTCCCGGCAGCCTGGCAGCCGGCGGCGTACTCCCGGATCGCCTCCAGGTCGTCGAGCGTGCGGTAGACGAAGCAGCCGGGGGCGTCGTTGCCCTTCACCGGGGGGACGAAGGGATAGGAGCCGGTCGCCAATACGAGGGCGTCGTAGGCGATGGTGACCCCGTTGCGGGACTTGACGGTCGCCTTCTTGGGGTCGATCGACGCCACCGCGTCGCCCACGTGGACGGTGAGGCCGAAGCGCTCGAAGAACCCGGGCTGCACGAGGGACAGCTCCTCGGCCGACGTCCCGTTGAAGAACGAGCTGAGCCCCACCCGGTCGTAGGCGAGACGGGTCTCCTCGCAGAAGGTGACGATGTCCCACTCGGCGGTGGCACCCCGATCGAGCAGCACCTCGAGCAGCTTGTGGCCGACCATGCCGTTGCCGACGACGACCAAGGTGCGGCGGGGGGAGATCTCGAAGGAGTTCATGCCGGCACCACATCGAGGCCGGCGCCGTCGATCAACGAGACGTCGAGATGGACGTGCACGGCGGACAAACTGCCCTTGTGTCCGGCCGCGCCGAGGCCTTCGGAGTGCATGGACACAGTCAACCGGCAGCCGGTGTTCGTGCGATTGCGGCCCGGTGAAGGGCCGACGACAACCTTCTCTCAGCCGCCAAACCGGCCGCGTGAGGCTCCAGTCACACGGGCACGATGTCGACGTGCACGCCGGCCGTCATCGCCAGCCTCCGCAGATCGTCGGGATCCGAGGTCAGGATCTCGTCGCCGTCGACCGCGAGGAGGACGAGCGCGGCGTCGACGACGTCGGCTGCGCCCGTCCGTCCGAGGAGGACGCCGGCCCGTCGGCCCAGCCGGTCGTCGAGTGCTCTCACCTCCACGCCGGCCAGCAGGATGGCGAGCATGGCCTGGTGGCCGGACCCACCCCGCCACACCTGTCCCACGACGCCGCCATGGGTCACGGGCGGCCGGCCGGCAAGCAGCTCGCGCTTGCAAAGAGCGAGGATCTTGGGGTGAGAGCGCTCGACCGCGACCAGCGCTCCCGCATCCAACACCAGGCTCATCGGTCTGGGGTCACGGGTCCGGGTCTCCCCGCACCACGATGGCCCGCTCCCGGGCCCAGCGGCTCGCGTCTCGTATCTCCTCCTCGGTGATCACGCCGTGCTCGGCCTCGTAGGCGGCGATGAGGGAAGCCATGGCGGCCAGGCGCGATTCGAGCTCCGCCTGCCGGCGCATGGCCTCGTTCACCCACGCGCTCACGCTGTCGGCTCGGCCGGCGGCGACCGCGTCGCGGGCGGCCGCCAGCTGCTCGCGATCCACCGAGGCGGTGAGACGGACCTTTTCGTGCATATGATTATCGTACGCTTTGCGTACGGTCTTCGTACGGGTCGGCCTCAGGCGGCACTTCGACCGCGGCAGGGGATCTGGAGGTGATGCAGGACGGCGGCACAGCGGCGGGCGACGCTCGGTCCGGCCACCCGCTTCACCTGGTCGAGGAGGGTGTCGACGTCCCCCCGCCAGCTCATGGTCCAGCGGGAGAAGGAGCCGGCGTCGAGCCACGCCGCCTCGGCCGGGGTGATGGCGTGGTCCGGCTGTCGTCCGTCGACGACCATCTGCCTCAGCTCGTCCCAGCCGCAGACCCGCTCGAGGGCGCGGGCCGCGTCCACCACGTCGATGCCCTCGACGTCGGGGCTCCCATGGGCAAGGAGCTGCAGGGCCGGGTGCAGGATCCGAGCCTCGGCCCAGGTGAGGGGGTGGTCCCGGGCACCCGCGGCCTCACGATCTGCGCCAGCCAGCTCGTGGCGAAGAGCACCCCCGTCGGATGCAGGGGCGGCGCGGTGGGTAGGCGGAGGGCGCGCTGGAGGGCGTCGAGGGAGAGGCCGTAGGCCGGCGGCGTACGGAGTACCTCGTCGCCCATCCGCATCCGGCCGACGACGGGGCCGGCACGGAGCACGATCGTCGCCACCGCCACCCGCTGGCGTCGGGTGGCGACGCTCGGGGCGACATCGAGGGGATGGGCCCAACCACCGGTGGCGACGCCCAGGGCGACCCACTCGTCGGGGGCTACGAAGCCGAGGAGGAGGTCGGCGGGCGGCGCACCCTCCAGGTCGCGGACACCGATATTCCATCCGTCCGCCGCCGGGGCGATGTGGACCAGCATGCCCTCCCCCCCGTCGCTGACGGTCTCGAGGAACGCGTCGGCCAGCTCGCCGGCAAATCGCACAAGGACATCGGCAGAATCGTGGTCGTGGGCCATGGCACCAGCTCTCGGTCAGGAGATCGAAAGGCCGTCGTCGATGCGACGGCGAGGCGCCGGCTGCCCGGGCGGAGCCACTCTGACGCGGTCTTTCCCGGTCGTCAAGGACCTCTCATCCCACGACACACCCGTCCAGAACCCCGTCAGGTTGTCTTCACGACCCCGATACGCCACCCGCACCGCTCGTTCACGGGGTTAAGGGACAATTGATCGCATGACCCCGGGCCCGCTCGAAGGGTTCGTGGTCGGCATCACCGCCGATCGCCGGTGGGAGGAGCAGGCGGAGCTCCTCCGGCGGCGAGGCGCAACTGTCGTCCACGGGCCCTGCATGGACACCCTCTACCTGGCCGACGACGACGAGCTGCGCCGCGCCACCCTCGACGTGATCGACCAGCCACCCGACGTGGTTGTGGCCACCACGGGCATCGGGGTGCGGGCGTGGCTGGAGACCGCCGAGGCGTGGGGCATGGGTCCCGCCCTCATGGCCGCCCTGGGCCAGGCCCGGATCCTGGCCCGGGGGCCGAAGGCGGCGGGCGTCGTCCTCGCCAGCGGACTGCAGGTGTGGGCCCGGTCGGAGACCGAGCAGATGGACGACGTGCTGGCCAAGCTCCTTGCCGAAGGCGTCGACGGGCGGCGCGTCGCCCTGCAGGAGTACGGCATGGAGAGCCCAGACTTCATCGCTTCCCTCGTGGCCGCGGGGGCAACGGTGGTACGGGTCCCGGTCTACCGCTGGCGTTACCCAGCCGACATCAGGCCGGCGCTGGCCATGGTCGACGGCGCCCTCAACGGGCGGATCGACGCCATCACCTTCACCAGCGCCCCCGCGGTGCGCAACCTGTTCATGATCGCCGCCGAGCAGCAGGCGGACGCCGACCTCCGGCGGGCGTTCAACTCCGGACTCACCGCCGCGTGCGTCGGTCCGGTCTGCGCCCAGGCGGCGAGGGACGAGGGCATCGACCTCCCGGTCGAACCCACGGTCGGCCGCCTCGGACTGCTGGTGCGGGCCCTCAGCGACGAGCTCGTCAGCCGCCGGCGCACGTTCACCGTCGGGGGGCTCGACTTGGTGGTGCAGGGCTCCGCCCTTCACGCCGACGGCGACTCCGCGTCGCTGTCGGGCCGGGAGCGGGCCGTGTTCGAGGCGCTGGCCGCCCGTCCCGGCGTGGTGATCGACCGGGCGACGCTCCTGGAGCGGATCTGGGGCTCACCCGATGTCGACCCCCATCTGCTGGAGGTCGTCGTGGGTCGGCTGCGGCGGCGCCTGGGCCGGTGCTCGCCGGCCATCGAGGTCACCCGCTCCCGTGGCTACCGGCTGGTCGTCGACCCCGAACCAGCCGTCCCGGTCGGGTCGAGGTAGACCGTCCGGTCGACGACGGCCAGGCCGGACATCGGCCCCGTCCCACCGGGTGGCGGCCACCACCACCCGCACCGGCCCCACCCGGGCGAAGGCGGCCCACCGCTCGTCGACCTCCTGGAACCAGACGACCTGCTGGCGTCCGTCGACCGCGAGCGACAACGGTCGCCACCGGCCCTGATGCCGGTCGGCGACGAGCGCCGGGTCCTCGTCGAGGTGCGACCCGTCGAGGTGGAGGGCGGCCCGGAACGGGGCCCACCAGGGCTCCCCCTCGAGGCCGAGGAGGGTCTCCACCACCAGGGTCGGCCCACGCTCGACGTCCGGGGCGCCGTGGCCCAGGGACACACGGATGACCTCGCCGGCCGAGACACCGCAGCCCACGGGCGACCGCGGGCCGGTCCAGTCGGGGCTCAGCCCGTAGAGGGGGAAGGGCGCCCGGCGGACCACCTCCTCCAGCGGGGGGACGGGTGCCGACCAAAAGGGCCCTCGCCCCTCCACCACGAGCGGCCCGCCCTCTAGAGGTTGTGCTTGGCGGCCTCGATGGCCAGGTCGGACTCGACCATCATCGTCACCAGCTCGTGGAAGCCGACCTTGGGCTTCCAGCCCAGCTGGTCACGGGCCTTGGAGGCGTCGCCGGTGAGGATGTCGACCTCGGCCGGTCGCATGAAGCGGGCGTCGGTGTCGACCAGGCCGCTCCAGTCGTCGACGCCGATGGCGCCGAAGGCGGTGTCGAGCAGGTCGCCGATGGTGTGGGTCTCGCCGGTGGCGATGACGTAGTCGTCGGCCTCGTCCTGCTGGAGCATCAGCCACATGGCCTCGCAGAAGTCGCCCGCGAAGCCCCAGTCGCGGGCCGCATCGAGGTTGCCCAGGGAGATCTTCTCCTGCAGGCCGAGCTTGATGCGGGCCACGCCGTTGGAGACCTTGCGGGTGACGAACTCCAGGCCCCGACGGGGGCTCTCGTGGTTGAAGCAGATGCCCGAGCAGGCGTAGAGGCCGTGGGCCTCCCGGTAGTTCACGGTGATGAAGTGGCCGAAGACCTTGGCCACGCCGTAGGGCGAGCGGGGGTGGAAGGGGGTGGCCTCGGTCTGGGGCGTCTCCCGCACCTTGCCGAACATCTCCGACGACGACGCCTGGTAGAAGCGGATGGGGTTGTCGGCCCCGCCCACGACCCGGATGGCCTCCAGCATGCGCAGCACACCCAGGCCGGTGATGTCGGCGGTGAGCTCGGGCTGGCGGAACGACAGGGCCACGAAGCTGATGGCGCCCAGGTTGTAGACCTCGTCGGGCTGGACGTACTCCACTGCCGCGATGAGCGAGGACAGGTCCTGCAGGTCGCCCTCCACCAGCTCCAGCTCGGGCGTCTCCTCCTGCACCATCTGGGCCTTGGGGTTGTTCTGGCCCCGGACCATGCCGAAGACGTCGTAGCCCTTGGAGATCAGAAGCTGGGCCATGTACCGGCCGTCCTGGCCGGTGATTCCTGTGACGAGGGCGCGGGGCACGTTGTGCAAGGTAGTTCGGTCGGCGATGGGGGGCCGATCTCCTACCCTGGTCGCCGATGGACGAGGCGACCGAGGCCGGGGACGATCCGCCGCACGCGGGGCAGTTCTCGCCGCGTGACCTGCCGCCCGCCCCGCCCGTCCCCGGACCTCGACCTCGACCTCGACCGGAGCGGCCGGCCGCCAACCCCGACGGCACCCCGGCCCCGCCCGGCACCGGCCTCCCGCCCCCCGCGCCACGGCCGCCGGCGACCAGGAGGACAACTGGCGGGCCGCCGCCGGCCGGGGGAGCTCCGGCGGACGGGGCGGGAGCGCGGCGTGCGCCGGCGGTCAGGCCGCCCGACGGGCCGCCGTCTCGGAGGCCGCCGGCCGACCGGACGACGGCGGACAGGACGGCGGCGGGCAGGGGTCGCGGCGGACAGGACGAGGGCGGGCAGGAACCCTAAGGCGGGCGGGACTCGGGCGGATGGGACTCGGGCGGATGGGACTCGGGCGGATGGGACTCGGGCGGATGGGACTCGGGCGGATGGGACTCGGGCGGACGGGCCGTTGGCGGGCAGGGCTCGGGCGGACAGGACGAGGGCGGGCAGGAACCCTAAGGCGGACGGGACTCGGGCGGATGGGACTCGGGCGGATGGGACTCGGGCGGATGGGACTCGGGCGGACGGGACTCGGGCGGACGGGACTCGGGCGGATGGGACGGGGGCGGACGAGACGGGGGTGGACGGTAGGGGGCGGGCGGGCCGGGGGTCAGCGCCGGGCGCCACTGGCGGACGCGGGGGGCGCCGTCCCCCCCGGGGACCTTCCGGCGGGCCCGGGAGGCCGAGGCGCGACGGTCTCGGACGTCGGCTCCTCGTCGGGCTCGGCCTGGTGGGCGTGCTGGTGGCGATGATCGTTGTCGTGTGGGCGATCGACGGACAGGCGCACAAGGGCGTGGTGGCCCGCAATGTGGTCCTCGCCGACCGGAGCATCGGGGGGATGGACCGCGGCCAGGTCGACGCCGCGGTGGCGGCCCTGGCCGACCGCTACTCGTCGGCGGAGGTGGAGGTGGAGGCGCCCGACGGAGGGTTCAAGGCCGGCGCGCCCGAGCTGGGCGTATCCGTCCGCCGCGACGCCACCGTCGCCGCCGCCCTCGAGGTCGACCACGAGGGCTTCGTCGTCAACCGCATCTGGAACTGGGCCATCGGTTTCATCTCCTCCCGGAAGACGCCGGTGCTGCTCGACGTCGACGAGAACGCGGTCCGGCGGCTGGTGTCCGAGCGCGACCCGCTGCGGCAGCCGCCGAAGGAACCGGACATCGAGCTCAAGGACGGGCGCATCGTGGCCGTCGAGGGCACATCGGGCCGGGGCATCGACCCGCTCGACGTCGTCCGTGACCTGCGGACGGAGGCCGGCCAGCGCTTCCCACTGGTGGTCGACGTCCCCCGCAAGGAGGTGCCCCCCCGCTACGGGATCGCCGACGCCGAACGGGTGGCCGCCGAGGCCGAGGCGCTGGCGGTCAACGAGCTGCCGGTGGTGATCGGCGGGTCGAGCGCCACCGTGCCCGCGGCCACCGTCCGCACCTGGCTGCGGGCCATCCCCGACGACACCGGGATGCGGCTGGGCATCGATACCGAGGGGGCGGCCGAGGCCCTCGCCACCATCTTCCCGGAGGCGGGCAGGCCCGCGGTCGACGCCGGCGTCGAGATCGTCGGGGGCAGCCCGGTGGTCACCGCCGCCCAGGTCGGCAGCGCCTGCTGTGCCCCGGAGGCGGCCGCCGCCATCGAGGCCGCCCTGCGCAACCGGCTCCCGAGCGACCCGCCCGTCAACCTCCCGCTCAGGACCGTGCTCCCCGACCGGGACGAGGAGGCGGTGCGCAAGCTCGGCATCGTCGAGGAGATCGGCAGCTTCACCACCAACCATCCGGCCGGCGAGCCCCGGGTCACCAACATCCACCGCATGGCCGACCTGGTCCAGGGGGCGATCATCGAACCGGGCGGCACCTTCTCGCTCAACGGCCACGTCGGCGCCCGCACCCTCGACAAGGGGTTCGTGGAGGCGCCGGTGATCGACGCCGAGTACCTGTTCAGCAAGGACGTGGGCGGCGGGGTGTCGCAGTTCTCGACCACGTTGTTCAACGCCGCCTTCTTCGCCGGCCTCGACATCCCCACCTACGGGATGCACGGGATCTACATCTCCCGGTACCCCTACGGCCGGGAGGCCACCCTCGACTACCCCAGCCTCGACCTCCAGGTCCACAACCCGACGCCCTACGGGGTGCTGATCTGGCCGTCGTACAGCAGCTCCTCCATCACCGTCACCCTCTACTCCACCCGCACCGTGGAGGGGGCCCAGACGAACCAGACCAAGGAGGACCTCCCCACCACCCAGTCCAAGCGAACGTCGCCGCCCACCACGATCGAGCCCGAGCCGGGCGCCCCCACCACCGAGGCACCGCCGGTCACCGAGCCCCCCGAGCCCCAGGAGTACGTGTGCCACCGGGTCGTCACCGAGCGCACCCGCACCTACACCGACGGCCGCACCGCGGTCGACAGGTTCTACGCCCTCTACGCGCCCGAAGAAGGCGTGGTGTGCCCGCGATGAAGATCGACGAGCGGGCGGTCGCCACCGCGATCGCCGCCGGCCGGGTCGGGCTGGGGGTTGCCTTCACCCTGGCGCCGGGCCTCGCCCTGCGAGCGTGGCCGGGCGATGGCTCCCACACCCAACCCGTCACCCGGTTCCTCGCCCGCTCCACCGGTGGACGCGACCTGGCCATCGGGATCGGCACCCTCGTCGCCCTGCGCAAGGACGCCCCCGTCCGGGGCTGGCTGGAAGCCGGGATGCTGGCCGACGCGGTCGACGCCATCGCCATCGTGGCCGTGATCCGCACCGTCCCCAAGGGCCGGGCGGCCCTCGCCTTGGCCGCCGCCGCCGGCGCGGTGATCGCCGGCCGCCGGATCGTCGATGTCGTCGGCTGACAAATCCCCGGGTAACGGGTCGGGGATGATCGTCGACGTGGCCGTGGTGGGGGGCGGTCCGGCAGGGGCGGCCGCCGCCATCGTGCTGGCCCGGGCCGGACGCGACGTGGTGCTGGTCGACAAGGCCACCTTCCCCCGCGACAAGTGCTGCGGCGACGGCCTCACCGCGGCCGCCCTGCGGGAGCTCGAGTGGCTCGGTCTGCGGCCGGAGGCGGTGCCCGACTGGCAGGTCGTCGACCAGGCCTGGGTGCGGGGGCCGACCGGTTGCACGGTGCAGCTCCCCCTCCCCGAGGGACGGGGACAGTACGCCGTCTGCGCCCCCCGGGCCCAGCTCGACGCGGCCCTGCTCGACGTCGCCCGGGCCGCCGGGGTCAAGGTCCACGACGGGCACGGCCTCACCGGCGCCCGACTCGGCCGCGAAACGATCGAGCTCGACGTCGACGGCCTCGGCGTGCTCGACGCCCGCTACGCGGTGGGCGCCGACGGGATGTGGTCGCCCCTGCGCAAGGCCCTGGGCGTGGCGTCGGCCGGCTACCTGGGCGAGTGGCACGCCTTCCGGCAGTACTTCTCCGGGGTGGGGGCGGCCGCCGCCGGTCTCTGGGTGTGGTTCGAGCCCGACCTGCTGCCGGGCTACGCCTGGTCGTTCCCCCTGCCTGGGGGCCGGGCCAACGTCGGGTTCGGCATCCACCGGGACGGGGGTATCCCCACCCGTGACATGAAGCGGATGTGGCCCGAGATCCTGGCCCGGCCCCACATCCGGGACGTGCTGGGCGACGGCGCCCGACCCGAGGGCACCCACAAGGCGTGGCCCATCCCGGCCCGGGTCGACGACACCCCCCTCACCGCCGGCGGCGGCAGGGCCCTCTTCGTGGGCGACGCGGCCTGCGCCACCGACCCGATGACCGGCGAGGGGATCGCCCAGGCCCTGCTCAGCGGCCGGTGGGCGGCCGAGGCCATCCTCTCCGATGCCGCCCTCGGCACGGTTGGTGAGGCCGACCCGGCCGTGGTCGCGGCCGTCTACGAGCGATCGATGCGGCGGGGGCTCTTCGCCGACCACCGCATGTCGGTGCGCCTCGGTCGCGTCCTCGAGCACCGCCGGGGGGTCAACGTGGCCCTGCGGCTGGCCGGCGCCTCGGACTGGTCCCGCCGCCACTTCGGCCGCTGGCTGTTCGAGGACTGCCCACGAGCAGTTGCCGTCACCCCCCGGCGGTGGCGGCGGGGAACGCTCTCCAGCCCGGGGGCGTACGAGAACGAGGAGGACGCGTGAACGTGGGCCCGGTGAAGGTGGCCATCGAGCGGGTGCGCACCCAGGGCGTGTTCTCGCTCGACGGCCAGGACTTCGAGGTGGAGAACAACATCTGGCTTGTGAGCTACGGCGACGACGTGGTGATCGTCGATGCGGCCCACGACGCGTCCGCCATCGTCGCCGCCGTGGGCGGGCGCCGGGTGTCCACCATCGTGTGCACCCACGGCCACAACGACCACATCAACGCCGCCCTCGACCTGGCCGACGCGGTGTCGGCGCCCGTCGCCCTCCACCCCGACGACCGCATGCTGTGGGACACGGTCCACCCCGGCCGACCGCCCGACCTTTCCCTGGCCGACGGCGGCACGGTGCAGGTCGGGCCGGCGCCGCTGGCGGTCCTCCACACGCCGGGCCACAGCCCGGGGGGCGTGTGCCTGTTCGCCGAGGAGTCGGGCGTGCTGTTCAGCGGGGACACCCTCTTCCAGGGCGGGCCAGGCGCCACCGGACGGTCGTTCTCCGACTTCGACACCATCATCTCGTCGATCCGGCGCCAGCTCCTCGTCCTGCCCCCGACGACCGTCGTCCACACCGGCCACGGCGACGACACGACCATCGGCGACGAGGCCCCCCACCTCGACGAGTGGATGGCGAGGGGACACTGACGCCATGGCCGCCGGCATGCGCACCAGCCGGCCCCACATGCCGGGCTACGGCGTGCTCGGCCCCTCGGAAGGGACGGGCCTGTTGCCGTGGTCGTGGGCCGAGGAGCGGCTGACGGCGTCCCGCGACTACTGGGTGGCCACCGTGTCACCCGGCGGGCAGCCGCATGTCATGCCGGTGTGGGGGGTGTGGGACGCTGGCTGCCTATGGTTCAGCAGCAGTCTCGGCTCCCGGAAGGCCCGCAATCTTGACGTCGATCCCCGCCTCACGGTGACCACCGACAATCCCCTCGAGCCGGTGGTCGTCGAGGGCACCGCCGACCGGATCGTGGCCCTCGAGGCCCGCACCCGGTTCATGGGCCTCTCCAACACCAAGTACGGCACCGACTACCCGGTCGAGTTCCTCGACCCGGAGGTGAACGGCACCTACCGGGTGACGCCGCGGCGGGTGTTCGGCCTGGTCGAGGCCGACTTCACCGGCTCCCCCACCAGGTGGGTGTTCGCATGACGACGCCGATCATCGACACCAACCGCTTCCGGCGGGAGGTGCAGCTCGTCTGCAACGTGTCGTCCGACATCCAGACGTTCTGGGCGTCGTTCCGGGTCGTCCTCGACCGCAACGTGGAGTTCGACGGCTGCTCGTGGTTCACGTTCGACCCTGCCACCTTGCTGCCCACGTCGCACACCGCCTTCCGGTCGTTCCCGCCCGAGGAGCACCCCCACACCCGGTTCCTCGAGCACGAGGCCACCGCGGACGACGTCAGCCGGTTCGTCACGTTGGGGCAGAACCGTCCCCACGTCGCCCTCCTGTCCGACGTCACCGGCGACAAGCTCGACACCAGCGCCCGCTACCGCGAGTTCCTCGAGCCCAACGGCTTCGAGCACGAGCTGCGGATCGCCTTCGTGTACGGCGGGGTGTGCTGGGGCGGTGTCGCCCTGTACCGCCGGAAGGGTGAGCCCGACTTCATCGCCCCCGAGGTGAAGGCCCTGGCCGGCGTGGTCGAGTTCCTCGGCGAGAGCATGCACCGGGCCCTCCTGACGACCAAGCTCAACCGGGAGGAGGACGGGTCGCGGGCCCCGGGGGTGATCGTGCTGGGCCCGGCCAACCGGGTCGACCTGATCTCCCCGCCGGCCCAGGAGTGGCTCACCGCGCTAGGCGTGGAGCTGGGCGACGCCTGGTCGACCGTGCTGCCGGGCGAGGTCTACGCCATCGCCAGCCACGCCCGCCGCACCGGCGCCGGCCACTTCGACGCCGGACCGGCGGTGGCGCAAGCCGGCAACGAGGCGAGCGGCAAGGTCGACCTCCACGCCGCCCTCATGGAGGGCGAGCCCCAGGGCCCGGTGGCGGTGATGCTGGAACCGATCCGCCAGCCCCAGGTGGCGGCGCCGATCCTGGCCGCCTACGGACTGTCCGACGAGGAAGGCGAGGTCCTGCGCCAGGTGCTCCTGGCCAAGGCCACCGAGGGTGTCGAGGACGAGGTGGCGGCGGTGCTGGCCAAGGTCGGCGCCGCCGACCGCCGGGAGCTGGTGGCCAAGGTGTACGCCGACCACTACGCCTTCCCCCTGTCGAAGAGCCGGCCCGTCGGTCCCGACGGTTGGTTCGAGACCATGACCGAGGCCATGCTGGCGGCCGAGGCCGAAGCCGAGGCCAAGGCGGCCGCCGACGCCGCGGCCAAGATCGAGGCCGAGGCCGACGCTGCCGCCGCCGCTGCCGCCGCCGCAGCGGAGGCCGAGGCCTAGCTCGCGAGGGGCGCCACCTCGGCGACCCGGCGAGCGGCCCGGTAGCCGACGATGAGGGCGGTGTTGGCCGCGAACAGCCACAGGCCGAGCAGGACCACGGCCGAGATGGTGGCCGACGCGTACCGCTGCTCGAAGTTGGCGCCCAGGCGCAGGTAGGCCACGTAGCCGGCCGAGAGCACCGAGATCCATCCCGACGTGACCAGGGCGCCCCGAAAGGTTGCCGCCCACTCAGGCGGCGACCGGGGAAAGACCCGGTAGACGACGGCGACCACGGCCACGGTGGCCCCGAACCCGGTGACGAGGGCGAACACCAGACCGACCGCGATCTCGATGGGAGCGTCCCCGAGAGCGGCCGCGCCGGCATAGCTCGCCACCAGGCTGCCGAGCACCAGGACCGGCACCGCGGCGACGAGCAGGAGCGCCATGCCCCGTCCCCGGAGGCCGCCGGCCGCCCGTTCGCCCCCTACCCGGTCCAACACCCTCATCAGGGCCGACCCGTAGGCGGTCGCCGGCCACAGGGCGGCCACCACCGCGGCCAGCCCGAGCGTCGTCCCCAGGTCGGCCACCCGCTCGAGGGCCCGGTCGACGCCCAGGGCGGGCGGAGCGAGGCGGGCCAGCTCGTCGGCCACGTGATGCACCTGGGCCTGACCGACCAGCAGGGTGGTGATCCACAGGGCGACCACCACCAGGGGGACCACCGAGATCAGCCCGTAGAAGGCCAGCGCGGCCGAGTAGAGGAAGACGTCGTCGGCGTGGGCCGTGTCGACGCCTCGGCGGACCCGGGCGATCAGCAGCAGGGGACCTCGGATCAACTGCCCTTGGTCGGGGCGATTTCCCCGTCGACGAGCAGGTCGAGGACCTCGCCGATGGTGCGTTCCCGCCCTATCGAGTTCTGCAGGGGCAGATGGGACTGGATGTGGTAGCGGTTGCGACGGCCGTCCTTCTCCTTGACCACGTAGCCCCCCTCGGTCAGGTCGGCCACGATGCCGTAGGCGGTGCGCTCGGTGACGTCGAGGGCCACGGCCAGGTCCCGCAGGCGGGCGTCGGGGTCGTGGGCGATGAAGAGCAGTGCCCGCGCATGGTTGGTAAGGAAGCCCCAGCTCGTCCCCATACAACAATAGTACGACAACTCTGGAAAAAATGGCCCTAGTTTTGCGCCAAAAACTGCCGAAACAGGCGAGGACAGAACCCGCCCGGGTCGCCGTCGGAGGCTGCGGGGCAGGTTCGAGAGGCCGACACCATGCCTTGATGGAGAACCACCGGAGCAGCACCGCGGAGGTGTCCTCGCAAGGACTCCCGAGTCGCACCGCAGCGGGGCTCGTCGCCCTCGCCCTGGCCGCAGCCCTCCTGGTCCTGGACGGGACCCCGGCCCACGCCGCCATCGTCCCGCCCGTACCCCTGGGCACCGCCGCCGGGTATGCCGTCCTGGCCGCCTCGACCGTCACCAACACGGGCGAGAGCACCCTCTACGGCACGTGGGCCTGTCGCCGGGCACCGACAGGGACTTCGACGCCACCACCAGCCCGGAGCTGGCCGGCAAGACCCTGAAGGCGGGCGTCTGGGCCGGTCCCGACAAGTCCCCGCTGTGGATCGGGAGGACGCTCACTCATCACCTGCGCCGGGGACTTCCGCAACGGCACCCACGACCACCTGCTGGTGGTCTACGCCACCCGCCTGGCCTGAGCCTCAGTCGAGGAGGCCGAGCGGGGGGTCGATGACCAGGCGGCCGCCGGTGGGTCCGCTCACCACGAACACGAGGGGCACCAGCTTCCCACCCGGGAGGACGAGCAGATCGGACGCGGGGTTGGCCTCCACCGCCTCCACCCGGCCGTAGCTGCGCCCGTCGACCCCCACCACCTCCGAGCCGATCAGCTCGTGGATCCACAGGGTCTCGTCGTCGTCGTCGCCATCGGCCAGGGGCTCGGCCATGAGGACGGTGCCGCGAAGGGCCTCGGCCCCGTCACGGCCGTCGACGCCGGCGAAGGCGACGATCCACCGTCCGAGATGGGGGCTGGCCGACTCGACGGTGAGGTCACCCCGGTCGGTGGAGAAGGCGAACCCGGGGGCGAGCCGCTCCTCGGGCCGGTTGGTGATCATCGCGACGATCACCTCGCCCTTCAACCCATGGGGCTTGACGACCTGGCCGACCTCGAGCACAGCGACCGGGCGCCGGCGTCGCTAGTCGACGATGTCGACCGAGGTGTCGACGCCCTCACGGGCGCCAGCGGCGCGCACGACGGTGCGGATGGCCTGGGCCACCCGGCCCCGGCGGCCGATGACCCGGCCCATGTCGGAGGGCGCCACGTGCAGCCGGAGCATCACCGACCGGCGACCTTCCTCGACCTCGATGTCGACCGCGTCGGCATCATCGACGATCGACCGGGCGAGGTAGTCGAGCACGCCTGCCGAGAGCCCGCCCACGGCCCGGTTGCCGTCGACCTCGTCGTCGTCCTCCTCGTCGGCGTCGTCCACGTCTTCCTCGGCGTCGACCGCGTTCCCGTCGACCTCGTCCTCCAGCTCGTCGTCGGACTCGTCCCCATCCACTTCGGGGTCGACGACCTCGGCATCGGCCTGGACGTCGCTCACGACGGGGCCGGCGGGGTGGCCTCGGCCGCGGTGGCCGGGGTGGCCGGGGCGGTGCCCTTGTACTGGCCCCAGGCGCCCGAGATCTCGAGCAGCTTGCGGGCCGGCTCGGAGGGCTGGGCCCCCTGGCGGAGCCAGCCGACGGCCTTGTCGTTGTCGATCTTGACCACCGACGGTTCGGCTCTCGGGTCGTAGGTGCCCACGATCTCGATGAAGCGCCCGTCACGGGGCGACCGGGAGTCGGCCGCCACCAGTCGGTAGGTCGGTTGCTTCTTCTTGCCCATCCGCATGAGGCGGAGTTTCACTGCCACGCTTGCTCTCCTATCCGAAGCTCGGCACACGGGGGCGGCCCTTGCCGCCCTTGCCCTTGCCGAGGAACCGCATCATCTTCTGCATCTCCTTGAACTGCTTGAGCAGCTGGTTGACGTCGTTGGTCGTCATACCGCTGCCCTGTGCCACCCGCAGGCGGCGAGATCCGTTCATGAGCGACGGGTCACGCCGCTCGGCCGGGGTCATCGACCGGATGATGGCCTCGACCCGGGCGATCTCCCGGTCGTCGATCTCGGCGTTCTTGATCTCCTTGGGGATCCCCGGCAGCATACCGACCAGCCCCTGCAGGGGCCCCATCTTCTTGAGCTGCTGCATCTGGTCGAGGAAGTCCTCCAGGGTGAACTTGCCGCTGGTGAGCTTCTCCGCCGCCTTCTCCGCCTCGCCCGCGTCGTAGGCCTGCTCCGCCTTCTCGATGAGGGTGAGAACGTCGCCCATCCCGAGGATCCGCGACGCCATGCGGTCGGGGTGGAAGGGCTCGAAGTCGGCCAGCTTCTCGCCGGTGGAGGCGAAGGCGATCGGGCGCCCGATGACCTCCTTCACCGACAGGGCCGCACCACCACGGGAGTCGCCGTCGAGCTTGGACAGGATGACCCCGTCGATCTCGAGCACGGCGTGGAAGGCCTCGGCCACGTTGACCGCGTCCTGGCCGGTCATGGCGTCGACGACCAGGAACGTGTAGTCGGGCGAGACCGCGGCCGAGATGCGGCGGGCCTCGTCCATGAGGTCGTCGTCGACGTGGAGGCGGCCGGCGGTGTCGACGATCATCACGTCGCGGCCCAGGCGGCGGGCCTCCTCCAGCCCGGCCCGGGCGACCGACTCGGGATCGGTGGCCTGGGAGAACACGGGCACGCCCACCTGCCCGCCCAGGATCCGGAGCTGCTCGACGGCCGCCGGGCGCTGGAGGTCGGCCCCGACGAGGATGGGGTTGCGGCCCTGCTGCTTGAACCACCGGGCCAGCTTGCCGGAGGCGGTGGTCTTCCCGGAGCCCTGGAGGCCGGCCAGCATCACCACGGTGGGCGGCTTGGACGCGTAGGTGACCTTGAGGGTCTGGCCCCCGAGGCTGGCGATCAGCTCCTGGTGGACGATCTTGATGACCTGCTGGGCGGGCGACAGGCTGGCCGACAGGTCGGCGCCGACGCACTCCTCACGGATGCGCCCGACCAGGTTCTTGACCACCTTGAAGTTGACATCGGCCTCGAGCAGGGCCACACGGATCTCCCGCAGGACCTCTTCGACCTCGCGCTCGCCCAACCGCCCGCGGCCCTTGAGCTTGCGGAAGATCCCCTCGAAGCGGTCGGAAAGCGACTCGAACATGCCCGGACCAGGGTACTGGACAACGCCATGGCTCCCGGAGAGCCCCGCTCGGTGACGACGTCAGCCGCTCAGGCTGCTCACCTCTTCCCGCCGAACCTCGTCCGGCATGCGTGCCGGGCGGTTCTGGAGGGCCAGGGCCAACGCCCCGCAGGCGATGGCGATGTTGCGGAAGAGGACCTCGAAGGCATCCAGGTTGGCCGCCACGATGCCGACGAGCGTGATCGCGGCGACCAGGGACGCCACGTACGTGAGGCGGGGGGTCAGGATGGACAGCGCCAGGAGCAGCTCGAAGGCGGCGAACACCGGGAGCAGGTCCGCCGCCCACCGGGCCGGGAGGAACGACGGGAAGTACCGGGCGAAGGTCGTCGGGTGCCGGAAGGAGGCCGCCGCCGCGTAGAGGAAGACGAACGCCAGCCCGGCCCGCAGCAGCCACACCGGAAGCTGGTCGCCGGCGCGCCGTGCCGCCGGCGACCCGCCGACCCATCCCCGAGCAGACGAGCCCCGAGTATCCGAGTACGGCCGGTCTCGCCCATCCTTCGCCATGCCCTGTCTGTACGGGTGGGCCGACTCCGGGGATTGGCGTTCCCTAGGAGAACAGGGCGTCCACGAACTCGTCGGGGTCGAAAGGAATGAGGTCGTCCGCGGTCTCGCCCAGGCCGACGAGCTTGATGGGGATGCCCAGCTCACCCTGGATGGCGAGCACGATGCCGCCCTTGGCGGTGCCGTCGAGCTTGGTCAGCACCACGCCGGTGACGTCGACCGCCTCCAGGAACTGGCGGGCCTGGACCAGGCCGTTCTGGCCGGTGGTGGCATCGATGACCAGCAGCACCTCGGTGACCTTGCCCGGCGGCTTGTCGGCCACCCGGCGCACCTTGCGCAGCTCCTCCATGAGGTTGACCTTGGTGTGCAGGCGACCGGCGGTGTCGGCCAGCACCAGGTCGGTGTTGCGGGCCGCGGCCCGCTCGACGGCGTCGAAGACGACCGCCCCGGGGTCGCCGCCCTCGTTGCCCCGCACCAGCGTCGCCCCCGCCCGCTTCGACCACAGCTCGAGCTGCTCGGCCGCGGCCGCCCGGAACGTGTCGCCGGCGGCCATGATCACCGACCGCCCGGCCAGTACCTGCTGGTGGCCGACCTTGCCGATGGTGGTGGTCTTGCCCACCCCGTTGACCCCCACGAACAGCCACACGTTGGGGAACCCGGGATCGAGGCGCAGGCTGCGGTCGGCCATGGTGAGGCGCTTCTTCAGGTCCTCCTTGAGGGCCTCGACCAGCCCGTCGGCGGTGGTGATGCCCTCCGACTTGACCCGGGCCCGCAGCTGGTCGAGCAGGGCGGTGGTGGCGCCGACGCCGACGTCGGCCCGCAGGAGGGCCTCCTCCAGGTCGTCCCAGGTCTCGCCGTCGATCTTGTCCCGGGTGCGCATGGCGCCCAGGTAGCCGGAAAGAAGGCCCCGGGCCTTGCCCAGGCGGTCGAGGAACCGGGGCTTGGCGGCCGGCTCGGGCCGAACCTCGGGCTCGGGCTCGGGGACGGGCGCCACCGCCGGACCGTCCGGGCCGGGCCCGGCCTCGGGGAGGGCGTCGGGCTGGGCCTGGGCCGCGGCCAGCACCGCCTCCGCCTCGGCCACCAGCTCGCGGGCCTGGCGGTCGAGCTCCTCCTCCGAGGGGATGCGGCGACGGCGCTTGGGCGGGGCTTCGGTGGCGGCGGGCGGCAGGCCGGACGCGGGGGGCGGGTCGAGGTCGGAGCGCCGGCGCGGACGGGCGGCGACGAGGGCGGCCACCAGACCGGTGACGACCAGCAATGCGAACACGCCGAGGACGATCTCCATTGCCGCTCAATGTAGGGGACATCGCCCGGCGGCCCGAAGTCCCCAGCTACGGCTGGATGATCCTCAACCCCCGACGGGTGCGCCGCAGGCCTCGGCCGACTGGGGGCCCTCGAGGCCGCCCGTCGACACCGCGCTGACCTTGTAGCACCGCGGCCCCGAGGGATCCACCGTGCGCCACGGGCCGGTGTCGAAGGCGTCGATCACCCGGAAGCGGCCGTCCGGCTCCGTGTCCAGGTCGGCGATCGCGACCGTGACGGGAGCGAGCTCGGTCCCGTCGGACTGGCGCTTGTACAGCCGGTAGGCCGCGACATCGGCCGAGGCAGGCAGTGGTGGCCAGTTGACCAGGACCTCGCCGCTGCCGCCCCCGGTTTGGGCCGTGAGCCCGGTCACCTGTGGCGGCGCCGCCACCCGAGTGGTCGTCGTGACGGGGGCGACGGTGGTTGTGGTGGCCGGCAGGCTGGTGGTCGACGTCTGGGCCACGGTGCTGGTCGTCGGGCCGCTGGTGGACGTGGTGGGGGTTTCGCCGTCGCTGTCGCCGTCGTTGCATGCGGACAGGGCCAGGACGGCGGTGATCAGGACGGCGACGACCGGACGACTTCCTCGAATGGCCATATCCACTCCTCGGGTGATCACTGGGCGCCGGCTCGCACCCGCTCGGACACGACCTTCGAAGACCCTCCCGGCTGGAGGGTGACGCCATAAAGGGAGTCGGCGGCCTCCATGGTGCGCTTCTGGTGGGTGACCACGACCAGCTGGGCCTCCTCCCGGAACTGGTGGAGGAGGTCGATGAAGCGGTGGAGGTTGACGTCGTCGAGGGCGGCCTCCACCTCGTCGAGGAGGTAGAACGGCGAGGGCCGGCTGCGGAAGACGGCGAAGAGGAAGGCGAGGGCGCACAGGGCCCGTTCCCCGCCCGACAGCAGGGACAGCTTGCGCACGTTCTTGCCCGCCGGCCGGCAGTCGAGCTCGAGGCCCGCCTCCAGCACGTGGTCGGGGTTGGTGATGTGCAGCCGGCCGTGGCCGCCGGGGAAGAGCGTCTCGAACAGGGCCGCGAAGTGCTCGGTGACGTCGGCCAGGGCGGCCGTGAGCAGCTCCGACATCTCCCCCTCGACGGCCCGGATGATCTTGAGCAGCTCCCGGCGGGAGCCCTTGATGTCGTCGAGCTGCTCGGTGAGGAAGGCGTGGCGTTCCTGCAGCACCTGAAGCTCCTGGAGGGCGAGGGGGTTCACCGGCCCCATCAGGCGAAGCTCCCGTTCGAGGTCGCGCGCCCGGGCCGCGGGGCTGGCGCCAGGTTCCTTGGTAACGGGCTCCAAGGGGGGGCAGACGGCGTCGATGGCCAGCGCCGGCTCGCAGTCGAGCTCGCGGCGCACCGCCTCCTCGGTGGTCTCCAGCCTCAGCCGGGCCTCGGCCATCTCCAGCTCGGCCCGTCCCGCCCGCTCCCGCAGCTCGCCCAGATGGCGTTCGGCGGCCTGGCGACGCCGGCGCAGTCCGTCGAGAGCACTGGCGCCCTCGGCCAGGGCCCGGGCGGCGGCGTCGCGGCGGCGGCGGACGGCGGCCAGGGTGGCCTCGACCACGGCCAGCCGGCCGTCGAGGTAGGGGCCCAGCCGGTCGAGGCCGGCTCTTGCCGCCAGCAGGCTCCCCCGCCGGGACTCGGACTCTCGCCGCCGGGCGGCGGCCCCCGCCAGGCGGGTCTCCACCTCGGACAGCCGCCGGGCCAGGGAGGTGCGGCTGTCGTTGAGGCCGGCGGCCCGCACGTCGAGCTCGGCCCGGAGGGCCACCAGGGCCTCGGCCCGGGCCTGGATGCGCTGGCGCTGGGCCCGCTCCGCCGCCACCCGGGCAGCACCGGCCGCCTCGCGGTCGTCGAGGTCGGGCAGGAGGAGCTCCAGCTCGGCCACCCGGGCCGCCTCCTGCTGCAACCGGTCGGCGGCCCGGTTGCGCTGGGAGCGAACCTCCTCGACCTCGGCCGCCACCCGCCGTGAGTCGCCTCGGGCGGCGGTGGCGGCGGCGTCGAGCTGGCGGTAGCGGCCGGCGGCAGCCGAAGCCTGGCCCGCACATCGGGTGGCCCCGTCGGTGGCCGCAGACAGCGCCTCGGTGGCCTCCCGGAGCCTCCGGTCGGCGGCGGCGGCGATGCCGGCGTGCTCGGCGATCTGCCGCCGGGCCTCGTCGAGGGCGGCCCGGGTCGCCCCCGGCGCCCCCACGCCTAGCCGCCATCCGAGGGCCGAGATGCGGTCACCGGCCCGGGTCACGGCCACCAGGTCGGGGAAGGCGAGGGTGACGTCGACCGCCTCCTCCCAGCCACCGTCGACGACGACCGTGGCCGCCAAGAGGTGGCGCAGCAGCCGCTCCACGCCGGGGTGGGCGGACCGGACGACCGAGCGCAGCGGCCGGCCGGGGCAGTGGGGCGATATGTTCGGCGGGGCGTCGACCGGCGACCCGAGGGGCAGGATTCCGGTGGGGAGCGTCGCCGGGCGCGATTGGCCGGGACCTGGTGCGCGGCCGAGCTCGGCCAAGAGCTGGCGGCCGGTGGCCACGCCGTCGACCACCACCGCACCCACCGCCTCGACCACTGCCGCCTCGAAGGCGGCCTCGAACCCGGGCTCGACATCGACCAGGTCGAGCAGCGTCCCGAGGACGCCGTCGACCCCTTCGAGGCGGGCGGTGTCGCCCCTGCCCCGAGCCTCGTCGACGGCCATGGCCAGGGCCTCGGCCCGGGCCACCCACGTGCGGTGACCGGCGGCCGCGTCCCGCGCCGCGGCCTCGGCCACGGCCACCTCTGCCTCCGCCACCCGCCGCTCGGCCTCGGCCTCGTCGCTGGCCGCAGCCAGCTCCGCCTCGGCCGCCGACAGCCGGGCCAACTCGGTGCTGACCCGCTCGGCCTCCTCGCCCAGGGCCACCGCCCGGAGGTCGAGGCCGGCCAGCCGGTGCTCCAGCCGGGCCAGGTCGGCCCGGCCCCGGTCGAGGCTGGCCCGCAGGGCAGCCAGCTCCCCCCGGGCCTCGGCCGCCGCCCGGTCGATCCGCCCTCCCGACCGGGCTGGACTCCGCCGGGCTGGACTCCGCCGGGCCCGACCCTCCCGGACCGGGACCCTGCGGGCCGAACCCTCCCGGCCCCGACCCCCCCGGGCCCGACCGTCCCGGTCCGAACCCGGCGGGACCAAGTGCCGCCGAGCCGGTCGCCGTGAACAGCGGTGGCTCCCCGGCCGCGGCGCGCTCGGCCGCACGTTCGGCCGCCCGTTCTTGGGCCAGCTCGGCCTCGCCCGCAGCCAGCTCACCGAAGCGGGCGGCCATGGCGACGGCCGCCGCCTCCACCTCGGCCAGCTCGGCCCGGAGGCGGGTGGCGTCGTCGTCGAGGGCGGCCAGCAGTGTGGAGTCGACGCTCACGGCCAGATCGCGCTCGACCGACCGCCGCCGCTCGGCAACCACCGCGGCCAGCCCCCGGGTGCGCTCCCGCAACGCCTCCAGCCGGCCCACCACGTCGCCCAGCCGGGCCTGCCCCAGCTCCGACATCCGGGCCTCGGCCGCCGCCACCGACCGGTCGAGGACGTCGAGCTCGGCCTTGACCGTGCCCTCGTCCGCCTTCAGCCCGGTCCGGGCCTGCACCGCCGACTCGTGGCGGGCGGAGAGGACGCGCAGCTCCCGGCCCCGCAGATAGACCCGCAGGGCATGCAGCTCGGACACCAGGTCGCCGTGGCGGCGGGCGGCCTCGGCCTGGCGCTCGAGCGGTCGCAGCTGGCGCCCGACCTCCCGAAGCAGGTCGGTGAGCCGCACCAGGTTGGCCTCCGTGCCCTCCAGCCGCCGCTCCGCCTTCTCCTTGCGGCGCCGGTACTTGAGGATGCCGGCCGCCTCCTCCACTATCAGCCGGCGGTCCTCGGGGCGGGAGTCGAGGACGGCATCGAGGTTGCCCTGGGACACGATGATGTGCTGCTGGCGGCCGACCCCGGTGTCGGAGAGCAGCTCCTGGAGGTCGAGCAGCCGGCAGGAGACCCCGTTGAGCGTGTACTCGCTCTCACCCGAGGCCCGGAACAGGGTCCGGGTGATGGTGACCTCCCGGAAGTCGATGGGAAGCAGCCCGTGGGTGTTGTCGATGGTGAGGCTGACCTCGGCCCGCCCGAGGGCCGGGCGCCGACCGGTGCCGGCGAAGATGACGTCGTCCATCTTGGAGGACCGGAGGCTGCGCGGCCCCTGGGCCCCCAGCACCCACGCCACCGCGTCGACGACGTTGGACTTCCCGCTGCCGTTGGGGCCGACCACGACCGTGAGCCCGGGCTCGAACTCGAGGGTGGTCGGCTCGGCGAAGGACTTGAAGCCCTTCAGGGTGAGCGAGCGCAGGAACATCGGTCTCCCGAGGCTACCGGGGGCCTCGTCGCCATCGGCGGACCCTCGCCGCTTCCTGTAAATTTTCCCGGAACTTGCTAAAGCCCGACGGGATCCATGCCGATAAGGCCAACGCGATGGGCGCGCCGGCGGTCACCACGACCCCATTACGACTCGACACAGGGCGGGGAACCACCAGGATGCGGCGCACCGGAATCTGGATGTCGGTAGTCGGCGTGCTGCTCACCATCCTCGGCGCCGTCGTCGTGCTGGTCCTGCGCGACGGTCCGGACCCCAAGATCCCTCCCGCCACCCAGCCCGCTCCCGGCGTCGACGCCGGCTCCGGCACCGCCACGACAGTCGCCGGTGCGCCGACCCCCAACCGCCCGACCGGCACCATCGCTGCCCGCCCCGCCCCGGGCGCACCCGCCTCAACCCCCGACGCCCCTCCCCCGGCGACGCCGGAGCAGGTCGCCGAGCTCCTCGCCGGGCTCCCCCTGCAGCTGGAGCAGGCGGCCACCTCCGAGGGTCAGCCCCGTGAGCTGACCCCCGAGGAGGTCGACAAGATCATCGAGGACCTCCTCCGGCAGCTCGGGGCCCAACCCTGATGCAGCCTGGACCCGACTCACAGGCCCGACCCGACTCACAGGCCCGACCCGACTCACAGGAAGGAGAACGTCAGATGCGCAGGATCTTCGCCGTCGCTCTCGGCATCGGCGCCATCGCCGCGGTGAGCATGGCTCTCCTCGTCCCCACCGGCGCCGGCGCGGCCCAGACGCCCACCGCCGCCCAGTCGAACGCGCCCACCAGGATCGACGCCATGTGCGAGAAGGTCCCGGACATGCAGTCGGGCATCACCAACGGCCTGGCCCAGCACGCCACCACCCTCACCACCGCCAACGAGGCCGTCTCCGCCCGGCGGGCCGCCATGGCCGTTGCCATGACCGAGCTGGCGGGCGCCGTCGTGGCCCACCTGCAAGCCCTCGACGCGGGCGCCGCCCCGGACGCCACTGGCACCGTCCTCAAGGCCAAGCAGGCCCGGTACGTCGCCGCCGTCGTCGACTGGAGCAAGGCCCGCACCCAGGTTTTCGACACCGAGCGCCAGGTGGTCGTCAGCGAGCTCCAGCAGACCCTGCTCGACTCCCTGAAGCAGTCCGCCTGCCCCTAGCTCGCCACATTGCGAGGTGCGCTAGTCGGCGATCAGACCTGGCACTGCTCGCAGAGGAACGAGCCCCGGCCGTTGACCTTCACCTTCACGATGGTGCTCCGGCAGCGGCGGCAGGCCTGGCCGGCCCGGTCGTAGACCTTGTGCTCCTTCTGGTACTCCCCGATCGCACCAAACAGGTCGCGGTACTGCTCGTCGGCCAGTGACGAGCCGCGGTGCTTGATGGCGTCCTGCAGCGTCTCCACCATGGCCCGGTAGAGGCGACGGACCTCCTGCGACGACAGCGTTTCCGACGACCGGTCGTAGCGCAGGCCGGCCGCCCACAGGATCTCGTCGCTGTAGATGTTGCCGATGCCGGCCACGAACTTCTGGTCCATGAGCATGGCCTTGAGCTTGCCCTTGCGGGCGGTGAGCAGCTCCCCGAAGCGGACCCACGACATCATGTCGTCGACCGGGTCGAAGCCCAGGTGGGCCAGCTCCGGCACCTCCGCCTCCAGCTCCTCGGGCGTGGTGACGAACACCTCGCCGAACGTCCGGGGGTCGACGAAGCGCAGCAGACCGCCCTGGGTGAAGGTGAACACCACGTGGGTGTGCTTGGGGTCGGGGTCGCGGACCCCGCCCTTGCCTCGGAGCAGCTGGCCGCTCATGCCCAGGTGGGCGACCAGGACGTCGCCCCCCTCCAGCCGCAGCACCAGGTACTTGCCCCTGCGCTCGACGCCCGTGATCTTGTGGCCCTCGAGCTTCTCGATGAACTCCTGCTTGTCGGCATGGCGGCGGGTCGAACGCTCGCCCTCGACGGTGACCGACTTGATGCGCTTGCCGACGACCTCTTTGTCGAGGTCGCGCTTGAGGGTCTCGACCTCGGGCAGCTCAGGCATCGACGTTGACGTCCCCGGAGAGCCCGGCCGCGCCTGTCTCCGCCGCCACATCCACCTCCACCGGCGGCTCGACGACCGCCCCCAATCCCAGCCCGGCCGCCGTTTCGGGCTCAGGTTGGGCCAGGCGGTGCCAGGCCTCCCGGGCCGCCGCCTGCTCGGCCTGCTTCTTGGACCGACCCTCTCCGACGCCGACGGCCTCGCCACCGACCGTCACCTGGGCGGTGAACCGCTTGGCGTGGTCGGGGCCCTCGGACACGACCGAGTAGGAGGGCAACTCGTCGTAGGTCCGGGCCGCCAGCTCCTGGAGCCGGGTCTTGAAGTCGTGGCCCCCCGGACCGGCCGCGGCCTCGGTCATGCGGTCGCCGAGCAGCTCCATGACCAGGGAGGCGGCGTCGTCCCACCCTCCGTCGAGGTAGACGGCGCCGATGACCGCCTCCATGGCGTCGGAGAGGATCGACGGCTTCTCCCGGCCCCCGGAGGCGTCCTCCCCCTTGCCCAGGCGGACCGCCTCGCCCAGCCGCAGCTCGGTGGCGGCCTCGGCCAGCACGCCGGCGTTCACCACCGCCGCCCGCACCTGGGCCAGGTGGCCCTCGGGCAGGTCGGGGTAGGTGCGGTAGAGGTGGGCGGTGACGACCAGCCCGAGGACGCTGTCGCCCAGGAACTCGAGGCGTTCGTTGGACAGCTCGCCCAGGCTCTCGGCGCACCACGACCGGTGGCAGAGCGCCCGCGCCAGCAGCGTACGGTCGGCGAAAGGACGTCCGAGCCGCTCAACCAGGGCGTCGAATTGCTCGTCGTGGCTCAGGACTGCTGCGTCCCGCCGGCGCGCTCGACCACGTAATCAACCGCGTCACGCACGGTCTTGAGGTCCTCGAGGTCCTCGTCCTCGATCCGAAAGCCGACAGTTCTCTCGTTCATCTCTTCCTCGATGGCCTCGACCAGCTCGATGAGGGCCAGCGAGTCGGCGTCGAGGTCGTCGGTGAACGACGCTCCCTCGGCGATGGCCGACGGCTCGATCTCGAGGATGTCGGCCAACCGCTCCTGGATCAGGGTGAGCACAGCCGCGCGGTCCAAGGGGGATGTCGGGCTGACGGCAGGCACGGGCAGAACACTCCTGAATGCGGACTGGGGACCGGCCGATGGTACCGGTTCCCCCGCTTGTGCGCTTGTGAACGGAAGGCCCGGTCAGGCCTTGGCGACCGACTCCCGGATGCGGCCCACCATGTCCGCGAGGACCATCTCCCGGGCCAGCCCGACGGCGTTGAAGATGGCCCGCCTCGACGACGACCCGTGGCTGATCATGCACAGCCCGTCGACGCCCAGGAGCATGGCCCCCCCGTAGGTCTCGGGATCCAGCTCCGCCTGGAGGGGCAGGAGGAGGGGCAGCAGCACCTGGGTCGCCTTCCTGGCCTCCTCGGTGGACGTCATCACCCCCAGGACGGTCTCGATCAGGAAGCGGGCGCTGCCCTCGAGGGTCTTGAGCACCACGTTGCCGGTGAAGCCGTCGGTGACGACGACATCGACCCGGTCGGAGAGCACGTCGCGGCCCTCCACGTTGCCGATGAACCGGCCCGCGGCGTGGAGGCACCCCGGCTGGGCCAGGAGGGCGTGGGTCTCCTTGACCAGAGCCGACCCCTTCCCCGGCTCCTCGCCGATCGAGAGCAGGGCCACCCGGGGCTCGTCCAGCTTGAACCGGGCGGACGCGAACACGGCCCCCATCTGGGCGAACTGCACCAGCCAGGCGGGGGTGCAGTCGGCGTTGGCCCCCCCGTCGAGGAGGACGGTGGGGATGGCGCCCGGCACGGGGATGACGGTGGCGATGGCGGGCCGGGCCACGCCCTTGACCCGCCCCATCCGCAGCAGGGCGCTGGCCATGGCCGCCCCCGTGTTCCCGGCGCTCACCATCGCCGACGCCCGGCCGTCCCGGACCGCCTCGGCCGCCCGCACCACCGACGAGTCCTTCTTGCGACGCACGCCGCCCGCGGGGTCGTCGGTCATGCCGATGACCTCGCTCGCCTCCAGCACCTCGAGGCCCCAGGTGTTCCCCATCGCCTCCCGCTGGCCCACCAGCAGGATGGGGACGCCGAGCTCCTCGGCCGCCTGGCGGGCACCGGCGACGATCTCGAGGGGGCCCTTGTCGGCGCCCATGACGTCGACCGCGATGGGGAGCAGCGTCGGCGTCGGACGGGACGGGTCGATGCCTTGGAGGGAGCTGTCCGGGCTGGTCACGCCGGGCGCCGGATCGTGGCGACTACTCGACGTCGATGACTAGTCGACGTCGATGGCTTGGCGTCCGCCGTACCACCCGCAGTTCGGGCACACCACGTGGGGCCGCTTGACCTGGCGGCACTGCGGGCAGGTGCTCTGGGCCGGCGCCGCCAGCCGCCACGCCGAAGCCCGCCGGCTGCGGCTCTTGGACTTCGAGGTCTTCTTCTTGGGGACAGCCATGGAGCGACGATCCTACCGCCTCCGCCGCATGCTCTTGGCGAGCCGGTCAGTTCTCGGAGACGGGCCGGAACCCCTCCAGCGCCGCCCAGCGGGGATCGAGGCCGGCCGGGACGCAGTCGCACGGGGCCTGGTTGAGGTCGGCGCCGCAGGTGGGGCACAGCCCGGCGCAGTCGGCGGCGCACAGCGGCACCAGCGGGAGCTCGAGCAGCACCGCCTCCCGCACCAGCGGCTCGAGGTCGATCGAGTCATGGCCCAGGCGGTAGCTCTCGCCCTCCCGCGGCTCGCGCTCGAACAGCTCCCGGAACTCGAAGTCGATGCGTCCCCGGGCCGGACCCAGGCAGCGCTGGCACTCGGCGTGCCAGGGGGCGGAGATGGTGCCGCTGGCCAGCAGGCCGTCGGTGACCCACTCCAGCGTGGCCTCGACGATAAGGGGCTCGGCGGCCGGCACCTCGGCCACGCCGACCCGCAGGTCGGCCAGGGTTCCGCTCAGCCGCTCCCGGCGCCGGGCGGCCGGCTTGTGGACGAGGTCGGCGACGTTGACGACGAAGGGCCGCATGGCGGATGGCTCCTCACCACTGGTCCTGGTCGAAGAAGACCTCGCCGGTGTCGGGCTCGCCCTCGGCCCGCACCGTCTGGTCGCCCTCCTGGGGTGGGGGCAGCGGGGTGACCCGCAGCTTGGCCCGACCGGCACCGACCGTCTTGGTGATCCGCTCGAGCACCGTCTCGAAGCTGGCCAGCTTCTGGTCGCAGTAGTCCTCCGCCTCGTGGCGCAGGCGGCGGGACTCGTCGTTGGCCTCCTCCACCGTCCGCCGGGCCACCCGCTGGGCCTCGCGCACCAGCTCGGTGCGCTGGACGATGCGCTCGGCCCGCTCCCGGGCCGCGGCCAGGATGTCGTCGGCCTCCCGCTGCACCTTGGCCAGGTACTCGGCCCGCTCCTTGAGCAGCCACCGGGCCTGGCGCATCTCCTCCGGCAGGCGGGCGATGGCCTCCTCGAGGAGCTCGACGACCTCGTCCTTCTCCAGCCGGACGGTGGACGACAGGGGCATCTTGGGGGCGCCGTTGATGAGGTCGAGCACCCGCCGGAGCAGGACCTCGCTGTCGGGCGGGTCGACGATCGTCATCGTGAGAACCGGGGCGTCATCGCAGGAACCGGGCCTTCACCCGGTCGGCCACCTGGGGCGGCACCATCGACGACACGTCGCCGCCGAAGCCGCCCACCTCCCGCACCAGGCTGGACGACAGGAACGAGTGCTCGGGCGTGGTCGGCATGAACAGGGTCTCGATCCCCGACAACCGGTAGTTGAGCTGGGCCATCTGGAGCTCGTACTCGAAGTCGGAGACGGCCCGCAGCCCCTTGACGATGGCCTTCACGTCCCGGGCCAGGGCGAACTCGACCAGCAGGCCCTCGAAGGCGTCGATTTTGAGGTTGTCGAGGTGGCCGGTGACCTCGGCCAGCATCTCGGTGCGCTCGTCGAGGGAGAAGAGGGTCGTCTTGTTGGGGTTCTCGACCACCGCCACCAGCACGTCGTCGAAGAGGCGGGCGGCTCTCTCGATGACGTCGAGGTGCCCGAAGGTCACCGGGTCGAAGGAGCCGGGTATGAGCGCCTTGGTCATTCGGCCGCCTCTCCCCTCTCCTCGGGTGCACGGCCCTGCTGGCGGCGCACGAGGGTCACCACCGTATCCCCATGACGGCGGGACTTGACGGCCACCCAGGGCGGATGGATGTCGACGTGCGCCCCCGTCTCGAGCACGGCCAGGCGGGCGGGCAGGGCGGCCAGGAGCCGGGGCCAGTCGGCGAACGCGTAGGGCGGGTCGACGAGAGCCAGGTCGAAGGTGTCGCCGCCGGCCCCGGGGAGCGATTCCAGGAAGCGCAGGGCGTCGCCGTGGACCACCCTGGCGTCGCCCCCCAGCCCGGTGGTGGCCAGGTTCTGCTCGATGGCCCGGATGGCGGCGTGGTCGGCGTCGACGAACGTGGCCGACGCCGCCCCCCGGGAAAGGGCCTCGATCCCGAGGGCCCCGGTGCCGGCGAACAGGTCGAGCACCCGGGCATCTCGGACCGCGTCCATGCTGGTCAGGGAGGAGAACATGGCCTCCCGGACCCGGTCGGTGGTCGGTCGCAGCTTCCGCCCGGGCGGCGCCGTCAGGCGCAGTCCCCCGGCCACGCCGGCCACGACCCTCATGCCGCCAACCGTAGGCGCTCCCACTCAGGGAGGCGGAGCGCTGACCGAGCGTGGTTTCGTTCCCGGCCGAGAAAGGTATGTTTGAGCTACCCGGAGGGCGAAGGAGGCTGCCATGGCGGACAGGATCGGTGCGATGCTCCGGAGGACGTCGCCGGCGGCCCGGCGGGGCGTGATCGTCGGAGGCCTGGCGGTCGCCCTGCTCACCCTGATGCTCCCAGTCCGGGCCGACAATCCCGAGTGGGGGCCGAGCCCGTTCGTCTTCATGACCGTGACACCCGACGACGCGCTGTCTGACGGGCAGATGGTCTCCGTGCAGGCGGGCCCGTTCCCGTTGCATGGCACGGCCACCGTGCGCCAGTGCACCGCCGGCCCCCAGGGGCCGCTGTGCGACCCGGCCGTGCTCGCATCCGTCGGGACGGGATCGTCCGGCAACATCGGGCCCCTCACCGTCGCGGTGAAGCGGGTCATCAGCACCGGCTCGACCACCGTCAACTGTGGCATCACCCCCTGCTCCCTGGTCGCGTTCCCCGACCGGGGCGACGAATGGACGCAGCATCACATCTCGTTCGCGGGCGCGGGCACGATCGTCGACCCGACCACCACGTCGCCGACCTCGCCGTCGACCTCGACCGCTCCACCGACGTCCACCGTGACCACGACGCCCACGCCGACCACCAGCACGACCTCGGTCCTGTCGCCGCTCTCCGGCCTGCTCTGCGACCTCCTGCGGGTGCTGTCCGACCTGCTCGGAGGCCTCCTCGACGGCCTCCTGACCTTCCTCAACTGCCCGCCGGGGTAACGCCGCCCGGCCTCGGCCTCAGCTCTTGAAGAGGAACTCGGCCTCGGACTCGTCGATCAGCAGGCGGATCTCCTCGGCCAGCAGCGAGTTCTCCTTGAGGCCGGGGTCGGAGTCCACGATCTCGAACGCCAGGCGGCGGGCCTCGGCCACGACCTCCCGGTCTCGGCGGAGCGAGGCCAGCTTGAGGTCGGAGTGGCCCTTCTGGCGGGTGCCCAGCACCGTGCCCTCCCCCCGCAGGTCGAGGTCGACCTCGGCCAGCACGAACCCGTCGGTAGTCTCCTCCAGCGCCTTGAGGCGCGTCTCCGACTCCGGCGTCGACCCCTCCCCGAACAGGTAGCACCACGACTGATCGGACCCCCGGCCCACCCGGCCCCGGAGCTGGTGGAGCTGGGCGATCCCGAAGCGGTCGGCGTCCTCCACGATCATCACCGTGGCGTTGGGGACGTCGACGCCCACCTCGATCACGGTGGTGGCCACCAGCACGTCGAGCTCCCGGCCCCGGAACGATCCCATCACCGCCTCCTTCTCCTTCGACGGCATCTGGCCGTGGAGCAGGCCCAGGCGCAGGTCGGGCCACACCTCGACCGCCAGCCGCGCCCGCTCCTCGATGGCCGACCGGGCCTGGATCTTCTCCGACTCCTCGACCAGCGGGCACACCACGTAGGCCTGGCGGCCGGCGGCCACCTCATCCGACACCCGCTGGTGGGCCTCGGCCTCCTCCAGCGGGCCGCGGGCCCAATGGGTGGTCACCGGGGTGCGGCCGGGCGGCAGCTCGTCGAGGGTCGTCACGTCGAGGTCGCCGTAGACGGTCATGGCCGCGGTGCGGGGGATCGGGCGTAGCGGTCATCACCAGCACGTCGGGGTCGTCGCCCTTGCCCCGCAGGGCCGCCCGCTGCTCGACGCCGAACCGGTGCTGCTCGTCGATCACGATCACGCCCAGGGCCTTGAACGCCACCCGCTCCTCCAGCAGGGCGTGGGTGCCGACGAGCAGGTCGACGTGGCCCTCGGCCAGCCCGGCCAGGATCCGGGTGCGCTCCCCGGCCGTGGTGCGGTTGGACAACAGCTCCACCCGCAGCGGCCGGTCGCCCGTGAGGGTGCGCTCGTCGGGCACGGTGAGGTCGCCCAGCAGGTGGCGCAGGCTCACGTCGTGCTGCTCGGCCAGCACCTCGGTGGGGGCCATGAACGCCCCCTGATAGCCGCCCTGCACCGCCGTGAGCAGGGCCGTGAGGGCCACCACCGTCTTGCCGCTGCCCACGTCGCCCTGCAGCAGCCGGTGCATGGGATGGGGCCCGGCCAGGTCTTTGGTGATCTCGTCGATGGCCCGCCGCTGGGCGTCGGTGAGGGTGAACGGCAGGCAGGCGTGGAACTTGGGCACCAGCAGCCCGCCCTCGACCACGTGGCGGATGCCCTTGGCGTCGCGCTCGAGGGCCCGCTTGCGCAGGACCAGAGCCACCTGCATGCGCAGGAGCTCGTCGAGGACCAGCCGGCGGCGGGCGGCCGTGGCCGAGCCCATCGAGTCCGGGTTGTGGATGGCGGTGAAGGCGGTGCGCCGGTCGACCAGGTCGAGCCGGTCGAGCCACCCCTCGGGCAGGGGGTCGGCGAAGGGACCGGCCCGGGCCAGCGCCTCCTCGATGAAACCGGCCAGCTCCCAGGTGTTCAGCCCCCCTTCCTTCTTGGACTGGGGGTAGATGGGCACGATGCGCCCGGTGCGGTCGCCCACCAGGTCGACCACCGGGTTGGTCATCTGCCGGCGGTCCCGGAAGCGCTCGAGCTTGCCGAAGAACACGGCCTGGGTACCGGCGCCGAGCTGCTTGGCCCGCCAGCCCTGGTTGAAGAACACGACGTGCAGGTAGCTGGTGCCGTCGAAGACGTCGACGTCGACGATCATCCGCCCCTGGCGGGTGCGCCGGGACTTCACCCGCTTCACCGTGGCCAGCACCACCGCCTCGTCCCCCACCCTGAGGTCGGCGATGTCGGACTGCCGGGTGCGGTCGACGTAGCGCCGGGGGTAGTGGGTGAGCAGGTCGAGGACGGTGTGGATCTCCATGGCCGCCAGGGCCTCGGCCTTCCTGGGCCCCACCCCGGCCAGGGCCTCGACCGGGATGTCGGCCAGCTGGGCCAACCGCCGCCCGGTCACGGCGCCGGCGCCCGTCTCAGGGTGTGCTCACGGGATGGTCAGGATGGCGGATTGCGTGCACCCGAAGGCCGTCGATGCCGGCGAAGTCCCGCGGGTTGCACGTGTAGACGGGCAGGTCGTTGGCCAGCGCGACGGCGGCGATCATGGCGTCAAACGCCCTTGACGCAACCTTACGGCCAGACTGGCGCAACGCAGGGGCGACGACACCAAAGGCGCGGGCCGGCGCCGCGTCGAACGGCAACGGCTGGAACGTCGCCTCGGTCTCCTGAAGCCTGATTTGCCGGGCCGCGCGCTCGGCTGGGTCCATGGCCGTCAGCGGGCCGACGGACAGCTCCGCAAGGGTGATTGCGGTGATGACCGGCCGATTCGGGAGCGCACCCCGGTCGAGGCGGTCGATCAGCATCAGGGTGCTCGTATCGAGCACGCCGACCTTCTCGGCGGTCACAGTGATTGGTCGATGAGCGCGTCGATGTCCGCTCGGAGTCGATCGGGATCGACCACGGGTAACCCGCTAAAACGGGCAATGACAGTCGCTGCGTCGAGCGGCCTCCGTGGCAGCGGGCTCAACTCCGCAACCGGCTCGCCATCTCGCGTGATCGTGATCCTTTCGCCGGCGCGGACACGGTCGATCACCTCGCCGCCGTGGTTTCTCAGGTCCCTGATCGTCGCTTCACCCATGCCCGTTGGTATCACCGGTGAGACCGGGCGCGTGAATCATTCGATGGAGAAGACGTACGCCGAGAGGGGGAGCTGCCAGCGTTGGACCTCGACCGCCACCTGGGGACGGTTCGCCGCCAGCCACTGCTCGACGGCCGCGGTGACCTCGTCGGCCGTCGTCGCCCCCACGAAGACGGTGACCAGCTCGTGGCCGTCGCCCACCAGACGGTCGAGCAGGCAGGTGGCGCAGGTGGCGAGGTCGGGATGGACGTCGACGATCTCCTCGCCGGCCAGGCCCAGCCAGTCACCCTCGTTGATGCTTCCCGAGGACCGCACGGCCCACGTGACCTGGCCCGACACGACCTGGGAGGCCGCCTCCTCCATGGCCTTGGCGTTGGCCTCGGCCGACCCGTCGGGGTCGTAGACGAGCATGGCGGCCAGGCCCGCCACCATCCCCCGGGTGGGGACCACCCACACCGGCTTCGTCGCCAGGTCGGCCGCCTGCCCGGCGACCGGGATGATGTTCTTGTTGTTGGGGAGGAGCACGACCTCGTGGGCGTCGGTGGCCTCGATGGCCTCGAGCAGGTCGGCGGTGGACGGGTTCATCGTCTGTCCGCCGGCCACCACCTCCTGGGCGCCCATCGACCGGAACCCGTCCCGGACGGCGTCCCCCAGGGCGACGGCCACGACCGCGGTCGCGACCGTCTCCCGGGCCGCCGGGCCGGCGTCGTCGGCGGCGTCGGCGGCGGCGTCGGGGCCCAGGCCCTGGCGGACCCAGCGCTCCTCCTCCACCTGGCCGGCCAGGTCGGTGACCCGGATCTGGCGGGGCCGGCCTGCTTCGATGCCGGCTTCGATCGACGCCCCGATGTCGTCGGCGTGGATGTGGCAGTTCCACAGCCCGTCGCCGCCCACCACCACGATCGACTCGCCGATCTCCATCCACGCCGCCTTGAAGGCGTCGATCTTGTCGTCGGGGGCGTCCAGCAGGTACATCACCTCGTAGCGGGGGCCTTCCATGGCGGCGTCCGACCCGCCCTCGCCCTCGGTCACCATCGGGATCGACGGGTCCGCCTCCCCCTCGGGCGCCTCCGGCACCGGGCGGCCGTCCACCACGTGGAGGAGGGCGTCGAGGAACAGGACGAAGCCCGCTCCCCCGGCGTCGACCACGCCCGCCTCCTTGAGGACGGGGAGCAGCTCCGGGGTGTGGGCGAGGGCGTCCCGGGCCGATCGGACGGCCGCGTCGAGCACGTCGACCAGCGCCTTCTCGCCCGCGCCGCCCACCTCGGATGCCGCAGCCACCGCCGCCTCCGACGCCTCCCGTACGACGGTGAGGATGGTGCCCTCCACCGGCCGCATGACCGCCGAATAGGCGGCCCGGCTGGCGTCGGCCAGGGCCGCGGCCACGCAGGCGCCGTCGGCCACCTCGTCGTCGTCGAGCCGGCCACAGAGGCCCCGCAGGACCTGGGACAGGATGACCCCCGAGTTGCCCCTCGCCCCCATGAGCGACCCGTGGGAGATGGCCTTGCACGTGGCCACCATCGTGCGATCGGTGTCGGGCACGCCGTCGAGGGCGGTGACCACCGACTCCAGGGTGAGGGCCATGTTGGTGCCGGTGTCCCCGTCGGGGACTGGATACACGTTGAGGCGGTTCAGGCGCTGCTGGTGGGCCCGCAGGGCGTCACGGAAGCCGACGATTGCGTCCCGCAGATGCGAGTGGTCGAGCCGTTCGACAACACTCATTGGAACACTCATTGGAACACTCATCGGCCCACTCGTCGGCACGCCCATCAGGCGGATCGTAGACGGATCGCCGACGCTGATACCGTGTTCCCCGATGGCTTCTGTGTGTCAGATCTGCGGCAAGCACCCCTCGTTCGGGATGAGTGTCAGCCACTCCCACCGTCGCAACAAGCGCCGGTGGAACCCCAACATCCAGCGGGTGCGGGCGGTCGTCGCCGGCACGCCGAAGCGCCTGTCGGTCTGCACCTCGTGCATCAAGGCGGGCAAGATCACCAAGCGCGTCAGCTAACAGCGCACGCCCGCGGCCACCCCGCGGTCAGCGGGCGGGGGCGGTGGAGGCGCTGGCGCGGGATGCCCGCCACATGGTGTGCTCCCGGGAGATGGCGTCCTCGGCGTCGCCGACGAACTCGGCCCATGAGCCGTCGTTGAGGGCGGCCCTGTCGGCCAGGGCCCGGATGGCCTGCAGCTCGCGAGCGGTGAAGGCGTAGGCAGTGGCGACGGGGCCGTAGGCCCGGACGCCGGCCCAGCCCATCACCGCCGCCACCGCCGTCTCGAGGATCGCGATCAGGGCGACATCGGACCGGCCGAACGCCACGAACAGGGCAGTCCCGATGGCGACCGCGGTGAGGACGAAGAAGGCCTTGTCGCACAGGTGGGCCAGACGACGGAACCGCTCGCTCTTGCCGGTGTACCACCGGCACTGGTCGTCGATGCGGTCCTCCAGATAGCGGCGCGACCGCTCGCCCAGGGCCGAGCCCCGCAACTGCTCCATCTCCGGGGTCACCTCCGCTCCATACGGGGGCAGCTCGGCGGCGAGGGTCACCTCGGTCACCCGGGCTGCGAACAGGCCGGCCGCGGTGCGGTCGTCGTCGAACGGCATCACCTTCATCGCGTACCGCCAGGCCAGGGTCTTGACCGACTCGGCGGCGGCCCGGCCGTTGTACCAGAGGTGCTCGTGATCCTTCACCCGCTGCGCCAGCCGGCACACTGTCACCACGACCAGGCAGGCGACGATCAGCAGCCCGACCAGCCGCTGGTCCTCGACCACCAGCCCGATCGCGCCGACGATGGCCGCCGCCACCAGGAGGACGAGCTGCACGACGTGCAGGGCGAGGGACCACTTCTCGGCCCGGATGGCGCTCTCGTCGGCCGTCGTGAAGGCGCCGGGCATCACGACCGTCGGACGGCTCCCTCGGCCAGCTGGTTCAGCACCTTCACCTGGCCCACGGCGATGACGACGTCGCCCTCACCGAGCTTGCTGTCGGCCCGGGGAGGTACCAGCAGCTCCCCGTCGGGACGCTTCAGGGCCAACAGCATGACCCCCTCGTAGGGGCCGCAGACGTCGCGCACCTCGCGCCCGGCGAAAGGCGACCCCTCGCCGATGATCAGCTCCTCGATGCGGAGGTCGGGCGCCACGCTGATCATGTCGACGAACTCGATCATGGCCGGCTGCATCGACAGTGAGGCCATCCGCACGCCGCTCAGGGCGTAGGGCGAGATCACCCGGTCACTGCCCGCCCGGCGCAGCTTGTCGACCGACTCGGGGCGGGACGACCGGGACAGGATGAACAGGCCGGGGTTGAGCGAGCGGGCGGTGAGCGTGATGTACACGTTCACCGCGTCGTTGTCGACCGCGCACAGCAGGGCCTTGGCCCGGTGGATGCCGGCCAGCTCGAGGATGGCGTCCTCGGTGGGGTCACCCATGATGTAGGTCATCCCGTCCTCCGCCATCACCGCCTCCAGGGAGTCGAGGGTCTCGATGACGACGACCTGCTGGCCCTGCCGGGTCAGCTCCTCGGCCGCCGACCGTCCCACCCGCCCGTAGGCGCAGATGATGTAGTGCCCGTCGAGGGCGTCGAGCCGGCTCCGCATGCTTCTCCTCTTCAGGAACAGGCCGAGCTCGCCGCTGGCCAGGGCGGTGGTGAACGCCCCGATCAGGATGAACACGGCACCGACGCCGATGGTGATCAGGGTCAGGGTGAAGACTCGCCCGCCCGGGCCCAGGGGGTGGATCTCGCCGTAGCCGACGGTCACCAGGGTGGTGACGGTCATGTAGAGGGCGTCGAGCGGGTTGTAGTGCTCGATGAGGATGTAGCCGACCGTGCCGTAGACGACGGCGAAGGCGAGCAGGCCGGCCGGCAGCCGCATCCGCAGTGCCACCAGGCGGGCCGCGCTGCGGCCCATCGTTCGTCGCCCGGGGGTGCTCCGGAACACCAGGGATCGGGGGCTCACGGCCGCAGTTCTAGACGGACGGCCGGCCGGTCGCTACCGCCATCCACGGCCGCGCCCTTACCGGGATCGTTCCCAGCCCGGGTCGACCGGGCCGACGCCGAGGCCGAGGGGCACGCCGGCGGCGATGGCCCGCTCGACGAAGCGCTTGGCCGCGACACAGGCGTCGGCCGGCTCCATCCCCCGGGCCAGTTCGGCCGCGATGGCAGCCGAGAGCACGCACCCGGTGCCGTGGGTGTGGCGCCCCGGGATGCGGGCCCCCTCGAGCCACACCGGGGCGTCGGGCGGCGTCGGCGGCCAGCAGGCAGTCGGGCGAGGCCTCGCCCGCCAGGTGACCCCCTTTGACCAGCACCACCTCGGGCCCGAGCTCGAGCAGGGCCCGGGCGGCAGCCTCCATGTCGGCCCGGGTACGCACCGGGAACCCGACCAGCGCCTCGGCCTCGGGCAGGTTGGGGGTGAGCACCGTCGCCCGCGGGAGCAGCAGGTCGCGGATGGCTTCGACCGCGTCGGGCGCCAGGAGGCGGTCGCCGTGCTTGGACACCAGGACCGGGTCGACGACGAGGGGACCGACGCCGAGCTCGACAACTGTCGCCGCCACCGCCTCCACCACCGCGGCCGACGCCAGCATGCCCGTCTTGGCCGCGTCCACCCCCAGGTCGCTGGCCACCGACGCGATCTGGGCCCGCACCAGCTCGGGGGTGACGGCGTCGAACGCCTGGACCCCCAGCGTGTTCTGGGCGGTGACGGCGGTGATGGCCGCCGTCCCCCACACCCCGTGGGCCTCGAACGTCTTGAGGTCGGCCACCACCCCCGCCCCCCCGCTGGAGTCGGTGCCGGCGATGGTGAGGGCGACCGGCCGCCGGGTGCTCACCACCCACCCCCCGAACTGGTGACGGTGGGGGGCGTCATGGCGCCCCAAGACGTCACCAGTTGCCGTCGGGTGCTCACCAGCGGTGCTGCCAGCCAACGTCGGGGAGGTCTCCGTCGCGCAGGCGGCGCTCGGTCGGGTCGGCGGTGCAGTAGCCGATGTCGAGGGGCAGGCCCAGGCCGAGCTCGACGAACACCGTCGCCACCCGGTCGGGATCGGGGGCGGCGAAGACGAGCTCGTAGTCCTCCCCCCGCCGAGGGCGAGGAGCTCGGGCTCGTCGCTCACCCGCGACACGCCCACCGCCACCGGCACCTTCTCCACCACCACGCCCACGCCCGACGAGTCGGCCAGGTGCCTGAGATCGGACGCCAGCCCGTCGGAGACGTCGATCATGGCCGTGGCCCCCGCGGCTCGGGCCGCCGCCCCCTCGGCCAGGCGGGCCCGGGGCCTCCGGTGGGCCAGCACCAGGTCGGCGCAGACCGGCCGCCGATCCCCCGTCGGTCGTACCCGCCCGCAGGACCAGCAGGCCGGCGGCGGACGACCCGAGCGGTCCGGTCACGAACAGCCGGTCACCGGGACGGGCCCCCGACCGCAGGACGGGCGGCGGATCCGACGGCCCGGCGTCGCCCGCTATGGCCACCGACACGACGAGCGTCGGCGCCGAGGTCATGTCGCCGCCCACCACCGGGCACCCGTAGGCGGCCGAGGCGGCCAGCAGCCCGTCGTACAGCAGGTCGACGTCGACCTCGCCGAGGGGCCCGGCCACGCTCACGACCGCGGCCAGCGGCCGGCCCCCGACGGCGGCCACGTCGCTCACGTTGGCCACCAGCGCCTTCCATCCGAGATCGTCCAGCCCCACCAGCGACAGGTCGGCGTGGATCCCGGCCACTACCGCGTCGGACGCGAGGAGCAGCGCCCCCGAGGGCCCGGGCACCACCGCGACGTCGTCGCCCACCCAGACCTGCCCGTCGGGGCCGGTCATCCTCCGGCGCAACTGCTCGATGAGGGCGAACTCGCCCGGTAGAGTCGTGAGTTCACGTTACGCGTCCCCGGCACGTTCCAATGGAGGCCTCTTGCAGGGCGTCATCAAGTCGTACGACCCCGGTACCAAAGAAGGCGTCCTCGTCCGGGACACCGATCGCAGCGAGTACGACCTCGCGGCCGACGCCATCACCGGGTCGGTGTTCCGCATGCTCCGCCAGGGCCAGCGGGTCGTCTTCGACCTCGACGGTGCCGGCCGGGCCACCAAGCTGCGGCTCGGTTCAGAAGTCGACATGGGTACACCGGGATTCCCCGCCAGAGTGAAAGAGGACTGATGGCCAACACCACCAACCAGAAGCTGCTCCAGTGGGTCGACGAGATGGCGGCCCTGTGCACGCCCGACAAGGTGGAGTGGTGCGACGGCTCCCAGGAGGAGTACGACCGCCTCTGCCAGCTCCTCGTCGACGGCGGCACGCTGACGCCCGCTCGACGCCGACAAGCGTCCCGGCAGCTACTGGGCCACCTCCGATCCGGGCGACGTCGCACGTGTCGAGGACCGCACCTACATCTGCTCCGAGAACGAGATCGACGCCGGTCCTACCAACAACTGGCGTGATCCGGCGGAGATGAGGGAGGTCCTCAGCGGCCTCTTCCAGGGCTCGATGAAGGGCCGCACCATGTATGTGGTGCCGTTCAGCATGGGGCCCCTGGGCTCGCCCATCGCCCACATCGGCGTCGAGCTCTCCGACTCCGCCTACGTGGCCATCAACATGCGGATCATGACCCGCATGGGCCAGGCCGTCCTCGACACCCTGGGCGACGGCGAGTTCGTCCCCTGCCTCCACTCGGTCGGCGCCCCCCTCGCCGACGGCCAGGCCGACGTGCCGTGGCCCTGCGACGCCGAGAACAAGTACATCGTCCACTTCCCCGAGGAGCGCACGATCTGGTCCTACGGGTCGGGCTACGGCGGCAACGCCCTGTTGGGCAAGAAGTGCTTCGCCCTGCGCATCGCCTCGGTCATGGCCCGCGACGAGGGCTGGCTGGCCGAGCACATGCTCATCCTCAAGCTGACGTCGCCGGAGAAGGAGGTCCGCTACGTGGCCGCCGCCTTCCCGTCGGCCTGCGGCAAGACCAACCTGGCCATGCTCGTGCCCACCCTGCCCGGCTGGGAGGTCCAGACCGTCGGCGACGACATCTGCTGGATGAAGTACGGCGCCGACGGCCAGCTCTACGCCATCAACCCCGAGGCCGGGTTCTTCGGCGTGGCCCCGGGCACGTCCGACGACACCAACCCCAACGCCATGAAGACCCTGCTCAAGAACTCCCTGTTCACCAACACCGCCCTCACCGACGACGGTGACGTGTGGTGGGAGGACATGACCAAGGAGAAGCCGGCCCACCTGACCGACTGGAAGCGCAACGACTGGACCCCCGAGTCCGGCACGCCTGCGGCCCATCCCAACGCCCGCTTCACCACCCCCGCCAGCCAGTGCCCGGTGATCGCCCCCGAATGGGAGGACCCCAAGGGCGTGCCCATCTCCGCCATCCTCTTCGGCGGCCGCCGCTCGTCGGTGATCCCCCTGGTGCACGAGTCGTTCAGCTGGCAGCACGGGGTGTTCCTGGGCTCGATCATGGCGTCGGAGACCACCGCCGCCCAGGCCGGGGCGGTCGGCAACCTCCGCCGTGACCCCTTCGCCATGCTGCCCTTCTGCGGCTACAACATGGCCGACTACCTGGGCCACTGGCTCGACGTGGGCAACGCCGCCGCCGACCAGTCCAAGCTGCCCAAGCTCTACTACGTCAACTGGTTCCGCAAGAGCCCCGAGGGCAAGTGGCTGTGGCCCGGCTTCGGCGAGAACAGCCGGGTGCTGGCCTGGATCTTCGGCCGGATCACCGGCCAGGCCGACGCGGTGGAGACGGTCATCGGCAACCTCCCCGCCCCCGGCGCCCTCGACACGTCCGGCCTCGACGTCGACGACGCGGCCATGGCCGAGCTGCTCCGGGTCGACGTGGAGGACTGGCGGGCCGAGGTCCCCTCCATCGAGGAGCACTACACCAAGCTCGGCGAGCGCCTCCCGGTTGCGCTCAAGGACGAGCTGCAGGCGCTCGAGAAGCGGCTCAGCGCCTGATGTCGGTGCGGGCGTACGTCCTCATCCAGACCGAGGTCGGCAAGTCGACGCAGGTGGCCCACACGGTGGCCGACATCGAGGGGGTCGTGGCGTCGGAGGGCGTCATGGGCCCCTACGACGTCATCGCCCGGGCCGAGGCCGAGTCCAACGACGCCATGAACAAGCTCGTCGTCAACCGGATCCAGCTCATCGACGGCATCACCCGCACCCTCACCTGCCCCGTCGTCAACCTGTAGCGCCTACTTCAGGAGCGCGGCCCGGATGGCCAGGCCCATGACGAAGAGGCCGCCCAGGCCGTAGAGCAGGTACAGCCGGTGGCGCAGCTGCTGGCGGTAGGAGTGGATGATCGCCACCGAGATGATGGCGAGAAATCCGTAGAACGTGTGGAACTGGGGGGCCTCGACGTCCTGGCCCGCCATCAGCCACACGCCGAGGATGACCTCGACGAACACCGCCACCTGGGCGATCCCGGTGACCCACCACAAGGCCCGGTGACGCAGGCCCGGCCACCGGGCCGCGGCCAGGGCCCACAGCCCGGCCAGCCCGTTGGCCACGATCACGACCCACGACCCGAAGCCGTGGAGGGACCGCACCGTCAGAAGGGTTCGGGGCTCAGAGACCGGCGAAGAGGTCGGTCTCGTGGGCCGTGCCCGGCGGGGCGCCCACCAGGATGTACCACTCCTGGCCGAAGGCGACCTTGAACATTTCCGGGGGCATGGCCAGGAAGTAGGACGCCTCCGAGATCTGGCTGGCATGGGCGGCCATGGCCTTGCGCTTGAGGTCGACGAGCTCGGCCACGTCGACGGTGGTCGTGATGCGCTCGTGGGCCACGCCGATGTGGCCGAGGTCGGCGGGGTCGAGGTCGCCCGGCATCTCGACGCCCGACTCCCTCATGTCGGCCATCGACCGGCGGACGTAATCCCTGTCGACGGTGCTCAGGTAGACCTTGGGCGTGCCCGCCAGCTGGGCCGCCCGGACGCCCACCCGGTGGACCTGGACGTGGTCGGGGTGCCCGTAGACGCCGTTCTCGTCGTAGGCGGTGACGACGTCCGCGCCCTCCTCGACGAGGATGTCGGCCAGGCGGCGGGCCGCCTCCTCCACGTCGGCCTGCCAGAAGCAGGCGGGGTCGTCGTTGGTCGGCAGGCCGGCCATCCCGGAGTCGACGTAGCCCAGGAACTCGACCCGGCTGGCACCCAACACCGCGGCCGCGGCGAGGGTCTCCTCGACCCGGCGCTGCCACAGCTCCTCGCCCGGCTCCAGGTAGCCCTCGGCCACCTCGCCCCGCTCGCCCCTGGTGGCCACCACCAGCACCACCCGGTGCCCGGCGGCGGCGGCCTTGGCCATGGTGCCGCCGGTGGCGATGGCCTCGTCGTCGGGATGGGCGTGGAAGACCACGAGGGTGCTCATCAACCCGAAGCTACCGTCGGCATCGACCGTCGGGTGACACACCCCCGGCCGCCCTGCGCTACAGCCGGTCGAGCAGCTTGGCCTTCTTGACGTCGAACTCGGCCTGGGAGATCACGCCCCGCTGGCGGAGCTCCTCCAGCTTCTCCAGCTGCTCCAGGGGGGAGAGCTCCCGGCGGCCGGCCATGCGGTCGGCGTCGCGGGCCTGGGCCTGTTCGATCTGGTGGTGGATGAGGTTCTGGGTGCGCTCGGGGTGGGGGAAGCTGCTGAAGAGCTGCTGGCCCCGCTCCCCCGCCGACTCGATGAGCAGGTCGCCGGCCCCGAGCATCCGCTGGAACAGCGTGGAGTGGAAGGACACGTCGTTGAGGCGCTCGAGGGGGATCTCCCGGCCCGACTTGGAGACCACGCCCGACCGGTGGATGAGGCGGTCGGTGGTGACCACGAACGTGGTGGTGGCCCACCGGGCGTAGCGGACGACGAACCACACCAGGGCGACCACCACGAGCAGGAGCAGGGGGATCATGGCCAGCCGCTGGACGTCGCCCGCCACCTGGGCGGACACGAAGATGGCCAGGACCAGGGTGGCGGCCAGGGCCACCGCGGGGGCGGCCAGGAAGAACCAGTGGGGCCGCATCTCCAGGACGATGTCCTCACCCTCGTTGAGGAACTTGCGGGGGAAGGCCATGGGCGGACCAGGCTAGGCGACCCGTCGAGAAATGGGCCGCTCAGGCAAAGAGGCGTAGCTGGCAGAGCCGGCCGACAGCGTCGTCCCACGAAGCCAGGCGACGGGCACGGTGCAACCGGTGGTCGCGGTTGTAGGGACGGTCGAGCAGCCACGACTGGCAGACGGCGGCCAGCAGCTCGGCCTCGACCGGGTTGTCCTCGATGGTGGCCTCGACGCCCAGCGACCGGCCGAGCTCGGACTTGGCGCCCACGACGGTGTGGTGCACCCCCTCGAGGGGCAGGCCGTGGGCCTCCAGCCACCAGGCGGTGGCCCCGGCCAGGTGCGGGGCCCGGGCGGTGATGCCGACCAGGCGCCAGCCGGCGTTGACCAGGGCGGCGACGCCCGCGGCCGCCCCCTCGGCCACCGGGGCCGCCCGGTAGAGCTCGGTGTCGGCGAACGTCTCGTCGAGGAAGGCGTGGAAGCGGGCCTCGGGCAGGCCCAGCCGCAGGAGCCGGAGGTCGTAGGTGCGCCAGGTGGCGGGATGGCTGGCCACCCCGAAGCGCTCCGCGATGCGGGCCGCCACCGCCGGCCCGATGTCGCACAGGACACCGTCGAGGTCGAGCCCGAGAAGTCCGGGAGCCGAGGACATGACCCAAAGGCTACCGGGGCCCTACGACACCGGACCCGGCCGGCCCCGTGCTCGGCGCCGTCTCTCGTTCTTTGGAGCAAATGCGACCTCCTACGTCGCTTTTGCTCCACAAAGGCCAGCGCACGGCCCGCCGGGGCGCGACCATCCGCGTTTCTGTCGTACCCCGTCGGTACGGTCGAACGCATGGTCCCCTCCCCGCCTGCCGGAGCCGAGCTGCTGGCCGAGCTTCTGGCCGGGCTGAACCCGGCCCAGCAGGAGGCGGTGGTCAGCGACGCGGCCCCGCTGTGCATCCTGGCCGGGGCCGGGTCGGGCAAGACCCGGGTCCTCACCCGGCGTATCGCCTGGCGGGTGGCGCGGGGCAGCGCCCTCGCCCCCCATGTCCTCGCCCTCACCTTCACCCGCCGGGCGGCCGGCGAGCTGGGGTCCCGGCTGACGCAGCTCGGCGTCCGTGAGCAGGTGGCGGCGGGCACCTTCCACGCCGTCGCCTACGGCCAGCTCCGCCGGCTGTGGGCCGACCGCGACGAGCGTCCGCCGACGCTGCTCGACCGCAAGGTCGGGTTCCTGACGAAGCTCCTCCCGCGCCAGCGACCGGGTGCGGGCGGCCGACATCGCCTGCGAGATCGAGTGGGCCAAGTCGCGGATGGTGTCGCCGGCGGGCTACGAGGCCGCGGCCACCGTCGCCGGCCGGCGCCCGCCGGTGCCGATGTCCACCATGGCCGGCCTGTACGGGCGCTACGAGCACGAGAAGGCCACCCGCCACCTGGTCGACTTCGACGACCTGCTCGTGCTGTGCGCAGCCGCCCTCGAGGACGACCGCACGTTCGGTGCGGCCCAGCGGTGGCGGTTCCGGCACCTGTTCGTCGACGAGTTCCAGGACGTCAACCCCCTGCAGTTCCGGCTGCTGGAGGCCTGGCGGGGCGACCGGTCCGACCTGTGCGTGGTGGGCGACCCCAACCAGGCGATCTACGCCTGGAACGGGGCCGATCCCAGCTACCTCACCGGCTTCCGCACCCGCTTCCCGGCGGCGGCGGTGGTCCACCTCGACGACAACTACCGATCGTCAGCCGCAGATCCTGGGCGTGGCCAACGCCGTCCTCGACAGCTCCGCCACCGTCACCGGCGACGAGCACGCCCCCCACCGGCTCACGGCCCACCAGGGCGACGGGCCGGTGCCGACCGTCCGGGCCTATCCCACCGACCGGGAGGAGGCGGCCGAGGTGGCCCGGGCCCTCCGCCGCCGGGCCGGCACCTCGCCGTGGTCGCAGATGGCGGTGCTCACCCGCACCCACGCCCAGCTCCTCCTCTTCGAGGAGGCCCTCCGGGCGGCCCGGGTCCCCTACCGGCTCCGGGGCCAGGGTGCCTTCCTCGAACAGCCCGAGATCCGCTCCGCCCTCTCCGAGCTGCGCCGCCGCCCGGCCGACACCCTGCTGGCTGCCGTCCTGCCCGACCTGCGGGAGATGGCCGAGGAGGCCGACCCCGCCGGGCGCCCGGCGGGCAGGGCCGCTGACGGTCCGGCCGGCGAGCGGCAGGGCCATCTCGACGGCCTGCACCGGATGGCGCAGGAGCACCTGGCCACCGATCCCGGCGGCCAGCCTGTCGGGGTTCATGGGCTGGCTGCGGGCCGCCCTGCGGGGCGACGACGCGGTGGGCAGCGACAACGCGGTGGCGCTCACCACGTTCCACGCGGCCAAGGGCCTGGAATGGGATGTCGTCTTCCTGGCCGGGCTCGAGCACGGGCTGCTCCCCATCGGCTGGGCCGAGGCGCCCGAGGCCCTGGCCGAGGAGCGGCGGCTCCTCTACGTGGCCGTCACCCGGGCCCGCCGGTGAGCTGCACGCGTCGTGGGCCAGGAAGCGCACCTTCGGCCCCCGGGCCATGAACCGGCTGCCCTCGCCGTACCTGGAGGCGGTCTCGGCCGCGGTGCGCGACCTGGCCGAGGGCGGCACCGGCGACTCATGGCGCCGGTGGGTCGACGAGGGGCGGGCCAAGCTGCGGGCGGCCCGTTCGGGGCGGCCGCCGGGCATGGCCGGGGCCAACGCCGATCCCGAGGTGCTGGAGGCCCTGAAGACGTGGCGGGCCCGTACCGCCCGGGCCACCGGGGTCCCCGCCTTCGTGGTCTTCCACGACACCACCCTGGCTGCGGTGGCCGAGGCCAAGCCCCGCAACCACACTGCTCTCCTCGCCCTTCCCGGGGTGGGGCCGGTCAAGGCCGAGCGCTACGGCGACGCCGTCCTCCAGGTCGTCGCCTCCTCCATGCCCGGTTGACGGCCCCCGCGCTTCGGCGCGAAAACAGAGGCATGAGCTCCTTCGAGTACCCGGCGGAAGGTGGGTGGCCATATCCAGACCCCGAGAAGGAGCTCATCGACCCCGACGGGTGGATCGACGACGACGCCGTCGCCCTGCGGGCCACACCACCACGCCTGGACGCGCTCGATCCGCTGGAGCGCCAGGTCATCGTCGCCCACTACGGCATCGACGGCAGCCCGCCCCGCAGCATGAAGCAGCTCCACCACGACCTCGACCTGCCCCGCCGCGAGATCCGCACCGCCCTCGCCGCCGGCCTGGCCAAGCTCCGCACCGACTTCCAGAGCTGACCCGACCGGACGGCGGTCTGGCTCAGCCCTTAAAATCCGCCAGCAGGGGGGCGTGGTCGGACGGGAGCTTGCCCTTGCGGGCGAAGCGGTCGATGAGGGCCCAGCGTGAGCCGGTCGGCCAGGACGCGGGTGGCCAGGATGAGGTCGATGCGCAGGCCCCGGCCCTGGTGGAAGTCACCGGCCCGGTAGTCCCACCACGAGTAGAGGTGGTCCTCGCTGTACTGCTGGCGGAAGACGTCGACCAGGCCCCACTCGACCATGGCGGCCACCGCCTCCCGCTCGGCCGGGCTCACGTGGGTGCCGCCGTGGAGCTTGGTTGGGTCCCACACGTCGCGGTCGTCGGGCGCGACGTTGAAGTCGCCGCAGACCACCAGGGGGTCGGACGGATCGCACCCGGTCACCAGGTGCTGCCGCAGCCGCTCCAGCCACGCCAGCTTGGCCACGTAGAACTCGCTGCCCACCACCCGCCCGTTGGGCACGTACACGCTGCCCACCCGCACACCCCCGCACGTGGCCCACAGCAGGCGGGCCTCGGTGGTCTCGTCCTCCGACTCGTCGGAGAAGCCAGCCACCACCTGGTCGAGCCCCACCCGGCTGAGGATGGCGACGCCGTTCCACTGGCCCTGGCCACAATGGGCGGCCTCGTAGCCCAGGGCGGCGAAGGCCAGGGACGGGAAGGCGCCGTCGGCCAGCTTGGTCTCCTGCATGCACAAGATGTCGGGCTGGGCGTACGCCAGCCACTCCTCCACCCGGGGCAGCCGCACCTTGAGAGAGTTGACGTTCCAGGTCGCGATGCGCATCGCCCACCGAGCGTAGGCGGGGCCGTGGCGGACGGCCCACCCGCGACCTTCCTGGTCTTCAACGCGAAAATACGCCGCCCTGTCCCGTGAAAAGTGCACCGGGACCGAGCGACGTATTTTCGGTCGTTCTCTGCGTCGAGAAGGCGCAGCTATTCATCGTGCCACCGCCACCGCACATGCTTGACGGCCGGCAGCGAACTCCAGGTGAATGAGTCCTGACCTGACGCCACGCTCGGCCGGCCGAGGGCCGAGCCGAGGTGGCGAAGGGAAAGCCGCTAGTTGGACTCCGCCGCGGGCGCCGTGCGGCTGCTGCCGTACTGGCGGCTGATCGACTCCTGCTGGGCCTTGTTGGCGTCGGTGGTACCGTCCGAACGGCCAGGCCAAGGCGTCACCTCGTTGATCGTGAGCGTGCCCCCCGGGTAGTTGCTGATCCCGCCCGTGTACGAGGCGCCGACCTGGGTGTCGACGTTCTGGGGGTTCCTGGGGGTGCTGGCGATGACGGTCATGTGTTGCTCCTTTGTGTCGCACCGTATTGGTGCAACAGGACAGACCTTACCCAGCAAAACCATCGCATATCGGCTCAGAAGATTTCCAGCGGTAGGCGCCCGCTGACCTCATGGGTTCTGACCTGCACCTTCGCGGCCCTTTGACTTTGTGAAAAAAGACACAAGCCCTCACCACTGGTGAATGCCTCGAGCGGGCTGTGCTAGAGTCGGCGCAGTTCTCGGCCCGGGGGGTCCCCCACCGGTGCGGCTCTACGAGCCCCCGCCCGCCTTCTTCTTGCTGGCCTTGGCCTTGGCCGTGGCCGTGGCGGTCGCCTTGGTCGCCTTGGTGGCCTTCGACCCCTTCGCCGCCTTGGCGGTCCTCGCCGCCTTGGCGCTCGTCGCCACCGCCGCCTCGGGGCGTGCCTGGACGTCGGGGACGTCCTTGGCCGTGGCCGCCGACTTGGCCGTGGCCGCCGACTTGGCCGTGGCCGCCGACTTGGCCGCCGCCCGCCGGGGGCGTCCCGCGGACGACCCGGCCGAGGCGCCTGTGTCCGCCGGCACTGCTCTGGACCGGCCGGGCGCGTCGGTGGCCGTCGTCACCTTCTTGATCGTCGACCGCCGGGGCCCCGAACGGGGGGCGGCCGGTGCTGCCGGCTCGGGGCTCGGGACCGCCTCGGCCGGCGGGGAGGTCGTGAGAGCATCGGCGACAGGCATCTCGGGCGCCTTCGAGGTTGCCTTCCGCGTCCGCTTCTTCGCCGGCGGGGCGGCGGCGGGCGGTTCCGGCGCCTCGGCGCCCGCGGCCCGCTTGGTGGCGGGACGGGCCGACGATCGCTTCATCGCCGGCGCCTTGGCCGGGGGGACATCGGTGACGCCCTCGACGGCTCCGTCCCCCGGCGTCCCGCCGCCTGCCGGCCCGCCCTGTTCGTCGACGACCGCCGCCGCCTTCTTGGTTGTCCGCTTCCGGGTGGCCTTGGCCACCGGCGGCGCGGCAGGCTCGTCCGCCGCCTCGGGCTCACCCGAAGCAGGCAACTCGGCCGCCGCCCTCTTGGGCGCGGCCCGCCTCGACCGCTTGGCCGCCGCCGGCGCCTCCTCGGTGGGCGCCACCGCCACGGCTACGGCATCGTCATCGGCTGTGGCCGGGGCGGCTGCTCCTCCGCCGCCGGGCGCCGGGGCGCCGCCGCCCTCCCCGTCGGCCGCCTCCGCCTCCCCGTCGGCCGACCTCCGCCCCACCAACCGCCCCACCGACCGGCACATCGACAACCTCGGCATCGGCCGCCGCATCGGCGGACGGGGCCGCCGCTCGCCGTCGTGTCCGCGCCGGCGGCGGGGCGACCTCGATCTCGTCGATCTCGGCCTCGACCGTCTCCTCAGTGGGCTTGCCCGCCAGCCGGGCCAGGCCGGGGAGGGCCAGCTCGATGCCCCGGCGGGGCGGGTCGAGGGCCTGGACCACGAACGTGCGGACCTCGCCCCGGGTCAGCACCTCCTTGGCGCTGCGGGGCGGCGGGTCGCCCAGCCCCACCACCGGCGCGTAGCACCGGGCCCCGTCGGCATTCACAAAGGCCCCATGCGACGTGAAGCTGTCGACCTCCCCCTCGACCTCGCTCCCCAGCCGGTGGTTGGCGATGAACGTGATGAACGGCAGGGGCTCGTTGACCGCGTCGGGCGACGGTGTCGACGTGCCCCGGCTCCGTCCCCGCTTGGTGCGGCCGGGCGGGTCGGGGGCGATGGCCTGGGCGGTGGCCTCGGCGATGGCCTCGGCCACCGGCTCCTCGACCTTCTTCGTCGTCCGTCGCTTGGCCCGCTCCGCGTCGCGCACCGCCACCCGGCTCTTGGGGCCGCGCACCGGCGTGCGAGGGGTGAAGATCCATCCCACCCCCGGCACCGGCTTGCCGCCGATCAGCCGGCCCTCCTCGAAGAGCCACTTGTACTCGCCGTGGAACTCCTGGAAGGAGTCGTTGGACAGCACCACCGCGCCGGTGCGGTCGGCGATGCGGAGCAGGAACCCGTCACCCCGGCCGATGGCGCCGGCCGGGGGGGACACGATCTCGCCCGCCTCCTCCGCGTCCTCCAGGATCTGGCGCTCCGATTCGTCGATGCGATAGCTGAAGGAGGCGTCGACCACGACGATGATGTCGTCGTCGACGTGCTCCTCCCGGAAGGCACGAACGGCCTCGTCGAGCTGGGCCAGGCTCGGCAGCGAACGGCCCTCGGTCGCCAGGTTGGAGCCGTCGACGACGACGCGCTGCGGCGTCTGTTTGTCTGATGTCACGGTGCGCTCAGTCAAGCATGCCGGGCGCCCGGGGCCAGGTGACCCCTATGGACGGCATGCCTAGAGTCCGACGAAGGTCCGCTCGAGGAGCTCCGCCTGCTCGTGCTGGTGGACGGTCTGGCTGCCGCTGGCGGGGCTGGCCGACTCGGTGCGGCTGACGTGGCGGAGCGACAGCCCCTCCGGCAGGAGGCGGGCCAGGCGGCCGCTGACGAAGTTCCATGGGCCCATGTTCTCGGGCTCCTCCTGGAGCCAGACCACCTCGGTGGCGCCCGGGTACCGGGCGATGGTGTCGAGCACGAGGAGGCCGGGCCACGGGTAGAGCTGCTCCACCCGCACCACCGCTGCCGGCAGACTCCGCTGGTCGCGCAGAGCGACGGCGTCGAGGGCGACCTTGCCCGACGCCAGCACCACCCGCCGGACGGCCTCGTTGCCGATCACCGCCCCCGCCGGGTCGTCGAGGACCTCCTGGAAGCGGCCGTCGACGAGCTGGTGGACGGGCGACCGGGAGCTGTGGGCCCGGAGCAGCGACTTGGGCGTGAGCAGCACCAGCGGGCGGCGCCGGGCCCGGCGCACCTGGCGCCGCAGGACGTGGAAGTACTGGGCCGCGGTGGTGGCGTTGACCACCTGCAGGTTGTCGCCCGCGCACAGGGTGAGGTAGCGCTCGATCCGGGCCGAGGAGTGCTCCGGGCCCTGGCCCTCGAAGCCGTGGGGCAGCAGCAGCACCAGCCCCGAGCTCTGGCCCCACTTCGACTCGGCGGCGGCGATGAACTGGTCGATCACGATCTGGGCGCCGTTCCCGAAGTCGCCGAACTGGGCCTCCCACGCCACCAGGGCCTCGGTATGGACGGTGGAGTAGCCGTACTCGAAGCCGAGGGCGGCATACTCCGACAGGAGGGAGTCGTAGACCCGGAAGCGGCCCTGCCCGGGGTCGAGCTGGTCGAGGGGCACGTGGTCGAGGCCGGTCAGCGAGTCGACCAGGACGGAATGGCGCTGGGAGAACGTCCCCCGGCGGGTGTCCTGCCCGGCCAGGCGGATGTCGACGCCCTCCAGCAGCAGCGAGCCGAAGGCCAGCGCCTCGGCCAGCGACCAGTCGACCTGGCCGTCGTCGCGGTAGAGGCGGTACCTGGTCTCCAGCAGCTTGGCCAGCTTGGGGTGGACGGTGAAGCCCTCGGGGGCGGTGTGCAGCTGGCCGGCCACCCGGTCGAGCGCGGCCCGCTCCACGCCGGTGTCGACCACCGGCGCCATCAGGACGGGCGGGGGCCGGGTCCGCACCGCCGGCGGGGGGGCCGACTGGCGGGTCTCCTCGAAGGCGGTCTGCATCCGGGCCAGGAAGTCGTCGAGCGCCTTCTCCGCCTCGTCGGCGGTGATGTCGCCCCGGCGGACGAGGGTCTCGGTGTACAGCTTGCGCACCGAGCGGCGGGCCTCGATGCGGCGGTACATGAGGGGCTGGGTGTAGGACGGGTCGTCGCCCTCGTTGTGGCCGTGGCGCCGGTAGCAGACCATGTCGACGACGACGTCCTTGTGGAACCGCTGGCGGAAGCCGAATGCCATCCGGGCCACCCGCAGGCAGGCCTCGGGGTCGTCGCCGTTGACGTGGAAGATGGGGGCCTGGACCATCTTGGCCACGTCGGTGGGGTACTCCGACGAGCGGGCCTCGGCGGGGGCGGTGGTGAAGCCGAGCTGGTTGTTGACGACCAGGTGGATCGTTCCCCCCACCCGGTAGCCCCGCAGGGCGGACAGGTTGAGGGTCTCGGCCACCACGCCCTGGCCGGCGAAGGCGGCGTCGCCGTGGATCACCAGCGGGAGAACGGAGAATGCTCCAATGCCGCTGGGACCCGGATCGCCGATGAGGTCCTGGCGGGCCCGCACCATGCCCTCCACCACCGGGTCGACCGCCTCCAGGTGCGACGGGTTGGACGCCAGCGTGACCGGCAGCGGCTGTCCCGACCGGCCCACGAACTTGCCCGACGCCCCCAGGTGGTACTTCACGTCGCCCGAACCCTGGGTGGTCTCGGGGTCGAGGTTGCCCTCGAACTCCCGGAAGACCTTGCGCAGGGGCTTGCCCACGATGTTGGCCAGCACGTTGAGCCGGCCCCGGTGGGCCATCCCCAACACCGCCTCCTGGATGCCGGCGCCGGCGGCCTGGTCGAGGATCTCGTCGACCAGGGGGATGAGGCTCTCCGCCCCCTCCAGCCCGAAGCGCTTGTGGCCCAGGTACTTGGTGTGCAGGAAGCGCTCGAAGGCCTCGGCCGCGTTGAGCCGGCCCAGGAGGTAGAGCTGCTCGGCGGTGTCGAGGGTGGTGGGGACGCCTTCCACCTGCTCCTGGATCCACCGCTTCTGCTCCGGCTCCTGGATGTGCATGTACTCCACGCCGATGCGCCGGCAGTAGGCGTCCCGCAGGACGTGGAGCAGGTCGCCCAGGGTCATCAGGTCGTGGCCGGCGACGCCGTCGGTGTAGAACTCCCGGTCGAGGTCCCAGATGGTGAGCCCGTAGGTGGCGGGGTCGAGCTCGGGGTGGGTCCGCGGCTCCTTCCACTGCAGGGGGTCGAGGTCGGCGATGAGGTGGCCCCGCACCCGGTACATGTTGATGAGGGTCTGGACGTGGACCTGCTTGACCCGCTGCAGGTCGTGGTCCTCGGGCGGGTTGACGTCGGGCCGCCACCGCACCGCCTCGTAGGGGACGCCCAGCGACCGGAAGATGTCCTTGTAGAAGCCGTCGGCCCCGCACAGCAGCTCGTGGATCTGGGCCAGGAACAGCCCCGACTCCGCCCCCTGGATCACCCGGTGGTCGTAGGTGGACGACAGGCTGACCGTCTTGGAGATGCCCATCTCGGCCAGGACCCGCTTGTCGGACCCCTCGAACTCGGCCGGGTAGCCGAGGGCGCCGATGCCCACGATCACGCTCTGGCCCGGCATCAGGCGGGGCACGGAGGCGACCGTGCCCAGCGTGCCCGGGTTGGTGAGGGTCATGGTGACGCCGGCGAAGTCGTCGGGCCCGATGCGGTTGGCCCGGACGCGGCGGATGAGGTCCTCGTAGGCGGCGTGGAAGCCGGCGAAGTCGAGGGCGTCGGCGTTCTTGATGCAGGGGACGAGCAGGGTGCGGCTGCCATCGGGCTTGGGGACGTCGACGGCCAGGCCCAGGCCGACGTGGTCGTGGCTCACGATGGCGGGCCCGTCGTCGGTGTCGGCGTAGGTGGACTTCATGGCCGGCACCGCGTCGAGGGCCCGGATCACGGCATAGCCGATCAGGTGGGTGAAGCTGACCCTGGCCGACCCGATGCGTCCCAGGTAGCCGTTGATGACCTTGCGGTTGACCTCGAGCAGGCGGGCCGGCACCACCCGGGTGCTGGTGGCGGTGGGCACCGCCAGGCTGGCCTCCATGTTGGCCGCGATGCGGGCCGCCGCCCCCCGCAGCGGCCGGGCGCCGACCGGCGCCGGCGGGGGCACGGTGCGGCTGGGGGGCGAGGACGGGGCCGGCGAGGACGGGGCCGGCGCCGTCGGAGTCGGGATCGCCGGGGCCGGCGCCGTCGGAGTCGGGATCGCCGGGGCCGGCGTCTCGGGGACGTCGTGGGGGAACCCGGGGGCGCCGGACGGAGCGGCCGCGGGCGAAGGGGTGGCCACCGCCGCCGCGGCCGGCGCCCCGTTGGGCGGGGCCAGGCGCTCGCCCTCCGGCCGGTAGTCCTCGAAGAAGTCGCGCCAGCTGGCGCTCACCGACGACGGATCCGACCGGTACCGCTCGTACATCTCGTCGACCAGGCCGGCGTTGGCACCGAAGCTGCCGGCCACGGCCGGACCCACCACTACCGCAGCCCTTCGCTCTCCGGTCGACCGAACACAGGCCGATTCTACCGGCGGGTAGCGTCGTGCTCGTGGCTCCCCATACTCCGGGCGGCGCGCATCAGGTCGCCGACGTGGTCGACGACCGGTACGAGCTGCTCTTCGCCATCCGCTCCGGCGGCATGGGCGTGGTGTGGCGGGCACGCGACCTGCTGGAGGAGGGGGAGGTGGCGGTCAAGGAGATCCGCTTCCCCGGGGTGCTCGAGGAATCGGCCCGCACCGCCCTCACCGAGAAGCTGATCGCCGAGGCCCGCACCATCTCGTCGGTCGAGCATCCGGCCCTGGTACGGGTGGTCGACGTCCTCGACCAGCACGACCCGCCCCTGATCGTCACCGAGCTGGTCGACGGCCCCACCCTGGCCGACATCGTGGCGTCCGACGGGCCCATGTCCCCTGAGCAGGTGGCGGTGGTGGGCCTGGCCGCCCTCGAGGCCCTGGCCGCCTGCGCCGAGGCCGGCCTGTCCCACCGCTTCGTGCGGCCGTCCCGGATCCTGCTCCCCTACGACGGGCCCGTCCGACTGGCCGACTTCGGGGTGGCCGCCCTCGTCGGCGACCCCGACGTCACCGACACCGGCGCGGTCGCCGACTCGGCCGGCTATCTCGCCCCCGAGCACAGGACGGTGCCGGCGGGCAGCGCCGAGGCCGACCTGTGGGCCCTCGGCATCACCCTGTACACCGCCGTCGAGGGCGAGCCCCCCTTCGCCGGCGACTCCACCAAGGCCACGCTGGCCGCCATCGGCAGCGAGCCGCCCCGTCCCCCGGAGCGGGCCGGCAGCCTGACCCCCGTGCTCGAGGCCCTCCTGGCCAAGGCGCCCGAGGACCGCCCCGACTACGCCACCCTGCGCCAGATGCTGGGCGCAGTGGCCCGGGTGCCGGTGGGCGTGGGGGTCGGTGCCCCCACCGGCCCTCTTGAGCCGGCCGAGGCCCTCGACCGGATGTTCGCCCGCGACCCCGACACGCCCCAGCTGCACCTCATGCCGCCCGAGCCCGACGACGACGAGCTGGCGGCCGAGGCGTCCGGCGGCAGCGCGGTCGCACTCGACGACAGGGATGGGGAAGGGGACGGGAACGAGGGCAGGGTCGGGGCTCCCCGGCCCCGGTCGACGCCCGCCCCCCCGCCGCCCAAGCGCACCGCCCGCCGGCACGTCTGGACCGTGGTCTGCGTCCTGTCGGTCATCGGCATGCTGGGCAGCCTCCTGGCCGCTGGAGGCCACAAGACCGTCGCCCGCAAGAAGGCGGCCGAGCTGGCCGTCCAGTGGGTCACCTACACCGACGAGGTCAACGGCTACTCCATCAGCCATCCTGCGGGCTGGACCCTCTCCCACACCGAGAACCTCACCGACTTCCGCGACCCGGCCACCGGTGCCGCCCTCCGCGTCGGCTACCAGAAGCCGCCCCGGAACACCCCCATCGGGCTGTGGCTGCAGCTGGAGGAGGAGTTCAAGGCCGAGCACCCCTCCTACGCCCGGGTGCGGCTGGCCCAGAGCGTCCACGACGGCCATCCCGGTGCCGTCTGGGAGTTCGAATGGACCGACAACGGGGTCGACCTCCACAACATCGACCTGGCCTTCACCACCGGCGACCAGTCGTACGCCCTGAACTTCCAGTCCCGGGAAGCCGACTGGCTGGCCCAGCAGGCCACGTTCGAGCGCTTCACCGAGTCGTTCCAGCCCGCGACCTAGAAAGCGGGTAGGGCGCGCCTCGACCGACGGGAGAGACGAGGGTCGGGGCTGGGGTGCACGGCGGACGCACCCCGGGCCCCGACGACGAGAGTTTTCACATATTCCTCGGCGTTCGTCAAGCCTGGAGGAGGGTCTTGGGCACAAAATCCCATCAACCTCCGGGGCCAGGATGCCGATAGGCGGAGTATGACCACGCAGACGACCTTCACCAGTAGGGCGGTGCTCCGGACCATCGAAGCCGGCAACTCGGCGGTCTGCACCTGGTGCGGCGAACCGGTGAAGTTCAAGGCCAAGCTGCGCCTCCTGCAGGTCATCGCCAACGTTTACATCGACGGTGCCTGGAATCGGGTCGAGCATTTCCACGACTCGTGCTACGAGCTGGCCGGGCGGCCCTACGGCAGTGCCGCCTGAGCCAGTCCGGCTACAACGGTCTGCTCGTCCAGGAGAGGTAGCTCAGACCCGCGAGGCAGAGACCAGCGCGTCCTGGACGTAGGCCCACAGCACGTGGGTGGCGGAGGCCTGTGCCTCCTGCACCCGGTGCACGCTCTGCGACCGAACGATGACGCAGTGCTCGACGTTGGGGTCGACGCCCATGCGTCCCCCGTCGATGCCGGCGAAGCCGATGGTGAGCAGGCCCCGCTTGCGGGCCTCGGCGAAGGCCACCAGCAGGTTCTCCGAGTTGCCGCTGGTGGAGTAGCCCACGGCCATGTCGCCGGCCCGGGCGTGGGCGATGATCTGGCGGGAGAAGATCTTGTCGTAGCCCACGTCGTTGCCCAGGGCGGTGATGACAGCCCGGTCCTCCACCAACGAACGTGCCGGCAGGGCCTTGCCCGAGGGCGGACGGGTGTAGAGCTGGGCCACCCCGTCGGCGTCGGTGGCACTGCCGCCGTTGCCGAAGGCGAACAGCCGGCCCCCGGTCGCGAACCGCTCGGCCATGAGGGCGGCGATCGTGCGCAGCTGCTCGTCGCAGCGGGTGAGGGTGACGACCTTCAGGTCGGTGCTCACCGCCCACTTCTCCTCGGCCGACTTGGCCAGGTCGACCAGCAGCGAGGTGGCGTCGGTCTCGTCCCCCTCGATGAAGGGATAGAGGAAGTCGGTGGTCTCCTTCATCTGCCAAACCTCATCTGATGGCGAAGCCGGCGTGGACGAGCACCAGGTCACCGGGGTGGGGCGGGTCGATCAGGGACACGTCGATGCGCTCCTCGACGCCCAAGGCCTTGACCACGGCCTCGTCGCCCTCGACCGAGACGACCTCGGTGAGGCGGCCTTCGTCGGAACAGGTGATGCATACCTCCTCGTTGCACACCACGTCCTTCGCATCATCCTTGAGCAGGCCGGGGTGCTCGAACACCACGTGGGTGAGCTCCCACAGCAGGTGGTAGATGCGCACGAAGCACTCCGACGCCTCCAGCGGGTCGTCGGTGTCGAGCCAGATGATGTGGTCGGACGAGCCCGAGCGGGGACGATCGGGGCCGGCGCCGATCCACACCGTCTCCACGCCCCACGCCTCACCGCGGCGCATGGCGTCGACGATCTGGGGGTCGTCGCTGTCGGCCAGCGCCACCACGATGTCGCCCGGCCGGACGTTGGCCCGCAGGGTGGCCACCACGTCGGCCCCGATGGGGACGGTGACCGCGGCCAGGGCCCGCTTGCCCACGATCACCGGGTGGACGAACTCCACCGCCACGTGGGAGGCGTGGAACGGCCAGCTCGGCGACGTGCACCACATGGTGGCCCCGGAGTTGAAGCGGCGGGCGAGGGCCAGCGACGCCCGGCCCATGTCTTCCGCGACGGCGGCGATCTCGGTCATCCGGTGGCCCATCCTACGCCCCGCCCCGAGTTATGCCTCCGGGGTCATCGCTCACTGGCGATCTTCGTCCCGACCACCAGATGGTGGGGGTGCGGGTACCCCTTGTGCAGGCCTCGGTGGTGGACCGACAGCCCGTCGGCGGCCATCCAGGCGGCCAGCACCTCCGGCGGGAGGAACGTGAAGCCGCCCCCTCCCTCGGTGATGCCCAGCAGGCGGACGGCCACGGTCTCCTGGACCTTGTTCCACGTCGCCTTCCACCGGGGCGCCGGCGACATCTCCTTCACCACCAGCACCCCGCCAGGGGCAAGGGTGGCGGCGCCGGCCCGCAGCAGGTTGCGCTGCTCGGCCTCCGCCAGCAGGTAGAGGACGTCGACGATGGCCACCGCGTCCCACGGCCCGTCGGGCAGGAGGCCGGGTTCCGTGTCCGAGAACGATGCCCCCGACGCCACCCCTGCCCGGCGGGCGGCCTCGATCTTGGGCCCGTCGATGTCGATCCCGTGGACCTGGCGGGGGGCCGTTCCACCCGTGTGGGGCTCGAGGGCGAGGTAGTTGGCCAGCAGCCCGTGGCCACAGCCCACCTCGAGCACCCGCCCCGCGGCCGGGATGGCGGCCGCCACCGCCTGCAGGGGGCAGGTGGCCCACCGCACCCGCACGTGGGCCCGCACGGCCAGGGGGGCGTCGCGGTAGAGGGCGAGGACGGCCCGGGCCGGGCTCACTGCGACCGACCGGGCGTTGGCCACCGGTGGGCTCAGGTTCCCGGGCCGGCGGCGAGGTCGGCGTAGGTGGCGAGGGTGAACCCGTGGCTCGTCACCAGGGCCCGGGCCTCGGGCGTGTTGAGGGCGGCCAGCTCGTCCTCCCACCGGTAGCCCCATTCGTACCGGGCCCGGTCGGCGTCGTCGCCCTCCCCGGGGTGGACGGTGAGCTCCACCGACTGCCGGCTGCCGGCCGCCAGGCGGGCCAGGACCTTCGGCAGCCGCTCCCGGTCGAGGGCGCCCGCGCACTCGATGCCCACCGCGTCCTCGGGGTACTGCAGCCCGGCCCGGGCCGCCCGGCGGGCCAGCCGCCGGCCGAGCACGGTGACCCCGATGCCGGAGGGGGTCAGCGACCGGAACCGCGGGACCCGCACCGCGGGAACCCCGTACCGGGCGGCCAACTCCAGCACGACCTCGCAGACCAGCGGCCACAGGTGGAGGTGCTGGTGGGCGTCCAGGTGGGTGATGGGGACGCCCAGCTCCTGCACCAGCTCGAGCTGGGCGGTGAACTCCCGCCGCAGGTCCTCGGGGTCGATGCGGCCGGTCGCGGCCCGGGCGATGAAGCCGGCGTAGCCGGGGCTGAGGTGGCCCCCGGGGCCAAGGAGGGTGGGGATCTCGTCCGCCGACAGCAGAGGCGGGTCCTCCCCTACCGCGGCCAGGTGGACGCCGACGCCGAGGGCAGGCTCGTCGGCCAGCCAGGGCGCCACCTTGGGGTACGCGGGCCCGATGGCCAGGGCGGACGTGCTGGTGACGATGCCGGTGCGGTGGGCGGCGAGGATCCCCCGCGAGATGCCCTCGGTGAGCCCGAAGTCGTCGGCGTTGACGATCAAAAGTCTCATGGCAACAGCCTGGTCACGAGAGGTAGTACCCGCGGGAGAAGGCGGCCGGTGAGCAGCACCAGCCCCAGGCCGCTGGCGGCGGTGGCTGCCTGCCGCAGCCGAGGACGGTCGGCCACCAGCTCGCCCGCCACCGCGAAGCAGGGGAAGGCGGCCAGCAGGTAGCGGCTCATGCCGAAGAAGTTCTTGGTCGACAGGGCCGACAGGCCGATGAGGAGAAGCACGTAGATCCCGTAGCCCCGTCCGAAGCGCCGGAACACCCGCGGCACCAGGGCCAGGCCGGCGAAGGTGAGGACGGGGTGGGCCACGAACGTCAGCCACGACAGGGGGCTGCTCACGTCGGTGACGTCCTCGAAGAACTGCACCTTGAGCCAGGTGCGCAGGCCCGCCTCCTGGTCCCACGCCTCCTGCCCGGTCAGGAACGCCAGGGGGTCGCCGAACCGGGCCCACAGGTAGAGGGAGAAGGCGGCCAGGCCCCCCGCCGACAGCAGCACCCCCGCGTCCTGCCAACGCCCCCGCCCTCGCGCCTCGGCCGGTGCGCCCTCCCCCGAGGCGTCGTCGTCCCCCGCCTCACCGTCCGCGGCGGCGATCTCCCGCCGGCGGTCCCAGGCCCGCACGGCCAGGCCCACCACCAGGACCGCGCCCATGGGCCGACCGGCGGTGGCCACCGCCCCCACCAGCCCGGCCAGCCACGGGTGCCCCCGCTCGAGCAGGACGAAGGCGCCGATGACAGCCAGGATGAACAGGGCGTCGGCGTAGACGGCTCCGAAGAGGAAGAAGGCGTACGGGTAGAGCACGAACAGGAGCAGGGCGGCCTTGGCCGCGGGCGGGCTGAGCCGGTCCCGGACCCAGGTGAAGAACAGGGCAGCGGACGCCACGCCGGCGGCGACGGTGACGAGGATGCCGCCCAGGTAGGCGCTGCCCACCGCGGCGCCGGTCGCCCGCATCAGCATGGGGTAGGCCGGGAAGAAGACCACCGTCGACTGCTGGCCCTCGACGTAGGAGTACCCGTCCTCGGCGATGCGGTAGTACCAGCCCGAGTCCCACTGGGCCCACCCCTCGACCCACCGGTGACCGGTGAAGGCGGGGAACACGTGGGGCTGCCCCGACCACGGCAGGAGGGCCACGGCGAGACCCGACACCAGGAACAGCACGATGGCCACCCCCACGGCGAGGAGCGCGGCCTGCTTCACCGACGTCTCGCGGGGCCGGGCCGGCCCACCCGTCGGACGGGCTCTGGTGGACTGCATCGGCTCCTGCTGATCCCCCCGGCGGCCCAGTGCCCGGAAGCTAGCACGGGGGCTAACCGCCACTTCCCGCTGGCGCGGCACGGGGCCCGTCACCCCAGCCGGCGGACGATCTCCTCCTCGTACTCCGGGAAGTACCGCCCGATGACCGTGAGCTCGAACCGGCGCAGGATGCTGGTGGCCGGCTCCCGTTCGAGCAGGAAGGCGAACGACTCCTGCACCAGGATGGCCTCGTCGGTGTCGGGCATACCGAGGTCGTCGACCATCTGCGCCGGCACCGTGACCTCGTGCTCGGTGGCCGTCGACCCCCGGCCGACGACCACCTGGTAGACGCCCGACCCCGAGGCCCTCACGGTCACATCCGGCCTGGTCACGAAGGGGGCCTGGTCACGAAGGCTCCTCTTCCACCGGGTGGAGGCCGATGCAGAACTCGTTGCCCTCCGGGTCGCGGAACGTGGCCCACGTGGCGCCCCATTCGTCGTAGCGGCCCACCAACTCGGCCCCCAGTCCCATCACCCGTTCCACCTCGGCGTCGAGGTCGTCGGTGCCCAGGTCGATGTGGACCCGGTTCTTGGCCGCCTTGGCCTCGGGGACCTGGATGAACATCATCCGCGGCGTCCCGCTCGTGATGCCGTTGCCACCGAGCTCGGCGAAGTACGGGCTCGTCCTCCCCGGGGGGTTCCCGGTCACCTCGGCCCAGAACCCGGCCAGGCCGACGGGATCGGCGCAGTCGAAGGTGACGCTGTGGAGCCGGAGGGCCGCCGTCACGGGGTCCTGATCGAGGAGCTGTTGCCCACCGCGGTGGCGTCGCCGGTGACGACGGCGGCCGTGGGGGCGCCGGTGACCACGTTGCCGCCGACGGAGGCGGTGGCCGAGCCCGAGTTGGTGATGACGAGGCCGGGAGACTCGGCGTCGCCCGCGGCGTAGGTCTCCGAGCCCACGGCCTCGGCCGTCTGGGACGCGGACACCGGCACCGTCGTGGTCGGGACGGGGGCACCGGTCGTCGGCGGGGATCGGACGGTGGTCGTCGCCCGACCGCTGACGGCGGTGCCGTCGGAGGTCCGAGAGGGACCGCCGTCGTCGACGACGGCCATTGCCACCAGCACCGCGACCCCGACGACCACGGCCAAAAGGATCACCGGCCGGGCGCTCGCCATGTCGATCCTACGAGGCCGTCACGGGCCGCCGACCCGATCGAGCACGGGAACGGTGACCCGAGCGGTGCGGTACTGGAACACCCGCCGGCCCATCTCCTGCAGCGTCAGCTCGACCACCACCGGGCCGGTGGGCTCGGCCTCCAGCAGGAGGTCGATCTCGGCCACGCACGACTGGCCCGGCTGCAGGATGTTCGACACCCACCAGCCCCGCTCCGGCGGCCGGCTGCCCTGGAGGGTGGCCAGCACCGCCCCGGCGGCGCCGGACACGATGTGGCCGTCGACCCGGCGCACCACGCCCAGGGACCGGCCCTGGTTCTGGATGCCGATGACACCCGTCAGGGTGCCGTCGAGGCGGTCGACCTCCGACAGCTGGTCGGACTGCCAGGCCATGCGGCAGTCGCCCCGCCACCAGGTGAACGTCTTGGCCCCGACCACGGCGGCGGCGGCAGCCGCGGCCAGTCCCACAGGGATGCCCTTCACCGGCCCACTCACGGGCGGACCAGCACCAGGGGCGTCTGCTCGTCGTCGTTGCCCTGGGGATTGCGCCGCATCACCTGGCCGACCATGTCCTCGTCGATGCCCGGGGACTTGCCCATGATCTCGAAGTTGCCGTAGTCGTTGGCATCGACCACCGCCGCCCCGCAGCCCAGGGCCTGGGCCATGGCCCGGGAGACGCCGTCGGGATTCTCCGGTCCGAGGATGATGTCCTGGGTGTAGGGGGGCATGGTGCCGGTGACGTCGTCCATCCACGCCACCTGGCGACCGGCCATCCGGTAGAAGTCGCCGTGCCGGCCCAGCAGGCGGAGGGGGGCGGCCACCACCAGCGAACCGAGGATGCGCCAGAAACCGGCCAGGTTGATGGCCGTCTGCATGCCGTAGACGGTGCCGATGCTGGAGTCGACGTGCATGAACCAGTTGAGGATCCGGGCCGCCCGTCCGACCCGGAGATCGTCGAGGCGGACGATGCGGCCCTGGGTGATGGCGAGGGGCGTCTCGCAGATCACCAGCACGTCGTCGGGCTCGGGGACGACGGCGGCCGCGTCGAGGGCGTGCTGCGCAACCTCGATGATGTCGTCGCCGGGGACGAGTATCGCGGTCTTGAGCAGGATGGCTTCCACGACCCAGACAGTAACGCCGGGAGACGCCGATTGGCCGGATCGGCGCCCCTTTTTCGGCGTTCAGGACCCGATCGGCGCGACGGCCCGGCGCCTGACCCGGGCCAGCCAGAAGAAGCCCAGGGGGCGGGACAACGGGGTGCGCTCGAGGGCCCGGTCGAGCCGATGGCCCCGCTCGACCATGAAGTCCAGGAAGCGGTCGGCCAGCTTGGCCGACCCCGCCCGCCGCACCAGGCCGCTGAGACTGCGGGCAGGGATGTTGCGGATCCCGACCACGCTGTCGACCTCGAACACCGCCTCCAGCTCCTGGCGGAACTCGCGATGGCTGAAGCGGTAGTAGTAGAAGTCGCCGCCCAGCAGGTGCTCCCCCTCGCGGGCCCCGACGTTGCCCTTCAGGGCCCACAGCCGGTACACCAGGTTGTAGTTGAACGTGGAGATGGCCAGCACCCCGCCCGGGGCCAGCACCCGGGAGATCTCCTCCAGCACCTTCTTGCGCTCGTCCCCGCCCCGGACGTGCTCGTAGATCTCCACCGAGGTCGACGCGGCCATGACCCCGTCCTTCACCGGCAGGTGGCGGACGTCGGCCTGAACGGCCAGCACCGGGGTCCCCCGGCCGGCACAGCGGCTGACGAGGGTGCGCAGGCTGGCACCGCTGTAGTCGACGGCCACCACCGGCTGGCCCAGCTCGACCAGGGCGGACGTGATGCGCCCGGTGCCCGCCCCGTGGTCGAGGATGGGCCCTGACGGGCGGCCTATGCGGGCCAGGACGGTGGGCACCTCGACCGCGTTGGTGTAGCCCTCGAACATGCTGTCGTACCAGACGCTCTCCTGGTCGCGGCTCGACTGCTCCCGCAGCTCCTGCTCGCTGAGCTGCTCGGGGGTGAGGAACGAGATCACGCCGTCCCTGATTGGGTAGGAGGCGCCGCACGACGTGCATTCCAGGACCGAGGTGCCGCCGCCGGTGGCCGCCCGCAGCTCGGACCGGTCGCGGGGGCAGCACAGCAGGGCCAGCATCAGGTCGTCGGGCGCGTCGTCCACCCGGGCGACCATATTCGGCTTCCGAGGGGCCCCCTTCCCCGCCGTCGAGGATCGTCGACATGCTCGGGAGGGGCTTGTAACGTCTGCCGGGTCGAAAGGGAGACGCCGTGACCCGATTGGATCCACCATCACGCTGATCGGACGACCGGGCACCGAGATCGTCGACCCGGCGTCGCTGAACCCGAAGATCGCCCGCTTCCTCGACGAGGTGCGACCGGCCACCCCGTGCCTGGTGCTCGACCTCGACGTGGTGGCCGAGCAGTACCGCCACCTGAGCGAGGCCCTGCCTCTGGCCCGCGTCTACTACGCGGTCAAGGCCAACCCCGCGCCGGAGATCATCCGGGTCCTCGCCGGGCTGGGCGCCAGCTTCGACGTGGCCAGCCCGTCCGAGATCGACATGTGCCTGGCCGCGGGCGTCCCGGGGTCGGCGCTGTCCTACGGGAGCACCATCAAGAAGCAGGTCGATGTCGCCTACGCCTACGAGCGGGGGGTGCGACTGTTCGCCTTCGACAGCATCGGCGAGCTGGAGAAGATCGCCGAAGCCGCCCCCGGCTCCGATGTGGTGTGCCGAATCCTCACGTCCAACGAGGGTGCGGAGTGGCCGCTGTCGCGCAAGTTCGGGTGCGAGATCGAGATGGCGGCCGGGCTGCTGGGCCTCTCCGGCCGGCTGGGGCTGGTGGCGGCGGGCGTGACCTTCCACGTCGGCTCGCAGCAGCGCCACCCCCGCCAGTGGGACGAGGCCATCGCCCTCACCGGCCGGCTGTTCTCCGAGCTGGCCGACTCGGGCGTCAACCTGCGCATGGTGAACCTGGGCGGCGGCTTCCCGGCCCACTACCGGGGCCAGGTCCCCTCCATCGAGGCCTACGCCGAGGCGATCATGAAGGCGATGGAGTACCACTTCGGCGGCAACCTGCCGGAGATGATCGTCGAGCCCGGCCGCTACCTCACCGGAGACGCCGGCGTCATCCGCTCCGAGGTCGTCTTGGTCTCGTGGAAGTGCGAGGGTGACGACAAGCGCTGGGTCTACCTCGACGTCGGCATCTTCGGCGGCCTGGCCGAGGCCATGGGCGAGGCCATCAAGTACCACATGCTCACCTCCGCCGACGGCGGCCCGGTCGGACCGGTGGTCATCGCCGGCCCCACCTGCGACAGCGTCGACATCCTCTATGAGACCGCCGACTACCGCCTCCCCCTCGACCTCGCCATCGGCGACACCGTCGACATCCTCTCGGCCGGGGCCTACACGACCTGCTATTCCACCGTCGGCTTCAACGGCTTCGGCCCCCTCGCCTGCTACTGCATCTAGCCGGTCGTCCCGAGAGGGCGTCAACGTCGGACCTCGCTGGGCCGGGCATGAGCCTCCCTCACGTCAACTGCTTCCCCGGCGGCGACCCGCGCCGGCTCGATCGCCGCCGGCCGCCTAACGTCAAGCCACTCGGTCCGACGGCCCTTCACCCGGGTGCTGGCGCCCGGTATCCGCCCACGGCCGGCTGGCGAACTCACCCCCCGCTACCCCCAGCCCGGATCGGACCTGGGTGGTGACGTGCAGCGAACGATGCCGTCGGGTTGGGTGACCTCGAAGGTGGCATCGGGCAGGAGCTTGGCCTGCCATCCGGGTTGATGGAGCCGGTGGTGGTGGCGGGTGCAGACGAGCACCAGGTTGTCGAGGTCGGTGGCTCCGCCGTGGGTGACCCAGCGCACGTGGTGGCCCTCACACCACGTCGAGGGCCGGTCACAGCCCGGGAAGCGACAGTGCTCGTCGCGGATGACCAGGGCGCTCCACAGGGGAGCGGGAATGGTTCGGGTCGACGTGCCGTAGTCGAGGATGGCCGAGCGTCCCGCCATCAGCACCCGGTGCAGGGAGCAGTCGCACAGGAGTCTTGACACGCTGTCCCCGTCGAGGGCCGGACCGCCGATGACCCGGCCCCCGCTGCCCTCGGCCAATGCATCGACGTCGACGACCACGTTCAGGTGGGGGCGGTGCCGGCCCCCGGCCCTCGAGTGCTGGTGGTCGAGGAAGAACCGGCACACATCGACCAGGGCATCGGCCCTCCTGGTGGCCGGGGTGCGGGTGTCGTCGGCATCGTCGGTGGTGGCCAGGCGCAGGGCGGTGGCCACCACCGCCCCACCCTCGGCGTCGAAGGACCCGTCGAGCACGTAGCGGTCATCCAGGGTCTGGGACAGGTAAAGCGAGCGCTCGGGCTCGGCCGGCTCCGGCGGCTCGGTGGCCCGGGCCTTCCAGCTGGCCATGGCCCGAGAGGTACCGGCGACGGTCAGCGGCACCAGGTAGGGCACCACGTCGGCCTCCTGCTCGGCGAACAGCCCCACCGTCGAATCGTCGACATGGGCCAGGATCGCCTCCACCTGCCCCCGGACAGCGACCCGTCGCCATAGGCGGCGGCGCAGACCGGCAATTGCCGCATTCTCTGGGCCAACACGCTCAGCCGCTTGGCCGAGCGGTCGGTCATCGACGCCATCGACCGCAACCACGCCGTCATCGACGTGGCCCCGTCGATGTCCCACAGCTCATGCGCATCGAAGGCCCCGGCCACCTCGGCGATGCGGGCATCGAGCTGGTCACGCAGGGCCAACACCCGAACCAACGCATCCCGATCGACCGGGATGTCCAGCCTCTCGATCGCCTTCGCCAGATCCTCCAGCACATCCTAAGCGTACACATGTTCGATCAATGGCGCAAGTCAAATTGGCAATATCTCTTCGATTTCTTTGGGCTCCGACTCCGAGTTAGAAGTCGACCTCGAAGCCTGGACCGGGCCTCCCGCAGCGAGGGTTCGTTCCGGCGAAACGCCTCAACGGCGCAGGTGAGCCACGAACCGCAACGTTCCTCGCTCACTGCCGCTCTTTGTCCGGCGTTAGGCCTCGGCGGTCACGTCCCCACTCCGACGCATACGGCCCTTTCTTAAGCTGCAATTTACTCATGACTCGCGACCAGATCGCGCACGCCCTCCCGTCAGATGACGTTGACGATGGTGCCCAAATTTGGGAGGCGCATGAGCTCGGGAGCGTCGATGACCCGTTTGACGGCGTCGCCGGCGGAGCAGCCCGACCACATCATCATTCGGGCGAGCGCCCCGACCACGACGGGGACGGAGAACGACGTCCCGCTCCAGCGGGCCCACCCGGCGAAGTTGTCGGGGTCGATGCCGTCGGGGCCGGCCCCGCCCATTCCCACGAACTCCTTGAAGAACATGCTCGTGAGGTCGACGCCGGGCGCGCACGCCCGCACCCACGGGCCGTAGTTGGTGAACGGCGCCGGCCCCCAGGGACCGATCGCCCCGACCGACACCACGTCGGGGAGGGCGGCGGGGAAGGCGGGCGTACACGACGAGTCGTTGCCGGCGGAGGCGACCACCACGCCGCCCTTGTTCTGGAAGCGGCGGATGGCCCACCCCAGCTCGACGGCGGCGTTGTCCATCGTGTGGCCGCCGAACGACAGGCTGAGGATCGTCCGGTTGTCACTCGCCAGGCCGTCGATGAGGCGGGCGGCGGTGAACTCGTCGGTGTCGCCGTACATGGTGGCCACCCGGTCGACGGTCACGTCGCAGCCGGGGGCGACCTGGTTGATGATCCCGGCGATGAACGTGCCGTGGCCGGCGGCCGGGTCGAGGTAGTCGTTGCCGTCGTTGTCGGGCTGGTCAGTATCCGCACCCGGGGCGGCGTGGATGGCGACGGCGCCCACCAGCACCGTCGGCGAGTCGTCAAATCGGGGCAGTCCGGTGTCGAGCACGATGACCCTCGGCGCCCCCTCGGCGCCCTTGGCGCTGATCTTCTCGGTCAGCACGGCGATGTCGTCGACGGTGGGCGTGGCCGGGCGAGCGCTGCTGCGCCTCAGACCGGTGATCCGCGCCGGATGGGTCGGATTGATCGTCGCCGGGTTGATGGAGGCCGGGTTGATCGACGCCGGGTTGATCGAGGCCGGATTGATGGAGGCCGGGTTGATCGACGCCGGGTTGATCGACGCCGGGTTGATGGAGGCCGGGTTGATCGACGCCGGGTTGATCGACGCCGGGTTGATCCCGAAGGCGCCGTAGCCCGCGCTGGCGGGATGCGGCGGGCAGCAGTCGCAGTGGAGGAAGAACACGTGGTTGGGCTGGGCCACGATGCCGCGCAGGCGCAGGTCCTCGATCAGCCGCAGCGGCTCGGGGACGCCGGCCAGGCGGACGCACTCGCCCAGCTCCTCGACGATCCGGACGGACGCCGCCTCCGCCGGCCCGGTCCACGATTCCATGGCGACCCGGACGGCCTCTTCTCCCCGGGTCGTCACCACCTCGTTGGGCCGGTAGGCGAACCCGCCCCGCCAGTCCTCGGCGTAGCTCACCCGGTTCTTCCACCCGACGTCCGGGTCCTCCCGATCGCCCTCGTACGCGCCACCTTGACCGATCACCGACATGGTGTCCCCCCCTCGCCACCGTCAAAGAGTCCTTTGCCGGTCCGGAAATACAGATTCTCTACTATTGCGACAAATGGCGTCATCGGCGGCCGTGCTCGACGAGATCCGGAGCCTGACCGAGCGTCGCCACCGGGACCCGGCGAGCGTCCTCCTCCGGGTGACGGAGCTCATGGCCGACAGCGAGGACCCGCGCGTCGAGGCCGCCGGGCGGCTGGCCGCCGGACTCGCCCTCCAGGAGGTCGGACGCATCAGGGACGCCGTCGCCAGCTTCCGCCGGGGCGTGGAGACGAGTGTGAGCCATGGCCTGAACGACCAGGAGGTGCTGGGCCGGGCCCAGCTCGCCGTCGCCCTCCTCAACCTGGGCGAGGCGACGAACGCCGAGCAGGAGATCACCCGGGCTCGGGCCGTGGCGCCGAAGTCGGTCCGGGGCGTCGTCGAGATGCTGTGGGGGCTGATCCTGCTGCGCACCGGCCGCCTCGACGACGCCATGGCCGCCTACCGCCAGTCGTTGCGGTGGCTGGCCCAGGTGGGCGACGAGGTGTCGATGGGGCGGGTGCGCATCAACCGGGGCCTCGTCCTCGCCTACCAGGGCGAGCTCGACGCCGCCCTCGACGACTTCGTCTTCGCCGAGCGGGTGGCGGTGGAGCACCAGCTCCCGGCCATGGCCGCCATGGCCGCCCACAACATCGGGTTCACCCATGGTCGCCGGGGCAGCCTGCCCGATGCCCTGGCCGCCTTCGAGCGGGCCGAGCAGGCGTACTGCGCCCTCGAGACGCCCCACCGGTTCCTGGCCGTGCTGCAGGCCGACCGGTGCCACGTCCTGCTCCTCGCCGGGCTCGTCCACGACGCCCGCACCGCGGCCGAAGCGGCGGTGGCCGCCCTCGAGCAGGTGGACGAGGTGCAGCTCAGCGAGGCCCGCCTGCTGCTGGCCCGCACCCTGCTGGCCGACGGCGCCTACGACCGGGCGGCCACGGAGGCCACGACCGCGGCCCGGAGCTTCCAGACGCTTCGCCGTGGGCCGTGGGCGGCCCAGGCCCGGTACGTCGCCATCCAGGCCGAGGTCCTCGCCCTCCAGGACCAGGGCCTGCCGCCACCGGAGATGCTCCGGCGGGGACGGCGCATCGCCACCGAGCTGGAGGCCCAGGGCTGGCCGGTGGAGGCCCTGCACGTCCGTACGTTCGTGGCCCGCATGGCCCTGGCCCTGGGACGACCGGCGCTGGCCCGCACCGAGCTGGCCCAGGCGGCCGCGGCCCGGTTCCGGGGCACGGCCGACCTCCGAGCCCAGGCGTGGCACGCGGCCGCCCTGCTCCGCCTGGCCGACGGCGACAACGCCGGCGCCAAGCGGGCCCTCTCCCGGGGCATCGCGGTGGTCGACGAGTACCGGTCGACGTTGGGGGCGTCCGAATTGCGGGCTAACGCCGCCAGCCACGTCTCCGACCTGGCCCGGCTCGGCATCCAACTGGCCCTGGCCGACGGCCGGCCGGCCGAGGTTCTGCGCTGGGCCGACCGGTGCCGGGCGGGAGCGATGCACCAGGTGACGGTGCGACCGCCGCCGGACGAGTCCCTGGCCGCGGCCCTGGCCGAGCTGCGCCGGGTGCGGGCCGAGCTGCGGGAGGCGTCGCTCGGGGGCGACGACTCGCCGGAGGCAGTGGCCCGGGCCGCCGCCCTGGAGGAGTCGGTGCGCAACCGCACTCGCCAGGTCCGCCAGGACCGGACGGGCGAGGCCGGCCGGATCGACGTCGGCCGGATCGATGTCGGCGTCCTGCGGCGGGCGCTGGGGTCCCGCGCCCTCGTCGAGTACGTCACCCACGAGGAGCGGCTGTACGCGGTGACGATCGTGCGAAGACGGGTCCGGCTGCGGGAGCTGGGCGATACGGCGCCCGTCGCCCAGGAGAAGGCGTACCTCATGTTCGCTCTCCGCCGCCTCCTCCTCGGTCGCACCCGGGGACTCGGGGCAGACGTCCTGGCGCCGACCGCGGCCCGGCTCGACGAGCTGCTCCTTGCCCCCCTCGGGCTCGACGTGGGCGCGCCCGTGGTGGTGGTTCCCACCGGGCTCCTCCACGGCTTGCCGTGGTCCTGCCTCCCCAGCCTCGCCGGCCGCGACGCCACCATTGCCCCCAGCGCCGCCCTGTGGCTCCGGGACGCTGGCCGGAGCCCGACCCACGCCCACCACGGCCACATCGACCCCCGCCGACCCGCGGGTCGCCCTGGTCGCCGGGCCCCAGCTGCCGGGCGCCGAGGCCGAGGTCCGGGAGCTGGCCTCCCTCTACCCCGGGGCCGAGGTCCTGGTCGGCCCGGAGGCCACCACGGCCAACGTCCTGGCGGCCATGGAACGGGCCGACATCGTCCACCTGGCCGCCCACGGTCACTTCCGGGCCGACAGCCCGCTGTTCTCCTCTCTCCTGCTGGCCGACGGCCCGCTCACCGTCTACGACGTCGAGCGGGTCCGGGCCGCGCCCCGCCTCGTCGTTCTCTCCGCGTGCGAGGCCGCCGTCGCCGCCGTGAGGACCGGCGACGAGCTGCTCGGCACCGCATCCGCCCTGCTCGGCCTGGGTGTGGGCTCGGTCGTGGCGCCCGTCTTCGCCGTCCCCGACGCCGCCACCACTCCCCTCATGGTCGCCTTCCACCGGGAGCTGCTCGCCGGTCGCACCCCGGCGGCGGCCCTGGCTCGGGCAGCCGACGGGCAGGACCCGGCGGCGGTCGCCGCCTTCTTATGCATCGGCCGCAACGACGAGGCACCGGACTCGCCGCCGGGCTGACGGAGCGGGCCGCCTGCGTCCCCGCCGCGTCCGGTGCTGGCTCCTACGATGGGGCCCGTGACGGCACCGGACGAGCCGACAGCGGGCGACCTCGTCCTGGCCGCCCGCAAGGGTGACGCGGAGGCCTGGGACGCTCTGGTCGATCGGTTCGCGGGGCGGGTGCGGGCCGTGGCCCGGTCCTTCCGCTTGAGCGAGGCCGACGCCGAGGACGTGTCCCAGGTCACCTGGCTGCGGCTGGTGGCCAACCTCGACAACATTCGGGATCCGGAGCGGGTCGGCGCCTGGCTGGTCACCACCGCCTCCCACGAGGCCCTCCGCCTCATCCGCCGAGCCGGTCGCCACGGGGTGGGTGACGAAGGGTGGGAGGAGGCGATCGTCAGCACCGACCCCGAGGCCGACACGCGCCTGCTGGTGGCCGAGCGCGACCAGGCCCTTTTGAAGGCCATGGGCATGCTCTCGGCAGGGTGCCAGCGGCTGCTGCGGCTGCTGTCAGCCGACCCGCCCCCCAGCTACGAGGAGGTGAGCGCGGTGCTCGACATGCGCCCCGGCAGCATCGGTCCCACCCGCCGCCGCTGCCTGGATCACCTCCGCGTGCAACTTGCGCGTATCACGGGCGAAGGTGGAGGTTCCTCCTGGGTAGGGGGAAACCAATGACCGACGACATGACGAACCACACGACAGACGCCGAGGACGACCTACTCTTGGCCGAGCTGCGGGCCGCTGTCAAACGAATTGATCCGGTGCCGGTGGAGACGGTGGCCGCCGCCCGGTCGAGCTTCATGTGGCGCACCATCGACGCCGAGCTGGCCCAGCTGGCCCACGACTCGGTCGTCGACGAGCCCGCCCTGACGAGAGGCGTGGCCGCCCCCGCCCTCCTCACCTTCGAGTCCGCCGGCCTGGCCGTCGAGGTCGAGATCATCTCGGCCGACGACGTCTGGCAGCTGCACGGCCAGCTCCTGCCGGCCCAGGGGGGCGAGGTCGAGATCCGCCACCCGGGCGGCGTCACGTCGGTGTGGGCTGACGACATGGGCCGGTTCACGGCCGATGGCCTGCCGTCAGGACCGGTCAGCCTGCGGTGCCGGGCGGGCGATTCCGCCGTCGACACCGACTGGTTCCTGGCCTGACAGGGCGGTTTTCCCAGCCCCGACGTATCAAACCCTGCGCTGCCGGCTCTCAAGAGCAAGCGACACGGGAGGGGCGAGATGGAAACGGCAGCACGTTCCGGTTGGATGGACAGCACGACCGCCGCCGAGGCCTGCTACCTGCTCGTCTGGGGCGGACGGGGCGCACCGAGGACCCTGGTCTTCTCCTCCGAGGACACGGCTCGGGCCGAGTTCACCAAGATCTCCCGGGCAGCGCGGGTGAAGACCCAGTGGATGGAGCTGTCCGTGGTGGCCGGTGGTGGCCGGCTGGAGCGGATCGCCTCCTACGCCCGCATGTCGTAGCTCGCAACACAAGGGTTCAACGGCGAATCCACGGCGGACGGGGCGGCGTCAACGGCGACGGCGCCCCGCCTGCTGTCGATCGGCTCTTACTCCCAGGATCGCCGTCACCGGCCCCCGATCAGCCGTCCGGGATAGTCTCCGACGCCCGATGGACGAGCGCAGCGTGACGCCGCAGATCCGCACCTACTTCTGGGGGGTGGGCAGCGTCTTCGCCGGGCTGGCGGGACTGGTCCTGTTCCTGTTCCCCCAGCGTACCGAGAGCCTCTTCGCCTGGACGATCGTGCGGGGCGACACCGCCGCCTTCATCGGCGCCCTCTTCCTCGCCGTGGGGCTGGTGTCGCTCCTCTGCTACGGCGTCCCCTCCTGGGACGACGTCCGGGTCTGCTACGCCGGCATCCTCGCCTTCGTGACGGCCATGACGGTGGCCACCCTCCTGCACCTCGACCAGTTCCACTTCGGCAGCGACGAGCCAGTCGCCCTGGTGATGGCCTGGGGGTGGACCCTGGTGTACCTGGTGGCGCCCGTCGCGGGGTGGGTGCTGCGCGTCCGCCAGCTCCACCAACTCCGTCAGCTCCGAGCGCCCGACGAGGACGACGCCGAGGACGCGCCGGACGGGGGCCGGGGCGTCGTTCCGGGCGGCACCCTCATCCTCCCCGGCCTGCGGAGCCTGTACGTCGTCCAGGGGGTGCTGCTGATCCTCCTGGCGGTGGTGCTGTTCGTGACCCCAGGCACGGCCGACACCCTCTGGCCGTGGCCCCTCACGCCACTCACCGCCCGAGCGATCGCCAGCTTCCTCCTCGGCTTCGGCATCATGCTGCTGGGTGCGGGACGGGACGACGTGGCCGAGCGGCTGGAGCCGATGTGCGCCGCCTGCTGGTGGCTGGCCGTGCTCACGGGCATGGCCGTCACCCGCTTCGAGGGCGGCTTCGAGGTGAGCTCGGTGGCGGGGATCCTGTTCTGCGTGGTCACCGTGAGCCTGTTCATCGGCGGACTGGCGGGCGAGCTGGCCGCCCGCCGCCTACGGCCCTCGGCCGACCCCCCGGACGAGCCGTCCGCCGGGCCCGGGACGCCCGCCGGCCGATGACCCGACCGGGCTGGGCGGCCGACCCAGCCCGGATCGTGGCTGGTCAGGCGGGCTTGGGCCGGCCCAAATCGAGGTCGTTGTCCTCGATGAACTCCTGCATCGCGACCCGCTCCTGGCGGCTCAGGCGGCGTTGCGCCCCCTGCGGGGGCTGGGGCGGCACGGGGAAGCCGAGCATGGCGGCCATGGTGACCAGCACCCGGTCGTAGCGGCCGAGGGCGTCCGTCCAGTCCTCGGCCTTGGTGGGCCAGTAGTGGTTGCGGGTGGTGGTGAAGCTGTCGATCTCGGCCTGGATGGTGCGGGCCTGGCCGGCCAGCAGGGCCAGGTCGGACCGCAGCCGGTCGCCCGAGCTCTGCTCCGGCTCCTCCCCCGCCTCGTCCCCCGCCGCCCCCTCCCCCGCGGCATCGCCGCCGGGCACGTCGGCCAGCTCGCCCGTGCCCAGCGGGTCGCGCCCGGTGAGGGCCAGCAGCTCGGTCTGGCGGTCGGCGCCCGCCGGCACCTTGATCGCGGGTCCGAAGGCGCCCGCCCCGCGCCACATCTCGGCCTGGGGCGAGAGGTAGGCGTAGGCGAAATCGACCAGCTCAGCGTCGAGGTGCTCGTCCCCGCCGATGGCCCGGGCCAGGTCCCAGGCGTGGACGACGTGGTCGGTGGTGACCTGGGCGAGGTAGTCCTCGCCGGTGATGTCGCCGAAGGACACGTGGACGACCCGGAGGGGCACGTCGTCGTCCTTGCAGGCGGCCATGGCCGCCACGGCCACGTCGGTCCACGCGCCATAGGGGTCGTCGCCCAGCTGGTCGCCCTCGAACCGGTCGCCCACCTCCTCGATGGTGAGCCCCTCGAGCAGCGGCGGCACCCACTGGTTCTCGTTCAGGACGTGGTTGACCAGGGCCCGCACGTCCCACTCGGCGGCGGGCGTGGGCTGGTTCCACTGCTCGCCCGACACCATCCGGACGCGGGCGCCGAACTCGTCGACCGCCCGCCGGTACAGCCCGATCACGTCGGCCATGGCAACACCTCCGCTACGTGATTACCACCTCGGCCGGGTGCCGCGCACGGTGGGAACTAGGTATCGATGCCGAGGAGGCGGGCCCGGGTGACGGCCCGGGCGCCGCGCATGAGGCCGAGGATGGCGACCGTCCAGGCGATGGCGCCCACCACCAGCCCCGAGCGGCTGGCGCCCAGGAGAGCGCCGGTGGACTGTCCGTAGGAGAGGACGATGAGGGGCAGGGTGACCAGTCCCGACGCCTGTTGGGCGGCGGCCGCGCTCTTGACCCGGGCCGACAGCCGCAGCACCACCGAAAGGGTGATGGCCAGGAACGGAGGCACGACCCAGAGCATGAGCACCCACCAGGCCCGGGTCGGGAAGAACCATCCGCCCACGTTGGGGCCGACGATGACGTTGACGGCGAGGGAGTAGATGGCGAAGCCGACGAGGGTGGTGAGGTAGCCGGGGAGGAGGCTGGCGATCAGCTTGCCCAGGTAGATCTCCCGCTCGGAGGCGGGCGAGTGGGCCAGGAACTCGCCGGTGCCCTTCTCCTTCTCCCCCACCAGGGTGTTCGCTCCCACCGCGGTCGAGATGGTCATGGGGACGATGACGGCCAGGGGGGCGAAGAGGTAGACGGCCAGGGCGTAGGTGGTGCGGTCGGCCGCGGTGGCACCCCGCACCGCCTCCTGGGCCTTCTGGGGCAGCAGCTCGAGGGCGGCCGACACCTTGGAGATGGTCGGGACGTCGCCCAGGTTGGTGATCGTCAGCAGCAGGATGACGGGGATCACGACGAAGAACAGGGCGGCCAGGACCAGCATCGGGGCCCAGAAGTCGGGGCTCTTGGCCAGCTGCAGGAGGTCGTTGCGGGCGACGGCCCGCACCCGGGACCAGTTCATCCGTGGCGTCGACCTCATCGCGGGGGCCCTCCGCCACCCGCCCGCCGGACCCGCAGGTAGAGCTCCTCCAGCGACGGCTCGTGGGGACTGACCTTGGTCAGGCGGACGCCGACCGCGGCCAGGTTGGCCACCAGGCCCGGCACCCGGGCCCGGTCGTCGACCTGGACCTCGGCCTGGCCGCCGGTGCGGGTGTAGCTGACGACCCCGTCCATCAGCCGGAGGCGGTCGAGGCTGGCGCCGTCCTCCGCCCCGAACACGACCACCGGATGGGGCCAGAACTGGCGCATCAGCTCCTCCGGGGGACCGGCCATGACCGTCACCCCCTCGTCCATCATCACCACCTCGTCAGCCAGGCCCTCGGCCTCGAGCAGGAGGTGGGTGCACATCACCACCGTCTTGCCGTCGGCGGCCATGCCGTCCACCAGGGCCAGCACCGCGTAGGCGGACTCGGGGTCGAGGCCCGACGTGGGCTCGTCGAGGAGGAGCAGGTCGGGGTCGTGGAGGACGGCCCGGGCCAGGGCCAGGCGGGTCTTCATCCCCGTCGAGTAGCCGCCCACTCGGAGGTCGAGCGACTCCTCGATGCCGAAGCGGGCGGCCGCGTCCTCCACCTTGGCCTGCGCCTGCCGGCCGAGGCCGAACAGCTCGGCTGCGAAGCGGAGGTTCTCCCGTCCGGTGAGGCGGTCGTAGAGGGCGGGCTTGGCCGCCACCACGCCGCACCGGCGCCGGACCTGCTCACCGTCAGCGCCGGCCGGGTCGAGCCCGAAGACACGGGCGCGGCCGGCCTCGGTGGTGAGGGCACCGGTGATGACCCGCAGGGCGGTGGTCTTCCCTGCCCCGTTGGGGCCCACCAGGACGGTCACCGATCCGGCGGGAACCGACAGGGTGAGGGCGGCCAGGCCGGTGGCGGGCCCGAACATGCGCCGGACGCCGTCCAGCTCGACGACCGCGGCCGGTGACCCGGCGCTCGCGCCGTCGGGACCAGAGACCGCTTCGTGGCGTACTGACATGCGCATGTGCACTCGCCTACAAGATCGACCTTCGCCGCCAAGACCTTGAGGACGGCGGGATGCGTATGGCCATTGGCGTTGTTGACAAGAGATCATGAGAGTCGAGATCTGGTCCGACGTCGTCTGTCCCTGGTGCTACATCGGCAAGCGCCGCTTCGAGTCCGCCCTGGCCCGCTTCGAGCACCGGGACGAGGTCGAGGTCGTCTGGCGGGCCTTCGAGCTCGACCCGGCCGGCCCCATCGAGCGGGAGGGGGCCTACACCGACCGCCTGGCATCGAAGTACGGCGTGCTGCTGTCGGAGGCGGAGGCGATGGTCGAGCGCATGACGCGCACCGGCGACGACGAGGGCGTCGACATGCGCTTCGATCTGGCCCGCCCGGGCAACACCTTCGACGCCCACCGCCTCATCCACCTGGGCCTGGAGCGGGGCGTGCAGGACGCGGTCAAGGAGCGGCTGCTGGCCGCCACCTTCACCGAGGGCCGCCCCATCGGCCGGGCCGACACCCTGGTCGAGCTGGCGGTCGAGGCCGGCCTCGTTGAGGACGAGGCCCGTGAGGTCCTCAGTGGCGACCGGTTCGCGGCCGAGGTCCGGGCCGACGAGCAGCTGGCCCGGTCGCTGGGGATCACCGCGGTGCCGTTCTTCGTCGTCGACCGCGCCTATGGGGTACCCGGTGCCCAGAACCCCGACGTCCTCCTCGACGTGCTCCGCCAGGCGTGGGGCGAGGGCCGTCCGGCAGCGGCGGCCGCGGTCGCCGACCCCGCCGCCGCCCACGATGAAGCGTGCGAAGGCGACACCTGCGCGGTGTGACGGATACTGGCAGGATGCGACGTCCGACGTCCCCCCGGCTCGCCGCTGTCGTCGCTACAGTCGCCCTCGTCCTCGCCGGCTGCTCGGATTCCAACTCGGCCCACGAGGTCACCTCCACCACCGCCGGCCTGGGCGCGACCACCCTCCCCCGCAGCGTCACCGGGGCGGTCGACCTCCGCCGGCTGGTGGTGTCCAACGCCCCGGTGGGCTACGACCTGCTGGCCTCGCCCCCCTTCGGCGCGGTCACCCTCGACCGGCTGATCGAGGACTTCTCGGACGCCCCCACGGAGGACCGGGAGATCCTCCAGAAGGCCCGCTACAAGGGTGGCTACACCCGGGGCTGGCTCCGGGACGACCCCCGTTCGTTCCTCGGGATCTTCGTTTTCGAGTTCGCCGACGAGGAGGGCGCCCGCTCCGCCCGCGACCAGTTCGCGGCCCAGAACGAGGACAAGAAGACCGCCGGCCGGTTCGCGGTCGAAGGCATCGCCGACGCCGTGGGCGAGTCGTACACCCAGCAGACCGAGGGGGAGCCGCCCGAGCGGGTGCACGTGATCACCTTCGTCCGGGGCGCCCGGCTCTACCAGATCGCCGGGCAGTTCTCCGACGAGCAGGCGTCCCCCGCGGAGACCGTCGCCTTCGCCAAGATCCAGGACCAGATCGCGGCGTAGGCATCGTTTAGCCCGGATGGGTTTAGCCTGTCCGGCCACCAGTCCTACGCCACGGAGGGGGCCGGGTGCGGGTCTTCTTGAGCTATCGCCGCCGCGATGTCGGCGGCTATTCCGGGCGGCTGGTGGACGCGCTCGTCAACCGCCTCGACGCCGAGAACGTCTTCCACGACGTCTCCACGATCGGGCTGGGCCAGGACTTCGCCCAGACCATCGACCGCGCCCTCCAGGAGTCCGACGCCGTGCTGGCGATCATCGGCCCGGGCTGGCTCTCGGCCACGACCCCCGAGGGACTTCCCCGGTTGTGGCAGCCGGACGACTACGTGCGCCTCGAGCTCATCCGGGCGCTGCAGAGCAACGTGCCCGTCATCCCGGTGCTGGTGGGCGAGGCCTCTATGCCGGCGGCGGCCGACCTTCCCCCCGAGCTGGCCTCGCTCGTCCAGCGCCAGGGCATCGAGCTGCACGACGAGACCTGGCACGAGGACGTCAACGGCCTGGTCCGGGCGATGCGGGGCGACCGGCCGGCCCCGCCCCGTCCCGCCCGCCGGGGCCGGATGGTGGCAGGCGCGGTGGCGCTGGCCCTGGTGGCGGGCGGCGCCGCGTTGCTGTGGCCCGGCGGCGGCGGGGGAGGGGGATGGAGCCGACGGCGGGCTGGCCGCCGACCCCGTCGGCTGTGCCCCACCCGATGGCGAGGGATGGACCGGGATCACGTTGGACGACAACCCGACCGCCACCGCGTCCATTCAGGGGGTACGGGCCACCTTTCGCGTCGTCGACGCCGACTGGCGACCGGCGGGTGCGGGGAGGTGGCACGTGCTGCTGAAAACCACGCTCGAGCACGACAGCCCCTCGGACGAGTCCCACGGACACTGGCTCTACAACTTCCTCGCGGTAGGCCGCCGGCCGTTCGGGGTGACCTGCTTCACCGCCTCCCCCGGCAGCGTGCTGCCCGGCCTGGTGGGCGACGCTCTGGTCGGCTTCGACGTGACGTGTGAGCCCGTCGGCGCCATGGGCCTCACCGTGGGTGACCAGTCGGCCACGTTCGACGTGACCGCGGCCAAGGAGCCGGGTCCCTGCTGACCGCGGCCGGCCGCTACAGCGGATCGATACCGAGATCGCGGTAGGTGACGATCGGGAAGTAGGGGATCGCCCGCTCCTCGAAGAACCGGGCAGCCACGTCGCCCCGGTCGACAAGCGTCACGGCGGCCACCACGGTGGCCCCCAGGGACGTGATGACGTCGTGGGCCTGGCGGATCGATCCCCCGGTGGTCACCACGTCGTCGACCAGCAGGACCCGCGTCCCCTCCCCCACCGCCGCCCCCTCGACCAGCTTGTTCGTCCCCCGGCCCTTGGGCTCCTTGCGCACGACGAACCAGTCCTTGCCGGCGAGGACGGCCACCCCGTGGGCGAACTGGTCGGCGCCCATGGTGAGGCCCCCGATGGCGTCGTACTCGACGTCGGCCACTCGCTCGATGAGGGCCTGGCAGGCGACCCGCAGGTCGTCGCCCCGGGCGAGGGCGACCTTGACGTCGACGAAGTCCCGGCTGAGCTGCCCCGATGCCAGCACGACGGGCTCCGGCAGCCGGCGCAGCCCGCGCCGGCGGACGATCTCGACGACCTGGTCATGGAGGGTGGCGGCGATGGCCGCCATCGTCCCACGCCGTCGCGGCCCTACGACGGGCCTGCGGCCACGGTCAGGCTCGGACCGTCAGCCCGGCTCGGACTTGGCCAGGTCGCGGAGGTCGATCACCGAGCCGTTGTCGAGGTCGCGGTCGAGGAGGCCCCAGATGTCACGGGCGACGGCGTCGGGGTCGGCCAGCTTCCCCGAAGCGTGGAGGTCGACGAACTTCTGGCGGCTGGGGAAGTCCTCGGCCGACGTCTGGCGGAGCAGCGCCTGCATGCCGGTGTCGACCGTCCCCGGCGCGATCGCCATCACCCGCACGCCCCCCCGGCTCGACTGCTCGGCGCCCACGTTGCGCACCCACTGGTCGACCGAGGCCTTGGCCGCCCCGTACGACGACCACCCCGGGTACACGCTCTTGGCCGCCCCCGACGTCAGCATCACGAGGTGCCGGGCCGCCGGGATGTCGCGGACCGCGGCGACGAACATCTGCCCCAGCACCTGCGGCGACGCGCTGTTGAGGACGACGTTGCGGGCGTAGGTGTCGGTGTCGACCTCGCCCACGAAGCCCATCGGGTCGAGCGTCCCCGCGGCGTGGACGAAGACGACCCGCTCACCGGTGAAGTCGGCCAGCTCCTGGCGAAACGATGTGTCGACCGCCGGCCACGAGGCGGGGTCGGAGAGGTCGGCCTCGATGTGGTCGATGCCTTCGAGCGGTGTCCGGCTGATCCCGATGACCCGGGACGACTCCCACGGGACGGTCCGGGCCAGGGCCTGGCCGATGCCACCGGATGCGCCTGAGATCCAGATAAGCGATGCAGTCATGGTGTACCTCTACCCGCGACGCCCGGGCCGCAGCCCGTCACCGGTCGACGAGCGAGACGAACTCCTCGAACTTGACGTCGGTGGTGCGGTCGATCCCCCGCAGGTAGGTGAACGTCAGCTCGAAGTCCCAAGGGAAGTACCGGCGCAGCTGGGCGGCCAGGTCCTCCTCCTCCCGGTCGCTCAACAACCGGGGTCCGACGACCCGCGCCTCGATGCTGCCGACCGTGTGCTGCACGAGCTGGAGCCGGCGGATGGCGGTCAGGTGCGCCCAGGCGGTGGTCGGGAAGACGGGCCACAGCCGCAGCCCGTCGGGCCCGATCCACATGTTCCGCTCCCGCCCCACGATCCGGTTGATCACCGGGAGCGAGCGACCACAGGCGCACCGGCCGCCCATCTCCGCGTAGTCGCCCAGCTCGTAGCGCAACAGGGGCATGGCGTAGTTGTGCAGGGCGGTGACCACCACCCGGCCGACCTCACCCGGGCGGCAGGGCTGGCCAGCGCCGTCGAGGATCTCCACGTGAACCACCTCCGACGGCACGTGGTAGGTGTGGGCCTCCGGGCACTGGAGGGCGAGATAGCCGGACTCCTGGCAGCTGTACACGTCGACCAGCTCCACGCCCCACGCCCGGGCGCAGGCCGGGCGCAGCTCGGGCGGCACCATCTCGCCGTAGGTCCACACCTGCCGCAGCCCGGGCAGGCTGGCGCCGGTGACGATGAAGTGATCGGCCAGGGCGGAGAGGTTCGACGGGAGGCTCAGGACGTAGGCCGGACGGTGCTCCACCAGCCACCGGGCCTGGGCCGCAACGTCGTGATTGAGGGCGAGCAGGACGCACTGCCCGGTGGTCGACACGGACTCCAGGAACGGGGCCCAGTTGGGCAGGACGAGGCCCTCGGGCGGGATCTGGTCGGCCCGGTCGGCTCGGATGGCGGCCAGCGTGAGGTGCATGTCGCGCTGGTGCCAGACCATGTCGCGGAGCGTGATCGCCTTCCAGAACAGCTCGGTGACACTGGTCCCGAGGACCCGCACGGGAGGGCCGGTGGACCCGGCCGTGGCCACGCTGTTCACCGGACCGTGCTCCGATGGCATCGCCTCGCTCCGGAGGGCGGAGCCGGCCGCCTGCACGTCTGCCCGGCCAAGGATCGGCAGGCGCCGCCACTGCTCGGCCGTGAGCACGCCGTTCCGGGCGATGTCGGCGTAGGCCGGGCGCTCCCGGTAGTAGGACACGGTGCCGGCGGCGTGGACCAGCAGCCGGCGGAGGGCTCCCATCTGGTGCCGCTCCAAAACGTCGGGCGCCAGCCGTTCGCTGTCGTTCAGCTGGGCGAGAACAGCCAGCAACAGGGCCCCGTCGGCGTCGGGGATAGCCGGCCACAGCACGTGCGGGACTCTCGACCGGGGGACCACCGGCCCCGAACGTACCGGGTGGCCCCGGCCGAACCCGGCGTGCCGCGGGCAGAAGCGGCGACGGCACGGCGGCGGCGGCGGCTCTCGGGGAACTCATGGCTGGCCGCAAGGTGGCTCACAGGGTCGGAGCCCACTGTGGACCGGTACACCTGCCCACGAAAGGACATCCATGCCCAACAAACGGCTTCTGGCCAGGCTGGCGGTGGTCGCCGGCCTCGGGCTCGGGGGGCTCGCCGGCTTCGCCTTCGGCGTCCCCACGGTCGCCGGGGCCCAGACCTCCACCACCACCGTGCCCCCCACCGGTGACCCAGTACCGGGTGACCCAGTACCGGGTGACCCAGTACCGGGTGACCCAGTACCGGGTGACCCAGTGCCCGGGGACCAGGCGCCCGACACACCTGGTGCCCCCGACCGGCCCGGGCGGGGCGAGAGCTGCCCCGACAAGGGTGGCGGGTCGGACGGTTCCGGCTCGTCGACGGAGGGCTCCGCCGACGGCGCCGCCATCTTCCGCGGTGGTCCCGGGTGCCCGAGGAGGTGCCGTCACCCACCTGTAGCCGAACGCCATCCGCCGGCCCGGACCAGGTGGGTGCCCCACCGCTCACCTGGTTCGGGCGGCGGACATCAGGGCAACAGGGTGGCGGCGGCGTAGGCGGTGCGCACCGGCTCGCACCAGATGACCACCGACCGGATCTTGTCGGCGTCCACCGACTCGGGCAGCTCGTAGTTCTGAGCGCCGGCAGTGGATCTCAGCCGGTCGATCTGCACGTGGGGGGCCTCCAGTGCCTCCTTGCTGGTGCGCAGCGCCTCGGCCTCGCTCACCCACACGAACAGGTCGTCGTTCCTGGTGACGATGAACGGGTCGAGGCGCAGGGCCAGACGTCCTCCGGGCAGCTCGTAGAGGGTCGCCGTGCCCGACCCCTCCTGGTCGATGTCGTAGAGGTCGCCGTGGGCCAGGCGGGCCCCCTCGTCCATACCCTCGAGGACGGGCTCGGCGAGGGGTGTGTCCACCTGCTGGTCGACGACCGCGTCCCACCGCCCGGTGGCATCGACGTCGAGCACGGCCGGTCCGGTGCGGATCGAGAACCCGAAGGCGCTCCCCGGGCACTCGTCCACCTCCACCAGGGGCGAGGGCTCCCCCTCCAGCCCGACACCCACAACGCCGTCGGTGCACGACACCTTCACCCGCCACTGGATGGCACCGGCACCGATCTCGAACCCCTCCGTGCGCTGATCGCCGGTGCCGGAGAACGTGGCCACGTGCTCCCAGCGGGGGGCGGCCTTGACTTCGTCAGCACCCGGAGGAGTGGTCGACTTGGCGACGGGCGTCGACGGCTCGTCGTTCCCGCAGGCAACCGGCACCAGCAGGATCAGGCTCAGCAACAGGCGGGCGGGCCGGAGCCCGCCCGTCAGCACTTCTTGTCCAGGCCGATGATGTTGAGCCCGGCCGAACCGCCTCGAACGTCGCCGTTCCGGCCGAAGACGTACCGGCCCCGGGGAGCAACGAAGGCGGTGTAGGTGTCGGGCCTGGAGTACTCGTCGGAGTAGCGGAAGGCGGTGGCCAGGTCGGCGCCCAGCATCGGGTACTCCTCGCCGTCGGGGGCGGTGAGGGTGCCCATCACCGTGCCGTCCCTGTAGACCAGGTCGAGCTTGGCCCCCTGCTGCGAGGTGCCCGTGTGGTGCCTGTCGGCCGCCACCTCGACGGTGTAGATCCCCGCCCCCTGGCCGCTGGGGGCGGCGAAGTACCGCCTGGCCACGCCGTCGGGGAGGGTGACCTCACCGCCGATCCCGTCGTCGGCGATTGTGCCCGAGATGGTGGCGTCCCCGTTCTTGGACGTCATCGAGAAGTCGGCCCCGGGGAACGGCTCGGCCCACCATTCGATGTCGCCCGCCGGCTCGGGCTCGGAATCCGAGAGGTAGACCCGCACCAGCCGGGTCCCGTCGGGGTTGGGCTGCAGCTCGAAGTTCAGCCGGTCGGTGGTCATGGCCACCCGCCCGTGGAAGACGTTCGGCGTCGGCGCTGCCTCTTGGGAGAGGTCGAGGGCGACGATGTTGGCGCTCGGGCTGCCGCCCTTGACGTCGCCGCCCCGGCCCTGGATCTCGGTGGCCTGGCGGGTGACGATCGTCTGGTAGGTGTCGGGGGCGCCCCCGGCCACCGCGTAGTTGAGGCGGCGGGTGAGATCGTTGTGGCGGAAGGGGTAGCGCTCACCGGCCGACGACACGACCGCGCCGTCCACGAAGTTCCCCGTCTGGCGGGCGGTCAGGGTCGACCCGTTGAGCGACGTGCCCTTCCACTCCCCGTCGGCGGCGATGGTGACCTCGAAGGTGCCCGCCCCGTCGCCGGCCGGGCCGGGTGAAGAAGTTGCGTACGACGCCGTCGGCGAGGGTGACGGTGCCGTCGGACTGGAAGTCCTCGATCTTGCCGTCGATCGTGGCCTTGCCGCTGGTGGACGTGAGCTTGAAGGTGCCGCCCGGAGCGGGGCCCTCGAACCACTCGGCGTTGCCGGCCGGGAGGCCGTCGGTGACGAAGATCTTCATGCCCGCGTTGCGGTCGTCGGGCTGGTCGAAGTGGATGGACACCAGGTTGCCGGTGAAGGCCACCCCGCCCACGAACACGCCCGCGCCCGAGAGCTCGGCCAAGCGGTCGTCGAGGGCGGTGGAATTCGGCGCCGCGGGCTCGGCCCCCTCGTCGTCGCCATCGGAGTCGCCGCAGGCCGGGAGCACTGTGAGGGCCCCGACGAGGAACAGGAGGAACACCCGCCGTATCCGACGTAGGGACATCCGACTCTCCCCCTCGCTCGCGTGTCCACCGAATGTACGTCCGGGTCGTGACGTGGTCAACGGTTCGGCGACCGGCGCTATGGTCCGGTGACGTGAACGAAGAAGCCCGGCGGCCCGAGCACCTCACCGCCGACGAGCGGACGAAGCTTCACCGGGCCCACCAGTGGCTGCGCAATGCCTCCTCCGCCCTGGAGGCCCTCACCGCCACCGACCCGTTGCGGGGCCGCTGGGCTCCTGCCCCGGCCCCCGACGAGGCCCTCGACGGCGCCCGGGCCGACCTCCGGAACGCCTACGCCGCCATCGTGCGCCACCACCGGGAGCTGTTCGGCTGGGACGACTCAGTGGGCTCCGAACCTCCGACGGCCTAGGTCCCGTTCGCCGCCCGGCACTCGTCGCACGGGCACCACGAGCGGAGGGTGTCCCAGGTGTAGATGCCGGTGCCGTGGCCGTCGTTCCACTCCAGGTTGAGGCCCCAGTTCCCGACCTTCTCGGCCGCTTCGATGCGCAGCGTGTCGGGCGCGCCCGGCCGGGGCCACGCCGCCTGCCCGTCCTGGCGCAGTCCCCGGCACTGGGCGCATTGGCAGGCGATGCGCAGGCCCTCGAGGCCGAAGGTGCTCACGTGCCCGTCGTCCCACGTGATGGTGACGCCGTGGTCGCGCTGCACGTCGATGAGCTTCGGTGTCGCCGACCCGTCCGGCTCGTCGAACTCGCTGCTGGGACCCATACCGACGTGACCGTAGGGCAGATCCGAGGCAGTCTTGGCACGTGATCGACGGAGCCCGGCGGACCGGCCTCCGCCTGGTCGCGGCGTGGGTGCTTGCCGGTGCCACTGCGTGTGGGTCCTCGGCACCGGTCGAGACGGCGCCGCCCGCGAGCTCCTCCACATCGTCGTCGACGTCGTCGACGTCCTCGACGTCCCCGACGTCCCCGACCTCCTCGACCTCGATCCCGGCCGCCGGCCGGGGGTTCAGCGACCGCGACAACGGCGGCTCGGCGACGGTTGCTTCTGGTCAACGGATCACCGTGATCCTCCACAGCTCCGACTACGTCTTCGCTCCAGCGTCGGACATCGCCGTGCTCCGGGAGGACGGCCCGCCCACTGTCACCCCCGGCGGCGCGACCTGCACCGATGCGGCCGGCGCCGGCTGCGGCACGGTCGTGGCCAGCTTCGTCGCCGTCGGTCCCGGTGAGGTGGCCCTGACCGCCGACCGGACGAACTGCGCGGAGCCTGCGTGCCCACCGACCTCCGCCCACTGGACGCTGACCGTCCACGTCACCGGCGACGCCCCGGCGGAGTCGACATCGTCGACCCTCGCCGACCCTCCGGTGTCGGACGCCGAGGTGAGAGGGACGGTGCTGTTCTCGCCCGTGTGCCCCGTGGAGCAGATCCCGCCCGACCCCGCCTGCGCCCCCCGCCCCGGCCCGGCCCACATCGAGCTCCTCCACCCCGACGGCACCGTGGCCGCCACGACCACCGCCGGCGACGACGGCACGTTCACCACGGTCGTCCGATCCGGCGCCTACGCGGTCCGAGCCGCCGCCCCCGGACTCACGATCGGCGGTGCCTGCCAGGTCGACCCCGCCGAGATCGTGATGGCGCCCGGCTCATCCCTCACCATTGCCGTGAGCTGCGACACCGGCATCCGGTGACTCTCAGGCTCGTCGGCCGGCGGCCGGCGCTTGATGCAACCTTTCGAGCGAAGGCCAGTCATGGATCCGACGACGCCGGTTCGGATCAGAACTCCTTGTCGGCGGATCCGCTCTCGTTGGCATTACCGGATGACGCTAGGTTGCCAGCGGCGTCATAGGCGAGGATCGAGGGCGTCCACTCGCTGGTGCCGTTGCCGCCGGCCGTCTGCGCCGTTCCACCACCGGACTTCGTCCCGAGGGTGACAGTGATGGTCGAGCCCGACTGGACCATGGTGGAGGCCGTGCCGGTGGCACCAAAGGTGATGTCGGGCTGGGTGCCGAGAACAACCGGAGGCCCGATGTAGTCGTTGCGTCCAAGATCCACCGACCCGAATCGGAGTTGGGAGGTGTTGGCGGCGTTCCACACCGTGACGCTGTCGGATCCGCAAACCAGGAACACTGTGCAGAATCCGTCGCTCAGACGAACCACCATGTTCGTCGACGCGCCGGTCCAGCCGGAGAGGATGGCCTCCGGGTCGATCAGCTCGCTATAGGTGAAAATGATCGTGTCTCCGAGTTCGGCCTTGCCCGCGGTCCCGCCGCCCACGTTGGTGGTCTGTATGTCCGAGGCGGCCGGCGCGGTGTTCTCCACCGTCACCGTGTACCCGGACTGCGTGCGGCTGTTGCCCGCCACATCCAGGGCGGTGACCGAGTACTGCTTGCTGCCGGAAAGCGGGGTGGTGGCCACCAGTGACGCGCTTCGGTGGTTGTAGGACGTGCCTCCGACCGAATACGAGCCGGCCACGAGTGTGATTGCCGTCCCGGCGGGGGTGATGGCCGTCACGTTCGCGTTCGCGCCAGCCGCGGCGACGCCGCTCGCAGGGTTGCCGGAGTCCGTCACATTGGCGTAGACGAAGTATGTCCCGGCCTGCTTGATCGAGCCCGGTAGATAGCCGAGCGTCTTGGCGATGGTCGTTGTGCCGACCAAGGGGGCGACCCAGTCGGGTGCGGCGCCGAACGGGCTGCCGGCCTGGACGGTGTTGTCGGCGAAGAATCCGAGAGCCGTCCGCACTCCGACAACCAAGGAGGCGAGCACCAGCGCCGACGCGATCCCGATCGACGTCCATACCCTGCGTCGCCGCCTCATATCAGCGGGAGCGAGGGCGCCGACCCGTTGCCCGGCGCACGAAAGGCAGTGGCGATACAGCCCATGAGAAATCCACCGGGAGCGGTGGCCAGCCAAGCGAGCGTCCTTCCGACCACGGGCACCTGCCACACCAGCTGGTAGGCGTGATCGACGGTCACAGGGACGGGGTCAGCGTCCTCGTTGGCGTCTCCCTTCATGGTGAGCTCGGCAGTTGCTCCCCGGTGCTCGACACCGACGACGCGGTGGGTGACCCGGGTGTGGTCGGGGCGCTCGACGGCCAGAATGTCTCCGACCTTGATCGCGGACGCGTCAATCCGCTTGACGAGGATCATCGAGCCGGTGCCGATGGTTGGCTCCATCGAGCCCGAGCGCACCACCAGCGGCTGCATGCCGGTGCGGGCGGCCGTGACGGTGACTCCCGCCACGGCCACGCCGCCGATGGCGCCGAGGGTGAGTGCAACCTGGCCGACGAAGGCGATCACCCGCCTGAGGCGCTTGCCCCGGGGGGGGTCCAGGGGACCGTCGACGGGGGCGGCATGGGCCTGATCGAGTGTGTGGTCCGCCGAAGGACCCGGCCTGGACAGGGTGCTTTGGGATGGGCTCATCCGGTGTACCCCCCTTCCGAGTAAGCGCCTCTGCCGCCGGGCGTGAGCCCGGCGGCAGAGGGGCAGGTCGCTGGTCTCAGGACTGGCTGGCGCTGAACGTGAACGTGGCGGTCGTCGTGGCGGCCTGGAAGCTGTCTCCCGAACCCGACGGCAGCTCGACCCTGAAGCACGCAACCTCGCTGGCACCAGCGGTGAGAGTCCGGCTGGCGATGGCCCCGGCGCTCAGGGCGCCACTGGCCGTCAGGACGTCGACGGAAGCGAGGTAGCCCACACCGGCGGAATCGCATGCGGCCTCGTTGGCCACCTTCTTGACGCCGAGAGTCAGCTGGTCCCTGAGGCCCAGGGAGTCGGTGTTGGTCGCCGTGGTAGCCATCGAGTACGTGAAGCCGAGCGTTCCGGCGTTGGCCAGCGTGAGCGGGGCGTACTTGACGTCGCCGGGCTTCATGTTCGACATCTCGATCGTCGTGAAGGCGTAGGCGTCGTCGAGTTCGCCGCTGATGAGCAGGTTGACCGTTCCGGCGGTGAATGTGGAGCTGGCGGTACCACTGTCCGTGAAGGTGGCGAACGTGCCGGCCCAGATAACAGCCGAGAGGGCACCTCCGCAGAGCAGGAGGCGGGCCTTGGTGAGCATGAGAAGTTCCTTCCGTAGGGTGGGGGGCCTGACCTTTCAGTGAACGTCGGAACCCCACGTCAAACCGCTGACAACGTCGGAACAACATCCGCACAAACGTCAGGTGGAATGGCCTCGACCCGGCCTGCGCATGGCGATTCGGACGGGGTTGCGCGCCAACGGTCGTCGTGCGGGCGCGGAAGCCAGCAGGTCGACGGACGGCCCGGCCACACTGGACGGGTGCCCCGGACCCCCGCCCTGGCGCCGACCGCTTCCGCCCGCCTGTCGCCGCTCGGGCCGGGCGGGCGGCCGTTCGCCCGGTGGCGGCCGGCGGCGGCGCTGCTGGCGATGGGCGCGATGCTGGCCAGCGCCGTGCTCCTCATGTCCGACCGCGCTCCCGGCCTCCTCCGGCGGCTGTCGGCCCGGATCGACACCGGCTCCTCGCGCGCGGCCCACCTGGCCAGGGAGACCCGGCCGCAGTCGGACTTCGAGATCCACGTCCTGGTGTGGGCGGCGATCACCGTCCTCGTCGGCCTGGCCATGTGGTCGAACCGGTCACTGCTGGTCGCCGCCATCCTGGTGCTGGCGGCCAGCGTCCTGGCCGAACGGGCGCAGGAAGTCCTCACCCAGACGCGCGAGCTGCAGTTCGGCGACGTGGTCGCCAACTCGATAGGGGTGCTGGCCGGACTGGGCCTGGTGAGCGGCCTCTCCATCCTCTTCGGCTGGAAGGATCCCTGACGCGGACGGCCCTGACCGTCCAATACAACCGAGTGGCACTACGCCGGCCGAAGACGCTCCCCCAGCATGGCGGCGATGGTCTCGACGGTCGCAGGTGCATAGGGGCCGGGACGAACGAGCAGCTCACGGGCCATTTTCGGCCAGGTCACCAGCACGCCATCGAGCTCGAACGGCTTGGCGAACCAGCGCCACTCGGCGCCGACGAAGCACAGCATCGGTCGCACGGGCATGTCCGCCAGGTCGGCGCCCAGGGCCTCGCGGACGGCGGCGACCTGCTTCGCCATGGCCGCCACCAGCTTGGTGCAGTCGCGCCGGCCGACGAACAGGCGGAGGTCGGTGGAGAGCCAGCCGCCGACGTCCTTCCTGGTGACTTGGCCCTCGTAGCGCTTGGCGTCGATCACCCACACCCCGGACGGCGTCACGGCCAAGTGGTCGATGTTGGCTGTGGTCCCCGGCCGCCGCCGGTCGTGGAGGACGACCACGCCGGCCGGAGCGAGGCCGTCGAGACCGGCCCCGAGCGCCCGCTCGCCTGCGGCCCCCTTGGCCCAGGCGGTCGTCGACTGTGGCTCCTCGGTGAGCGCCAGCATGAGCCCGCCGACGTGCGGGTGGCGCGATCGAATGCCGGCTTCGCGGTTGGCCTTCCGGCGCTCGAACTCGCGGTAGGCGGAAGCGCCGGCGACACCCTGCCGAATCGCCACCGGCTGCGGCTTCGTGCCCGTCGCCGTCGACGGCTCCTCGAGCACCGACCGCCCCGGGGTGGCACCGCATCTCTCGCAGCGGGTCGTCTTCCGCTCCCCGTCCCACCACGCACGCGTCGTGGCAGAGAGCGCCGCCGTACAACTGGAACACTCGTCGGCGTAGCGAAGTCGAATCAGACGATCAGCCACGCTCCCCGGCTATCGACACCCTCGGACCTGATCTGTAGTCGAGATCGACAGTGCGCAGACGGCCTCCTATGGGCGAGGCGTCGCGTCACCCGCTGGCGACAAGGCAGGCGGAAGCCTCGCAGCAGCCTGGGGAGGATGCCTGAGTACGCCGATCGGCGAGTTCCACCAATCCCACGAGCGCGAGAACGCGTAGCAGCGGCCAGATCGGGTCGAGAGCGCCGGTGCGAGCGGCGGCGGGATGGGCGTGATGCGAGTTGTGGTACCCGTGGCCGAGCAACGGAATCGCAAGCCAGGCCAGGTCATATCCCGGGACATCGGGATGAGGCTTCCGCCCATAGAGGTGCCCCACCATGTTGACCATCCCCATGATGCCCAGATAGAAGACGAGGTGCACGACGGTCATTGTCACCACCTGCACCAGCCCGAACATGACCAGATAGAACGCCACGAGCAGGCCGCGGAGGACTGTGATCCCCCTTCCCGACGGGGTGCCCTGGGTGACCCGCCGCCGGGCGACAGCGAACAGGTACCAGGAGCCGGCGAGGATCGAGAGTGGCCGGCGCTGGCGGGGCGAGTGCGGATCGAGCGGCGTGTCGGCCGTGCGGTGGTGCAGCCGGTGGATGGCCGCCCACGTCTCGGGATCGGTCATGACGATGACCCGGAAGTAGGTGTCGAGCACCGACGCCAGGACCGGATGGACCCGAAACGCCCGGTGGGCGAGACAGCGGTGGCAGTACACCTCGGTGACGACGGCCGTGAGGAGAGCCGAAGCCAGACCGATGACGACCCCGATCGGCACGGCGACACCTTACGCGTGGGGCCAGGACCCCCGGGCTGTGCCGCTCGACCACCGGCTGAGGGAGGATGGACGGGTGGCGAAGCCGATGCCGGGCAGGCTGTACCTCACGCCTCCGGCGCTTCTGGCAACCGGCGTCCTACTTCTGAATGACCACGTGCTCAAAGAGCTGGTTCCCGGAGTGGTCACCGGGAAGCTCTCCGATGCCGCAGGCGTGTTCCTCCTGCCTCTGTTGGGCCTTGCCGGCATCGAGTTGCTGCTGTCGGCCGCGCACCGGCCCTGGCCGACCACTCGAAAACGGCTGTTGGCCGCCCTCGTCGTCACGGGCATCGGCTTCGCGGCCGTCAAGGGCATCCCGGCGGTCACGACCGTCTACTCCTACGCCCTTGGCTGCCTGCGGTGGCCCGTCGAAGCACTGGCCTCCCTCGTCGGAGGAAGGCATCCAGGCGCCCTACGGTCGGTCAGGGTGCTGACCGACCGTACGGACATCCTGGTCGTTCCCGTTCTCTGGTTGACGTGGCTCTGCGGCCGACGGTGGACGGTTGAGCACGCCGCTACGACGCGAACCGTGTGACATCGGTGACCTTGCAGGTGAACTCCCCAGCGGTTTCCCGGGTGTCGGACTTCAATGACGACGCCGTCTCCTGGGCGCTCTGGCCGGGAGCGAGGTTGTTGACGATCGCGAAGCCGGTATCGAGCTGCGTGGCTCCGTCGGCGCTGTCGAAGGCGATGTTGATCATGTAGTTGCTTGCTTTCGACGAGTTGTTCTTGACCGTGATTCCTGCCTCCGGCCCCATGAACTCGTTGTCCGACATCGCGCACGACGAGATCGTCACGTCACCGGCGGGCCCGGTCACCTTGGCCGCGGACGAGTCGCCGGCCGGCGCGGCAGCTCCCTCGGACGACTTGCTGTCGCCTGCGGTGGTCTCCGACTCTCCCGATGCCGCGGTGGCGAGGAAGCCCACCGCGATTGCGAGGGTCACCCCCAGTTTCTTTAGATTCATTGTGGCCCCTTTGGGACTGCATGAGCAGCGCCGTCTGCGGTGCCTACTCTCATTTTCGACACGCGCGAGACCAATCTGAAGGAGCTTCCGGGCAGGTCATCGACGAAAAGGCCTCGGCCGTCGGCGTCGGCCACCATCAATAGCGACAAGTCAAATTTCGCACAATTCTTCCACACTATTTTCTGGCGACAAGCGGCGGGAGCGTGCTGTTCGCCGAGGTCGACCTGTCCCGTTCTGACGTCAGCTGATGTCGGCGATGGTGACGAGCTCGGCGTGAGCCGACAACCGCTCGAGGTCCCTGGCGTCGGTGGTGGCGACGACCGCCCCGCCCGCCAGGTCGCCGACCGCGACGACGAAGGCGTCGACCGCCAGCTCGGACCCGACCCTCGCCGCCCCCATCAGCTGGCCCGCCCGAACGCCGACCGCAGTGTCCACCGGTCGAACCTGAACCCGCTCGCGCCGCAGTCCGGCGAAAACGCCGGCGTCCTCGGGGCGGCCCCGAACCACCTCGGCCAAGCACCGCCGCGACCGTAGCCACCGGGAGGTTCCTCGCCCGTACCTGGACGACGAGAGCCCGCACGCGATCGCGGCGCGCCGCAGACCCATGGGCGATGGCGGAGAGGGCTTCGCTGTCCAGGAGAAGCATTCAATCCGCCCGGCGACGCTGACGCTTGGCGTCCCAGTCGTCGACCAGGCGGGCGGCCCACTCGAGTGTCTCGGGAGGGACGGGCCCGTGGGCCGCGTCCAGCTCCGACAGCCATTCGTCCAGAGCCGCCAGGTGGCGCAGGTGGGCGACCCGCTCACCCAACGCGGCATCGATCGCCGCCGACAAGCTGCGAGATCCCACCAAGGCCCGCAGCGCGGCCAGGTTCGCGGCGTCCAACGTGAGGGTCACCTTCTCCTTGGCCACTGGCCGTATGGTAGTACCTTCGTACCACTGGCGAACGTCGGGCCGAATGACCCCTACCTCGGCCCGTGCACTTCAGGCCAGCGCAGGCTCGTTGAAGTGCACGGCCCACAGGTCGAGTCGCTCGCCGGAGGGATGGATCCAGCTGGGCTCGGGGATGCCGAGGTCGTGGGCCGCTTCGGAGAAGGGGCCCCTCGGCAAGACCGGCCGGCCGTTGGCGTCGAGTGGTCGGCCACGATGGTCGGAGAAGACGACGCTGTCGGGATCGTCGGCGTTGCCGACGATGCCCAGACCGCCTCGGTGCAGGAGCCGATGATGGAACGAGCACAGAGCCAGGAGATTCGCGGTATCGGTCGGACCTCCATCCTCCCAATGACGAATGTGGTGCACGTGTAGCCACCGCTTGCGGTCGCACCCCGGGACCCGGCACCCGCCGTCCCGTTCCTCGATGACGATGCGGGTGCGTTCGGGCACGGTGCGATACGAACGGCCCACGCTCACCGGGGTGCCGCCCGACTCGAAGACGGCCCGGACGCGGGCGTCGCAGCTCAGGTACTGGCGCAGTCCGGCGGGGAGCTCGGGGCCGAGGTGCAGGTGCCCGCCGACGGCGCCGTCGGGCGCGGCCCCGACGTGGACCATCACCAGGTGCCGGTCTCGGTGGGGGCGGCCGGCCCCGCTGGCCGCCAGGCTGCGGTCGGCCACCGCCACGAGAGCGTCGGCCCACGACACCTTGGTGGCCTTGTCGTGCCCGTCGGACTGCTGGGCGCGGAACAACGACTCCCTGGCCTCGGCCAGCGCCCGCTCCCACAGCGCCCCCTCGTCGGCCGGCAGCACGGCCGACAGCCGCCAGGCACCGTCGTCGTCGTAGCCGAAGCTCACCCGACGAGGTTCCTCGGGCGGCTCCTCGCGGTGGTCGGCATCGGGCTCGGTGGTCTTGGGCTCGTCGGCGAAGCGGTAGCTGCCGAGGGCCCGCCGGAGCTGGTGGACGGTGGCTTGGCGGGCGAGCTCGGCCACCTCGACATCGGTGGAGGCGGGGGCGTGGCGGGCCACGACGGCCACCTGGTCCTCGGCCAGGGCGCCGGCCTCGAACGACGCCCGGGTCTCGGGCAGCTCGGGCAGGCGCCGGGCCATGGCCACCAGCGATCGGGCCCGGGCCCGACCGACACCGCACTTCCAGGCCACCCACTGCTCGGGCGAGCGAATGCCGTAGCCCGCCCACGACTCCGTCTCCAAGACCTGCCCGATGAGGCGGACCAGTCGGGCGGTAGCGGCGTTGATCACGCCGCACACCTCGGCGATCTCGGCCTCCAGCCGGGCCGCCTCCGCCTCCTTGTCGACCAGGTCGTTCACGTTCTGATACTACCCGAACATATGTTCGTTTAGCAAGTAAATCGCCGAATTTTCCGCCACCTATTCCGCGCCGGCCAGTAGACCTCGTACACCTTGAGGACCTCGTCGCCACAGTCATTGATCACCTGCACCCCGATACGGCCGCTGGAGGGGACGAAAGGGGCGTTACATCGTCCATGCAGGACGCCCACGCCTCTCGTCGGGCCACACTCGGGACGGCGGTCGGCGTAGGATCTCCCCGTCCGAACTCCTTCGGACCTGTCGATGGTCGGGCGCCACCGCCAAGCGCGCCACCCACATGATTGCTTCGAGGAGCTGCCCTCCGGCCCCATGACGGCCGGTCCGAAGTCCCGGCGGGAGGATCTCCGGCGGGCCCGCCGACGACACCAACACGGTTGCTGGGACCACCTCATCGTCGCTCCGCTCTGGGTCGCCTACCAGGCCAACCTCGGCACCCTCCTCCGCACCTGCGACGCAGTTGGCGCGTGCATGGCCGTGCCGGACTCCTCTCACTACCGGGCTGCCCTGTCCCACGGCGACACGCTTCCGCGGCGGCCCCACGTCCACTGGCTCGATCGATCGAAGCTGGCGTGGATCGAACATGAGCGAGCCAGGGGAAGCGTCGTGATCGCCGTCGAACTCGCCGAGGACGCGGTCCCTCTTACCCGCGTCGAGCCGGCGCGCCAAAGGACCGTGATCCTTTTGGGCCACGAACACCACGGGGTTCCCGAGGAGGCATGGCCGCTCATCGACGAGATCGTCGAGATCCCAATGGTGGGGAGGGGCGCCAGCCTCAACGTCGCCGTGGCCGGTTCGCTCGTGCTCTACCGACTCGCCGGGCTGGCGTGACGGCCTGCCGCCGAGCTGCGCCTCGCTGGTCTGCTCCGATCCGCAATCTCAGTCATTCGGCTTCGAACGGCCCGGGCGACTTCGACGCCATACTCGTACGGGACATAGATCACGATCAACGGGCAGTGTCACTGTTCCCACCACCGGAAGGCACAGGTCGAGTGAGCCCGGGTCCATTCCGATGCGCCCACCCCGGACCGCGGTCACGTGCGGATCGGCCACGATGGTGTGATGGCGGCTCCGCGACTCGAGGGTGACGCGCTCGCCGCGGTTCGCCACCGCGGGAGTCACCTCCAGATCATCGCCGCGGCGGGGTCGGGCAAGACCGAGGTCGTCTCCCAGCGGGTCGCCGACCTGCTGGTCGACGGCGTTGCCCCTACAGGCATCGTCGCGTTCACGTTCACCGAACGCGCCGCCGCTGAGCTCCGCCACCGCATCGCCGAACGGGCCGAGGAGCGGCTGGGTAGACCGGTGCTCGACCGACTCGGTGGGCTGTTCGTGGGCACGATCCACGCCTACTGCTTCCGCCTGTTGCAGACCCACGTCCCCCGGTATGAGACCTTCGACGTCCTCGACGACCACCGCCTCACGGCCTTCCTCGCCCGAGAGGCGACGCGGCTCGACCTGAGGCGGCTGGACCCCGCCGGGCGCCTGTTCGGCTCGATCGCCCGGTTCCTCGAGGCCATCGGCGTCATCGAGAACGAGCTACTCGACCCGACGACGATGCCCGAACCGTTCCGGGAGGTGCTGCTCGCCTACTACGACGCACTGGAGCGCTACCGGCTGCTCACCTACGGGCAGCAGGTGGTCCGGGCGGTGCACGAGCTCGACGGCGGCGGGGCGCAGGCGAAGGTGCACGCCGACCTGCGCCACCTCATCGTCGACGAGTACCAAGACGTCAACCCTGCCCAGGAGCGCCTCATCCAGCTGTTGGCCGGGCCGGGCGTGGAGCTGTGCGTGGTGGGCGACGACGACCAGGCCGTGTACCAGTGGCGCGGCTCGGATGTCTCGAACATCGTCACCTTTGCCTCCCGCTATCCAAGCGTCGCCACCTACGAGATCACAACCAACCGCCGAAGCCGCCCCGCAGTCATCGACGTGGCCAACGCCTTCGCGGCGACCATCCCCGGCCGGCTGCCGAAGACGATGGCGCACCATCGGCCACCCAGTGGAGGGACCGAGGTCGTCGCGTGGACGGCGGACGACGAGCAGCGCGAGGCGGGGTGGGTGACCAACCTCGTGCTCGACGTGCACGACGCAGGGGTGCCCTACCGGTCTATCGCCGTGCTCGTCCGTGGGCGAGCCGCCTATCGCCGGCTGGTGGAGGAGTTCGCCACATTCGACGTCCCGGTACAGCCTGGTGGCCGCTCCGGCCTCTTCGACCAGCCGGAGGCGGGCGTGCTCGGCCGCACCTTCGCCTGGATGACCGGGGTCGACTGGAGGCCGGTCCGCGGCCCGGGGGCTCTCGTCTCTGAGGACGCCCTCCTCGACGAGTACCAGAGTGTCTTCGATCTCGACGGCCCCGCCCGCAACCGGGTCCGCCGCTACCTGCACGAATGGCGCGACGCGGTGCCTGGCAAAACACGGTCCGCCGACCTGGTTGGCGAGCTCTACGAGCTGCTTGCCGAGCTGGGCGTCCGATCGTGGGATCTCGCCGACCCGCTCGCCATCAACCGGCTCGGGACGCTCGCCCGGTTCACGGCGCTTCTCGCCGACTACGAGTCGGTGCGCCGCCGGGCCCGCCCCGATGCCGAAGCGGCCGGCGAGCAGGTCGGAGGACAGGACAGAGGCGACTGGTACTACCGGAACCTCGCCATCCACATCGTCAACTACGCGCAAGGAGCGTACGAGGGCTTCGACGGCGAGCCCGATTACGAGCTCGACGCCGTCGACCTCACCACGGTGCACCGGGCCAAGGGTCTGGAGTGGCCGGCCGTCTTCGTGCCGTCGATGACGGCCAACCGGTTCCCGACCACCCGCACCGGCCAGATGCAGGACTGGCTGGTGCCCCGCGACCGATTCGCGGCCGCCCGTTACGAAGGCACCGAGGCGGACGAGCGCCGCCTCTTCTACGTGGCCATGACACGGGCCCGCGACTGGCTGTCGGTGTCACGCCACGAGCGGGTCACTACCCGGCCGGTGCGGCCCAGCCGCTTCTATTCGGAATTGCAATCGCACGAGGTCGACCCCGCCGCCATCGTCCTCCCATCGATCGGGACCGGCTCCGATGACGCCAAGACGATCGAGATCACCTACAGCGAGCTGGCCGCCTACCTCGATTGCGCCAAGGCCTATCGGCTCCGGAACCTCGTCGGCTTTCAACCCCGCCTGGCACCCGAGCTCGGCTATGGCAAGGCCGTCCACCACGTCTTGCGGACTGTCGCCGACCACACCCGGGCCACCGGACAGGTCCCCGACAAGTCCGAGGTCGACGAGATCCTCGACGGCAGCTTCTTCCTGCCGACCGCCAACAAACCCGCCCACCGCCAGCTCAAGGCAGCGGCCCGCAGGCTCATCGGTGCGTACGTGGCCGACCATGCGGACGACCTGTACCGAGTCTGGGAGACGGAGCGAGCCTTCGAGCTCCACCTCGACGGCATCACCGTGAGTGGACGAGCCGACGTGATCCTCGACCACGAGGGCGGCGTCCCGACTGGGCTGGCCGTGCTCGACTACAAGACCTCCACCAGCCAGGAGCCAGGCAACCACGACCTCCAGCTCCAGGTGTACGCCGACGCCGGCCGGCGGGAAGGGCTCGACGTGCGCGGCGCCTACGTCCACGATCTGAAGGCCGGCGTTCGGAGCGACGCCGATGTGACTGCGCCCGCCGTGGCGGCGGCCGAGGTCGCGATCCTCACCGCCGCCGACCGGCTCCGTGGCCGCGACTACACCCCGTCACCGGGTGCCGCGTGCCGCCGGTGCGAGGTCCGGACGGTCTGCAAGGACGCCCGGCCCTAAGCAGGCCTCGATCGCCTGGCGCAGCAGGCCCTCCCGCTACTTCTGGGGGGTGGTGGCCTCCGAGCTCGTACTCGGCTTGGCGCCGGGTGCTGGTCCGCGCGGCGGTGGCTTCAACTCGGACACGCTCTTGCTCGACGAGCTGTAGCCCCCCCGCTTCTCGGTGGGGGAGGTGCTCCGCCGGCCGGTTGCCTTGCCACCCATCTCGTGCTCCCTACGCGTCGATGAACTCAAGATACTCAACCTCCTCCCAGCGGACGAGTAGGCCGCCTTCACCCACGACGACACGCCCCTCATCGAACAGGAACTCACCGGACACTGGGTCGAGCGCAACTGCGGCGGCAAGGAACAGGTCCTGGGGCTCCGGGTATCCAGCCGCGTACGAGCGTCGCCCATTGGCGTTCACGTACGCACCGCCGATCCAAGTGCCGGACCTGAGCCGCACCCGCACCCAACCATCGTGCGAGCCCTGGAAGAGGTAGTCCCAGGCACGAGGCGCAGGGTCGGGGCCTGTCAGGTATCGAGCCCAGGACGCCTCCCGACGGGTCGCCCGACCCACCACCGTGCCGGCGAGGATCGGCAGACCGACGTACGCAACGCTCGCACACCAAAGTGCCAGATCGAAGTGGCCGGATGCACGGGCAGCAGGCCACCGGTCAGCCATCAACCAAAGGGTCGCCGGGGCGAACAACGAGTGGAAGACGGCGGACCCGCCGACGAAGCGCAGGAGGCGATCGCTCAGCCCGATTCCCCATCGCCCGACTTGGCGCTCGAACGCCCACACATAGAGCGCCCCAGGCAGGAGGGCCAAGACTGCCACCGTGAGGGCTGGGATCGACTCGGGCACTGCTCACCTCCTGCCTTATCGAAGCGCCCCCAGAGCAGTGAGCCCATGCGCCAAGAAGGAACATATGTCGGTACGCCATCGTCGCCCTGCTGGTCGAACCAGACAGGAGCGCCGGTCGCCGGCCCGCGATCCTCAGGCCACTTCGTAGACCTTGAGCACCTCGTCGCCGTAGTCGTTGATCACCTTGACCGCGATGCTGACCGGAGGACGGTATCGGGAACGGGCGGGAGTCGGTGCGGTAGAGCGACGCCCACGCCTCCTCGTCGATGTCGGCCTTGAGCGCCTTCTTCAGGCGGGCATAGGGGTCCTGACCGCCAGTGAAGTAGCAATGGCGGACGAAGAAGCTCTCGCCGTCGTACTCGGTGTCGATCATCCACAGGGCCACGCGGTCGGTGCCGTCGCTGCGGACCTCTCCAGTGGTCGGGTCGTAGACGTCGACGCCGAGCAGCTCGACGGTGACCTCGCCGCCCTCGACCTTCACCGCGATGTCGGGCTCGCCGAAAACAGTGAACAGGTTCCCGGCGCCGGTCTTCTTGAGCTCCTCGCCCATGAGCAGGTCGCTGTTCATGCGGACGAGGAGCACCGGGATGCGGCCCAGCGCCCGCTCGGCGGCCACGTCGAAACTCTCGTCGGTGGCCGTGAACTCCTCGGCGACGTTGAGCACCTGCGGGTCGAAGGCGAATCCGAGCACACAGAGCAGGTCGAGGTCGGTGGCCTTCACGCCCTCCCGGGCGGCAGCCTTCACGAACGCCGGCGCCACCGTCCCGTACTGGGGTCCGATCGAGATACCCACCCTCCGGGGGGCACCGGACGGGGCGTCCTCCCGCACACCGACCGCCTGGATGTGGTTGGCCGCATACGGCTCGACGACGTCGAACGTGAGCCGCTCGGCCCGCTTGCCGTTCTGGATTCCGGCCGCCTTGAGGTTGTCGAGGATCGTCTGCTCGAACGTGGCCCCATCGGGGTCGGCCGCCGCCTGCACCACACTGACCGGCTCGTCGGCCCGAAGCCCGGCCAGGCTGCGGTGGGGCGACAGGCTCTCGACGGTGAACGGACCGGTCACCCGCACCTTGCGGTTGTCGACGTACGGCTTGTCGTAGAGCTGCTCGTACTCGGCGTGGCGCCGGATGGCGGCGTCGATCTCCTCCCGGCTCATCCCCTCCTTGATGTCTGGGTTGTTGGCAATCGACTTCAACGTGATGTGCTGCACCCGCTCGTAGACGAAGCCGCGACGGATATCGTCGGCCGGTGCGGTCGCCGGCAGCGGCGTGCCTAGAGTTCCGATTCCTTTCTGCGCCCACCGACCGAGTCGGCGAGGAGATACCAGGGATACTTGGCGCCCACGAGCCGCTGCCGGGCGAGAGCGAGCGCGACGCGAGATGTGTCAATTGTGATCCACCGCCGTCCCCACTGCTCCGCGACGTACGCTGATGTGCCGGAACCACATGTCGGATCAAGCACCAGGTCTCCTGGGTCAGTCGCCATGAGGAGGCAGCGCTCTACAACCTTGGTATTGGTCTGCACGACGTAGGTCTTTTCTTCGCCGAACCCGGACCACATCGTATCGTCCCAGAGATTCGTGTATGGGTATACCGGATAGTCGGCCATAAACATGACGTAATTCAGCGTCCTTCCGGCACCGACCAGCCGCCGAGCGGCAGCGAGCGTGGCAAGCCCCTTGGCATCGGTCTTGAATGTGCCCGCCCCAGGGGTGAACTCTCGGCCCTGATACTCGAAACGCTTGACATCGCCGGGTCCTGCGGGGCGCTGCGACGTTATGGGCACAGGCCGAAATAGCCGCGAGGCAGGGTGGCTGATCTCGGCGCGCGTCGCCCGACGCTGTGCGCCATCCTCCGAATCGATCCACGTGTACTGCGCAGCGGCAGAGGGGCTTGTACCTTTCGACTGAAATAGCTCTTCTGCTCTTCAGGGCATCTATGTTGCGCCCGAACCACACGATATGGTCGGCGACTCCGGCGAGGACCTGCTCGCTGGTCGCGCCACTCCGCTTGAACGCGATCAAACTCACAAAGTTCTCACTGCCAAACACCTCGTCCAGCAGCGACCGCACTAGATGAACATTTGCGTCTCCGATTTGAACGAAAATCGATCCGCTCTCCGTCAACAGGTCTCTCGCTACCTGCAGCCGATCGCGCAAATACGTCAGGTACGAGTGGATCCCGAGCTCCCACGTGTCGCGGAAGGCTTTGATCTGCTCGGCCTCACGGGCTATGTCTTCGAGCTTGCCGTCCTTGACGTCGCGCTTGCGGGCGGAGGCCTGCCAGTTGGAGCCGAACTTGATGCCGTACGGGGGGTCCAGATAGATCATCTGCACCTTGCCCCGGAGGCGTTCACGCTCGGCCAGGCTCGACATCACTTGGAGCGAGTCGCCCAGGATCATGCGGTTCGACCAGTTGGCCTGGTGGCGGTAGAACTCGACCAGGTCGAGCTCGCCGAGGCCGTCGAAGGTCTCGAACAGGGTGAGCTCGGGCTCGATCTCGCCCGCCGTGGCCGTCCTCCGGAGGTTCTCGACCAGCACCCGGGGATCGATCTTCTCCTGGATGTAGATGGGCGGAGCGTCGACCTCGAGGTCGACGTCGTCGAGGGCCTCCTTGCCCTGCCACACGAGCATCGGCGAGCGGATCTCACGCGGGTAGGTCACGGTCACCGCCTCGGCCACCTGGGGCGTGACCAGGTCGTGGGCGTCAGCCGTGGGCAGGTTGGCCCGCTTGTCGGGGTGGATGATCGCCTCGACCGCCGTCGGTCCTGCCGGCTTGCTCACCCGTGCCACTCGCTACCTCCCCGTGTAGTAGTAGTATGCGACATGCTGACGGTGCCGGAAGCCGCTCGCCGGGCCTTGCGGGACCCCGAGACCATCCGCCGGTGGATCCGGTCGGGCAGACTTCGGGCGTCGAAGGTGGGCACGCAGCACGTCATCCAGGAGGCCGATCTCGAGGCGCTGCTGGCCGACACCTCTCTCCCGGTCCCCGACGCCTGGCGCGACTTCGAGTCCGGTCGGCCCCAGCCCGATTGGGCGGCGGCCATCGCCCGGTCGCGGCAGGGGCGCTGAGTGCTGGTCGTCGATGCCTCGGTGGCGCTGCATGCCTGTGGGGTGGAGGGCGGGTTCGAGGTGCTCGGCGACCGCGACCTGCACGCACCGCCGCTGATGTGGTCGGAGGCCCGGTCGGCGCTGCACGAGCTGCTGTGGCGAGGCGAGATCTCCCCCGACGACGTCGACGCGACCCGGGCCCGTCTCGAGCGGTGCCCCGTCACCAGCCGGTCCCCTGCGACCCTCGGCGACGAGGCGTGGCGACTGGCCGGCGAGCTGGGATGGGCGAAGACCTACGACGCCGAGTACGTAGCCCTCGGTCTGATCCTTGGCTGCAAGGTGGTCACCCTCGACGGCCGCCTGCGCCGGGGCGCCGACCGCCTGGGGATCGTGGTGGCGCCGCACGAGCTTCCGTAAAGAAGAGCTCAACGCACCGGCTCCCCGATCACGGCGGCGTCTGAGCGGAGGTTCTCGATCGCCTCCCGCAGCATCCCGTCGGCCCCGAGCATCGACGCGATCTCCACGTAGCCCCAGCGGCCGAAGCGGCCGTCGTTGTTCACCGCGGTGCACCACTGGTCGCGGGCGGTGGTGGCCTTGACCGCCGTCGGCCCCGGGCTCTGGTGAGCCTTCAGCCCGCCCGATACCTCGACTACCAGCGTCCGCTCGACGTCGCCCGGCTCGGTGGCCAAGCGCACGAGAAAATCGGGGAGGTAGGTGTGACTACGACCCTCGTACACGTAGGGGATCTCGAAGCCGAGGTGGTCGTTCTTCACGTAGGAGGCGACCTCGTCGTTGTCCTCGAGCAAGCCGGCGACCGTCTGCTCCCACGTGTTGCCCTTGATCCCGTCGAGGACGACCAGGTTCACGTGCGACTTGGTGGCCTCGACGACCGCCTTGCGGGTGAGGAAGAACACGTCGTCGGTGGCGCCGGAGCCGTCGAACCGACGAAAGATGGGCAACAGGATCTCGTCACGGATGTCGGGATAGCTCAACACGGCATCAAAGACTGCCTCCGCGGCCCGGACACGGGGCTGGGCCAGCAGGAGCACCCCGGGTGGCGTGTCGTCGGCAAAGGTCACCTTCTCGCCCAGCCACCGCCGGGTGACATCGAGCAGCTCGGGGAAGAGCCATGGCTTGAGTGCGCCGTCGTGGCCGGGAAAGAAGCGTCCCAGCATCTCGGCGGCCACCCCGTACGCCGCCTCTTGCAGGCGCGCGTCGCGCACCTTGTCGAGGCTCTGCTCCTCCTCCTCGCCGAGGACACCACCCGTCTGCGTCCAGGTCGCCACCAGGGCCCGGTCGACGACCAGAGGAGTGGCATGGGCGTGGTCGAAATGGACGCGTGCCTCAGGCACCTCCACCCGGTAGCCGTCGACCTTGGGGAACTCGATCCGCAACGACCACCGCTCGTCGAGCGCCCGGACCTCAATCGCCGGCCTGCTCGGCGGCACCGGCGCCACCTTGCGATCGGACGGGATGAACGCGAACGGCACGCCGTAGACCTCGGCGTACTCGGGCTCGAAGCGCCCTTCGGCGTTGGGCTCGTAGCTCCGGCGGCGCAGGCCCCGGCCGACCACCTGCTCGCACAGGAGCTGGCTGCCGAAGCGGCGGATGCCGAGGATGTGGGTGACGGTGTTGGCGTCCCAGCCCTCGGTGAGCATCGACACCGACACCACGCACCGCACCTGCTCGCCGAGCCGGCCCTTCTTGCCGACGGTGTTCATCACCTCCCGCAGGACGTCCTCGTCGGTGAGCTTGTCGACGTCGGCGCCAGGATGACGGAGCCGGTACTCGGCCTTGAACACCTCGATCTCGCGAGCGGCGGCTGTCCTGAAGTCGGCCTTCAGGGCCTGGCCCGACTCGAGCTGGGCGGAGTCGACGATGATCGTCGGGGCCCGGTCGATCCATCGACCGTCGACCACGTTGGACAACAACGGCAACCCGCCGGGGCGTAATACCTCGGCGCCGTCGGGTAGCTCGACCGTCTGTCCGCCGATCCAATCGAAGACCAGCTTCGACACGATCGTGTTCGGACACACCACGATGAAGACGGGTGGCGGCTCGTCCAGCGGCTCCAACTCCCGGCGCCAGTGCTCGAACCGGCGCTCGTAGCTGGCGTACAGGCTGCGGAGGGCGCCCTCGAGCTCGCTCGGCATCACCCAACCGGAGTCGGACGCGGCCTTCTTGGTCGCCTTCTTCGGGAGCTTGGTGCCGACGTGGTCCCATAGGCGTAAGTACGTCGGTTGTAGGGCGACGGGGACGTCGTCGTCGACCGGGACCCTGGGGATCTTCACGATGCCCGACTCGATGGCGTCCATCAACGAGAAGTCGCTCGCCACCCACGGGAAGATGTAGCCCTCCTGGTAGCCGGAACCGCCCAGATAGAACGGGGTGGCCGACAGGTCGTAGATCGCCTTCACGCCGACTCGCCGGGTGACCGCCCGCAGTCCTCGGAACCAGACCCGCGCGCTCTCGTTGCGCTCCTTGGCCTCGGCGTCGATGGCCTCGCCCAGGGGTTTGTCCTGGTAGCAGTGGTGGGCCTCGTCGTTCAGCACCACCACCTCGCCCCGGCCCCTCCCGCCCAGGTCGCGCAGTACCCGGTCAGCCGCCTGCTCATCGGTCTCCACGAACGGGTCGACCTGCTTGCCGGCCCGGAGCAGCTTGCGGGTGTTGGACGAGACGCCGTCAAGCTCCTTGGCCGTGCGGGGCAGGAAGGCGTGGTAGTTGGTGATCACGATGGAGGCGGTGTCGAGCGTCGACCGCAGATCGACCGGCACCAGTCCCCGCAGGTCGTAGTAGTTCTGGTCGTCGGACGGGAACAGCACCCGCAGCCGGTCGCGGATCGTGATGCCGGGCGTGACCACCAGGAACCGGTTGGTGAAGCGGGCGTCGCGGGCGCTGAAGGCCTTGTTGGCCACGTGCCACGCGATCAGCATCGCCATCACCACGGTCTTGCCGCTCCCGGTGGCCATCTTCACCCCGAGGCGAGGGAGGCCGTCGTTGTGGAGGACGTTCTGGGGGTCGATCCGGGTACGGAAGTCGGGCTCCCCGTGGCGACCCGCGGCCTCCGCCATGTAGATGGCCGTCTCCGCCGCCTCCCGCTGGCAGAAGAGCATCAGGTCCTCCCGGCTGGGATCGGCCCAGTGCTGGAGCAGCTTGCGGGTGATCGGTGTCACCCCGCCATAACCCCGGGCTCGCCAGAGCTCGACCCGGGCCCGGATGTCGTTGATCAGGGAGTTGACCTCCCGCCGCTCGCCTGTGGCGTCGAAGTCGAGGCCCTGCTGCTCGGCGTCGGCCGCCCGACCCTTCTGGCCCTTCCGTCCGACCGGCACCGGGATGTACGACTCACTCGGCCGGCGACCAGCCCTGATCTCTCCGGTGGGACCGCGAGGCCCGATCACGAAGTGCCGGCCGGGCGGTTCGTAGGGCGAATTGAGGATTGGGTTCTCAAGGCTCGCCGTGCCAGACATCACCCTGACCTTAGGTGAGGCTCATCCACACCTCGCCTCGCTCATAGCTGGTTGCGGACCCCTACGGCGTTGACACCGTCGCCCGTTATGGCGCACCTGAGCCTCAGATCGAGCCCTGGGGGACTACCCATTCGTGGTCGGCTCCCCCGATGGCGGAGAGGCGTTCGAAGTCGGCGTCGTAGTGGAGCACGACCAGGCCGGCGACCTGGGCAGCCGCCGAGATCACGAGATCGGGTATCGGGATCCGATGCTGACCCCGGCGGGCGAGGGCGTGTTGAAGTTCGATCGCCCGACTCATCACCTCCGGCGTGATCGGCGCGGAATCGAGGCTTCTGCGCTCCTCGAGGACCCCCTCGTAGTCGGCCAGGCTCCGGCTGCTGAAGAGAACCTCGAGATCGACGATTGCGCAGGTGGCGATCAGTCCGTCCTCCATCAATGGTCGCAGGCGCGCTGACACCGGGGCGATCGGGAACCGGCCGAGGGCGCTCCTGTCGGCGAGGAACCGCGCGTTCAGCGCCACGCTCCCGACATGACCGAGGGATTGTCGAGGTCGAGGTCCTGCATCCCCTCGAGCCGGTCGGCGTGACGGCGGCGGCGGGCGGCGACGACAACGGATTCGAGCGAGCGGTTCACCGCCTCCTTCATGGTGGAGGCTCCGAGGACCGCCGATGCCTCCTTCAGCAGGTCGTCATCGATGTCGACGAGTCGTTTGCTCATGCCAGGGAGTATATACGTGGATGACGGCCATGGATATACGGTTTGGCTGGCCTCACTCCGTCAGAGCGCGGCGTCGGCGCCACCACTCGACAAGTTCCCAGCTCAGCTCGAGGACGGCCACCGCGATGGCGGCGACGCCGATGACGGCCAGGGTGACGACGAGCGGCGGCAGCTTCATGTCGAACGCCTCCCGGATGCCCGGCGTCGCCAGCGTCACCAGGAACGCCAACGCCATCACCCCTAACAACGCCGCCTTCCACTCGTTCAACGGCCGGGCGAGGATCACGAGGACCCACAGGGCGACCAGGAACAGCACGATCACGGCGCACGTGCGCTCCTGCACCAGCGACACGCCCGCCTCCTGGCCGGCGATGGCGTAGCCGGAGAACGTGGCCACCGCGGCCACCGTGCCGGCGGGGACGGCGAATCGGGCGACCCGCGACACGAACCCCGGCCGGGTGCGCCGGTCGTTGGGCGCCAGGGCCAGGAAGAAGGCCGGGATCCCGATGGTGAGGCTGGAGATGATCGTCAGGTGCCGGGGGAAGAAGGGGAAGGGCAGCGTCGTGAACCCGACCGCCATGGCCAGCAGGGCGGCGTACACCGACTTGGTCACGAACAGGTTGGCCACCCGCTCGATGTTGCCGATCACCCGCCGGCCCTCGGCCACGACCGCGGGCAGGGAGGCGAAGGAGTCGTCCAGGAGAATCAGCTGGGCGACGCTGCGGGTGGCCCCGCTCCCCGACCCCATGGCCACGCCCATGTCCGCCTCCTTGAGGGCGAGGACGTCGTTGACCCCGTCGCCGGTCATGGCCACCACGTGTCCCTGCCGCTGCAGCGCCTGCACCATGGCCCGCTTCTGCCGGGGCTGCACCCGTCCGAACACCGATGAGGCAGCGAGCGCCTTCCCCAGCTCGCCGATGTCGTCGGGCAGGCTGCGGGCGTCGACCGGGGCGTCGCCCCCGGGAATACCCACCGCCGACGCCACCGCGCCCACGGTGGCCGGATGGTCGCCGGAGATCACCATCACGGTGACGCCCTGCTGGCGGAAGTAGTCCACCGTGTCGGCCGCCTCCGGGCGGACCTGCTCCTCCAGGCAGACGAGCGCCACCGGCGCCACGCCAGACGGCAGACCCTCGCCGAGCGCCTCGTCGCACCGGGCCAGGAGGATGACCCGTGCGCCGGACGCGGCCAGCGCCTCGACCCGCCACCGCAAGGGATGGGAGCCGTCGAGGAGCACGTCGGGCGCACCCAGCACCCACGACCCGCTCCCTGCGAACGTGGCCCCGCTCCACTTGCGGGCGGACGAGAACGGCACCGTCGCGGACACGGTCCACTGCGGGTCGGGGCCCACGTCGGCGATGGCCAGCAGGCTGGCGTTCGGGTGCTCCTCGACCGCGACCAGGGCGCCCAGCACGGCGACGACCTCGTCCCGGCCCATGTCGCTCGCCATCTCGATCCCGCTGACCCGCAGCGTGCCCTGGGTGAGCGTGCCCGTCTTGTCGACGCACACCACGTCGACCCGGGCCAGCACCTCCACCGCGGCCAGCTCCTGGATCAGGGCCTGGCGCCGCCCGAGGCGGATCACCCCCAGGGCGAAGGCCACGCTGGTCAACAGCACGAGCCCCTCGGGGATGATCGCCCCCACGCCGGCGACGGAGCTGCGCAGCGCCTCACTGACCGACGCCGAGCTCCGCAGCTGGCTGATCAGGAGCAGGATGCCGACGGGGACGATCACCCACGTGGCGACCTTCAGGATCCGGTCGGTGCCCGCCCGCAGCTCGCTGTGCACGAGCGTGAACTGCTTGGCCTCCTGGGCCAGTCGGGCGGCGTAGGCGTCGTCGCCGACCGCGGTGGCGACGAAGCGGCCCTGGCCGGCGGTGACGAAGCTGCCCGACAGGACCCGGTCTCCCGGCTCCTTGGCCACGGGGTCGCTCTCGCCGGTGAGCAGGGACTCGTCGATCTCGAGCCCGGACTCGGTGAGGACGGTCCCGTCGACGGGGAGGGCGTCGCCCGTCGAGACGTCGAGGACGTCGTCGCGCACCACGTCCTCGACCGCGATCTCGGCCATCGCCCCGTCCCGGACCACCCGGGCCCTCGGGGCGCTCACCACCTGCAGGCGGTCGAGGGTGCGCATGGCCCGTGTCTCCTGGACGATGCCGACCAGGGCGTTGACGACCAGGACGATGCCGAACAGGGCGTCGTGGTACTCGCCGGTCGCGAACACGACGAGGAGCAGTCCGCCGAGGATGGCGTTGAAGCGGGTGAGGAGGTTGGCCCGCACGATGTCGGCGAACGTCCGCCGGTTGTCGTCGGTGGTGACGTTCCGCAGCCCTCGGGTGGCCCGGTCCCTCACCTCGTCCGCCGTCAGCCCCCGGGCGATATCGGGACCGGCGACGACGGCAGGAGCCGCCGATGCCGGATCATCGGTCACCGCGCGAGCTTCCCACCGGTTCGTCGGCCCGCGAACGGGAGCCGACCAGTTCAGCGCTCACCCAGCGGGGCGGTCGATTCCTTGCGCCACCTCGGAGCGCGCCGTACCTTCGACCATCGGCGTCACAAAGGAACGAGGCGGTGTGGATGGAAGCGGTCGGCGAGGTCCGGCCGGGACGTCATCTCGCTGGCCCTCCGGGGCTTCTTCTCGCTGGTCAACCGGTTCGTTCCGTGGCACCGCCTGCCCCGGTTCCTCGGGGTCCCGAACCTGATCGCGATGCGGGACGTCCTGCGGGAGAAGAACCTCTACGACACGGAGACCGCCGCTCCCGGGACAAGCGCGGGCGCCGCCCAACGGCCCCGGGCCCGCTCGTCGGACGGTCGTGGCAATGACCCTTCGAATCCCGACATGGGCGCGGTGGGACGTCGCTTCGGCCGCAATGTCCCTCTCGAGCACACCGTCCCCGAAGGGCTGCCCGGGCTGCTGGAGCCGAACCCCCGCACCGTCAGCCGCCGCCTGCTGGTTCGGGACACGTTCGTGCCCGCGGAGTCGCTGAACCTGCTGGCCGCGGCGTGGATCCAGTTCCAGGTCCACGACTGGTTCGCCCACGGCAAGGCCGAGCCGGGCGACGAGCTCCGGCTCCCGCTGGGGCCGGGCGACACGTGGCCTTCGGGCGATCCCATGCTGGTGCGGCGGACGCCTCCCGACCCGGACCGTTCCCCCGAGGATGCCGGTCGGCCGCCCACGTTCCGCAACCGGGCCTCGCACTGGTGGGACGGCTCGCAGATCTACGGCAGCGACAACGAGACGACCGCCTCCCTCTGCTCGCCCGACGACGGGCGCCTGCTCATCGGAGACACCGACCACCTCCTCGCCGTCGACGCCCTTACCGGCTTCGACCGGTCGGGTTTCACCGACAACTGGTGGGTCGGCCTCAGCCTGCTCCACACGCTGTTCACCCGCGAGCACAACGCCATCGTCGACATGTTGCGCCGGGAGCGACCCGACTGGACGGGCGAGCAGCTGTTCGACACCGCCCGGCTGGTGAACGTCGCCCTCATGGCCAAGATCCACACCGTCGAATGGACACCGGCCATCCTCGCCCACCCCACGCTGCAGCTGGGGATGAACGTGAACTGGTGGGGGCTGGCCGGCGAGCGGCTGCACCATCTCCTCAGTCGGGTCAGCCGCAACGAGGTCATCAGGGGGATACCCGGCTCGCCCACCGACCACCATGGCGTGCCCTTCTCACTGACCGAGGAGTTCGCGGCCGTCTACCGCCTCCACCCGCTCCTGCCCGAATCGATCAAGTTCGCGTCGGCCACCGACGGGCGCTTCTTGAAGGAGCTGGCGTTCCCCGACGTCGCATTCAAGCGGGCCCGCGCCGTCCTGGACGGCACCACGACGATGGCCGACGTCGCCTACTCGCTCGGGATCGCCAATCCCGGCGCCGTCGTCCTCCACAACTTCCCGTCGTTCATGTGCAACCTGACGATGCCCGACGGCGAGCTGCTCGACCTGGGCGCGATCGACGTGCTGCGCGATCGCGAACGGGGTATCCCCCGGTACAACCAGTTCCGGCGCCTCGTCCACTGCCGACCGGCCAAGACGTTCGCCGAACTCACCTCGAACCGGCAATGGGCGGCCGAGCTGGAGGACGTCTACGGCGACATCGAGCGGGTCGACCTCTTGGTCGGCACCCTGGCCGAGGACCGTCCGCGCGGCTTCGGGTTCAGCGACACCGCCTTCCGCATCTTCGTCCTCATGGCGTCGCGGCGCCTCAACAGCGACCGGTTCTTCACGACCGACTATACGGCCGACGTGTACACGCAGGCCGGACTCGACTGGATCAACTCCAACACCATGAAGACGGTGCTCCTCCGCCACCATCCCGAGCTGGCGTCCGCCGTCGGCGACGCCACGAACGCGTTCGCCCCCTGGAAACGCATCGGATAGGAACGCCCGACGTGCCGGCCTCTAACCGTGCGCAGGCGTCAAGCCGCCCGCTCGATTGCCGTCGGCCCGTTTTGCTGGTGCTCCCGGCAGGATTCGAACCTGCGACACACACGGTTTAGGAGTTGGGCCGAAATCCGTTCCTATTTGGGCTAATTCGGGGCCTAACGGACGGATACTAGCAGTTCAGCGACCTAAATCTCACAAATAGGTGAGTCCGTTCTGACCTACTTGGTACCAATAAATCCTAGGCCAAACTACGGCGTCCGGGGACGAAAGATGGTCCACCGGATGGCCCACTTTCGAGCGCCCCGGCGATCCGCCGCCGAAACCTCGCGGCGCCTCGGTCACATGCGCTGGTCAGCGTGGCCATGTGGCGCCACCCGAAGCTCAGGACATCGCGAGCCCGGCGGGCTGACGAGGCCAGATCCGACCAGCCACAACGATATAGTTGTGGTGATGGTGCCACCGTTCGATCCCGACACGGGCCGCCTGCCCGAGGGGCAGCACGAGGCCGACTGGGACGAGGTGGTGGAGCGGTTCGGCTGGAACCCCCGACGGCGCCAGCTGCTCGACGGGTTGGCGGACGCGATCGATGTTCTGGCGGCAGCGGGTTGTCGACGGCTTTGGCTGAACGGCAGCTTCGTCACCGCCAAGGAGGAGCCGGCTGACTTCGACGCCTCCTGGGACAGCGATGGAGTCGACCTGGATGCGCTGGACCCTGTCTTACTCGACCTGTCGGCGGGTCGAGCGGCGCAGAAGGCGAGGTTCGGAGGCGAGCTGTTCCCGAACGTGGCCGAGGTGCAGTCGGGCTTGGCGTTCTCTGAGTTCTTCCAGAACGAACGCGACACAGGCCGCAAGGGAATCGTCGTGCTGAGGATCGGAGTCCACAAGTGATCACAAATGAAGTCCAGTACCGGGCGACGAAGGCGCATCTTCGTCAGTTCGAGGAGGCGGCGGTGAACCTCGACGCGAGAATCGGCGCCGACGGAGCGTCGAAGCTCGCCCAGTTGGAGCTCGACGCCGTACGGGCCCAGGCCGACGACCTGCGAGCTGAGATCGACGAGTACGAGCAATTGCGATCCGGATCAGTGTCAACCTTCGAGGCGTCGTCGCTGGCGGAGCTGGCGACACTTCTGGTGAAGGCCCGCATCGCCCGCGGCTGGACGCAGAGTCAACTCGCAGACGCGCTCGGCGTCGCCGAGCAACAAGTCCAACGATACGAGTCCACCGCCTACAGGTCGGCGAGCCTCGCCCGGATGTGCGACGTAGCCGATGCCCTTGGAGTCAACATCTCAGAGAGGGCCGAGCTGCACGACCCGAACGCGGCGTGACTCTCGGAGCCGAGTCCACAAGCGCTGCGATCCTCTTGAAAGATGCAGTGGTATTTTCCTTTCGGTACACGCTCCAGAGCCTCACGTGGCCATTGGGCCCGAATCTGATCGTATATGGGCTAATTCGTGTTTCACTCACCCAGCATGGCTGGAGCTTCGAGCGTGACGAGTCAAGATTGGAGTGTGAACGCATCGGTCGGTCGCGAGGGAGCGTTCGAGCGACTTGCTCAGGTACTTGACGCGAGCGAGGAGCCTGAGAACGAGTATCGGCACGATCTCGGCCCAATCCGAGAGCCAGCTCGGGATCTCCTCGCGCGGATCGCAGGTGTCGCGTCGGTCGATGCTCTGCCCTCCTATGTAATCAAGGACGCCGACGCCCTCGCCGCGTTGGTACCTCCCTGCTCCCGATTTTTCGCTCCCAGCAACAGGGCGAGATCCTGGCCCTGCTTCTCGGCGACCCTGAGCTCGAGTTGAGCCTCACGGAGCTGGCGGCCAGAACTGGCGCTCCCCACCCTTCCGTCCACCGAGAGATCAAACGTGCTGAGGCCGCGGGGTTGGTGATGAGCCGCAAATTCGGCAACACCCGACTTGTTCGCGCAAACACGGCGAGCCCGTACTACGCGGGATTGGCGGACGTGCTCACGCGGGCCTTCGGTGTCCCCACCGTCATCGCCAGGACAATCCGTGGCATTGCGGGCGTTGTTGAAGCAGTCGTGTACGGCTCGTGGGCCGCCCAGGCTGCGGGCGAGACCGGGGGGCGGCCCGTTGGAGACGTCGACCTGCTCATTCTCGGCGAGCCGGATCGAGACGCGCTCTACGCCGCTCTCCGCGTCGCAGAACAACGCCTCGGTCGGCCGATCGAGGTGACGATCCGCGCGGCGGGGTGGCTGGAGTCGGGCACGGGATCGTTTCATGACACCGTTGCCACCCGACCGCTGGTTCGCCTCGCCCAGATGGCCCACGTTGGGTGCTCACGGAGCCACCTTCGCGAGTAGATGGCCCATTTGGATGGCCCAAACTAGTTATGTTAGGTGGTTTCCGAGCCTCCAAAGCCAGTCGCAACGCTCTGACCTGGATGTTTGCTGGTGCCCCCGGCAGGATTCGAACCTGCGACACACGGTTTAGGAAACCGATGCTCTATCCCCTGAGCTACGAGGGCCGGATCCGCGCAAACCCCTGGTAAGCGCGCATGGACGGCGGGGCCGGTGGGTTTACATCTTGTCACGCCAGGCCGCGGCGGCCACGGCGTGTCAGGCCGGTCTTCGATATGGTTCGACCGACGAGCCGAGGGGCGAGACATCCCCCGCGGCGTCCTCATCCAGTGGGAGTGCCGGTGGACCTCGACGACATGCGGATCCGAGTCCACCCGGGCGACGGACTCATTGCCCGGTTCGAGGGAACCGCCTTGGTCCTCCTCGATGCGAACCCGTCCCAGCGTCGGATCGCCGACGAGCTCCTGCGGCTGGTCGAGTCATCGGCCGAGGCAGTGACTCCGCCGGGGCGGCGTCTCGCCCGCCAGGTCGTCCGAATGCTGAGCGACGCCGAGCCCGAGGAGGTCCCCGCCTTCGGCTTGCTGGCCCAGGCCGAGAACGGCGTGGTTCTGATGCTCCACGGCGACATCGACGCCGACGTCACCTCGCCCGCCGGCCGCGAGCATCTGTCGGGACGACGCGTCTCGACGTGGGTGGACCGCATCCTCGAACCTCCGGTCACCCGGCTCGTGATCGGCCCCAGCGGCCAGCCGTTGCGACCCCCGGACCAGCGTGTCCATCTCCGTTCCGGGGTGGTCCCCGGAGGCGGCCTGACGGCCACCGCGGGCGATGCGACCGGGGCATCGGCATTCGCCGATGCCGGACCCGAGGAGGAGCCGGCCGACGAGACCAAAGTCGACCTGCAGCCGGCTCTCAGTGCGGTGGGCGCCCCGCCCGAGCCGGCCCCGCCTCCCGCATTCGTGTCGGTCCTCTTCAGCGAAGCGGAGCCGGCCGAGGTGCGCGAACCCCTGCCCGTGGCCGGTCCGCAGCCAGGATCCCCGGCGTCAGCGAAGGCCAAGGCCAAGGCCGAGCCTGAGGGCCCGCTCGTCCAGGGCGTCAACTGCTCGCGCGCCCACTTCAACCATCCGTCCGCTCCGTTCTGCAGCATCTGCGGCATCTCGATGGTGCAGAACACCCATGACCTCACCGACGGTCCCCGGCCGCCGCTGGGCGTGCTCGTCTTCGACGACGGCGCCCTCTTCACCGTCGATGCTGACTACGTGTTGGGGAGGGAGCCGCACAGGGACCCCGCCGTCGTCTCCGGCGCCGCCCGGCCCCTGCCTGTCTCCGACCCTGACCTGATTGTGTCGCGCGTCCACGCCGCCCTCATCCTGCACGACTGGAAGGTGCAGATCGTCGATCGAGACTCGGCCAACGGGACCTTTATCGCCGAGCCCGGACAGGTCGACTGGACCCCGCTGCTTCCGAACCAGCCGGTCACGATCGAGCCCGGCAGCCGCATCCGACTCGGCCAGCGGATCCTGCTGTTCGACTCCCATGGCGGGAAGCGGTTGATCCCCGCATAGAGACCCCGCTGGCCCGCCATCCCCGTCCGCCCCGTCGGCGCCCGGCCGGGACGCCATGGGGGACGGAGTTCAGATCAGCCGACCGCCCCGGAAGCGCCACCGGATGAAGGGCACCCGCATCGGCCCGATGGCGAACACCCAGGTGAGGATCCACACAGTGGTGAAGTGGACCAGGAAGGCGGAGCCGGTGATGTGAGGATCGCCTGGCACCGAGCCGCTGTCGAGGATGAGCCAGGCCACGATGCCCTCGGGGATGCCCTGGAGGAGGCTGAACATGATCGGCCAGTCCTTCTCCCAGCGGAACTGCTGGAGGAAGTGGTAGAGGGCCTCCCACAGGATGCCGACGACGAACACGACGGCCAGCACGGTGAACGCCGCCTGGTACTTGTCGCCACTGGTGCCGGCGCCGGGCAGGGCGGGGGCGATGAGGAGTGTCCAGAGGCCACCGATCACGGTCAGGAGGAAGAGCCGGGTCTGGATCCGGCCCACGTAGATCGGGGTCACGTCATGCCAACTTGCGGTTGAGGGCCCACTTCCACCACTGGGAGGTGGAGCGGAGGGGGCCGATCTTCCGGCAGAACCCTTGCGCTGCGAGCTCGTCGCAGATCGTCAGGCCCGCGTACTGCAGTCCGAGAAACGAGTCGACGACGGTGTAGTAGCTGCCGAGGGTGGCCGAGCCCACGGCGTACATCCGGCCGTTCTCGTTGCGCGTTCCGCGGACCTCGAACTTCTGGTCGACATCGAGCTTGCCCAGCACGTTCGTGCCGGCACCGCCGTAGTCGAGGAGATCCGCCAGGACCCGGTGCTCGCGGATGTCGGCCTCCAGCCCGGTGCAGTCGATGATGAAGTGGGCGGAGATCTCGAGGTCGCCGTCGGCCGTGCGGATGCGGGTCATGACAGTGTCGCCCTCGCCCGGCATGACCTCGACGACCTGGCCGACGAAGGTCTTGTAGAAGCCCTCCTTGCGCCCGCGCTCCAGCTGTTTCATCCACAGCTTGCGCTTCGGGGTCGTGGTACCCCCGAGCGCGTCGAAGAACGCCTTGCGCTCGTCGCCTTCGAGCCGCTCCAGCTTGTGCTTGTACTGCCCACCCCAGCCCGCCTTGGGCCAGTTGAACCCCTGGAAGGCCCACCCGTCGCCGCCGGGACGCCGGGAGAAGATGCTCTGCCCTTGGGGACCGTCGACGTAGGTGCGGAGCAGATGGGCGATGCGGGTCTGGGCCCCGTGGTTGTCACGGTCGTCGATGAGGCGCTGCAGGATTCGCGAGGCGGCGATGCCACCGCCCCTGACCACCACCGAGCCCGGACGGCGGATCAGCTCCTGGTAGACGTGCTCGTGGGGCTCGTAGGCGTTGACCGCCCGCACGTAGTCCTGCGTGCGTTGGCGGTACTCCTGGAGGTCGGGGAGGAAGCGCAGGCCCGGATACCCGACCGCGACGTGGACGAAGGTGCTGCGGTAGGCGACCCGCTTCGTCTCCGAGCTCCCCGGGGGCGGGGTGAGGATGCTGAAATAGCCGCCCCCGTAGCGCTTGCGGACCATGCGGATCTGGCCCTGGGAGACCATCGACCACCACCCGATGCGATCGGCTTCGTTCTGCATGCCCCGAAAGACCTGGCCCGCTCGGGGGGTGAAGTAGTTGCAGAGGATCGGCTCGGTCAGCACGTTCCACAGCGGGTCGAGGATCTTGACGAGACTGCGGTTGCCCAACGCCTCCCGCACCGCGTACGAGGGGAAGCCCCAGATGTTGTCGGGACACGACGACGCGTCCGACCGCAACCGTTCCCCGGGCGGGATCTGGGAGACCGTGGTGAGGTGCTGATACGTCGACCACGGCTTGTCGAGGGCGCTGAGTACCCGGATCTTGTCCTGCGGGACGCCGGCGATGCGCAGGTAGTCGACCATCACGAACGAGCCGATGCCGCCACCGAGGGAGACCAGCGGCACCTCGATCACCGGAATACCGGCCACCGCCAGCATCTCGTCGGTCCACACCGGGTGGCCGAGCATGTCGGCGGTGAGGTCGCCAGGGGCGCCGGGATGGGCATCGACCTTCGGATCGACGTAGGCGCCCGGCATATGAATTGTGTCTCTCGAACCCATCCCAAGAAGCTCCGTCCGTTGTGGGCGTCTCGCGCCCGACAGCCTTGAGGCACCGCTAGTGATAATCCCGTCGACGCCGGAGTGCAACGGCTGGAAAGCCTTGCATTGGGGGCGCCGGCTCCGGGCGATTCGCTTCAGGGCAATTCGGTCGTCGGGGCGGTGATCGGGCCGGGCGCGGTGTCCGTGGCCGGCACGGCCCCTTGGCCGAGCCGCTCGACAAGGCGATGCAGCCCGCGGCCGTCGTCGTCGCTCGGCGCCCTCGTCAGAAGCATCTGTCGGCCCTCTGCCGGAACGCCGACGACGGCCGTGTCGTCGATGCGTCGGACGAGGAGCCCCGCCCGCGACAGCGACGCTTCTCCGCCCTCCGGCCGGGTCGCCACCGGCACGCCGGCGCGATGCAGCAGCTCGGTCCATTCGGTCACTCGGCGGGAGCTGCGCTTGCCGGCGTCGCCGGCGACGACGGCGACCGGGGCGTGGCGGGACCGGGCCACTCGGATACCCAGCTCGAGCGCGGCTGTAGCGTGAGCGTCGTCGCCGGTGACCACGGTCACTGGGGTCCCGGGGCCCGCCGGGAATCCCTGGTCGCGCGAATCGACGAGCACCGCGACCGTGACCGGGGCATCGGCCAGCAGGCGTTCCATCACCTTGGCCCGCTCCTGGTCGGCGACCATCTCGAGGTCGGCTGGGAGCAGGAGAACGTCGCCTTCGACGGCGGTGACCTGGGCCATGAGGTCGTGGGCGATGTCGTCGGAGAACTGGGCCCGGATGACGCACTTGGCCCCCCGAGCCTCGGCCCGGCCGGCCAGCGCCTTCATCTGGTCGAGCACCGCGGCCACGTCCGCCAGCTGGGCCGAGATGCCGGCGCCCACCTCGAGCGCCCCTGGGGCCCGGCTGAACCGGGTGAGCAGGAGCTCCGACGGGTCCTCGTCCCCGAGGATGTCGACGGCGGCGTCGACGAGCGTCTCCGAACGGTTCGGATCGCCGACTGCGACGACGACCCTGTAGGCGTCGACCAGGCCCATCGCCGCCCTCTCCGCCTCCGCGATATCGCGGTCGAGGATTCGGTCGGGATAGACCAGGCGCAGGGCCGGTTCGGTCATGATCGTCGTGACCACCGCCATCACCACCAACATGGTGAACAGCCGGTCGTCGAGGATCTCGAACTCCTTCCCGACGTTGAGGATCACCAGTTCGGTGAGGCCGCGCGTGTTCATCAGAATCCCGATGGCGCCCGATTTCCGGGCCGACAGCCCCTGCGCCCTCGCCGCCACCGAGGCGCCGATCAGCTTGCCGGCCACGGCCACCAGCAGGATCAGGGGAAGCTGGGTGAGAGCGTCGCGGCCGAGGCCGCGGACGTCGACACCCAGTCCCGTGATGATGAAGAACACCGGCAGCAGCAGCAGGACGCTGACCTGCTCGAGCCGCTCGAGAATCTCGTGGAAGAACGCCGCGGTCTCCTTGCGGGGCATGATCACCCCGAAGACGAAGGCGCCGAAGATCGAGTGGATCCCGATCTCGGAGGTGACGTAGGCGGAGACGAGGATGCCGATGAGGATCACGGCCAGGATGTCGGGCGTCAGCCGCCCGAGCTCGCGATAGCGCCTGGCCAGGAGCTCGAGGCGGGGCTTGACCACGAGGAACATGAAGGCCACGAAGAGCAGCGACTCCACGAGGATCCGGGGTAGGTCGAGTATCCCTGTCGACTTCACGATGGCCAGCACCACCGCGAGGAGGGACCACGCCAGGATGTCGTCGACGGCCGCACAGGCGAGGGTGAGGGCGCCGATCTCGGTGCGGTACATCCGCCGCTCGGTGAGGATCCGGGCGAGCACCGGAAAGGCCGTGATCGACATCGACGCCCCGATGAACAGGGCGAAGGGCAGGAAGCGGTCGGCGTTCGCCGGTCCCTGATGCGTCTGGTGCAGCGTGGCCGCCAGCAGGATCCCGAGCGAGAAGGGCAGGGCGATGGAGGCCAGGGAGATCACCGCGGCGATGCGTTCCTTGCCCCGGATCAGGCTCACGTCGAGCTCGAGGCCGACGATGAACATGAAGATGATCAGCCCCAGCTGGGCCAGCACGTTGAGGACGGGCCGAACATCCATCGGGAAGATCCGAGCGGGGAGATCGCCGGGAAAGGCGCCCAGCACCGAAGGACCGAGGACGATCCCGGCCAGGATCTCACCGACGACCACCGGCTGACGGATCCTCTTGAACAGGGCGCCCGACGAGCCGGGCGACAACGATGACGATGGCGATGTCGATGAAGACGATCGCCGCCACCTCGTCGGCTTTCAGCGCTCCCAGGAGCAAGCGGCCTCCGAGCTTTCAGAGCCTGCGCCCGCTCGGCGAGGCCAAGGCTCGAATCGTATCCTTCGAACCGTCCCGGTCAATTGGGCACGTCGACGGCCCGATCGATACCCCAAGTCGATGAGCCAAGTCGATGAGTTAGTGTCCTCCTTCGACGAGCTGTTTCCGGCCAACGGTCGTCACGGAGGTCTGCGTGGATCGGATCGCTGACTACGCTTTCGTGCGCTCGCTCGGAGAAGGCAACTACGGGGAGTTCTTCCTCGCCCGACCGCCCGCTCGGCTGAAGTCGGCGTCCGATTACGTCGCGGTCAAGGTGCTGTCCGGCAACGCCACCGACGACGCATTCCGGCGGGCCACGAGGGAGTTACGGCTCTTCGCTTCGGTCAGCTCGCCGTACCTCGTCAAGCTCTTCGACGCCGGCCAGCAGGACACCAGCTTCTACTACTCCATGGAGTACTTCCCGCTCGGGTCGCTGGCCGCGCCAGCCCGGCCATTGTCCCGCCGGGAGGTGCTGACCGCCGTCGCCCACGCCGCCCGGGCCGCCCACGCCCTGCACGAGGCCGGCATCGTCCACCGCGACATCAAGCCGGCCAACATCCTTCTCGACGAGGGAGGGGCCAAGCTCTCCGACCTGGGCCTGGCCCAGTTCGTGACGCCCGGGCTGACCATCACGGGGATGGGCTCGATCACCTCCGTCGAGTTCATGGACCCCAACATCCTGCGGGGGGACCGGGCGTCCCGCTCGACCGACATCTGGTCGCTCGGCGTCACCCTGCACCGGGCGCTGGCCGGGGCCGGCCTCTACGGTGAGCTCCCCGACCGCGACCCCCTCCTGGCCCTGCGCAAGGTGCTCAACGGCACACCGACCGTCGATCCTTCCCTGGCGCCCGCCGAGGCCGAGCTGGTTGCCGCCTGCCTGGCCCCGGACCCCGCCGACCGGCCGGCGACGGCGGAGATCGTCGCCGACCGCATCGCCGGTCTGTAGGGCCGATCAGTGCCAGCCGAGCCTCCCGACGGCGAGACGAATGCTCGGCCGCCCGTTCGGCGGCTCGAGCTACCCGGCTACGACGTGGGCGACAGCGTGGGCCGGGGCGCCTTCGGTGTCGTCTACCGGGCCCGAGAGTCCGCCTTCGACCGCACCGTCGCCATCAAGGTGCTGACGGTCGCCCTCGACGAGGACACCCAGGGCCGCTTCGACCGCGAGTGCCGTTCCGTGGGGGTGGTGTCCGGCCATCCCAACATCGTCACCGTGTACGCCTCGGGCCAGGACGACATGGGGCGGCCGTACCTGGTGATGGAGTTCATGGAGGCGGGCTCGCTCGCCGAGCGCCTCGATCGCGACGGGCGCATGAGGTGGCAGGACGCCGTCGAGGTGGGCGTCAAGCTCGCCGGCGCCCTCGAGACCGCCCATCGGGCCGGGATCCTGCACCGCGACGTGAAGCCGGAGAACGTGTTGGTATCGGCCTACGGCGAGCCCAAGCTGGGCGACTTCGGCATCTCGAGCATCCACGGGAGCCAGCTGACCCGGTCCGGCATCATCACCGCCACCCCGCTCTACGCCGCGCCCGAGGTCCTCAACGGTCACCGGGCCTCCGTGGCATCCGACCTCTACTCCCTGGGGGCCACGCTCTTCTGCCTGGTCAACGGCGCCCCGGCCTTCGTCCGGGACGACGACGAGACCACGTTCGCCCTCTTCTACCGGATATCCACCGATCCCGTGCCCGACCTGCGCCCCGAAGGAGTCCCCGACGACGTGTGCCGGGTGGTCGAGACGGCCATGGCCAAGGACCCGGCGACCCGCCCACCCACCGCCGCCTCCTTGGGGGAGGCCTTACGGCAGGCCCAGCGACAGCATGGTCTCGCAGCCACCGAGATGCGGGTGATCGTCGATCCCAACGAGACGGTCGGACGCCGGCCGGTTCCCCAGCCGTCCCCGAGCGCGGCCCGTACGCCGGCCGGGGGCAGCGATCCGATGCCCAGGGCGGCTCCAGTCGAGTCAGCCCATCGTCCGTCCGCGTGGTCGACGTCCGCTCCTTCTCGTGGCCCTGGCCTCAGTGATGGCCCTGGTGGTCGCCCTCGTCGTCCTCGGGCCCTGGGACTCCTCGGACAACGGTGCCGACGTCCGGGCCTCGGGCGACCAGGGGGCGGGCGACCAGGGCTCGGTCGACCCGAACGCACCGGTGACGCTGGAGCTGGAGAGGTTCACCCACGCCAGCGGCGTGGTCGTCGATCGGACCTGGGCCCTCGAAGGCGCCCGCGGCGAGACGTTCAGCGCCCGGGTCCGGGTGTCGAACCCCACGGACAAGCCGATCACCTACTTCCACGACGAGGTGATCCCCAAGTCCCTCGCCGGGTGGCTCGACCCGGCCGTGGTGGTCTTCGCCCCCCAGCCGTCGGTGGTGGTGGCCGCCGATCCGGTCGTCCGTTACGCCGTCCCCCTGACGCCGGGGGCGACCTTCGAGTTCTCCTACCGGGTGGTCGTTCCCGGCGAGGGCCGGGACGAGGCCCGTCTCCGGCGGTGGGCCGAGGACCGGGCCGGCGAGGAGAAAAGGTTCCAGGACAGCGCGGCCGCCCTTCCCGCGGAAAGCCAAGCGGTCGCCGGCGTCGATGCCGACGGCACGGTGGCCGTTCCCGACCCGGCCAATCCCGGTTCGACAGTGGTCGTGGGATCGCCCCGGCCGGGCCCGCCGGACGACCCCCGCCCGTCGCCGGTGGACCAGCCCCAGACGCCGCCGATCGGCCCGGACAGCACCGCCCCGTCGACGACCCAGACGACGCCACCGCCGCAGGAGGTGCTGATGCCCGACCTCTTCTCCGCCTACAACTGGGACGCCAGTGCCATGGTCGACGCGCTGTTCGCGGCCGGCGTCGACCTCGGCGAGCCCGGAGACTGGAGCTTCGGCGGCGACCCGAGGCGGGGGGTCAACTACCAGCCCGCCTACACCAGCGGCGTGTCGTTCGAGGAAGACCGCGTGTGGAGCCAGTATCCGGCGCCCGGGACACCACTCCGGGACGGCATGGTCGTCGCCATCGTCCACTGGTCGAAGCAGTACTGCGACGAGGTCCCGGAGGAGCATCCCCACCCCGCGAACTGGTGCTACGAGGCCCCGCCGACCCAGCGGGCCATGACCGCGTTCTACGATCGGCACGGTTCGGGCCCCTGAGTCGCTGAGTCCGGCGTGGGCCTGTGAACCCCTTCAGGTCATTCGGCGGCCGAGGGGGACGGCGCCGGGCGGAGGGCCGACCGAGACGGGCTGGTCCTCGCCGAACGGGTACAGGGTGCGGAACGTGAAGGCGTCGGGCGACGGGCCGGTGCGGCGGAGGAGCTGGAGGCGTTGCTTGGCCTCCTCCACGTCGGGGACGTGGCCGGCAGGCACCCACCAGAGGACCAGGTGGGCCTCGGCCATGGTCTCGAACCACGCCCGCCGCCGGCGCATGACGGCGAGGTGGCCGGACCGGTAGGTGAAGTCGGCCAGCGCCTCGGCCGACTCCCACACGCTCATGTTGACGATGAGCATGTCATCGTCGAAGGCCCGGATGGAGGTGGCGTCGCCCTCGTCGGTCTGCAGCCGCCACACGAAGCCGGGCGACCGATCGGCCAGGGCGTTGATCGGCTCCAGGGCGGCGACGAAGTCGGCCAGCTGGGACGAGTCGAGCGGTGCCAGCAGGCGGGCGACGTTCGCCTGGGCCAGGTGATGGGTGTCGCTCACCACTCCGACTGTATGGCGGCGTCCTACAGTCGGGATCGCCGTGACACGTGACGCAGGCGCCGAGCCCACCCGGCCTGGTGACATCCGACCAGGCTTCATCCGGTCAGACTTCATCAGGTCAGACTTCATCAGGTCAGACTTCATCAGGGAGATCATCGAGGCCGACCTCCGCACCGGGAAGCACGGCGGGCGGGTCGTCACCCGCTTCCCGCCCGAGCCCAACGGCTACCTGCACATTGGCCACGCCAAGTCGATCTGCCTCAACTTCGGGATCGCCGAGCAGTACGGGGGCCACTGCAACCTCCGGTTCGACGACACCAACCCGGTCAAGGAGGACGTGGAGTACGTCGAGGCCATCGAGCGCGACGTCCGGTGGCTGGGCTTCTCCTACGGCGGCCGGGCCCGGTACGCCTCCGACTACTTCGACGAGATGTACGAGCTGGCCGAGGACCTCATCCGGGCCGGACACGCCTACGTCGACCACCTCGACGACGACCGGATCAAGGAGTACCGGGGCAGCCTGAGCGAGCCCGGGCGGCCGTCGCCCTACCGGGATCGCGGCGTCGACGAGAACCTCGACCTCTTCCGCCAGATGCGAGCGGGTGGTTTGGCGGATGGCACCTGCGTGCTCCGGGCCCGGATCGACCTGGCCGCCCCCAACATGAAGATGCGGGACCCGCTCCTCTACCGGATCCGCCACGCCACCCACCACCGCACGGGCGACGCCTGGCCCATCTATCCCATGTACGACTGGGCCCACCCCCTCTCCGACGCCATCGAGGGCGTCACCCACTCGCTCTGCACCCTCGAGTTCGAGAACAACCGCGAGCTGTACGACTGGGTGATCGGGCACACCGGGGTGTCGGAGCGCCACGGGTTCACCGGTCGACCGCAGCAGATCGAGTTCGCCCGCCTCAACCTCGACTACACGGTGATGAGCAAGCGCAAGCTGCTCCGGCTGGTGGAGGAGGGCCACGTCTCCGGCTGGGACGACCCCCGCCTGCCGACCATCGCCGGGATGCGCCGCCGGGGATACCGGCCTGAGGCGATCCGGGCCTTCGCCGACCTGATCGGCGTGGCCAAGGTCAACTCGACGGTCGACCTGGCCAAGCTCGAGTTCTGCGTCCGGGACGACCTCAACTGGGTCGCGCCGCGAGTGCTGGGGGTGCTGCGGCCCTTGAAGGTGACGGTCACGTCCTGGCCGGAGGGCGAGGTCGAGGAGCTGGTCGGGCCCTACTTCCCGGCCGACGTCGGGAAGACGGGCGCGCGGACGCTGCCGTTCGGGCGGGAGCTGTGGATCGACCGGGACGACTTCTCCGTGGACCCGCCGGCGGGCTACCAGCGGCTGGCGCCGGGACGCACGGTGCGGCTGCGCCACGGGTACGCCATCACGTGCGACGAGGTGGTCGAGGAGGACGGCGAGGTGGTCGAGCTGCGCGGCCACCACGTGCCGGGCACGGTCGGCCACACCCCGCCCGGGCTGAAGGTGTGGGGGGTCGTCCACTGGGTGTCTGCCCAGCATGCGGTGCCGGCCGAGGTGCGCCTGTACGACCGGCTGTTCAAGGTGCCCCGGCCGGAGGAGGCCGAGGGCGACCTGAGCGACCACCTCAACCCCGAGTCCCTACGGGTGATCACCGGCGCCATGCTCGAACCGGGATTGGCCGACGCCGAGCCCGGCAGCCGCTGGCAGCTCGAGCGGGTCGGCTACTTCGTCGTGGACGAGAAGGACTCGCGTCCCGGGGCACCCGTCCTCAACCGCATCGTCACCCTCCGCGACTCGTGGTCCGCGCCCGCGCCCGGGGTCGCGGTCGCGCCGGAGCGCCGGGCCCAGTCGGACAAGGCCAAGACCCGTCCTCCGAAGAAGAGCCGCGTCGACTACCGGGCCGAGGCCCGGCTGCGGGACCCGGTCCTGGCCGACCGGCTGGCCGCCTGGCCTGATTTGCATGGGATCTCGGCCGCCGATGCCGACCTGCTCACCGGCGACCGGGCCACCGGCGACTTGTTCGCCGCCGCCGTCGACGCTGGCGCACCGGCCCCGGCGGCGGCCCGCTGGATCGTCAACGAGCTCCCGCCCGCGCTGGGCGACCGGGAGTTGGCCGACACACCCCTCACCGGAGCCGGCCTGGCCGCCCTGGTGGCGGCGGTCGAGTCGGGCGCGATCACCGGTGCCGCGGCCAAGGACGTGCTGGCCGAGATGGTGTCGCGGGGCGGCGAACCGGCCGAGATCATCGCCGAGCGGGGCCTCAGCCCAGGTGAGCGACGAGGCGACCATCTCGGCGATGGCGGACGAGGTCTTCGCCGCCAACCCCGACAAGGTCGATCTGTACCGCGGCGGCAAGACCGCCCTGTTCGGGTTCTTCGTGGGCCAGGTGGTGCGGGCCTCGCAGGGCAAGGCCAACCCCCAGGTGGTGCAGAAGGTGCTCGCCGCACGGCTCCGATGATTGGCTTCGGGTGACGTCTGTCCGGGTGGTCGACGCCCTGGCCGGGCGGGTGTCCGTCGGGTCGACGGTCGTGGTCAAGGGCTGGGTCCGCAACCGGCGGGACTCCAAGGCGGGCGGCGGGCTCACCTTCCTCACCGTCCACGACGGGTCGTGCTTCGACGCCATCCAGGTCGTGGCCCGCCCCACCCTGGCGAACTACGAGTCGGACGTCACCCGGTTGACGACGGGCTGCTCGGTGGTCGTCACGGGAGAGCTGGCCGAGTCGAAGGGCAAGGGCCAGTCGGTGGAGGTCCAGGCCGGGCAGGTAGAGGTCGTGGGTTGGGTGAGCGACCCGGAAACCTACCCGGTGTCGCCCAAGCAGCACTCGTTCGAGTACCTGCGGGAGATCGCCCACCTCCGTCCCCGCACCAACACCTTCGGCGCCATCACGCGCGTCCGGCACTGCCTGTCGATGGCGCTGCACCGGTTCTTCGACGAGCGGGGGTTCTTCTGGGTCCACACCCCGATCATCACCGCCAACGACGCCGAGGGGGCGGGGGCCATGTTCCGGGTCTCGACGCTCGACCTCATGAACCTGCCCCGGCTGGCTCAAGAGGATGGCGGCCAGATCGACTTCGGCCAGGACTTCTTCGGCCGGGAAACGCACCTCACCGTGTCCGGGCAGCTCAACGTGGAGGCCTACTGCCTGGCCATGAGCCGGGTGTACACGTTCGGCCCCACCTTCCGGGCCGAGAACTCGAACACCGCCCGCCACCTGGCCGAGTTCTGGATGGTCGAGCCCGAGATCGCCTTCGCCGACCTGTCCGACGACGCCGACCTGGCCGAGGCGTGCCTGCGCTCCGTGTGCCGGGCCGTGCTCGACGAGCGGGCCGACGACATGCGCTTCTTCGCCGAGCGCATCGACCCCGAGTGCATCGGCCGGGTCGAGCAGCTGGTGGAGTCGACGTTCGAACGGATGGAGTATGGGGACGCCGTCGCCGCGTTGGGTCGCGCGGTCGAGGGGGGTGTTCGGTTCGAGTTCCCCGTCGTCTGGGGCATGGACCTCCAGTCCGAGCACGAGCGCTACCTGACCGAGAAGCTCGTGGGTCGCCCGGTCGTCGTCATGAACTACCCGAAGGACATCAAGGCCTTCTACATGCGGGTCAACGACGACGGGCGCACGGTGGCGGCCATGGACGTGCTGGCGCCCGGGATCGGCGAGATCATCGGCGGCAGCCAGCGGGAGGAGCGGCTCGACGTCCTCGACCGCCGGATCGAGGAGATGGGCCTCGACCGGCAGGTGTACTCCTGGTACCGCGACCTGCGGCGATACGGCACCGTCCCCCACGCCGGCTTCGGCCTCGGCTTCGAGCGCACCATGGCCTACATCACCGGCATGGCCAACGTCCGCGACCTGATCCCGTTCCCCCGGACCCCCCGAAACGCCGACTTCTGACCACGACGGTTCCCGGCCCGACCGGCGATCCGAGCGGGCGAACGACTGGCACAGGTGGTCCCTGGGAGGGGCCACTTGTGGCGATCGCTCACCGGGTGCGTGGAGCGCGGGGCGAACGAGTGGCACAAGTGGTCCCATGGAGGGGCCACTTGTGGCGATCGCTCGCCGGGTGGGGCGGAGGGCTGCCGTCCGACGGGGCTGTGGGGGCCGGTAGCGTCGGGATCCAATGGCGAGCATGGTCCGGGCCCGGGGGCTGACGAAGCGGTACCCGGGGGTCACCGCCCTCGACAACGTCGACCTCGACCTGCCGGCGGGCCGGGTCGGCCTGGTGGGGGCCAACGGGGCGGGCAAGACCACGCTCTTCCGGCTCCTCCTCGGGCTCAGTCGCCCCGACGCGGGGACGGTCGAGGTCTTCGGCGTCCCCGTGGCCGACGATCCCATCGGCGTGCGCATGCAGATCGGCTACATGCCCGAGCACGACTGCCTCCCTCTCGACCAGACCGCGGCCGACGTGGTGGCCACCTTCGGCGAGCTCGGGGGGCTGCCGGTGCGGGCCGCCCGCCAGCGGGCGTCGGAGGTGCTCGACCTGGTCGGGCTGGACGAGGCCCGCTTCCGGCCGGTGGGCGGCTTCTCGACGGGCATGCGCCAGCGGACCAAGCTCGCCCAGGCCATCGTGGCCGACCCCAAGCTCGTCCTCCTCGACGAGCCGACCGCCGGCCTCGACCCGTCCGGCCGGGAGGAGATGCTGGCCCTCGTCGCCCGGCTGGGCACGTTCGGGATCGCGGTGGTGCTGGCCACCCACCTGCTCGACGACGTGGCCCGGGTGTGCGACCACGTGGTGATGCTCGACGCCGGCCGCCTCGTCACCGACGCCCCGACCACCACGCTGCTCCACCAGACGGGCACCGTCACCGTCGACGTCGGCCCCGGCGGCATCCCCGCCCTCGCCGCGGCCCTCACCGCCCGTGGCCTGGCGGTGACGGCCGACCACACCGCAACGATCGAGGTGACCGTGACTGGCGACGCCGACCTGGACGCCATACGTGACGTCGTGGCCGACCTCGAGCTGCCGCTGCACCGGCTCGCCAACCGGCTCACCTCGCTCGACGACGTTTTCGTGCACCGGGGCCCGGAGGCCGCCGCGATCGACACGGCGGCGCCGTGAGCAACCCGAGCGCGAGCCCGAGCACCCCCGCCACCAGTGGCGCCGTCTACGACCGGGGCTACCGGCCGTACGACGGCAAGCTGGGCGGCCGGCGGGCGTCGACCGCCGCCCTCTTCCGCACGTCGCTGCGGCGGGCCGTCGGCATCCGCCGGCCCTGGCGGCAGAAGGTGGCGCCCGCCCTCCTGCTCGCCATCGCCACCGTCCCCGCGGTGGTCAACGTCGGCGTCGGCTACCTCACCCGCAACACCCCGGCCGAGGGCTTCGAGTTCATCACCTACCGGGAGTACATCGGCGTCTCCAGCGCCCTCCTGCTCTTCGTGGCCCTCGTCGCCCCCGACATCGTCTGTCCCGACCGCCGGCAGCGGGTCCTCCCCCTCATCTTCGCCCGGCCGCTCACCGGCCCCGACTACGTGCTGGCCAAGGTGGGCGCCATCTTCACGTGCGTGTTCGCCTTCTCGTTCCTGCCCCAGGTCGTGCTCTACGTCGGGCAGATGCTGGTGAGCGACGGGGCCCTCGACTACCTCCGGAACAACACCGCAGTCCTGTGGCAGGTGCCGGTGGCGGCCGCCGGGCTGGCCCTGTTCTATGCCGTCCTCAGCGTGGCCGCGGCCTCGCTGACCGGTCGGCGCATCGTGGCCGGGGCGACGCTGTTGGGCATCACCCTCGTCACCTCGGCCGTGGCGGGCATCATCGTCGAGGCGAGCGGTCAGGGCGGGAGGGGGCCCGACGACTTCGGCAGCCATCCGGCGGCGCTGATCAACATCCTGGCCCTGCCCCTGTACGTGCGCGACCTCGTGTTCCTGGGCGAGATCGGGGAGGACTCGTCGCTGTCGGGCGTGAGTGGCGGAGGGGCGCTGGCCGTGGCCTGCTACGTCGCGGTGGTGGCGGTGTGCATCGGCGTCCTGCTGTTCCGCTACCGGTCGGCCGAGACGTGACCCGCACCGACCCGAAACGGGCCAACCCGAAACTGGCCAACCCGAAACTGGCCAATCCGGCGCTGGCCGATCAGAAGTTGGCCGATGCCAAGCTGGCCGACCCCGCCTTCGTGGCCGATGCCACCGTCGAGGTCGATCAGGCGTCGGTGTGGTTCGGCCAGAAGGTGGCCCTCTCCGAGCTGGCCTGCTCCTTCGGACCCGGGCGTCACCGGACTGCTCGGGCCCAACGGTGCCGGCAAGAGCACGCTCATGCGGGCCATCACCGGTCTGATCGGCGTCAACTCCGGCCGGGTGCGGGTGGAGGGGCGTGACCCCCGCACCGACCGCGACGTCCACCGGCGCATCGCCCTGGTCCCGGAGGACGAGGCCGTCCCCGCCCGGCTGACCGCCCGCCAGCTGGTGCGCTACGTGGCCGACCTCCATGGTGTGACCGATGCCGGCGCCACCGAGCGGGCCCTCGACTCGGTCGACATGATGCCGGCCGCCGACCGCCGCCTGGCCGGGTTCAGCAAGGGGATGCGCCAGCGGGCCAAGGTGGCGGCGGCCCTGGTCACCGACCCTCCGGTGCTGGTGCTCGACGAGCCCCTGAACGGGGCCGACCCGGTGCAGCGGGTGAAGCTCATCGACCTGTTCCGCGGCCTGGGCGCCGAGGGCCGGACGGTCATCGTCAGCTCCCACGTGCTGTCCGAGGTCGAGTCCCTGGCCGACCGGGTGCTGGTGCTGATCCACGGCCGCCTGGCCGCGGCCGGCAACCACCGGGCCATCCGCGACGCCATGGACGACCGGCCCCGGCACGTGCTCATCCGGTCGGACGAACCCCGGCGCCTGGGCGCGGCGCTGCTGAGCGTCGACACCGTGGCGGGTGTCAGCCTCACCGAAGCCGGCCTGGTGGTGACCACCCAGCGGGCGGGCGACCTCGCCGTCGCCGTCGCCCCCGTGGCCCGCGACCTGGGCGTGCGCCTGCGCGAGGTCCGCCCGCTCGACGACTCGCTGGAGAGCCTGTTCCGGGAGCTGGTGCGCTGATGGCCAAGGCTCCCGCGACCCGGCCGACACGGCCCGCCCGGTCGGCGCTGGTCGCCATCGTCGCCTACACGGTCCGGGCGTGCGTGCCGGCCAAGCGGGTGCTCCTCCTCCTGCCTATGGCCGGGGCGGTGCTCTTCGGGCTGCTCTCCCGCGTGTCGGACGAGACGGGCGTCACCGCTTTCGCCCAGGTCGGCGGCACGGCGATCCACACGCTGGTCCTGCCCATCACTTGCCTGGTGATCGGCGACGCCCTCCTGGGGGCCGAGATCCGCTCGGGCGTCTTCGCCTTCACCTGGCTCAGCCCGGTCCGCTACTCGACGATCGTCGTCGGCCGCTGGCTGGGAGGCTGCCTCATCGCCGCCGCCGTCCTGGCGCCGGCCGTCGCCGTGGCCGCGGTCGTGGCCGGGGCGCCGTCGAGCGCGATGCCGGCGGTGGTGGCCGCCGTCGCCGGGGCGGCCGCCTACCTGGCCCTCTTCGTGGCCATCGGGGCCACCTTCAAGCGCCCCGTCGTGTGGTCGCTGGCGCTGGTGCTCATCGTCGAACGCCTGCTTGCCGCGGCCCTGGCCGGCATCGCCCAGCTCTCCCCCGGCTGGCTGGCCCAGGCCGTGCTCGTCGGCCTCACCGACCCGGTCGTCGACCTGACACGGGACGGGATCCCCCACGGCTGGGCCGCCGTCGTCCGCCTGGGCCTGGTGGCGGCGGTCGGCCTGGTCTTCGCCAGCCGCCGCCTGCGCCACCTCCGCCCGGCGTCCTCCGCCGACTGACGGGTGCCAAGCGCAACGTCCGATCGACCGGTACCTTGACGTCGTCCGCCCGAAGGCGGCGGACGACGGTCACAAGGAGGCCTCGATGGAGTTCGTGCAGATCATCGAGTACCGGACATCCAAGCCGGAGGAGATGCAGGCGCTGGGGGACGAGTTCCGGGACAAGCGGCAGGCCGAGGGTGGGCCGGGCCCGGCCCAGGTCGTCGTCGGCAAGGACCGCGACCAGGACGACGTCTACGTGACCATCGTCCGCTTCCCCTCCTACGAGGTGGCCATGGAGAACTCCCAGCGGGAGGACACGGGCGAGCTGGCCGGCAAGATGGCCGGCCTCGCCGACGGACCGCCGACGTTCCGCAACATCGAAGTGATCAGCGAGTGGTCCGGCTGAAGCCGGCCCACACAGCCACCCAGATCGCTTCGCGGCCGCCGGGTGACGGGTTGAGGGCTCGCAGCACCGGGTAGGGTCGGCCGGCTGATGGCCGTCGACCTGATCCCCGCCGAGGAAGCGGAGCGCCTGGACGCGGTCAGGCGCTACGACGTCCTCGACACCCCACCGGACGGCGCCTTCGAGCGGATCACGGCCCTCGCCGCCCGGCTGTTCGGCGTGCCGATCTCGATCGTGAGCATCGTCGACACCGACCGCATCTGGTTCAAGTCCCACCACGGCCTCGACGTGGAGGAGATCGGCCGGGAGGCGGGGCTGTGTGCCTCGGCCATCCTCGGCGTCGAGCCCCATGTCGTCACCGACGCCGCCGTCGACCCCCGCACCCTCGCCAACCCGCTGGTGGCGGGCGAGTTCGGCCTCCGCTTCTACGCCGGCGTTCCCCTGACCACGCACGACGGCTACAACCTCGGCACCCTGTGCGTGATCGACCAGCACCCCCGGGTCACGAGCGCCGGCGAGCTGGAGACGCTGTCCGACCTGGCCTCGCTGGTGATGGACGAGTTAGAGCTGCGGCTGTCGGCCAAGCGGTCGGTGGGGCTGGAGGCCGAGCTCCGGCACCGGGCCGAGGAGGTGGCCCGCTCGCTGCAAGAGGGCCTCCTTCCGCCGCGCCTGCCCGAGGTCTCCGGGCTCGACATCGCCGCCCGCTACCACGTCGCCAACCGGGAGCAGGTGGGCGGCGACTTCTACGACGTGATCCCACTCGGGGACACCTGCGCCGCAGTGGTAGGTGATGTCTGCGGGAAGGGCACCGCGGCCGCCTCCCTCACCGGCACCGCCCGCTGGGCGCTGCGCACCGTGATCGCCGGCCGCTGGACGCCGGCGGCGGCGCTGGACCGGCTCAACACCGTGATGGTCCAGGCCAACGAGAGCCCGGAGCGTTACTGCACGGTGGCGGTCGGCTCGATCCGTCCCCGACCAGGAGTGGGCGCCGAAGTGACCGTGTCGCTCGGCGGCCATCCGCATCCCCTCGTGGTGAGGGGCGACGGCTCGGTCGACTCGATCGGCCGGCCCGGCCCGCTCATCGGCTGGTCGGCCGACGTGGAGTTCACCGACTCGGTGGTCGACCTGGCGGTGGGCGACGTGATGGTGATGTTCACCGACGGCCTGCTGGAAGCGGTGTCGGGCCGCGGTAGCGCCGACGACACCGCGGTGCGGGCGGTGCTGGCCCCGATGGCAGGCCGGACCTCGGCCGAGGTCGCCGACCGGCTCGACTCCGAGTTACCCAGCCTCCTCCGCGACGACGCCGGTTTCCTCATCATCCGTCCCGTTTGAGGGTGACGGGGGTCGCCTGGCCGAAACGCTACGGGTGGCCCTCCCGGTAGAACATCTCCAGCTGGATGCCGTCGGGGTCTCGGAAGGTGAGCACGGAGCCGTACTCCCGGTCGGCGATCGGCGTGTGATCGACGCTCAGGCGGATGAAATGCTCCTGCCAGTCCTCCAACGCCTCCCGGCTCTCGACCTTGAAGCCCAGGTGGTCGAAGCCGGTGCGGCGGGGGTCGAAGCGCTCGCCCTGGTTGGCGTCGTGGTGCTGGCACTCGAGCACTGTCCCCGACGGGTCGTGCTGCATCAGGACGCCCTGCCACCCCTCGCCCTCCACGTAGTCGATCTCGTGGAGGCCGAGGACGGCCTTGTACCAGCCCACGCTGATGGCCAGGTCCCGCACCGAGAAGGACGTGTGGGAGATCTTGGTGAACGCCACCCGGTTGAACGGCATGTCCCAATTCTGCCCGTCGGCCAGACTGGGAGTCCATGGACGTCCGCCTGCCGCGGTTCTGGTACGTCGCCTGCCTCTCGGACGACCTGCGGCGGACAGCGGCCCCTGGCCCGCACCGTGCTGGGGGTCGGCATGGCCCTGTTCCGGGACTCGGACGGGCGGGCGGTGGCCGTGCTCGACCGCTGCCCCCACCGCAACGCGCCCCTGTCGCTGGGCAAGGTGGGCGACGGCCAGCTCCAGTGCGCCTATCACGGGTGGCGGTTCGACGGGTCCGGCGCCTGCCGGGCCGTCCCCGGGCTGGTGGGCGAGGAGCCCGACCGCCGGGCCCGCCGGGTCGACACCTTCCCGACCACCGAGCAGGACGGGTTCGTGTGGGTGTGGCCCGAGGTGGGGGCAGAGGCCGGAGCGGGCGCCGGCCTCCCGCCGGTCTTCCGGTTCCCGCACGTCGACGAGGCCGGCTACGCCACCGTCCGCCGCAGCCTGTCGGTGACGGCCGGGCTGCACGCGGCCCTGGAGAACACGCTCGACGTTCCCCACACCGCCTTCCTCCACGGGGGGCTGTTCCGGGGCGGACGGCCGCCGGTCGACATCGACGTGGTCGTCCGGCACACGGCCGGCGGGGTGGAGGCCGAGTACTTCGGCGAACCCCGGCCGCCCGGCCTCGCCGGCCGCATCCTCGCCCCCGAGGGTGGGGTGGTCACCCACGTCGACCGCTTCCTCATGCCCTCCATCGCCCAGGTGGAGTACCGGCTGGGCGCGAACCACCTGGTCACGACCACTGCCTTCACGCCGGCCGAGGACGGGGCGACCGACCTCCACGCCGCCGTCACCTTCCGCCTCCGGCTTCCGCCCCGGGTGGTGAAGGCGGCCGTCACGCCCGTGGCCAACCGCATCTTCGCCCAGGACCGGGCCATCCTTAAGGCCCAGGCCGACAACATCCGCCGCTTCGGCGGGGAGCAGTTCGCGTCCACCGAGCTCGACGTCCTCGGCCAGCACATCCTCCGCCTCCTGCGCCGAGCCGAGCGGGGCGAGCCAGTCGATGACGGAGGCGAGGACGGCGCCAACGGCGGCCGCCCCGCCGACCGCCGATTCACCATGCGCGTCTAACTCCGGGTGGGCCGGGCCGACCGGCGAGCGTGTGGCACAGGTGGTCCCTCGGCGGGGCCTCGCGCGCCATTCGCTCGGCGGGCGGCGGGCCCGGCCCGGGCCGTCAGCCCCGGACCGACTCCACGACCCGCAGGTAGTTGGCGCCCACGATCTTGCGCACCAGGTCGTCGGAGAAGCCCCGGGCCCGCATCGCCTGGACCAGCACGGGTAGCTCGGTCACGGTGCGCATGTCGCGGGGGGTGACGATGAGGCCGTCCCAGTCGCTGCCGAGGGCGGCGCAGTCCTCCCCCCCGACGTTCACCACGTGCTCGAGATGGCGGACGACTGCCCCAGCCGAGCTCTCGCCCAGGAAGCCGGAGTGGAACATGATGCCGACCACTCCCCCGGTGGCGGCGATGGCCCGGACCTGGGCGTCGTCGATGTTGCGCCACACGTCGTGGACGCCCCGCACGCCCGTATGGGACACGATCGCGGGCAGGGACCGGTCGTGGGCGGTGAGCGCGTCCCAGAACCCCCGGCCGTTGACGTGGGCCAGGTCGACGAGGATGCGGCGGCTGTCGAGCGCCTCCACGTAGTCGTGCCCGGCGGCGGTGAGCCCCCGGGCCCGCCGGCCCGCCACCACCACCGCCCAGGGGCCGGCTGGGCGACCCCAGCGCCGACCGGGTGAGGTGGACGACGGTGACCCGCGACACCTCGTCGGGCAGCGACGCCACGTCCTCCGCCGTCACCGCGTTCCCTCCCTGGACCGCGAGGAAGCACCCCATGCGGCCCTCGGCCCGGGCCCGCCGGTAACCGGCCACGTCGGCCACCACCGCCACCGCCGGGTCCGACTCGAGGATCGCCCGCAGGCGCCTGACATTCGCGTCCAGCGTCATCCGCCGGCGCTCCCGGCTCCGAAAGGGGTTGGTGGCGATGCTGAACACCCCGCCCGTCATGCCCACGTCCCTCATGCGGGGGAGGTCGAACTGCGAATAGAGCCTCCCCCCGAGCAGCCCCGGCCCGTGCCGGCCCAGGAGGTCGTAGCGCAGGACGCGGGCCCAGACGAAGGACTCGATGTGGGCGTCGAGCACGTCGGCCCCGTCGAGGCCCAGGCCGGTCTCCATCCTCCGACAAGTGTGGTTCGCCGGACGGTGGACGGGGTACACGTGACCCTCGAAATGAACGACACCGCGCAGCTCTCCGCCCTCCTGTCGGACCACCTGGAGCAGCTCGACCAGCGGATGGCGGCCGTCGACGACCTGCGCCGGGAGGCCGTCGCCCTCGGGCCCCGGGAGTTGGCCGAGGTGTTCCCCGTGCTCGAGGCCGTCGATGCCACTGTCCGGCAGAGCGACGAGAGCACGCGCCTGCTCCTGCGGTGGCTCCGAGCTGGCACCAACTGACGGTCCCCTCCGGCGGGCTCTGAGCGCGCACGATGGTCGCGCCCTTCCGCGACCGGTCCGACGCCGGGACCCGGCTGGCGACGGTGTTCGACGAATCGTGGGGCGGGCGACCCGACGTCGTCGTGCTCGGCCTCCCGCGAGGAGGCGTGCCGGTGGCCTTCGAGGTGGCCCGGGTCCTGGGCGCCCCCCTCGACGTGCTCGTGGTGCGCAAGCTGGGCGTCCCCGGCCACGAGGAGCTGGCCTTCGGGGCGGTGGCCAGCGGCGGATTGCGGGTGCTCAATCCGGAGGTGGCCGACAGCCTGCCGCCGGAGGTGGTCGACGCCGTCACTGCCCGCCAGCAGCAGGAGGTCATCGCACGGGAGGCGATGTACCGCGGCGACAGTCCTCCTCTCGACCTCGCCGGCCGCACGGTCGTGGTCGTCGACGACGGGCTGGCCACGGGGGCGAGCATGCGGGCGGCGGTGGCCGCCGTTCGCCAGCGGGGCCCGGCCACCATCGTGGTGGCCGTCCCGGTGGGGGCGGCGCAGACCTGCGAGCGGTTGCGGTCGGAGGCCGACGACGTGATGTGCGCCCTCACCCCCGCTCCCTTTCGAGCGGTGGGCGCGTGGTACGAGGACTTCTCCCCCACCACCGACGACGAGGTCCGCCGGCTCCTGGCCCGGGCCCGAGCCCCGGACCGGGCCGGCGAACCGGGGGGCGACTGACCCTTTTGCGATCGGCCACGAGTGGGGCGTGCGATGCTTTTGGATGCGCTATCGACGCCTGGGCGCCAGCGAGCTCATGGTCTCGGAGATCAGCCTCGGATCGTGGCTGACCTACGGGGCGGGGGTCGAGACCGAACGGGGGCTGGCGTGCGTCCGGCGGGCGTTCGAGGTGGGGATCAACTTCTTCGACACGGCCAACGTCTACGGCGGGGGCCGGGCCGAGTCGTTCCTGGGCGACGCCCTCTCGGGTGTCGATCGGGCGTCGTACATCCTGGCTACCAAGTCGTTCTTCGCCATGCCCGGCGGTCGCCAGGGACTGTCCCGCGACCAGATCCGCCACAACGCCGACGCCTCCCTCACCCGGTTGCGCACCGACTACGTCGACCTCTACCAGTGCCACCGCTACGACCCCGACACCCCCCTCGAGGAGACGATGGAGGCCCTCACCGAGCTGGTGCGGCAGGGCAAGGCCCGGTACCTGGGCTTCAGCGAGTGGACGGCCGAGCAGATCGAGGCGGCCCGGGCCATCCCCGGGGTCGAGCGGTTCGTCTCCAGCCAGCCCGAGTACTCGATCCTGTACCGCAAGATCGAGCCCGAGATCATCTCCGTCTGCGAGCGGCTCGGGATCAACCAGATCGTGTGGTCGCCGCTGGCCCAAGGCGCTCTGACCGGCAAGTACAAGCCCGGCGCCCGTCCCCCGGCCGGCTCCCGGGCGGCCAGCGAGTCGATGGGCGGGATGATGGGCCGGTGGCGTGACGACGAGGTGCTGGAGGCGGTGCAACGGCTGCGCCCGATCGCCGACGGCCTCGGCCTGTCGATGGCGCAGCTAGCCCTGGCGTGGGTGCTGCGGGAGCCCAACGTGGCGTCGGCGATCGTCGGGGCCAGCCGTCCCGAGCAGATCGACGACAACGTGGGGGCGGTGGGTGTGACCCTCGACGACGGCCACGCTGGCCGCCATCGACCAGGCCGTCGACGGCGTGGTCGGGCCCTAGTGGAGGCACCCACCTCGACGTCGACCTCGTCCCGTCCGGGCGGAGCGGTCGGCGACACGCTCGTCGTGGTCCCCTCGATCTCGTTCCCGGTGGCGGAGCTGCGCAAGATGACGGCCGTCCAGTCCTACGAGGAGCGGATGCTGTTCCTCCTGCTCCTGCTGGCCGACCCGGCGCTGCGGATGGTCTACGTGACGTCGGAGACCGTCGACCCGGCCACCATCGACTACTACCTGCGCTTCGCGCCCGACCCCGACGACGCCCGCCGGCGGCTCGACCTGCTGTCGCTCGGCGACCCGACCATCGGCTCATTGTCGGAGAAGCTGCTGGTCCGGCCGGACGACCTCGGCCGCCTCCGGGCGGCTGTCGGCGACGTCGCCCCCGGCGACGGCGGGGTGCTGCCGTTCAACGTCACCCGGGCCGAGCAGGAGCTGGCCGACGCCCTGGGCCTGCCCCTCTTCGGACCTCGCCCGGACCTGGTGTGGCTGGGGTCGAAGTCCGGCTCCCGCCAGGTGGCGACCGAAGCCGGCGTGCCGGTGCTTCCCGGCGTCGACGACATCTTCTCGATCGCCGAGCTGGCCAAGGCCATAACCGACCTGAGCGATCACCGCCCCGACGCCGAGGCAGTGGTGGTCAAGCTCAACAACGGCTTCTCCGGCCAGGGCAACGCCATCATCGAGCTCGACGGCCTGGCCGATCCGCTGTCGGCGTCCACGACCGTCTTTTGTGCCGACGAGGAGTCGTGGCCGTCGTTCGAGTCCAAGATCGAGGCCGAGGGCTGCATCGTGGAGGAGCTGGTCCGCGCCGACGGTCTCCGGTCGCCGAGCGTGCAGCTGCAGGTGTCGCCGAGCGGGGAGGTCGAGGTGCTGTCGACCCATGACCAGATCCTGGGCGGGCCCCAGAACCAGATCTACCTCGGCTGCCGCTTTCCCGCCCGCCCCGAGTACCGCGCCACCATCCAGGCCGAGGCCGACAAGGTGGCCCAGGTGATGGTCGCCCGAGGGGTCACCGGCGCCTTCGGGATCGACTTCCTCGTCCACCGCGACCGCGTCACCCTGAGCGAGATCAACCTGCGCATGGGCGGGACCACCCATCCGTTCTGGATGGCCCGACTGGCCACCGGCGGCACCTACGACCAGGCGACGGGCGAGCTGCGGCTACCGGGGGGCGGCACGCGGTGCTACCTGGCGACCGACAACCTCAAGTCCGAGCGGCTGGTGGGCTGCCGACCGGCCGAGGTCATCGGCCGCATCGACGAGGCCGGCCTGGCGTACGACCCGTCCACCGCCACCGGCACCACCCTGCACCTCCTCGGCGCCCTGCCAGCCGCAGGAAAGATGGGCGTCACCTGCATCGCCGAGTCCCACGACGAGGCCGACGACCTCTACCGGCGCTTCCTCGACGCGCTCGTATAGCCCGCTCGTCGGAGATCTAGGCCGGCGGGCCGAACCACTTCGCCAGCAGCTCGGCGTAGCGGCCGTCCTCGATCATGGTGAGGAGCGTCCGGTTGATGTCCAGCCGGAGCGGGCTGCCGTTGGGGAGGGCGATGCCGTAGTCCTGGCGGGCGAACACCGACCCGACCACCTGCACGCTCCCCTTCCCGCCGCCCGCCGCCTGGTAGAGGAGGACGGGTGAGTCGAACACCACCGCGTCGACCTCGCCGCGATCGAGAAGCGTGTACGCCTCGTCGATCGTCGGCGTCGGGACCAGGTCGAGTGACAGCTTCGACAGGTAGTCAGCGGAGCTGGTGGCGTCCACCGTCGCCACCCGCTTGCCGGGCAGGTCCTCCGGGCCGTTGATCGAGCCCTGGAGACCCTGGACCGTGAGGGACGAGGCCACCGTGGCCGTGAAGTTGGCGAACAGGATGATCGCCACGAACATCCAGACGATGCCCAACACCCGCCCGAAGACGCTCTTCGGGGTCCGGTCGCCGTAGCCCACCGTGGTCATGGTGACGGCCGACCACCAGATGCCGTCGTTGATCCCCTTCCCGTAGTGCCGGGGGAAATCGGATCCGCTGCGCCGGCCCTCGACCAGCCAGATGAGGTGGGCCATCACGACCATCAGCAGCAGCAGGATCCCCAGCAGCTGGAGCACGGCCTTGGAGAAGAGCACCGAGAACGTCCGCCCGAGGCCGGATGCGCCCGAGCTGGCGGGTACGAGGATCTGCAGGCCGGAGTTGTAGATCGGGTACGAGAAGTCCACCGACCGCTGGCGTTCGCTGGTGATGCTGATGCCCGCCACACCGATGTCGGCCTTCCCCTCCTGCACCTCCTTCAGCAGGCCGTCGACGGTATCGACTGCGTAGAGCTCGTAGCGCAGGCTCAGGCGATAGGCGAGCTCCTTGAGGAGGTCGATGCTGAACCCGCTGAACGTGTCCCCGTCCTGGATCACCAGGGGCTCGAAGTCCTTGGTGACGACCCGGATCGGCGACCCCGTCGTGGGCCCCGGGCCCGGGGCCGTCTGGGCCGACGCCGGTGAGGACCAGAGGACCACGGGGACGAGGATCGCCGCCATGGCCGTGGCGACCCTTCTCATGGGCACACGGACAGGGCGCGGGGGCCGGTCAGCCGACGGTGGTCGTGGTCGAAGGCGTGGCGGAGGCGGCGACCGCCACCGGGGTGGTGTCGTCGTTCGGGTTGCCTTCCTCGTCGCACGGCGCGTCGACCTGGTACTCGTCGATGTAGTCCTCCGCGGCATCAGCCTCGGTCTCCTCCATCGCCGTCGGCGAGAGGGCGAGCACGCCGCTGAAAGGCCGGTCGAGGTTGTAGACCAGGCCCATGGCACAGATGAAGGTGACGACGACAACGACGAGGGCCGCCAGCTGGGCCTTGTTCTTGGCCCGGGGAACGGAGTAGGCCAACCCGCCGAGCGACAGGGCGATGAGCACCGCCAAGAACCAGACGACGGCGGTGGCCATGGTCGGGTTGGCCTGGGTCACCCGCTCGGTGCGCAGGCCACCCCGCTGGGCGTCGGCCGATTGCACGAGGGAGAACCCCTGCGCCCTCGGGGTCATCTCCAGAAACTGCGCCCGCAGGCCGATGGGCTTCGTGCCCGTCCAGTTGCTGGGTACGGGCGACGTCTTCCCTCCCGCCAGGGCCCTCCACTCGGGGCCGATGACCGCTCGGGCGTAGCAGACGGCCGCGGCCTGGATCCTCTGCCGGTACGGCATGTCGACGTAGTTGGCCGACTCGAACAGCGTGTCGATCACGTCGGCCTCCTGCTTGGCCGCCTTCTGGGCCGCGGAGTACGACGTCGCGGCTCCGGAGAGGACGATGGCGAGCAGGAAGGCGGCGATCAGGCCGGTGGCGCTCAGCACCTGCGGCACCGTCGCGCCCTCGTCGGCAGGCTTGCTGCTGAAGTAGTTGGCGGCAATGCCGGCGCCGACCGCGACCACGACTACCACGACGATGGCCAGCAACAACATCTTCGCCTCCCGACGCCTCAGGGGCCCGCCCGGCATCCGGCCCTACTCGGCGGGAGCGTACCCGACCGGCGGCGATCGGCCAGTTCATCGTTCGGATGACTCCCCTTGACAGAGCAAACCCGGGCTGGGAGCGTACGAGCGCCTGCTGCTGCCATCGGCCCCAGGTTGCCCGACGGGGGGTGGATGTGAGGCGAGTACAGCCGGCTACCACGCTCATCACCTATGTCGACCCCGACGCGGGGTTTCACGGGTACCTCGCCTATTGCGGTGACGGTCACCGCCTGGCTGCCGGCGGCCTGCGCGTTCAGGCCGGCCTCGACGCCGAGACGGTGGCCGCCCTGGCCCAGGCCATGTTCCTGAAGGAGCGCCTGCTGGGCCTGGCGGTCGACGGGGCCAAGGCCGGGATCGACCTCGACCCTTCGTCTCCCGCCAAGCGCGCCGCCCTCGGCCGCTTCCTTCGGTTCCTGCGGCCCCACCTGGTCGAGCGGCTGTCCCTGGGGCCCGACCTGGGCACGCAGTGGGACGAGCTCGAGGCGGTCGCCCGGCAGGTCGACGTGGCCTCGGTGAAGATGGCGGTGGCCCGGGCCCAGGGCTTCGACGCCCACCAGCTCCGCCAGCGCCTGGATGTCCTCGACGAGGTCGTCGACGGCCGCACCGTCGGCCAGCGGCGGGCCGGCCACGCACTGGCCCACGCCGCCCTGGCGGCCAGTGCCGCGGTCGGGCCGACGATCGAGTCGACGGCGGGCCCGCCCCTCCGGGTCGCCATCCAGGGCTTCGGCACCCTCGGCCGGGCCGCCGGGCAGTCCCTGGCCCAGGCGGGGGCGTCGGTCGTGGCGGTGTCCGACGTCGGCGGCTGCCTCATCGGGGGTGACGGCCTCGACATGGCCGGGCTGCTGTCCACGCCCCATTGCAGCTCGATCGTCAGTTGCGCGCCGAGCGGGGCGGTCACGGCCGGTCGCGAGGCGATCTTCGAGCAGGGCGTCGACGTGCTCGTCCTGGCCGCCTGCGAGGACGCGCTGAGCTTGTCACTGGCTGCCTCCCTGGATGCCCGGACGGTCGCGGTCGGCGCCAACCTCGGCCTCTCGCCCGCCAGCGAGGACCTGCTGCACCGTCGAGGCGTGCTCGTCATCCCCGACTTCGTGGCCGGCTGCGGCGGCTCGGCGTCGATGGACGCCCTCTTCGGCCCGGCCGATCGCCCGAGCGGCCGGGCCGTGCTCGACCACGTCGGGCGGCGCATGACCGAGCTCGTCGCCGAGATCGTCGGCCTCGCTCGGGACCGCGGCGTCACGACCCGGCAGGCGGCCCTCGACCTGTGTGCCAGCCGGCCCGATCCCACCGGCGAGCGCCCCTACGGGCGGTGGGCCCCGTCGGCGTCGGCCAGGGTGCCGGTGGCGTCCGGCGACCACCGGTGACGGCGCCGCCCGACCTCCCCGTCGAGAGCTGTCGCCACGAGCGGGGCCACGTGCTCGACTCGTTCTTCCACGGGGACGGGTACGCCACCGCCGCCAGCCGCCGCATCTTCTGCGACCGTTGCCGGCTGCAGCGGTGGCTCGACGTCGAGGCCGCCCTCGCCCTGAGCCAGGCCGAGCTCGGGATGATCCCCGCCGAGGCGGGGAAGGCCATCGCCCTCGCCTGCGGCGCCGGGATCATCGACTTCGAGGCGCTGGGCGAGGAGTTCCGCCGGACCGGCCACTCGCTCGTCCCCCTGCTACGGGGCCTGCAGGCCGTCTGCGAGGGCACGACCGGCGAGTTCGTCCACTACGGGGCGACCACCCAGGACATTCAGGACACGGCCCAGGCCCTCGAGATGGGGGACGTCCTCGACGAGGTCGACCGCGACCTGACCGCCATCGTCCGCTGGCTGCTCGGGCTGGCGGTGGAGCATCGGGGCACGCTCATGGTCGGTCGCACCCACGCCCAGCCCGCGCTCCCCATCACCTTCGGCCTGAAGGCGGCCAGTTGGCTGGACGAGCTGCTGCGACACGCCCAGCGCCTCACCGCCCTGCGAGAGCGGGTGATGGTGGCCGAGCTCTTCGGGGGGGCGGGCACGATGGCCGGCTTCGGCGACCAGGGACTCGAATTGCTCGACCGCTTCGCAGCCCGGCTGGGCCTCGGCGTGCCGACCGTGGCGTGGCACGCGTCCCGCGACCGGGTGGCCGAGTTCGGGGTGACGCTGGCCATGCTGGCCGCGACCCTGGCCCGCATCGCCGACGAGGTCCGCACGCTGTCGCGCGACGAGGTGCAGGAGGTGGCCGAGGGGTGGCAGCACGGCCAGGTGGGCAGCAGCACAATGCCCCACAAGCGCAACCCTGAGCGCTCCGAGCAGGTCGTGGTGCTGGCCCGCCTGGCCCGGGCCAATGCCTCGCTGGGGCTCGAGTGCATGATCCAGGAGCACGAACGGGATGCTCGGGGCCTGCGCATGGAATGGGTGGCGGTGGCCGACGTTTCCCACCACACCCTGGCCGCGCTGTCCCTCACGAGGGTCGTCCTCGAGGGGCTCCAGGTCTACGGCGAGCGCATGTCGGCGTACTCGCACGAGGCGGCCGAGGCCATCTGCTCCGAGGCCCTCATGCTCGAGCTGGCTCGGCGGATGGGAAAGCAGACGGCGCACACCTTCGTCTACGAGGCGAGCCAGCGGTCGCAGAGCGAGGGGCGGTCGCTGCGGGCCGCGCTCATGGACCTGCCCGAGGACGAGCGCTGGCTCGAGGAGGAGGTGCTCGATCGCCTGCTCGACCCGGCCCGGTACCTCGGTGCCACCGACGAGATCGTGGGCCGGGCGGCGGCGGAGGCCGAGCGCTGGCTGGCCGGACGCGAGTCGGGCGGGACCCAGGCGGGGGTCGCCGACACCCGGCGATGAGCTCGTTCCTGCGCTTCGACGGCGCCCACGCCACCCACGCCGAGAGGCAGTACCACACCCCGGAGATGGTGGACCAGCGCCAGCACCTGCGCCGCTGCCTGGCCCTGGCTCCCGGCGAGCGGGTGCTCGACATCGGCTGCGGCCCCGGCATCCTCACCCGGGAGATGGCCGACGAGGTTGGAGCCCGAGGGCAGGGTCGACGGCATCGACATCAGTGAATCCATGCTCGGCCTGGCCGAGGCCCGATGCGCCTCACTGGGCCAGGTCAGTTTGCAGACGGGACGGGCCGAGGCGCTGCCCTTCGACGACTGCCAGTTCGACGCCGCGGTCGCGGTCCAGGTCTACGAGTACGTGCCCGACATGGCGACCGCCCTGAACGAGCTCCTCCGGGTCCTCAAGCCCGGGGGCCGGGCCGTCATCCTCGACACCGACTGGGACTCGATGGTGTGGTTCTCGGAGGACCGGCCCCGGATGCAGCGGATGCTCGCCCTCTGGGACGGCCACCTGGCCGATCCGCGGCTGCCCGAGCGCCTCGGCCCGCTGCTCCGGGAGGCGGGGTTCGAGCGCGACACGCTGACCACCCTGACGTTCGTCAACCGTGACCTCCACGAGGACACCTACAGCTACTGGCTCATCGGTTTCGTGGAGTCGTACATCGTTGACAATGGCCTCGCCGACGCCGACGAGGCCCGGGCCTGGGCCGACGAGCTGCGCTCGCTCGGGGCCCAGGGACGCCACTTCTTCAGCCTCGAGCGCTACGCCTTCACCGCTGTGCGGCCACCAGGCTGACCCGCGCCGCGCCGATCAGGGCCGCGACTGCTCGAAGTCCTCCAGGAAGCCGACCAGGGCCTCGACGCCCTCCATGGGCATGCCGTTGTAGATCGAGGCCCGCAGACCACCGACACTGAAGTGGCCTTGGAGGGCGAGGAGGCCCCGGCGGGCGCTCTGCTCCAGGAACGCTGCCGTCCGGGACTCGTCCCGCAGTCGGAAGGTCACGTTGGTGACCGACCGGTGGGCCGAATGGGCGGTCGGCAGGTACAGCTCGGAGCGGTCCAGGGCGGCGTAGAGCAGCTCGGCCTTGGCCGAGCTCATGGCCTCGACCGCCCCGAGGCCGCCCTGGTCGACGACCCACTGCATCATCAGGCTCATGACGTAGATGGCGAAGGTGTTGGGCGTGTTGGCCATCGAGCCCGACTTGGCGTAGACGCCGTAGTCCAGCAGGTGGGGCGTCTCCGGGAGGGCGTGGCCGAGCAGGTCGTCCCGCACCACGACCAGGGCCAGGCTCGACGGCCCCAGGTTCTTCTGGAAGCCGGCGTAGACGATGCCGCAGCGGGCGAGGTCCAGGCGCCGCGTCATCAGGTCGGAGGTGGCGTCGACCACCACCGGTACCGGGAGGCCGGTCGGCAACTCCCGCCAGCGGGTGCCGTACACCGTGTTGTTGCTGGTGATGTGCACGTAGGCGGCCTCGGCCGGGCAGCTGGCGGGCGCCACGTCGGGGATGCGGTCGAAGTCGGTGTCGGCGCTGCTGGCCAGGACGAGCGTCGGCCCGTAGCGCTCGGCCTCCTCCCGCGCCCGCTGGGCGAAGTAGCCGGTCTCCACGTGACCGGAGAGGCGCGACGGCGAGCGGGCGATCAGGTTGAGCGGCACCGCCGAGAACTGCATGCGGGCGCCGCCGTGGACGAAGAGCACGTGGAAGTCGTCGGGCAGGCCGGTGAGGTCCCGGAACAGCCGCTGGGCCGTGTCCATGACGGCCTGGAAGGAGGGCGTGCGATGGCCCATCTCGATGATCGAGACACCGGTGCCGTGGTAGTCGAGCAGCTCATCGTGGATCGTGCGCATCACCGACCGGGGCAGGGTGGCGGGCCCGGCCGAGAAGTTGTAGGTCGTCATCGGAGCCGGAGGTGGTCGACCAGGGCGTCGACGCCGTAGGCCCCGAAGATGGCCAGGGCATCGGTGGCGGGAGAGGTGCCGGACTCGAGCCGCTGGCGGAGGGGTTCGAGTCGCACCTCCAGACCGCTGCCCTCCGCCATCAGGGCCCGGTGGGCGACGGCAAAGGCGTCCGCCCCCCACTCCCGCAGGCCCCGACCGGCGATGCTGGCCGACCAACCGTGGGCCAGCACGTCGCGAAAGCAGGCCTTGACCTCGTCCAGCGACCAGTCCTCGACGAGCGTGGCGCAGCCCTCGACGTCGGCCAGCCAGCCGAGGAACATGGCCAGCCAGGCGAAGCTCTCCCTCTCGCTCATCGTCGGCAGGTGGCGTATCTCGATGAACGTGCTCCGCCCTCCGTCGAGCAGCACCGCCTCCGGGTGTCCGGCCGCCACCGATTCCAGGATGTCCGTCACCGCGAGCCCCTCGTCGAGGCCGAACTTGACCCGCACCGACGGCCAGGCGAACACGAGGGCGATGGCCAGGTCGGCAGCCGAGCAGCGCAGGGTGGATCGTCGGCCGGCGAGGTCGACGAACTCGGCGTCACCCGCGGCGGCGAAGTCGAAGGTGGTGAGGCCCTCGTGTGCGGGATGGAGGACCTTTCCGTCCCGCCGCACCTCGAAGAGCGGCATCGCCCATGCCTCCTGCATGTAGTCGGCCAGGCTGGCGTAGGGGCGGCGGGGGAAGTACAGGCGGTGGGCGAAGAACGGGCTCGACTGGGCGAGGTCGAGATAGGCCTGGGCCCGCAGCTCGAGCCAGGGCTCGACCCGGCCCCCGAAGACCGGCGAGTTGGCGCTCCAGGCACAGATGAGCGGCGAGAGCTTGATGAAGGCGTTGGTGGCCGGGATGAGCTCGGCGAGGGGGACGTCGAGGTTGAACTGGAGGGAGGCGAGGCTCGGCCAGGCATCGACGGCGTGGGAGGGGTGGCGCTCCATGTGGTCGGTCCAGACCTGGTAGTGGCCCTTGTCGGCGACGAACGCCCGGCCCGCGCCATTCGTCTTCGGCTGGCACCCGTACCCGAGCACCGACAGGCCCTGCGATTCGAGGGCGGGGACTAGCACCTCGTCGAGGATGCCGTTCCAGGCGACCTCGGCGTCCGAGAAGCTCTCCTCCGGCGGGAAGGCGACCTCGAGGGTGCAGTAGCCGTAGTCCGTACCCACGTCCAACCGGCCGGCCCCTTCCTCCCTCCTGACGCCGATCAGGGTGCCGGTGTGCCCGTCGTGGTAGGGCTCGAAGTGGTAGTGGTCCACCAGCCATTGGAACAGGGCGCCCACCGCCTCCCGGCTGGCAGCCTCGCCGTCGCGGGTGACGACCGGGAGCTCCGACTCGATTCCTATCCGGGCCACGGCCCGCTCACCGCGTGGGTTGACCGATCTTGGTGGTGAGCTCGACGCCGTCGCCGAGGGGGAGGGTGAGCGTGCGGGCGTCCGGGTGGCGAGCGATGGTGTCGTGGTACCGGGCGATCAGGGGGGCGTTCTTGGCCGGCACCAGGATGTTGTCGGCAACCACCAGCCCGCCCGGCCGCACGAACGGCCAGCAGGCGTCGAAGTCGCGGACGTAGAGCTCCTTCCAGTGGTCGAGGAGCACGAGGTCGATCGGGGCCGGGATGCCCGCCACCAGGTCGGGGACCTCGACGGCGGTCAGCTCCACCACCGCTCGCAGCCCGGCCGCGTCCAGGTTGGCCGCCTGTTCCGTCTGCTTGCCGGCGTCGACCTCCACCGAGTAGAGCGTTCCCCCGGTCTCCCTCAGGGCCTCGGCCAGCCAGAGGGTGGAGTAGCCGACCGAGCCTCCGACCTCGACGACCGTGGTCGCCCCCATGGCCCGCACGAGCATGTTGAGCAGAAGGCCGACCTCGGGGCCCACGTCGAGCATGAAGGATGCGGCCCGCTCGCGCAGCGCCGTCCCCCCTCGCCGGCGCAGGACCTCGAGCTCGGTCAGCTCCTGGCGGGAACGGGCTTCGAGGGCGCGCAACACCTCTTCCACCCGCACGTCCATGGCCGGAACCCTCAGCTGCCGTAGAGGCGGAGGGCGTTCTCGCTCAGCATCTTGCGCTTCACCGCGTCGGCCACGTCGCCCCGGTCGGTGAGCTCCTCGACCGCGCCCGGGAAGTGGGCGTCGAAGTGGGGGAAGTCGCTGCAGAAGAGCAGGGTGTCCTCCAGCCCGTTGTCGACGAGAACCGGGAGCAACGGATCGCTGGCCTCCACGCCCAGGAAGCACTGCCGCTTGAAGTAGGTGCTGGGCTTCTCCGGGAGCCCCCCACCGTCCTTGGGGAACTGGTCGGCGTGGTCGTCCATGCGGTTGAGCCAGAACGGGGCCCACGACGCGCCGCTCTCCATGAACGCGAAGCGCACCCCGGGGAAGCGCTCCATCACCCCTCCCGTGATGAGCAGCATGACCGCCGTCATGTGCTCGAACACGTGGCTGACCATGTGTCCCTGCATGGTGTTCCGGGTGCGCTCGGTGCCGATGCGGGGGATCTTGGCCACGCCGAAGCCCTCGTGGAAGGCGACGGCCATCCCCCGGTTCTGGCAGGTGGCCCACAGGGCGTCGTAGGCGGCGTCGTCGACGTTCATGTCGGCGACCGTGTTGGGTCGCAGCATGATCGTGCTGAAGCCCAGGGCGTGGACCCGCTCGGCCTCCTCCACGGCGAGCACGAGGTCCTGCTGGGGGACAACGGCCACCGGCTTCAGGCGGAACGGCTCCGCCGCGCAGTAGGCGTGAGCCCAGTCGTTGTAGGCCCGGGCCACCTCGACGGCGAACGAGGAGCTGCGCAGGGCGGGCATGAGCCCGAGCACCTTGGAGGGGAAGATGTAGGCCAGGTCGATGCCTTCGTGGTCCATGGCCGCCAGGCGGTCCTTGGGGTCGAGGCCCCCCCGGCGCAGGGCTTCGAGCACCTCGACCGCGGCCGGGTCGTCCATGGCCCAGCTACCCGGCGTGTAGGTCGCGCCCTGGGTCTTGCCGAACCAGGCCGCCTGGGTGGGCTGGCCATGGAAGGTGGCCGAGGGCCGTTGGATGATCCGGCCCTCGGCGGTGAGCACATCGTCCTCGTACCGGGGCATCCAGGCCTCGTACCGCTCCGAGATCCGGCCCCGCCACCAGCTGTCGTCATCGGGCAGGACGATGTGACTGTCCGCGTCGACCACGACCGCGTCCGACCTTCCCGCCATCCGCCCACCGTCCCCTCTCGCATGTATGCGACCCGTCGGGCGGATGCTAGACGCCGGGCTGCGCCGCCGCGGGCTAGCCCGGGGTCAGGGACTGGAGGGTGGCCGAGTAGTTGGTCTGCACCCGCAGGGTGCCGATCCCGGCGACCACGGCCGTACCGTCGCCGACGCCGTTCTCCTTCAGCCAGAGCCGGGTGCCCGGATCGAGGTTCACGGTGAGGGTCTGGGTGCCGGTGATGTCGCCCGGCGGCAGTTTGGCGACGGACCGGACGACGAGGGTGTCGATGGCCTTCCCGCCGATGGTCACGGCCTCCGTGCCGGGGACGCTGACCACGACCTCGGCCGAGCCCACGCCCCCTCCGACCGGGATCGAAAGCGTGCGCGACGCGCCCGGCCCGGCCCCGGTGGCCAGGAAGAGGAGTGGCGCGGGCGGGGTGAGGTCCTGGACGTTCGTCTGTCCGCTGAACGTGATGGTGAACCTCAGGGACTCGAGGTAGATGCCGTCGGGCCGGAAGTCGAAGATGTAGTCGACGATCGAGCCGTTCCCGGCCCCGTCCTGCAGGTTGCGGCGCATGTGTTGACGGGTGCCCGCCGGAGGATCGACCACGTTGGTGGTCACCGGCGGGTACGGGACGGGAGCGATTGGGATGGGCGCCCCCGTGACCGTCGTCTGCCCGGAGGTGGCGTACCGGTAGGTACCGGGAGCGGGGGGCGTGAGCGCGGCCGGGCCGGGGGCGGCGGTAGCGGCGGGAGCGGTTGCCGCCGGGCCGACGGCGGTGGTGGCCGGGCCCCGGCGCGTCGTGCCCGGACCGGCGGCGGCGGTGGTCGTGGTCTCGTCGCCCGGCGTCGTGGAGGTCGTGCTCCCGGCGACCGACGACGACGTGGTGGAGCTGGCGGCGGTCTTCACGTCGTCGTTGTCGTCGCCGCCCCCGCAGGAGGCGCCCAGCACCGAGATCGCCAGAGCGACGGCCACCCGAGCCGCGGTGGTGGCCGGCGACCGCCGCCTCACGTCAGGCCGTGGTACGACGGAGCCGCCTCCAGGGCGGCGAGGACCGACGCCGCGATCCCCGGTCCGTCGAGGCCCAGGTCGGCGTGGATCCGCGAGGGCGGACCTTGGGCCAGGTACTCGTCGGGAACGCCCAGCACGACGACCCGCGGCGCGGCCCGGTTGTCATCGGCCGCCACCGTGGCGATGGCGTCGGCCATGGCCGAGCCCGCCCCGCCGGCCCGGATGCCATCCTCGGCGGTGACCACCAGGGGGGCGCGGGACGCGTCTTCGATCATGTGGGGGTCGAGGGGCTTCACCAGGCGGACGTCCCACACCCTGGCCCCGATCCCCTGGAGGTGGAGCAGGCGGGCCGCCTCCTCGGCCGCCTCGACCATCTTGCCCACGGCCAGGATGCACACGTCGGGCCCGGGGCGCACCAGGCGGGCCGAGAGGCCGGAGCCGACCTCGTCGGGCGGCACCTGGCGGGCGGCGCCCTTGGGATAGCGCACGGCCGAGGGCCCGTCGTCGATCGACAGGGCCTGCTTCAGCATGACCACCAGCTCCTGGGCCGACGACGGGGCGAAGACCGTCATCCCCGGCACCTTGGTGAGCAGGGCCATGTCGAGGATGCCGTGGTGGGACGGGCCGTCGTCGCCGGTGATCCCGGCCCGGTCGACGGCGAAGACCACCGGCTGGCGATGGAGGCCGACGTCGAGGTTGACCTGGTCGAACGCCCGGCTGAGGAACGTGGAGTAGATGGCCACCACCGGCCGCATCCCGCCCATGGCCAGGCCGGCGGCGGCGGTGACCGCGTGCTGCTCGGCGATGCCCACGTCGACGAAGCGGTCGGGGTGGCGGGCCTGGAAGGGGATGAGCCCGGTGGGACCGGCCATGGCCGCGGTGATGGCCACCACCCGCGGGTCGATGTCGCCCGCCTCGACGATGGCGTCGGCGAAGGCCTGGGTGTAGCCCACCGGGAGCCACCGGGGCGGGCCGATGGCGGGGTCGAACACGGGTGCGTCGTGGAGGCACTTCTCGTCGTCGTCCTCGGCCGGCTGGTAGCCCCGACCCTTCTGGGTGACGACGTGGACGATGATCGGTTCGTCGAACTCACCGGCCAGGCGCAGGACGTCCTCCAGGGCGGCCAGGTCGTGGCCCTCGATGGGGCCCACGTAGCGCACGCCGAGGGCCTCGAAGAAGGCGTCGGGGGCGAGCACCTCCCGCACCGCCGCCCGCAGGCCGCTCATGCCGATCTCGAGCTGCTGGCCGACCATCGGCACCCGCCGCACGATCCGCGTCAGGCGGCGCACGTTGCGGACGTATGTCGGGTTCAGCCGCAGCCGGCTGAGCCCGCTGGCCAGCCGGGAGACGGTCGGGGCGTACGACCGCCCGTTGTCGTTGAGGACGATCAGCACCTTGCGCCCGCTGTGGCCGATGTTGTTGAGGGCCTCGTAGGCCATGCCCCCGGTCATCGACCCGTCGCCGATGACCGCCACCACCCGCCGGTCGTCCTCGCCCTTGAGGTGCAGGGCGGTGGCCATGCCGTGGGCGTAGCTGAGGATGGTGGACGCGTGGCTGTTCTCGACCCAGTCGTGCTCCGACTCCGCCCGCGACGGGTAGCCGGAGAGGCCGCCCGCCTGGCGCAGGGTGGGGAAGCGGTCGCGGCGGCCGGTGAGGATCTTGTGGGCGTAGGCCTGGTGGCCGGTGTCCCACAGGAGGATGTCGTGGGGGGAGTCGAAGACCCGGTGGAGGGCGATGGTGAGCTCGACCACGCCCAGGTTGGAACCCAGGTGCCCGCCGGTCACCGACACCGACTGGACGATGAACTGGCGGATCTCGTCGGCCAGCACCTCGAGCTGCTCGGGCTCGAGTCGGCGCAGGTCGGCCGTCGTGGCGATCGTCTCGAGCACCATTTCCGATCGCCGAACCTACCTCCGGCCTGGGCCATTGATGTAGTCGGGGCCCCCCGTGCACGGAGCTGGGCACCGCTAGCGTGGGCCGCCGATGGACCTGGACCGCTTCCAGTACCTGCTCCTCATGGGGCTCTGCCTGCTGATCACCCTCCCCCTCGAGATCCTCCTGGGCGCCCGGGTCTGGGCCCAGCCCCGACGCCTGCTGGCCGCCCTCGCCATCCCCGTCGTGGTGTTCGTGGTGTGGGACGTGGCCGCCATCGCCCGGGAGCACTGGTCCTACAACCCCCGCTACGTCACCGGCTGGGAGCTGGGCAACCTGCCGGTGGAGGAGCTGGCGTTCTTCGTCGTCATCCCCATCTGCGGGTTGTTGACGTACGAGGCGGTCCGTCGGATCCTGCACGAGCGGGACGACGTGTGGGCCCGGCTGCGGCGCCTGGTCGGGCGCTAGCGGGTGGAGTACACGTGGGCCGCGATCGTGGGCGTCGTCGCGGTGGTGCTGCTGGAGGTGCTGTGGCTGCGGACGGGGATCTTCCGCACCGCCACCTTCTGGATCGCCTACGGGATCGTGGTGTTCTTCCAGGTGCTGGTGGACGGGTGGCTGACCAAGCTGTCGTCGCCGATCGTGATCTACAACCCGGACAAGTTCACCGGTTGGCGGGCGCCCTTCGACGTGCCCGTCGAGGACTACCTGTTCGGCTTCGCCCTGGTCACCCTCACGATCCTGATCTGGGTCCACCTCGGTCGACGGGCAGCCAGGCGGCGCACCGTCCAGCCGAACAGGAACAGGGCCGAGCCCCCGACGATGACCACCTGGCCCCACAGGGCGGCCGGGGCCAGGAACGGGAGCCCGAGCCCGACGCCGGTGAGGATCATCCGGGTGGGCCGCTCGCCGGGGGTGATGACCTGCGACTTCGGCTCGGCGGCCAGCGATCCCCGGGCCCGGACGTACTCCAGCCACCAGGTGACGGCCACGGTGGCCACCGCCAGATCGCCGGCCGCGGGGGTGTCGGCGACGATGGCCAGGGCCACGGGCAGGGCCGCGTCGGACAGGCGGTCGAGGGCGGAGTCGAGCAGGAAGCCGACCTTGGTCGTGCGCCCGGCCTGCACCGCCACCGCCCCGTCGAGGGCGTCGAGGAGCCCGGAGACGATGAGGGCGACGCACGCGGAGGCGGGCCCGACCCATCCGTCGATCAGGGCCAGGGGGATCGTGGCCACCGCCACCAGGAAGGCGGCAATCGTCACCGTGTTCGGCGACACGCCGGCCCGGGCCAGGGGACGGGCGATGGCGGCCATCGTGCGCAGCCACCCTCCGACGAAGCCGGACGGGGGCTGGGTCATGTGCAGGTCGGCCCAGTCCCGCAGGTGCTCGTCGCCCGGCTTGCCGTCCACGTCGCCATCATTCCGCGCGTGAGGCGATTCCGCGGGTGAGGGAGGGGCGACGGCCGGGGGTCGCCACCACCGCCAGCCTGGTGGGGCTGGCCCGCATGGGCCTGGCCGCCCGCCGCTTCCTCGGGCCCGACCCGGGCGCGCCTCCGGTCGACGTGCGGGTGGTGATCCCGGCCCGGGACGAGGCCGCGGTGATCGCGGAGTGCGTGGTGTCTGTGATCGGCCAGGCCACCGAGGTGGTGGTGGTCGATGACGGGTCGTCGGACGCCACCGGGGCGCTGGCGGCTGCGGCCGGAGCGCGAGTCGTGCGTCTCGCCGACGAACCGCCGGCCGGATGGATGGGCAAGCCCCGGGCCTGCCTGGCGGGGGCGGCGGGGGCGACGACCGAGTGGCTGGCTTTCGTGGACGCCGACGTGGTGCTCCACCCGTCGGCCCTCGCCACCATGGCCGCCGCCACTCGATCGACTTCAACCAGCATCGTGGGCGGGCTCGACTGCCGGTCGTTCTGGGAGCGGCTCCTGCTCCCTGAGCTGGGCCTGGCCCTCGTCCAGGCCGGGTTGCCGGACGACTTCGCCGGCGGCCAGTGCCTCCTCATCCGCCGCGACGCCTACGAGGCCGTCGGCGGCCACGGCCACCCCGAGGTGCGGGGCTCGGTGGTCGACGACCGCGACCTGGCCCGGGCCGTCGGCGGCCACGACGCCCGCCTGGCGCCGAGGCTCATGCGAGCCCGGATGTACCGCGACCTGGGCCAGATCCGGGCCGGGCTGGTGAAGAACCAGGCCGCCCTCCACCCCCGGTCGCTCCCCCACCTGGTCGGCCTCCTCGCCCCGGTGGCGACCCGCCGGCCGTGGGCCGCAGTGGTGGTGAGCGCAGGAGGCCGGGCGGTGGCCGGCCAGAACCCGCTCTACGGCCTGCTCTGCCCCCTGGCCCGGGTGATGCTGGCCGGCTTCCACGTCGAGAGCCGGTGGCGGGCCCTCACCGGGCGCCCGGTGGCATGGAAGGGTCGGGCCGCCATCCCGACGCCGGCCCGGGCTCAATCCGGCGAGACTTCAATTGACATATCGGCGCGTCGGCGCGACGCTGATGAGGAAGCAGGTTCCCTGCAGCCAGAGGGAGGTCCGATGCCAGCAGCCACCCACGACAGCGCGGAGAGCAGTCCGCCCGACTAGGTAGGCGGGGCCCCAAAGCGACAGCTTCGCCGGCGTCCGGCTGTCCAAATCCGCCAGCGACGCCTCGAACTCCCTTCCCGTCGGGCAATCGACGGAAGAGGCCCGTGGCGACCGCGATGGGTGGTCTCGACACCTCAACCGGACGGACGAAGCTCCGCATGGCGAACGAGGCACCGAGTGTCGGTGCCTCGTTGCGCGTCCGCAGGACATATTCTGTCAAGGAAATCGACGCACGGACGTGCGATACACGGCGCCGGCCGAACTCTCAGGCCCGAGATTTCCCGATCAAGGAGTCCGTGAAGGTTCGAGATACGACCAGCACGGGCGCCCGCTTTCGGGTGTCTGGGCCTTGCGCTCAGGTCTCCCGGTCGCGGGGTCCGCGGCCGGCCTTCCTCACCGCCTCCGCCAGGAGGTACTCGATCTGGGCGTTCACCGAGCGCAGCTCGTCGGCCGCCCACCGCTCGAGGGCGGCGTAGAGGGCGGGGTCGATGCGGAGGGGGTAGGCCTTGCGGGGCGGCACGGTCGGTACCCGGCTCTAGGTGTAGAGCGTCCCGCTGTTCACGACCGGCTGGGCGCCCCGGTCGCTCACCAGCACGACCATGAGGTTGGAGACCATGGCTGCCTTGCGCTCCTCGTCCAGCTCGACGATCCCCTGCTCGCTGAGCTGCTCGAGCGCCATCTTCACCATCCCCACCGCCCCCTCCACGATCCGGTGACGGGCGGCGACTACCGCGTTGGCCTGCTGGCGGCGGAGCATCTCGCCCGCGATCTCGGGGGCGTAGGCCAGGTGCCGGAGGCGGGTGTCGAGCACGGCCACGCCGGCGTCGGCCAGCCGGCCCTGCAGCTCCGCCTGCAACGTCTCCATGACCTCCTCCACGCTGCCCTGGAGCGAGTGGGCCCCCTCCTCGTAGGCGTCGTAGGGGTACTTGGCGGCGACATGGCGCACCGAGCTCTCGGCCTGCACCCGCACGAAGTCGACGTAGTACTCCACGTCGAACAGGGCCCGGGCGGTGTCGACGACCTGCCAGGTGATCACCGCCGCGATCTCCACCGGGTTGCCAGCGGCGTCGTTGACCTTCAGGACGTCGCTCTCGAAGTTGCGGATCTTGAGCGAGACCCGCTGGCGGATGGTGAAGGGATTGATCCACCAGAACCCGGCCGGGCGCACCGAGCCGATATAGCGGCCGAAGAACACCATCACCCGGGCCTGGTTGGGCGGCACGACGATGAGCCCGATGGCGGTCAGGCCGGCGGCCACGAGGACCGCCACGAAGAGCACGACCGAGCCGGGGGACCCGCCGGTGGCCACCACCACCAGCAACGCCACCACCACCGCGGCCAGGATCGCGACCACGACGACTGCACCCCGGTAGGACCGGGCCGGACGCTCGGGCGTCGCCATGAGTACGACCTCCTCAATCAGCGCAACGTGATATCAAAATAATATCACTCAACGCTTTGGATCACCCGTACGGCCGTGAAATCGGGGGGTTGCGGCCTGATGACGGCCCTACGGGTGATCGAAACAGTCGCCCGCACGTCAGCGGTCGGGGGTGGTCGACAGGAGCAGGTACTCCGACACGTCGATGTAGGCCAGGTCCCCCACGAACGGGGACCCGACCCGCAGGCCGATCGAGCGGGTCTCCCGCAGCACCAGGCCCGTCGCGACGTCGAACCAGTCGTCGACCACCGCCGTCCCCTTGGTGGCGCCCTCGAAGACCGTCGTCCACCGGGTGTGGCGGGCGGCGAGCGGGCGCCCGTCCACCTCCACCTGCTCGTCGGCCAGGTACTCGGTGGTCTGGTGGGCCCGGGTGTCCTCGTCGCCGCACTCCCAGCCGACCCGCTCCCCCGGCTTCATGCCCGCCCCGTCGAACGACCCGCCGGTGCAGGCGAAGTCCTGGGTGCCGTGCGTCCACCAGAAGGCGATGTCGGTGCCGTAGGCCACCAGCCGCTCCCCGCAGCGGTCGTAGTACTCGATGTGCTGCACCAGGAAGTGCTGCTCCTCCCGGATGCCGCAGCCGTGGCGGGTGACGATGCGGTGGGTGACGGCCGGATACTCCCGCCGATAGTCGAGGAACGACACCTCCTCGCCACCGGACGTGCGGTAGCGGTAGACGCCGGGCATGGGGAGGCCGGGTTCGGCGTCCGCACCGGCGCCGGCGGACGGTGTGGCCGCCACAGCCGACCGGAACCGGGCCACCGCCTCGTCCCGGTCGACGGCGTGCTCCCAGTGCGTCCCCCCGACCAGGAAGGCGGGCCCGCCCACGACCACCAGGGCGGCCAGGGCGATCAGCCGGTGCCGCAGGTACGGGCTCAATACCGGCTGGTCAGGGTCGGTACATGCGGAAGGCCACCGCCAGCTTCTTCCAGGTCGGGACCCGTACCCGGGACGAGAACACGTCGTAGTCGGCGGCCTCGATCTGGTCGAGGATGCCCGAGTACAGGGCCCGGGCCCCCCGGATGCAGCGGGCCGACGTCGGCGGGAGCATGGGGATGCCGAGGTCGGCCGACTCGTACAGGCGCCGGTTGCGGGCGATCTCGAAGGCCATCAGGTCCTTCCAGGCGGGCGTCACCGTGCGGGCCCAGGGGTCGGCGTCGAACTTCCGCAGGTCCTCCTGGGGGATGTAGACCCGGCCCCGGTCGAGGTCCTCGTTCACGTCCCGCAGGAAGTTCGAGAGCTGGAAGGCGTTGCCCAGGTCGCGGGCGTGCTCGAACGCCTCCGCCTGGAGGGGCTCGAGGATGGGCACCATCATCTCCCCGATCACCGCCGCCGACCCGTCCATGTAGCCGAGCAGGTCCTCCCAGGTCTCGTAGGACTCGACGGTGAAGTCCATGGTCATCGAGCGCATGAACCGGCGGAAGCAGTCGGGGTCGATGTCGAAGGCCTTGACCGTGTGGACCACCGCCTTGAGCACCGGGTCGTCCGACTTCCCCCGATCGAGGTCGACGAAGAAGCGGTCGCCGAAGTCGGCCATGGCCTGGCGGCGGGCCTCGGGCGGGGCGGTGGAGCCGAGGTCGTCGACGATGTCGTCGGCGTAGCGGCAGAACCCGTAGAGGGCGTGGACGTGGTGGCGCTTGACCCTCGGGAGCAGGTACGTCGACCAGTAGTAGGTGGTGCCGTAGCGCTTGTTGAGCTGACGGCAGTTCTCGTAGGACTCCTCGAGGGTGATCATCGGGGGGCCCCCGAGCCTGGCTTCATCGCCTCCACCCGGTCGGCGGCCAGCCGTCCGGAGAGCAGGACCATCGGCACCCCCACCCCGGGGACGGTGCCGGAGCCGACAAAGACCACGCCCGGCGCCTTGGCCGTGACGTTGTTGGGCCGGAAGGGGCCGGTCTGGAAGAAGTCGTGGGCCAGGGCGAAGGGCGTGCCCCGCTCCATCCCCATCCGCTCCCAGTCGGTGGGGTCGACGAAGCGCTCGACCTCGATGTCGGCCACCGGGTACCCCAGGGCCGCCACCTTGGCCGTCAGCCGGTCCTTCAGCCGGCCCCGGTCCTTCGACCAGTCGACCTTGCCGTCGAGGTTGGGCATCGGCTCCAGCACGTAGAGCGACGTGCGACCGGCGGGGGCGAGCGAGGGATCGGACACGGTGGGGCTGGTGACCAGGATCGAGGGGTCGTCCATGGGGAGCCCCTTGGCCAGCAGGTTCTCGAACGCCCCCTCCCACTCGCCGCCGAAGTGGATGTTGTGGTGGGCCGCCCCGGCGGGCAGGTCGCCCTTGGCGCCCACCAGCCAGACCGTGCACGAGGGCGAGTACGTGCCCTTGCGGGTGGACCGGGGCGGGGCGATGTCGGGCAGCAGCTCCCGGTAGGCGACGGGCAGGTCGCCGTTGAGGACGACGGCGTCGGCCGGCACCACCTCGCCGCCGGCCAGGCGCACGCCGGTGACCCGGCTGCCGGGGGTGGGGTACCCGGGCCGCACCAGGCCCTCGACGCTGGTGTCGTAACGGAAGGTGGCCCCCGCCTTCTCGGCGGCCGCGGCCAGGGCCCGGGGGATTGCGTGCATCCCGCCCTCGGGGAAGTACACCCCCTCGACCGTGTCCATGTAGGTGATGACGCAGTACAGGGCCAGGGCCTCGAACGGGGACAGCCCGGCGTACATGGCCTGGAAGCTGAAGATCTGTTGCAGCCGGGGGTCGGAGAAGTAGGACTCGACCACGCCCGCCAGCTTGCGGAACCCGCCCATGCGCACCAGGCGGATGAGGGGCGGGACGGGCCAGGCGAGGTCGAGGGGCGAGTCGAAGTTGCGGTCGATGAAGTTGGGCAGCTCGAGGCGGTACAGGCGGGTGAGCCAGTCGCAGAAGCGCCCGAAGGCGGCCGCCTCGGCCGGCCCGGCCAGGTCGCGGATCTCGGCCGTCATGCGGTCGCGGTCGTGCCACACCCGCAGCTCGCTGCCGTCGGGGAAGCAGGCCCGGTACATGGGGTCGACCGGCTTGAGGGTGAGGTGGTCGGCCATGTCCGCGCCGGCGGCGGCGAACACGTCGGCGAGGATCCCGGTCATGGTCAGGACGCTGGGGCCGGTGTCGAAGCGGTAGCCCTCGGCCTCGAACAGCCCGGCCCGTCCCCCGGGCACGCCCGCCCGCTCGACGACCTCGACGTCGTGTCCCCGTCCGGCCAGGTGGCAGGCGGCGGATAGCCCGCCCAGGCCGGCCCCCACGATCACCACGCGCATCGGGAGTCGACGGTAGTAGAGGCGCCTGGGGTGGAGGCTGCGCCCGGCAGTCGCCACCGAGGTGGCACGGTTGGACACCCCAGGAGGGTGTCGAAACGGCACAGAAGCCCCGGGGGGACGACGCGGTCGCCCCCTCGGTCAGCCGGTCTTCGGCGCGACCCGGATGATGTAGGTACGGACGGCCGCTACTTGGCCGTCGATCATCGACGCGTAGGTGCAGGTGAGGGTGGCCGCGCCTGCGCCCTCGGCCACCACCCGCACCCGCTGGCAGGGCATCTCGCCCCCCTCGAACTGGTTCTCGACGATGGTCAGCAGGCCGCCCACCACCTCCAACCGCCACTCGTAGCCGGGGAGCGGGGTCGCCGCCACCCGGATCTCCAGCTCCTCGCCGGCGGTGGCGGTGAGGAACTTCATCGACTGCTCGACCGTCGCCGACGGGGCCACCGGTATCGGGGAGGCGGCCGACGGTGCCGGCGCGTCGGCCGCCCCGGCCGGACGCTCCTCGAGGGCGGGGTCCCACGTCTCCGGGGGCGGATCGGCCTCCTCCGCCACCCAGATCCACCCGTCCCGCTCGGTCACCTGGTGGACGGGCAGGTACCTGGGCTTGAGCTTCCAGAGGTTCTCGGGCTTGGCGTCCCGGGTGGGGAAGACGTTGGCCCCGGTGGTGGCGTCGTACTGGTACCCGTGGCGGGGGCAGCGCATGACGCCGTCGTGGAGGGTGGCGTCGTCGAGCGGCGTCACCTGGTGGGGGCACGACGGGGCGAACGCCACCAGGCGGCCGTCGGCCAGGCGGGCCACCATCACGTGCCCGTCCCCCATCCGCACCCGCCGGATCTGGGTGCCGGCGCCCTCCCCGGCCGGCAGCTCCTCGCTGCGCAGGGCCTGGAACACCCGTCAGTCCCCCGAACTGGTGACGGTTTCCGGCGTCAGGGCGCCCACAAGCGTCACCGGTTCGCCAACGTCACTGCTCGACCGGGCCGCCGGCTAGCGGTCGCGGCCGGCGACGTAGAGGGCCAGCTCGATAAGGGCCGCCTGGGCCTCGGGGAGGAGCCTCGACTGCTCGAGCGCCCGAACGGCCGACTCGACGAAGTCGTCGATGCGGGCCTCCAGCCGCTCGACCGCCCCGGTGTCGACCAGGACCTCCTGCAGGGCGACGATGTCGTCGTCGTCGAGGTCGTCGGCGCCGTAGCGGTCGAGGGCGGTGCCGGGCCCGCCCACGGCCTCGGCGGCGAGGGCGTAGAGCACGGTGGGCTTGCCCTCCCGGAGGTCCTCCCCCACCGGCTTGCCGGTGACGGTGGAGTCGCCGAACACTCCCAGAAGGTCGTCGCGGAGCTGGAACGCCTCGCCCAGGGGAAGCCCATAGGCGCTCAGGTGACTGCCCAGCTCGGGCATGCGCCCGGCCAGCGCCGCGCCCAGGTGCAGGGGGCGCTCGATGGTGTACTTGCCCGACTTGAACCGGCAGATTCGACGGGCGGCGTCCTCCGCCACCCGGCCTCGGGCGGTGCCGACCAGGTCGAGGTACTGCCCGATGTTGACCTCGATGCGCAGCTCGGTGAAGACGTCGAGGGCGGCCCGGGGGGCCCCGGCCAGCATGCTGTCGGCGTACACGAAGGCCAGGTCGCCGGCCAGGATGGCGACCCCCTCGCCGAAGCGGCGGCTCTCCCCCCGCCAGCCGGCGATGGCGTGACGGGTCTCGAACCGTACGTGGATGGTGTCCATGGCCCGTCGGGTGTCGGACCCGTCCATGATGTCGTCGTGGATGAGGGCGAACGTGTGGAGCAGCTCCAAAGCAGCCCCCGCGTCGACCACCCGCCGGTCACCGGGGTCGCCTCCCGCGCCCACGAAGGCCCAGTGGCAGAAAGCGGGCCGGAGCCGCTTGCCACCGGCCAGGACCAGCTCCCGCAGGGCTTCGAGGGGCTCCCTGAGCTCGGCGTCGATGGACGACCACCGGTCGAGCTCCTCGTCGAGCACGGCCCGGACCCGGTCCTCCACCCGGGACGCGATGGGGCCCAGGCTGGGAGGGGCGCTGGCCGAGCGGGGGACGACGCGCATCAGCGGGCCCCGGCCGGGGCTTGCGCCGACCGGTGGGGCGGGTCGTCGGCCGGCGAGCGTTCGAAGCGGGCGGCGATGGCGAACCCGATGAGCATGCCCAGGCCCAGCACGACCAGCCCGCCGACCGCGTCGAGGACGAAGTGGTTGGCGGTGACGACGATGGCGAACAGGGTGAAGAGGGGGTAGATCACGGCGGCGGCCTTGGCCCACCAGGATCGCAGGGCGGGCACCAGCACCAGCGTGCACCACGTCGCCCAGGCGAAGTGGAGGCTGGGCATCGCCGCGTACTGGTTGGAGATCTTGCTCATGGCGCCGGAGTCGAACGACCACAGGCTGCCGAAGGCGCGCAGGGTGTCGACGTAGCCGTAGGAGGCGGGGAGCAGGCGGGGGGGCATCAAGGGGTAGGTGGCGAAGCCGATCAGGGCGAGGGCGGTGGTGACGGCCAGGGTGTTGCGCCAGCGCGGGTAACGGGCGGGGAAGCGCCGGAACAGCCAGACGAGGGCGAAGATGGTGACCGCGAAGTGGAAGGTGCCATAGAACAGGTTCCAGAACTCGATGAAGCCGTCCCATCCGAGGAAGGCCTGCTGGATCCCCTCCTCGTGGTAGAGGCCCACCGCCCTTTCCCACCCGATCACCCGCAGGGCGTTGCGCAGGGCCCGAGCCTCGGAGACGACCGCCGAGCCCTGGGTGTTGCGGACGATGCTGTAGACCACGTAAAAGGCGAGGACCATCCCCACCTCCTTCCACCACCGCAGACGGCTGCCCCCCGGGGGCTGGCCCTCGCTGGTGGTCTCGCCCTCGGCGAGAACGGCCTGCGGTTCGGTCACACCACCGCTCGGAGTGGGCGGGGGCCCACTGCGAACGCCGGCGCGCCGAGGAGGCTGACCACCAGGTTCATCCCGTACAGCAGCAGTCCCAGGGCCACCGCCTGGCCCGCGGGGACCCCCAGCGGCGCCAGCAGCAGGACGAGGGCGCCCTCCCGCAGCCCGAGCCCGTTCACCGAGAGGGGCAGGACCTGGGCGATGGCGACGATCGGCACGAACGCCATGGCGGCCGACCAGCCCATGTTGAGGCCCAGGGCGTGGCCCGCGGCCCAGGCCGCGAGCACGATGAGGAGCTGGTAGGCGAAGGCGGCGGCCAAAACCGACGCCGCCTCGCCCGGGTGGCGGCGCATGCGGTCGAGGCCGAGGTGGACCGCGGCCAGGAAGCTGAGCCAGTTGCCGTGGGAGGCGAGGCGGGCCCCCAGCCGGCTGTTGCCCGCCACCAGCAGGATCACTCCGAGGGCGGCCAGGGTGCCCAGCGACAGGGCCAGGGCCAGGCGGGTGGCGGTGCCCATGTGGAGGAGCGTGGGGTTGCCGAACAGGGCGACCAGCGTGAGGAAGGGGAGCACGACGAAGCCGGTGAGGCGTTCGAGCACCACTGAGGCGAAGGACTCCTGCCGGTGACCGTTCCCGGCCGACAGCCGGGTGATGCGCAGGACGTCGCCCCCGACCGTGCTGGGCAGGAAGTTGGACACGAACTGGCCGGCCAGGACGTGGTTGAGGAGGGTGCGCAGGTCGGACGGCAGGTCGAGCGCCCGCAGGACCCGCTGCCAGCGCAGGGTGGACAGGACGGCGGCGGCCAAGGCGGCGGCCAGCCCGGCAACGACCCACGTCCAGCTGGAGAGCTGGCGGATGGGGTTGAGCACCGAGAGGTCGAAGCGGGTGAGGAGGAACCCGAGCATGGTGGCGCTGACGACCACCCTCAGGCCGAGCAGGATCCTGGCCCGCCGTGACGATCGGGGCTGACTCAGCGCGGGCACGGCGTCTCCCGCCAGGGGGTCGATGGCCGCCGCGTCGTCGGTCGAGTCAGCAGCCTCGGAATCACCCGGCGACAGGCCCGCGCCGATGTCGGTTCCCGACCTACCGCTCACTTCCCAATCCTACGCAACGGCAGGCGTGAATGTTCCCAATCGGGCGCTGACGCTGGGGGCGCGGCCGCCAAGGGGCTGAGTAGCGGGTTCTACCCTCGTACGATGGCCTTCATGCCACCGACCACGTCCCCCGACCAGCGATCCAGCGACGGTCCCATCCTCGACGAGTCGGTGGTCCGGCGCGTCCTCGGCGTGGCCCTGAGCACCGGGGGGGACTTCGCCGAGGTGTTCGCCGAGGAGCGACGTTCCTCGGCCGCCCACCTCGACGATCGCAAGGTGGAGGAGCTCACCTCCGGACGCAGCCGCGGGGCGGGCATCCGGGTGGTCGTCGGCGACACCACCGGCTTCGCCCACACGTCCGACGTCTCCGAGTCGGGCCTGCGGGCGGCGGCGGAGGTGGCGTCGGCCGCGGCCCGGGGTGGCGGAGGCGGTGTCCGGGAGGTGGTCCTCACCCGCTCCGAGCACGGTCGGCGCACGTCCGACGCCGACGTCCTGCCCCAGGACGTGCCCAAGGCCGACAAGGTCGAGCTGCTGCGCAAGGCCGACGACGCGGCCAGATCTGAGGGCGGGTCCGTCCGCCAGGTGAGTGTCTCCTACGCCGACAGCCGGCGGAAGATCATGGTGGCCAACAGCGACGGCCTGCTGGCGGCCGACGACCAGGTGCGCACCCGGTTCATGGTCTCGTGCGTGGCGGCCGGCGACACGGGCATGCAGACCGGCTACGAGGGCCCCGGAGGAACCGTGGGGTTCGAGTTCTACGACGGGGTCGACGTGGCCGAGGTGGCCCGCACCGCGGCCCGGCGGTCGCTCGAGATGCTCAAGGCCCGACCCGCACCCAGCGGCCGGCTGCCGGTGGTGCTCAAGCGGGGCGCGGGCGGCGTGCTGTTCCACGAGGCGTGCGGCCACGGCCTGGAGGCCGACCTGGTGGGACGGGACGCCTCCGTCTTCAAGGACCAGGTGGGCACCATGGTGGCCAGCCCCCTCGTCACCCTGGTCGACGACGGCACCTACGCCAAGGAGTGGGGCACCTACGCCATCGACGACGAGGGCCACCCCGCCCGCCGCAACACCCTCATCGAGAACGGCCAGCTCACCGACTACATGTGGGACCTGCTGCGGGCCCGCAAGGAGGGACGGGAGTCGTCGGGCAACGGTCGCCGCCAGAGCTACCAGCACCTGCCCATGGTGCGGATGACCAACACCTACGTGCTGGCCGGGGAGGACGACCCCGAGGAGATCATCCGCCAGACGGCCCACGGCATCTACTGCGTGCAGCTCGGCGGAGGGTCGGTGAACACCGCCACCGGCGACTTCGTGTTCGGGATGACCGAGGCCTACATGATCGAGAACGGCGAGATCACCGAGCCGGTGCGGGCCGCCAACCTCATCGGCAGCGGTCCCGACGTCCTCCGGTCCATCGACGCGGTGGGCAACGACTTCGACACCTGGGCCGGCACCTGCGGCAAGGACGGCCAGGGCGTCCCCGTTTCCGCCGGCCAGCCCACGCTGCGGGTGTCGGGCATGACCGTGGGCGGGACCGCCAATGCCTGATTCGCCCGGCGCCGGGCCCGGGTCGAACGGCGGCCGTCCTTCGCCCGGCCCGGTCCTGCTGGATCTGGCCGAGCGGGTGGTGGCCCAGGCCCGACCCGGCGAGCAGGTGGAGGCCTACCTCGGACGGTCCTCCCGCACCGAGGTCAAGGTGTTCGGGGGTGAGGTGGAGTCACTTTCGTCGGCCGACACCGCCGGGATCGGGGTCCGGGTGGTCGTCGACGGCCGCCAGGGGTTCGCCTACGCCGGCTCCCTCGACGAGGCCGTCCTGAGCGAGGTGCTGGACGAGGCCCGCGACAACGCCGGCTTCGGGACGGTCGACGAGTTCCTCGGGCTGGTCGCTCCCGACGGCGTCGACCCGGCCGACCTCGACCTGTTCCGGGAGGAGCTGGCCGCCTTCCCCACCGATCGCAAGGTCCAGCTGGCCCTCGACGTCGACCGGGCCACCCGGGCCGCCGACCCCCGCATCCGGGGCCTGGAGAGCGCCGGCTACAGCGACTCGTCCTCCGAGTCGGCCATCGCCTCCACCGAGGGCATCCGCACCACCGGCCGGCGGACGAACTGCTCGTTGTGGGCCGAGGCTCTGGCCGGCGAGGGCACCGAGACCCAGACCGGCTACGGCTACTCGGTGGGCCGCAGCCCCGACGAGCTCGACATCGACAAGGCCGCGGCCGAGGCCGCCGACCGGGCCACCCGCATGCTGGGCGCCCGCAAGCCGGCGTCGCGGCGGCTGACGGTGGTCCTCGACCCCAAGGTCACGGCCTCGTTCCTGGGCGTCCTGTCCTCCACCCTCAGCGCCGAGTCGGCCATCAAGGGCCGGTCGCTGTTCGCCGGCCGCGACGGCGAGCAGGTGGCGGTCCCCCTCGTCACCCTGGTCGACGACCCCACCGAGCCCGAGGCCTACGGCGCGTCCCGGTTCGACGCCGAGGGCCTGGCCAGCCGGCGCAACCTCCTCATCGAGGACGGCGTGCTGGCCGGCTTCCTGCACAACTCCTACACCGGGCGGCGCACGGGGCGGGCGTCCAACGCGGCCGCGGTGCGGGGCGGGTACATGACCGGGCCGGGCGTCGGCAGCCGGGCCCTCACCCTCACGCCGGGCGACCGCACCCAGGACGAGCTGCTGGCCGACACCGGCGAGGGCCTGCTGGTGCAGTCGGTGAGCGGGCTCCACTCGGGCGTCAACCCGGTGAGCGGCGACTTCTCGGTGGGCGTGGAGGGCCTCATGGTGAGGGGCGGGGAGCGGGCCGAGCCGGTACGGGAGGCGACCATCGCCTCCACCATCCAGCGCATGCTCCACGACGTGGTGGCCGTCGGCGCCGACCGGGAATGGCTGCCGGGCGGCGCCGCCGGCGTCACCCTCGTCATCCGGGACGTGACCCTCAGCGGCTCCTGAGCCTCAGACGCCGGCGGCCACGGTGTGGGCCACGCCCGCCGACAGCGACATCACACCGACCAGGCCCGACGCATTGACCGGCGACGGACGGTTGACCGTCGTGCCGTCGCCGAGCTGGCCGTAGGCGTTCCAACCCCAGCCGGCCACGGTGCCTACGGTCCGTCGGGCCCCGCTGTGGTAGCCGCCGGCCGCGACACTGGCCACCCCGGTGAGCCCGGGCACGACCGCGGCCACCGGCGACGTCACGCCGGCCCGGCCCAGCTGTCCGACGTGGCCCAGGCCCCAGCTCTGCACCGTGCCGTCGGTCCCGACCGCCAGCGAGTGGCCGATCCCGGCCGCCACCGACTTGATCCCCAAGAGCCCGCTGACGGGGACCGGCGTGGCCCGGTCGATGAACGTGCCGTCGCCCACCTGGCCCCACCCGTTCAGGCCCCAGCCCGACACCGCCCCCGCCGGGCGTACGGCCAGGCTGTGGTAGGCGCCGGCGGCGATCGAGATGCTGGCCAGGCCCGGCACCGGGGCCGGCGTGGCCGACGACCCGGAGGTCGGCCGTCCGAGCTGGCCGTAGTTGTTGATGCCCCACGTCCACACCGAGCCGTCCGACCGCAGGGCCATGCTGTGGGCCGCGCCGGCGGCGATGGCAACCGCCCCGGTGAGGCCGATGACCTGCACCGGAGCGCTGCGGTCGACAACGGTGCCGTCGCCGAGCTGGCCGTAGGCGTTCCAGCCCCACGCCCAGACGGTCCCGTCCGACTTGAGGGCGAGGGAGTGGTAGAAGCCGCCCGCCACTGCGGTCACCCCGGAGAGGCCGGTCACCGGCGCCGGGCGTCGCCGAGCTGAACCCGACGGCCCGCCCCAGCTGGCCGACGTGGCCGAGGCCCCACGACCACACCGTCCCCGACGTGACGGCGAGCGTGTGATAGCCGCCGGCGGACACCTGGTCGACGCCGGCCAGGCCGTTGACCACCGCCGTGGGCCGGTTGGTCACCGACCCGTCGCCCAGCTGGCCGTACTGGTTCCACCCCCAGGCCCGGTCGGCCATCGGCTCGGTGGTGGCCAGGAAGGCGCTGTTGGCCGTGTTCCAGTGGGTGGCCAGGTAGCTGCCGGGAGCGGGGTTGGTCGAGAAGTAGTCGTCGTGGTTGCAGTCGAAGCGGTTGGCGTGGGACACGTTGCAGACGTACTGGAGGACGACCCCGGCCCCGTCCACGTAACACATGAGGTCGTACTCGTCGGTGCAGTGGCCGTTGGGGGTCGTGTGGGGCGCCGTGTCCTGGACGCCGCCCAGGTTGTGCAGCAGCTCGTGGGCCTCGATCGACTCGCTCTGCCCCCAGCAGCCGTTGTCGACCCGGGCGATCATGCCTGACACTCTCGGGTCGCCGTTGTTGTCGTTGGCCCCCGGGGTCGTCGACTGGCTGTCGTCGGTGTACATCTCGGCGATGCCGCAGTACACGTCGGCGTCGGTGAACACCAGGTACTTGCGGTCGCTCCGGGTGTAGCCCTTGGCCTGCAGCTCCTCGACCGTGTTGCTGATGTCGTCGTCGCCGGTGGATGAGAGGGTCACGCGGTCGACGACCAGGTTGCAGGCGGCGTCGGTGACGAAGCGCACGTGCCGGACGCCACCCGTCTCGGCCGCGCTGGCGTTCACCACCCGGTCGGCGGCCGCCGTCCATTGCACGATGGAGGCGGCGAGAGCGGCGTAGCGGTCGGGGACGTTGGAGGCGCGGGCGTAGATCACCTGGACGCGGTAGCCATCGCTGCCGGTGCCGTAGCAGGGGATGCCGGCCTGGGCCTGCGCCGTCGTCCCCCCCTCGAGGGCCGCCGCGGCGGCGACGATCTCGGCGGTCGGCCGGTGGCGGGTGACGTCGACGCCGTCCGGAGCGGGGTCGGGGCCGTGGGTGCACAGGGCGATCGCCCGGCCGCCGACCGCCCGGTCGCGGTGCTTGAGCTCGAACTTCCCCCGGCAGGGGCCTTCCGGGGCGGAGCGGGTCAGCCCTTGGTGGACGACGCCCCGCCGCCGGTCATCGGGGGGCACCGGGGCGGCCGGGGTCGTCTGGGCCAGGGCCGGGCCGACCGAGGCCAGGACGGCGCAGACGATCGCCAGCGAGAGCAAGCCTCTGGCCGTCATTCGGGCGCGGTACATCCGCGTCGTTGTCGGCCTGAATGGGTCGGCGCTTGAGGAAGCCTGGAGGTTGTCGGGTTTGGCCCGCCGGGTCGGCCGCACGGCGGCCGCAGCCCAGGTCTAGGTCGCGTTGACGAGGCAGAACTCGTGGCCCTCGGGGTCGAGCATGACCTGGAAGGCCCCGTGCTCGTCGTGCACGACCGGGCCGAGGGTGCTGGCGCCGAGGGCCATGCTCTGGGCGGTGGCCGGTCCGATCTCGGTCACCGCGATGTCGAGGTGCAGGCGGTTCTTGACCTGCTTGGGCTCGGGTACCCGCTGGAACGCAACGATGAGGCCGGTCGTCGGGTCGGGAACCGTCGCCCAGTCGGGGTCCCGCACGATGGCCACCGTCCCGAGGACGGCGCTCCAGAACGTGGCCAGGGAGGCGGGGTCGAGGCAGTCGACGACGATCTCCTCGATCCGGCCGACCCCGACCGGCTCGGGCGTCATCGGCCTCGACCGTAGCCAGTCGGAACCGGGCTAGCTTCCCTCGGTCGTGCTCAGCGCCGCCTCCCCCGAGACCATCCCGGTCCTCCACGCCATCGTGCTCGGCATCGTGCAGGGGCTGTCCGAGTTCCTGCCCATCTCGTCCAGCGGGCACCTCATCCTGGTCCCCTGGCTCTTCGGGTGGGAGGAGCTGACCGGTGCCGCCAACGCCGACTTCAACCGCACGTTCGACGTCGCCCTCCACCTGGGCACCTTCGTGGGGGCGGCGGCCTACTTCCGGTCCGACCTGGTGCGATTGGCGGGCGCGGCCTGGGCGTCGTTGCGGGCGCGACGGGTGGAGACCTCCGACCAACGGCTGGCCTGGCTGCTCGCCCTCTCGGCCGTGCCCGGCGCCACCGTGGGCGCGGTGCTGGAGTCGACGGTCGGCGACAAGCTGGGCCAGATCTGGCTGATCGCCGTCCTGCTCATCGTTTTCGGGTTGGTGCTTCTCGTGGTCGACCGGCTCCCCGGCGAGCGTGGGGTCGACGAGTTCCGATTTCGGGACGCGGCAGTGATGGGGCTGTGCCAGGCCGTCGCCCTCGCCCCCGGGGTGTCGCGGTCGGGGATCACCATCTCGTCCGGCCGGGTGCTGGGATTCGAGCGGGACGCGGCCGCCCGCATCTCGTTCCTCATGAGCCTGCCCATCATCGCCGGGGCCGGCGTCTACCAGGGCCTCCAGGTGGTGGCCGAGGGCGGCCTGCCCCCGGGCGTCCTGCCCGCCTTCGCCTGGGGGATGCTGGCCTCGGCCGTCACCGGCGCCATCGCCGTGTGGCTGGTGCTGAAGATCGTGCGGACCCGATCGTTCCTCCCCTTCGTCATCTACCGGGTAGGGGCAGGAGTGGCGGTTCTGGTTCTGTTGGCGACGAGCTTCCGCTGATTTCGGGGTCCTGTGCTGGGCCAGGGGCGGCGAGGGCCAATGTGACGACGCCGCTGGCCAGGGCGAACGCCACCCGGGCAGCCTCGTCGGGGCTGACCGCGACCGAGGCCGACTCGTCGCCGACGTCGACCACCAGGGCCCCGAGGGCTACCGGGAACGTAGGCGGGGCGCCGTCGGAGACGCCGGCGGGGTCGAAGGTGGCCAGCACGTCGACCTGGTCCCCCCGCACGAGCGCCAGCCCGGGCTGCCCGTTGGGCACGGCCACGGCCCGGCTGCCGGGCGGAAGGAGCGCGGCCAGCCCCCGGCGGCCGTCGGGCGCGAGCTGGCCGGCGACCAGTGGGACGCCGGGGAAGGCGGGGGTGAGGACGGTGCGACCTCGTGCCTCGTCGGTGGACGGGATGGCGCCGTCGGGAACGATGAGGCCCGGCATCTGACTGACGGCCACGTCGCCCTCGCCGACGACTTCGCCTGGCTCGAGGGCGTTGACCGCCACCACCACCGGCCGCAACGGCCCGAACCGGGAGGCAAGGGCGCCCGCGTTACCCACCATCCGGGCCGCCACCATCCCGGTGAGCAGGGCGAGCACGGCCACCACCAGCCAGTAGGCGAACGGCGAGCGAGCAAGACGCGGGAACCGGCGCACAGGGCACCTCCTCGACGGAGAACGAACCGGAGGAGGAAGTGGGAGAAGGCTATCTCGGGTGGCGGGCGAGGGCCACTGCCGGTCAGTGAGCCCGATGATGGCCTGGTCCGCAGATGCCGGCGCGAACGGTGTTGAGTGGGAGGACCACCGAAGCCTACCGCCCGGCAAAGAGCGGCAATGACCGAGGAGCATGCCATCACGTCCACCGACGCCTTTGAGGCCTTCTGCCGGACGAAACCGGCCCTACGTGTTGGTGGGAACTGCTCGCGGACGTGTGCCGTCGGCCCAGGGGCGGCAGTGACGGAGGGACATGCGACACCTGCCCCCACCTGCCCCTTTGTCGGATTCGCCGTGCGCCCACCTAGTCAGGCTAGCTTGGTGGTTGGTCTCCCTACTCAGACGCGGGAAGCCACCTCACGAGAGCCCGAAAGTAATCGGACGAATATTGCCAATTAGGCTTGCGTCATTGATCGAACACGTGTACGATTAGGACGTGCTGGAGGATCTGGCAACAGCGATCGAGAGGCTGGACATCCCGGTCGATCGGGATGCGCTCATTCGGGTGCTGGCTCTTCGTGACCAGCTCGACGCCCGCATCGCCGAGGTGGCCGGGGCCTTCGACGCGCATGAGTTATGGGACATCGACGGGGCCACGTCGATGACGGCGTGGTTGCGGTCGGCGGCGTCGATGACCGACCGTTCCGCCAAGCGGTTGAGCGTCTTGGCTCAAAGAATGCGTCAATTGCCGGTCTGCGCCGCCGCCTATGGGGACGGATCGTTGTCCGGTGGGCAGGTGGAGGCGATCCTGGCCCAGGTCTCCGATGCGACGGTGGGGCTGTTCGCCGAGCAGGAGGCCGACGTGGTGCCCTACCTGGTGCCGCTCACGGTGGCCGGTACCGCCCGGGCCATGGCCAGCTGGAAGGCCCGGGCGACGGAGCCAGCCGAGCCGGCCGAGGTCGAGCGCTCGCTGCACCTGTCCCAGACCCTGGACGACCGCTACGTGCTCGACGGGTCCTTCGACGCCGAGGGTGGGGCGGTGGTGGCCACCGCCCTGCGCCTGGCCACCACCGACGATGCCGACGACACCCGCACGCCGGCCACCAGGAGGGCCGATGCCCTGGTCGATGTGTGCCGGTTCTTCCTCGACCACCAGCACTCGAGGGCCGGGGGCCGGCACCGCCCCCACCTGAACGTGGTGGTCGACGTCGACGCCCTGGCCGAGGGCAGCGGGCGGCCGGGTCATCGGGGGTCCGGCCATCGACGGGGACAGCGTGTCGAGGATCCTGTGCGACTGCTCCCTGCACCGGGTGCTGATGGCGGGACGCTCGGCCATCCTCGACTACGGCACGTCGACCCGAACCATTCCCGCTCCCCTGTGGAGCGCTCTGGTCATCCGCGACGAGCGCTGTCGCTTCCCGGGCTGCGACCGCCCTTCAACCTGGTGTGAGGGCCACCACGTGCGCTGGGTCACCCACGGCGGAGCCACCGAGCTCGACAACCTGGTGCTCGTCTGCGCCCGCCACCACCACCGGCTCCACCAACCCGGATGGCAGGCCAAGCTCCTGCCCGATGCCACCTTCGAGGTCACCCAACCCGACGGCATCGTTCGCTGCACGTCACCACCCAGGGCCGATCCGGCTGGGGGTGATGGAAGGGGAGGCCGAGTGTTTTGTGCCCCCTACGTCTGTGGCAACCCGCCGGGGTCGGGGGCTCCGGCGGCGCAGGCGCAGCCCGGCTCGGAGGGGATCGTGGGCACGGCCCGGGCGAGGGTGGCTTGGACCTTCTCGATGTTCTCGGCCAGGACCTTGAACACGACTTCGATGGTGACGGGCTCGATGCCGGCGACGCCTTCGAGGCCGGCGTCGTAGTCGGTGACCAGGGCGACGCCCGAGTAGCACATGCCCAGCTCCCGGGCCAGGATCGCTTCGGGGTGCTGGGTCATGTTGACCACCTCCCAGCCGGCGGAGCCGAACCAGCGGGACTCGGCCCGGGTCGAGAACCGGGGCCCCTGGATCACCACCACCGTGCCCGTCTCGTGGACGGTGACCCCCTCGGCCCGGGCCGCGTCGATGAGCGCCCGCCGTAGCTCGGGGCAGTAGGGGTCGGCGAAGGACACGTGGGCCAGCGTGGGGCCGTCGAAGAAGGTGTCGGCCCGCCCGCTCGTGCGATCGACGAGCTGGTCGACCACCACGAACTCCCCCGGCTTCACATGGGGTTGCAGCGACCCGACCGAGCAGGGCGCCAGGATCCGCCGCACGCCGAGCCGGCGAAGGGCCCACAGGTTGGCCCGGAAGTTGACCCGGTGGGGCGGGAACTCGTGGTCGAGGCCGTGGCGGGCCAGGAACGCCACCTGCCGGCCCCCCATCTCCCCCACCGCCAGCTTCGCCGACGGAGGTCCGAACGGGGTGGCGACGGCCACCTCCTGCAGGTGGTCGAGGAAGCGGTAGAACCCGGTGCCGCCGAAGATGCCGATCTCGGCCGAGGGAAGCGCCATCGAACCCGACGAACAGGGGGCTAGGCGGTGCGGGCTGCGTCCTTGGGGCCGCCGTTGTCGCCCGACGACCCGCTGGACCTCGACGACTCCGACCCCGACCCCCGCGACCCCCTCGACCCAGCAGAGTCACCGCCCTTCGACTCGCCACTCTTCGACTCGCCGCCCTTCGAGTCAGAACCGGAATTCGACTCCGACCCCTTCGAGTCGCCACCCTTGGCCTCGGAGCCCTTCGAGTCCCCCTTGGACTCCGATGCCGACGACTCCGACGACGACTCCGAGGACGACTTCGCCTCCGACGGCTCCTTCTCTTTGCCCCCCGGCAGCAGGCCGTCGGGCCGGTAGGGGCTGCGGTGATCGGTGCGGTAGAAGCCAGGCCCCCGCAGCACGATCGCCGGGCTCGAGAACACCTTTCGTAGCGCACCGCCGCACGCGGGGCACTCCGTGAGGGGCTCGTCGGTGAACGACTGCTTGACCTCGATGTGCTCGCCGCAGGACTTGCAGGCGTATTCGTACTTGGGCATGCGGGTCCTCGGACGGCGGGGCTGGCAGCCGACAGTTGTTGGCAGTCGGCAGTGTGGAGTGCCAGCCAGCATACGCCCCGCCCCCGGACATCGGAGAGGACGGCTCCGGGCATCGGACAGGACAGGCGCCGGGCACCGTGGAGGACGGTCCACCTCTACGATTGCGGCGGTGGACGACCTGGCCTCGCGGGTTCGCGAGCTGGAGGCGATGCGGGACGCCTTTCTCGACGCCCTGTCCCGCCTGGGTGACGCCATGTCGTCCAGCCACGACCGGGCGGTGCTCATCGGGTCACTCCTGAGGACGACCTCCTCGTACCTGGACGCGCCGGTCGCCGTCTTCTACGGCTCGGTGGCCGGCAGCGAGCGGCTGCGGGCCCTCGACAGCCTGGGGGTCGACGGCGACGTGGCCGACCTGAGGCCGGGCGAGGGCCTCGCCGGCGCCGCGGCCCAGACCCGGCAGGTCGTGGTGTGGCCGGCACCCACCGCCGACGCCCGCCACCCGTCCCAGGCCGGCGAATCGCCCGACCGGGCCGAGGAATCCCCCGAGCGGGCCGGCGAACGGCCTGGCCAATCGTCCGACCGGGCAGCCGCACCGGACCCTTGTCCCAGCGGGGCGGAGCCGGCCACGGGGGTCGGCACGGCCCTGGCCATGCCCGTGCGCTCGGGGAGCAACCCGTTCGGCGTCCTCGCCTACTACGGGCGGGGCAAGCCCCGGCCCTACGACCGGGACGACGTGGCCATGCTGTCGGCCCTCGTCCGCCAGGCCGAGATCGCCATCGACAGCAGCTTCCTGTACGACGAGGCCACCCGCCTGTCCCTCACCGACGGCCTCACCGGTCTCTGGAACCGCCGCCACCTGGCCCTGCGCATCGAGGCCGAGCTCTCCCGGGCGGTGCGCTTCGGCGAGCCCTTCTCCGTCCTGTACTGCGACCTCGACGGGTTCAAGCCGGTGAACGACACCCTTGGCCACCAGGCGGGCGACACCGTCCTCATCGAGACCGCCCGCCGCATCACCGACGCCACCCGTGAGGTCGACATCGTCGCCCGCCCCGGAGGTGACGAGTTCACCCTCCTGCTGCCCAAGACCGGCCTGGCCGGCGCCCTCCGACTGGCCGACAAGATCCGGGCCGCCATCGGCGATCGCCCCTTCGAGCTCGACGGCAGGTCGGTCGACGTGTCTCTGTCCGTCGGCGTCGCCGCCTACCCTGAGCATGGGTCATCCGGCAAGGAGCTGTTGGCCGCCGCCGACAGCGCCCTCTACCGGGCCAAGGCCGGTGGTCGAGATCGGGTGGAGCACGCCCCGGGCGACGGGCCGTCCCGGCCCGCGAAGGCCCAGGACCCTACGGACTCGTCAGGAGGTGAGCAGGAATGAAAGCGGTTCGCAAGGCGGTGATCCCCGCTGCCGGCCTCGGCACCCGGTTCCTGCCCGCCACCAAGGCCCAGCCCAAGGAGATGCTGCCCGTCGTCGACAAACCGGCGATCCAGCACGTGGTCGAGGAGGCGGTGCAGGCCGGCATCCGCGACATCCTCATCATCACCGGCCGCGGCAAGCGCTCGGTCGAGGACCACTTCGACCGGTCCTTCGAGCTCGAGCACTACCTGGAGAAGGCGGGCAAGTTCGAGCAGCTCAAGCAGATGCAAGAGATCGCGGAGATGGCCGACATCCACTACGTCCGCCAGGGCGAGCCGCGGGGCCTGGGCCACGCGGTGTCGGTCGCCCGCCAGCACGTCGGCGACGAGCCCTTCGTGGTGATGCTGGGCGACGACATCATGCTGGAGGCGTCGCCCGTGCTCTCGGAGATGCTCAAGGTCCACGAGCGCTACGGGCGGTCGGTGCTCGCCCTCAAGGAGTTCGCCCGCCAGGACATCTCCGCCTACGGCTGCGTGCTCCCCGAGGCGGTCGACGACACGCTCGTCCGGGTCCTCGGCATCGTCGAGAAGCCCAAGCCGGAGGACGCGCCGTCGAACCTGGCCGTCATGGGCCGCTACGTGTTCACCCCCGAGATCTTCGAGGCCCTCGAGCGCACCCAGCCGGGAGCGGGCGGCGAGATCCAGCTCACCGACGCCATCGGCCTGCTGCTCAAGGAGCAGACGGTGTACGGCTACCTGTTCGAGGACGGCCGCTACGACATCGGCGACAAGCTCGACTACCTCCGGGCCACCGTCGAGATCGCCATCGACCGGGAGGACCTCGGACCCGAGTTCCGCGCCTTCTTGGCCCAGCTGGTGCAACGGAAGAAGCTCGTCTGATCCCCGTCGAGGACGCCCGCACCCGGATCCTCGCCGCCTGTCCCCCGCTCGCCGCCCGTCCCCTGCCGCTGGCCGAGGCCCTGGGACGGGTGCTGGCGGAGGAGATCGTGTCGGGGGTGGACGTGCCGCCGTTCGCCAACACCGCCATGGACGGGTTCGCGGTGCGGGCCGACGACACCGCCGGCGCCCCGGTGCGGCTCGAAGTGGTGGCCACGCTGGCCGCCGGCGCCGACCCGGGGGAAATCACCGTCGGCCCCGGCCAGGCCGTCCGCATCATGACCGGGGCACCCCTGCCGGAAGGCGCCGACGCGGTGGTCATGGTGGAACGGACCTCCACGCCCGACCCCGGCGACGTCGTCATCGAGCGGGCTGCCTCTGCCGGCGACCACATCCGAGCGGCTGGCGACGACTTCCGCACCGGCCAGACCGTCTTCGAGGCGTCCACCGTCGTCACCCCCGGCCACCTGGGAGTGCTGGCCAGCCTGGGGCTGGAGGAGGTCACGGTCTTCCCCGCAGCCCGGGTCGGGGTCCTGTCCACCGGGGACGAGCTGGTCGAGGGCTCCCAACCCCTCCGACCAGGGCAGATCCGGGACTCCAACCGGCCCACCCTCCTGGCCCTGGTGCGGGAGGCGGGGTGCGTGGCCGTCGACCTGGGCACGGCTCGGGACGACGAGGACGCCATCCGCTCCCGGCTGGAGGAGGGCCTGTCCACGTGCGACGCGGTCGTGACCTCGGGCGGGGTGAGCGTCGGCGACTTCGACTACGTCAAGGTCGTGCTCGACAAGATCGGGCGCATGGACTGGTGGCAGCTGGCCGTCCGCCCGGCCAAGCCCCTGGCCTTCGGGGTGGCCGGGCCTCGGGACACCCCGGTGTTCGGCCTCCCCGGCAACCCCGTCTCGTCGATGGTGTCCTTCGAGCTGTTCGTCCGGCCCGCCCTGCGCCGGATGATGGGGCACCCGGACGACCGCCTCCTGCGCCCGGTGGTGGAGGCGGTGGCCGACGAGGCCCTCCCCCGCCGTCCCGACGGCAAGCTCCACCTCGACCGGGTGGTGGCGACCCACGGCGCCGACGGCCGCTACCACGTGCGGCGCTCGGGAGGGCAGGGGTCGCACATGCTGCGGGCAATGGCCCTGGCCAACGCCCTGGCCATGGTCCCCGACGGTGACGGGGTGGAGGCGGGCGGGACGGTGCGCACCATGCTCCTGGGTTGTGGGCTCCTCGGTACAATCGGGGGGTGAGCCCGTCGTCGGTCCCTCTGGTCGACCCGTTCGACCGCGTCGTTCGTGACCTGCGGATCTCGGTCACCGACCGGTGCAACTTCCGCTGCGGCTACTGCATGCCCGAGGACGGTCTGGACTGGGTGCCTCGGAGCGAGATCCTCACCTTCGAGGAGATCGAGCGGGTGGCCCGCCTGTGCGTCGAGCGCTGGGGCTTCACCGGCATCCGCCTCACCGGCGGCGAGCCCACGGTGCGGGCCGGGCTGCCGACTGCTGGTCGGGAAGCTGGCCGACCTGGGGGTCGACCTGTCCCTCACCACCAACGGGGCCAGCCTCCGCCTGCTGGCCGCGGACCTCAAGGCCGCCGGACTGCGGCGTATCAACATCTCCTGCGACTCATTGCGGCCCGACCGCTTCCTGGCCATCACCCGCCGCGACGCCCTCCCCCAGGTGCTCGACGGCATCGACGCCGCGGTGGCCGCTGGGTTCTCGCCGGTGAAGGTCAACGCGGTGCTCATGCGGGGGGTCAACGACGACGAGGTCGTCGACTTCGCCACCTTCGGCCGGGAGAAGGGCGTCATCGTCCGCTTCATCGAGTTCATGCCCCTCGACGCCGACGGCGCCTGGACGGGCGAGCAGGTGGTCTCGGCGACCGAGATCCTGTCCGCCATCGGGGCCGTCTACCCCCTCGAACCTGTCCCCGGACGGGGATCGCAGCCGGCCGAGCGCTACGCCTACACGGACGGAAAGGGCGAGGTCGGCGTGGTGCCGAGCGTCACCCGAAGCTTCTGCGGCACGTGCGACCGGGTCCGCCTCACCGCCGACGGGATGTTCCGCAACTGCCTGTTCGCCACCCGGGAGACCGACCTGCGGGCGCTCCTGCGGGGCGGGGCCTCCGACGACGACCTGGCCGCCGCCATCGAGGCCGACGTGGGCCGCAAATGGGCCGGTCACTCGATCGGCCAGGTCCACTTCGTGCGTCCCGCCCGCAGCATGAGCCAGATCGGCGGGTAGCGCTCCCCCAGGGTTCGGCCCAGAAGCGGGCCCCCCGGCTACCGGTAGACTCCCAGCCGTGACCGACCGCGGCCTGACCCATATCGACCCCCTGGGCCGGGCCCGCATGGTCGACGTCACCCCCAAGGAGGCCACCCACCGCCGGGCCCTCGCCCGGTGCAAGGTGATGATGCAGCCCGAGACCACGTCCCGGGTGGCCACCAATGCCATCACCAAGGGCGACGTGCTGGCCGTGGCCCGGGTGGCCGGGATCCAGGCCGCCAAGCAGACCCCGATGCTCATCCCCCTGTGCCACCCGCTGCTGGTGGGCTCGGTCTTCGTGAACTTCACCATCGGTGACGATTGCGTCGAGGTCGAGGCTCAGGTCGAGACCGTCGACCGCACCGGGGTGGAGATGGAGGCTCTGACCGCTTGCGCGGTGGCGGCCCTCACCATCTACGACATGTGCAAGTCGGTCGACCGCTCGATGACCATCGGCGAGCTCACCCTGTGGGAGAAGACAGGGGGGCGATCGGGCATCTACCGCCGCCCGGTCGAGCCCGACGACGGCCCCGAGGCATGACCGAAAGTGGCCTGAAGACCGCATCGCGGGCTTGCCCGGCCCCTCCGGCGCCTAGTAGAAATGGGTCGGCGCTTCTTCCCTACCATCCGCGTTTCGCGGGCGGTCGCGCAGTACGGTCCCTCGAGGTAAAGGACGGTCGAGGAGCGTGACCTTGGTTCTACTGGTCCTGGCAGCAGTTTGGGCCGCAGTGCTCATCCCTCCCGCCCTCCGGGCACGGCACGAGGGACGACCGAGCGACTCGATCAGCAACTTCCGGCGCCAGTTGGCCGTGCTCCGCCGCACCGGCCCCCGCAGCAACCGTGTCGGAACCGCCGACCACTGGACCAGGCCCTACGCCCCGCCGCCCCCCACGCTGGCCAGCGTGAGCCGCCTCCACAGCGGTCCTGGTCCTGCGATGAACGGCCGTCCCGGCCCCTACGTGGCACCTGGCGGCCGTGGGCCGGCCAGCCGGATCCCGACAGGCGGACGCATGAGCCCCGCCTCCGCCGCCCGCAGCCGCACCCTCCGCCGCCGCCGCGACGTGCTCACCGGCCTGGCCGCAGCCGTCGTCGTCAGCCTCCTGCTGGCGGTCGTCACCGGCCTGTCCTCGATGTTCGTCCTGCTCCACGTCCTGGCCGACGTCCTGCTGGTCGCCTACGTCTCCCTCCTCATCCACCAGCGCAACGCCGCCGCCGAGCGCGACATGAACGTCCGCTTCCTGCCGAACACCGGCCGCTCCTTCGACCCGTCGCTGATGCCGGGCGAGCCGGCGCTGCTCCGGCGCTCGGCCAACTAGCTCGCTTCTTGTAGGCGGGGGCAGCCGTGTCCCCCGAGCTGGCGCCCGACCGGGCGGCCGAGCTGGCCGGACTCGGGGAGGACCTCCACCAGCATCTGGGCGCCGCGTCCCGCGCCCGGGAGGTGGCCCTGCCCGCCTGCCGGAGCACGATCCAGGCCTGCGGACGCTCGATCCGGGCCGTGCACCGCCAGGAGCCCGACGTCGCATTGCGGCTGGCCGACGAGGCCGACGGCCGAGCTGCGCCGAGCGCAGGCCGGCGCTCGTCCCCTACCCGTCGCTGGCCGCCTCCGGGCCGCTGCACGACGCCGAGAAGGAGTACGCCGAGGCCCGGCTGACGGCGGCCATGGTCGACGAGCGGCCGCTGCCCTCCTACGCCGAGCTGGCGGTGTCGGCCTCGGCCTGGCTGGGCGGGCTGGCGGAGGCGGCCAGCGAGCTGCGCCGCCACCTGCTCGACCGGCTCCGGGAAGGCGACCTGGCCCGCTCCGAGCGCCTCCTCGACACCATGGACGACGCCTACGGCGCTGCTGATCACCATCGACTACCCCGACGCCGTCACCGGCGGCCTGCGGCGGACCACCGACGCCCTCCGGGCCGTCCTCGAACGCACCCGGGGCGACGTCACCACCACCGTCCTCCAGTCCCGCCTGCAACTGGCCCTCGAGCGCCACGTTCCACCCGGACCGGCCTGACCCGCACTACCCTGGGATTCCCGCCCGGGGGTGTAGCTCAGCTGGCAGAGCGCCACGTTCGCAACGTGGAAGTCGGCGGTTCGAATCCGCTCACCTCCACCCTAAAAGTGCTGGTCAGAGCGAGTGTCTAGGAGCCTGACGGCCGTCGCCCTGGCTCTGCACCACATCTGCACCACAAGCCGAAGCGAAAAGTCCGTCGAGCTGGTCGGCCACACCACGGTCGACCTTCTCCGGGAGGGAGCCGTAGATGTCGGCGGTGGTCCGGATCGAGGCCGACCACGCGCCCGCTCCCAGCCCGGCCGCCGGGGGGTCGACCGACGTCAGCGACGCGGGGTCGGCCGGTCCGTGGTTCTTGGGCAGGCCCAGCAGGGCCCGATCCTCCCAGTAGGCGGCGGCCAGGCCGGTGAGCGCCGTGCCGGTGACGACCTCGGTGTCGTAGGTGGTAGCGGTGTGCGGTGGCGGCGGGTCGGTGCAGGTGTTGTCGGGCACCAGCCCGGTGAAGCAGTCCTCCAGGGCAGGCCCGTAGGAGTGTGATCGGCGGCCGCTGGGATGCGACCGGGTGACGCCATCGTCGTGGACGGCCGTCGACATCCGCCCGGCGGGGTCGATGACCGAGACCACGCGGTTGCCGGTGTCGTAGGCGTAGGTGGTGGTCTGGTCGGTGGCGTCGGTGTCGGTGAGGAGCCGACCCTGGGCGTCGAGGCCGACCCTGCGGGCGAACCCGGAGGCGGGTGTGAGACCCTCGACGATGACCCGGGCCTCGGCGGTGTCGTAGTCGTAGGTGTGCATGGGGCGGGCGGCACCGAGCGCGGGGGCGGGCAGGGTGACCGTGTGAACCCGGCCCACGGAGTCGTAGGTGACGACGGTGCGGGCGGTGCCGCCGATGTCGTCGTAGGTCACCACCCCGGCGGCGACGGCATCGGCGGCAAGGGGGGAGCGGATCTGCTCCAGGCGGCCCCCGCTGTAGGCGAAGTCGGTGACGGCTCCCCCCGGGTCCTCGATGCGGGCCAGCTGGGCCGCCTTGTAGAACAGGTTCGTGCTGGAGAGGTCCCCCCTACGCCGACGGCGAGCTGGCCTCGGTGTCCTACGCCACCGCCCTCAACGGCGGCAACGGCACCTCACTGTCGGTGATCGGACGCCATGGCACCGGCCTGAGCTTGGTCTCCAGGTGGCGGTCGGCCCCGTCATAGATCAATGTCTGGGTGCCGAGCGTGGTGGTGTTGCCGTGGCTGTCGTAGGCGAGGGTGCCCACGGCCGGGTCGGAGGAGGACACGAGACGGTCGGCGTGGTCGTAACAGTACGTGGTCGGGGTGCCGGCGTTGTCGATGACCGAGGTGCGGTTGCCGTTTCGCCCGGCCGCGGTCTGGGGGCCACAGCCGCCGCTGTCGGCGAAGTCGTAGTCGAGAGCATGGTCCTTGATCTTGGCCGCCCGGAGGCGACCGGTGGCGTCGTATTCGAAGTTCGTCCCCGCGTCCGTGGCCCACGGCCCGAAGGCGTCGAAGCTGTCGATCCTCAGTAGTCCACATGGCTTGAAAGGGTTGCCGAACACACCACACCGACCGTCGAGGTCGAACCCGTTGACCGGATCCCCGCACACGTAGTCGTAGTCGTTGCACGACCCGCCCTCCACGGGATGTGTAATAGGGTTCGGGCACGGCTTCGGTCGGGCGGTGGCGGCCGACCTCGCGCACTCCTGCCCGTGCACTCGTATTGCCTCGGGTGGCCCAAGGCGCGCGCGGGCACGGGTCGTCGTACACGGTGGCCGCTTGGTGGGCCGGCCAGCACGTTGTCGGCCCGGTACAGGGTGGTCGGGCGGGTGATGGTGGTGGGGCTGGTCTCGTCGTAGGCGGCGACGGTGTGTGGCGCCAGCAGGAGACAGTCGGGGTCGTCCAGGCAGGTCTGGGGGCGGGCCGTGGTGTTGGTGGCCGGCGCTGGGGGTCGTAGTCGTAGCGGGTGGTGCGCCCGAGGTCGAGGGGGTAATTGCACCTGGCACACTTGCATGGCGAACGGTGACCGGGTAGTCCTTATTTTGTATCAACTTGATGGGGGCCAACCCTGACGCTCAAGAATTCCTCTAAGCAGCACCGATGCCGCAGCAAAGATCGCTGAGAGGGCGAAACATTGCCATAGTGAGATGCCATCCGGACGGCCCTTCGTGAACCACAGAAGTAAGCCTAGAACGGGGGTAGCAACCAAGAATTGCACGAGTAGCGCCCGCGGGGAAGCTGGCGGTCCTGTATTTCGAAACACTGGGACTCTCTCTTTCGCTCCGTGAAGCAGAGTAGTCTGCTGCGCGTACTGAATCTAAATATTGCATCCGATGTCTGCCCCGGTTGCTGCTGAGCCAATTGGCCATGAAGCCCGACCCAAATACGCTGTCGTCCCGAGGAACCACAACACAGCAGCCCTTGCCTTCGTGAAGGACTCATTCGCATCACCATTGTTCGCTGCGCGGCCGGCACGGCCAAAATCGAGGTATCCTAAGGCGGATACAGCAGTTCTTACGAAGGATGGACACTCCCATCCCTCCTGCGGGCCTTGTGGTGCGTAGTAATCGATTCGGTTGTCGGCCCAGTCCCAATAGATCTGCGGATTGTTCTCGTTTACTGCAGCAAAGTAGTTCATGCAGTCCGTGGATACGAGCTTCGCGTAGCTCTGCTTGTAGCCGCAGTTTCCGCCAGGATCACCCCAGCCTTCGGGAAGCGGCTTTGGCTTCTTTTTCAGTCCCAAGAGGTCGGAGCAGTTGATCGGGTCGCCCGAGCAGTAGTCGTAGTCGTTCGCCGACCCGCCCTCCACGGGGTCCACCTCGAGGAACCGTCCCATCGACGGCAGGTACTGTCGAGCGCCCATCTCGATGGTGGCGATGGTGCCGGCGTGCTCCAGAGGCCGCTGGTGCTGGCCCAGCCAGCCATAGTCGAAGTTGCCGGCCGAGTTGTCGGGAGTCGGCGCCGTTGCCGAAGGGGTCGTAGGTCATGGTGGCGCCCTGCTTGACGCCCAGGTGGTTGGCGACGGCCATGACGTCGCCGTGGATGTTGGGGTAGCTCCAGACGTCGCCGACCCCCAGCAGGCCGCCCCGCTTGGTGACCATCACCCCGCCGACGAGGCCGATGGTTCGTTCGAGGACGGTGTTGCCGGCGTCCATGACGAAGCTGGGCGAATCGCCGGGGCCGCCCGAGCCGTAGCGGGTGACGGCGGTGCCTTCGGTCCGCTTGATGATGCGGCCGGTGGCGTCGCGCTGGTAGCGGACGGCGGTCGTGCCGTTGAGCTTGGTCTCCAGGTGGCGGTCGGCCCCGTCATAGATCAGTGTCTGGGTGCCGAGCGTGGTGGTGTTGCCGTGGCTGTCGTAGGCGAGGGTGCCCACGGCCGGGTCGGAGGTGGACACGAGGCGGTCGGCGTGGTCGTAACAGTACGTGGTCGGGGTGCCGGCGTTGTCGATGACCGAGGTGCGGTTGCCGTTGCGCCCGGCCGTCGGTCTGGGGGCCGCAGCCGCCGCTGTCGGCGAAGTCGTAGTCGAGAGCATGGTCCTTGACTTGGCCGCCCGGAGGCGACCGGTGGCGTCGTATTCGAAGTTCGTCCCCGCGTCCGTGGCCCACGGCCCGAAGGCGTCGAAGCTGTCGATCCTCTCGTCCACCACCCGACCGGTCTGGGATCGGTCGACCTCGTCGGTGGCCAGCGTGCCAGCCGGGGCCGGTCCAGGTCAGGGCGGAGGTCAGGCCGGTGCCATGGCGTCCGATCACCGACAGCGAGGTGCCGTTGCCGCCGTTGAGGGCGGTGGCGTAGGACACGAGGCCAGCTCGCCGTCGGCGTAGGTGGCCTCCGCCATCAGCGCCGAGTCCAGGCTCTGCCTCTCCACCCGTCCGGCGTCGTCGTGGACGACCTCGACGTCGCCCGCGGGGCCGACGGTGCGGGTGAGGCGGCCGGCCTGGTCGTAGGTCGAGGTGGTGGTCTTGTTCCACACGTCGGTGTAGGAGACCGTGCGGCCCAGCAGGTCCACGGTGGCGGCGATGGTGCCGGCGGGGTCGGTGACGCTGGCCCGCAGCGGGCTGAGGGCCACCACGTAGCTGTGGCTGACCGTTCGTGCCGGCTCCACCCCGAAGGCAGGGATGGCCACCGAGCTGACCCGTCCCCGAGTGTCGTAGGCCACGCAGGTCCAGGTCGCCTCGGTGTTGCGGTGGGAGCCGACCATTCGCCCGAGAGCGTCGTAGACGTACTCGCTCACCAACGCGGTCCCCGCCCCCGCTCCGTCAGGGTCGGCCCCGGTACGGCGCTTGAGGGCCCGGCCCTGGTTCGTGGCCGCCCCCGCGCACCCCGAGCTCAGCGGGGCTGCCGCGGCGGCGTAGTACTCGTAGGTGGTGGCCGTCGCCGCCCCCGCGCCCAGGGTGCGCGTCACCGGGCGCAGGTAACCGGCGGTCTCGTAGCTCGTCGTGGTGACCACGGCCAGGCCGGCCCGGTCGGCGGTGGCCTCGGTGACGAGGCCGTTGGCCATCGCCGCGTAGATGACGTCGCCGGCCCGGGAGGCGACGCCGACGGTGGTGTCGTCGCTGACCGAGGCGGTCGGCATCGAGTACCGGGGTGCCACCTTGGACGCGGCGAGAGCGGTGTCGGCCCCGCCCGGCGCCGCCCAGCGCACCTGCAGGCTGGGAGCGACCCCCGACTGGGTTGCGTAGTCGACCCGGAAGCGATGGCGGCCCACGGCGCCGTTGGCGAAGGTGCCGGCCACGGTGGCGGCGGAGCCATGGTCGACCCAGCCGTCGACCACCAGGGTGTCGTCGATGAACAGGCGCCCTCGGCCGGTGAGCACGAGGGAGAACCCGTGCGGGTCGGCCGCGGTGCTGGTCTCGTCCAGGCTCAGCTCCCCCGAGTAGCGGGCCGACCACGCGCCCGCTCCCAGCCCGGCCGCCGGGGGGTCGACCGACGTCAGCGACGCGGGGTCGGCCGGTCCGTGGTTCTTGGGCAGGCCCAGCAGGGCCCGATCCTCCCAGTAGGCGGCGGCCAGGCCGGTGAGCGCCGTGCCGGTGACGACCTCGGTGTCGTAGGTGGTAGCGGTGTGCGGTGGCGGCGGGTCGGTGCAGGTGTTGTCGGGCACCAGCCCGGTGAAGCAGTCCTCCAGGGCAGGCCCGTAGGAGTGTGATCGGCGGCCGCTGGGATGCGACCGGGTGACGCCATCGTCGTGGACGGCCGTCGACATCCGCCCGGCGGGGTCGATGACCGAGACCACGCGGTTGCCGGTGTCGTAGGCGTAGGTGGTGGTCTGGTCGGTGGCGTCGGTGTCGGTGAGGAGCCGACCCTGGGCGTCGAGGCCGACCCTGCGGGCGAACCCGGAGGCGGATGTGAGACCCTCGACGATGACCCGGGCCTCGGCGGTGTCGTAGTCGTAGGTGTGCATGGGGCGGGCGGCACCGAGCGCGGGGCGGGCAGGGTGACCGTGTGAACCCGGCCCACGGAGTCGTAGGTGACGACGGTGCGGGCGGTGCCGCCGATGTCGTCGTAGGTCACCACCCCGGCGGCGACGGCATCGGCGGCAAGGGGGAGCGGATCTGCTCCAGGCGGCCCCCGCTGTAGGCGAAGTCGGTGACGGCTCCCCCCGGGTCCTCGATGCGGGCCAGCTGGGCCGCCTTGTAGAACAGGTTCGTGCTGGAGAGGTCCCAGTAGGTCACCTGGCACAGCATGGTGTCGGGCGCGGCGGTATCGAAGTTGGTGGGCGGGGTCGGGCAGGTGTCGCGCCCGGCGTAGCGCAGCGTCACCTCCCGGCCTCCGGCGGGATCGACCACTCCCGCCACCCGGGTGGGCTGGGGGGTGGCCGAGAAGCGGTACTCGGCGCTCGACGGCGACAGGTCGTCGGTGGCGGCGCCGGCCTCGATGAGCCGTCCGGCGGTGTCGAAGGCGTAGGTCAACCCGTCGTCGGCCGCCACCGTCACCGCTCCGGCCGCGTCGAGGCCCATGACCCCGTCGCCGTCCAGGGGAGGGCGGTAGCCGCCCTTGGTGCCGGCGTAGAGGTGGTTCCCGCCCGAGGTGTCGGTGAGCATGACCCCCGACTCGCCGATGCGGGCGGAGGAGAACCCGAGGTGGCCGGCGGCCACCGACCACCCCTGGGGCAGGGCGGGGGCCTCGGCTTTGAGCCAACTGGGTGGCACCGGCCCGAACGTGCTGGCCCCCCCGGCGCCGTAGGGGCCCCGGGCCCACAGCTGCATGGAGGCGGGCCCGACGTTGTCGTAGTACTCGACCTTGACGGGAACCGACACCCCGCCGGTGAGGGTGGTGCCGGAGGCGAAGACGGCGTCGGCCGAGCTCTGGTCGAACCAGCGGTTGACCACCTGCACGTTGTTGACCCAAACCCTCACACCGTCGTCGCTGCTCGTCCAGATCTCGAGGGACCCGGAGGCGGGAACTGTCATGCTCCCTTCCCAGCGCACGAGGAACTTGTCCGTCCCCACTGCGCCCCCCGGTCCCCCGCTGCCCCAGAAGCTGTCGATGTTGCGATCCCGGCGTATGAGCACCGGCGTGTCGTCGAAGAGTCGGTTGTCGTTGAGGTCGTTGTAGTACGTGCCGGTGAGCCCGGCGGTGGCCGACGGAGCCTGGGAGTTGTAGGCATAGGACAGCCCGACCGGACCTCCCGCCGAGGCCATGGTGGGCGAGCCGGCGCCGGTCAGCAGGTTGCCGCCGGCCAGGTTGACCGACACCGCACCCATGGAGTCGTAGGGCTCGGCGCCGTCGACGCCCAGGTGCCGGTCGGCGCTGAAGGTCCACTGCTGCGTCGGGTACCCGTATGAGCCGCCCGTGCCGCCGAAGACGCCGTCCCAGCTGAACACGTGCCACCAGTAGGTCTCGCCGTCGGCCAGCAGGCCGGGAGGGACGTCGAAGAACGTCTGGTCGAGCCAGCCCGAGTCGATCGCCTGGTGTCCCGACACGTCGCTGCGGGGGCTGCCCCGGAACCAGTAGCGGAGAGGGTCGCCGTCGGGATCGGTGGTGGCGTTCGCCTCCACCCGGGTGACCGGGGTGCTGATGCGGGAGCCGTTCGCCGGGGCGGCCTGGGTGGCCGGCGCCGGCCGGTGGGTGTAGGTGATGACCAGCTGCGGGGTGATGCTGCCCTCTTCGGAGTAGAAGCCCTTGTAGGAGTAGGGGTCGGTCTCGTCGGCCGCCCGCAGGCTCACGCCGTAGTTGGGGGCGCCGTCTTTGAGCCAACGGCTGACCAGGCTGGTGGTGTCGAGGTTCACGGAGCTGCCGGTGCAGGCCGAGCCGGTCGCGGTGTGGCGGGCGAAGCTCGGGGCCGACACGACCCCGGCGGTGTCGAGGCCGGGTTGGGTGTTCCAGGTCGTCGTGTCGCTGAACGCCGCTCCCAGCCCCTGGACGTTCACGGCCCGGGGCGCACACGATCCGGCGAAGGAGTACCACTCGTGCAGCGCCAGGTGGGCGTCGCCCACCACCACGTCGGCGCTGGGCAGGCTGCCCATGTCGAAGTAGAGCATGCTGCGGGTGACGTGGGCGCCGCCGTCGCCGCTGCCGACGAGCAGCCACGGGTGACCGGCGTAGGACGTCGTCGCGTACTCGACGCCGCTGTAGACCCACGTGTCGCGGTTGCCCGCGGCGCTGGTGAGCTTCACGACGGTGAGAGCCGGGTCGACGGTGACCGGGAACACCCTTTCCCGCGCCGACAGCCAGGCCGGATCGAGGCCGACCTCGACACTGATCAATTCGGCCTCCGTCGCCGCATCGGGGGTGGGAGCGGCGGCGGTGCTGGCCATCGCCTCGGTCGTTTCGGTGGTCTCCGTCGATGGTGGGGTGGTAGCGGGAGCCGTGGTCGACGGTGTCGGCACAGCTTCGTCGGTAGTCGCGGCGGGGGTGACGGGTATCGGGACCAGACGCACGGTCACCGGGGCTGTGGCTCCGGGCCCGGCCTTGGGGAACGAGGCGTCGTAGGCCAGGGCCGAGCCGAAGGTGGCGAGTGCCGCCCCCGAGCCGTCGACGAACTCGATGCCGCCGCTGTCGAGGTCGCGGGCCGACACACCCTCAGGCACGTTGAACTGGGCGATGTAGCTGGCCGGCGCCGTGGCGTCGGGCAGGATGACGCTCTCCTCAAAGCCCTCGGTGTTCACCGTCACGACGACGTCACGACCGCCCGGCAGCGCCTGCGGGTAGGTGGCCTTGTTCCCGATGGCGGCGACAGCAGCGGCGGTCGCGTCGGGGTGGCTCAGGGCGATGGCGCCTGCCTCGGTGTCGATGCTGACCACGTCGCCGTCGGCCCGTCCCCCAACACTGGCGGCCGCGGGTCCCGACTTGGCCTGCAACGTTCCGCCCCCGCCGTCGACCAGGCTGAGGTCGATGTCCTTCCAGGCGCCATCGGAGTCATCTTGGAACCGAGCAGGCCTCGAGTCGACCAGCGCCGTTCGAGACCCGTCGCTGTTCTCGTAGACCAGCTTGGTCGCCGTGGTCTCGGTTTCGATGACGGTCGAGCGGGCGGGGTCGAACGCCGATTCCTTGGGGGTAGCGCTCTCGTCCTCGGCGCTGCCGTCAAAGGGTGGGGGGCTGGCGAAGTCGCCGACCGGGATGTCGAGCTCGACTGCAGGGGCGGGATCGGAGTCCAGCGCCGGGAGGTCCCGGGCCGGCTCGGACTTGGCCTCATCGGTCTGGGCCGATACCGGTGGGGCGATGAGAACCTCGGAACTGACCATGGTCAGGGCTGCCAGGACTGCGACGAGGACGGCTCTACATCCCCGCACGCGTCCGACGCGGCGCCGTGGGTCCTTCACTTGATGCCTCCCGCAGGGGCACACCTGTGCCCATCCGCCGCGCCCGACCAGTGACGGCCGAACCCGCTCGACGACAACGATGCTGGAGCGAAATCAACGCCCTCACAACGGCGCCACAAGGCTTTCCCAACTCTGCCGCCGCTGCGCGTTGATGGGGCGGTACTGGTGTGGCCGTCACGCTGGCGCCGCCGAACTCTCGTCACCTCACTGAACGAATCTCCGGCAGCGGTGCTCGACACCCGGACCGGGTGGGGGTGAGGCGGCATCCCGGACCGCGCAGGGTCAGTTTCCTGGCATCTCCACTGTCGGTCCCTTCAGTTCACACGGGCGTCGCTGACCGCACCCTCTTGCCTTGCTTGCCCCACGCGGTGCGGTAACGCCATCGAGTCGGCCTTGTTGAGAGTGACGCCGACGACGAAGTTCCTCCGATCTCATCGTCTCGCTGCACCACATCTGCACCACAAGAGAGGGAGAAAAGGGGCTAGCTGCGGTCACCAGCGGTCACCCAAGTATGCCCTCTGACCTGCGGGTTTACAGAAATGCCGAGGTAGCCCGAATCCGCCGACGCACGTTCGCAACGTGGAAGTCGGCGGTTCGAATCCGCTCACCTCCACTCCGTCGGCTCCTGGCGAGACGACGGTCCAACCCTCGTCGAGCGAGCCGAACGACGTCGTGGAGGTATGACCAGAACCTGTGGATCGGCCACCTGTTCGAGGGCGCGGCGTACCTTCCTCGTTGACCAAAACGAGATCGCCGGCGGTGCAACGCCGGCGAGGAAGGAACGCCGATGTTGAGAGTAGTGACCGATGATGACGCCCGCGCGGAGCTGGCGGTCGGGCTGGACGAGATCGTCCGTGAGGGCGCCCGGCGGATGCTGGCCGCCGCGCTCGAGGCGGAGGTCGACGCCTACATCGAGGCGCTGGCCGGCGAGCTCGACGAGCGGGCCGCCGGCTGGTGGTCCGCAACGGCCACGCCGAGCCGCGCACGATCACGACCGGCGCGGGCGGGATCGAGATCGAGGCGCCGAGGGTGAACGACCGCCGGGTCGACCCCGAGACCGGTGAGCGGCTCCGGTTCCGCTCGGCATCGTGCCGCCGTGGTGCCGCAAGAGCCCGAAGGTGGCCGAGGTGCTGCCGTTGATGTACCTGCACGGCATGTCGGCGGCGACTTCGCGCCCGCGCTGGAGGAGTTCTTCGGCTCCGCGGCCGGCCTGTCGGCCTCGGTGATCACCCGGCTGACCAAGCCAGTGGCAGGACGAGCGGGACGCCTTCGCCCGCCGCGACCTGTCGGGCGTCGACTACGTCTACTGTGGGCCGACGGCATCCACTTCAACGTCCGCCTGGAGGAGGAACGGCTGTGTGCCTGGTCATCGTCGGTGTGCGGGCCGACGGCACCAAGGAGCTGGTCGCCATCGAGGACGGCTACCGGGAGTCGACGGAGAGCTGGGCCGACCTGCTGCGCGACCTGAAGCGCCGCGGGATGCGGGCCCCGGTGGTGGCGGTCGGCGACGGCGCCCTGGGGTTCTGGGCGGCGTTGCGGGACGTGTTCCCCGCGACGGTGGCCCAGCGGTGCTGGGTGCACAAGGTCGCCAACGTCCTGTCCGCGCTGCCGAAGTCGGCCCAGCCGACGGCCCGGCGGATGCTGGCCGAGATCCGCGACGCCGAGGACCGCGACCACGCCGTCACCGCCATCACGCCTTCGCCGAGGAGTACGCGGCCAAGTGGCCCAAGGCGGTCGCCAAGATCGTCGACGACCCCGAGACGCTGCTGGCCTTCTTCGACTTCCCCGCCGAGCACTGGATCCACCTCAAGACCACCAACCCCATCGAGTCGACCTTCGCCACCGTGCGGCTGCGGACCAAGGTCACCAAGGGCCCGGGCTCCCGGGCCGCCGGCCTGGCGATGGCGTTCAAGCTGATCGAGGCCGCCCAGGACCGCTGGCGAGCGGTCAACGGCCCCCACCTCGTCGCCCTGGTGCGCGCCGGCGCCACGTTCGAGAAGGGGGTGATGGTCGAGCGCCCCAACCAGCAGGATCAGGAAGCCGCCGCGTAGATCGGACGGGAATCCGATCCACAGGTCTTGACTATTTCTCCGACGTCGGTTGCTCAAGCTTGCCTACTCCCTCACGCCAGCTTCGCCGCCTTGGTAGGATGAAAGTATGACCGTGACCAAGGTGACCGTGAGCCTCGACCCGGATGTCGCGGATCGAGCCAAGCGCGACGTTGCTGAAGGCAGGGCCAAGTCCTTGAGCTCGTGGCTCAACGAAGCAGCCAAAGCTCGGATCGATCGTGAGGAACTGGAAGTAGTGCTCGCCGAGCTCCTCGATGAAACTGGAGGTCCAGCCACCGAGGCTGAGCTGGCCGAGGCGACGACGCTCCTGGCAAGCGGCAACGACCGGGGGTGACCCTCGTCCTCGACGCGGGAGCGCTTATCGCCGTCGAGAGGGCGGACCGCCCGACGTTGATGCTGATGGAGGCCGCCCGCCGTCAGGGCCGCAACCTCGTGGTTCCCGCAGGCGTCGTGGCGCAGGTATGGCGCGGAGGTTCACGCCAAGCTCGTCTCGCCCGGTTCCTTGCCGCCCGAGGCGTTGAGGTCGAAGCGCTCACTGAGGACGGAGCGAAAGCCGCTGGGCTGGTCTGCGGCCAGGCCGGTGCGAGCGACGTGGTCGACGCGTCGGTGGTGGTGACCGCGCGGCGGCACCGCGCCACCGTCGTGAGCTCGGATCGGGCTGACCTCGAACTGCTCGATCCAGGCATCGCCCTCCTGGACTGCTGAGATCAGCGCGATTTCGCCGACCGAGCTCGACGAACCGTGCCGCTGGGTGATCAGGGTTGGAAAGAGCTTGCACCACGTCCACCGTAAACGTGCCGGTCAGGGCGGTACCGACGCTGCCGACTTGGTCCGCGGGTCCCCAAGAGGTGCCGGGCCGAAGGTAGGTCGACTCGCGATGCCACGAGATACTCGGGTGAACTCGATCGTGTGGACATCGACGCTCGGTGCTCCGTGTAACCGCCGATACTCGTTCACGATCGTCCGTTTTGGTGGGGAGGCGTATCAAGGCTGGAATCCCACCGTGGCCGTCGGCTTCGGCTGGAGCCCCAACTGAGCCTTGTCAAGGCTGCACCGCCGGTCGACGAGGCGAACGAAGTGCGCGGTCCGGAGGATACGCCGGAATTCCACGACCGCGAGCCCGTTCGCCGGCTTTTGACAGCCACACCTGCACCCAGCGACACTTGTTATGAAGTTCGCCAGATCCGCTACCAGGCGTGGATGGGTAGCCGGTTCTACGATGGGGCGCAGAGTCGAGCCTTGCCACCTTGGAGTACCCAGGAGGTGTAGGACGACATGCCTGCTCAGTATGCGGTATATCCCCCCTTGGGCTGCGCCCGAGTCGGCGATAGCACTCGCACAGACGGCTGGTTCATCGGTCCGGAGATCCCAGGCCGGGCCGCGGTGCCAGCGGACGGGCAGTACGAAGACTCCAGCGGCAGGATCAAGCGGCAGGGGGCACGCTTTCGGATCTATGAGCTGGACGATCAGGGTGCCGTCGTCCGTGAGGTCACAGAGGCTGACGGCGTGTCGATCGAATGGACTGTTCACGTCGCCAACAAGAAGGCCTCGTGGTACGACTTCAACAATGCGTTGGATCTGGCTGTGGTTGCACCCCGATTCGAGGGCCAGCCCATGGCAGTACCGCTGACGGCGGAGCGCCGGAACAGCAACGTCGTCGGGAGCTGGCGCCGAGGCCTCAACATCGACCCCGGCCCGGTCAAGGTCTGCGGACCGAGCCAAGGCCCGGTGCCCCTACGCGGGACGTTCCGGGACACACCGGTCCAGCTCGGGGACTTGCGCACCGACGAGTTCGGACGATTGATCTTTCTGGGCGGCTTCGGCAAATCCGATTCCCCGTCGCCCGCCAACCCGATCCAGAACTACTCCAACAACGCCGGTTGGTATGACGACATGAGCGACGGCTGGGTGAAGGCAGACGTGATCCTGGCTGACAAGACGCGGGTCCCGGCCAAGCCCGGATGGGTTTTCGTCGGCCCACCCGACTACGCGCCCGACCTGTACCCGCTGATCACGCTGTACGACCTGATGCGGGCGGTGGCGGCGAAGGAGGGGGAACTAACCCCGCCGAAAAGCCGTCCTTTACCAACGACATCTTTCCGTTGCTGAACCGTTTGAGCCAGATGCAATGGGTGAGCCAGGCGGCCAACCTCCGTTATGGCTGGCGGACGGCGTTCGACTTCTTCCACGGCGACTTGGTGAAGGACCTGGCCGACCCGTCCGAGGAGCACAAGGATCTTCGTCAGAAGATCTTCCAGGCTCTCCGCAGCCCGGCCTACGACACCCGGGACGATCCGATCGTCCCGTTCCAATCCGCCGACAGCTCCCAGCTGGGCGGACCCGAGCTTATCGAAAGGGTTCTCTTCAAGGACGGAAGGATCCCGTTCCTCTTGGGCGACGGAATCAACTTCCCCGGCAACCCGATGCAATGGTTCGCCATTCCCGAGTTCTTCTACGAGATGATGAGGAAGTGGGCCGACGGGAGGTTCGTTGCGGATTGGAACAAACTGCCGCCAAAGCCAATCCCGGAGAAGTTCGAGGATATTCCCCTTGAGGACCAGCCGATGGCGCTGACGAGGGCCGCGCTCGAACCGGTCTTCGGCGGTGCGTTCCACCCCGGCGTGGAGCTGACCTGGCCCATGCGCCACTGGCGGATGTATTCCGAGTTGTTCCGAATCAAGATGACCGAGGGGGAGGACCCGGATCGGGACTGGGGGCCGGTGCTGTCCGCGGAGATCGCCATGGCGGACGGTGGACCTCTCGATTCGAACTACCCCGGCTCACTTACCAGATGGATGGGGCTTCCGTGGCAGTGCGACGCCGCAAGTTGCCAGAACGTCTACCTGCCTCAGGACTTCCCCATACCCGTGTGGTGGCCCGCGAACCTGCCCGTTGACGTGCTTCCCACGGCGTACTACGAGCACTCGCTGGACACGACCTTGCCCGAGGAACAGCGGCGCCGCTTCTTCAGTTCACGGGTGCCATGGACACGCGGGGTCGGGGCCGTCGGCTATCACGCTCAGGGCGGGTACATGCAGGCGATCACCCACATCGTCAACGACTGGGCCTACCTGGGGTTTGTCGTTAGAAAGCCCGGTCCGGAGAGGGTTGAGGGCAACCCGCCCGGCCTTGAACCTCTTCCGAGCATCATGTACGTGGAGACGGAGCGCGGGCAGCTCCAGACCTGAGGGGCCCGCATGTGGGCGGATCACGGTGGTGGGCGCGGGGACCGTGGGCGCGGTCACCGCCCTGCTTCTCGCTCGGCGCGGGCACGATGTCACTGTCGTTGAGCGATCCTCGAGCGCGGCGGCGTTCAAGGTGGGTGAAGGCGTGCCTTCGTCGGCCCGGCCGCTCCTGGCCCGTCTGGGTCTGCTCGACGTCGTGGCCGCGGCCCCCCACCTGGCGGCGCACACACACCGTTCGGCATGGGGATCCGATGTGGTCGCCGACTTCGATTTCATCCGCACTCCCCACGGCCAAGGGTTCCACCTCGACCGGGCTGCGTTCGATGCGTCGCTGCTGTCCTTGGCCCAAGAGGCGGGAGCAGTCATACGGCGACCGGCGATCGTGCACCAGGTGATGCCCGCCGACGGCCAGAGGATCGACCTTGAGGTTCGGGGAGCGGCGGGGACTGGGTTGCCGCCAGCCAGTTCATCGTGGACGCAACCGGCCGCGGCGCCACCATCGCCCGTCGCTGCGGAGCCCGGCGAACAACGCTCGATCGCCTGCTCGCGTTCTGCAGCGTCGTGCGGGCGTCTGCCGGTGAGCCGACTGGCACGACTCTGGTCGAGTCCTTCGCCGACGGCTGGTGGTACACGGCCGATCTCCCTCACGGCATGCGCATGGTGATGATGCTGACCGATCCCGACCTCGGGCCGGCACGGGAGGCTCGGAGCGGCGAGGGTTTCGCCAGGCTGCTGGCCAACACCGTCCACGTCAGCGCAGCCGTCGATGGCGCACGGCTGACTACCGCCCCGACCGTCATGGTCGCCGGCAGCTCCCGGCTCACAACCGTTTGCGGGCAGGGGTGGCTGGCGGTGGGCGACGCCGCGCTTGCCTTCGACCCGCTGTCGTCCCAGGGGATCATGACTGCGATCTACTCCGCGGAAAGGGCAGCGCAGACGGTCGAGCGGGCGCTTCAGGGCGAACCCGATGCCCTCGATGCCTATGCCGCCGTGCAAGACCAGATCTTCGACGCCTATAGGCTGAGCCATGGAGTGGCGTACACGGCGCAGCCGCGCTGGACAGACCATCCATTCTGGGATCGGCGGCGCTCCATGGCCGGGAGGTAGAAACCTGTGACTTGGCGAACGCGTGGCGAAAGCTCTCACGCGGTCGCTCTCGTCAGGTCGCTCTCCGGTGACGACTCGAGTTCGACCACGCGTGGTCGAGTTTTGACGGCACTGCCTGTGCGGTCGGTGACGGAGCGTGGTGGCGCAGTCGGGCCACATCGCGGCTGAGGGCCCACCAGACCGGTGCGGCGCACGACGAGTCTGGCCGTGCCGTCCCCACACTGCCTCGGTCCACCCTTGAGTTTTGACGGGGGTGGTGGCGCAATTAGAGTCCACGCAAGTGGTTTTCCGCCTCTGAACCGAGGACATTGTGCCGTCGAGGAGTAACGATCTGACTCTGCCTCTGTCCGCAGCTCAGCGGGAAATATGGCTTGCCGAACAACGCATTGGCAAGCCGAACCGCGTGTATAAGGTCGGTGAGTACCTTGAGATCTTTGGCGACGTCGATCCGGTCTTGTTCGAGATAGCTCTTCGGCTCGTCGTCTCGGAATCCGATTCGCTCCACGTCCGTATCATCGAAGCCAGTGATGGCCCGCGTCAGGTCTATACGCAGCAGCCAGACTGGGTTATGCCCATGCTCGACTTCACCAAAGCGCCAAATCCACGCGCTGCGGCAAGGACATGGATGGATATTGACATGGCCGAACCGATGGACCTAGCCGAACATTCTCTCTTTAGCTATGCGTTAATCAAGGTGGCTCCTGACCTATTCTGGTGGTACCAGGGCTATCATCACATCGTTGCTGATGGGGTTACAGTCTCGCTCGTCGCGCGACGATTGGCTGAGGTATACACCGGACTAGTCGACGGATTGGCGATCGGCCCAAGTCCCTTCGGATCAATGCGCCAGCTGATCGACAGCGACGCTGCATATCGTCGTTCCCAACAATTCTTGCAGGATCAGACCTACTGGAAACACCGTCTCGCGGGTTGGTCGGAACCAGCGAGATTGGTTCGTCCGACAGTGCGGACAGCGGAGCGTCCTCTTCGTCTCACGCTCAGACTTTCCGCAGCGGAACTTGAACTCTCGAAGGCGAGCGCCAACCGCTTGCGTTGCCGCTGGTGGCAGCTAGTGCTCGCGTCCACAGCGGTTTACGTCAGTCGAATGACCGGCGCGGACGATGTCGTTGTCGGACTGCCGGTGACCGCCCGTAAGGATCGGATACTTAAGCGAATCCCGGGGATGGTGTCGAATGAGTTGCCGCTCCGGTTGTCTGTGCGTCCAGGCAGGGGGCTCTCGGAACTCTTAGGGCACGTCAGAGATGAAGTCCGTGCGTTGGGCGCGCATCAACGCTATCAGGCCGAGGATATTTTTCGGGATATTCGTTTATCAAATGGTTCTGCATCATACTATTCCTCTGTGGTCAATATTATGTCGTTCAAGTACGATCTCCGCTTTGCTGGTCATCGCTCGACCCAGCACAATCTCTCGATCGGGTTGGCCAACGATTTCTCGATCAGTTTCTATGACCGGCAAGATGGCTCAGGACTACGGGTTGATTTTCAGGCGCATCCAGAAGCCTGTAACCCCGAAGAACTCGCTCACCATGGGCAGCGCTTTATGGCTCTCCTGGAATCCGTCTCTAGATCTGACAACCAGCCCACCGGCCGCATCGACATCCTCAGCACCCACGAGCGCCACCAGCTGCTGGTGGACTACAACGACACCGCCCAACACGTCCCCCCCGCCACCCTGCCGGCGCTGTTCGAGGCCCAGGTGCAGCGCACCCCCGACAACACCGCGGTGGTGTTCGAGGACGCCACCCTCACCTACGCCCAGCTCAACGCCCGGGCCAACCGCCTGGCCCGGCTGCTGATCGAGCGGGGGGTGGGGCCCGAGCAGTTCGTGGCCCTGGCCGTGCCCCGCTCCCTGGAGATGGTGGTGGCGGTGCTGGCCGTGCTCAAGGCCGGTGCCGGCTACCTGCCCATCGACCCCGACTGCCCGCCGGCCCGCATCAAGCTCATGCTTGAGGACGCCCGCCCCGCGCTCGTGTTGACCGCCGTCGGCGGCTCTGGCGACCGTCTCCACGCCCGGTGGCCGCGCCTCGCCCTCGAGGACGCCGAGGTCGTCGAGGAACTGGGGCACAGTGCGGACACCGACCCCGCCGACCGCGAGCGCACCTGCCCCCTACTTACCCAGCACGCGGCCTATGTGATCTACACCTCCGGCTCCACGGGCACCCCCAAGGGCGTGGTGGTGAGTCACGGAGCATTGACGAGCTACGTCCGCTGGGCAGTACAGGCCTTTCCCGGTCTTCGTGGCGTGGCGGTGATGCATTCGCCCGCCTGGTTCGATCTCGCGGTCACCACCCTCTACGGGCCGCTGTTGGCGGGCGGTTGCATCCATTTGGCCGACCTGCTTGCGGGCAGCGACGTCCTAGACGGCGGTGCCCGAGCACAGTGCACCTTCCTCAAGGCAACGCCGAGCCACCTGGCCCTGCTCCACGTGCTGCCGGACACGCTGTCACCGACGGGTGACCTCGTGGTCGGTGGCGAGCAGCTGACGGCCGAAGTGGCGGACGAGTGGCGGAGAGCGCACCCGACGGCGACAGTGATCAACCACTACGGGCCTACCGAGACGACTGTCGGCTGTGTGCAGCACCGGATCGAACCGGGTGAGCCTTCCCAACCAGGACCCGTGCCCATCGGCCGCCCGTTGACCAACACCCAGGTCTACGTGCTCGCCGCCGGCCTGCAGCTAGTGCCGGCGGGGGTGGAGGGCGAGCTCTACATCGCGGGGGCGGGTCTGGCCCGGGGCTACCTCAACCGGCCCGGCCTGAGCGCCGAGCGCTTCGTGGCCAACCCCTTCGGCCCCCCCGGCAGCCGCATGTACCGCACCGGGGACCTGGTGCGCTGGAACGCCGACGGCGAGCTGGTCTTCGTCGGCCGGGTCGACGATCAGGTCAAGCTCCGCGGTTTTCGTATCGAGCTGGGTGAGGTGGAAGCGACGTTGGCCCGCCACGTCGATGTCGGCCAGGCGGTGGTGATGGTGCGGGAGGACCGGCCCACCGAGAAGCGGCTGGTGGCCTACGTGGTGCCCGCCCCGGACCGGGAGATCGTGCCCGGTGCGCTGCGCGAGCACGTGGCCCACGCCCTGCCCGACTACATGGTGCCGGCGTTCTTCGTGGTTTTGGAGTCGTTGCCCCTGACTCCCAACGGCAAGCTCGACCGCAGAGCCCTGCCGGCGCCCGAGATCCCCCACGTCGACGGCGGTCGAGGGCCCAGGACCCCCCAGGAGCAGATCCTGTGCGAGCTGTACGCCCAGCTGCTGGGCTTGCCCGCGGTCGGCGTCCACGACAACTTCTTCGAGCTCGGGGGTCACTCCCTGCTGGCCATGCAGGTGGTGTCCCGGGCCCGGTCGTTGCTGGATGCGGAGTTGACGGTCCGGTCGGTGTTCGAGTCGCCGACGGTGGCCGAGCTGGCCCAGCACCTGACCGGCGCCGACCGGGCCCGGCTGGCGTTGGTCCCCCGGGAGCGGCCGGTCGAGCTGCCCCTGTCCTTCGCCCAGCGCCGGCTGTGGTTCCTGGATCAGCTGGAGGGCCCCGATGGCGGTTCGACCTATCACATGCCCCTGGCGCTGCGGTTGTCGGGCCGCCTCGACGAACCGGCGCTGAGGGCCGCCGTCGCCGATGTGGTCGCACGCCACGAGAGCCTGCGGACGGTGTTTCCCCAGGCCGACGGCCAGCCCCGCCAGCAGGTCCTGGAGGCAGACGCCACCACCTCGGTGTGGGAGGAGGTCCTCGACGTCGACGAGGCGGGGCTGGCCCCGGCGGTGGCCGCCATCGCCGGCCGGGGCTTCGACCTGTCCACCGAGGCGCCGTTGCGGACCCAGCTGCTGGCCCTGGGGCCGGATGAGCACGTGCTGGTGCTGGTGGTGCACCACGTGGCCGCCGACGGCTGGTCGATGGGGGTGCTGGGTCGGGACCTGGGCACCGCCTACGCCGCCCGCTGCCGGGGGGACGTCCCGGGGTGGGCACCCTTGGCGGTGCAATACGGCGACTACACCCTGTGGCAGCACGAGCTGCTGGGCGACGAGGCCGACCCCGACAGCGTGATCAGCAAGCAGCTGGTCTATTGGAGGGCGGCGTTGGCCGAGCTGCCCGAGCAGCTGGAGCTGCCCACCGACCGGGTTCGGCCGGCAGTGGCCACCAACCGGGGCGACACCGTCGAATTCCGGGTGGGCCCGCAGCTGCACCGGGGCCTGGTCGAGCTGGCCGGGCGCCACCGGGCGAGCCTGTTCATGGTGCTCCAGGCGGGACTGGCGGCGCTGCTCAGCCGGCTGGGGGCGGGCGGCGACATCCCCATCGGCTCCCCCATCGCGGGGCGCACCGACGACGCCCTCGACGATCTCATCGGCTTTTTCGTCAACACCCTGGTGCTGCGCACCGACACCTCGGGCGATCCCAGCTTCGCCGAGCTGCTGGCCCGGGTGCGGGAAGCCGACCTGGCCGCCTACGCCCATCAGGACCTGCCCTTCGAGCGGCTGGTGGAGGTGCTCAACCCGGCCCGGTCCCTGTCCCGCCAACCCCTGTTCCAGGTGCTGCTGGTCCTGCAGAACACCCCCCAGACCGGCAGGGGCTTCGACCTGGCGGGCCTGGCCACCCGCCGGGAACGGGTGGATCTGGCCACCGCCAAGTTCGACCTGTCGCTAAGCCTCGTCGAACGCCGCGGCCCACATGGTGCCGAGGGCATCGGCGGTGTCGTCGAGTACCGAACTGACCTGTTCGAGCCGGCCACGGTGGAGTCGATGCTGGGCCGGCTGGTGCGCCTGCTCGAGGCGGTGGTGGCCGATCCCCACCAGCGCATCGGCCGCATCGACATCCTCAGCCCCCACGAGCGCCGCCAGCTGCTGGTGGACTACAACGACACCGCCCAACACGTCCCCCCCGCCACCCTGCCGGCCCTGTTCGAGGCCCTGGTCAAGCGCTCCCCCGACAACACCGCCGTCGTCTTCGAAGCCACCTCGCTGACCTACGCCCAGCTCAACAAGAGAGCAAACCAGCTGGCCCGGCTGCTGATCGAGCGGGGGGTGGGACCCGAGCAGTTCGTGGCCCTGGCGGTGCCGCGCTCGGTGGAGATGGTGGTAGCGGTGCTGGCCGTGCTCAAGGCCGGTGCCGCCTACCTGCCCATCGACCCCGACTACCCGCCGGCCCGCATCAAGCTCATGCTTGAGGACGCCCAGCCCGCCTGCCTGGTCACCGCCGACACCACCGCCCTGCCTGACACCGGCGGGCTGCCGGTGATCGTCCTGGACCAGGCCGACACCGTCGAGGCCCTCCGTCACCGCTCCGACACCGATCCCGGCGACGGCGAACGCATCGCACCGCTGCTCGCTCGGCACCCGGCCTATGTGATCTACACCTCGGGCTCGACGGGAAGGCCCAAAGGCGTCGTGGTCGAGCACCGCAGCGTGGTCGAGTTGGCGCTGGACTCACGCTTTCGTGGCGGCGGGCACGAGCGCGTACTCGTCCACTCGCCGCTGGCGTTCGATGCCTCCACTTACGAGCTCTGGGTCCCGTTGCTGGGCGGCGGCGTGATCGTGGTCGCGCCACCCTGTGCGCTCGATGTGGCCAGTCTCCGGATGTTGGTCGTCGAACACGGCATCACTGGTCTCTGGCTGACCGCAGGACTGTTTCACCTCATCGCAGAGGAGGCGCCCAAGTGCCTCGACGGTTTGCACGAGTTGTGGGTCGGCGGTGACGTCGTGTCCGCGGCGGCCGTATGCCTGGTGTTGGCGGCGTGCCCGGGCCTGGTGGTGGTCGACGGCTACGGACCTACGGAGACGACAACCTTTGCCGTTTGTCACCCGATCCTCGGCGAGGTCGGCGACGTGGTGCCCATCGGCCGCCCGTTGGCCAACACCCAGCTCTACGTGCTCGACGGCGGCCTGCAGCTGATGCCCGCCGGGGTCGAGGGCGAGCTCTACATCGCGGGGGCGGGCCTGGCCCGGGGCTACCTCAACCGGCCCGGGCTGAGCGCCGAGCGCTTCGTGGCCTGCCCCTTCGGCCCCCCCGGCAGCCGTATGTACCGCACCGGTGACCTGGTGCGCTGGAACACCGACGGGCAACTCGTGTTTGTCGGCCGGGTCGACGACCAGGTCAAGCTGCGGGGCTTCCGCATCGAACTGGGGGAGGTGGAGTCGGCCGTCGCCCGCCACCCCGACGTCGGCCAAGCAGTGGTGGTGATGCGGGAGGACCGGCCCGCCGAGAAGCGGTTGGTGGCCTACGTGGTGGCGGCCCCGGGCCGGGAGATCGTGCCTGCGGCGGTGCGCGAGCACGTGGCCCAGGTCCTGCCCGACCACATGGTGCCGGCGTATGTTGTGATCCTCGACTCCCTGCCCCTGACCCCCAACGCCAAGCTCGACCGCAAGGTCCTGCCCGCGCCCGAGGTCAGCGCGGCCGCCGACAGCCGGCAGCCGACCACCCCCCAGGAGCAGGTCCTGTGCGAGCTGTTCGCCCAACTCTTGGGCCTGCCCGCGGTGGGCATCGACGACAACTTCTTCGAGCTGGGGGGCGACAGCATCATGTCGATCCAGCTCGTGAGCCGGGTCCGCCAGGCCGGGGTGGTGATCACCCCCCGCCACGTGTTCGAGCACAAGACTGTCGCCCGCCTGGCCGCCGTCGCCGGCGGGGTTGCGCCGGTCGAGGCCGGTGGCGATGTCGGGGTGGGCGCCACCCCGCTGACGCCGATCATGCACGCCTTCCAGCACCAGGGCCCGATCGAGGGTTTCCACCAGTCGGTTCTGCTGTACACGCCCGAAGGACTTCGTCGGGACCAGCTCGTCGAGGCGACCCAGGCGGTGCTGGACCACCACGATGTGCTGCGCTCCCGGTTCATACGCTCGGCCGGCGAGGACACGGAGTGGAGCTGGGAGATCGCCCTACCAGGGGCGGTGGACGCCGGTGGGCTCGTGCAGCGCGTCGACGTCGCCGGCCTCGACGGCCCCCAGCTGTCGGAGGTGCTCGGCGACCAGGCCCGAGCGGCTCGGTCCCGGTTGGACCCCTGGGCCGGGGCGATGGTGCAGGTGGTGTGGTTCGACGCCGGCCCCGAGCGGCTGGGGCGGCTGATGGTCCTCGTCCACCACCTGGTGGTCGACGGGGTGTCGTGGCGGATCCTAGTGCCCGACCTGGCCGCCGCGGCCCAGTCGGTGATGAGGGGCCGCCGCCCCGGGCTGGAGGCGGTGGGGACCTCGTTCCGCCGCTGGGCCCAGCTGCAGTTGGCGTGGGCGCAGGACCCGGCCCGCCTCGACGAGGTGGCGGTGTGGGTGGCGGGCGACGGCGCCGATGCGCTGTTGACCGACCGTCGGTTGGATCCGGTGGTGGATGGAACGAGCACCCGCCGCTATCTGACCGTGACGTTGGCTGCCGACCAGACGCTGCCCCTTTTGACCACGGTGCCGGCGGCGTTCCACGGCGGCGTCAACGACGTGCTGTTGAGCGCCCTGGCCCTGGCTCTGGCCGACTGGCGGCGACGCCACCGCCGAGGCGGGGCCACCGGGGTCCTGGTCGACGTGGAGGGCCATGGCCGGGAGGACATCGTCGAGGGGCTCGACCTGTCACGCACGGTGGGGTGGTTCACCAGCGTGTTCCCCGTCCGCCTCGATCCCGGAGTCAACTTGGACCAGTGCCGGGAGGCGGCGGCGCTGGGAAGTGCCCTCAAGCGGGTGAAGGAACAGCTTCGGGCACTACCGGACAACGGTGTGGGCTACGGAGCGCTGCGCTACCTGAACCCACAGACCGGACCCATCCTTGCCGCCCGGCCTCGAGCGCAGATCGGGTTCAACTACCTCGGCCGCTTCCCGGCCCCGGCCACCGCCCCCGCACCCGGCACCGCCCACTGGGCACCGGCGCCGGAGAGAGGCGTCCTCGGCGGCGGCGCCGACCCGGCGATGGCGCTCGCCCACGGCCTCGAGCTCAACGCGGTCACCTCCGACCATCCCGAGGGGCCCCAACTGCACGCCACGTGGTCGTGGGCGGAGGGATTGTGGACCGAGGCAGACGTCGAGGAGCTGGCCCGGTCGTGGTTCGACATCCTGGGCCAGTTGGTGGCGGGAGCCGACCAACCCGGCGCCGGCGGCCACAGCCCCTCGGACTTCCTGGCTCACCTTTCCCAGGACGATGTCGACGAGCTCGAAGCCGAATGGGGTTTGCCGACGTGAAGCGGCCCGGGCAGGATATTGGGGGATAAAAGGCCCTCGCCGTCGCCGCAGGGCCTGTCCCGTCCATGCCAGTATGGCGCGCAGGTCATTGGCGTCTCACGCCGTCCAACTCCGACATCCGATCTGTTTTTCAGCCGAAATGACCTGTTCTTTTGTTTACGCCAAGTCGTAGTCTTGATTCGAGAATTGGCCCGATCAGCATCAGCGACTCCGGTTCCATCATCGCGCCATGCCGGCTATCAACGCGAAGGGTCTCGACATGGCCGGAGACGAACGGTCGCCAAGCAGCGCCTCCTGAAGCCTCATCTCGGCGATCCAATGCGCGGACGAGAAGCATGTCGCCCTCGAACCGACGAGGGACGAACGCTCGCGAGAGCTGAACATTGTTGTTGAAGATCCGTAGGAGTGCCTCGAGGTGAACCTCGTCGAGACCGTCGAGAGCGCTGCCTCGGGCTCGAATAATCCGCAAAGCAACGGCATAGGTCATCGGCTCGTCACTGAGGCTTTGCGGATCGCAGCCCAGGATCTCTACTAGCAAATCCGTCAGCCTGCCGGATCCGTTGTTGGGAACCGACGGTTGGCCAGCAGGGTAGCCATCGAGGCTGGCCAGCAAACCGACTTCTTCTCCGCGTTCTTGCAGCTCGGCGGCTACTGCATGCGCAGCGAGGCCACCGAACGACCACCCGAGCAAATTGTACGGGCGGTCCGATTGAACTTTAACAATCTGGTCTGCATAGTCGATAGCCATCTCTTCGATGGACGCCGGCAGGGGCTCTGACCGAACAATGCTTCGGGCCTGCACTGCATAAATTGGGCGCTCTGGGCCGAGATGTCTCATGAGACCGCTGTAGGACCAACCGAGTCCGGTGCCCGGGTGGATACAAAACAACGCCGAATGGCGACCCTCTGCCCGCAAGGGGAGGATCACCTCCAAGGCGTCGTTCACAGGCCGAGCCTGCCCACATCCTCGGATTCGCCGCGCCAGTTCAGCCACAGTCGGCGACTCGAACATGGCGCGGACCGTCAGCTCCGCATCCAGCAACGAGCGGACCCGGGAGACCACCTGCACGGCCAGCAGGGAATGGCCCCCCAGCTCGAAGAAGTTGTCGTCGATGCCCACCGCGGGCAGGCCCAGCAGCTGGGCGAACAGCTCGCACAGCACCTGCTCCTGGGGAGTTGTCGGCTCCCGGCTGTCGGATGCCGCCCTGACCTCGGGGGCGGGAAGGGCCTTGCGGTCGAGCTTGCCGTTCGCTGTCACGGGCAGGGCGTCGAGCACCACCACGAAGCTCGGCACCATGTAGTCCGGCAGGTTCTGGGCGGCGTGCTCGCGCACAACGGCGGGAAGAATGTCCCGGCCCGGCGCGGGCACCACATAGGCCACCAACCGCTTCTCGGTGGGCCGGTCCTCCCGCGCCACCACGGCCACCTGGCCGATGTCGGGGTGGCGGGCCAACACCGCGTCCACCTCACCCAGTTCGATCCGAATGCCGCGCATCTTGACCTGGTCGTCGACCCGGCCGACAAAGACCAGCTCGCCATCGGCGTTCCATCGCACCAGGTCTCCGGTGCGGTACATGCGCGCTCCCGGCGGGCCGAAGGGGCAGGCCACGAAGCGCTCGGCGCTCAGTCCGGGCCGGTTGAGGTAACCCCGGGCCAGACCCGCCCCGGCGATGTAGAGCTCGCCCACCACACGTGGGGGGGCCAGTTGGAGGCCAGCGTCGAGCACGTAGACCTGGGTGTTGGCGATCGGGCGACCAATTGGAACCGTGGGTGAGGATTGCGGTGGCCGGACTCGTGAAGTCGTCACTTCGACCGACGCTTCGGTAGGACCGTAGTGGTTGAAGAGGGGAACGTCGGAAGCGCGCCGGAATTGCTCCGTCAACTCGCCCGACAGAGCTTCCGCGCCACAGACGACCCGGCGAAGACTGCCACAGGCTTCGATATCGGCGGAGCTGAGGAACGCGCTCAGCATCGACGGAACGAAGGCCAGGGTTGTTATCTCCTCCCGCCGGATCAATTCCTCAATGTAGGCAGGGTCTCCGTGTCCCAGCGGTCTGGCTACCACCAGCCGGGCACCCACAATCAGTGGACAAAACAGCTCCCAGACCGACACGTCGAAGGTTGCGGGCGCTTTCTGCAGGACTCGGTCCTGCCCGTCGAGAGGAAATTCCGTCTGCGTCCAGAGCAATGTGTTGACGATCCCGCCCTGCTCGACCAAGACACCCTTGGGGATCCCTGTCGACCCCGAGGTGTAGATCACGTAGGCGGGATGCCGGGTATGAAGCGGTGCGAGGCGGTCGCCGTCGTGGGGATCGGTGTCGGCGTGATGGCGGAGAGCCTCGATGGTGTCGTCGTTGTCCAAGTCGATCACCGGCACCCCGGCGGTGGTGGGCAGGGAGGAGCCGGCGGTGGTGATCAGGCACGCCGGGTGGGCGTCGTCGAGCATGAAGGCGATGCGCGCCGGCGGGTAATCGGGGTCGATCGGTAGGTAGGCGGCACCGGCTTTGAGCACGGCCAGCACGGCGACGATCATCTCCGCCGAGCGGGGCACGGCCAGGGCCACGAGCTTCTCGGGCGCGACGCCGCTGTCGATGAGCAGCCGGGCCAAGCGGTTGGCTCGGGCATTGAGCTGGGCGTAGGTCAGCGAGGTGTCCTCGTACACCACCGCGGTGGTGTCGGGGGTGCGCTGCACCTGGGCCTCGAACAAGGCCGGCAGGGTGGTGACGGGAACGTCTTGGGCGGTGTCGTTGTAGTCAACCAGCAGCTGGCGGCGCTCGTGGGGGTTGAGGATGTCGATGCGGCCGATGCGCTGGTGGGGGTCGACCACCGCCGCTTGGAGGAGGCGCACGAGGCGAGCCAGCATCGACTCCACCGTGGCCCGGTCGAACAGGTCGGTGCGGTATTCGACGACACCGTCGATGCCCTCGACACCTTGTGGACCGCGGCGTTCGACCAGGCCCAACGACAGGTCGAATTTGGCGGCGGCCAGATCCACTCGTTCCCGGCGGGCGGCCAGGCCCTCCACGTCGAAGCCGAGGCCGGTATGGGGGGTGTTCTGCAGGACCAGCAGCACCTGGAACAGGGGGTGGCGGGACAGGGACCGGGCCGGGTTGAGAACCTCGACCAGGCGCTCGAAGGGCAGGTCCTGATGGGCGTAGGCGGCCAGGTCGGTTTCCCGGACCCGGGCCAGCAGCTCAGCGAAGCTGGGATCGCCCGAGGTGTCGGTGCGCAGCACCAGCGTGTTGACGAAGAAACCCACCAGGTCGTCGAGGGCGTCGTCGGTGCGCCCCGCGATGGGGGAGCCGATGGGGATGTCGCGGCCCGCCCCCAGGCGGCTGAGCAGCGCCGCCAACCCGGCCTGGAGCACCATGAACAGGGTCACCCGATTGCGGCCGGCCAGCTCGACCAGGCCCCGGTGCAGCTCCGGGCCCACCTGGAACGTGACGGTGTCCCCGCGGTTGGTGGCCACCGCCGGGCGGGCCCGGTCGGTGGGCAGCTCCAACTGCTCAGGCAGCTCAGCCAGGGCCGTCGTCCAGTGGGCCAGCTGCTCGCTGATCACGCTGTCGGGGTCGGCGTCGTCGCCCAGCAGCTCCTGCTGCCACAGGGTGTAGTCGACGTATTGGACCGGCAACGGCGCCCAATCCGGGGCCTCGCCTCGGCAGCGGGCTGAATAGGCGGTTCCCAGGTCACGACCCAGTACCCCCATCGACCAGCCGTCGGCGGCGACGTGGTGCACCACCAGCACCAGCACGTGCTCGTGGGGGGCCACCGCCAGCAGCTGGGTCCGCAACGGCGCCTGGACCGACAGGTCGAAGGCCTGGCTGGCGATCGCCGCCACCGCCGAGGCCAGCCCGGCCTCGTCCACGGCGACGACCTCCTCCCACACCGGGCTGGCGGCGTCTGCGTCCAGGATCTGCTGGCGGGGCTGGCCGTCGGTCTGGGGGAACACCGTCCGCAAGCTCTCGTGGCGTCCGACCAGGTCAGCGGTGGCCGCCTTCAGTGCCGGCTCGTCGAGGCGGCCCGAAAACCGCAGCGCCAGGGAGATGTGATAGGTCGAACCGCCATCCGGGCCCTCCAGCTGATCCAGGATCCACAGCCGGCGCTGGGCGAAGGACAGGGGCAGCTCGGCCGGCCGCTGTCGAGGGGCCAACGCCACCCGGGCCCGAACCGCTCCGGCTTTAGCCAGGTGCGGGGCCAGCTCGGCCACCGTCGGCGACTCGAACACCGACCGCACCGTCAGCTCCGCGTCCAGCAACGACCGGGCCCGGGAGACCACCTGCATGGCCAGCAGCGAGTGACCCCCGAACTCGAAGAAGTCGTCGTGGACGCCGATTTGGCGTCACTCCGAGCACCCGCTCCCAGATGTCGCACAGCGCCTCCTCGACCGGGTTGCGAGGCGGTACGTGTGAGGTCGTCGGGTCGGCGAGCGGCGCCGGGGGCAGGGCGTTCCAGTCGATCTTGCCGTTGGCGGTGACCGGCATCCGGTCCAGGAAGACGAAGGCGCCGGGCACCATCACCGTAGGCAGGCGCTCGGCCAGGTAGCTGCGCAGTTGGGCCGGAGTGGGCGAAATCGGTGCTTGTGACGTGACATAGGCGACCAGAGTCGGCTCGAGCATTTCGTGGGTGTAACTGGTCACAACCGCCTGCGACAGCGCCGGGTGGGATGCGAGCACGGCGGCGACCTCGTCGGGCTCGACGCGCACGCCGCGGATCTTGACTTGCCGGTCGAGGCGTCCGAGGAACTCGATCGAACCGTCGGGACGGTAGCGGCCCTGGTCACCGGTGCGATACAGCAGGTCATCTGGCTCAGCAGAGTGGGAGTTGGCCACGAACGTCGGTCTGCCGGTGGGCGGGTCGAGGTAGCCCAGGCTGCGATAGGGGCTGCGCACGACGATCTCGCCGATCTCGTCGATGCCGCACAGCCGCTCGGCGGGTCCGAGCACGAGGACCTGGCCGCCGGGCAGCGGCGACCCCAACGGCTGCGTTCCGCTCTGGCAATCGACGGGCACCGCATACCAGCAGGTCGCTAGGGTCGTCTCGCTCGGCCCGTACAGGTTGACGACCTCGGTGTTGGGACATGCCTTTCGCCAGCGGGTCACGACCTCGCCGGTGAGAGGCTCACCTGCGAAGAAGGTGTGCCTCAGGTCCGTGGCGGGTCCGGCGTGGGCGTTGCCGTCCAGCCACGACTGGGCGAGGGTGGGCACGACGTGGGCGCAGGTGATCCTGGCTTCGGCCAACCAGGCGATCGTGTTGTCGGCGGCCCGTTCGTCGGCGGCGGGGAGGCACAGCGTGGCCCCGCTGACCAACGGCAAGAAAACGTCACGCAGGACGACGTCGAAGGACAGCCCGGTGAGCTGGGCGCAGCGGTCGCCCGGCTCGATGCCAAAGGTGTCCCGCTGCCAGGCCAAGAAGCGACTGAGAGCGTTGTGGCGACCGACCACTCCCTTGGGGATGCCGCTCGTTCCCGACGTGAAGAAGACATAGGCCCGGTCGTCAGCTGCGGTCGTCGCGGCCAGGGCGGCGGCCCCGAATGCAGTGGCTGTGGTCGGGTCGACGTGGACCAACCGCAGGCCTTCCAGGGGAATCGGCGGGAGTTGGGCGCCGGGCTGGTCGACCACGACCAGGTAGCGGGCCCGGGCCTGGTCGAGCATCACCTGTAACCGGTGGTCAGGAAGCCGCGGGTCCAGGGTGAGAAGTACCCCGGGGCCCGACACCGCCGCGACCATGGCCGCCACCAGACCCGGGCTGGGCGGTCCGAACACGGCCACCACCTCGGCGTCGCTCAGCCCCTGGGCGGCCAAGCTGGCCCCGATGTCGTCGGCCCACACCCGCAACTGGGCGTAGCTGTAGGCCTGGTTGCCCTGCTCGACGGCCACGGCCCCGGGGCTGTTGGCCACCCAGGAGCCGATCATGTCCGCCACCGGCAGATAGACCTGCTCGACCTGAGGGGCGCCCGGATCGGGCAGGACGACGAGGGATTGCTCGGTCACCAGCGAGTAGCACTCGTGGGGGAGGTCAGAGTCCTGGGCGATCTGCTCCAGCAGGCGCACCAGCTGGCCCAGCATCTCGTCCACATGGGCCCGATCGAATCGCGACGTGGGGCCGGAGAGATCGGTGCGGTAGTTGATCTTCAGCCGCATTCGGGGGCCGGGCCCGGGCACGACGATAAGACTCAGTGGGTAGTGGGGGGCGGAGGCACCGTGAACGGCGGTGATGCGCATGCCGCCGGGCTGCGCCTGGAGGTTGGCGGGGTCGCGGGGGTAGCTCTCGAACACCGTCAAGGTGTCGAACAGCTCACCGAGGCCCGCCAGCTGTTGGATGTCGGCCAAGCCCAGGTGCTGGTGGGCAGTTAGCCGAGATTGTTCGTCCTGCAGGCGGGAGAGCAGCTTCGACATAGTCTCGGCGGGGTGCAGCCGGACCCGCACGGGCACGGTGTTGATGAACAACCCGACCATGGTCTCGATGCCGGGGATATCCGGCGGGCGGCCGTTGACGGTGGCTCCGAACACCACGTCGTGGTTGCCGGTCAACCGGGCCAGCAGCACACCCCAGGCCGCCTGGACGACGGTGTTGAGGGTCACGCCCAGACGACGGGCCCCGTCGTGGAGGGCGGCGGCGACGTCGTCGGGCACCTCGAGCGTGATGTTCTCCGGAACCGCCGGCGTGCGGGCGACGCCCGCTGGCGCCAGCCGGGTGGGCTGTTCCAGCCCGGCTAGCGCTTCCGCCCAAGCGTCCTCGGCCAGGGCGCGGTCCCGGGTGCTCAACCAGGCCAGGTAGTCCCGGTAAGGGGTCACCCGGGGCAGGCCGGCGGGGTCACCGCCCTGGGCGTAGAGCGCCAGCAGCTCCCGGACCAGCACCGGCATCGACCAGCCGTCGAGCAGGATGTGGTGGTTGGTGAACACCAACACCCAGCGTTGCTGCTCGAGACGGACCAGGCTCAGGCGAAGCAACGGCGGGCGGGCGAGGTCGAAGCCCTGGGCCCGGTCGTCGGTGAGGAACTGGGCCAGGGCCGCCTCCCGTTCCGCCACCTCCAGCCCGGCGAGGTCGACCTCACGCCACGGCAGAGCGACCTCGCCGGCGATCACCTGCACCGGCGAGCCCGCGCGTGGATGCCAGAACGAGGCCCGCAGGTTGTCGTGGCGGGCCAGCAGCGCTTGCCCGGCCGCCTCGAGGGCGGCGGTGTCGACCGGGCCCTCGAGGTCGAACGCATGCTGGACGGTGTAGACGTCGACGCTCTCTCGGTCATAGAGGGCGTGGAAGAGGAGCCCTTCCTGCAACGGCGACAGCGGCCACACGTCTTGCAGTCCTGGTCGCCCTGGTCGCTTCACGCCGGTCCCCATTCCGCGTCGATGTGGGGCGGTCGGCCCGCCCGACCGCCCGACGGTACCGTCGAGATGTGCCGGTTGGCGAAGCCGTGCGGAAACCGAGCCGCCCGCGAGCCCGACTCGGGAGGAGCCCGCCAGGCGGTATGGGCAACGGGCCCTCAGTCTCCGTTTGCCAGGCGGTCAACACTGGCTAATGTTCAACGGGGCCGCGCCTAGGCGAGAATTCGTGGAGGCGGTCGCCAGATAGATGTCCAAGACAGCGTCAACACCCACAGTGTCATGAAATCAGCCTGAGATCGGGGAGATCCTGCAAGCGCTCCTCCGGACGCTGTGTCACCGTGCAACTGGAGACTTAGGACCATGACCAACCCCTTCGAGGATCCTGACGGGACCTACGTTGCTCTCATCAACCACGAGGGTCAGTACTCGCTGTGGCCAACGTTCGTCGAGGTGCCCGCCGGCTGGAGAGTCGTCTGTGCCGAGGGCACGAGGGAGTCCTGCCTAGCGTATATCAACGTGCACTGGACCGACATGCGACCCCAAAGCCTCATCGATGTGATGGACAATCGAGACTCGGGGAACGGACGGGTCGGTTAGCGGATACTTAGACGCCCTTGAACGTGCGCCGCTGATCGCCGCAGTTCAATGGGTGTTGATGAGCAGTAGGATATGACTACCAAGGAAGGCTTGGACGTTGGCGAGATAGACGTATGGCTGATCGATCTTGATGCCAGGCGAGACATTGAGTTGGAGAGCGCCCTTTCACTTGACGAGAAGGAGTATGGCGCCCGAATTCGTGTTCCCGAGATACGGCGCCGGTGGGTCAGCAGCCGAGCTGCCCTGCGGCGAATCCTGGAAAGCTACAACAACTCGAAGCCAATCGTCCTTGAGAGGACTTGTCGCAGCTGCGGCGCCCATGACCATGGGAAGCCAGAACTGAAGGGACACAGTGACTTCCGGTTCAGCATGAGTCGAGCGGGTGGCGAGGCGGTCGTGGCCATAACCCGCAACGTCAGTATTGGAATCGACATTGTTGACAAGGCAGGGAACGTCGATTGGGTCGAAGTCGGAAATCTCGCCTTCACGGCGCAGGAGCGAGACGAGCTCGATGCGGCACAGCCAACTTGGCCGACGAGGCGCGCCAGGCAATTATGGGCGCGGAAAGAGGCTGTGGCTAAGGCACTGGGACTCGGCTTGGCGCTTGATCTTGCTCACCGCCAACTCGGAGCTGGAGAATTTGATTCACGGTGGAGAGCGGGAGGCGATAATGTTCTGTTTGCGGACGTGAATGTTTGCTCCTCGGTCTGCTGCGCGCTCGCTGTCGTGTCCGAGGCTACCCCTCAGTCATTGCGTCTATTACGGTTTTGATCCGCTGATGCGAAAGCCCCCGACGATCCAAGTCGAGAGGCTGGAGAAGCGTTTCGGCGACCTCGAGGCAGTGCGGGGCGTCGACTTCGAGGTGCGGGCGGGCGAGACGTTCGGGTTCCTAGGACCCAATGGCGCTGGCAAGTCCACCACCATCAACATGCTGTGTACCCTCTTGAAACCCACCGCCGGGCGAGCAGCGGTGGCCGGCTTCGACGTGGTCACCGAACGGGACGAGATTCGCCGGGAGATCGGCGTTGTCTTCCAGGACATGAGCCCTCGACACGTTCCTTTCAGGTGCCCAGAACCTCCGGTTCCACGGTCAGCTCTACGGCGTGCCGGCCGACGAGCTCAACGTCCGCATGCGCCAGGTGCTTGAACTGGTGGGACTGTGGGATCGCCGCGACAAGGTGGTGTCGACCTACTCCGGGAAGTCGGTCGCCAAGCGCTCGATGATCGCCGGCAGCTCGATGACAACAAAGTCCGTGGCCGACGGTGCTCCGGCGGCGCTGCGTTCTGCGCCGAGTTGCTGGTCAAGCTGGTCGAATAGCGAGGCAGAGACTCGAACGACCCGTCGATCAGGCGCCATCACCCAGCGGTGAGATCACACCGTGTTCCTCAAGCAAGGCGCGACCCCTCGCCCGAACGCGGGCGAGAAACTCTGGTGGGACCAGCGATAAGTCCGTGATCACCCGTTCGTTCAGAAGCCGCTGGCGCTCCTCTGGCGCCAGTCGCTCGAGCTCGGCAGCCGTCCAGAGTCGATCATCAGGCATCGTCGTCAGGGTACGTCACGGTCGCCGCCAGGTCGGTGATCACATGCTGGTTCGAACTTGTCCGGGCGCGTTGAGCTTCTCGGCGACGTCCAGGCGAGGTAACGCTCGGCGGCGGCGGCGCATCCCCCATCGCCAGGCCCTGCGCCTGCTCGGTCTACCCGATAGCAGACAGGTTCGGCAGCTGATCGTCTCGATCGGCAACCGTACGGTCGGCTCCCGGGTCCGCCGGCTGGTGACGGTACGTTGACCACCATGGCGACGGGGACGGGGCCGTCGACGCGGCCGGACGACGTGGTGGCCGCGGTCCGGCGGATGGCGGGCCCGTTGGCGGAGCGGTCCGCCGCCATCGAGGCCGCCGGTCGGCTGCCCGACGAGGTCGTGGCCGACCTGCGGGCCGCCGGCGTTCCCGGCCTGTGGTTGCCGGCCGAGCTCGGGGGCCGCGAGGCGGTCCCGGCCGAGGTGGTCGACGCCATCGTCGCCCTGGCCTCAGCCGACGGGTCGACCGGGTGGTGCGCGGCGGTGACGCTCGGCACCAACGCTCTGGCTGCATACCTGCCCGAGGACGGTGCCCGGGAGATCTTCGCCAGCCCGACCACGATCACCGGCGGTTCGTTCAAGCCGGCGGGACGGGCCACCGCCGTCGATCCCCGGTCGATACGGGTGACGGGGCGATGGGGCTTCGGCAGCGGGGTCAACCACGCCGACTGGATGGCGGGCGCCTGCCTGATGGTCGACGATGCCGGCGAGCCCGTCACCGACGAGGAGGGCCGTCCGGAGGCTCTGCTGGCGTTCTTCCCGTCTTCGGGCGTCACCGTCGCCGACACCTGGCACACCTCGGGCCTCCAGGGCACCGCCAGTCACGACTACTCGGTCGACGCCCTCGAAGTCCCTCGCTGCCACACCTTGTCGTTCGCCTTCACGCCGTGGCCGAAGGGGCCGATGTGGAGGATGCCGCCGATGCCACTGTTCTTCGCGGCCAACGCCGCCGTCGCCCTCGGCATCGCCCGGGGGGCGATCGACGACCTGGTCCAGCTGGCAGAGGTGAAGACGCCCTACCGCAGCTCCCGCCGGCTGGCCGAGCGCGACGTCGTCCAGGCGATGGTGGCCCGGGCCGAGGCCGCCACCCGGTCGGCCCGCGCCTTCCTCGTCGAGACCCTCGACGGCCTGGCCGCGGGAGCGGCGCGGGGCGAGCCCGCAACCCTGCGGGACCGGGCCATAGCCCGGCTGGCGGTGGTGAACGCCTCCCAGGCCGGCATGGCGGCGGTCGACCTGTGCTTCGAGGCGGCCGGCTCCACCGCCCTGTTCCTCGACCACCCGCTCCAGCGTCGCCACCGGGACGTCCACGCCGTCGGCCAGCACGTGGCCCTGGCGTTTCCCGGCTACGAGACCGCAGGACGGGTCCTGCTGGGCCTCGAGCCCGACACCCCCCTGATCTAGCGCCCGGCCATGGCCTCGAGCAGGACCGCGGCCATGGCCTGCATCCCGAGAGCGTTGGGATGGACAGGCGCGGCGGGTGACAGGGGGACGACGGGTTCGACCCACCTGAACCCCGGCAGCTGGCATGCGTCGTGGCCGATGCTGGGCCCGTAGACATCGACGTAGGTGGCGCCCGCCGCTGCCGCCTGGGCCGCCAGCATCGCGTTCAGCTCCTTCTCCTTGTCCCGGAGGTAGGGCGCGTCACCGGGGGTGATCGGCATCACCGGCCAGCAGCCCGGCTGCACCTCCGGCAGGATGGCCGGGTACCCCACGACGAACAGCCGCGCTCCAGGGGACCGCCGGACCGCCTCGGACAGAGCGGCCGCGACCTTCGGGCCCGTCGCCGCGATCCGCCGGCTGATCTCGTCGACGCCTCCGGCGGTGTAGTGGTCACGGCACGGCGTCCCCAATGGCAGGACGGCAAGGCATCGCTGGAGGATCTCGGAGAATCCGATGTCGTTGCCGCCGATCTGCAGACTGACCGTACCGACCCCGCGGTCGAGGGCGTCCAGCTGCGGGGGGTTGGTCCCGCCGAAGACGGACTGCGGCGAGCTGAGGTCGTTGGTGTCGGCCCCGCTGCAGCTGCGGTCACGCAAGGCCGATCCCCGGGCGAGAGCGACGAGGTGGGGATAGTTGCGGTCGGACCGCCAGCATCCCAGCGGGTCGGAAAGCTGGATCGGGATCGCGGGGCCGGCGGTGAACGAGTCGCCCATGGCCACGTAGGACTCGGGAACAGCGGCGCCAACCGCCGGCGCCTGCAGGCCGGCAGCCAGGATCGCCGCAGTGACGGTCAGGAGCAGGCGGGTGAAGACGGGCCTCGACATCATCGTGGGAACCTCCTGAGCGCCAGACCTCTACCCCGGTCATAGGAATTGGCCACCCAGCGGGGATCATGCGGTGCCCTCTCGGGCATCCCCGTCCGGGTGCCCGGGGCTCGGGGCCCGCCGGCCAACTCCACGGGTGTCGAAGCTGTTACCGCAACGAGATGAAGCCGTTACCTCCCGGGCTCAGGTTTGGGCCATCCGAGTGTTCCCGACAAGGAGGCAACGACATGAACATCAAGGCCCATCGAGCTCGAGCCGCCGCCGTGCTGGCCGCGGTGACGTGCGCCACGGTGCTGGCCGGCGTAGGTCCGGCCCGGGCCGCGACAGCGTCGTACTGCGGCATCACCTGGGGGAGCCTGCCAAAGTCGGCGCCGGAGCTGACGACCAGCCCCATCGTGGGCGCGCGGGTCGGTCGGCACGACTGCTTCGACCGCCTGGTCATCGACGTGGCCGGGCAGCCCGCGCCCGGCTATTTCGCCAACTACATCGACGGCTACTTCAACCAGGACACGGGCGAACGGGTGCCTGTCGCGGGCGGCGCCTTGCTCAAGGTGAGGGTTCTCGCCCCGGGGCACGACGCCAACTTCCAGGCCACTGTGCCCTGGCGGTTCGGGACCCACATCGTGACGCCGGAGCAGTTCTCGGCCGGAGGCTTCGGCACGTTCCGGGACCTCGTCTACGGGGCGACCTACGAAGGCGAGACGGATTTCGTCATAGGCCTGCGGGCCCGGCTGCCGTTCCGAGTCTTCAAGCTCGACGGACCGGGCGGTGGTAGCCGGCTGATCATCGATGTCGCCCACCAATGGTGAGTCGCCCCTAGCTCCGATGCGGGCGCCCGAGCCGCCGGCTCGGGCGCCCGGTCGCGTCCCCGCCCGCGGCCGGGGATCCCGTCCGGGACACTGGCAGGCCGCCGGACCCGCTCGTCAGCGGTCATCCGGGCCACGACCTGGCGTCGTAGTCCTGAAGGCTGGCCACACCAGGAGGAGCCTCCGATCCCGCGCTACGAGACCGCCCGAGGACGAACCCGGTACCGGCCGGGCGACGAGAGCAGCCGGAGGCCATGGTGACGTTGGGCTTGTCCGTGGACGCCGCCGCCGCACCTCGGATCCCGTTCGAGCTGATCGACGAGGTCATCCACCTCCTGGACACCGAGACCGCCCCGTGGAGCGTCCAGTTGGAGGCGCGGATCGTGGGCCATCTCGACGAGGCCCGGCTCCGTCAGGCCCTGGGCCATGCGCTGGCCACCCATCCCATGGCCCGGGCCCGCAAGGTGGCGGCCTGGCCCGGGCTTCCCCGCCATCAGTGGGAGATCCCGGACACGCCTGACGTCGACCCCCTGCGTGTGGTCGAGTGCCCCGACGACGAGGCCGTCGCCGCCACCCGGGCCGCCTTGCAGAGCCGGCCCGTCCCCCTGGTCGAGTCGCCGCCGCTCAGGGTCACCCTCGCCCGGCACCCGGGGGGCGACTATCTGATGCTGAACGTCAACCACGCGGCCATGGACGGTTTCGGGGCCTTGCGGGTGCTCCGCTCGGTGGCGCGGGCCTATGCCGGCGAGACCGATCCGGGCCCGGGGCCGGCCTTCCTGGAGGCACGCCAGGTCCCGGCCCTCCTCGCCGGTGCCGACCTGCGGACCCGGGCCGGGCGGTACCGGGCCCTGGCTGAGAAGCTCCGCGACCTGCTCCTCCCGCCGGCCCGGCTGGCTCCCGACGGGGGTCGTGAGGAGGCCGGGTACGGGTTCCACCAGGTGTCCCTGTCCCCGTCGGATACTCGGGCCATCATCGACCTCGACCACCCGGGGACGGTCAACGATCTGCTGGTGGCCGTCCTCCACCGCACGATCGGGGCGTGGAACGCCGACCATGGGGTGCGCCGGGGCCGAGTCGGCGTCCTCGTGCCGGCCAACCTGCGCCCGCCCGAGTGGCGGCAGGACGTGGTGGGCAACTTCTCGCTGCCCGCCCGGGTGTCGACCACCCGGCGGGACCGACGCACGTCCCCGGCCACCCTGCGCGCCGTCGTGAGCAAGACCAGGCGCATGAAGCGGACAGGCATGGGCACCGCCCTCATCGAGGTCCTGAGCCGGGCTCAGCGCTATCCCTTGTGGGTCAAGGAGGCGGCCGTGATGATGATGCCCCTGACTGGCAACCGGCTGGTCGACACCGCCATGCTGTCGAACTTGGGGAACCTGACCGATCCGCCCTCCTTCGGCCCCGACGCGGGCGAGGTGACCGAGATCTGGTTCTCCCCCCCGGCCCGATTGCCGCTCGGTCTCTCCGTCGGCGCGGTCACCGCCTGCGGACGCCTTCACCTGGTGTTCCGCTACCGCCACCGGCTCTTCGACGACCGGTCCGCCCGGCGCTTCGCCGGCCGCTACCTGGCGGAGCTCGGGTCCTTCGTCCCCGGCCCGTGAGCCGGGGGGGCGGGCTGGGCCAGACCGTCCGTCGTCTTCGGCGCTTCGCCAGCCGGCCCGACTCGGCCGTACCCCAGCCGCCGATCCCGCCTCCGCTGCCCCCCGGGCGGGTCGTGAACGTGCCCGGCCGGGGCGAGATGTTCGTCCGCGAGTCTGAGGGGCCGGCGGCAGACGTGGCCGGCCGTCCCGGAGGCCCGACCATCCTGCTCCTCCACGGCTGGACCCTCACGTCGGACCTGAACTGGTTCCCCTTCTACGACGCGGTCGCACGCCACGGCCGCATGCTCGCGCTCGACCAGCGGGGCCACGGCCGCGGCCTACGCAGCGAGGACCGCTTCACCCTGGAGGCGGCCGCCGACGACGTCGCCGCCCTCCTCGATCACCTGGGTGTGGGCCCGGCAGTGGTCGTCGGGTACTCGTTGGGAGGATCGGTGGCGTTGCTCCTCTGGCAGCGCCACCCCCGGGCGGTGGCGGGCCTGGTGCTGGAGTCGACCGCGCTGCAATGGCGGTCCAGCCCCCGCGACCGGGTGCTGTGGAGCGGGATGGCCGCCGCCGAGTACGCCTTCCGCCTCGGCCCGCCCCGCGGCCTCACCGAGCGCTACCTGCGGGACGCGGCCGACCAGTCCCCCTCCGTCCGCCCCCATGCGGGTTGGCTCAAGGCCGAGATCCGCCGCGGCAACCCCGCAGACCTGGCGGCTGCCGGCCGGGCGTTGAGCGTCTTCGACGCCCGGCCCTTCGTCGGCCGGATCGACGTGCCCACCGCGGTGGTGGTCACCGGCCGGGACCGCCTCGTCCGCCCCTCCCACCAGCGGGCGCTAGCCAAGGCGATACCCGGCGCCCGGGTGGTGGCGGCCGACACCGCCCACAACGGCTGGCTGGTCCGGCCGAAGGCGTTCGCGGCGGCGACCGAGGAGGCGCTTGAGTCGGTGCTAGGCCGGATCGGCGGGCCGGGGCCCGGCTCCGACGGTCCGAGCTGAGCCGGGACTGCCCGACCGCCGCCGGCCGCTCGCCCCCGCCAGCGAATGGCGCGGATGGGCCTTCGGAGGGACCACCTGTGGCGATCGCTCGCAAGGCTCGGCTGGCCCCGACGAGCGAATGACGCGGACGGTCCCTTGGAGGGACCACCTGTGGCGATCGCTCGACGGACTCGGCTCGGCCGGCGGTTACGACAGGTCGGAGTGGGCGGGCAGGGTGACGGTGAAGGCGGTGCCCTCCCCCGGGTGCGACGACACCGTGATGGTGCCGCCGTGCTTCTCGATGATCGACCTGGTGATCGACAGGCCCAGCCCGGTGCCGGGCACGGCCAGCCGTTGGGCCGAGGACGACCGGAAGAACCGCTCGAAGACCCGTTCCTGCTCGTCCTCCGGGATCCCCATCCCGGTGTCGACGACCCGGATCACAACCGTGTCTCCCTGGCGGAGGGCGGAGATGGCGATGCGCCCGCCGTCGGGCGTGAACTTGATGGCGTTGGTGAGCAGGTTGATGATGACCCGGTCGAGCTGGCCGGCGTCGCCCTGGATCGGGTCGAGGTCGGGGGACACGTCGATGGTGACGTCGAGGTCACGCACGAGCAGGTCGGGCAGCACCGCCTGTTGAGCGCCCTCGATGACGTCGGCTATGGAGACCGGTCCCACGGACAGCCGGAACGTCCCCGACTCGACCCGCGACATGATCAGCAGGTCCTCGATGAGCACCTGCAGGCGGCGGGCGTTGCGGTCGACGACTCCCAGCAGCCTGGTCTGCTCGTCGACCAACGACCCGCACGAGCCGTCGGCCAGCATCTCCACGTAGCCGAGGATGCTGCTCAGGGGCGTCCGCAGCTCGTGGGACACCGACGACACGAAGTCGGTCTTGATCCGGTCGAGCTCCTGCAGGCTCTCCCGCATCTCCTGCTCCCGGCCGAGGGTCTCCCGCAGCTCCCGCTCCGCCCGCTTGCGGTCGCTGATGTCGCGGGTGTTCATGACCACCCCGTTCACGCTGGGGTCGTCGACCAGGTTGTTGACCGCGGTCTCCACGTCGCGCCACGAGCCGTCGTGGTGCCGGAGCCGGCACTCGACCAGCCGGGTGTCCTGCCCGCCGGCCAGGACGCTGCGCAGCAGGGCGTGGAAGGCAGCCACGTCGTCGGGGTGCAGCCAGTCGGCGAGGGGCCGGCCCACGATCTCGGAGGGCTCGAAGCCGAAGACCCTCGTGACGGCCGAGCTCTGGTAGGTGATCCGGAAGTCGCGGTTGACGATCGTGATCACGTCGCTCGAGTTCTGGGCGAGGGACCGGAAGCGGGCCTCGGTGCCGGCCACGTGCTCGAGGACGGCGCCGGCCAGAGCGGTGACGAACTCCGTCATCTGGATCTCGTCCGGGCCGAACAGGCCCTCGACGTTGCTGTGGGTGACGTAGAGGCAGGCGACGGCCTGGCCGTCGCAGAAGATCGGGGCACACAGCGCCGAGCGCAGCCCGGACAGGACGATGCTGTCGGCCGAGTCGACGAAGGGGCTGTCGGCCAGCAGGACCGGGCCCCCGGCCTCGATGGCCCGCAGCACCAGGCTGTGGCTCAGCCGGTCGATGCCGTCGGCCGAGCTCGAGCTCGAGCTGGCGCCGGGCATCCCCGACGACGGGTCGTCGAGGACGATGACGTGGCACTGGTCACCCCGCAGCAACGAAACCGCCGCCTCCCGCACGGAGGCGTACACGGCGGCGGGCGAGGGGGCGGAGGCGATGCGGCGGCCGACGGTCACGAGGGTGGCGAACCGGTCCGCCAACGACAGGCTCGACGGGAGCGGACTGATTCCCGCCGGCAGCGTCGGCCGGCCGTACGCCGGCAGGGAGGAAGGCGGCGAGCTCGGCCTCGGCCCGGGCCAGCACCTCGGCCGGGCCCATCCCGTCGAGGGGGAGCCCGATGCAGCCGAACGCCTGGCGGGTGAGGGCCGCCTCGTAGCGGGCGTCCTGGCTCTCGGCCTCGGCCAGGCTCCGGGACAGCAGTCTTCGGGCGTGCCGGCGGCGGCCGTCGATGGCCGCCAGCAGGCCTCGCTCGCGGAGGGCGTGGGGGGCGTTGTTGCGGTACCACCGGGCCAGCCGCCAGCCCCTGCGGGCGGCCCGGCGGGCCCGGCGCAGGACCGCCCGGCGCTGGTCGACCTCGTAGGGCAGGAGCGTCTCGGCCTGGGTCCGCAGGGCGGTGGCCAACCAGGGCAGGACGGGGGCCACGTACTCCTGGCGCAGCCCGGCCCGGTCCACCACCGCCGCCGCTTCCTCCATGACCGACACCGCCTCCGCCGAGGACCCTTCCTCCAGGAGGCGCACGGCCTCGGCCGCCAGGACCTCGGCCGCGGTCTGGGCGTCGTCGTTGCGCTGCTCCAACCGGGCCCGGACCAGCTCGGCGGGAATCCGCCCCCCCGCCGCCCGAGCCCACACGCTGACGCTGATGCCGGCGGCGGTGTCGTCGCCGATGGCGATGGCGTCGTCGTGGACGATCCTCGCCATCGCCACCGCCTCGGTCAGCTCGCCCAGCCGGTAGTGGCAGAAGGCGATGTTCCACCGGGCGGTGTCGACCTCCCACCGGTCGCCCGTCTGGTCGAGGAGCCGCACTGCCTGTTGCAGCTTCTCGATTGCCTCCCGGTACCGGGAGGCGGCGTAGAGGGCCACGCCGTAGAAGTTCAGCGACTGGCCCTGGCCCCACATGTCGCCCAGCTCGGTGCGGATGGCCAGGGAGCGCCCGGCATAGGCGATGCCCCGGCCGAACCACGGGGCCATGGTCATCACCGGGGCGTGCTCCGAGTAGGCCTGGGCCAGCTCGGCGCTGGGCGAGTAGCGCTCGGCCAGGTTCATCTCCCGCAGGTGGGCCCAGGCGCAGGGGATCTTGCCCGCGCTGAACCAGTACACGTAGGCCAGGCGGCTGTAGGTGCGGATGGCGAGGAACTCCCGGTCGGCGCCCTCCCGCCGACGCCGGGCCAGGAACAGCCGAGGCAGCAGGGAGTGGGCCACCTGGACGACGACCTCGACCATCAGCGCGACCACCAGGCCGGGGGTTCGGGTCGGGAGGCGGCGGCCGAGCTGGCGGACGGCCCGCTCGAGGTGGTCGCGGGCGGAGCCCTGGTCGCCCCGCTTGAAGGCGACGTCGCCCAGCTTGCCCTCGAGGGTCGCCCGCTGGAAGTCGGTGGCGGCAACCGACAGGGCCCGTTCGAGCTGGGCCGTGGCCTCGTCGTAGGAACCGTCCAGCGTCAGCACGTCGCCGAGGCCCTCGGCCACCCGGGCGTGGGTGGCGGCGTCGCCGTCGGGGATCGAGCGCTGGGCCATCCGGTAGTGGGCCACGGCGACGTCGAGCGAGTGCTGGGCCCGGGCCGACTCGGCCGCCTGCACCGCATAGGGCAGGGCCCGGAGACCGGAGCCGGCGGCGTCGAAGTGGTAGGCCAGCTCGAAGACCCGGGCGCCGTCGAGGGCCTCGATCCGCTCGGCAGCCATGAGGTGCAGCTCCCGCCGCTGGTCGGCGTCGAGTCGGCTGAGCAGCGCCTCCCTCAGCTTGTCGTGGAGGAAGCGGGCTCGGCCGGCCTGCTCGTCGACCCAGACGATCCGCCGCTGACCGGCCTCGGCCAGCCCGGCCGCGGCCTCGGCCGGCTCCTGCTGGCACAGCTCCACGGCCAGGCCGAGGTCGAATTCCTTGCCCAGCACCGCGCCCACTGAGAGCAGGTGGAGAGTGGTCGGGGCAAGCAGCTCCAGCCGGCGCAGCAGGAAGAGGGCCGCCCGGCGGGACGTCTGCACGTCGGACAGCCGCTCCCGGTCGACCTCCCACCCCTCGTCGGTCGTGACCAGCGCCCCCGCCTCCACCAGGCCCCGCAGCACGGCCGAGGCCATGAACGGGCTGCCCTCGGACAAGAGCGTGACCGCGTCGAGGGCCTCGTCGGGAAGGGGGCCGGCCATCGATTCGGCCAGGCTGCGGACGTCGTCGCGCTGGAAGGGGGGCAGGGCGACGGTCGCCAGCGGCTCGATGAGGCGCAGGGGATGGTCGGCACCGACCTCCTCCGACCGGAAGGCGGCGATGACCAGCACGGGGACAGCCCGGTCGCCGGTGCGGGCCTGCCAATGGGCCAGCAGCCGCAGCGTCGGCCCGTCCGCCCACTGGCAGTCGTCGAGCAGCACCACCGCCGGACGTTCCGGGGTCCCGAGGGCGTCGAGGAGGGCGCTCAGGGCGTTGATGCTCCGGGTCTCGCCGTAGGCCTCGGGACCCAGGCTGGCGGTGGTGCCCTCCCCCAGGACCTCGGTCAGCTCGGGGAGGGCGGCCACCGCCGCGTCGGCCCTGTCGTCCACCCGGCGGCGCAGGGCGGCCCCGACGAGGGGCTGGTCGCGGGCCGCGGCCACGATGCCCCCGACGACGTCCTCCAGCAGCTGGAACGGGCGCTGGGCAGCCTGGTCGAGGCCCTGGCCCCGCAGGATCCACGCCCGGGTCTGGCTCTGCTGGGCCAGCTCCTCCAGCAACCGGGTCTTGCCCCCGCCGGACTCCGCCTCCAGGAGCACCAGGCCACCCCGGCCCTCGCCCGCCCGGCGGATGAGGCGCACCAGCTTGCCCAGCTCGTCGGCCCGACCGACGAAGGCGGGCTCGGTGAGCATGTGGCGGCGGTCGTGGAGCCCGATGACCACCGCCGGCTCGCGGACGCCCCGGTCGACGGCGGCGGCAATGGCCGCGAAGTCGGCCCGGGCTGCGGCGGCCGACTGGTAGCGCTCGCCGGGGTCCTTGCGCAGGAGGCGCTGCAAGGCTGCGTCCACCGCCCGGGGCACGTCGACGCCCAGGCCCCGGAGCTGGGGGGCGGGCGTGTTCAGGTGCTGGCGCAGCACCTCGCCCACGTCGCTCCCCTCGAAGGGTGGCCTCCCGGCCAGGCACTCGAAGAGAACGACACCAGCGGAGTACAGGTCGGAGCGCTCGTCGACCGCCCGCTCCAGCACCCCCGCCGCCTCGGGGGCGAGATAGCGGGCGGTGCCCACCCGCTGGTCGCGCACCGAGACGTCGAGCCCCGGGCTGCGGGCGAAGCCGAAGTCGATGAGCACCGCCCGGCGGACGGGCTCGTGCTCGTCGACGATCACGTTGGCCGGCTTGACGTCGCGGTGCAGGACGTCCTCGTCGTGGGCCCGCTGCAGGGCGCCCAGGAGATCGAGCGCCACCCTGAGGGTGGACGCCACCGAGAGCGGCCCGCGGGTCAGCCGGCGCTGGAGCGTCTCCCCCGGGACGAACGGCTGCACCAGGTACAGGAACTCGCCGTCGCCGCCCAGGGTTACGGGGGCGCGGAAGGGGCTGGTCGCCAGCCGGCCCAGCACCTCGGCCTCGTGCTCGAGGCGGGCCCGCACACCGTCGCCGATGTCGGCCGCGGCCACCCGCTTGATGACGACGGGACGGCCGTCGAGCAGGTCGGTGCCCAGGAAGGTGTCGACGCCGCGCCCGGTCTTGAGCACGCTGTCGCTCCGGAAACGCCCGTCGAGCACCGCCAAACCCGGTGCCGGACCCATTGCCGGACCCATTGCCGGACCCATTGCCGGGACCAGGGTGCCGGCTGCCGGCGCGCCGGCCTCGCCCGCGATCGGGACCCCGACCCGGGGAGGCCAGGGGCCGGCGATCGGAACGGGAGTCATCCGATCGCCGGCGGTCCCGGCGGGACGGGGCTCATGATCACGTCCCGGCTGAGCACTTCCGAGCCTCGCACCGGGACATCACCGCCTCGACCCGGATCAGCATCGCCCGGGGGCTGAACGGCTTCACGATGTAGTCGTCGACGCCCGCCGCGTACCCGCACTCGATCTCCGACTTCTGGGCCTTGGCCGTGAGCAGGATGACTGGGATGTGGGCGGTGAGGGGGTTGTCCCGCAACGCCCGGCACACCTCGATCCCGGTGATCCGGGGCATCATCCAGTCCACCAGGACGAGGTCGGGGAGAGGCTTGCCGGCGACGCCGCCGGCCGCGGCTACCTCCAGGGCGGCATCCCCGTCGGCCGCCGCGACCGTGGCGTAGCCCGCCTGCGACAGCTTCCAGGTGATCAGCTCCCGGATGTCGGGATCGTCGTCGACCACCAGCACGGTCTTCATGGCAACTTCGGCGTCATGGCCGCGATACCTCCAACCAGCTCGCACCGTGGGACGGGAATGCGAGCCCTTGAGGACGGCGCGGAGAACGGGCCGGGGCGTGGCTCACGGCAGTCATCATGAGCGGCCCATCACAACCAGGTGTCGACGGGCTCCCAACATTCGGTCAACATTCCGCGGCCGGTCCCGACGGGCTCAGCGTGGGCACGACATCCGCCGGTCAGCGGCTCCCCTGCTGGGTACCGTCGTCCCACTCGTAGCCGGCACCCGTCGTCTCCTGGGGCGGAGCCTGGTCGAGGAGGACATTGCGGTAATAGCGGCGCCGGACGCGGTGACGGAGCCCGCGAGTCAGCCGTCGCCAGCTCACCGGCGCCCCGGCGGGCGGCCACACCGCCAAGAAGGCCAGCAACCCCAACACAACAAACGCGCCGAACGCGACGAGGCGCACCACCAGAGGGTACTTCCCCGTGCGCCACAAAACCGGGCAAACCCGACACTGGCGGTATGGCCGGGCTGGGCCTACCCCGCCGGGCGTAGTCAGGGCTGCGCCCTGGGACGGACGACGGCGGCCGCGGCCGGGCCTACCGTCGGGACATGAGGTCGAGGTCGAGGAGCGCGGTGTGGGCCAGCGCGCTGGGCATCGCCCTCTTCCAGGTGGTCGGGACGTTCGGTGCCTCGGACGAGCAGCCCGAGCGGCGAGCGGTCGACGCCCTGGCGATCGTGCTGGTACTGGTGGGGCCGGCGGCGCTCGCCGTCCGGGACCGGTGGCCCCTCGCGGCGGTGGCGGTGGCGGCCGCCGCGGCCGACGTCTACATCGGACTGGGCTATCCCTACGGACCGATCTTCGTCAGCGTCGTCGTCGCCCTCTACGCCGCCGTCCAGGCCGGGCACCGCCGCCCCACCTGGTACTTGGCCGGGTTCGGCTTCGCCGGCTTCGTGGTTGCCCACCTCGTCGACCCCCGAGCCGACAGCGGATCGGGGTGGGTGCACCTCGCCCTGGTCGCCGGCTGGCTGGTGGTGGTGCTGGCCGTGTCGGAGGTGGTCCGCAGCCGCCAGCAGCACGTAGCCGACCTCGAGCGGGCGGCGGAGGAGGAGCAGCAGCGCCTCGTGGGCGAGCAGCGCCTACGCCTGGCCCAGGAGCTGCACGACGTCCTCGCCCACAACATCTCCCTCATCAACGTGCAGGCCAGCGTCGCCCTCCACCTCCTCGACGACGAGCCCGAACAGGCCCGGCCCGCCCTGGCCACGATCAAGGAGGCCAGTCGCGACGCCCTCCACGAGCTGCGGGCCGCGCTCGACCTCCTGCGCCGGGGCGACGCACCTCGCGCCCCGAGCCCCGCCTGGCCGACCTGGGCGCCCTGGTCGACAGCGTGCGGGCCGGCGGGCTGGAGGTGCGCTTGGAGGACGCCAGGCTGGAGGTCGGCAGGCTGGAGGACGGGGAGCCGGTGGCGCCGCTGCCGGCGGCGGTCGAGCTGGCCGCCTATCGGATCGTGCAGGAGGCCCTTACCAACGTCACCCGCCACGCCCGGGCCCGCTCCGTCACCGTCCGCCTCGGCTACGAGGACGGGGTGACGGTCGAGGTCACCGACGACGGCATCGGGGTCGGCGGCGGTGGCGGGCCGGCCGAGCCGGGCAACGGAATCGTCGGCATGCGGGAGCGGGCGGCGGCGCTGGGGGGCCACGCCGACGCGGGGCCATTGCCCGACGGCGGCTTCCGCGTCACCGCCCACCTCCCGGCCCGACAGTGAGAACCGACCCGCCGATGATCTCGGTCCTCATCGCCGACGACCAGGCCCTGGTGCGGGGCGGATTCAGGGCCCTCCTCGACGCCCAGAAAGACATCGCGGTGGCCGGGGAGGCGGCGGATGGCGAGGAGGCGGTGCGCCTGGCCCTCGAGCTGCGGCCCGACGTGGTGCTCATGGACATCCGCATGCCGGGCGTCGACGGCCTGGTTGCCACCCGCCGCATCGCCGAGGACGACCGGCTGGCCAACGTGAAGGTGATCATCCTCACCACGTTCGACCTCGACGAGTACGTCTTCGAGGCCATCCGGGTGGGGGCCAACGGGTTCCTGGTGAAGGACACCGAGCCGTCCGAGCTGCTGCGGGCGGTGCGAGCGGTCGTCGCCGGCGACGCCCTCCTGTCCCCCCGCATCACCCGCCGCCTCATCGAGGAGTTCGCCACCCGGGCCAAGGACCCGGTCGGCCTGCCCGACCTGGCCCTGCTCACCGACCGGGAGCGGGAGGTGGTGGCGCTGGTTGCCGAGGGTCTCACCAACGACGAGATCGCCCACCGGCTGATCATGAGCGGGGCCACGGCCAAGACCCACGTGAGCCGGGCCATGATCAAGGTGGGGGCCCGGGACCGGGCCCAGCTGGTGGTGTTCGCCTACGAGACCGGGCTGGTGCGCCCCGGCTGGCGGGCCTGATCCGGGCGTAGCGGTACCCCGGCGGACGTAGTCCGACAGCCTCCCCCCGGAGGACGACGCCGGGCCCGATCCCCGGGACGATGGGTGCATGAGACCCACCGCACTGTCCGTCACCGGACTCACCAAGCGCTACGGCACCCGAACGGCCGTCGACAACCTCGACATCGAGCTCCCGTCGGGGGTCGTGGCCGGCTTCGTCGGCCCCAACGGCGCCGGCAAGACCACGACCATGGCCATGCTGCTCGGCCTGGTCCGGCCCACTTCCGGCACGGGCACCGTGCTCGGCGCCTCCATCGACGAGCCCGCCGCCTACCTCCCGAGGGTGGGAGCGCTCATCGAGACCCCCGCCTTCTACCCCGCCCTCACCGGTGCCCAGAACCTCCGGGTCTTGGCCACGGCGGCCGGACAGGACACCGCCACCATCCCCGGCCTGCTCGAGACCGTAGGGCTCGGCGACCGGGGCGACGATCGCTACCGCGGCTACTCGCTCGGCATGAAGCAGCGCCTGGGCATCGCCGCCGCCCTGCTCGGCGACCCCGAGCTGCTGATCCTCGACGAGCCGGCCAACGGCCTCGACCCCCAGGGGGTGCGGGAGATGCGATCCCTCGTGGGACAACTGGCGGGGACGGGCCGCACGGTCCTGGTGTCCTCCCACGACCTGAGCGAGCTCGAGCAGGTGTGCGACTGGCTGGTGCTGATCGACACCGGCCGCTCGCTCTACCAGGGCCCGACCCGGGCCCTGCTGCACAGCGTCGACGGCGGGCTGGCCGTCGTGGCCCAGTCGCCGCAGGATCACCCCCTGCTCCGGGACCTGCTCGTCGCCCGCGGCCACCAGGTCGACGCCCAGGCCGACCGGCTGGTGGTGGGCATCAACGGCTCCGACGTGGGCGACCTGGCCGCATCGGTGAACCGGGCCGCCTTCGAAGCCGGCATGGTGCTGGTGGAGCTCAGCCCGCTGCGCACGACCCTCGAAGACCGCTACCTCTCGATGGTGCAAGGAGGAACACGATGACCACCTTCCCGATGATGAGGATCATTCACGCCGAGCTTCTCCGCCTCGTCCGCCGCCGGACGATGGTGGCGACCGCCCTCGCCACGATCGTGTTCTCGGTGGTGGCCACCCTCACCGTGTTCTCGACCGCCCGCACCACCGGCGGCGGGGCCCCTTCCCGGCGGGGCGGCACCACCCTGGCCGCCCTGGCCGGGCCCGGGGGCGGCACCGAGGCGTTCGCGGTGGGCGCCTCGTTCGTCGGCTTTCTCGTGTTCGTGACCGTCATCGCCCTGGTCGCCAGCGAGTTCTCGGGCGGGACCCTACGGGCGGTCCTGCTCCGCAACCCCCACCGGCTCCAGGTGATCGTGGGCCAGCTGGCCGGGATCCTGCTGGTGGCGGCCGGTGTGGTCGCCTTGGCCGAGGCCTTCACGTTCGCCCTGTCGCTGCTCGTCGCCCCCGGCCAGGATGTAGCCACGGCGGAGTGGTTCTCGGCCGAGAGCGCCGGCGCCGGACTGCGGGACTACATCACCGTGCTCGGGGGCGTGACCGGCTGGGCCATCTTCGGCACCACCCTGGCCGTCGTCTTCCGGTCGGCGCCGCTCGCCCTGGGGGTGGGCTTCGCCTGGGCGGGGCCGTTCGAGAACATCATCGTCGACTCGTGGCCGGCCGGGTACCGCTGGTTCCCGGGCCAAGTGCTGGCGTCGCTGATCCAGGGCGGCACCACCGAGCTGGGCATCGGCCGGGCCGTGCTCACCGCAGTCCTCTACGCCGCCGTGGCCGCCGCCACCGCCCTCGTCCTCGTGTCCCGGCGGGACGTCACCGCCTGAGCCGGGTCAGATCGCCTTCGTCCCTCAGAGGGCGCCAGTGAGGAGCAGCACCACCAGGATGATCAACAGGATGCCGCCCAGGCCGATCCCGCCGCTGCGGTACCTCCCTCCGCCGTAGCCGAATCCCCCGCCGAAGGCGAGGATGATCAGGACGATCAGCAGGATCACGAGGAGGCTCATGGAGGGGTTGTGACCTGGGTTCGCCTCCCCGAAACCCGGTCGTGGAATTCCGGGTCAGACGGTCGGGACGGCGAAGGTGTCGCAGCCCCTGATCTCGGTCGACCGGTAGCCGTTGAGGAACCACCTCTGGCGCTGCTCCGACGACCCGTGGGTGAACGACTCGGGGTTGACCTGGCCCTGGACCTTCTCCTGGATGCGGTCGTCGCCGATGGCGGCGGCGGCGTCGAGACCGTCCTGGATGTCCTGCTCGGTGAGCTCCTCGATGAAGCCGGTGTCGACCGCCCCCTTGGCCCACATGCCGGCCAGGCAGTCGGCCTGCAGCTCGACCCGCACGCCGGCGCTCTGGGGCCCGGTGGCGTTGCTCCGTCCGGCCTCGAGCACGCCCCTGAGGTTCTCGACGTGGTGGCCGTACTCGTGGGCGATCACGTAGGCCTCGGCGAACGGGCCCCCCTGGGCCCCGAAGCGGGTGCGAAGGTCGTCGTAGAAGCCGAGGTCGATGTAGATGCCCTGGTCGGTCGGGCAGTAGAAGGGCCCCACGTCGGACGTCCCCACCCCGCACCCGGTCTGGGTCGAGCCTTCGTAGAAGAACGTCTTGGCCCGCTCGTAGTCGGGCAGGGTGTCCTCCCAGAAGGCCTGGACGCTGTTGACGACGCCGACGATCCGGCAGTCGTCCTTCTGGTTGGCGTCCTCCCCGGTCTCGCAGGCCACCGACTGCTCGGCCTGGAACTGGCCCATGGGCGGGATCCCGCCGCCGTCGCCGCCGGTCAGGAGCTGGAACACGAGGAACAGCACGCCCACCAGTCCTCCGCCCCCCGCCACCAGGGGGCCGGCCCCGCGCCGGTCGGAAATCTGCGACGTGTCGAGCTGAACGTCCCTGCGGAATCGCACGGTCTGTACCTCCTGCACACTTCGGGGCGGGTCGATCGGGGAATGCCTTCCCCGATCGCGCCAAATCGACCGGATGGGCCGAGAGGAGTCAAGCATGACGGACACCAACACCGAATCCGAGGCCTGGTACTGGTGCCTGCGCCACCGCCGGGTGGAGGACAGCGAGACGTCGTGTCCGCCCGACGACCGCATGGGCCCCTACGAGTCGGCCGACGCCGCCGAGCACTGGAAGGAACGCACCGACGCCCGCAACGAAAAGTGGGACAAGGAGGACAGGGAGTGGTCCGGGGACGCCGACTGAGCTGAGTGCGAGTGCCCCTCAGGACAAGCCGGGCATGACCTCGGAGGCGAACTCCTCGATGCGGCCCCGGCCCTCCGCCGGCCAGCTCGCGATCACGTGGGAGACGCCGGCGGCGGCCAGGTCGTCGACCCGCCGACGGACCTCGTCCCAGGGCTCGGAGAGCGACAGGTCGGTCGAGCGAGTGATCCGATCCGGGTCGCGGCCGGCCTTCTCCGCCGCCCGGCGGACGATGTCCCACTTGCGGTCCAGGTCCGCGGCCGAGCCGAACCCGTGCCACACGTCGGCCTGGCGACCCACGATGGGCAGGGTCAGCCGCTCGCCCCCCGCTCCCACCCAGATCGGCGGGTGCGGTGCCTGCACCGGCTGGGGGTGGTAGTAGCCGCCCTCCAACCGGTAGTAGCGGCCGTCGAAGCCGGCCCCGTCCTCGGTCCACAGGGCCTGGACGACCTGGATGGCTTCCTCCAGCCGCCCCGCCCGCTCCTTGGTGGCCGGGAAGTCGAAGCCCAGGCGCCGGTGCTCGGCGGCGTGCCAGGCGGCGCCGATGCCAAGGTTCATCCGGCCCCCCGAGATCTGGTCGACGGTGGCCACCTCGGCCGCCAGCAGCGACGGGTGGCGGTAGGTGACGCCGGTGACGAGCACCCCCAGCCGGATGCGGCTGCTGGCGACGGCCATGGCCGCCAGGAGGGTGTAGGCCTCCATGCACGGCCCCCGGGGGTCGGCGTACAGGGGCGTGAAATGGTCGAACACCCACGCCGACTCGAACCCCGCCTCCTCTGCGAAGCGAAGCCGGGAGCGGAGCTCGTCCCACGTGAGCTGGTGCTGGGAGACGTCGACACCGAAGATCACCGCCAGGAATCTACGCCGGGCCGGTGCTGGAGTGTTGCTAGCACCCTTGCCACCCGTGAGGGTCGTCGCTACGGTGCGTGAAGGAAGCACCACTGAAAGGACGTGACGGCGTGGACACGCGAGCCAGCAGGGCGGGAGCGGTGCGTAGGGTGCGGACCTTGGTGGCGGTGGTGGCCGCCCTGGCGGTGTTGGCGGTCCAGCCGACCCCCGCCCGGGCCGACGTCCACGACAACGTCTTCTTCCCCCATCATTTCGGACCGAACCCCTGGGTCTCGGTGCCCGCCGGACAGCGTCGTGTACCGGTCGGTCTACCTCCTCGACAACACTGCCGACCCGGTGCTGAACGACCAGATCCAGTACTTCGCCCACGTCATGAACTACCTGCACGTCGTCTACAACCAGAACTACCCGGTGATCTTCGTCTTCCGCAACATCCACTTCGCCCCCGGCCAACCCTGCGCCCGGGGCGCGGCCCAGTACGTGATCGTGTGCAAGGACGAGGCCCTCGGCGGCCAGCCGGCGGGCGTGCCGGGAACGGTCGAGATCCAGACGCAGTTCGCCAACCACATCAACAACGCCGTGGCCCGGTTCCGGCCCAGCGTCGTCGATCCGTGGTGCCACGGCGACAAGTTCACCCTGGTCGGGCAGCTCCTCAGCAACACCCTGGGCCTCGACGACAACCTGACCAACCCGTCGTCGGGCATGTTCCCCACCCTCCCGGTCGGGCGGTGCACGATCCACGGCTGGACGGAGGCCGATGCCCTCCGGTTCAACCAGGCGTACAACCACGCCATCGGCTGAGCAACCGGGCGATCCTCCTCGGGTTAGTCCTCCTCGGGGTTAGCCCTCCTCGGGGGCGGTGTCCCACGAGAGGGGGTCGCGCCTCTCGAGGTGGAAAGGGGTGGCCCGGCCCAGCAACACCTTGGCCGCCAGGAGGAGGGCGACCGCGGCCAGCGGCTGCATCGGTAGGTCGTCGGGCTCGAGAAGGGGTCGCAGCGACCACTCGTCGTCGACCCAGTCGTCGGTCTGGATGTCGACCCGGCCCACCCGGGCCACGACCGGTCCGCCGGTGCGCACCAGGTCGAATCCGGCTCCGGCCCAGTCCCGGGCCCCGCGGAGGGCGGCGACGGGGGCGCTGGTCTCGTCCCGGACGTCGATCACCGGCTGGCCCCCACCGGGGCGGCGCAGGTAGGTGCCGAGCGGGGCCCCGTCGGCCCCGTAGGCCACCACCGCGTCGGCCGCCGCCTCGTAGTGGGAGAGGCGGAAGAGGATGCGGCCGTCGATTTCGAGGCACACGAGTGGCGGGACGGCCCGGTGGTCGTACCCGTCGACGTGGGCCTCGAGGAAGCCCTCGTCGCCGACGAAGATCAGCGACGCCTGGGGCCGGGCCCGCAGGAGGGTGCATGCCGGCCCCTGCTCGAAGGCGACCGCTCCCGCCGGGCGGGCCGGGTAGAAGCCCCGGGCCAGGGTGACGGCGAGCATGTCGGCCGCCCGCTGCGGGTCAGGCGCCAGCTCGGCCAGGCAGTGGGGGCAGGACTTCATGGTCGCCGGCCAGTCCCTGCCGCAGTGGCGGCAGCGGGTGGTGGCCGACAGGTCGTCGACCAGCTCCACGAAGCACTGCCGGCAGGCGGCGGTGGCCGCCGGCCACCCTCTCCGGCACGACGGGCACCACCGGGTTCCGGCCTCGTCGGTCAGGGCCGCGACTCAGGTGCGGGTGAGCAGCAGCTTGAACTCGAGGGTGGCATCGGGGTCGACGGTCACAAAGCCGCCGACGTTGGGCGGTGACATCCCAAAGTCGGAGAAGGGGAACTTGAGGGAGCCCACCACCTCGCCCTGGCCTCCAATGAGGCGCACCTCGAGGGGGATCGTTACCCGCTTGGTCACGCCGTGCAGGGTGAGGTCGCCGGTGACGGCGGTCGTCACCGCCTGGCCCGCCTCGGTGCCGGCCGGCAGCATCACCGGCTCCGTGCTGGTGAACGTGGCCGTCGGGAACTCGTCGGTCTCCAGGCCGCTGGTGCGGATGCGGTTGTCACGCCGGTTCTCGTCGCTCTTCAGGCTGGAGACGTCGACCTCCACGTCGACCGCGTCGGCCACCAGCTGGCTGCCGCTGGTCCTGACGGTGACCGTGCCGGTGACCGACTCGGTGCGACCGACGGCGTCGCTCTGGGCGGGCAGGTCGGCCAGCTTCTCCAGCACCCGGTAGCCGGCCGCCGACCCGGGGGCGACGTTCCACGTGCCGCCGAGAGCCCCCGGCGAGGTGGCGCCCGCCGTCGTGGTCTGGGTGCTCCCGCCGGCCGGTGGATCGGACAGGCTGAACTCGTCGGGCGAGTCGTCGGTGAAGAACACCAGGTAGACGATCGCCAGGGCGGCCAGGGGCACGACCACCAGGGCGGCGATGATCGATGGCCGGAAACGGCCGGATTCCGAGCGAGCGTTCACGAGTGGGCCTGCCTCCGTTCGGGGGTGGTCAGAGAGTGTCGCGCGCGTGCGGCGTTCGCCGGCCGGTCGGTGCAGGGGGGAGGTCCCACCGGCCGGCCGGCGAAGCCGGGCTTGGTGTTGCGGTGCTGCGACCTCACCTTGCGCCGTCAGGCTGTGCGTGGCCTGTGAAGCCGCTGCGAACTTGCTGTCCGGGGCGTCAGGCGGCGCGAGCAGCCCGGGCCGCGGCCTGACGGCGGCGACGCAGCCGGCGGCGCTGCGTCTCGTCGAGCCCACCCCAGACGCCGTCGTCCTGCCGGGTGGCGATGGCGTACTCGAGGCACTCCTGTTGCACCGGGCAGGTGGCGCAGACGGCCTTGGCCGGGCCCGCCTCGTCGTCGGTGGCGGGAAAGAAGATGTTGGGATCCATGTCGCGGCACGCGGACTGCTGCCGCCAGTTCTCCAGCGAACGCTGTGTCTGAGCCATAGCACTGTTTCAACCCTTCTGGGGCCGGGGTATTCCGCCCCCGGCCAGACCTGGCGGGCGAATGGCACCGGTCCCGATGGGGTACCCGTTCCCCATGCCCGAGTTCGGCTACGCCCTCTCGAGCGAGGAGCACCCGCCCGCAGAGCTGGTCCGGCTGTCGGTCCAGGCCGAGGAAACGGGCTTCTCGTTCGCCGCCATCTCCGACCACTTCCATCCGTGGATCGACCGGCAGGGCCAGGCCCCGTTCGTGTGGTCCGTGATCGGCGGCATCGCCATGGCCACCGACCGCCTCCGGCTGGGCACGGGCGTGACGTGCCCGACCATGCGGATCCATCCCGCCGTCATCGCCCAGGCCGCCGCCACCTCGGCGGCCATGATGCCGGGCCGCTTCTTCCTCGGCGTCGGCACTGGCGAGAACCTCAACGAGCACGTCCTGGGCGACCACTGGCCGCCGGTCGACACTCGCCTGGAGATGCTGGAGGAGGCGGTGGAGGTCATCCGCAAGCTCTGGGAGGGTGACCTCTGCAGCCACGACGGGAACCACTACCTGGTCGAGAACGCCCGCATCTACACCCTCCCCGACGAGCTGCCGCCGATCATCGTGGCCGCCGCCGGCCCCAAGGCGGCCGCCCTGGCCGGGCGCATCGGCGACGGGTTCTGGAGCACCGCCCCTCAAGCCGAGCTGGTGGAGGCCTTCGAGGCGGCGGGAGGCCGCGGTCCCCGCTACGCCCAGGCGACGGTGTGCTGGGCCGCCGACGAGGAGCAGGCCAAGAAGACGGCCCACGAGTGGTGGCCCAACGCCGCCCTCCCCGGGCAGCTGAGCCAGGAGCTGCCCCTGCCGTCCCACTTCGAGCAGGCGGCCTCCCTCGTCACCCCCGACGACCTGGCCGAGATGCTGCCCCTCGGCCCCGACCCCGACCGCCATGTCGAGGCCATCCGGGAGTACCTCGACGCCGGCTTCGACCACGTCTACATCCACCAGATCGGTTCCGACCAGGACGGCTTCTTCGACTTCTACCGCAAGGACGTCCTCCCTCGCCTGTAGCTGCCGCCAGAGCCAGTTTCGTGCATCGGTAGGGACGTGATCTTGGCCGCTCAGCGCGGGATCACGTCCCTACCGTTGATCCAAACGACGGAGGACGGGAGTTCCTGGGTCTCGTGCACCCGAAGCGTGGTGATCCGCAGGTTTCGGGCCGAAATCACCACGCTCCGGGTGATCGAAACGGCGGGAATGCCGATGCGGGCTTGGTCGCGTAGGTTGGGGCCATGGGGCTGACCCGGCACATACACCGCGTCGAGGGCATCGAGCTCGGCGACCGGCTGGCGCTCGAGGGCGGCGTGCTCACCGTGCCCCGGGCGGAGGCGGCGGGGTTCTTCGATGACCCCGCCCTGGCCTCGGTGACCCTGTCGGTGGCGGCGCCGGGCGAGTCGGTGCGGATCGTCAAGGTGCTCGACGCAGTGGAGCCCCGTACCAAGGGCCCGGGTGGTGGGGGGATCTTCCCCGGCTTCGTCGGCCCGGCTGAGACCCAGGGCCAGGGGATCACCCACGTCCTGCGGGGGGCGGCGGTGGTGGTGGCCGGGTACCTGCCGCGGGCCCAGGAGGCGGTGCTCGACATGTCGGGCCCGGCCGCCGACCTGTCCCCGCTGGCCGCGACCGTCAACCTGGTCGTCGAGTTCGAACCCGCCCAGGACGCGGCGTGGGAGGACGTCGACGTCGCCCTGCGCCTCGGCTCGCTGCGCGCTGGCGGCCCGCCTGGCCGAGGCCGGCCTCGACGTCGAGCCGGACGAGGTCGAGGAGCCGCTCGACCCGGACGCGGCCGAGGGCCTGCCCAAGGTGGCCGCCCTCACCAACCTCCAGACCCAGGGCCCGTTCAAGGACGTGTTCGTCTACGGGCGGTCGTTCGCCGGTGAGCAGCCGATGGTCATCGAGCCCGGCGACATCGACGACGGGGCGGTGGTGAGCGGCCAGTTCGGCCACCCGTCGCTCAAGAACCCCACCTGGGTCCACCAGAACCACCCGGTGGCGGCCGCCCTGCGGGCCCGCCACGGCGTCGACCTGTGCTTCGCGGGCGTGGTCGTCTCCCCCGAGCCGGTGGCCATGGCGGCCAAGGAGGACATCTCGGCCGCCGCCGCCCGGGTGTGCGCCGACGCCGGGTTCGACGCCGTCATCGTCACCAAGGAGGGCGGGGGCAACGCCGATGCCGACATGGCCCTCAAGATGGACGCCCTGGAGGACCTGGGCATCACCGCCGTGGGGCTGTTCGCCGAGATGTCGGGCATCGAGGGCACCGGCCCGCCGATCGTCGTCGCCCCCGAACGGGCCACAGCCATGGTCAGCACCGGCAACTACGACCACCGCCTCATCCTCCCCGCCGTCGAGCGGGCCTACGGCGGCGAGCGGGTGGCGCTGGTCGACCGGCCCGCCACCGACGAGCTGGAGCTGCCCACCGCCGTGATCTACTGCTCTTTGAGCTGCCTCGGATGGGGGAGACTGCGAGCAGAGATATGAAAGCAGCCACGTGAAGGTCGTCCATTACATCAACCAGTTCTTCGCCGGGGTGGGCGGGGAGGACTCGGCCGCCACCGGCCCCACGTCGGCACCGGGGGCCAAGGGGCCGGGGCGCAAGCTGGCCGCCCTCCTCGGCGACGACCACCAGATCGTGGCCACCGTCTGGTGCGGCGACGACTACGCCGTCGGCAACGCCGGCGCCATCGACGAGATCCTGGCCCTCATCCAGGAGGCCGAGCCCGACCTGGTGATCGCCGGGCCCGCCTTCACCAGCGGCCGCTACGGCCTGGCCTGCGCCCGGGTGGTGGCGGCCGCCACCGCCGCCGGACTGTCCGCCGTCGCCGCCATGCACCCCGACAACCCCGGGCTCGACGAGGCCGGCACCGCCCCGGTGGTCGAGTCCGGCGAGGTGGCCCGGTCGATGGGGCCGTCGCTCCAGACCCTGGCCGGAGCAGCAACCACCCTGCTCAGAGGCGCCGACCTCACCGCCGACGACGGCCGCATCGGCCGCCTGCCCCGCCGGTCGGTGTTCGACGACCGCAACGCCGCCACCCGGGCCGTCGACCTGGTGCTGGCCCGCCTGGGGGGCGACCGCGACGCCACCGAGGTCCCCCTCCCCCGGTTCGACCAGGTCACCCCGGCGGCGCCGATCGCCGATCCGTCGGTGGTCACGGTGGCCTTCGTCACCGAGGGCGGTCTGGTCCCCGACGCCAACCCCGGCGGACTGGAGTCGGCCCGGGCCACCCGCTGGCTGCGGTACCCGATCGAAGACCTGCCGGGCATGGAAGCCGGCGAGTGGCGGTCGGTGCACGGGGGCTTCTCCACCGTGGCCGCCAACGCCGACCCCAACCGCATCCTGCCCCTCGACGTGGCCCGCCAGCTGGAGGGCGAGGGGCGCATCGGGGCGCTGATGCCCGAGTACTTCGTCACCACCGGCAACGGCACGTCGGTGGCCAACGCCCGCCGCTTCGGTGTGGAGTGGGCGGCCGACATCCGCCGGTCCGGGGCCCGGGCCGCCATCCTCACCTCCACGTGAGGAACGGGCACGCGTTGCGGGGCAACGCTGGCAAAAGAGCTCGAGCGGGCAGGGATTCCCACCGCCCTGCTCTGCAACCTGGTCTCCATCGCCCAGCGAGTGGGCGCGCCCCGGATCGTCCGCACCCGGGGCATCCCCTACCCCACCGGCGACCCGTCGCTGTCGGCGGACGACGAGCGGGCCTGGCGCCGGCGTCTGGTCGAGCAGGGGCTGGCCGCGGTCACCACCCAGGTCTCGAAACCAACCATCTTCGAGGTACCCGATGAGTGACACAGATGAGTGAATCAGCGATCATCACCTCGTCCACCCAGATCCTGGCCCACGTCCCCGGACTGACCGAGCACGGGTCGAAGCCCCGGCGGGAGCTGCCCCGCAGCGACGAGGTGGCGGCCGACTTCCGGGCTGCCCTCCGGTCCTACGACGACGCCGTCGCCTACGGGCCCCACCAGGCGTACGTCAACGCCCTCCATCCCCGCGACCTGCCGCCCCGCCCGTGGGTCGGCGCCGGCCTCCCCGATGCGTCGAGGTTCGCCCCTGCGGGCGAGATCATGCCGGAGGACGAGTTTCTCGGGCTGATGGCCGTCCTCGACGACTTCGGCCTGCTCACCATCTCCGAGGCCACGGCCGACAAGGCGGCCGCCGCCCTGGCCGGCCATCCCCTCGCCCAGCGCCTCGACCTCGACCTGCTCGACAAGGCCCGGGGCGACGTGGAGGCGGTGGCGTCCGAGCCGGGGACGACACGGATCGGAGACACCGCAGTGATGCGCTGCGGCGAGCAGTTCGACGAGTCGCTGGCCTCGGTCGTCCTGCTCGACAACTTGGCGGCCAAGGCCACCGCCACCCTCGCCCTGCTCCACCTGCTCGACCAGACCGACGTCGACCCCCTGTCGATCCCCTACGTCCTGGGCTGCGGGGAGGAGGCCATCGGCGACCGCTACCAGCGGGGCGGCGGCAACATGGGCAAGACGGTGGCCGAGAAGGGCGGGCTGCTCCAGGCCTCGGGGGCCGACGTCAAGAACTTCTGCGCCGCCCCTGTGCCTGCTCTCGTCATGGCCGCCGCGCTGGTCAGCTCGGGCGTCTTCGAGCGGGTGGCCGTCATCGCCGGCGGGTCGATGGCCAAGCTGGGCATGAAGTTCCAGGGCCACCTGAAGAACGGACTCCCCATCCTGGAGGACGTGCTGGGCGGGGCCGCCGCCCTCGTGGAGCGGTCGGATCTCAGCGCCGGGCGGGCCGGCCCCCGCATCCGCCTCGACGCCGTCGGCCGCCACACCGTCTCCGCCGGCGGGTCGCAGCCCCAGGTCATGGAGGCCCTCGCCAACGGTCCCCTCGCCCGCCTCGGGCTCCCCTTCTCGTCCATCGACGACTTTGCGACCGAGCTCCACAACCCCGAGATCACCGAGCCTCAAGGATCGGGCAACGTCCCGGAGCGCAACTACCGCACCATCGCCGCCCTCGCCGTCAAGCGGGGCGACATCGAGCGGGGCGACATGGCCGAGTTCGTCAAGAACCACGGCATGCCCGGGTACGCTCCGACGCAGGGCCACCTGGCCTCGTCGCTCTGCTACCTGCCCCACGCCGTCGAGCGACTCACCCGCGGAACCGCCGAAAGGGTCATGTTGATCGCCAAGGGAAGCCTCTTCCTGGGCCGGATGAGCCAGCTCTCCGACGGCATGAGCGTGCTGCTGGAGCGAACGTCATGAAAGGGGAATCGTGAGCGACGTCGTCACCGAAGCCACCCGCGACACGTTCCAGGACCTGGTCGCCGAGGGCACCGTGCTGGTCGACGTCTGGGGTCCCGACTGCCAGCCGTGCCTGGCCCTGAACCCCCACGTCGAGAAGCTGGCCGAGGAACACGCGGGGGAGATGAAGGTGGTCAAGCTGGAGGCGCCCAAGGCCCGCCGGCTGTGCATGTCTATGGGGCTCATGGGCCTGCCCGTCTTCCTGGTGTTCAAGGACGGCGAGGAGGTCGACCGCATCGGCGGACCGGCGGCCAGCACCCCCGACCAGGTCACGGCATTCGTCGACAAGAACTTGGCGGACAAGAACCTCGGAGGGGGGTGAGGATGTTCCAGGACAAGCAGGTGATCGCCATGGGCGAGCGCGACGGCATCTCGGGACCGTCGATTGCCGCATGCGTCAAGGCGGCCGGCGGCAACGTGGTGTTCGTAGCCACGGAGTGCTTCGTCTGAACGGCGTCAGGGGCCATGGATCTGCAGAGCCAGGAGACGATTCTCCGGCTCTCTGAGACGCACGGCGCTTCCAACCTTCTCGTCCTGCTCGGCGCCCCCGACCCGGAGGCGGCCGAGATCTCGGCGGAGACGGTGATCATGGGAGATCCGGCGTACGCAGGTGCACTGGCCGAGGTCCAGTTGGGCCTCGACGTCTACCACGTCCTCGAGGACGAGGTCCGGGCCGCCATCCCGGACGAGGTCTGGGAGGAGCAGGTCGGGATCATGGCCGACGTCCTCGACGCGGAGGGACTCAGCGCGGCCGTGGCCGGGATGCGGGCCAAGCGCGAGGAGAGCAGTCCGTAGGTCCCCGGCAGGGGTCGTAGGTTGGGGGCGACATGCCCTACATGAAGACCAGTCTCGACGAGATCGCCGACGGCATCTTCCAGATCTCCACCTTCCTGCCCGAGGCCGGGCGGTGGGGGTTCACCGTCAACCAGTTCCTGATCCGGGCCGACGAGCCGCTGCTGTTCCATTGCGGCACGAAGTCGCTGTTCGAGAACGCCTCCGAGTTCGCCAGCCGGGTGATGAAGCTCTCCCGCATCCACTGGGTGGCCTTCAGCCACGTCGAGGCCGACGAGTGCGGGGCCCTCGACCAGTGGCTGGAGGCGTCCCGCCAGGCCCAGGTGGCGATGGGTAACGTCGCCGCCTCGTGGACCGCGGCCGACCTCACCGACCGGCCGGTGAAGGCCCTCCGCCACGGCGACCTCCTCGACCTGGGTGACAAGCGGGTGCGCTGGCGGGCCACGCCCCACGTGTTGCACGGGTGGGACGCAGGCATGCTGCTGGAGGAGACCACCAACACCCTGCTGTGCGCCGACGTCTTCACCCAGCTCGGCGAGCGGCCGCAGGTCACCGACAGCGCCGACATCGTGGAGTGGGCCCTGGCCGCCGACGACGCCATGGGCGCCACCGCCATCACCCCGGGGCTCCCGGCCGCCCTCCGGGAGCTGGCCGACCTCGACCCCGAGGTATTGGCCGTCATGCACGGGGCCTCGTTCAACGGCGACTGCCGTGACGCCCTCTACGCCCTGTCCGAGGGCTACCTCCACCGCCTCGAGGAACGGATGCCCTAGGCCGATTCGCCCGGTTTGAATCATCCGGAGGGACGTGATGTGGGCTCGTGCGGCCGATTTCACGTCCCTACGGGTGATCCAAACGGGCGCCCTCACCGACGGGTGAGGTTCTTGATCGGTCGTCGATTCGACTGGCCCTGACCCGACGAGCCCCCGCCGGTAGGCTGCCGCGGTGACGGCGCTGGGGGCGAGGGACGCCGAGGCCGGTGCCGCGGCCGGGGCCGGGGCCGGGGCCGAGGAATCCCGGCTGCGCTATGTGCCGGCCATCGACGGGCTGCGGGCCCTGGCCGTGTCGGCGGTGTTCGCCTACCACGCCGGCCTCGGGTGGGCCCAGGGCGGGTTCCTCGGCGTCGACGTCTTCTTCGTCATCAGCGGCTACCTCATCACCGCCCTGCTGCTCACCGACTACCGCCGTACCAACCGGGTCCGGCTCCTGCGGTTCTGGAAGCGCCGGGCCCGGCGCCTCCTGCCGGCCCTGCTCCTCCTGCTGGTGGGCGTGGCCGTCGCCGTCCCCCTTCTGGCCCCCGACCAGGGCTACCGGCTGCGGGCCGACGTCCTGGCCGCCCTCGGCTACGTCAGCAACTGGCGGCTGATCTTCGAGCACCAGTCGTACTTCCAGTCGCTGGGCCGGCCGCCATTGCTCCAGCACCTGTGGAGCCTGGCGGTGGAGGAGCAGTTCTACCTGCTGTGGCCACTCGTCCTCGCCGTCCTGCTCAAGTGGCGGGACCCCCGCCGGCTGGTGGGCCCAATCCTGGGCCTGGCCGCGCTGTCGGCCGGGCTGATGGCCGTGCTCCACGACCCCACCGGCGACCCGTCCCGCGTCTACTACGGCACCGACACCCGGGTGGCGGGCATCCTGGTGGGGGCGGCCCTGGCCTGTCTCCCCCTCCGGTGGGAGGCGAAGGGCAGGCTGTCGCTCCCCCGCCGGGTGGGCCTGGAGGCGACCGGGGTCGCCGTCCTGTGGGGACTGTGGCTGTGCCTGTCACGGGTCGACCAGTTCGACCCCCTGCTCTACCGGGGCGGGTTCGTGGGCGTCGCCGTCCTGGCCGGGCTGGCGATCGTGGTCGCGTCCAACCCCCGTTCGTGGGTGGCCAAGGGTCTCGGGTCCCGGCCCCTCGTGTGGCTCGGGCGCCGGTCGTACGCGGTCTACCTGTGGTTCTGGCCCGTGTTCATGCTCACCCGGCCTCACAGCGACGTGCCCCTGACCGGGACGCCGCTGCTCGGGCTGCGAATGGCGATCACCCTCGCCCTGGCTGCCGCGTCCTACCGGTGGGTCGAGAAGCCGATCCGGGACGGGGCCCTGGGCCGGGCCTGGGCCGACCTTCGTTCCGGCGTGGCCCGGCGGAGCCGTCGGACTCGGCAGACGGTGACGGGGTGGGCGTTGGGATCCCTGCTCATGGTGGCCGCCCTGTCCACCGCCGTCGTGGTCGGCCATCCGGTGCCGGCGGCACCGTTTTCGGCACCGGCGGCGGCGTCCGCACTGTCACTGGCGGTGGTCGTGCCGCCCGCGGCGTCGGTGGACGGGGTCTCGCCGGCGAGCGCCCAACCGGCCGAGGCGGTGCCGGCCGGGGCGCCCGCCGGGGCGTCCACCCCGTTGGTGGTGGCCGTGGCTACACCGGCGGTGGCGGTGCCCGAACCGACACCGGCCGCGCCCGAGCCGCCCTCACCGGCCCCGGGACCGCCGCCGGGCGCGCGGGTCACCGCCATCGGCGAGTCGGTCATGATCGTGGCTCAACCGGCCATGGAGGCAGAGGGCATGTACGTCGACGCCGTCATCGGCCGGCAGTTCGACGAGTCGCTGGCGGTGGCCCGGTCGATGCGCGACGCCGGCAGCCTGGGCGAGATCGTCGTCGTCCACCTGGGCAACAACGGCCCCGTGACCGAGGGCCAGTTCGACGAGCTGATGGACGTGCTGTCCGTCGTCCGGAGGGTGGTGGTGGTCAACGTGCGGGTGCCGCGGCCGTGGGAGGCGCACAACAACGAGATCTTCGCCGCGGCCGTCCCCCGTTTCCCCAACTCCGTCCTCGTCGACTGGCACGCGCTGGGCGACTCGAACCCCGAGGCCTTCGTCGACGACGGCGTGCACATGACCCACGGCGGCGTGCAGCTCTACCTCGACCTCCTGCACTCGGGCATGTAGGCCGGGCGGGTCGGCGCCGGTCAGGCCACCTTGCCGATGGCGTTGAGCACCCGCTGGCGGAGGTCGTCGAGGCCGAGGCCCTGCTTGACCAGCACCATGGCGGCCAGTCCCTCGCCCTCCCGCAGCAGCCCCAGCAGGATGTGCTCGGTGCCGATGTAGTTGTGGCGGAGGTGGATCGCCTCCCGCAGGGACAGCTCCAGCACCTTCTTGCTGCGGGGGGTGAACGGGATGTGGCCGCCGACGCCTATCGGCCACACCGATCCCGAGCACGGGGTGCCGTGGCGGCGAGGGCGCCGCAGCTGCAGCCGCCGTCTCCGCCGCGACCGGCGGGCCACCTCGAGGGCGCCGGGACCGAATGACTCCTCGATGCGCTCCCTGATCGAGTCGACGTCGATCCCGATGGCCCGCAGGGCTTCGGCGTCGGCCGGGGCGACCAGGTCACCCGGTCCGGGCTGGCCCTGGCCCACGATCTCGAGCACGTCGGCCCGGACCGCGTCCGCCGATACCCCGGCCGAGTCGAGGACGCGGGCGGCTACCCCGTCGCCCTGGCCGATGAGGGCGAGCAGGAGGTGTTCGGTACCGATGTAGCCGTGGCCCAGGTCGCGGGCCTCCCCCTGGGCCGTGGTGACCACCTGGCGGGCCCGGTCGGTGAACCGTTCGAACACGTCGTCACGCTCCCCTGCGCCGGAGGCGGCTCTCGGCGTGCTTCTTGTGGACGGCCTGGCGGCTGACCCCCAGGGACGTGGCGATCTGCTGCCACGACCAGCCCTGGTCGCGGGCGTTCGTCACTTGCAGGGTCTCGAGGGTCTCCAACAGCCGCCGGAGGGCGGCCACCGCCCGCAGCCCGACGACCGGGTCACGGCTGCCGGCGTCAGCCGCCAGCTTCGTCGCTTCGCTCATGCTGTCATCCTACGTTGACAACCCGGCCGTTGTCAACCGGGATTGACGGCGAACTTTTGGCACGGGATGGCACGGCATTCGAACCGGCCGGCGGCGTGCCACGATGGGGGCCGACGAGGAGGTGCCATGACCATCATCGACATCGAGCGGCCCACGGTCACCCACGAGGAGCCGACTCCGGTCGGTCCTGCGCCGGCGACCACCGACATCGCCCGCACCGCGGGTCAGAGGACGGCCCCCGCGGCTCCCCGGCGGCGGCTGCTCGCCGACCTGGGGCAACCGCTGAGCCGGTCGTGGGGCTTCGTCCTGGTCGCAGCCTGGGTCGTGGTGGTGGCCGTCGGCCTGGCCGTCGAGCCGGCACCGGCCAACCCGGACGCACCGGTGCCCCTCATCGCCGACCTGCTCAGCACCGGCCTCATGGTCGCCTGGGGGGCGATGGCGGCCGGGATCGTCCAGCGCCGTCGCTTCGCGGCCGTCGCTTCGCTGGTCGGTGGCCTCGGGCTCCTCGCCCTCACGGTCGGCTGCCCGGTGAGCGGCCACCACGGCGGCATCGGCGCCTGGTGGGGCGTGCAGCTCGTGGGTGCGTTCGTCCTCCTGGCCCTGAGCGGTCGGGCCCTGCGCTCCTCGTAGGCACTCTCGGGGTCAGCCGCCCGTTGCCGAAAAATGCTGGTAGTCGGGGCTGCCGTGCCACAGGCCGCCCCACGACCAGCCCACGGCGGCAAAGGCCTGGGTGAGCACGCCCCCGTCGATGGCCATGCCCGGCCGGTACACCGACCGGTCGACGAACTCGGCCCCCGCCGGCGGCAGGACCTCGCCTCCGAGGATGTAGGGGTTCTCGATGGGGTTGACGTCGATGGCCAGGCCGTAGGCGTGGTTCGACCAGTGGGGAGGACCGCTGGCAACCGCCGGCCGGCAGTTGAACCCCGAGGTGTTGTCCGCCGCCATGGACGCGTCGTCGTCGCCCCCGAAGGCGTCGACCGGCTCCATGCGGCGGATGGGAAAGCGCTGGTCGTAGAGGGTGCGGAAGACCTCGAGCACGGCATCGGCCACGGACGCGGCCACCACGAGGGACCCCGCGTGGGGCTGGTCGTCGAAGCCCCAGTGGGACAGGCGGAGGACTCGAAGCCCCTCGGGGGCGACCGGGCAGCCGGGTCGCCACGACGACGGGAGGTCGGCCGCCGTCACCGTGGCGATGGTGCCCGTGAAGTCCGACGCCGGCACGGCGGCGACGGTAGTCGTGGGTGACGACGTGGACGGCGACGGCGACGGCGCCGCGGCCGAGGTTTGGGGCGCGGGAGCGGCGCTCGTCGCCGGCCCGCTGGTGGCCGTCGGGGCCGAGGCCGATGTCGGTTGCGTCGCCGACCCGCCCGAGCCGGAGCAGCCGGTGAGAAGGACGACGAGGACGGACAGCACCCCGGGCGCGCGTCGACCACCGGCCACGACTGCTTACGGTAGCGGCGTGGTCCCCCCGCTCCGTCTCGGGATCGTGGGGGCGACGATGCTCCTGGGCCTCGTCCTGGCCGCCTGCGGGTCGGGGGCGCGGCCCAACAGGTCGGCTCCGGCCCCGCCCCCTCGACGACCACAACCTCGAGCCCCGACCTACCGTCCACTACCGCTCCCCCGCCGCCACCCACCACGATCAGCGAGACGCCGGGCGTCCCTGAGCCCGGCCCCCCGGCCCGCGTGTCCCTCCCGGCGGAGCTCGACCGGGCGGGCGAGGCCGGGCAGGCGGTCCTCGTCACCGCCGACGGCTACCGCGTCACGGCCGCCACCCTGTCCACCTGGCAGCGGACGGCGGACGGCGGGTGGGACCAGGTCCACGGGCCGTGGCCGGCCTTCGTGGGCTACGCCGGCTTGGCCCCTCCGGGCGAGAAGCGGGAGGGCGACGGACGCACCCCGTCTGGCACCTACGGCTTCGAGTTCGCCTTCGGCATCGAGCCCGACCCCGGGGTCGCCCTGCCCTACCGGCGGGTGACGGGGCCGTCGATCGTGTGGGACGACGTCCCGTCCAGCCCGACCTACAACCAGTGGGTCGACGGCGGCGTGGGCGAGGCCATGTACCAGACGCCGGTCTACGACTACGCGGCGGTGATCGCCTACAACACCGCCCGCACGCCCGGCCTGGGATCGGCCATCTTCCTGCACGTGTCGAGGGGCAACCCGACCGCGGGCTGCGTGTCACTGCCCGTGGAGCGCCTGCTGGAGGTCCTCCGCTGGCTCGACCCGGCCCGGGCGCCCGTCATCGTCATGGGCGTGGCGTGAGGCGGACGATGTTGGTGGCCTTGGGGGTGCTGGCCCTCGTCGCCTGCGGCGGCGATGGTGGCAGCGGTGGTCGCGGGGACAGGGCCGCCGCGCCCACCACGCCGCCCGCCGATACTGAACCCGTGGTCGCTCCGGGGCACGACGCCTGGGTGGACGTGGCCGTCGCCAACCTGTGGGCCGAGCCGGACCAGGCCCGTCCCCTCGACGCCCCGTCCCTCGCCCGGCCCGTCGACGTCGACGCCTGGTTGGCGGCCATGACCGTCGACGACCGGCGCTGGCTGGTCGACCGGCTGGTCACCCAGGCCCTCTACGGCGACCGGGTCACGGTGGACGAGGTGGCGGGTGGGTGGGCCAAGGTCGTCGTCCTCCGCCAGCCGACGTCGCTCGACCCCAGGGGCTATCCCGGGTGGCTGCCCACGGTGCAGCTCTCGGCCCGGCTGGGACCCCCCACGACGGGGGCCGACGCGGTGGTCGTCGCCCCGACCGAGCCCCTGCGGGACCCGGCCGACCCCGGCCGGGTCCTGCTCGAACTCAGCTTCAACACCCGCCTCCCGGTGGTGGCTGCGGACGGGACGTGGTTCACCGTCGGCCTCCCGGGGGGCGGCGTCGGCCTCCTGGGCGTGTCGGGAGGGAGCGTGGCCTCCGTCGACCGCCCTCCCCCGACCGGGGACGAGGTGGTGCGGAGCGCCCAGATGTTCACCGGCGTCGACTACCTGTGGGCGGGAACGTCGGCCGCCGGGTTCGACTGCTCCGGCTTCACGTCCGCCGTCTACGCCGCCCACGGGGTGGTCATCCCCCGGGACGCCCACGACCAGGCGGCGGCCGGCACGCCCGTCGAGCGGTCCGACCTCCGGCCCGGTGACCTGCTCTTCTTCGCCTCCGGTGCCGACCGCGACTCGGTCAACCACGTGGGGATGTACGTGGGCGACGGCCGGATGATCCAGGCCCCGGCCACCGGGCGGACGGTGGAGACGGTCTCGATCGATCGACCGGGCCTGGTCAGCGGCTACTGGGGGGCACGCCGCTACCTGTAGCCATCGGGCAGCGATGAGCCTCGCCTAGCCTTGGACCCATGGCCCCGCAGTTCATCTTCACCATGCGCGACCTTCGTCGCTTCTACCCACCCGACCGCGAGGTCCTGAAGGGGATCAACATCTCGATGTACCCGGGCGCCAAGATCGGCGTGATCGGGTCGAACGGGTCGGGCAAGTCCTCCCTCCTGCGCATCATGGCCGGCGAGGACGAGGGCTACACGGGCGAGGCCCGTCTCACTCCTGGCTTCAGCGTCGGCCACCTGGCCCAGGAGCCCCGCCTCGACGAGTCGCTCGACGTCTACGGCAACGTGGCCTCGGGCGTCTGGGAGATCAAGGCCGTCCTCGACCGCTACAACGCGGTGTGCGAGGCCATGGGCGATCCCGACGCCGATTTCGACGCCCTGCTGGCCGAGCAGTCCGACCTCCAGGACAAGATCGACGCGGCCGACGCCTGGGACCTCGACCGCACCCTCGAGATCGCCATGGACGCCCTGCGGGTCCCGCCGGGCGACACCGAGGTGTCGACGTTGAGCGGCGGCGAGCGGCGGCGGGTGGCGCTGTGCCGGCTGCTGCTGGCCCGCCCCGACCTCCTCCTGCTCGACGAGCCCACCAACCACCTCGACGCCGAGTCGGTGGCCTGGCTGGAGCGGTTCCTGAGCGAGTACCCGGGCACGGTGGTGGCCGTCACCCACGACCGCTACTTCCTCGACAACGTGGCCGGGTGGATCCTCGAGCTCGACCGGGGGGCGGGCATCCCCTGGGAGGGCAACTACTCGTCGTGGCTGGAGCAGAAGCAGGCCCGCCTGGCCCGGGAGGACAAGGCCGACTCGGCCCGCCAGCGGACTCTCGCCCGAGAGCTGGAATGGGTGCAGATGTCGCCCCGGGCCCGCCAGGCCAAGGGCAAGGCTCGCCTCACGTCGTACGAGAGGCTGGTGGCGGAGGCGGAGTCGGCGCCCGATCGGGCCGAGAAGCTGGAGATCTCGATCCCGCCCGGTCCCCGTTTGGGGGACGTGGTGGTCGAGGCCGAAGAGCTGGTCAAGGGCTACGGCGACCGCCTACTGATCGACGGGCTGAGCTTCGGGCTGCCGCCGGGTGGGATCGTCGGCGTGATTGGGGCCAACGGGGCGGGCAAGACGACCCTGTTCCGCATGATCGTGGGTGCGGAGAAGCCCGACGGCGGCTCGTTGACGGTGGGGGCGACCGTCCGGCTGGCGTACGTCGACCAGAGCCGTGACTCGCTCGACCCGACCAAGACGGTGTACGAGGAGGCCACCGGGGGCGTCGACCGCATCGTGGTCGGCAACCGGGAGCTGCACGGGCGGGCGTACGTGGGCGGGCTCGGCTTCAAGGGGTCCGACCAGCAGAAGATGGTGGGCGAGCTGTCGGGCGGGGAGCGGAACCGGCTGCACCTGGCCAAGGTGCTGGTGGCGGGGGGCAACGTGCTGCTGCTGGACGAGCCGACCAACGACCTCGACGTCGACACCCTCCGGGCCCTGGAGGAGGGGTTGCTCAACTTCCCCGGGTGCGCGGTGGTGATCAGCCACGATCGGTGGTTCCTCGACCGGGTCGCCACCCACATCCTCGCCTTCGAGGGTGACTCGGCCGTGCGCTGGTTCGAAGGCTCGTACTCCGACTACGAGGCCGACCGCCACAAGCGCCTGGGCAAGGAGGCCGACCAGCCCCACCGCATCAAGTACAAGCCCCTACAACGGGCGTAGCTATGGGGGGGCTGTCAGCTCCTCGGCGGCTCGCAGGCGATCCCGTCGTTGTCGCTGCCGTCAAGGTCGTAGACGTCGGGGCCGATGACCTGGATGTTCTCCTCGTAGACGTAGGCGGGGCCGTTCCCCTGTCCGCCCCCGCAGTCGACGTCGGACGCGATCGGGACACACGCACCGGCATACGACGGGTGACAGTCGCCCTCCGGGACGTCCGCCGGCGGGACTTCGACCGGCGCCGGTTCGTCCGGCGTCCGGCTCCGGCTCGGGGACGGAGTCATCGACCAGTGGCGCGGCGAGCGCCCGGATGGCGGGTGTCGCGGTCGTGGTCGTCTGGCACGCTGACCACAGGCCCCGTTTGGCGTTGCGGGCGTCGGCGACGGCGAGGCCGATCTCCTCGGCGTGGCGCACGTTCGGTGGCACCGTGAGCTGCAGGGCGAAGCCGTCGGTAGCCAGGGCCAGGTTGACGAAGAGGCCGTCGGGGAGGCGGTAGACGTAGGCGAGGGTGCGGTCGTACCGGTCGAGGCGCCCGACGTCGTAGACCAAGCGGACCTGGGTGCCGGGCCCGACGAGCTGCCGGGTGTGGTCGGTGGCCTCGGCCGAGAAGCAGTCGTCGCCCTCCACCTCGGGCGTGTCGACGCCGATGAGCCGAATGCGGGTGCCGTCGGTGACGACCAGGCTGTCGCCGTCGGTGACCCTCACGACCGCGGTGTCGTCGCCGGCGGGAAGGGCCGAGAGCGTCGTCGTTGTCGCCTGGGCGAGTGGTGCGGGAGACGTGGTCGACGTCGCCGCCGACGCAACTACCCCGCGATCGTCGGGCTCGGGCTCGGTGAAGGGCGCGGCCACGGCGCCGACGGCGAAGAGCCCGGTCAGGACGACGATCGGGATCTGAGCCCACACGGGCAGGCTTCGGAAACGAAGCCAGAAGTTCGCCATGTGTCAAGAAATGGTACATCGGGCCGCTGCTCGGGTGGCCGGATCTCCCGAAAACTGTCTCACCCCATCGGTAGAATGGGGTCAAATGGATCGGGAAGCGCTGGCCGAATGTGGGGTGGACGAACTCGCCGAAGCGATCGTCCAGATGCACGCGGCGGAGATGGCGGTGCGGGCCACGCTGTGCGAGCTGGTGGCGGCCTTCGATGGCCGAGCCGGGTGGCGGGAGGACGGGGCCACGTCGATGGCGGCCTGGCTGGCGATACGCCTGGGGATGGGTTGGCCGGCGGCGGCCGAGCTGGCCCGAGTGGCGGGGGCGTTGGAGACGCTGCCAGGGGTGGCGGGGTGGCGGCGGGCGGGGCGGTGTCGTGGGACCAGGTGGCGGAGTGACCAACCTGGCGACGGCGGAGACCGACGGTGAGTGGGCGGAGAGCGTGCTCGGGATGACGCCGGCGCAACTCCAGGCGCTCTCCCGTCGGAAGCGGGACGAGGCCGAGCCGGTGCGGGCGGTGCGGTGCCGGCTCGACCGCAATCGGGATTGGGGCCGGATATCGGGCCGTTTACCTGCGGCGGAGCTGGAGGTGGTGTCCTCCGCCCTGCAGCAGCTGGCCGAGAAGGTGCCCCGAAATCCCGAGACCGGGGTGTTCGATCCCTACGAGTACCGGTGCGCCGACGCCCTGGTGCAACTGGCCGGTCGGCGACGGAGAGCGGGCGACCGTGGTGGTGCACGTCACAGCCAGGACCTGGCTGCAGATGGCGACGGGCAGAGTGCAGATGGGTCGCCGGTCGACAACGAAGTCGTGCAGCGCATGGCCTGTGACGGCCGGATCGAGTGGATGGTGGAGGATGAGGGCAGCGGCACCGTCGGTATCGGGCGGGCCGCGGCGGACGCCGCCGGCGTGGCTCGTCCGGCGCATTCGGCAGCGAGACGGCGGTTGCCGGTTCCCTGGCTGCGGCCGCACCCGATGGACCGATTCCCACCACATCGTCCATTGGAGCAAGGGAGGGTCCACCGATTCCGACAATCTGATCACCCTGTGCGGCTATCACCATCGTTTCGTCCACCGGAGGGGGTGGCGCATCGAGGGAAATCCCGAGGACGAGCTCATCCTCCGCCGCCCCGACGGGCGAGCCCTCGATACGACGCGGCCCGGTTTGAGACCGGAGGTCGCCGAGCGGCTGGGGCTCACATTCGAAAGCTCGTGAAGCGGTCAGCGTCGGCGCAGGTGCTTGACGCCCACGACCACGGCCACCGCCAGGAGCGGGAGGGCAATGAGGAGTGCCGTCCCGAGGATGACGAATCCTTCCAGGTGGCGATCGACGTGTTCGCTCTCGGACCTGAAGGAGTTGTCGATCGACTCGAAGGTGAACCCGATGACGGCCATGATGACGCCGGCGACGAAGGCGACGAGGCCGAGGATGGCGGCGGTCGCCACTGGGATGCCCTGCCACAGCGCTGATCGACGGGCAGCGCGGACGTCCTCGCCCCGCCGGGTGGCGGCCGCCTTGCGCAGTACCACGAAGTCCCAGACGCCGAGGGCGATCACCAGGGACCCGACGGCGAGGACTACCACGACTGGGGTCCATCCCCCCATCACCGAGCAGATTCTCGGCGAGAACGCCGCAGCTTGATCGACAGAACGGCGGTCACGGCGATGAGCGGGAGACCGAGCAGCACCGCGGTCCCGGAGACGAGGACCCACCCGATGATGGATCCGACGTGCTCGGGATCATGGAACAACCACCCGCTGAACACGGCCATGACGAGCACGAACCCGATGACGGCGATGGCGGCCATGAAGGTGAAGACGCCGACCAGGCCCGCACCCGCCACCGGAAGGGCTTCAGCCAGGGCCGAGCGTCGGGCGGCCCTGACATCTCCCCCCGCCGGCCGGCGGCGTCGCCCCGCAGCTCGACATACGCCCAAACCCCGACCACGGCCACCAGGAGCGCGGCCACAGCGACCAGGCGGGGGAACTCCTCGTCGACCAGCATCCTTCCAAAGAGACCGCTCCGCACCCGCCGGCGTTACGCCGTCAGCCCAGGATGTCGGCCGCGGCGTGGAGGAGGAGGCCGGCGGCGCCGCCGACAACGGTGCCGTTGATGCGGACGTACTGCAGGTCGGGGCCGAGGAGCAGCTCGAGGCGGGAGGCAGTCTCCTCCGCGTCCCAGCGGGCGATGGTGGTGCTCACCAGGCCCGCGATCTCGCCCCGGAAGTGCTCCACCACGTAGGTGACGATCGTCTCTATCCCCGCCTCGACCCGAGCCGCGAGGACGGCGTCGGTCGACAGGCGGCGGCCGGCACCGACGATGCCCTCGGCCAGGCGCCGGCGGAGCCGGGAGTCGGGGTCGGCGGCCTCGGAGCGCAGGGTGTCCTTGGCGTCCGACCACAGCTCGGCCACCCAGCGCTGCAGCTCGGGCTGGTCGAGGAGGTCGCGCTTGATCTGCTCCCCCCGCTCCCGCATCTCGGGCGACGTCTCCAGCGCCGACGCCAGCTTCGAGAGCCTCAGGTCGAGCTCCCGGCGCATCTCGTGACCCCGGTCACCCTCGATCTCGGCCAGGGCCGCGCACACCCGGTCGAGGACACGGTCGAAGAGCTTGTGATCGACCGCGCCCGGGATCCACCAGCGCGACTTCTTGCCCAGCCGGGCCCGGAGGTCGGCCCGATGGTCCTCGATGTAGCGCCGGAGCCCGGCCAGAGCCCGGTCGAGGACCGCGTCGTGGCGGCCGTCCCGGGTGGCGAAGCGCAGGGCCTGGCCGGCCAGCGGCGCCAGGGGCACCGCCTCCACCCGGTTGCGCACCACCCCCTCGATGGCCCGGTGGACGTCGTCGTCGCGCAGCAGGTCGGCCACCGCCACCACCGCGTCGGACACCTCGGCCGCCACCCGTTCGGCGTTGCCCGGCTCCGACAGCCAGTCGGCCAGGCGGCCGACCACGCCCGCCCCCCGCAGGCGGCCCACGATGGCGTCCGAGGTCAGGAAGCTCTCCTGGATGAAGTCCCCCAGGGTGGCCGCGAACTGGTCCTTGCGCTCCACCACGATGGCCGTATGGGGAATGGGTAGCCCCAGCGGATGGCGGAAAAGGGCGACCACCGCGAACCAGTCGGCCAGCCCCCCCACCATCGAGGCGGCCGCGGTGGCCTGGACGTAGTCGGCCCACGTGGACGACCCGCCCCAGACCGTCACCACCACGAACACCACGCTCACCGCCGCCAGGAGCGAGGTGGCCCGCCGCTTCGACGTCGCCAGCTGCCGGCGCCGCTCCTCCTCGACACTCATCGGTGGCTCGGGCCGGTCGTCAGCGGCGGGCGAGTCGTCGTCGGCCATGGCGCCAGTATCTACGCGAAGCTTCCGGCCGATGGACATCGTCCACGGGTTCGGGCTGGTGGCAGTGGTGCTCACCGTCGCCGCCCTGCTGGCGGGGCTGGTGGAGCGGGCCCCGCTCTCGTTCCCGATGCTGTTCCTGGGACTGGGCTACGTCCTGGCCGACGCCGACCTGCTCCGGATCAGCCCCCACTCCGAGGTGCTGGAGGGCGTGGCCATCTTCACCCTGGCCCTGGTCCTGTTCCTGGACGCGGTGAACCTGGAGATCGAGGAGGTCAGGGGGGACTGGCTGGTGCCCGCCCTCGCCCTCGGCCCCGGCACCCTCCTCACGATGAGCGGCATCGCGGTGGCTGCGTCCTGGCTGGTGGGACTGGAGCTGGTGCCGGCCCTGCTGGTGGGGGCGGTGCTGTCGTCGACCGACCCGGTGGTGCTGCGGGACGTCATCCGTGACCGCCGCCTCCCCCGATCGGTGCGGCGGGCGCTCGGGGTGGAGGCCGGCACCAACGACCTGGTCGTGCTGCCGATCATCCTGGTGCTCATCGCCGTCGCCAACCGCGAGGCGGGCAGCGTCGGAGGGTGGGCGATGTTCGGCCTCAAGCTGGCCCTCATCGGGCCGGCCGCGGGGGCGGTGGTCGGCGCCCTCGGGGCGTGGTTGATGACCAAGGCCGACGAGCGCTACGCCATCCGCCCGGAGTACCAGTCGCTTTACGGGATCGGGCTGGTGCTGGCCGCCTTCGCCGTGGGCGACGCCGTCGGGGGCGACGGGTTCCTCGCCGCCTTCGCCGCCGGGGCCGCCATCACCTTCTTCAACCACCGCCTGTGCAGCTGCTTCCTCGAGTTCGGCGAGGTCGTCGCCGAGATGGCCATGCTGGTGGCCTTCGTCCTCTTCGGCGCCCTGCTCTGGGATGTCATCGGGCTGGCCCCGCTGCCGGACGCGCTCGTGCTGGCTGCCATCGCCGTCCTCCTGGTGCGGCCGCTGGTGATGACCGCTCTCCTTCGGGTCGAGCATGCCCGCCTGAGCCGCCACGCCCGCCTGTTCATCGCCTGGTTCGGCCCCCGCGGCCTCAACTCCCTGCTCTTCGGGCTCCTTGCCTTCGAGGCAGGGGTGGGTGACGAGACCACGCTGGCGGTCATCGGCGTGGTGGTGGTGGTCTCGGTGGTGCTCCACGGCTCCTCGGCCACGCCGCTGACCTCGTGGTACTCCCGTCGGCTGGCGGCGGTCACCCTCGACGAGGAGCGCTCGTCGACCGCCAGCGGGCTGTTCACCGACGACGAGGACGACGTCCGCCGGATCACGGCCGACGAGTTGGCGGCCCGCCTGGCCGAGGAGCAGCCGCCGCCGATCGTGCTCGACGTTCGGTCCCGGGCCGGGTACGCCCGCGACCCGGTGCAGGTGCCAGGCGCCATCCGGCTACCGCCCGACCAGGTCGTGGAGTGGGCCACCGGCGAGAAGCCCCACCATCCGGTGGTCGTCTACTGCAATTGACCGAACGAGGGCACGAGCGCCCGTGTGGCGCTCCAACTGAAGGACAGGGGTTGGGACGCGGCCGCCCTCACTGGTGGGCTGGACGCCTGGCGGGAAGGCCACGAGGTGGAGCCGATCGAGGAGGTGGCCTGACGGCCGGCGATGAGTCCCGGAGGGACGGCGGCGGCGCCTACTTCTCGCTCACGCCGGCGGAGTCGAAGGTGGCCATCTCCCGGAGGACGCGGGCCGCGGCCTCCACCACCGGCAGGGCCAGGCAGGCGCCGCTGCCCTCGCCCAGGCGCATGTCGAGGTCGAGGAGGGCGTCGAGCCCGAGGTGGTCGAGGACGGCCGTGGCTCCCGGCTCGGTCGAGCGGTGCCCGGCGATGCAGTAGTCGAGGACGCCGGGCGCCAGGCGGGCGGCGACGAGGAGGGCGGCGTCGGCGATGACTCCGTCGATGACAACCGGCACCCGGGCCGCGGCGGCACCGACGACGAAGCCGGCCAGGGCCGCGATCTCCAGTCCGCCGAGGGCGGCGAGGGTGGCGAGGGGGCCGGCGGCGATGGCGCCGGCGTGGAGGAGCAAGGCGTTGTCGATCACCGCCACCTTGTGGGCCAGGGTGGCGTCGTCGATGCCGGTGCCACGGCCGGTGACCTCTGCCGCTCGGCGCCCGGTGAGGGCGGCGATCAGGGCCGCCGCCGGGGTGGTGTTGCCGATGCCCATCTCGCCGGTGACCAGGCACCTTGCCCCGGAGGCGACCAGGTCGGCGGCCACCTCGGCGCCCACGTCGAGGGCGGCCCGGGCCTGGTCGAGGGTCATGGCCGCCTCCTCTGCCATGTCGGCGGTGCCGGGGCGGACCTTGCATCGTCGCAGGCCGGGGGCATCGTCGAGGGTGGAGGCGACCCCCACGTCGACCACGACCACCCGGGCGCCGGTCTGGCGGGCGATCACGTTGATGGCGGCCCCGCCGGCGCAGAAGTTGGCCACCATCTGGGCCGTCACCTCCTGGGGCCAGGGCGACACCCCCTGGGCCAGCACCCCGTGGTCGCCGGCGAACACCGCTACCGCCGCCGGGGAGGGCACCGGTGGCGGGCAGGTCCCGGCGATGCCGGCCAGGCGGATGCCGAGCGGTTCCAGCCGGCCGAGCGCGCCCCGCGGCTTGGTCAGCCGGTCCTGGAGGACGGTCGCCTCGGCCATGGCCACGGCGTCGAGCGGTCCCACGGCCGCCGCGGCCGCCGCGAACGAGCCGCCGGCCACCTTGGCCGGAGCGGAGACGTCGTCCGGCGAACCACCGGGTGCGGCCCCGGCGGACGAGCCGCCGGGCACGGCCTCGGCCGGAGCGGGGGCGGTGACGCTCGGCGAGTCGGACGGGCCGGTCATTCGCTCACCCTGGCACGGCTGGCGCAGGCGCTGACGAAGTTGCGCACGATCGAGGGGTCCCCGCCCGGGTGATGGTGCAGGTAGGTGGCGACGAGGGACGGCGTGGCGTGGCCGTCGGGGCGGCTGGTGAAGCGGCTGCGCAGCTCGAGGGCGTCGCCCGCGGGCGAGACGGTCGAGTAGTGGAACTCGTGGCCCCGAAACCCGGTCCCGGCGGGTCCCAGGGGGGTGTCGACCGAGGTGATCGCCGTGCGGTAGCCCAGGTGAAGGCGGTCGGTCATGGCCGCGGCCGCGTCCACCACGCCCGCCATCGGGTGGCCGTCGAGCTCCTGGCACAGCCATCCCAGTCCCCCGCACTCGGCCCACGTGGGCAGGCCCCCCGATGTCAGCGCCCGGCGGACGTCATCGAGCAGGGGCCGGTTGCCAGCCAGCTCGACGGCGTAGGTCTCGGGGAAGCCGCCGCCCACGAGGAGGCCGTCGACACCGTCGGGGAGTCGCTCGTCCCGCAGCGGGTCGAAGCGGACGACCTCGGCTCCGGCGGCGGACAGGGCGTCGAGGGTGTCGGTGTAGGTGAACGTGAACGCCCGACCGCCGGCGACCGCCACCCGGACCGCAGGCCCGCCGTCGACGACCGGCTCGGGAAGGGCCACCGGACCGGCCGTCATCGGCGGGGCCGAGCGGGCCAGGGCCACCACCGCGGCCAGGTCCACCCGATCGGCCACCGCCGCGGCCAGCGCCGCCAGAGCGGCCGCCACCTCCGCCGGACGCTCGGCCACCGGCACCAGCCCGAGGTGGCGGTCGCGCCACACCAGGCGGTCGTCGCGCCGCAATGCGCCGAGCACGGGCACGCCCAGGGGCTCGAGCGCCTCCCGGAGCAGCACCTCGTGGGCGTCCGACGCCACCCGGTTGAGCACCACGCCTCCGATGCGGACGGTCGGTTGCAGCGTGGCGAAGCCCAGGACGACCGCCGCCACCGACGACGACTGGGACGAGGCATCGACCACCAGCACGACCGGGGCGTCGAGGGCGCGGGCGATGTCGGCGGTGGACGAGGGCGAGCCGTCGGCGGCCCCGTCGAACAGCCCCATCACCCCCTCGATGACGAGCAGGTCGGCACCGGCCGCGGCCCGGGCCGCCAGCGGGGCCATGGCGTCGAGGCCGCACAGCCAGGCGTCGAGGTTGCGGGGCGGGCGTCCGCAGGCGAGGGCGTGGTAGCCGGGGTCGATGAAATCGGGACCGACCTTGGCCGCCGCCGGCCGGTGACCGGCGCCCCGCAGGGCGGCCAGCAGTCCGGTGGCGACAGTGGTCTTGCCGGCCCCGGAATGGGTGCCGGCCACCACCACCCGGGGCCCGATCATCGCCGGACCACGCTATCCCCCCAGTCGCCACCGCCCGACGTTCGTTCTGTGCCGTCTGGCGGCCCTCCAGGGGCATCAATCCGTGCCAGCTCGCCGACCATCGGCCGTTCGAGCCCAGTCGCCGGTGCGGTAATGTCCGGCGGTCATCTTCGGGAACCCGGTGCGAGTCCGGGACGGTCCCGCCACTGTGAGCGACCCGCCCTGTGGGCTGGTCGTGAGTCAGGAACCGGGTTGGCATTCGAACCGGTGGGCCGGGAGGCCTGCTCCACGAGGATGGAGGCAACATGAGCACCACGACCGCCCGCACCATCGAGCAGGTAGCAGTCCCGATCCCCGGTTGGGCGCTGCCCGCGTTCGTGACCGCGGTGCTGCTGTTCGGGCTGGTCACCATGGAAGGCGGGATGGTGTCCCACGCACTGGGCCAGACGGGGTCGTTCCTCCACGAGCTGTTCCACGACGGGCGCCACCTGCTCGGCGTCCCCTGCCACTAGCCCGGCCGCTCCCCGCTCCCCGGTCCCCGCCCGTGAACGGTCGTATCGACCTGTCGCGCCCTCGCTCGGTCGCGCTCGGCGCCGTGCTCCTCGGCATCCTCGGCGGGCTGCTGGCCGCCCTCCTCCTCACCTTTGTCGGCGAACCGTCGATCGAGGAGGCCATCAACCTCGAGCAGGCGGCCCAGGCGGGCGCCCATGCCGAGCCCGAGATCGTGTCCCGGACGGTGCAGAAGGGGGCGGGGCTGTTCGCGGCCTACGCCCTCACCGGCGCCGCCTTCGGACTGCTCATGGCGGTGGTCTTCGGGGCCCTGGCCGGTGCCCGGCCCGACCCCTTCCGCCGGGCGCTGGTGGCGGGGACCATCCTCGCGGGGGCGATCACGCGTGGCCCCCTGGCTCAAGTACCCGCCCAACCCCCCGGCGGTCGGCGACCCGGACACGCTCGCCCAGCGCCAGATCCTCTACGTCTCCCTCATCTGCCTCACTGCGGTGGTGGGGGTGGCGGCGGCCGCCCTGTCGACCCGGCTGCGGCGAGAAGGGTGGTCCGAGGCCCGCCGGGTGACGGCGGTGGTGGTGGCCGTGGCCGTCCCGCTCGGGATCGCCATGGCCGGGCTGCCGGGGGCGCCCGACCCGATCACGGTGCCGGCCGACCTGCTGTGGCGGTTCCGCCTGGCCTCGCTCGGCAGGCAACCTGCTGCTGTGGACGACCCTCACCCTCGGCTTCGGCCTCCTTGCGGCCGAGCGACAGCCTGCAGCCGCGCTCGCGGCCGCCGAGATCAGTACTCGATCCCTTTGAGCGCCCCGATGCCGGAGTCGTAGGCGTGCTTCACCTTGCGCATCTCGGTGACGGTGTCGGCCACCTCGATGATCTCGTCGGGGGCGTCGCGGCCGGTGATCACCACGCTCGTGCGGGGCGCCCGGTCGCGGACCGCGGCCGCCACCTCGTCCGCCGGCACCCAGCCGTACTTCATCACGTAGGTGAGCTCGTCCAGGATGAGCAGGTCGTACTCGCCGCCGGCCAGCTTGGCCGCCGCCTGGCGCCACGCCTCCCGGCCCAGCTCGGCGGTGCGCTCCAAGTCGGTCGACTCCCACGTGAACCCGTCGCCCAGGGTGTGCCACTCGATGCCCAGGTGGTCGGCCAGCTTGCGTTCGCCCGTCTTCCACTTGCCGCCTTTGACGAACTGGACCACGCCCACGGTCCAGCCCCGGGCCCATCCCCTCGCCATGACACCGAAGGCGGCCGACGACTTCCCCTTGCCGTGACCGGTGTTGACGAGGACTATCGACTTGGCGCGGGTCATGGTCCCGACTGTAGGACCGGCCCATGAGGGGCGGACTCGTCGTCTGCGGCGCCACCAGCGAGGCGGGCAAGTCGTGGGTGGTCACCGGGCTGTGCCGGCTGCTGGCCCGCCGGGGGGTGCGGGTGGCGCCGTTCAAGGGCCAGAACATGGCCCTCAACGCGGCCGTCGACCGCCGACGGTGGCGAGATCGGCCACGCCCAGTGGGTGCAGGCGCTGGCGGCCGGCGCCCCGCCCGAGGTGTCGATGAACCCGGTGCTGCTCAAGCCCACCGGCGAGCGGACCAGCCAGGTGGTGGTGCTCGGACGGGCGGTCGGCGAGCAGTCGGCGGCCGAGTACCACGCGGGCAAGGCGGCGCTGCGCCCGGTCGTGCTCTCGGCCCTGGACGACCTGCGCCGCCGGTACGACGTGGTGATCTGCGAGGGGGCGGGCGGGGCGGCCGAGATCAACCTCCTGGCCGGCGACTTCGCCAACCTGCCCCTGGCCGCGGCGGCGGGCCTGCCGGCGGTCGTCGTGGGCGACATCGAGCGGGGCGGTGTGTTCGCCTCCCTGTTCGGGACCTGGGCCTTGTTGCCCGACGATCTCCGGGGGACCGTGCAGGGCTTCGTCATCAACCGCTTCCGGGGCGACCCGGCCCTGCTGGGCGACGCCTGCGGCGAGCTCGAGCGGCGGACGGGCGGCGTGCCCGTGCTCGGGGTCGTCCCCCGCGTGCGGGGCACCGACATCGACGCCGAGGACTCGCTGGCCCTGGACTCGTGGGACACCTCGCCTCAGGCGGCCGGGACGGGCGCAGTGGTCGACGTCGCCGTCGTTCGCTTCCCCCGCGTCGCCAACTTCGGCGACCTCGACCCGCTGCGGCTGGAGCCGGCGGTGGCGGTGCGCTGGGTCCGGTCGGCCGCCGCCCTGGGCCGGCCCGACCTGGTCGTGCTGCCGGGGTCGAAGAACACCCGGGCCGACCTCGACTGGTTCCGCTCGTCGGGACTGGCCGACGCGGTCTGGCGCTCGGGGGCGACGGTCGTGGCGGTGTGCGCCGGCGCCCAGATGGTGGGCCGGTCGATCTCCGATCCGCTGGGCGCCGAGGGCCCACCCGGGTCGGTCGACGGCCTCGGCTGGCTCGGGCTGCGAACGGTCTTCGAGGCGACAAGGTCCTCGACCGGCCGTCGGGGACGTGCATGGTCTCGGGCGAGCGGGTCGATGGCTACCGCATCCACCACGGCCGGGTGGAGGCAGATGGCGATGTCGAGCGGTGGCTGACGGCCGACGACGGGTCGGCGCTCGGGTGGCGGTCCGCCGACGGACGGGTCTGGGCCACCACCCTCCACGGCCTGTTCGAGTCGGACGGGTTCCGGGCGTCGGTCCTGCGCCGGGCGGCACCGGGCTACGTCGCCTCGGACGTGTCGTTCGCGGCCGAGCGCACCGCCCGCTTCGACCGCATCGCCGACACCCTCGAGGCGTCCCTCGACCTCGACCGCCTCTTCGCCCTCATCGAGTCGGCGCCGGGCGTTTGTGGACCAAAAGCGACCTCCCCGGTCGTTTCTGCTCCACAAAGCGAGAATCGGCCGGCCGATTTTGGACGGATCCGTCCAAAATCACCGGCGGCGGACGCCCTGGGCGCGGTCACCGACCTGGTGCCTCACCTGCGGTGGCGGATCGGTCCGCCGGGCGACGGCGACCTCCTCGGGGCCGACCTGGCCGCCGACCCCGACCGGCTGGCGGCGGAGGTGGCCGCCTCCGCCGCCGGCAGGGGCAGCGACGATCCCCAGGTCCTGGCCTCGCTCTGGTGGCAGGCCTACGCCTACCGAGTGGCGGGCACGACCCTGGCCGCGTGGGTGGTGGCGGGGGCCGCCCCCGACCCGTCCGCCCCTGGGACCGGCGTGGGACTGGCCCGCAGCCGGCCGTCGTCCCTCATCGTCGACCCCGACGCGGCCCTCCTCGACGACCTCGACGACCTGGTCCGAAGGCTGTTCGCCGGCCATCTCGACCCGCTCATGGCCGCCCTGCGGGCCCGCCACGCCACCGGCCGGCGGCTCCTCCACGGCAATGTGGCCGCGGGCGTGGCGTCCGCCCTCGGCGCGGTCGGCACGGCCGAGGGCGCACCCCCCCACCTGCGGGAACGGGTCGACGCCGCCACCGCCGCCATCGCCCGTCCCCACGAGCCCGACCTCGGCGGCTGGACCGGCTGGGACTACCGCCGCACCACCTGCTGCCTCTGGTGGAAGACGACCGCAGCCGACGGCAGGCTCTGCGAGGACTGCTCCCTCCGATGATCCCAGTCCGATGATCGTCGTGATCGCCAACAACGACCTCGACCTGCTCGCCCTGCGGGCGGCGGTGGAGGCCCTGCCCGACGGGTTCCCGCCCATCCGAGCCCACGGTGGGGTCGGCCTCACGCCCGAGACACCGGTCCCCGACGTCGACGGGGCGAGGGCGGTCCTCGTCCGCCTCCTCAAGGGGCGGGCCGCGTGGGAGCAGCCCTTCGACGACCTCCGCCAGAGATGCCTCGACACCGGCACCGCCCTCCTCGCCTTCGGTGGCGAGGCCACTGTCGACGCCGAGCTCACGAGCCTCTCGACGGTGCCGGCCGGCATCGTCACCGAGGCCTTCGGCTACCTGTCCCGGGGCGGGCCGGCCAACCTGGCCAACCTCCTGCGGTTCGTGGCCGACACCGTCCTCCTGGAGGGCTTCGGCTTCGACCCGCCGGCCGACACGCCCATGACCGGCCTCCTCCGCCCCCGCCCCGAGGACCCCGACAAGCCGACGGTCGCCGTCGTCACCTACCGGGCCAGCGTGCTGGCCGGCAACACCCTGCCCGTCGAGCAGCTGTGCGACGCCATCGAGCGGCGGGGGGCCAACGCCCGGGGCGTCTACGCCTACTCCCTGCGCAACGACCCGTCCGCCCTCGAGCTGCTGCGGGGCGCCGACGTGGTCGTGACCACCACGTGGGCCGCCGGCGGCAGCGTCCACGAGGGCGACGCCGTCACCGCCGCGACGGGCGACACATGGGCGTCCCCCCTCGACGTGCTCGACGTGCCCGTCCTCCAGGCGGTGGCGTCCACCGGCGACACCGCCACGTGGGCCGGGTCGAGCGGCGGCCTGTCCCCCCTCGACGTGGCTCTGGGCGTGGCCATCCCCGAGTTCGACGGGCGGATCATCGGTCCCCCGCTGTCGTTCAAGGAGGTGGTCGACGACGGCGACGAGCTGGGACTGGCCCTGGCCGCCCACCGGGCCGTCCCCGACCGGGTCGAGCGCATCGCCGGGATCGCCACCCGCCTGGCCCGGCTCCGCCGCCTCGACAACGCCGACAAGCGGGTGGGCATCGTCCTCACCGCCTACCCCACCAAGCGCAGCCGCATCGGCAACGCGGTCGCCCTCGACACCCCGGCCAGCCTGCTGCGGGTGCTCGAGGTCCTGGCCGCCGCCGGCTACAAGGTGGCCGAGGTGCCCGACGACTCGGACGCCTTCATGGCCCGACTGGCCGACGGCCTCACCTACGACCGGCCGTCACTGTCCGACGACCAGCTGCGGCCTGGCCGTCGGGCGCCTCCCCGTGGCCGACTACGTCGAGTGGTTCGCAACCCTGCCGGCCGCCCTCCGCCGGCAGATGGAGGCGAGTTGGGGACCGGCGCCGGGCGAGGTGTGCGTGCACGGCGGCGACCTCGTCTTCGCCGGCGTCGACCTGGGCCACGTGGTGGTGGCGGTGCAGCCGCCCCGAGGCTTCGGGGAGGACCCCATCGGCACCTACCACGCCCCCGACCTGCCGCCCCCCCACCACTACCTGGCCTTCTACCGGTGGCTCGCCCTAGAAATCGGCAAAGGGGGCTTCGGCGCCGACGCCCTCGTCCACATGGGCAAGCACGGCACCCTCGAGTGGCTGCCGGGCAAGGGCGTGGGGCCGTCGGCGGCCTGCATCGCCGACGCCGCCCTGGGCGACCTGCCCCTGCTCTACCCGTTCGTGGTCAACGACCCGGGCGAGGGGGCGCAGGCCAAGCGCCGCACCCACGCCGTCGTGATCGACCACCTCCCGCCCCCCATGACCCGGGCCGAGACCTACGACGAGCTGTCGCGGGTGGAGCGCCTGCTCGACGAGCACGCCAAGATCGAGTCGCTCGACCCGTCCAAGCTGCCCGCCATCCGGGGCCAGCTGTGGGACCTGCTGGTGACATCGGAGCTGGCCCGCGACCTGGGCATGGAGGAGATGCCCGACCCCGACGACTTCGCGGGGATGATCAACCACGTCGACGGCTACCTGTGCTCGCTCAAGGACGCCCAGATCCGGGGCGGGCTGCACGTGTTGGGCATGGCGCCGGTGGGCGAGGCGCTGGTGGACTCCATCCTCGCCATCACCCGCCAGCCCCAGGGGCCGGTGCCGTCGCTACGGGCCACGGTGGCGGCGCAGCTCGGGATCTCGCTGGTCGACGCGGGCACGGCCGACATCGACCGGGTGGAGGACGAGTGCCGCCGGCGGGTGGAGTCCGTGCTCATGGGGACTGGCGTGGTCGGGGGCGACCCAACCCTCGAATGGATCGCATCGACCTTGGTCCCCGCCCTGGTCCGGACGCCCGACGAGCTCGACAACCTTCTGGCCGGCCTCGACGGCCGCCATGTGCCAGCCGGGCCCAGTGGCGCCCCGACCAGGGGGGGCGCCCACGTCCTTCCCACCGGGCGAAACTTCTATTCCGTCGACCCCAAGGCCATCCCCTCCCTCTTGGCCTGGGACGTCGGACGGGCCCTCGCCGACCGGCTGGTCGAGCGCCATCAGGCCGAGACCGGCGCCTGCCCCCGGGTGGTTGGCCTGGTCGTGTGGGGCACGGCCAACATGCGCACCCAGGGCGACGACGTGGCCGAGGCTTTGGCCCTCCTCGGCGTCCGGCCCGTGTGGCACCCCCAGTCGGGGCGGGTCGAGGGCCTGGAGGTACTGTCCCTGGCCGAACTGGGCCGACCGCGGGTCGACGTCACCATCCGCATCTCGGGCTTCTTCCGGGACGCCTTCCCCGGCGTGGTCGCCCTGCTGGACGACGCGGTCGGGCTGGTGGCGGCGTTGGTGGACGAGTCGGCCGACGACAACCCCGTCGCGGCTGCCGGCGACGGGGACGCCCGGGTCTTCGGGCCGGGACCGGGCTCGTACGGATCGGGCATCTGGCAGGCCATCGAGAACCGCTCGTGGCGCACGCGGGGCGACCTGGCCGACGTCTACCTGGCGTGGAGCGGCTACGCCTACCGGCGGGCGGAGTTCGGCGTGGCCGCGCCCGAGCAGGTCCGCCGCCGGTTCGCGGCCATCGACGTGGCCGTCAAGAACCAGGACAACCGGGAGCACGACATCTTCGACGGCGACGACTACTTCCAGGACCATGGCGGCATGGTGGCGGCGGTGGCCGAGCTGTCGGGCCGGGAGCCGCGGGCGTGGTTCGGCGACTCGGCCGACCCTTCGCGGCCGGTCATGCGTTCGCTGGCCGAGGAGGCGGCCCGGGTGGTACGGACCCGGGTCCTCAACCCCAAGTGGCTGTCCGCCATGCGTGCGCATGGGTACAAGGGGGCCTTCGAGGTGGCGGCCACCGTCGACTACCTGTTCGGCTACGACGCCACCGCCGGGGTGGTGGAGGACTGGATGTACGAGCGGGTGACCCAGGCCTACGTGGCCGACCCCGTCATGCGGGAGTTCTACGAGCGGTCGAACCCGTGGGCCCTGCGCTCGATCTGCGAGCGCCTCCTGGAGGCCGACGAGCGCGACCTGTGGGCGGCGTCCGACGCGGCCCGGTCCACCCTGCGGGCGGGGTTGCTGGCGGCCGAGGGCCTCGAGGAGCGCCGCACGTGAGCCCCTCCAACGCAACCGGTGACACTTCGGGGCGCCAGGACACCCCCGGGCGTCACCAGTTGGGGACGCCCGACCGAACCGGTGACACCTCGGGGCGCCGGGACGCCCCCGGGCGTCACCAGTTGGAGGATCGCCAGCCAACTGGTGACACGGAAGGACCGCAGAGGGCCCTGACTGTCACCAGTTCGCCGCCGGGGTTCCCGTTGGGGGCGGTCGTCGGGGCGGAGGAGGCCAAGCTGGCCCTGGTCCTGGCCGCGGCCGACAGGAACATCGGGGGAGTGCTCCTGCGGGGCCACAAGGGCTCGGCCAAGTCGACGCTCGCCCGGGGCCTGGCGGGGCTGCTGGCAGCCCGGGCCGGCGGTGCGTTCGTCGAGCTTCCCCTGGGCGCCACTGAGGAGCGGGTGGTGGGGTCGCTCGACCTGGGGGCGGCGCTCACCGGCGGCGAGGTCCGCTTCCGGCCCGGGCTGCTGGCCGCGGCCGACGGAGGCGTGCTCTACGTGGACGAGGTCAACCTGCTGGCCGACCACCTGGTCGACGCCCTCCTCGACGCCGCCGCCTCGGGGATCAACCGGGTGGAGCGGGACGGGGTGTCCCACGGCCACCCGGCCCGGTTCCTGCTGGTGGGGTCGATGAACCCCGAGGAGGGCGACCTGCGGCCCCAGCTCCTCGACCGCTTCGGCCTGGCCGTCGACGTGCGCAACCCCACCGACCCCGCCACCAGGGCCGAGGTGGTCCGCCGCCGGCAGGCGTTCGACGCCGACCCGGCCGCCTTCGTCGCCGCCTGGTCGGAAGCGGAGGACGAGCTCCTCCGCCGGCTGGCCGCCACCCGCCCCGCGTCCGTCGACGACGACCTGCTGGAGGCGGCCTGCTCCGTGTGCGTGGCCGCGGGGGCGGAAAGCATGCGGGCCGACATCGTCCTGGCCCGGGCCGCGGCCGCCCACGCCGGCTGGCAGGGGCGGTCGACGACCACCGCCGACGACGTGCGGGCGGTGGCCCACCTCGTCCTCTCCCACCGTCAGCGGCGCCAGCCCCTCGACGACCCGGCGGCGGCATCGGCCGCCGTCGACGACGCCCTCGACGACGCGCTGGGCCGCCCAGAAGAGCGGCAGCCGACGGATGGGGAGGCACAATCCCCCGAGGAGAGGGTCGACGCCCCCGACGCGCCCACGCCGGTCGCCACTCTCGCGGCTCCGAAGTCGGACCACACCGGTCGTGCCGGGCGGCGGTCGCCGGTGGGCGGCACCGACCGGGGACGGACTGTGGGCAGCCGGGCTCCCACTGGATCAGTCGGGACGGTGGCCGTCGTGCCGACCATCCAGGCCGCCGCCGTCCGCCGAGCCCAGGCGGGAACTGGCGCGGCGTCCGGTGGCGATCAGCCCGTCATCCCCGCCGACCTGCGGGAGCCGGTGAAGGAGTCGCTCACCGGGAACCTGCTGGTGCTGGCGGTGGACGCGTCGGGGTCGATGGGGATGGACGAGCGCATGGCCGCGGTGAAGGGCGCCCTCCTCGGCCTGCTGGTGGACGCCTACCAGCGCCGCGACCGGGTGGCCCTGGTGACCTTCGGCGGCAAGGGGGCCGAGGTGGTGCTCCGGCCGACGGGGAGCGTGGAGGTCGCACGGGCCCGGCTCGAGTCCCTCGCCACCGGCGGCGAGACCCCTCTCTCCGAGGGAATCAAGGCCGCCACCGTGCTCGCCCACCGCTCGGCCACACCCACCCTCCGCCCGCTGCTGGTCGTCGTCACCGACGGCCGGGCCACCAGCGGCACCGGCGCCCATGCCGACCCGGTGGCCGCGGCCCTGGCCGAAGCCGCCATCGTCGCCCGCCACCGGCTGCCCGCGGTCGTGGTCGACGTCGAGCCCGCCACCGGCACCCGCCTGGGCCTGGCCGCCGACCTGGCCACGGCCATGGGCGCCCGCCACCTCCTCCTCCCGACCCTCACCGCCGGCCGCCTGGAAGCGGCCCTCCGCAGCCTGTAGGCAGCCGACCCCCGGCGCCCGTTACCGGTTACCCGGCCAGGCCCTTCTTCTGGAGCCAGTCGGCGGCGACGTCGTCGGACTCCTTGAAGTTGAGGTCGGTCTCCACGTTCCACGCGACCAGGTCGTCGGTGGTGATGGCCTGGCTCAGGGCGTCGAGGTCGGCGGTCAGCGTGGCGCCGTAGGCCGTGCTCACCGAGGTCAGCACGATGGGGGCGATGTTCTGGGCCGGGAACAGGCGCTTGTCGTCCTCCAGGACCTTGAAGCCCTTGTCGCTGATCTGCGGCGCGGTGGTGTTCCAGACGACGGCGTCGACCTCCTTGGACGTCAGCGCGTCGCCCAGGAGGGGCCCGAAGGAGATCTTCTTGTACTCCTTGAACGTGATCCCGTAGACGTCGGGGTCGGTGAACCCGATGTAGCACTGCGGCCGCTCCTCGCACTGCTCGGACGCGCCGAGGACGTAGTCGAGGTTCTTGACGTCGGAGATCTTGGTGGCCGGGGAGTCGCCCCGGACGACGAAGGCGTCGCCGTCGACGGCGGGCGAGTACTCGAGCACGGTCGCCCCGATGGCAGTGAGGGCGGGCTTGATGACCGTGATCACCTGGTCGGGCTCGGCGGTGGCCTTGGCGTCGGGCGCCAGCGCGGTGGCGACGCCGCCGATGTAGTCGACGATGAGGTTCACGTCGCCGCTCTTGAGGGCGTCGAGCGCCTCGGTGCGGAACCCGGCCGGGGTGAGGATCTCGACCGTGTAGCCCTTGCCCTTCAGGTACTGGCCGTAGACCTGGGCGATGGTGGCCGACTCGCTGAAGTCCTGGCCCCGGATCTTGAGGGCGGGCCCGGCGACGGTGGAGTCCGTCGTCGCCCCCCCGCCGGCGTCGTCGTCGTCGCTACCGCACGCGGCCATGAGCAGGCCGAACGCCGCCAGCAGGATCAGCAGCCTGGACACTCGCTTGTTCATAGATCTCCCCTGGTCGTCGGGTCCCGTGCCGCAATCGCCTGACACCCCTCGGCACGATGATGCGCTCGAGCCCGGCGAAGGCGATGCCGGTGGCCGCGGCCAGGCCGGCCACCAGGATCGCACCCCCGAGCACGAGCGTGTCGTTGTTCTGCCCCAGGCCGTCCCGAAGGTACCCCCCCAGGCCGTCGCCGCCGAGGAAGGCCCGGATGGGCTCGGTGGCGACCACCTGCACCGCCGCCACCCGGACGCCGGTGAGGACCACGCCCAGGGCCAGCGCCACCTCCACCTTGAGCAGCACCCGGCGCTCGTCGAGGCCCATCCCCCGGGCCGCGTCGACGACGACGGGGTCGACCTGGGCCACGGCGGTGAACGTGGTGAGGAAGATGGGAGGCAGGGCGAGGAGGGTCAGGGCGATGAAGACGGGCCACGGCTCGAACCCCAGGCCCCACCGGAGGGAGACGGGGACGAGCAGCCCGGCCAGGGCGAAGGTGGGGATGGCCCGGCCCACGTTGACGATCCACGTGGCCGCCAGCTCCCCCCGCCGGACGTGGGCCAGGAACGCGCCCAGGGGCACGGCCAGAAGGGTGGCGGTGGCCACGACCGCGGCACACAGGCGGACGGTGTCGCCGGCGGCGGCCAGGATCCCGTCGCCGCCGGTCCACGTGGCGCCGGCGAGGAGCCAGTCGAACAGGCCGATGTCGCGCGGCACCGCCTGGGCCGCCACGATCGGGGTCACCGGTTGCCCTGCGGGCGCCGGCGGTGGCGGGTCCAGGGGGTGAGGGCCCGACCGAGCCCCCAGAGGGAGAGGTCGAGGACGAGGGCGAGGATGATCGACAGGGACGCGCCGATCGTCATGGGCGTCCAGAACGTCCGCCGCAGGCCGTCGAGGATCAGCCGGCCCAGGCCGCCCTCGCCGACGATGGCGGCCACCGTCACCAGTCCCACCGTGGTCACCGTGGCCACCCGGATGCCGGTGACGATGTAGGGCACGGCCAGCGGAAGCTCCACCGTCAGCACCCGCCGGGTCGGGCTGAGGCCCATCCCCTCGGCCGCGTCGCGCACCGCCGCCGGCACCGACCGGAAGCCGGTGAGGATGCTGGTCACCAGCACGAGCAGGGTGTAGCCCACCAGGGGGATCACCGCGGTGGTGGTGCTCACGCCCGTGTAGGGCACGAGCAGGCTGAACAGGGCCACGCTCGGGATCGTGTACACGAAGGCGGTGAAGGTGGTGATGGGGCCCGCCGTCCACCGGAAGCGCAGGGCCAGGGCGGAAAGCGCGGCCGCCACCACCAGCCCCAGCCCGACGGCCAGCAGGGTGAGCTGGATGTGCTGCACGAGGGCGGTCTCGATCCGGTCCCACTCGTCGACGAAGTACTCCCACCGCACGATGGGGTTGGCCGCCTCCGCCAGCATCATCAGGCGTCCGCCCGATCACCGTCCACCAGGGCGGCCCGGATGCGCTCGAGGGTGACCACCCCGCCGAAGCGCCCGCCGTCGTCGACCACGGCCACCGACGTGTCCGACGTCATGATGATCTCCATCGCCGCCCGCAGCGTGCTGGTGGCCGCCACCTGGGCCGCCGGCACCGTCCTCGGGAGATCGGCGAGGGCGCGATCACCGTTGCCATCGAGTGCCGTGCGGGGCACCCAGCCGAGGAAGACGCCGTCGCCGGTGAGGCCGAACCAGTCGGAGCGGTGGGCGGCCATCGCCGCCCGGGCGTCGTCGGCCGAGGCGGTGGCCACGTCGACCACGGGCCCCTGGGCGAAGGGCAGGTCGGCGACGGTGGCGAGGGTGAGGCGGCGGATGCTGCGGTCGCCGCCGACGAAGCGTTCGACGAACTCGTTGGCCGGGGCTCGCAGCAGGTCGTCGGGGGCGGCGTACTGCTCGAGGATGCCGCCCACGTTGAGCAGGGCGACGCGGTCGGCCAGCTTGATGGCCTCGTCGAGGTCGTGGGTGACCAGCACGATCGTCTTGTGGACCCGGGACTGGAGGTCGAGCAGCTCGTCCTGCAGCCGGGTGCGCACCACCGGGTCGACGGCGCCGAAGGGCTCGTCCATGAGGAGCACCGGGGGGTCGGCGGCCAGGGCCCGGGCCACGCCCACCCGCTGCTGCTGGCCGCCCGACAGCTCGTCCGGATAGCGGTCGAGCATCGACGGCTCGAGGCCGACCAGATCGGCCAGCTGGCGGATGCGGGCGGTGGTGCGGTCCTTGTCCCATCCGAGGGCGTTGGGGACGGCCGCGATGTTGCGGGCCACCGTGTGGTGGGGGAACAGCCCGACCTGCTGGATGACGTAGCCGATCCCCCGACGCAGCTCGGCGACGGGCGACCGGGTGACGTCACGGCCCTCGATCTCGATGCGGCCGCTGGTGGGCTCGATCATGCGGTTGATCATCCGCAGGGTGGTGGTCTTGCCACAGCCCGAGGGGCCGAGGAGGGCGACAATGCTGCCCTTGGCCACGTCGAGGCTGAGCCCGCCGACGGCGTCGGTTGCCGCCCCCGGGAAGCGCTTGGTGACGTCCTTCAGCCGGATGGCGGGGGTGTCGGCGGGGGCGCTGGTCGGGCCCATCGGAGCGGTCGACAAGCGGGCCATCTTGGCACCGAAGCCGAGCGGATGGCGCGGGTGGGCCCCGGAAGGGACCACGCTTGGCGATCGCTCGGGGGGGCGGCTTACGCTCGGGCGTGACCGGGCTGCTCGTCGTGTGCGGGGAGGCGGTGTGGCCGGGCGACGGTGGTGGGCGGGCGGCGGCCCTGGTGCACGCCTTGGCCGCCCGGGTCTCGGTGCGGGTGCTGGCGCCGGTCGGCGGGCCACCACCGGATGGTGTCGAAGTCGGCGTGGACGCCATGCCCGACGAGGAGCCGGCGGCCCGGCTGGTGTCGCGGCTGAGCCCCCAGCCCCGGGCCGGCCGGGCCCAGCTCGGCCCGCGTCGCAGCCGGGCCCTGCTCCAGGCCGTCGCCGACCACCGGCCGCGGGCGGTGCTGTTCGTCGGCAGCCACCTGGCGGCCGTCTCCCCCACCATCGCCCTGCCGATCTTCGTCGACTTCCCCACGCTGGCGGTGCGGGGGACGGGCCTGGAGGCGCTCAAGGCCCGCTGGTGGGAGGCGGTGGAGGCCCGCCGGGCAGTGGCCGTATCGGCCTCGTCGGCCGTCGACGTCGCCCTCCTGACCTCGTGGGGCGCACGGGCGGTGCTGGTGGGAGATGGGTCCTCGCCGGCGATGTGGGCGCCCCTGGCCGACGCGGTGGAGCAGGTCGTGGCGGCCTCCCCCGGATCGTGAGTCGGTTGGGGAGCCTGCGGCTGACCGACACCGGGCTGCGGCGGGCCCGGGTGCGGGGGCAGTGGCTGTCGGGGCAGGTGCCGGCCGGTCGCTCGGTGGACGACGTGGTCGGGCGGCTGGTGGGCGTGCAGGCCCAGGACGCCACCGCGGCCGCCCTCGCCGTCCGCGCTCGGAGCCGGGGGCTGGTGGCAGCCGACGTCGACGCCGCCCGGGAGGACCGGCGGGTCGTGCTGACGTGGAGCCTTCGGGGCACCCGCCACCTCCACCGGGCCGAGGACGTGCGATGGCTGGTGGCGCTGGTGGGGCCGACGTTCCTCCGGCCGTCGAAGCGGGCCGAGCAGCTGGGCATCGCCGGGGCGGTTGGTGACCGGGCGGTGCGGGTGCTGGCCGACGCCTTGGCCGCCGAGGGTCCTCTCACCCGGGCCCAGGTGAAGGACCGTCTCGCGCCCCACGGCGTCGACCCCTCGGGACAGGCGGCCATCCACGTGATCGCCCGGGCGGCGATGGAGGGCGTCCTGTGCGTCCTCCCCGGCGAGCGCTACGTCCTCCTCGACGACTGGATCGGCTCTGGTGCCGACGCCGGCCCTGGTCCCGGCGAGCTGGCCCGGCGCTACCTGGCCGCCTTCGGCCCGGCCTCAGTGGCCGACTTCACCTCGTGGTCCGGACTGGGTCCGCCCGCCGCCCGCCAGGAATGGTCCGCCCTCGAGGACGAGGCGGTCGAGGTGAGTCCGGGGCGGTGGCTGCTGGCGGCGGACTTCGACCAGGCCGCGGCCGCCGCCCGCCGTCCCGGGCCCACCCGCCTCCTGGGCGCCTTCGACTCCCTCCTCCTCGCCTATGCCGACCGCCGCCTCCACCTGTCGCCCGACCAGGCCCGTCTGGTCAACCCCGGCGGCGGCATCCTGAAGCCGTTGGTGATAGTCGACGGCGAGGTGGTCGGCACCTGGACCCGCCCCCGGGGGAAGGTCGAAGTGCTGCCGTTCGGAGCGACGGCGGCCGCGGCCCCGACCGCCGTCGAGCGTGAGGCGGCCGACATCGAGCGCTTCCTCCGCGCCTGTCCTTAGACGCGCCCCGTGGCATCCTGCTGGTGGTCCGAACGATCGGGGAGGCCAGACAGTGAGCAGGCGACGGCGGGCGGTGGCGATCAGCGCCTTTTTGGTACTGGCCGGGTGTGGCGACGACGGGTCGAAGCAGGCGGGGCCGCCGACGACGATCGGGCAGCCGGCGGACACGTCGGTGCCATCCACAACCGTGGGTTCCACGTCCACCCCGACCTCGGTGGCGCCGGCGACGCCCACCTGGCAGGCCCTTCCGGCCGCGCCCATCGTCGGCCGGATCGGCGCCGGCGTGGTGTGGAGCGGGCGGGAGATGATCGTGTGGGGCGGGTTGCCCAGCACCGGGGAGATCGGCATGACCGTGGTCGGCGACGGGGCCGCCTACGACCCGGTGGCCCGGTCGTGGCGCACCATCGCCCCGGCACCCGCGGGGGTCGTGGGCCTGGCCGGGCAGGGCTCGGCGTGGACGGGGGACGAGGCCGTGTTCTGGGCCGGGAACTCACCGGACGGACCCGCCGCCGGGGCCGTCTACAACCCCGGCACCGACACGTGGCGGGCGTTGGCCGCGGGGCCGCTCACGATTCGCGAGGGCTACGTCTCCGTGTGGACCGGCTCGGAGCTGGTGATCATGGGCGGCCACGGCGGCAAGAGCTACGCCGAACCCGTCGCCGCCGCTGTCGATCCTCGCACCGGTACCTGGCGCGACCTGCCCTCGTTCGCCGACTTCGTCGGGTTCCAACCCACAGGCGCCTTCTGGGACGGTCGCCAGATCCTCGCCGCCGGCTCCCTCGCCCTATGCCCCGAGCAGGGGTCGGGTTGCAGCGAGCACCGCCCCGTCCTCGTCGCCTACGACCCGGCCACCGACACCCGGCGGGAGATCGACCTGGCCGGGGCGCCGTTCGCCGGCGACGACGTCCCCCACCCGGTCGGGTGGACCGGCACCGAGTTGGTGTTCACGACGGGCGATGGTCCCGGGCCCGGCATCGTCCGCTACGACCCGGCAAGTGGGAGGTGGCGGACGGGAGCCACCTCGCCCTGCGACCGGGAGTCCTCCGGCTACGGCCAGAGCGCCTGGCTCGGTGACCGCCTGGTCGTGTCGTGCGGCGACGACCAATTGCAGGTGTACGACCCGTCACCCGACTCGTGGAGGATCGTCGACGCCGGCCCGTCCCCCCTGAATGCCCGGGCCCGGAGCGAGATCGCGTGGACGGGGACCGACCTGATCGTCTGGAGCGGGGAGTTGCGCGCCGAGTACAACCCCACCGCCGACGACGGCTCGTCGATCAACCTTTCGAGATGAGCGGTCAGCCCGGGCCGTTCGTCCCGCACTTGACGGCGGCGTTCAGGCACTGGGTCACCAGCCGGGACTGGGCCGCGGGGTCCCAGGCGTTGAAGAAGTCGGCGTGGGCGGTCTCCGGTCCACCCGAGGAGAGCGTGACGTCGGCCCCACCGACGCCCAGTGGGTAGTGAACTCCCAGTCGCAGGTGGGGTACCGCCACCGGATGGGTCGTCGGGCACACGCCCCTGGCCGCGTAGGCCATGTGGCTGCGGTGATCGGAGCTGTCGAGGCGCTGGCCGTCCCAACAGTCCGGGAAGTGGGCCCGCATGACGAGGTGGAGGCCGGCCGGGCAGTCGGGCGGGGTCATGGCCTCAGCCGTGTCCCGTCCGCCGCCTATGCAGGCGAAGCGCACCACGTGGGCGGCGGCGTCGGTCACGACCCGCAGGCCGAGGGGGAACGGCTGGATGGAGGCGGGGTCGCGTCCGGCCACCAGGTAGTAGGCGAGGATGTTGGTCGGCTCCACCACCTGGCCCCCGTCGGAAAGGGTGGGGACCCAGTAGGCGGCCTTGTCGCCGTCCCGCCGGCACACGTCGGGGGCGGCCAGCAGGGACTCGGTGGTCGAAAAGGCGTCGGTCGACGTGTTGCCGAAGAAGTCGTGGCGGTGGGACGCGCCCGGGTTGGCGGGGTGGACGATCGGGTCGTCGGGGGCGGAGTGGCTGTACCGGCAGACGCTGACGAAGTTGCCCGCCTTTCGCGGGCCTGGCCCCGGCCGGTCCGGCGACGACGACGAGTGTGGCGACGGTGGCGGCGATGACAATCGCCACCGCGGTGCGGCTGGGTCTCATGTCCGACATGGTCCGGGGCACATGTGAGGAGGCTGTGATGGGCCGGTGAGGATGCTTTGTGTGGTGAGTGCCCTATCTCTTACCCTATGTAGGTGCAGATGCGGAAGACGAGCGTCTACCTGCCCGACGGGCTGAAGTCCCGGCTGGCCGACGTTGCCCGGCGCACGGGACGGTCGGAGGCGCAACTGGTACGTCTGGCCGTCGAGCGGCTGGTGGCGTCGGAGCCGGTGGCGTCGCCCGCGGGGCTCGGGGCCCGGGAGGACCCGGTGGTGGCCCGCAACAGTCCCGGGCCGGCGCTGGTGGGCGTTGGGATGGGCCCCGGCGACCCCGGCCTGGTGACGACCCGGGCCCTGGCCGCGCTGCGGGCGGCCGATCGGGTGCTGGCGCCAACCACGTCGGCCTCGGCGGTGGGGCGGGCGGAAGCCATCGTGCGGGAGGCCGTGCCCGACGTGGTGGTGGAGCGGGTGGTGTTCGTGATGGCGACCGACGGGGCGGCCCGGGCCGCGGCGCTGGGGGCGGTGGCCGATCGGGTGGTGGAGCTGCTCGACCTGGGCGAGCGGGTGGCGTTCGTCACCCTGGGCGACCCCAACGTGTACAGCACCTTCGCCTCGGTGGCGGCGTCGGTGCGGGAGCGGCGGCCGGCGGTGCCGGTCGAGTCCATCCCCGGGATCATGGCCTTCCAGGACCTGGCCGCCCGTTCGGGGACGGTGCTGGTCGACGGCGACGAACGGCTGGTTCTGGTGCCGGCCCACCGGGGCGACGGGGCGGCGGCGGTGGCGGCCGCGGCCGCCGACTCGGGGGCGGCGGTCGTGGTCTACAAGGGCGGGTCCCGGCTCCCGGAGGTGGCCGCCGCCCTGGCCGCGGCCGGCCGCCTCGACGGGGCGGTGCTGGGCGAGCTGCTGGGGCTGCCGGGGGGACGGGTGGCGCGGGTGGCCGACGTGGCCGATCGTCCGGCGACCTACCTGGCCACGCTCGTGGTGCCCCCAGTGAGATGAAGACGGTCCGATGATCTCGTTTGTGGGCGCCGGGCCCGGTGCACCCGACCTGCTGACGCTGCGGGGGGCCGATCGCCTGGCCCGGGCCGAGGTGGTCGTGTGGGCGTCGTCGCTGGTGCCGGAGGAGATGCTGGTGCACGTCGCTCCTGGGGCCGTGATCCACGACTCGGCCGGGATGACGTTCGAGGACGTGGTCGGCGTGTACTTGTCCGTGGATGGCGAGGCCCGGGTGGTGCGGTTGCACTCGGGCGACGTGTCGTTGTACTCGGCGGTGCAGGAGCAGGTCGATTGGTGCGTGGCCGCGGGCCGGGCGTTCGAGATCGTCCCCGGAGTTGGCTCGCTGGCGGCGGCGTCGGCCCTGTTGGGACGGGAGCTGACGGTCCCGGGCGTGGCCCAGTCGGTCGTGTCCACCCGCCTGCCGGGACGCACCGCCGCCTCCATGCCCGCGGGCGAGACGGTGGCCGCGTTCGCGTCGCACCGCACGACGTTGGCCGTCTACCTGTCCGCGGCCCGTCCCCGGCAGCTCGTCGACGAGCTCCTCGACGAGGGTCGGGGCTACCCGCCCGAGACGCCCGCCGCCTTCGTGGTGCGGGCGTCGTGGCCCGACGAGCGGGTGGTGCTCACCACCGTCGGCGAGCTGGCCGACGCCATGGCCGCCGACGGCGCCCGCACCGCGGCCCTGGTGCTGGTCGGCCCCGCCCTGGCCGGCGCCGCCCCCCGCTGCCACCTCTACGACCCCGGCTACGCCCACGGCTACCGCCGCCGCTCGCTCCCCGGCACGACGTCCGGCCGCCCCACGGGCGCCACCCCGTGACCCCTCCCCGGCCAACCGGTGACGCTGGACGCCACATGTCGGCGGTACCGTCACCGGTTCGGTGGCCCCCCACGAACTGGTGACGCTGGACGCCACATGTCGGCGGTAACCGTCACCGGTTCGCTGGCGCTGGTCGGAGCTGGGCCGGGCGACCCCGACCTCCTCACGATGCGGGCCGAGACTCTGCTGGCGGTGGCCGGGACGGTCGTCGTCGACGAAGGGATCGTCCACCTGGCCGCCGCGTTCGCACCGACGGCCGCGATCGTCGCCGTCCCAGACCGGGTGCCGGCGATCGACGTCCTCCTCGCCGCCACGAGCCGCCCGCCGGCCGTGCGCCTGTACACAGGCGACACGTGGCTGCACCCGGCGCACGGTCCCGAGTCGGCCGCCCTGGCCGCCGCCGGCATCGGCTTCGAGGCGGTGGCGGGCGTGGCCACCGAGCTCGCGCTCCCGGCGTCGGCGGGCATCGCCGTCCACGTGCGCCACCTGGCCGTGACCTGCACCATCGCCGATGTCGGCGACGTGGATGAAAGGCCGCCGGCCACCGACCCCGCCCGCACCCTCATCGTGGTGGCCGACGATCTCCAGGCTGCGGCCCTGGCGATGGCGTCCGTCGGCGACCACTCGATGCCGGCCGCGGCGGTCGAGGCCGGCGGCCACGCCACCAGAGCCGCGCTCGCCGACCTCGCCGCGCTCGCCCCCCGCCGACCGGGGGTGCTTGTCACGGGCGCCGTCGCCGCGGCCGCGGCCGCCGAGGCCGTCCTCCGGTGAACGGCACCGTCGAGCCGCCGTTGGCGCCCGAGGTGGCGGCCGCTCCCGGCGGGCTTCGCACCGGGTGGACCACCGGCACGTGTGCCAGCGCGGCGGCCAAGGCGGGCCTCATCGGGCTGGTCACCGGCACCGCCCCCACCGAGGTCGAGGTCGGGCTGCCCGACGGCCGGCGGGTGACGTTCCCGGTGGAGTCCGACCCGGCGACGCCCAACCGCTGCGTGGTGGTCAAGGACGCCGGCGACGACCCCGACTGCACCCACGGCGCCCGCATGACCGCCTCCGTCGAGTGGGCACCCCTAGGCACAGTCACCGAGCTGCGGGCCGGGCCCGGCATCGGCACCGTCACCCGTCCCGGACTGGGGATCCCGGTCGGCCAGCCGTCGATCACCGACGTCCCCCGGCGCATGATCCGGCGGGCCCTGGCCGAGGTCGACCAGCGACCGGTCGTCGTCACCTTCGAGGTCCCCGGCGGGGACGACATGGCGGCCAAGACGTCGAACAGCCGGCTCGGCATCGTCGGCGGCATCTCCATCCTGGGGACGACGGGCGTGGTGAAGCCCTTCTCCACCGCCGCCTACCGGGCGTCGGTGGTCCAGCAGATCGACGTGGCCGCGGCCCAGGGCGCCGACACCATCGTGCTCGCCACCGGCACCCGCTCCGACGCCTACGCCCAGCAGGCCCTCCCCCACCTGCCCGAGGTCTGCTTCGTCGAGGTGGGCGACTTCACCGGTATCGCCCTGCGCCGGGCGGCGGCCGCCGGCATCGGCCACGTCACCTGGGTGGGGATGGTCGGCAAGATCACCAAGCTGGCGGCGGGCGTGATGATGACCCACTTCCGGCGGACGAAGGTCGACACCGGCCTGCTGGCCGAGGTGGCCCGGGCGGCGGGGGCGCCCGAGGCCGTGGTCGACGCCGCCACCCACACCAACACCGCCCGCCACTTCTTCGAGGTGTGCATGGACCATGGGACAGTCGAGCCCTTGGCGCTCCTTTGCCGGCGGGCGGCGGCTGCTTGCCGGGCCCATGTGGACGGCGCCCTCGACGTCGAGGTCGTGTGCGTCGACTTCGACGGCACCCGGGAGGTGGCCCGTGGCTGACGGACCGTCCATCCACGTGATCGGCCTCCTCGGGGGACGGCCGGTGGGCGACGCCGCCCACGCCGCCCTTGTCTCGGCCGCCCTCGTCGCCGGGGGACGCGACCAGCTGGCGGCGGTGGCTGACCTCCTGGCGACCGGACGTCGGAGACGGTCGTGGTGGGGGCGGGACTGGGTGCGCTCGACGTGGTCGCGTCTGCGCGTCGGCGGACGCCGGCCCGACGTGCGTGCTGGCGTCGGGGGATCCCGGGTTCTTCGGCATCGTCCGGGCACTGGCGGCGAGGGTCGGAAACGACAGGCTGGTGGTGCACCCGGCGCCGTCGTCGGTCGCCCTGGCCTTCGCCCGCCTCGGCCTGCCGTGGGACGACGCCGTCGTGCGGTCGTGCCACACCGGCGGCGCGGCCCGGGTGGCGGCCGAGGTGGCCGGTGCCGGCGTCGCCGCGGTGCTCACCGGCCCCGACGCTCCCCCGGAGGCGCTGGGCGCTGCCCTCGTCGCCCTCGGCGCCCACCACCGGCTGGTGGTGGTGGCCACCCGGCTGGGCGAGGTGGGGGAGCAGGTCGTGCGCTGCACCGACCTGGCCGACCTGGCCGCCGGCCGCTTCGACCACCGGTCGGTTGTGGTCCTCGCCCACCAGACCGCCCCCAAGGTGCGCGGCGGTCATGGCGGACGGCCACATGGAGGGAGGGCCGTCGCCGAGTTCGCCCACCGGGCGTCGATGATCACCAAGCCCGAGGTGCGCTCGGTGGTGCTGGGCAAGCTGGCCCTGCCCGAACGAGGCGTGCTGTGGGACGTGGGCGCGGGGAGCGGAAGCGTCGCGGTGGAGGCCGCGCTGGCCGCCCCCGGGTTGCGGGTGATCGCGGTCGAGCGCAACCCGGACGACGCCGAGCGGGTGGTTGCCAATGCCGCCGCCCTCAGCGCCCTGGTGGAGGTCGTCGAGGGTGAGGCCCAAGCCGTCCTCGACGGGCTGCCCCGGCCCGACCGCGTCTTCGTCGGAGGGGGCGGCGTCGACGTGCTCGCCGCCTGCCTGGCCGCCCTCGTTCCCGGCGGACGGTTGGTGGCGACCTTCGCCGCCGTCGATCGGGCCGTCGCCGCCCACCGGCTGCTGGGGAACCTGGTGCAGGTCGGCGTGGACCGGGCCGAGGTCCTCCCCGACGGAGGTATCCGCTTCGCCGCCGACAATCCGGTCTTCGTGGCCTGGGGCGACAAACCGCGGGACGACGGAGAGGGGGTGGCGGGCGCCGGGCGGGTGGTCGTGGGCGTGGGCTGCTCGTCGGAGGCGACCGCCGAGGAGGTGGCGGCCGTGGTCGCCGCCGCCCTCGACGCCGCCGGCAGCCCGGTGGCCGCGCTCGATCCGGCCATCGTCGGGGCCGGCGGCGCGCTCGAACCGGCCAGCGTCGCGGCCGGCGGCGCGCTCGACCCGGCTCGCGTCGACCTCGCCACAATCGACCTGCGGGCGCACCACCCTGCGGTCCTGGCCGCGGCTTGCGGCCGGGCCCGCCTCCTGAGCTTCCCCGCCTCCCTCCTGGGCGTCGTGGACGTCCCCCACCCGAGCGAGGCGGTGGCCGATGCCGTCGGCACCCCGAGCGTGGCCGAGGCGGCCGCCCTCCTGGGAGCGGGACCGGGCGCCCGGCTGGTGGTGGCCAAGCGCAAGAGCTCGACCGTCACGGCCGCGGTGGCCGTCTCCGCCGCCGACCAGTCCGGGTCACTGCACATCGTCGGGCTCGGTCCCGGCGGCGCCGCCCATCGCACACCCGCGGCCACGTCCGCCGTCCGCGCCGCCCACGCGGTCGTCGGCTACGGGCCTTACGTCGACACCCTCCGCCCGCTCCTCCGCCCCGATCAGCTCGTCGTGCGGGGCACTATGGGCGCAGAGTCCGACCGGGCCCATTCCGCCCTTGCATTGGCCCGGGCCGGGTGGAAGGTGGCGCTGGTCTCGTCCGGCGACCCAGGCGTCTTCGCCATGGCCGCCCGCACCTTGGAGCTGGCCGGCGCCGAGCCCGGCGTCGACATCGAGATCGTCCCGGGGGTGACCGCGGCCCACGCCGCGGCCGCCGCCGCCGGCGCCCCCCTCGGACGGGCCCACGCCCTCGTCACCCTCTCCGACCTGCTCGTTCCCTGGGCGACCATCGAGGGCCACCTGCGGGCGGCGGCCTCGTCGGGGATGGCGTTGGCCCTCTACAACCCCCGGTCCGCCGGTCGCCCCGACCACCTGGCCCGGGCCCGGGACGTCCTGGCCGAGATCCTCGAACCGTCCACGCCGGTCGTGGTCGTCACCGACGCCACCGGGCTCGACCAGTCGGTGGTCCGCACCACCCTGTCCGACCTCGACCCGTCCATCGTCGGGATGCGCTCGATGGTCCTCGTCGGATGACCGTCGCCGCCGGGACCGTCCGCATCACCGACGCCTGCACCGCATGCGGGGCGTGCCTGGCGACGTGTCCGGAGCGGGCGCTCCGGCGGGCGCCCCGCAAGCCGCTCGTCGTCGACGACCTCTGCACGGCTTGTTGGGACTGCGTCGGCATCTGCCCGGCGGGCGCCATCGTGGAGGTCGGCGGATGACGGTCCCGGTCCACCCCATCGAAGAGGAGAGCTACCGGATCCTCGCCGATCGGGTCGACCTGAGCCGGTGGCCACCGGCGTCCCGGGCGGTCGTGGCCCGGGTGATCCACGCCGCCGCCGACGTCTCCTACGCCGACACCCTGGTGGTCGACGAGGACGCCTGCCAGGCGGGGATCGCGGCCCTTCGCGCGGGGGCCCCCGTGATCGCCGACGTCGAGATGGTGACCGTCGCCACCCGCCGGGCGGGTACCCGCTGCCTGCTCGACGAGGGCCGGGCCCTGGCCGCCGACCACCCCGGCCTCACCGCCTCCGCCGCCGCCATGCGGGTCGCTGCCTCGAGGTGGCCGGACGGGGCGGTCGTCGTGGTCGGCAACGCCCCCACCGCCCTGGTCGAGGTCGTGCGCCTGGCCGACGCCGGCGTCTTCCGGCCCGCACTTGTGATCGGCCTGCCCGTCGGTTTCGTGGGCGCGGCCGACGCCAAGGCCGCCCTGCGGGCGTCGGGCCTGCCGTCGGTGAGCAACGTCGGCGAGCGGGGCGGGAGCGCGGTGGCGGCCGCCGCCCTGAACGCCCTGTGGCGCCTGGCCGCCGAGGAGGACGGGTGACGACACCGACGCCGGTGGTGCACCTGGTGGGGGCCGGTCCGGGGGACCCGATGCTGCTCACCCGGCGGGCGGCCCGCCTGCTGGCCGGCGCCGACGTGGTGGTGCTCGACCGCCGCTCGCTCGACAACATCGCCGCCCTGGCCCCGCCCGGCGCCGAGCGGGTCTTCGTGGGTCGGGCCGACGGCCACCCGGCGTGGGACACCGAGGCCATCGCCGACCTCCTCGCCGACCGGGCCGCCCACGGCATCGAGGGTGCAAGAACCGACCAAGATCATGCACGCTCGATTCGCCGACCGGGCCGCCAACGGCGTCGAATGTGCAGAAACCCACCAAAAACGTGGGGATATTGCACACCCGATCGGCACCACGGTCGTCCGGCTCAAGAGCGGCGACCCCTTCGTGTGCTCGCGCGGCGGCGAGGAGATGGCGGCCCTGCGGGCTCGGGGCGTCCACGTCGAGGTCACACCGGGGGTGTCGGCCGCCACCGCCGCCCCCCTCGCCGCGGGCATGCCCCGTGGCCGCACGGTGACGTTCCTCGCCGGCAACGACGATCCCGTCCATCCCGCCACCGACATCGCCGCCCTCGCCGACCCCACCTCCTCGCTCGTGGTGCTGGTGGGGCGGGCTCGCCAGGGCGCCCTGGCCAGAACCCTGGTCGCGGCCGGCCTCGACCCGACCACGCCCGCCGCCGTCGTCCACGGCGCCACCCGGCCCGACTGCCAGGTAATCCACACCACCCTCGGAGACCTCGGCCAGCACCGCCTGCCCCCGCCCGCCACCGTCGTCATCGGACCCGCGGAGGTGCCCCGTGCACATCCCTGACGGGTGGATCGACCTGCCCACGTCGGCGGCGACGGCCGGCGTGGCCGCGGCCGCGGTGGCCGTGTCCGCCCGCCGGGCCGCGGTTCAGGTCAAGGAGAAGGCCACCACCACCCCGGCCGTGGTCGCCGCCTACCTCTTGGTGGCCGAGCTCCTCGTCGTTCCGCTCGGACTGGGCACCGGCGCCCACCTGGTGGGCACCGGCCTGGCTGCGGTCCTGGTGGGACCCTCCATGACCATCGTGTGCGTGGCCGTCGTGGTGATCATCCAGGCCCTGGTGCTGGCGGACGGGGGCGTCACCGCCATCGGCCTCAACCTCGTCAACAACGGGGTCGTCCCCGCCCTCGTGGCATGGGCGGTCTTCCAGGGGGGATGGAGGGTGGCCGGCCGCACCCGCCGGTCGCTGCCGGTCGTGGCCGGCGGGGCCGCGGCCGTGGCCACCCTCGCCGCCGGCGGGGCGGCTGCCCTCGAGTTCGCGGTGGGCGGCACCGAGGTTGTCCCCGCGGCGGCCGTCGCCACCGCCCTCGGCGCCGGTCACCTGGTCGTCGCCGTGGTGGAGGGGATCCTGACCGGGCTGGTCGTCCGGGTCGTCGACCGCCTCCGCCCCGACATGATCGCCGGCAGGATGCCGCGCCCGTCGGTGCCGGCGTGAGCACCGCCCACCGCTCCGCAGCCGCGGGACGGGGCCAGCCCCGCGTGCGAGGCCCCCTCACCGGCCTCGCCCCGGAGGCCAAGCTGGTGGGACTGGTGGCCTTCCTGGTGGTTGTGGCCGTCACGCCCCCGTCCCGGCCGTGGGCGCTGGCCGGCCAGGCGGTCGTGGCCGCGGCACTCGCCACCGCCGCTTTGGTCGCGCCCCGAGACCTTCTCCGCCGGCTCGTCATCGATCTCCCCCTCGTCGTGCTGGCCGCCACCACGGCCGTGGCCGGGACGGGGCCGAGGCTCGACGTCGCCGGTCTCAGCCTGTCCCGCGCCGGGCTGCAGGTGGGCCTGGGCCTTCTGGCCAAGGCAACCATCGGCATGGTGGCGGTGTCGGCGGTGGCGGCGTCGACTACCGCGTCGGAGACGGTGGCCGGCCTCCGCCGGCTGCGCCTCCCGGCCTGGATCTGCGACCTCGTCTCCCTCACCGCCCGCCAGCTCCAGGTGTTGGGCGACGAGCTGGGGCGACTGCGGCTGGCGGGCGCGGTCCGGGCCGGCACCCGGGGCCGCCGGGGCGAGTGGACGGCCGTGGCTCGCGCCCTGGGCGTGCTCTTCGTCCGCAGCGTGGAACGGACCGACCGGCTGCAGGTGGCGCTGGCGGCCCGGGGTGGCACCGCCCTCGGCAGCCTCGGCCCTCTCACGTCGACGACACCGTCGACGGCGGCGCCACAGTCCTCGTGGCCGATCGTCCTCGCCCCCGCAGCCGTCGCCCTCGTCCTGCGGCTGGCGGCCGGGTGACCGACCTCCTCCTCATCGGCCACGGCAGCCGCGACCCGGCCGCGGCCGAGGAGTTCGCGGCGCTGACCGCGCTCGTCACCGCGGCCACCGCCCCCGACACCCGAGTCGCGGGCGGGTTCCTCGAGCTGGCCGAACCCCACGTCGACGCCGCCCTCGACCGCCTGGTCGCCGAGGGGGCCACCGACGTGGCCGCCGTCCCCTACGTCCTCTTCGGCGCCGGCCACCTCAAGGACGACGGCCCCGCGGTCCTGGCCCGGGCCCGCCTCCGCCACCCCCACGTGCGCTTTCGCCTGGGCCGCGACCTCGGCATCCACCCGGCCGTCCTCGACGTGGCCGAGGACCGGGCCCGCACCGCCCTCAAGCGGCTGCCCCCCACCGAGCGCACGGCGGTGGTGCTGGTGGGACGGGGCTCCACCGACCCCGACGCCTGCGCCGACTTCGTCAAGCTGGCCCGCCTGCTGGAGGACGGTCGGGGCCTCGGCCCGGTCCACCCCGCCTTCGTGGCCATGAGCCGCCCCGACCCGGCCGACGCCCTCGACCGGGCCCGCCACCTGGGCGCGGAGGCGGTCGTGGTCGTCCCCCTCCTCCTCTTCCGGGGCGTCCTGGTCGACCGCATCGCGTCGGAGGCCGGCCAGTGGGCCGCCGACCATCCCGACGTCGCCGTCGCCACCGCCGCCCACCTCGGCCCCGACCCCCGGCTGGCGGCCCTGGTCGTCGAGCGCCACCGGGAGGCGTGCGAGGGCGACGTCCGCATGAACTGCGACGTCTGCGCCTACCGGGTGCGGCTCCCCGGCTACGAGGACAAGGTGGGCACGCCGCTGGCGATCTCCCCGCCCGAGGACGCGCCCCGGGGCTGGCGGGCCCGGCGGGCGGCCAACCAGGCCGCGGCCGAGGCCGCCGTCCGCCGGGAGCGACCCCGTCGGGGACTCGGCCGCCGCACCGGCATCCCCTCGGCTCCCGACCGGGGCGACGGGCACCCGGCCCTGCGCATCGCCGGGCTTCGCCATCGGTGGCCCGACGGCACCGACGCCCTGGCCGGCGTCGACCTGGTCGTGGAACGGGGCGAGCGGGTCGCCGTCCTCGGGCCCAACGGCTCGGGCAAGACCACCCTCGCCCTCCACCTCATCGGTGCCCTCGACCGGCCGCCGGGCGCGGGCGACGTAGACGTCACCGGCCTCCCGGTGGCGGCCCGCGACCTGGCCGAGATCCGCCGCCGGGTGGGCCTCGTGTTCCAGGACCCCGACGACCAGCTCCTCCTGCCCACCGTGGCCGACGACGTGGCCCTCGGCCCCGCCAACCTGGGCCTCACCGGCGACGCCCTCGCGACCCGGGTGGCGGCCGCCCTCGACGTGGTCGGGCTCACCGACGCCGCCGACCGGGCGCCCCAGCACCTGAGCATGGGCGAGCGCCGGCGGGCGGCCCTGGCCGGAGTTCTCGCCGTCCATCCCGAGGTCCTCGTCCTCGACGAGCCCAGCGCCAACCTCGACCCGTCCGCCCGGCGGGACGTGGTCGAGATCGTCAAGGGCCTGCCGTCGAGCGTCACCACCCTCGTCATCACCCACGACCTCCCTCTCGCCCTCGAGCTCTGCCCCCGGTCGGTGGTGCTCGACGGCGGCCGCATCGTGGCCGACGGCCCCACCGCCGCCCTCCTGGCCAACCCCGCCCTCATGGCCGCCCACCGCCTGGAGCTGCCCTACGGGTTCGCCGTGCCGACCCCCGGGGCGCCGTGACGACCGCCGACGTCACGCCCGCCGTCGCTCCCCCGGCCGGCCTCCACGGGGGCGACGGGTCCCGGTTGGCCGCCGCCCTGGGCATCGATCCCGATGACGTCCTCGACCTGTCGGCCTCCTTCAACCCGTGCGCCCCCGACGTGGTCGCCCTCGCCGCTCGCCGCCTGGACGGCCTCCTCCGCTACCCCGATCCCACCAAGGCGACCGCGGCCCTGGCCGCCGCCATCGGGGTCGACGCCGACCGCCTCGTGCTCACCGCCGGTGGGTCCGAGGCCATCGCTCTCGTCGCCGACGAGGTGGTGGACGGGCGCGTCGAGGGACCCGAGTTCTCCCTGTACGAGCGCCACCTCCCGATCGTCAGCCCCACCGGCGGGCGGTGGCGCTCCAACCCCAACAACCCCACCGGCGAGCTGGCCGGGGCCGACGACCACGACGGCGCAGTCTGGGACGAGGCCTTCTGGCCCCTCGCCACCGGCACCTGGACCCGCGGCGACGCCGACCGGGGGTGCATCACCATCGGCTCCCTGACCAAGGTGTTCGCCTGCCCCGGCCTGCGGGTGGGCTACGTCATCGCCCCCACGGCCGAGCTCGCCGACCGCCTCCGCCGCCGCCAGCCGCTGTGGTCGGTCGGCAGCCTGGCCTGCACCCTCGTCCCCGACCTCCTCGAACGGGCCGACCTCCCCGCCTGGCGAGACACGATCGCCGCCCTCCGGGCCGACCTCGCCCGTCTCCTTCGCGACCGCGGCCACCGGGTGGCCGCGGCCGACGCTCCCTGGGTGCTCGTCTCCCCCGCCGGTGATCTCCGCCACCGCCTGGCGGGGCACGCCGTCCTCGTCCGGGACTGCTCGTCGTTCGGCCTGGTCGACACCGTCCGCATCGCCGTCCCCGACGCCGCCGGCCTCGACCGCCTGGCCGCCGCCCTCAGCCGGTGAAAGCCCTGGTCATGGACGGGATCGTCCTGCGGCGGGAGATCCTGGCCGCCATCCGGTCCGAGATCACGCAGGTCGCGGCCGCCGGTTCGCCGCGCCCCTGCCTGGCCACGGTCGTCGTCGGCGACAACCCCCGCTGCCACATCCTGGCCCGGGGCAAGCGGTCGGCCGCGGCCGAGGTCGGGATGCGGACGACGACGGTCGACCTGCCCGGCACCGCCACCCAGGACGAGGTGGAACGGGCGGTCGCCCGCCTGGGCGACGACCCCGACGTCGACGGGATCTTCGTGCAGCTCCCTCTGCCCGGCCATCTCGACCTGGAGGCGCTGCTCGTGCTCGTCCCGCCGGCCAAGGACGTCGACGCCATGCGCCGCGACAGCCCGCACGCGGCGACGACGCCGTTGGCCGTGGTCTGCCTGCTCGAGCGGTACGACCTCCCGATCGCGGGCCGGCGGGTGGTGGTGGTCGGGCGGGCGCGGGGGATGGCGTCGCTCCTCACCAGCCGGGACGGCGACGTCACCCAGACCGACCACGCCGCTCCCGAGGTGTGCCGGGAGGCCGACATCCTGGTCGCCACCGCCGGCCGGCCGGGCACGATCGGGCCCGACCACATCCGCCCGGGGGCGGCGGTCGTCGACGTCACCGGCGACGTCGACCTCGCTGCGATCGAGGCCGTCGCCGGCACCGTTGGGCCCTACCCCTCGGCCGTGGGACCGGTCGCCCTCGCCTGCCTCCTGCGCAACACCCTTCCGCCGCCGCTTTCATGCGCTCGTAGCGTGGTGAAACGGGCCGTTTCCGCCGAATCCACCACGCTTCCGATGCAGGGAATCGAGGGTCGGGCGACGATCGACCAAGCTGGGCGTATGACCGGGCCGGGCGCCGACCAGCTGCTCATCCACCGCCACGCGGAAGGGCGCCTGCGGCGGGTCCCCGACGAGGTGGCGGTGGAGGAACCGCTCGAGATCCGCCTCGACGGCCACACCGTCGCCACCACCCTCCGCACCCCGGGGCACGACCACGAGCTGGCGGTGGGGCTGCTCCACGCCGAGGGGCTGATCGACGGCCTCCCCATCACCCGGGTCCACCACTGCTTCGCCGATCAGCAACCGACCGTCGAGCTCAACGTGATCACCGTCGACACCGGCGGGCGGGCGCCCGTCCCGACGCCCCGCCTGCAGACGGCCACCGCCGCCTGCGGCCTGTGCGGGTCGACCACCATCGCCACCCTCACCGCCCGCCTCCAGCCCCTCCCCGCCATCGGGCTCCTCCCGGACGAGGTGGTGCTCGCCGTCGGTGACCAGGTGCGCAGCCGCCAGAGCCTGTTCGCCGCCACCGGCGGGGTCCACGCGGCGGCGGTGTTCGACGTCGGCGGCGAGCCCCTCCTGATCCGGGAGGACGTGGGCCGCCACAACGCCGTCGACAAGCTGGTCGGCCGCCTGCGCCTCGACGACCGGCTCCCCGCCGCCGGCCTCGGACTGTTCGTCTCCGGCCGGGCCGGCTTCGAGCTGGTGCAGAAGGCGTGGGCCGCCGGCTTCGCCTGGATGGTGGCGGTGGGGGCGCCCACGTCCCTGGCGGTGAGGACGGCCCGCACCGCCGGCCTGGTGCTGGTCGGCTTCGCCACCGACCAGCGCTTCAACCTCTACTCCCCCGCTGTGCCCCCTTCAATCGGCCCGTGATCACTCTGGTCCTGGGCGGTGCGAGATCGGGGAAGTCGGAGGTGGGCGAGCGCCTGGCCGCCGCCCTCGGTCCCGACGTCACCTACGTCGCCACCGCCATCGTCGACCTCGCCGACGACGACTTCCAGGCGCGCATCGACAAGCACCGGGCCCGGCGACCTCCCTCGTGGACAACGGTCGAGGCGGGCGCCGACCTCCCCGCCATCCTCTCCGCCCTCGTCGGCCCCGTCCTCGTCGACTCCCTCGGCCCGTGGATCGCGGCGTGCGAGGATCCCGACGCCGACGCCCTGTGTCACGCCCTCGTCCACCGCCCGGGCGACACCGTGGTCGTGTCCGAGGAGGTGGGGATGGGCGTCCACCCGTCGACCGACGCCGGCCGCCGCTTCCGCGACGCGCTCGGCACCGTGAACCGGATGGTGGCGGACATGGCCGACGAGGTGGTGCTGGTGGTGGCCGGCCGGGTGCTGCCCCTGGCCCGCCCGTGATCGCTCGCCGCGACCTACCCGCCGTTCGGAGCAACGGTAGGGACGTGATTGCAGGCCATCGGGTCCGAATCACGTCCCTGTGCGTGCAGCAAACCGGTGCGGGCGGCGCACCCCGCCCGTGATCGCGGCGCTCGCCTTCCTCACCCCGCTGGGCCGGGCCCGGGCGCCCGACCGTACGACCTTCGACTGGTTCCCCGTGGTGGGCGCCCTCCTGGGGGCGGCGGTGGGACTGGTCTGGTGGGGCGCCCACGAGCTGTGGTCGCCCCTCGTGGCCGCCGCCCTGGCGGTGACCGCCGACGTGGCCCTCACCGGCGCCCTCCACGTCGACGGCCTGGCCGACACGGCCGACGGCGTCCTCCCCCACCTCGACCGCGCCCGCCGGCTGGCGGTGATGCGCGAGCCCGACGTGGGCGCCTTCGGCGTCACCGCCGTCGTCCTCACCCTCGGCCTGCGGGTGGCGGTGCTGGCGTCCCTCGATCCGAACGTGGCCCTGGTGGCCGCCCTGTGGTGCGCGTCCCGGACGGTGATGGCGGTCGCCGCCCGCGCCGTCCCCTACGCCCGGGCCGAGGGCGGACTGGCCGCCGCCTTCCTGGGCCGGTCGCCGGTACCGGTCGCGATCCTGGGGACGGCGGTCGCCGGAGCCCTCGCCATCGGGACCGGAGCGGTTGACACCGACGCCCACCCGTCCATCCCCCTCGCCCTGCTGGCGGTCGGGGCGGTGGCGGCGGCGGGCGCAATGGTGGTCGCCCTCGCCCGCCGCCGGCTGGGCGGCTTCACCGGCGACGTGCTGGGGGCGGCCGGCGTGGTGGGCGAGACGGTCGGCCTCCTGGTCGCCGCCGCCCGCTGGTGACCCGCCGGGCCGTGGCCCTGATCCGCCGGGTCGGGCCCCTGCCGTGCCCGTGACCCGCCGGGCCGTGACCCGCCGGCCCGTGACTCGCCGCCGCCGGGCCGTGGGCGCGGCCGCCGGCATCCTCCTCGACCGGGCCCTGGGCGAGCCCCCGGACCGCATGGCCCCACCCGGTGGCCCTGTTCGGCACCCTCATGCTCGGCGTCGAGGACCGGCTGTGGCGCGACGGCCCGGCCGCCCGGTCCGCGGGAGTGGCCCACGCCAGCCTCGGCCTCGCCATCGGCGCCGCCGCCGGGGCCGCCGCCCGGTCGACGACCGCCACCACCTATGTCGCGGTCGCCGGCCGCCTCCTCCACGACACCGCCCTCGACATCGCGGCCGCCCTTGACGCCGGCGACCTCGAACTCGCCCGCACCAGGCTCCCGGCCCTCGCCGGCCGTGACCCGTCCGGACTGGACGAGGCCGGCATCGCCCGGGCGGTCGTCGAGTCGGTGGCCGAGAACACGGTCGACGCAATCGTGGCCCCGGCCCTGTGGGGCGCCGTCCTCGGCGGCGCCGGCGCCTTCGGCTACCGGGCGGTCAACACCCTCGACTCCATGGTCGGCCACCGCTCGGACCGGTACGAGCGCTACGGCTGGGCCAGCGCCCGCCTCGACGACGTCGCCGGATGGATCCCGGCCCGGGCCACCGCCGCTCTCGTCGCCGCCGTACGGCCCCGAGCGGCCGGCGCCGTGTGGCGCACCGTCCGCCGGGACGCCCCCGCCCACCCGTCCCCCAACGCGGGCGTGGCCGAGGCCGCCTTCGCCGCCGCCCTGGGCGTCCGCCTGGGGGGGACCAACCGCTACGAAGGCCGGATCGAGCACCGGGCCTTCCTGGGCGACGGCCGGCCACCGGTCGCGGCCGACGTCCACCACGCGGTCCGGCTCTCCCGCGACGTGAGCCTGGCCCTGGCCGCCGCCCTTTCCGCAGCCGCCGGCGCCAGCGTCAGCGTCAGCGTCAGCGGCAGTCGTCGACGAAGCCCTCCACGCTCCGTTGGAGAGCGGGCGTGAGCTCGTCGGCCGCCAGCTCGTCGAGGCTGAGCCCCTCCACCAGCGCCGACCCGAAGCAGCGGGCCTGGTCGTTGTCGGCCCCCTCGGCGAGGGCTCCGATGGCGACGTAGGTGCGGGCCACGGAGAGCTCGATGGCCTCCATCGAGCCACCGCTGCCCTCGGTCGCGTCGTCACCGGGGTCGCACGACTCGAGGTGGACGATGTCGCCGTCGCGCGATGTCGACTGGTCGTCGCCCGGCGCCGCGTCCACCCAAGCGCTCGAACGCGTCGGCCAGCTCGGACGTGTCCTCGGGGGTGTCGCCGGTGACGTTCAGCCGGATGCAGGTGCGCCCGTCCCGGGGGAACACGGCGTAGGCGTCGCCGCCCCACCCGGTGGCGGCGGTGAGGGCCTGGCGGGGGTCGATGCGCTCGGCCAGCACGATCATCAACGACAACGCCCCGAAGTCGCCCTCGTCGTAGGCCTCGACGCCGTCGGTCCCGGGCCCGTCGACCGGCACCAGGCCGCCACCGTCGAGGTACTCGAAGGGGTCGAAGACGTGCTCCTCGGTGACCGGCGGGGTGGCGAAGGCGCCGTCGACCGACTCCCCCTCGGCCGCCTCCAGCAAGGCCACGAACGCGTCTCCCAGTCCGTAGGGGGCGCCGAAGAGCGACGTCAGGGCGTCGGGGATGCCAGCCTCCTCGAACCCTTCGAGGCCGGCCGCGTTCTCCATGTCGATGGCCTCCCGGGTGGCGTCGTCGAGCGTCTCGAGGTAGCGGGCTTCGATGCGGTCGGCGTCGCCCTCCACCAGGGAGCCGAAGGCGAACGTCTCCCCGCTCGTGACCTCGTCCTCGTCCATGTCCTCGTAGCGGTCGAGGTCGAAGACCTGGTCCTGGAGGACGTGGGTCAGCTCGTGGACGAGGGTGACGGCCAGGCCGGGCGTCACCTCCGTACCCCGAACGACCACCACCTCGTCCAAGCTGTCGTAGTAGGCGAGGGTGCCGGAGTCGGACAGGTCGTTGGTGGCCTCCAGCAGGTCGATGTCGGCGGCGAGCAGGCCCAGGGCCCGCAGCGACCCCTCGAACTGCTCGATCTCCTCCTTCTCCTCGTCGGTGAGCGACGCCTCTTCGGTGCGGGTGCGCTCGGAGTACTCCTCCGGCGACAGGAAGTCGACCGGCACAGGATGGTCGAACACCGCCCCCCGCTCGCGCTCCACGACGTGGACCAGCTCCAACACCCGGGGATCCCACTCCTTCGGGCGGTCGTCCTCCTCCCCGTGGAGGAGGAGGGCGGCGCCCACGCCGGCGAAGAAGAGCACGACGATCCCCACCGCGGTGGTCCACTGGAACAGGCGCGCCCGAGTGGCCACCGTCACCTCCCTCGATCGATCCCTAGTATCGACGCCCCGCTCGACCACCTGAACCGGTTCGTTGCCGCCGCCCAGTCCACCGAGCCCAGTTAGCCTTCCTCCCGTGACCAAGATCGCCGACCTGCTCGCCGCCGGACGGTGCTACTCGTTCGAGTTCTTCCCGCCCCGCAGCGAGGCGGCGGAGGTGACGCTGCGCCGGACCCTCGTCGAGCTGGAGCCTCTCGGTCCCTCGTTCGTGTCCTTCACCTACGGGGCGGGGGGCACCACCCGGGAGAAGACGTACGAGGTGGTGGTCCACGTCCTGCGCAACACGACGATGACGCCCGATGGCCCACCTCTGCTGCGCCGGGCACACGGTGGCCGAGCTGCGGTCGCTGCTGGAGGCCTACCGGGCCGACGGGGTGGAGAACATCCTCGCCCTCCGGGGCGACCCGCCGGCCGACCTCGGACTGCCGCCGGGCGACCTCCTCCACGCGGCCGAGCTGGTGGCCCTGGTGCGGGAGATGGGGCCGTTCTCGGTGGGGGTGGCGTCGCACCCGGAGGGCCATCCGGCGTGCCCCGACCGCGTTCTCGACCGTCAACGCCAGGCGGCCAAGCTGGCCCAGGCCGATTTCGGCGTCACCCAGTTCTTCTTCAACCTCGACGACTACCTGCGCCTGATCGACGACCTGGCCGCCCTCGGGGTCGACAAGCCGGTGCTCCCCGGCATCATGCCCGTCACCAACGTGGCCCAGATCGAGCGCTTCGCCCAGCTCTCGGGCGCCGCCTTCCCGACCTGGCTGGCCGACCGCCTCCACGCGGTGGCCGACGACCCGGAGAAGGTGCGCCGGGTCGGCGTCGAGGTGGCCACCGAGCTGAGCCAGGGCCTCCTCGACGCCGGTGCTCCCGGCCTGCACTTCTACACGCTCAACCGCTCCCAGGCGACGATGGAGATCTGGACCAACCTCGGCCTCCCCGTCACCGGCCCGCCGGCCGCCGAGTCGCCTACCGCTTGACCGCGGTGGGCGGGGCGATCGCCTGGTTGTCGGCGGGCAGGGCGTCCCGGCCGCCGACGATCGTGGCCACCGCCCGGAACGTCACCTTGCCGGCCGCCCCGTCCTGCGCGGTGAAGGTGTACCGGAAGTCGAAGCGGGTGGTGCGACCGCCGTGGGCGACCGGAACCGACAGCGTCTGCGTCCCGACGAGCTGCTCGAACCCGCCGGCCACGCTCTTGAACAGCTCGACCTGCACCGTCTCCGGCTGCCTCCCGCCCCGCACGTTCACCCGCACGTCCTTGGCCTGGCCCACCCGAGCCGTGCCGGGCGCCTGGATGCGCTCGATCGACACGTCGCGGGTGCGGACGGAGACCACTCGGGAAGTGGTCGCCGTGCGGCCGTCGAGGGTCGTGGCGATCATGGTGACCGTGTAGTCCCCGTCCGCCGCGTAGCGGTGGGACGTGCAGCAGCCGGACGTCGTGGTCCCGTCGCCGAAGTCCCACTGAGCTGGCCCGAAGCCCATGAACGCCGGGTCGGTCGACCAGTCGACGAAGTGGACGTCGTCGTAGATCGAGGGGTCGGACGGAAAGGAGTCGAAGTAGGCATTCGGCGGTCCGACCGGTTCGATGGTGATCGTCACCACCGAGTTGAACCCCGGGAGCGAGGTGGCCTCGGCCACCTGGAGGAAGTAGGTCGTCCCCACCACGGCCGAGAAGGTCGCAGGGCCGGGCGATGAGCCACTGCCGGATGCGATCTGGGTCAGATCGGAGAGCGTGCCGCCCGTGTACACGTTGACCAGGGTGCCCGGATCGAAGCTCAGGCGGACGCCGACCGGGCCGCTCACCACTGGCGTGTAGGCGTACCAGGCGCTGTTGCGGAGGCCGGCGCCCGGCTCACCCGGCTCCAGGGTGGCGGTCGTGAGGTCCACGGTGGCGCTGACCGGGGCACCCGACAGCGGCTCGGCACCGACGAAGGCGTCGTTGGGCGGCGGGGTCACGGCGTCGATGCGGAGCTGGTAGGAGCTCGGTCCGCCCGCGAACAGCCCCACCTGCACGTAGTACGTCGAGCCGGCGGTGACGGGAAGGACCATGGGGCTGCTGCCGAAGCCCCCGCCGCACGCCACGAGGCTGAGGCCCTCGAACCCGCCGCCGGACGACTGCCAGCCCACGATGCCGACCGTGAACCCGCTGCCCGCAGGATCGACGATGACGTGGCCCGATGTGGTCGGCGTGAGGACGTACCACGCGGTGCCCGACGGGAAGGGGAGGCAGGCGGAGGACGGCTCGCCGTCCTCGGTCGTGAGACCCGCCAGGTCGCCGCTGTCGGTGAACGGCAGGCTCGCCACCACGTCCGCGTTGGCGAAGTTGTCGTTGTCGGGCGGGGACGCAGCCGCCGACGGCGACGCTCCCAGCAACATGATCCCCACCAACAAGGTGGCTGCCAACACTCGCGTCCTTAGCATCATCCTGCCTCCCGCCTCTCGGCCTGTTTGCGCCTTGGACGCAGGGCCGTCCCCGCTCGTTCCGAAACTTCCCGCCAGGCCGACCGGAGTGGTGCTAACCCCCCACTTGGCAGGTGGTGCTGCCACCCGAGACGCCGGACAGCCCGCCGCCAACGGCCTCGATAGCCTGAAGCCATGACCCTTCGCCGTCTCAGGAGCCGGGCCACGTTGCTGCTGGCGGCGACGCTCGTCGCCGTGACCCTGAGCCTGGTCCCGGGCGAAAAGGTGCAGGCCAAGGTCATCGTCCACACCCGGGCGGGCGAGGTCAGCGGGCCGGTCAACGGCCCCGACGTGCGCCGGCTGCCGTTCGCCGCCGGGCACGTGGCGCTCTACTGGGTCGGGAACCCCGACGCCCTCGTCACCGTCGCCTTCGGCACCGACGGCTCGGCGTTCGGGCCCCCGCGCGACGCCATGCGGGACGAGGTCGGCGGGCAGCGGGGCAACGGCGTCACCTACGGGGCCGTCCTGGCCGCCGGCGGGGCCACGTCGGTGAGGGTGACGACCGACCGGCCGGTGGGGCGCCTCACCGTGCTCGCCCTGGCCGACGGCGGGTCGACCGTCGTGCCGGAGGTCGTCGCCGGGAACCAGGCCGGGGCCAGCGTGGCCCAGCCGCCCATCCTGTCCCGCTCCGACTGGGGCGCCGACGAGTCGCTCCGGTTCGCCGCCAGGCGGCGCCGAGGTGTGGCCGCCCGCCTTCTATCCGGTGCAGAAGCTCATCGTCCACCACACCGCCGGGGTCAACAACGACCCCAACCCGGCGGCGACCGTGCGTTCGATCTACTACTACCACGCCGTCACCCAGGGCTGGGGCGACATCGGGTACAACTTCCTCGTCGACGAGGCCGGGCGCATCTACAAGGGCCGCCACTCGCACCCGCCGGGCGCGACCGACGACACCATCACCGGCGAGGACGCGGCCGGCAACTCCGTCACCGCGGCCCACGCCTACCAGTACAACTCGGGGACCATCGGGGTGGCGCTCCTCGGCACGCTCACCACCCAGGACGCCACGCCCGCGGCCAGGACGGCGATGGTCGACGTCCTGGCCTGGAAGGCGTCCGCCCACGCCATCGACCCTTACGGGTCGTCGCTGTACACCAACCCGGTCGGGGGCAACCAGAAGGTGTTCGCCAACATCGCCGGCCACCGCGACGTCGAGGCCACCGAGTGCCCCGGCGGCGGGTTCTACGCCACCCTCCCCCAGCTCCGCTCCCAGGTGGCGGCCCGCATGGGCCCGGCCGACACCACCGCCCCGTCGACGCCCGCCGGCCTCACCGCCTCCGGTGGGAAGCGCAAGATCACCCTGGCCTGGTCGGCGTCCTCCGACACCGGCGGCAGCGGCCTGGCCGGCTACGAGGTCTTCCGGTCGGCCACCGCCAGCGGTCCCTTCACGCTCCTCCCCGGCCACGGCCACGTCCAACACCCACACCGACAGCGGGCTGACCCGGGGCCGACGCTACTGGTACCAGGTGAAGGCCTACGACGGCGCCGGCAACCGCAGCGCCCCGTCGGCCACCGTCACCGCCGTCGCCACCTGAGGGCGGCTAGGTGACGTCGCCGCCCAGGTAGGCGTTGCGCACCGACTCGTCGCCCAGCAGGTCGGACGCGGCGGCCGTCTTCACCACCCGGCCCGTCTCCAGCACGTAGGCCCGGTGGGCCCGCTGCAAGGCCTGGGCCGCGTTCTGCTCCACCAGCAGGACGGTCGTCCCCTGCTGGTTGATCTCGGCGACCAGGGCGAAGATCTGGGTCACGAGCTTGGGCGCCAGGCCCATCGACGGCTCGTCGAGGAGCAGGACCTTGGGCCGGGCCATGAGCGCCCGGCCGATGGCCAGCATCTGCTGCTCGCCGCCCGACAGGGTGCCGCCCGACTGGCCCCGCCGCTCGGCCAGGCGGGGCAGCAGATCGAAGACCCGGTCGAGGTCGGGCCCGAGGCCCGCCTTCTTTCCCGACCCGCGCGTGTACGCCCCCATCTCCAGGTTCTCCAGGACGGTCATCCCGGGGAAGATGCGCCGGCCCTCGGGCGACTGGGAGATCCCGAGGCGCACCCGCTGGTGGGCGGGCATGGTCGAGATGTCCCGCCCCTCGAACAGCACCCGCCCCGACGACACCGGTCGCACCCCCGAGATGGTCTTGAGGGTCGTGGTCTTGCCCGCCCCGTTGGCGCCGATGAGGGCCACCACCTCGCCCGTCTCGACGGTGAGCGACACCCCCTTGAGGGCGGCCACCATCCCGTAGTGGACGTGGAGGTCGTCGAGCTCGAGCAGCGCGGTCACGACGAGATCGTCACGGGGCGGCGGGCTCGCCCAGGTAGGCCTCGATGACCCGTGGATCGCGCTGGACCTCGGCCGGGCTGCCCTCGGCGATCTTCTCGCCGAAGTCGAGCACGCACACCCGGTCGGAGGTGCCCATGACCAGGCTCATGTCGTGGTCGATGATGACGATTGTCAGGCCTTCGTCCCGCAGCCGGCGGATCAGGGCCTGCACCGCCTGCTTCTCGGACGCGCCCATGCCCGCCGCCGGCTCGTCCAGCAGGAGCACCTGAGGGCGGGTGGCCACCGCCCGGGCGATCTCCAGCCGGCGCTGGTCGCCGTAGGGCAGGTTGCGGGCCAGGTCACCGGCCCGGTGCTCGATGCCGACCAGGCGCAGGAGCCGGTCCGCCTCGTCCCTGCTCTCCCGCTCCTCCCGCCGGTGCCGGCCCAGGCCGAAGAGGGCGCCGGGAACGCTCGTGCGGTGTCGCGGAGTCGACCCCGATCATGACGTTCTCCCGGGCGGTCATGTTGGGGAACAGGCGGATGTTCTGGAACGTGCGGGCCACGCCGGCCTGGGTGACGATGTGGGGACGTCGTCCGCCGATGTCGGCGCCGTCGAGGCGGATGTCGCCCGCTCCCGGGCGGAAGACCCCGGTGACGCAGTTGAACACCGTGGTCTTGCCCGCCCCGTTGGGCCCGATCAGGCCGAGGATCTCGCCCCGCTGGACCGTGATGTCGACCCCCCGCAGGGCGACCACCCCCCCGAACTCCATGCACACGCCGTCCAGCTCCAGGACTGTCCCCGTCGAGTGTGCAGAAACCACGGGTAGAGCTGGTTTTTTGCTCACTCGATCGGTGTCCAGGTCGGCGGCGGCCTCGGCCTCGGCCGCCTCGGCCTCGGCCGCCTCCTCGGGCTGGATGTCGACCGGCCCTTCGACGGTGCCGCCCATCCCCGCGACCGGCGTGGCCTCGGCCAGCTCCGCCGCCCGCTGGCGGCTGGGGATGATGCCCTGGGGCCGGAAGATCATCATCACCACCAGGGCCAGGCCGAACAGGAGCACCCGGTACTCGGTGACGTCGGTGGCGTTGCCACCGGTCAGGGTGTTCAGCCAGCGGGTGAGGGTCTCGCCGGCGGCCGCATCGCGGAGGTACTCGGGCAGGAAGGCGACGGCGAAGGCGCCCACGACCACGCCCGGGATCGACCCCATCCCGCCCAGCACGACCGCCGACAGCAGGATCACCGACAGGAAGAACGGGAAGTTGTCGGGGTTGATGAAGCTCACCCGGCTGGCGTAGATCCAGCCCCCCAGGCCGCCGGTGGTGGCCCCGATGGCGAAGGCCCACAGCTTCATCTTGAACGTGGCCACGCCCATGGCCTCGGCCGCGTCCTCGTCCTCCCGGATGGCGGCCCACGCCCGGCCCACCCGCGACCGGCTGAGGCGCACGATCATCACCACCGCCAGCACGATGGCGACGAGGGTGAGGTAGTAGTACGGCAGCGGGTCGAGCCCGAACTCGGCGCCCGCCACCGACGAGGGGTGGGGGATGCCGGAGATCCCGCGGGACGCGCCCAGCGATTCCGAGTTCTGGGCCACGATGCGGGCGATCTCGCCGAAGCCGAGGGTGACGATGGCCAGGTAGTCGCCCCGCAGGCGCAGGGTGGGGGCGCCCAGCACCACTCCCGCCACCGCCGCCAGCAGGACGGCGACGACGAGGGCCTCCCACGCCGACCATCCCGCCGTCGTCGTCAGCTTGGCCGTCGTGTAGGCCCCCACCGCGTAGAAGGCCACGTAGCCGAGGTCGAGGAGCCCGGCCTGGCCGACCACCACGTTGAGGCCCAGGGCCAGCAGGATGAAGACCGCCACCGGGTAGAAGAGCACGCTCTGCCAGGCGATCGACAGCCCGAGGGGCGCCAGCACCGCCCCCACGAGGGCGGCCGCCATCACCCCCGCCCGCACCGGGCGCCCCTGGCGGTCCCACCACCGGGCCACCGGCGTGACGAGCGACGGCAGCCAACCCCTCCGACCGGTCCCGGCCCGCACGCGGCTCACGCCCGGGCCCTGGCCAGGCTCTCACCGAGGAGGCCGGTGGGACGGAACAGCAGCACCAACACGAGCACGGTGAAGGCGAACACGTCCTTCCACTCGCCCCCCAGCACCGTCGCCCCCCAGTTCTCCATCAGCCCCAGCAGCAGGCCCCCCAGGAGGGCCCCCCGGATGTTGCCGATCCCGCCCAGCACGGCCGCGGTGAAAGCCTTGATCCCGGGGAGGAACCCGATGTCGTAGCGGGCGGCCTCGAAGAAGATGCCGAAGAGCGCCCCCGCGGCGCCGGCCAGGATCCCGCCCAGCAGGAAGGTGAGGGCGACCACCCGGTTGATGTCGACGCCCATCATGGCCGCCGTCTCCGGGTCCTGGGCGGTGGCCCGGATCCCCCGGCCCAGGCGGGACTTCGACACGAAGCGCTCCAGAGCCACCATCAGCACCACCGCCGCCACCACCACCAGCACCTTGTCGGTGCGGATATCGGCCCCCCCGAGCGAAGCAAGTTGGCGTTTCTCGAGGATCCGGGGGAACCCGAGGATCTCCCGGCCGTAGCGCACCGCGAACAGCTCCTGCAGGAACAGCGACATGCCGATGGCGGTGATCAGGGCGGCCAGCCGGGGGGCGTTACGGCGGCGGAGGGGTCGGTAGGCGATCCGCTCCATGGCCACCGCCGTCAGCCCCGACACGGTCATGGCCACCAGCATCACCACCACCACCGTGGCCACCAGGGCCACACCCGTCTTGGACGGGTCGCCGGTGTCGATGCCCATACCGTGCATGGCGAAGAGGCTGGCGAACACCCCGATCATGAACACCTCGGAGTGGGCGAAGTTGATCAGCCGCAGGACGCCGTAGACCAGGGTGTAGCCGAGGGCGATCAGGGCGTAGATCGACCCCAGGGTCAGGCCGTCGACCGTCTGGGGCCAGAACTGGTCCCGCAGGCATGAGAAACAGGCGTCGATGACTGATCCCGGGGTCGATCAGGCCCTGGGTGGCGGTGCCGGGGGGCTCGGCGTCAGCTCAGCAGGCTCTGGGTGGTGCCGAGCTCGGTGGCCTTGCCACCCTTGAACTCGTAGACGAAGACGTCGCCCGCCTTGATGTTGCCGTTGTCCTCGAACTCGATGGCCTTGCCCGCGCCCTCGACGGAACCCAGGTTCTCGACGTAGTCGAGCAGCGCCTGGCGGCTGGTGTTGCCGGCCCGGATTCCGGCGATGAGGATGTTGGCCGAGTCGTAGCCCTCGGTGGAGTACGTGGCCGGGGGGGTGTTCCATCGGGCCACGTAGGCCTTGGCGAACTCGCCCAGCTTGCCGGGGGCGTCGGCCGTGGCCAGCTTGCAGGCGCAGGTGACCTGGGTGCCCTCGGCCGCGGGGCCCCGGCGGAGGCGACGAAGCCGGCGTCGAGCACGCCGTCGCCGCTCTGGAAGCGCACGGTGACCTGGCCGTCGGTGAGCTGCTTCGGAGCCGGCCCGCCTCCGAGTAGTAGCCGCCGTAGAAGATCAGGTCGGGCGGCGGCGAGATGGCCCGGACCGAGTTGACCACGGCCGAGAAGTCCTGCGACTTGGGGTCGATGGCCTCGTTGAGGACGGTGGTGACGCCCGCCTTCTCGAGCTGGCCCCGGGTGCCGTCGGCCAGCGCCTTGCCGTAGTCGGCGTTGTCGTGGATGTAGGCGGCCCGGGTGACGGTGAGCTTCTTGGTCACGTAGTCGGTGACGCCCTTGCCCTGGATGTCGTCGTCGGGGACGAGGCGGTGGAACACCGTCTGGCCGGGGAGCTCGGTGGGCAGGGCGGTGGCGGTGGCCGATGCGCTCACCATCACCAGGCCCGCCGCCTGCAGGGAGGGCAGCACGGCCCGGGTCTCGCCCGAGAACGTCGGGCCCGACGATGCCAATGATGGACGAGTCGTTGATGAACCGGTCCTTGGCCGTCGAGGCCTGGGCGGGGTCGCCCTGGGTGTCGAACTCGTCCAGCTCGAACTGGATGTCGCCGCCGGCCTCGTTGGCCTCCTCGATGGCGACCACCGCGCCGTTGCGGATGTTGATGCCGAGGTTGGCGTTGGGACCGGTGAGCGGCCCCACGAACGCCAGCTTGTAGGTCTGCTGCTGGCCCGTCGCCTCCCCGCCGCCGTCGTCGTCGCTGTCGCCGCAGGCCGCCAGCATCAAGGCGGCGACCGACACCAGTGCGACAACCCTCCAGCCGGCCCGGGACACAGGAGACATGCGGCACACTCCTTGTAGGACTCGTAGGTGACGCGGACCTTACCCGGGCGACGACCGCAATACTCGGTGTCTGCACCCGGCATCCCGGTTGCCGCCGGGTCGCCGGCCTGGTTGCCGCCGGCGAGCGGTGGCCTAGGCTCGGTCCATGCCCGAGGCGCCCGCCGTCGACCCCATGCTCCAGCTCTTCGTCCGGCTCATGAACAGCCTCGACGTGCAGCTCGGGCTCACGGTGCTGGTCGGAGGCTCGTGGGTCTCGGGGATCCTCGTCCCGCCCCGCACGTTCACCGAGGAGGTGGGCGCCGAGCTGGTGGAGAAGTCGGGCGCCGAGGCCGAGGGCCTGCAGCAGTTCTTCCAGGAGCTGGGGCGCCAGTGGTTCCCCAACCCGTCGGAGCTGGAGGCGGAGACGGCCTCCGGCCAGGGGCCACGCCGCGACGACCGGCCCTTCCACCTCCACCTGCGCAACGCCCGGATGGTGTCCACCACCGGGTCGATCCCGCTCGACGGCGCCTACATGCGCATCCGGCTGGCCGAGGTGTCGGGCTGGGTGGTCGGCGACTTCAGTGCCACCCACCCCTTCCGCCCGCCCCTGCCACCGCAACACACCGACTCGTAGCGCTTCCTGACGGAGCTCTTGCCGTACGGCGGCCGGGCCCGCGCCGTACACCGGGTGTGACCAGCCGCCCCGGGCCGCCACTCGGTGGCGCCCGGTCCCCTCGGCTCGCCCGCATAGCCGTGGCGGCCGCCTTCGTCCTGGCGGCCGGCTGCGGTGGGGACAGCCCGGGCGCGGGGTCCCCCCGCACCGACGTGCCGGAGCCGGCCGTGGCCCCGGCCTTGGCCGGCGACCTGCCCGGACAGGTGGTCCCCCTCACGGGAGAGCCCGAGGGGCTGGTGTGGGACACGACGACGGCCACCATCGCCGTCGCCGTGCGCAACCCTGGAGGCGTGGTCCTGGTCGACGCCGCCACCGGCGCCGAGAGGGCCCGGATCCCGCTGGCCGGGGCCGCCCGCCACCTGCAGCTGGCCGGACCAGGCGGTCCGCTCCTGGTCCCGTCGGAGAACAACGACGTCCTCTACCGGGTGGGCCTTCCGGACGGGTCGGTGACGTCCGAGACTCCCGTCGGCCGCCAGCCCCACGACGCCGCCCCCGCCGCCGGTGGACGGGTCTTCGTCGGCGACGAGCTGGCCGACACCGTGCACGTCCTCGAGCCCGACGGGTCGAGCCGGGTCGTCGCCGCTCCGAGCCAGCCGGGAGGGGTGGCGTCGTCGGCCGACGGCTCGGTGGTGGTCGTGGTCGGCGTCCGGGGCCGGGTGATCGAGGCCTACTCGGCGGACGGGCGGTCGCTGGGGGCGGCCCCGTGCGGCGTCGGCCCGACCCACGTGCGGGCCGGGGCCGGCGGCCTGTTCTACGTGGCCGACACCCAGGGCGGCGCCCTCCTCGTCTTCGACGCCGGCCCGGACGGGATCCGCCAGGTGGGTCGGGTCAAGACCGAGGGCGGCGCCCCCTACGGGCTGGCGGTCGACGCCGCCCGGTCCCGCCTCTACGTCACCCTGACCGCCACCAACCAGCTGCGGTCGTACCGCATCGACGGAACCACGCTCGTCGCCGACCGCACCTGGTCCACCGTCCGCCAGCCCAACGACGTGGCGGTGGACGACGCCACCGGCCGGGTCGTGGTGGCCGGTACCGGCGACGGCGTCCTGCAGTTCATCGACCCCTGAGGCGGTGCCCGTCCCTGGGGCGCCTTTACCTGTTGATCGGGTGATGTGTCACCGGTAGCGTGAGCTCCACCAGTACGGCTTGGGGGTGGTGGCTTGACGCCTGGAAGGGTCCGCGCGATGATCTCGTTCGCCCGCAGGCATCGACCCGGCATCGCCGTCGCCGCGGCCATGGTGCTCGTCATCGCCTACTCGCAGCAGGCCGCGGCCTCCGTCGCCGTATCTCCCAGCACCAACCTGCCCGCTTCCGCGAACGTCAACGTCAGCGGCAACGGGTTTGCCGCCAACCAGCCCGGCACCCTCCAGCAGTGCAAGTTCAACCCCGGTCTGGGGGCGGACGAGTGCAAGGACATCGGATCGTTCACGACGAACTCGTCGGGCAACTTCGGCCCGGTGCCGGTCACGGTCACCCGCACATACGTCTCGTCTGACGCCACGAATGTGAACTGCGACGCCGATCCGGCCAACCCATGCCGGGTCGTGGCGGTCCTGAACAACGTCTTCGGCCAGCAGGAGACTCCGATCTCGTTCGCGCCGTCCTCCTCGACCACCACGCCGTCGACCACGATGCCGTCGACCACCACGCCGTCGACCACCACGCCGTCGACCACGATCCCGAACGGCTCGACGACGATCCCGGGCGGCTCCACGACGATTCCGGGCGGCTCCACGACGATCCCGGGCGGCTCGACCACGCTCCCGGGCGGCTCGACCACCACGACCGCGCCCACGTCGACCACAAGCTCGACCGTGATCTCGACCTCGACCACCAGCTCGACCACGACGACCACGGTCGGTCCGCCGACGTGTGACGGCCGGCTGGCCACCATCGTCGGGACGCCCGGCAACGACAGCCTCGTCGGGACGTCCGGCAATGACGTGATCGTCGGCCTGGGTGGCAGCGACCTTATCCGGGGGCTCGGCGGCGACGACCGCATCTGTGGCGGTGACGGCAACGACCAGATCGACGGCGGGGCGGGCAACGACCGCCTCTTCGGAGGGAACGGGAATGACCGCCTGGTCGGTGGTCCCGGCAACAACGCCCTGTTCGGTGACGGCGGCGCCGATCAGTGCTTCGTCACCCCGACCTCCACCGCCTCCACCTGCGAGCAGGTCTTCGCCCAGCCCTGAACGGCCTCGGTTCAGGCCGCCGGCCGGCGGAGTTTCACGACCAGCGCGGCCGCAGCCACGGCCCAGACCACGCCGAGGACGACGAGGAGGTTGAGGGCGTAGTTGTGGGGTAGCGACGTCGGGTTGTTGGCCGCCAGCCCGTAGCCCCGCACCATCGGGTAGGCGAAGACAGCCAGCACACCGGTGACGACCACGGCGGCCTGGACGATCGCCCGGGACCGCCCGGGCACGGCCCGGACGAGGGCCACGCCGGCCAGGATCACCAGGGGGGCGACGATCAGGTCGTGGAGAAGGGCCCCGCCGACCACGAACCGGGCCAGGTTGGCGGGCCGGGTGTCGAGGCTGTGGAGGAAGATGCCGCGCAGCCCGGCCCCGATCACGATCCACCCGATGGCGGCCGAAAGCCAGAACGCAGGACCGGCCCGGTGGTGGGACGGTTGGGGCCGCTCGCCGGGCGGGGCGGGCCCGTCGGACGCGTCGGACGCGTCGGGCTCGGTCACAGCACCGTCACCTTGCTGACCCACTTCGTCTGCAGGACGCCGGGCCGGTTGGGGGCGATGAGTCGGCAGGGAAACCCGTGGTCGATGGCCAGCATCTCGCCGTCGAGGTGGGTCGCCAGCAGGGTGTCGCGGTCGGCGGCCTGGCCCGGGTTGAGGGTCGACGTGCGGTAGGCGCCGTTGGGCTCCAGCGACTCGACCAGGATGGTTCGGTCGGGCTCGGCCCCGGCCATGTCGAGCAAGTCCCGGATGCGTACCCCGCTCCACCCGGCCGAGTAGCTCCACCCCTCCACGCAGGCGATGGGGAGGCGGGCGCCATGGGCGGGCAGGGCCAGCAGCTGGCGTGGTCGAACGACAGCGGGGTGGCCACCCGACCGTCGACGGTGAGCCGGTACTCGGGCGCGCTGGGCCAGGTCGACCACGCCTGCGTTCCGGGCTCCCCGGTTGACCGGGTATCCCTGCGGCCCCCGGGCGGGGTCGCGGGGGGCGAGCAGCGCTATCCCCCGCAGGGGACGGAACGTCTGGCCCACCGTCGTGAGGGTGAGCAGCCCCGACGCGGCGGCGACCGTGCCGAGCAGGCCCCGCCGGGACAGCCCCGGACGACCGGCTTCGGTTCCGTTCGCCTCGGCCACGGTGCCCAGCACCGGGTCGGCGTCGGCCAGGCGGGGCCGGCGCGACGGACGGGTGAGCGCACGCCGGGAGATGGCCCACTTGGCGCCCACGTGGGCGACGATGGCGCCCATGGTGACCCAAGCCATCCAGAAGTGGGAGGCGGTGAACGAGAAGCGCCACGGGTACCACTGGGCGATGTTGGCCACGCCCGAGAACGCCATGAAGATGCCGCCGCCGACGAGCGGGAACAGGCCGATGCGCTCTACCAGGTGGCTGGCCCGCTTGACCGGCGGCAGGGCCACGAACCGGGGCCAGACCAGCCACAGCTTGGCGATGAGCACCGGAACCGACGCGATGCCGGCGGCCACGTGAAGGCCCTGGGTGAGGCGGTAGAGGCCCGCCGGCCGGGCCGGGATCGGCAGCCACGCCTGGGGGTGCTGCTGCAGGTGGGAGTAGAGGCCGGTCACGAAGCAGACGCTGAACAGGATGCCGAGGGACGCGCCCAGCCACGCCGCCAGCCGCTCGTCGCGCAGCGGCGACTGGTAGGCGGCCTGGCGCAGGGGCAGGTCGGAGTCGGTGGTGAGCCGGCGCACGCCCGGGGGCAGCCGGTCCGATGATCCGCCGCCGGGTGGTCGCGGTCATGCCAGCCTGAGTTGCGTGCGGCGGCGCTCGGCGGGGGCCCGCAGATCGGCGAACCAGCGGCCGGAAGGCGTCTGGACCAGCGTGGCCAGGTCCAAGCCGGCGGGGCGGGCGACGTCGGCGACCGCGTCGGCCCCGACAACGGCCCACTCGAAGCTCGGTCCGGGACCGCCGTCCCCCTCGAACCACGCCGTGTGGCAGCGCCAGCCGGTCCCGGGAGGCCCGACCTCGGCGAGGACCCGACCCCCCGGGCCGGTCAGCTCCCGGCATCGGGCCAGCAGCCGGGTGGGGTCGCCGCCGATCCCGATGGTGCCGTCGAAGAGCAGGCAGGTGGCCCACCGACCCTCGCCCGGGAGGGGTCCGAAGACGTCGGCGTGGACGACCGCCGCCCCCCGCCGCCGGGCCACCGCCACCGCCGACGGAGAGGAGTCCACCCCCAGCACCTCCACCCCTTCCTCGGCCAGGCTGACGACCAGGCGACCGGGCCCGCAGCCTAGGTCGATGACGGGGCCGACAACGGTGCTGAGCAGGGCTCGCTCCTCGGCGTTGGTGGCGGCGTGCCACCGGGCCTGGTCGAGCGCCAGGACCTCACCCGAGCGGGTGTGCAGCAGCAGGGGCGCCCTCGTCGGGCCCAGGCCGGCGGGATGGGCCCGGACCCCGGCGGCCGGAGCCCGCAGGGCGACGACGGGCGCGACCGCGGGGTACTCGTCGATGGTCGAGACCGACATCAGGCCACCTCGTCGAGGGTTACGGCAGCGGGGACGGGCACCAGGCCCAGGCGAGCGGCCAGTCGGGCGGTGCGGGTCGCGGGCCCGGCGGCGACCACCGCCGGCAGGTCATCGAAACTGTCGAGGTCCACCATCGTCGGGAGCAGGGTGACATCGAGGCCCAGCGAGCGCAGGCGGCTGTGCTGGGCTCGCCCGGTGTGGTCGGTGCTCATGGGGAGGTCGCGGAAGGCGTGGGGGTGGGGCCGCCGGAGGCCAATGGCCCACCAGCCGCCGTCGTTGGCGTACCCGAGGGCCGATTCTGTGGTGTCGAGCGCGCCCAGGGCGTGGTCGAGGTCGGCCGCGGTGATCTGGGGGGTGTCCATGCCGATCTGCACCCCGGGCCCGCCGGCCGCGGCCCAGGCGTGGGCCAGGCGGCGGTCGAAGCCACCCTCGCACTGGGCGAAGACACGGAAGCCGGGCGGCAGCCACGGCCCGGGAGGTCCGTCGAGGGCCAGCACCAACCGGCTGGCACCCGAGGCGGCCACTGCCTCGAGGGTGTCGGCCAGCGCCGCCTCGGCCAGGGCGGCCGCCTGGTGCGGGGTGCAGGGCGGGCACAGGCGGGTCTTGACCCGCCCTGGGACGGGGGACTTGGCCATGACCAGGATGTGCATGGTCACCGCCTCCCGGTGGCGAGCGATGGCATTGAAGTCGGCATTTCGGCTTCCAGTCTGCGAATCTGTCTGCGGTCTCTAGGGGGTGTTCGACGCCGGGCGGGGCGCGAGATGACGGACCGAGATCTCGCACCCGCCGAGGCCGCATCCCTCAGTCTGGCCGCCACCGGCTGCGTTACACGGGGTCGGGAGCGAACTGAGGTTGACGGCGCCACCGGCGAGGGGTGGCATCATCTCGCCGGTGAAGGTCCTCGTCACGGGCGGCGCCGGGTTCATCGGCTCCCATGTGGTGGACCGGCTGGTCGCCGCCGGCGCCAGCGTCCGAGTGGTCGACAGCCTCGACCCGACCGCCCACGGACCGGCGGCCCAGGTCCCCGACTACCTCGACCCGGCGGCCGAGGTCCTGGTGGGCGACATCGCCGACCCTTCCGTCGCCGCCGTTGCCGTGACCGGCGTCGACGCGGTGTGCCACCAGGCGGCCAAGGTCGGCCTCGGGGTCGACTTCGGCGACGTCGGTGCCTACGTGGCCAACAACGACATCGGCACCGCCTCGCTGCTCGAGGCCCTGTGGCGACGGTCGTTCCAGGGCCGGCTCGTCCTGGCCAGCAGCATGGTCGTGTACGGCGAGGGCCGCTACCGGTGCGAGGAGCACGGCGAGGTGCGCCCCGGCCCCCGCACCGCGGCCGACCTGGACGAGGGCCGCTTCGAACCCGCGTGCCCCGTGGCCGAGTGCCCCCGGGCCGCCACGTGGGCGCCTGTCGACGAGGGCGCACCGCTCGATCCCCGCAACGTCTACGCCGCCACCAAGCTCCACCAGGAGCACCTCTGCTCGCTGTGGGGCCGGGAGGCGGGGGCGACCGTCGTCGCCCTCCGCTACCACAACGTCTACGGGCCCCGGATGCCCCGGGACACGCCCTACGCCGGGGTGGCGTCCATCTTCCGCAGCGCCCTGGCCGCCGGCCGGGCCCCCGAGGTGTTCGAGGACGGGGGCCAGACCCGCGACTTCGTCCACGTCCACGACGTGGCCCGGGCCAACCTGGCCGCCCTCACCCGGTCCGACGTCGAACCCGGCCCCTACAACATCGCCAGCGGCGTCCCCCACACGGTGGGCGACCTGGCCCGGGCCCTGGCCGCCGCGGTGAGCAGCGACGGCGGCGACGCCGACCTCGCGCCCATCGTCACCGGCGCCTGGCGCCTGGGCGACGTCCGCCACGTCGTCGCCTCGCCGGCCCGGGCCGAACGGGCCCTCGGCTTCGTGGCCGAGGTCGACTTCGCGGCCGGGATGGCCGAGTTCGCCCGTGCCCCCCAGCGCCCCCGGGGCTGACCGCCTGCGCCGCTGCCGCGCCCGCCCCTGGCGGCCACCGGGTTCGTGGTGGCGGGCGTCGCCGGGGTCGTCCTGTCGGCCGCGGTCGCCACCGGCGGCGACATCCTCGCCGCCCGGTGGGCCATCCTCGTCCGCCTGGCGGCGTGGTCACTGGCGTGGGTGGTGGCCGTCGTCTGCGCCTTCCGCCTCCCGGCCCGGATGGTGCTCCCGGGGGTGTTCCTGGTTGCACTCGCCCTGCGGTTGGCCGCCCTGGCCGGCCCCCCGGTCCTGTCCGACGACCTCTTCCGCTACTCGTGGGACGGCCGGGTCCAGGCCGCCGGGTTCAACCCCTACGAGCACCGGCCCCGGGCACCCGAGCTGGCCTCGCTGCGGGAGCGGTGGCTGTGGCCCGACGCCGCCGGCTGCGCCGAGCTGGGCCGCCCGCCCGAGTGCAGCCGGATCAACCGCTCCTCGGTGCGCACGATCTACCCGCCGCTGGCCCAGGCCTGGTTCTCGGGCGTCTACCGCATCGCCGGGATCGACGCCCGCCACAAGGCGTGGCAGGTGTCCGGCCTGCTGGCGGACATGGCCGTGGTCGCCCTGCTCCCCGCGGTCCTGCGGGCCGGGGGCCGCGACCGGCGGTGGGTCGCCCTGTACGCCCTGTGCCCGTTCCCGGTGGTGGAGGCCGTCAACAACGGCCATGTGGACGGGCTGGCCGCGCTTCTGATCGTGGCCGCCCTCTGGGCCGCTCTCCGTCGATGGCCGGGCTGGGCCGGCGCCCTGGTGGGGGCGGCAGCCCTGGTCAAGCTCTACCCGGCCCTGCTCGGCGTGGGCCTGGTTGGGGTGGCGGCGGCGGCCGGGGCGGCCGGCCGGCGGTGGGCGCCCCTCGTCCGGGGTGGGCTGGCGGCGGCTGCGGTCGTGGTCGCCGGATACCTGCCCCACGTGCTCGGCGTGGGGGTCAAGGTACTCGGCTACCTCCCCGGCTACCTCCGGGAGGAGGACTACGACGGCGGCGGCCGCTACCTCCTAGCCGGCGCCCTCGGCCTGCCGTCGGGCCCCACCACCGCCCTGGCCGGCGCCGGCCTGCTGGCGGTCGTCGCCTGGGTCCTCGTCCGACGGCCGGAGGTGCCCCGGGCGTGGGCCGCCCTGCTGGGCGGCCTCCTCCTGGCGACGACGCCGGTGCAGCCGTGGTACGCCGTCCCCCTGGTAGCGCTGGCCGCCGCCGCCGCCCTTCCCGGGTGGTCGATGGTGGCCGCCGCCGGCTACCCCTACTTCTTCGCCGTCATCCTGGACGCGCCCCACACCGTCGCCATCGGCCGGGTCTCCTACGGCGTCGCCCTCGTGGTGGTCGCCGCGGGCGCGTGGCGGCGCCGACGAGATGGCGGGGCCGACGCCGACCCGGCAACAGTTGGCCCGTGCCCGACGTCGTCATCCCCGTCTTGAACGAGGCGGGGGCCCTCCCCGACCTGCTGGCGGCCATGCCGGAGGGCTTCACCGCCATCGTCGTCGACAACGGGTCCGACGACGGGTCGGCCGACCGGGCCCGGGCCGGTGGGGCACGCGTGGTCGACGAGCCCCGGCGGGGGTTCGGGGCCGCCTGCTGGGCCGGCCTGCTGGCCGCCGACGCGCCCGACGGCGTCGTCTGCTTCATGGACGGCGACGGCTCCTTCGACCCCGCCGATCTGCGCCGGGTCGCCGCTCCCATCCTCGCCGGCCGGTCGGACCTCGTGCTCGGCGCCCGCCGCCCCACCCGGGCGGGGGCGTGGCCGGCCCACGCCCGCCTGGCCAACCGCGTCCTGGTGGCCGAGATCCGCCGGCGGACCGGCGTGCGCCTCCGCGACCTCGGCCCCATGCGGGCCGGTCGGCGGGATCCCCTCGTCGCCCTGGGCATCGAGGACCGCCGGTTCGGATGGCCGCTGGAGATGGTGCTGCGGGCTGCCTCCGCCGGCTGGCGGATCGACGAGCTCGACGTGCCCTACTCGCCCCGCGTCGGCAAGTCGAAGGTGACGGGGACGGTCAAAGGCACGGTCCGGGCCGTCCGTGACATGAGCCGGGTGCTGGGCGACACCCCCAGGCGAAGCCCGCCGAGCGAGTTCGACGGCCCTTGAAGGACCCTCGGAGGAGCGGTCATGACGAAAAGGTCGGCTCTCAACCGTGGACAGCCCGCACCAGCTCGGTGAGATGGGCACGATGATCCTCGCCCTGCCCCACGCGACGATACCTGTCACATCCGAACCGAGAGGGCATCCTGCACGGACGGCAGAGATCGGCACTTACCGGAGAACCCCTGACCGCCGAGCATGTCTGGAAGGCGTGACGTCGACGCCCACCGAGGGTTCATCGCCGAGCACGACGGCGCCAGCGATGCTCCAGCACATCTCGGAGACCTCCGGCGACGGTCTAGAGCGATCGCCGCCGGTGGGCCCCCATGCTCGATGGGCGCGGTGACGGTCGTTCGTGGCCCCGGGCGCCCGACGGGCGCGGTCTAGCCCGAGGCGGCCGTCAGCTCGGGTTGGCGGGCCCGGGGGTCGGGAGGGGGGCCGTGGGGCCCCTCCCATAGCCAACGTTTGCCCCGCCGGGAGACGCGCCAGCGGTGGTGGGTCTTGAGGTAGTGGTGGAACCGGCAGAGGCGGCAGAGGTTGGCCAGCTCGCTGCGGCCGCCCTCGGCGACGGGGCGGACGTGGTCGATCTCCAGGTCGTTGGCGACGCCACAGCCGGGCACCACGCAGACCGGGTCTCGCTCCAGCAGCGCGGTGCGCACCCGGGCGGGAATGCCACGGCCCAGGTGCACCACCTTGCGCACCTCGCCGTCGTCGACCTCGAGCGCGGCCACGACGGCGTCGGCCAGCAGGCTGTTGACCCAGCCCACCGTGACCGGCCCCGCCCCCGGCACCTCGCACACCTCGCCCCGCTCGGTGTGGCCCCGCCGCAGCGCACCGTGGTCGACCCGCACGTGGATCATGGCCGACGGGGGTCGCAGGGCATCGGCGGGCTGGGCGGCGGTCGCGGCCCGGGCCATGGCCACCAGCGCGTCGGCCACCACTGCGCTATCGGCATCCCGACGTTTGCGACTCCGGCCCCGATGGTCCTCCGCCGCCCGTCGGGCGATGGCCTGGCGGTGGGGCTCGAGGGCGGCCAGCACGATGGCGCCCGCTTCGGGGGTGAGGCTGCCGGAGAAGCGGAATGACCCTTCGAGATCGACCCAGTGGCGCAGGTGGCGCCGACGATGCGCCCGGCGGTGGCGCTCGTCGTCGTCGGTGGCCGCCGCCCGCACCCGGGCCGCCGCCCGTTGCAGCTCGGGGAAGGACCCGGCCTCGGCCAGCTCCAACAGCTCCGCTTCCGAGCCCTGATCGGCGACTGCGGCAGTGGCCACCTCCACCGCCTGGCGCTCGGTGAGCGCACCGGAGCGGAACCTGTCCTCCGTGGCCGGCAGGGCCCGCATGGCCTCGGCCGCCTCCAGCAGGTCCACCGCCTGGCCGACGCCGACACCGGTGGCATCGGCCAGCAGGTGCGCCGGCGAGCGATGGCCAGTCGAGAACCAGGCCTGGGATTCAGCCATCCGCCGCGAACACAGCACCGTGCCCGCCGCCCCCAGGCGCTGCATGCGGGCGAAGGCGCCCATCAGCTCGAGCGACTCGCTCGCACCCAGCGCCTCGGGGTCGAGCTCGGCCAGCACCTCTTCCAATCCCGCCACCAGCTCGCCCACCCGCAGGCCGATCATACGTTCGATTCTACCATGACCCTGCGACACCTATGGCAGCATTCCGATGACTTCTGGACAGGTTTCCTGGGTCAGGCTCGCCGCGGCGGCTCGCGCTTCCAAACGGTCCGCTGAACGACTAGAGGGGAAAGTGCCGGGACTCGCCCGTCGCTGATGCCGGGCCGGCATTCGCCAGGTACTGGAGTTTCGTTCCACGTGCTGGACCGGATCTGGCTTCCAGGGGGCGATTACCCGAGGCGGGGCGACGATGACGCCGCGGGAGAAGACTGTGAGTTCTCCCTGAGGAGCGAGACAGCTCCGGTGCCCGATCACCCGAGGCAGGATTGCCGGTACCGCAAGGCCACCCGTTCGGAGCACCAGCCGGTATCGGCGCGGTGACGGGATTCCCCGTCACCGAGATGCCGCTTTCCAAGCGCTCGGACTCGACAGTGGGATTCAGCGACGACTTTGAAGTGCGTCAACGATGGCGTCTTGGACGTCGAGGCTCGACGCCGCCCGCACGAGAAGATCGCCCACAATGCGGTCGTCGGGGGGAAGGACCTGCTCGCCGTCGAAACCGTTGCGGTCGAGCAGCCACTTCGCTAGCAGCAGGGCCGTGCGCTTGTTCCCTTCAGCAAAGCCCTGTGCGCGAGTGATGCGGTACGCGAGTACGCCAGCAGCGTCGATCGGATCGTCGACCTCGTCGATGGCCGCAAGCGCCCTGCGCACCCTGTCGAGATCGTCAGGCTCGTCGAACCACTCGTCATCTTCACGAACGGCGCGGTTGAAGGCGACTGCAATCGCGATGGTCGGGCGCCTCAATGCTCACGAAGATACGTGAGCAGCTGACGGTATCGATCGAGCTGCTCCTCAAGCCAGACGCGGTCCTGGGCGTCGAGGGCTGTGTCCTCCTCCTCCTCGATCGCCTGCTTCGCATCCGTCATGGTCTCAGCGTACCGCCGAGCCTCCGCGCCGTCCCTCAACAAACAGCATGACGTCCGCCGAGCAGGACACACGTCCGAGTCAAGCGTCGCCAGCCGCCTGGACGACGTACCGGCCATCTCGCCGGGCCGGGCGGACTCGCGTTCACGGCGACAGGAGCGTTCGAGACCCGGCTGACGCCAATCTTGGCGTCAGGAGTCGTTGCCCCAGGCGTCGAGCGTCTCGGCCGAGATGACCGGCAGTTGGGCGGTGTCGGCGTCGGCGACGGCCAGCTCGGCGGCCGACTCGGCCGGCACCGTCCGCCGGGCCAGCGCCTCCAGCGCCGGTCCGTCCCCGACGTCGCGGCCGGCCCGTTCGCTCAGCAGCCAGCGCACCTCGAGCAGGTCGCAGTAGGCCTGGATGGGGTCGCCGGCGTGGCCCACGGCGGCGTGGGCGGCAGCCATGCCCGGCCGGAACACCTCCTCCAGCCAGCGCGGCACCGCCGCCTGCTCCGACACCGGCTCCTGCTCTTGCTGCTGGACGTGCCCGTGGAAGGCCCGCAGGTCGTTGAGCAGGACGGTCGCCTGGCCCTCGCCCACCGCCAGCCCGGCGCGCGCACGCAACTCCGCGGCATGGAAGCCGCGCTCGGCGACCGCGAACTGCAGGCGGAGGGTCTCAGCGTCGGGACTGTCGCCGACCAGGCGCACCTCCTCCACCGCGAAGCCGAGGTCGTTGAGGCGGCGCAGGCGGGCCTCGATCTCGTGGCGGTCCCCGAGACGGACGGTGGGCTCGTCGTGGAGGACGTCCCACAGGTCGCAGTAGCGCCGGCGGACGCCCTCGACCTCCTCGACCAGCTGCTCGAACACCTCGGGCGGCTCCTCCATCCGGGCGGCCAGGTCGAGCAGGCCGCCGGTCACGTTCTCCACCAGGATGTCGAGGTCCATCGTGCGCTGCCCGTCGGAGAGCGACGGGTGGATGGCGGAGGTCTCGGCGTCCACCAGCCACGCCTGGAGGAGCTGGCCGTCCCGCTTGAAGAGGGTGTTGGCCAGGGAGCAGTCGCCCCAGTAGACGCCGTTGCGGTGGAGGTCGACGAGGAGGGCGGCCATGGCGTCGAACAGCCGCTCCCGGTGCTTGCGCATCGGCGATGGGAGCCGCATCAACAAGCGCCGGTACTGCCACGATCCGTCGAGGTAGCGGGTGGCGAGGATGGCGGTGTCCTCGAAGGGCTGGACGACGATGCCCGCCGGCCGCACCGCCGGCAGCGACCGCTCCTCCATCTCCCGCAGGGCGGCGTACTCCCGCCGGGCGACCCGAAGGGGCATCTCCTTCAGGGCCCACATCTGCCCGTCCACCTCGATGAAGCGCACCAGGTGACGGCTGGGACCGACGGGGACGTCGCGGATCGGCACCGTCGTCGCGTCCCACCGGGCGAGGGGCTCGGACCAGGGCAGGGCCAGGAACTCGGGCGACGTCACCCGCAAGCGGACGTCGAGGCCGGCCATCACGAAAACCCCTACCCGCCCGGCGGGTTTGATCCGCACCCGGAGGGCGCGCCGTAGACCAGATACCGCAAGCGAGAGAGAAGGAAGAAAACGTGCGAATCAGATCGAAAGCAACCGCAGCAGTGCTCCTGAGTGCACTTGCCATCACCGGAGTGGCATGTGGGGACGACAGCTCGTCGAGCTCCACCGGATCGTCGGCCGAGACCGTCGACATGGTCACCGCCATCCCCAGCCTTTCGGGCGTGGGCACCTCGGTGGCGCTCGACGGTGGCACCGCCGCCGCCCTCACGTCCCTCGGTGTGGCCATCGCCCCCTCGGGGAGCGCGACGTTCGACGCCGGCCACGTCGACCATCACCTTCCCCATCACGTCCGGCTACGCCGAGATCCACAGCGACCTGGGCCACCAGCCGGGTTGGATCCTGGGCTCGATCGATCACGCCGGCAGCGGCTTCACCCTCACCGCTGGCGCCACCGAGGTCGCGCTGAGCGACTTCGTCGTCGACCCCGGCAACTCGGTCCTCTACGGCACCGTCGGCGGCTCGCCCATGGTCCCGCTGCTCGAGCTGGACGGCACCAACGTCAAGGTGGGCATGGAGGGCGGCAACGTCGTCCTCGACGGCACCGTGGCCAAGCTGACCGACACCGCCGCCGGCGCCCTCAACCAGGCGTTCAAGGTCGATGCCATCAAGGCCGGCACCCCGCTCGGCGTGGTCCACCTGGTGGCCAAGGGTGAGGCGAACACCTACAACGCCTCCACCGACAAGGTGACCGCCATCAGCCGCCTGACCGGCAAGTCCACGTCGGTGACCCTCGACGCCGGCACCGCCGCCGCCCTCGAGGGCCTCGGCGTGGCCGTGGCCCCGGTCGGCTCGGCCACCTTCGACGCCAAGACGTCGACCGTGTCCTTCCCCATCACCGGAGGCTTCGCCGCCATCCACTCCGACCCCGCCTACAAGCCCGGCTACATCGCCGGAACCGTCATCCACCAGGCGAGCGGCCTGAAGTTCTCCAAGGGCAGCAAGTCCATCGAGGTCACCGACTTCGTGGTCGACCCCGGCAACTCCATCCTCACCGCCTCCGCCGGCGGGACGATCGGCATCCCGCTGCTCGACCTGGACGGCACCGCGGTCAAGGTCGGCTCCGAGGGCGACGACGTCACCCTCGACGGCACCGTCGCCAAGCTCACCAGCACCGGCGCCTCGGCCCTGAACAGCACCTTCGGGGTGTCGGCCTTCACCGCCGGCCTGCCCCTCGGCGTGGTCCACCTGGTGGCCTCCGCCGCCTCGGCCGGTTAGCCGGCCTGTGCCTCTCGAGGCCGGCACGACGGGTCCGCCCCGTCGTGCCGGCCTCGTCGCGTTCCCGTGGCGGCGGAAAGCGGTCTCTCTCGCTCCGCCGCCACGGCCCCCCAGCCGGTCCCCCAATCGAATGCGCCGACGAGGACGTCGAACCGCGTGACTGGTGTCGGTACTCTTGGCCCTGTGCTGGGATCATCGAAAGGCAGGATCCTCGTCGTCGACGACGAGGACGACATCCGCGCCCTTCTGAGCAGGTATCTCGAAACCGAGGGCTACGAGGTGGCCGAGGCGGCCGACGCCCAGGGCACCTTCCAGGCCATGGCCGCCCACCCGCCCGACCTGGTGCTCCTCGACGTGATGCTCTCCCCCGACGACGGGCTGGAGGTGCTCTCCCGCATCCGCAAGGACAGCGAGGTGGCCGTCATCCTGCTCACCGGGCGGGGGGCCGAGGCCGACCGGGTGGTGGGCCTGAAGCTGGGCGCCGACGACTACGTGGTGAAGCCCTTCTCCCCGGCCGAGGTCGAGGCCCGGATCTCGTCCGTCCTGCGCCGGGTCAAGCCCGCCCTCGCGTCCTCCCTGGATTTCGACGGCCTCACCATCGATCTCGCCTCGCGCGAGGTGCGGGTGGCGGGGGAGCCGGTGATCCTCACGGCCAAGGAGTTCGACCTGCTCCACTTCCTGGCCACCTCCCCCAAGCAGGTGTTCTCGAGAGAGCAGCTCCTCGACCAGGTGTGGAACTCGTCGTCCGAATGGCAGAGTTCTGGGACCGTCACCGAGCACATCCGCCGCCTGCGCAACCGGATCGAGGTCGACCCCGACCACCCCCGTTGGATCACCACCGTGTGGGGCGTCGGGTACCGGTTCAACCCCTGAGTTGCCGCCGGCGGCGCTTGACCTCGTACATGGCCTCGTCGGCCTTGCGGATAACCGCCTCCGGCTCCTCCGCCAGCCCACGGCCCACACACACGCCGATGCTGGCCGTCACCACCTCGGTGCCGGTGCGCAGCAGCAGCGGACGCCCGAGCGCCTCCGCGATGCGGTCCTTCATCTTCTCCAGGTCGCCGTCGGTCTCCATGCCCGCCGCAGACCACCACGAACTCGTCCCCACCGATGCGGCCCACCGTGTCGCCGGGACGGACGACCCGTGACAGGCGGCGGGCCACCCGCACCAGCACCTCGTCCCCCGCCGCGTGTCCCCACCGGTCGTTGATGTCCTTGAAGTCGTCGACGTCCAGGTAGAACACGGCGACACCGGTGCCCGTCCGGCCGTTGCGGGCCAGCTCCAGCCGGACCCGGTCGAGGAGCAGGGTGCGGTTGGCCAGGCCGGTGAGCGGGTCGTGCAGGGCCAGGGCCGCAAAATGGGCCTCCAGCGCCTTGCGTTCGACCGCGTGGCGCAGGGAGCGGGACAGGCGGGCGGCGTCGACCGTGCCCTTGACCAGGAAGTCCTGAGCCCCCTGGTGGACCGCCTGCAACCCCAGCTGCTCGTCGGCCATGGAGGTGAGGATCACGATGGGCGCCAGCGGGTCGAGGGTGGTGAGCTGGCTCAGCGACTCGAGGCCCTGGCCGTCGGGCAGGAACAGGTCGAGGAGGATGCAGTCGGCCGGGTGACGTTGCAGCTCGGCCCGGGCCCCGGCCAGGTCGCTCACCCGTCGTAGGTGGTAGTCGCCGTCGGGGCTGCCGGCCAGCGTCTCCTGCACCAGGCGGGCGTGGGCGTCGTCGTCCTCCACCAGCAGGATGTCGAGCGATGCTCGACGCCGGGCCGCCCATGGCGCCGGCCCCCCGGACCCGTCGCGCTGGATCGGCGTCCGGGTCGGGGCACGGTGACCGGTTGCGCCGGGTGCGCGGCGGAGACGGCCCTGAGATCGCCCGGGCCCCGTCGTCCTCGCGGCCGTCTGTCCGCCGAGCGTCGCCGGGTCGTCGGGCACGGTGAACCGGAACCGGCTCCCGCCCTGCGGGTTCTCCTCCACCCAGATGGAGCCGCCCCGGTGCTCGACGATCCGCTTGCAGATGGCCAGGCCGATCCCGGTCCCGTCGTAGTCGTTCTGATGAAGGCGCTGGAACATCCCGAAGATGTGGGTGCGGTGCTTGGCATCGATGCCGATCCCGTTGTCAGCCACGTCGATGCACCACGCGTTCACCATCCGGGACGCCGAGACGCGGATCACGGGCGGCACCCCGGGGGCGACGAACTTCAGCCCGTTGGCCACCAGATCCCCGAGCAGATGGACGAACTGGGCCGGGTCACCGGCCACCACCGGTAGCGGGTCGCTCACCAGCGAGCCGCCGGACGCGGCCAGCTCCGCGTCGAGGACGGCCCGGACCTCCTCCACCACCTGGTCGAGGGCCACGGCGACTGGGGGGCGCCGATCGGCCCCGACCCTGGCGTAGGCCAGCAGGTCGTCGATCAGAACGTTCATGCGGGTCGCGCCCTTGAGGATGAAGGCCAGGAACTCCGCCCCCTTCTCGTCGAGCACGTCGCCGTGGGTCTGCTCGAGCAGGCCGGCGAACCCGGAGATGACCTGGAGGGGCGACTTCAAGTCGTGGGCGGCGATGGTGGCGAACTGGCCCAGGTCGGCGTTGGAGCGGGCCAGCTCCTTCTCGTAGCGCTCCCTGAGTTCCTCCGCCCGGGCGGTGGCGGCGTCGGCCAGCGTGCGCTCGGTGAGGTCGAGCACCTGCCAGAGGAACCCGTGGGGCGATCCGTCGCCGTCCCGCAGAAGGGAGCAGGAGACGAGCGTCCACGCCAGGTGGCCGTCGGCCCGCAGGAAGCGGTGCTCGGCCTGGTACCCGGGCTCGGGAGAGGCGGACGGGGGGCGCGGGAGCAGCAGGCGGCCCCGCAGGACGGCGTGGCGGTCGATGTCGCCGGGATGGCCGAACTGCTCGACGCCGGCACCGACCAGGCGGGCCGCGGGATGGCCCACGACCCGGCACAGGGCGTCGTTCACCGTCTGGAATCGTCCTTCGAGATCGAGCACGGCCATCCCGACGGGGGCGTTGTCGATTGCCACCCGCAACCAGTCCGGCCGGGCGCCCGCCTCCCCCTCGCCGGGCTCGGCGGCGAGCGCGGCGGCCGGCTCGTCGGCCGGCTCGTCTACCGGGCGGGGCCAGCGGCAGGCTTCGAGCAGGCGGGGGACCAGCTCGTCGGCCAGCAGGCGCTTCTCGATGAAGGAGTGGGCCCCGGCGGCCAGGACCTGGTCCCTCACCCGCTCCGCCTCGACCGCCGACAGGACCACGATCCGGCAGGCAGGAGAATCCCGACGGAGACCGGGGATGGCCGCCATCCCGTCCGTTCCGGGCATGGCCAGGTCGAGCAGGACGAGGTCGGGCTGGAGGGCGCCCACCAGGCGCACCGCCTCCTCACCGTCGCCCGCCTCCCCCACGATCTCGAAGGCGGCCGAGTCCTCCAGCATCCGCCGCAGCAGGGCCCGTATGGCCGAGGCGTCGTCGGCGATGACCACCCGCAGCCGGGACGCGGTTGGCTGGTCGATCAGGGCGGCCCGCTCGGTGTTCGGCATCGGCGTACCCGTTCTCGTCCGGTCCCGCGAAGTGACGACCGTGGCGGTCGCCTCGTCGGACAGGATGACGCTGGAAGGTCAACAAACGGTCCACCGCCGATCAACATCCGGACAACTTTGCCGATCCCAGCCGGCGAACACGCCCGCCCCCGGCCGGCCGGCGTCTTCAGGCGTTCACCGACCTCCGCGATTGCCGGCCGGCGCGCCAGACCCTCCGCAGCCGGCGCCGCTCGTCCTCGTCCTTGCCTCCCCAGATGCCGGCTTCCTGGTTGGTCTCGAAGGCGAACTGCAGGCAGGCGTTCTGGACCGGGCACGTCCGGCACACGGCCTTGGCCGCCTCGATCTGGTCGACCGCGTTCCCTGTCGTCCCGATGGGAAAGAACAGGTTGGCGTCGGTGTCCAGACACGCCGCCTCCTGCCGCCAGCTCTCCTTGTCCCACTCGAAGATGGGGTTCCACATCACGGCCATCGCTGCTCCCGCTTTTCGGACCTCTGTCGGCGTGGGAGCCGCTTCTTGACTACCACCCCGACCTCCCTCGGAACGTCCACACTGGGGACGCTGCCGGGGTCTGGGGCAACGACTGCTGTCACGTCTGCCTGAGGGCGGCCGTGACCTCCTCATCTTACCCGTTCTACGATGGAACAGGCCGAGCGTCCAACAGAGGGCGTGGAGAAATGGAGGGACTCAACATCCCGAGAGAAGCGCTGCTTGCTCGAACGCTGGTGGAGCTGGCCGACAGTCCTGGTCACCGACTTCGACGTGGTCGAGCTCCTGACCCTCGTCGCCGACCGGTGCGTCGACGTGCTCGACGTCGCCGCCGCCGGGCTGATGCTGGTCTCCGCCGACGGGGAGCTGCGGGTGCTGGCGTCGTCCAGCGAGGCCATGCGCGTGCTGGAGCTGTTCGAGGTGCAGGCCGACGAAGGGCCCTGCGTCGACTGCTACCGCACCGGCGCACCCATCGTGAACCTGACGCTCGACGAGACCGACTCCCGGTGGCCCAGCTTCGGGCCCAAGGCGGTCGAGGCCGGCTTCCGGTCGGTGCACGCCCTGCCCATGCGGCTGCGGGACAAGACGATCGGGGCCCTCAACATGTACCGGGTCGACGGGGGGCAGATGCGGGAGTCCGACGTGGTCGCGGCCCAGGCGCTGGCCGACGTGGCCACCATCGCCATCCTCCAGCACCGGGCCTTCAATGACGCCCAGAGGCTGAACGAGCAGCTCACCCAGGCCCTCAACACCCGGATCGTCATCGAGCAGGCCAAGGGCGTCGTGTCCGAGCGGGCCGACCTCGACATGGAGCACGCCTTCGCCCGCCTGCGCCGGCACGCCCGCAACCACAACCTCCGCCTCACCGACGTCGCCCAGGCCGTCACCACCCGCTCCCTCCCGGTCTCGTCCCTCGACCCCTGATCGGGGCTACCGGCCCGGGCAGAGCAGCGGTCCGGGGTCGACGGATCGGCCGACACTGGCGTCGCGTCGGATGGGGCGGGTCTGGGTGACGCCCAGCGGAGCCCGCACACTGACGCCCAGCTCCGGGTCGGCCCCGTACCCCGTCGGGCGGTGGCAGTCGACGGTGTAGGCGACGTCGAGCCGGACAAGGTCGCCGACGCCGACCCAGACGTCGTCCGCCGGGTGCCCGTCGACCAGCACCGGCCCGAGGTCGACCGGCGGGCCGCGCCGGTCATCGACGGTCACGCCCCGCAGCTCCAGCGGCAGCCGCCCCTCGTTGCGCAGCTCGATGTGCAGCGTGCCCCGCCCGGTAGCCGCGTCGGCCTCGACCGAGCCGACCACCGCCGTGAGCCGAGGACCGACGGCGCCCGACCACCACAGGCCGACGCACACGAGGACCACAGCCGCCATCGCCGCGACCAGGGGACGCTCCGGATGGGACTTGGGCACGAAGACGACCGGCAGGACAGGCATGGGCTCCACTAGGTCCGGCCCAGGGCGTAGGCGACCTGGAGTGCCGCGACGGCGTCGTCGAGGGTGGCCCCCGCCTCCCGGGCCTCGGCCGCGAACCGGCGGGCGGCAACGAGCAGGCCGGGCGAGGGTGAGGGACCTCGGGGCGGACCGGCGACGACGGTGCCGTGGCGGCCGTGGGTGGTCACCACCCCCTCGGCCTCCAGCTCCCGGTAGGCGCGGGCAACGGTGCCACCGGCCAGGCCGAGGTCGTTGGCCAGCTGGCGGATCGACGGCAGCCGGGCCCCGACCGCCAGCGCGCCCCCCACCACCAGCGCCGTCACCTGCTGGCGGAGCTGTTCGTACGGAGGCACCGCCGACTGGGCATCCACCTCGAGGATCACCCCGCAGCCGTCGCCGGGGCCCGGCGCACTCGCCAGGCACCGTTGGTCAGGTGCTGGCAGGCGGCGAGGGCGAGGACGGCAGCCGCCACCGCCGGCAGCCACATCGTCCAGCGCAGCACGGCAACGTCGGACGCGGCCAGGAGGGCGGATGTGCCGGCGAGCATGAGGAGCAGCACGGCCAGCCCGGCCCCGGCCACGGCGTGCACCGACTGGGCCCGGATGGCGTCGTCGGCCGCAACCAGCGACGGTTCGGTGAAGGGCTGGGGGCGCCTGATCAGCCACCGCTGCACCCGCTCCAGGCCCAGGGTGAAGGCGGCGACCCAGGCGAGGAAGCCCACGACCGAGACCGCCCCCGGCCCGATCCACCGCTCGTCGTAGGGCAGGGCGAGGGAGGCGAGGCAGCCGGCGGCCACGGCCGCGCCCAGCCACCTCTGGGTCAGGAGGAGGCGGCGGGGCAGGTAGTCGTCGAGGTCGCGGGGCACGAGGCTGGCCGTCCGCCGGGTGGGGTCGACCGGGCGGGCCAGGGCCACCTCGGCGTAGAGGGCGCCGACGAGGTAGCCGAGGAAGATCCAGCCCACGTCGCCCGGGTTCACCCCGCCTTCGGCGTCCACACCGAGGACCTCGAAGTGGCCGCTCCACGCCAGGGCGAAGGCGGACGGGAGCACGACGCCGGCCACCGCGCCCCAGGTCCGCAGCATCCCGGCCGTCCGCAGGTACCACCTGACCATGGGCCGGTTCTCCGCCGTCAGGACCAGGTCGTGCACCCGGGCCCAGGCATCGACGAGCTCGTCGTCGGCCTCCCGGTAGGCCCGGATCAGTGCCAGCGGCACCACCACCAAGACCCCCACCAGGGCCGGCAGCAGCATCGGGCTCGTCGCCATACGGTCATCATACCGATGTCTTGATACAATGCAACAACGAACTCAGTCGCCGATGATCAGATGGCCACGTGGACGTTGAACACGACGAGGGGCCACGCGAGGACCGCCAGCACCGCCGACAGCGCCCCCGACAGGCTGTCGAGGTTCCCCAGGAACCCCCGGTTGGCGGCGACCAGCAGGCCGATGACGATCCAGATGACGAACCCGAGACTCACCGGTCTGCGCATACCGCCCACCCCCTGAGGCAGAGGCTAGCCCCCCACCCCCCGGGGTCATCCGAGTAGAGGCGTCGAAATGGCCGACAATTCATCCACTGACGCGGCTTGCTCGACGGGCTGTCGAACCAACGGCGATTCGGGGACGGTGGCATGATCGCCGCACTGCGCTTCGGGCACGCACTGGATTCGTTTGTCCTGGAACGGTTCACGACCGCTCCTCCTCGCGTTCGATGCTCGGTCGATCGGCTGGACGCACTGCACCAGAGTCGGTTGTCGTTCGGCTGGGCGGTTGCCGAGGGTCCGCTGCAGGCCGCCAGGCCGTGCGCAAGGCGTGCCACCCGAGCACAGCAATGGCCGCGCCCACGAGGACGCGGGGCACGATCTCCTGGAGGCTCTGCGCCTCTGGCGCCAGGACCACGTTCGATACCACGGCCGCGATCAGCAGGGCTGGCTGCCAGCGGGGGAACGTGCCGTGTCGGATCGCGGCAACCGCCATCAGGAGAAGGCCCAAGGTGAGCGGCGCGAAGCTCAGGCTGATGCCGGCCTGGAGCAGCCCGGTCGGCGCCCCGGTCGTCTCCAGGAGGGAGATCCCGGGGGCCTCCTTGGCCACCACGGGTGCCATGAACGCGTTCGCCCAGTCGTTCCCGGCCACCATCACCGAGCCCAGGAAGGCCAAGCCGAATCCGGCCAGTCCCAACCGCCCCGTCCGCTCGCCCCGGTGGGCGTAGATGCCGAACAAGCCGAACGGCAGCAGGAGACTCGCCACCAGCGTGAGCCCGGCGAACAACGCATAGGACCCGGACTGCATCGCACCGGCCATGCCCAGGCGGTAGTCGATACCGAACAGGTCGATGAGGTCCGCCACCACCCGCACCACGCCGAAGGCCACCGCGGCTACCGTGCCGGCTCTCACCAGGTCCAGCACGTGCGAGGGCGTCGTGAGGCTGGGTGACGGTGAGCTGTCGTCCGCCTGAGCGTCTTGCGCTACCACCGCACCATTCTCGAACGCCCGTTCCTGGGAGGAGAACATCTCGTTCCGTCCCTTCGGAGAGGCCTGGCTTCCTCGGCGGAAAGCGGCCTCATAGGGCCCCGTGGTCGCCCGAAAACGGGAGGTCGGGAGCCGCTCATGCGGACCGGACGACGGTGCGGGCCAGCCGGTCGTGAATTGGTCGCCCACCGCGAAACAGAAGCACGAACTGCATTCCCACCACGACGTACGCCAGGACGAACAGCGCCGCCGCCAGACCCGTCACCCGCCGATCCCAGGTCTGCCACAGGGCGGCGTGGCCCAGTTCCCAAGGAAGCGTCACCTTGACCGCCGATCGAAGCACCGCCTGGCGAAGAGAAACGCCGCGTCCACCGACATCGTCGTCGCCCACGACCTGAAGACCGAAGACTCGTTTGCCCGGCGTGGCGTGCCGGGTGGCCTCCCACCAGGCCAGCCACAGCGTCACGGGAACCGTGAGCACCAGCATGATCACCACCTGCCCTACCAGCCGTCCGATCCAGGTGTGTGAAACGCCAGGCAACACTTCAGCCCACCGCAGAAAGGCACCGACGGCGCCGAGCACCGCCAGCCATGGGACGACCATCGCATAGTCAGCTCCGGTTGCCGCGATCCGACGCCACGCTGAGGGTCGTTCCCGGTCGCAACGGCCAGTGGAGTGGAGGCCGAGGGAGCGCTGGCGGCCGACAGGTTCAGTCGCCATGGTTCACGGAGCCGCCGCGGTGGGTTCGTCCAAGGCATTGCCTCCGGCGATCACCGCGCCGACCCGGGCGGAACACCAGCGAAAAGCCACCGCCCCCATCCAGTTGGAACCCAGAGCGCCCGCCGGCGCGAACCGTTCCCGTTCTCTCATCGCACACTCAATGGGCGCCGCCGCCATGTCTGTCCCTGGCCCTTCCCATCCGCTCTTGGGGTTCAACTTGAACGCGCTCTCCACAATACCTGCGGAGGTGCAACGTGACCGGTCGAGGGCGAACTGCGGCGGTGTGAGGACCACCCGGCGCTCACCATGCTCACCAGGGCCGGCCGGAGGCTAGCGCCGGCCGGCGTGAGCCCGATCAGTGGTCGATGGCGTGGCGGACGGCGCGGGTGGCGACGGCCAAGGCGTCGAGGCGCACCGTGGGCTCGGCGTCGATGCGGCGGAGCAGACCGGCGATCTCCGCCGCCGGGCCCGATCGGGCGCCGAGGAAACCGGCCACCGCCTCGGGCTCGCCCACGTCGGGGGACGACTCCAGGGCTCGCCGGGCGGCCGACCGGCGCAGGTCGTCGAGGTCGTCGAGCAGGCCCCGGACGGCGGCGCGCGACCAGGCGTCGTCGTGGTCGACCACCGCGTTGCGCAGGCGATCGACGAGCTGGTCGATGCCCAGCGCCTCCTCGACCTCAACCAGCGCCCGGGCCACCCCCGCCACCTGCCGGCCCGTCGTTCGTGCCACCTCGGCCACGTCGGCCACGATCTCCAGGTCGCCGCGGGACGCCCACCGCACGGCCACGTCGGGCTCGAGCCCGTCGTCGACCAGGGCCTCGGCCACCCGGGCCCGGCGGCGGCGGCGGATGTCGGTGACGGTTCCGGCCAGGGCCGACTCCAACGCCCTCGCCGCCGGCCGGTCACGGGCGACCCCGGCGGTGATGTCGGTACCGTCCCCCCGGCGCAGGTAGTCGCGGGTGAGGGCCTCGAGCACAGCGCGCGCCGTCGTGACCTGGGCCGGCACCAGGCGGGGAGGCCGCCCCTCGTCGCCGTCGAGCTCCCGCCACCACGCCACGGCCCCGACGACATCGCGGGCAATCCACCAGGCGGCCGCCACCGCGGCCTGGTCGCATCCGGTGTCGGCGGCCAGCCGGGAGGCGAAGGTGACACCCATCCGGTCGACCACCTCGTTGGCCACCGCCGACGCGATCAGCTCCCGCCGCAGGCGATGGCCGTCGAGCAGGCGGTCGAAGCGTCCGGGCGAGCGCCCATCCAATCTCTCGGCCAGGAGAGCGGGGAAGTAGGCGACCAGGGCCGCTCGCAGCGCGGGCTGGTCGGGGACTGCCGATTTCAGCAGGTGGGCGGTCAGCCCCCGTTTGGCCCCGGCCATGAGCACCGCCAGCTCGGGCCGGGTCAGCCCGGCCCGAGCCCGGGCCCGGGCCGCCATCTCGGCCGTCGTCGGCAGGGCCTCCACCGCCCGGTCGAGCATGCCGGTCCGGCCCAGCTCGACCATCAACCTCTCGATGGCACCGATCCGGCCCGCGCTGGCCGACTGCGACCGGCTGAGGGCCAGGCTCTGGCGGGCGCTGTCGTTCAGCACCGCGGCCACCACGTCGTCGCAGACGTCGGTCAGCAGGTCGTCCCGCTCGGCGAGGGTGAGCTCGCCCGCCTCCATCGCCGGGCGGAGGAGGATCTTGAGGTTCACCTCCCGGTCGGAGATGTCGACGCCGGCCGAGTTGTCGATGGCGTCGGTGTTGATGTGGCCGCCCCGCCGGGCGTACTCGATGCGGGCCCGCTGGGTGAAGGCGAGGTTGGCCCCCTCCCCGACCACTCGGGCCCTGACCTGCGAGCCCGTGACCCGGACTTCGGCGTTGGCCCGGTCGTCGATGTCGCGGTCGGGCTCGTCGCTCGCCCGCACGAACGTCCCGATGCCGCCTGCGAAGAGCAGGCCGACGGGGGCCTGGAGGATGGCCCGGATGAGCTCGGGCGGGGACAGCTGGTCGACGGTCGGGTCGAGCCGGAGCGAGGCCCGCACCTCGGGGCTGATCCGGATGCGCTTGTCGAGGCGCGACCACACGCCCCCGCCGGCACTGATACGGGCTCGGTCGTAGTCCTGCCACGACGAATGGGGCAGGGCGAAGAGCCGGGCCCGCTCGGCGTAGGAGGCGGTCGGGTCGGGGTTCGGGTCGAGGAAGATGTCGCGGTGGTCGAAGGCGGCCACCAGCCGGATGCGGTCGGAGCGGAGCATGCCGTTGCCGAACACGTCGCCCGACATGTCGCCGATCCCGGCGACGGTGACCGCCTCGGCGTCCTCGTCGTCGGCGTCGAGGTCGATCCCCAGCTCGGCGAAGTGGTGGCGGACGGCCACCCACGCGCCGCGGGCGGTGATCCCGAGCTTCTTGTGGTCGTAGCCCCGCGACCCCCCTGAGGCGAAGGCGTCGCCCAGCCAGAAGCCGTGCTCGTGGCTCAACCGGTTGGCCAGGTCGGAGAAGCCGGCCGTGCCCTTGTCGGCCGCCACCACCAGGTAGGGGTCGTCGCCGTCGCGCCGGCGGGGAACGCCGACCACCTCCTGGCCCACGACGTTGTCGGTGACCTCCAGCAGGCTGGTGACGAAGATCTCGTACGCCCTCCGGACCGCGGCCGCGACGGAGGGGATGTCCTCCCCCCCGTAGCCCCGCCGCACGACGAACCCGCCTTTGGCGCCGGTGGGCACGATCACCGCGTTCTTCAGGACCTGGGCCCGCATCAGGCCCAGGACCTCGCTGCGGTAGTCGTCGGGGCGCTCGCTCCAGCGGATGCCGCCCCGAGCCACTGGTCCCCAGCGGAGGTGGACGCCCTCCACCGCCGGTCCGTACACGAAGATCTCCCGGTAGGGAACGGGCGACGGGACGTCGGGCACTGCCCCGCTGTCGAGCTTCAGGGCCAGGTGGGCGCCGGTGCCCGCACCCCGAGCCCTGGCGCACGTAGCGGTTGGTGCGCAGGGTGGCGTCGATCAGGGCCAGGAACCCCCGCAGGATGCGGTCGTGGTCGAGGCGGGGGACGGCGTCGCACCCGTCGACGATGCGGTTGCGCAGCTCCTCCGCGATCGAGGTGCCGGCCGCCCGCACCGGGTCGAAACGGGCCGCGAACAGCTCCACCAGGTTACGGGCGATGACGGCGTTCTCGACCAGCACGTCGTCGACGTAGGCGGTGGTGAACGTCGTCCCCACCTGGCTCCGGTACCGGCGGTAGGCCCGCAGCACGGCCACGTCGTCCCATGTGAGGCCGGCCCGCAGCACCAGCCGGTTGAGGGAGTCGACCTCGGCCCGGCCGTCCCACAGGGCCAGAGCCGCCTCGGCCAGGCGGGGCCCGACCAGGTCAACGTCGAGGGGGCGCCCGTTGGGATCGGTGGCGGTGGGATCGTTGCCGGTGGGATCGGTGACGGCGAAGTCGTGGAGGTGGGCCCGGTGGTCGTCATCGCCGTCGGCCGCGCCCAGGGTGTAGGGCTCCTCCTCCACCGCCCACAGCCCGAGGCTCTCGATGATGGGGAGGAACCGGGACAGCTCGACGGCCCGGCCCCGGCTGAAGACCTTGAGCCGGGCGGGGCCGCCCGGCACCCGGCTGGGGGTGAGCACGACGGCGATCGTCCGATCGGGGGCCAGGGCGTCGAGCTGGAGGACGTCGTCGACCGCGGCCGGGGCGACCACCGCCCCCCGGTAGGCCGCCGGGAACCAGTCCGCCCAGGCATGGGCCAGGCGGGTGCCGCGGCCCTCCCCCACCCGCTCGACCAGGGCCTCGGCCAGCTCCTCGTCCCAGGTCCGGCACAGCAGGCGGACCTCCCGCTCGAGCGAGTGCAGCGGCGGTTCCGGGAGGGGGCCGTCGACCTGGACGACCAGGCGGGCGATCACGTCCGAGCCCTCGCCCAGGGACACGTTGGCGTCCACCCGCACCCCGTCGAGCTGAGCCACCAGGAAGCGCTCGACGCGCTGGCGGAGGGCCGTCGAGTACAGCTCCTGGGGGACGGACAGCAGGGCGGAAACGGTGTGGTCCTCGGGCTCGACGTGGAGGAGGACCTGCACGTCGTTGCGCTGCTCGGCCGCGGCCAGCCCGACGACGATCTGGCGCAGGCTGGCCACGTCGGCCTCGAACAGCTCCTCCTTGGGGAGGACCTGGAACAGCGACATGAGCATCGACTCGTCGTGGCCGCCCTCGACCACATCCTCCAGCTCGAGGATGCGCCGGAGCTTGAACCGCAGCATCGGCGTCACCACGGCCGGCTCAGCCGCCGCCTTGCGGCTGAACACGCCGACCACCCGGAAGGCGCCGGCCACGCCCCCGTCGGGTCCGACGTCGACCACGTCGATGCGGTGCATCGGCACCCGGCGGTGCACGGTGCTCACCTCGGCCGTCCGGACGATGCGCAAGGGATCGCCACCGTCGCCCGGGGGGGTGGCGTCGAGGCGGAGGGGAGCGGCCGGGTCGGAGAGGATGCCGAGGGCGTCGGCGACCTCCCCGTCGACCAGCCGGCACGAGCCTTCGAGCACGAAGTTGTCGTCGAGCAGCCACTCGAGGAGGTCGGCCCCCTCACCCACCTCGTCGGCCGGGAACCGGAGGGCGGCATGGCGCCGCAGCCCGGCCGCGGCCCGCGTCACCTGCTCCCGCATGGCCAGGAAGTCGCCGGTGGCGGAGAACACGTCGGCCAGGACGGCCCGGATGGACGCGAGCAGGACCCGCCGGGCCTCGGGGGCGACGCGGCCGCCCAGCTCCGCCTGGAGGAACGACTCGCGGTGCTCGGCGTCGCGGGCGGGCAGGATGGCGGTCAGCCGCCCGTCAGCCGCCCGCTCGCTCCCGAAGACGGGGTGGAGGATGCGGGTGACCTTGTACCCGAGGCGGTGAAGCTCCTCCTTCACCGTGGTCACGATGAACTGGCGGTCCTCGCAGCTGATCTGGACGACGGTGCCGGTGGAGTGCCAGCCGTCGACGGTGACCCGGGGGTCGACCAGACGCACCCGGATCCCACCCGGCGGGCGTCCATCGACGAAGTCGAAGGCGTCGACCAGGGCCACTGCGGTGGGCACCGGGTCGGCGTCCTCCAGCTCTCGGGTCGGCACCCGCCGCAGCATGACCCGAGCGAAGGCCTCCACCAGCCGGCCCCGCTCGCCGGGCGGGCTCATGAGGGCGAGGACGGGCTCCAGGGCCTCCTCGAACGACGGCTCCGGCTCCTGGTCCGACCAGTCGGAGGATGGTGGCATCAGGCGCCCCGGACCAGGTCGCGCACCGTCTCCAGCCGCTCGAACGAGGCCAGGACCTCGTCGTGGTCGTCGGCCAGATGGCGGACGAGGACGTCGGTGTAGCCGAGGGCGGCCAGGGCGAGGATGGCCTCGGCCACCTCCTCCGGCCCCCCGACGATGGGGGCGTCGGGCGGCAGGCCCCGGTAGCCGGCGGCCAGGATAGGGTCGGCCACCCGGTGGGCGTCGGCCCCGTCGACGCCCACGTGGACGTCGCGGCGGATGGCCACCACCCCCGGTGGCCGGCCGTGGGCGACCCGCCGTTCGAGGTAGAGGTCGGCCTGCTCCCGGGCCTGGTCGGCCGTCGCCCACGGTCCCGCGATCCAGCCGTCGCCGATCCGGGCCGCCCGGTCGATGCCCTTGGCCGCGCCCGCCCCGATCCACACCTCGACCGGCTGGGGCGGGAGGTGGCCGATGCGGGCGTCCCGGATCGCGACCGGATCGTCGGTGGTGACGGTCTCGCCCGCCAGCAGGCGGCGGATCACGTCGAGGCTCGCCTCCATCGTCCTGGCCCGCCGGCCCAGGGCGGTGCCCATCCCCGCGAACTGGGCCTCGCCGTCGCCCAGGCCGACCTGGAGCACGAACGGTCCCCCGGCGATGGCAGCGAGGGTGCCGACCTGCTCGGCCGCGAGGACCGGGTGCCACAGGGGCAGGAGGAACAGCGCGCCCGCGGGGCGATCGCCCCACTCGGCCAGGAGCCGACCGAGGATGGGGACGTTCTGGACGTAGGTCGGGCCGGCGACGTGGTGGTCGCCCACGAACAGCGAGTCGAGACCGGCGGCCCGGGCGGCCCGGGTCCGCTCGACCATCCAGCGGACGGGCTCCCGGGGCTCGAACGGCCCGTAGCCACTGCGCAGCGAGACGCCGATCCGCATCGGAGGCATCATTGCCCTTTGCGAGCGGCCCCGTCACCAGCAACGAGGTCGACGAAGACGTCGAGGGCGGCCGGGTTGGCCATGGCGTCGGGGCTGACGACGGCCTCCCACCGCTCCCCCTGGAGGATGCGCTTGACCGGCACCTCCAGCTTCTTGCCGTTGAGGGTGCGGGGCACCTCGGCCACGGCCACGATCTCGTCGGGGACGTGGCGGGGCGACAGCTCGGCCCGCAGGCGCCGGGCGATGGTGGCCCGCAGGTCGTCGTCGAGGACGGCCCCGTCGGCCAGCACCACGAACAGCCAGCACCGGCCCTCGTCTCCCAACCGGCCGGTGTCGACGACCAGGCTGTCGACGACCTGGTCGACGTCCTCCACCACCCGGTAGAGCTCGCTGGTGCCGATCCGCACCCCGCCCCGGTTGAGGGTGGAGTCCGACCGCCCGTAGATCACACAGCCCCCCTGCTCGGTGATCCGGATCCAGTCGCCGTGGCGCCACACGCCCGGGTAGGTGTCGAAGTAGGCGGCCCGGTAGCGGGCGTGGCCCTCGTCGCCCCACAGGCGCACCGGCATCGACGGCATGGGCTCGGTGACCACCAGCTCGCCGACCTCGTCGACCACCGGCTTGCCGTCCTCGTCGAAGGCGGCGACGGCCGCGCCCAGGTAGCGGCACTGGATCTCACCCGCCCGCACCGGCAGCACCGGGCAGGAGCCGACGAAGGCGGTGCACACGTCGGTACCGCCGCTCACCGACCCGAGGGCGAGGTCGGGGTGCACCGCCTCGTAGACCCACCGGAAGCCCTCCGGGCTCAGCGGCGCCCCGGTCGACCCCACCGCCCGCAGCCGGGAGAGGTCGGCCTCCTCGGCGGGCACGATCCCCGCTTTCATGCACGACTGGATGTAGGCCGCGCTGGCGCCGAAGTAGGTGGTGCCGGTGTCCTCGGCCATCCGCCACAGGGTGCCCAGGTCGGGTGCCGCGGGGCTGCCGTCGTAGAGGACCACGGTCGCCCCCACCAGCAACCCGCCGACGAGCAGGTTCCACATCATCCAGCCGGTGGACGTGTACCAGAAGAACCGGTCGTCGCGGCCCAGGTCGTGGTGCAGGGAGAGGGCCTTGAGGTGCTCGAGCACGATCCCGCCGTGGCCGTGGACGAGGGCCTTGGGCAGTCCGGTGGTGCCGGACGAGTAGAGGACCCACAGCGGGTGGTCGAAGGGCACCCGTTCGAAGATGAGATCGGCGCCCGGCCTTCGATTTTGGACGGATTCGTACCTCTGAGGTACAAATCCGTCCAAATTCGGTGCAGCCAGCTCGTCGAACGGGAGGCCGGACATCTCCCGGCCCAGGTTGGCGACGGTGACGACGGCCTCGACGCTCGGCAGGTGGCGTTCGAGCTCGGCCACCTCGGCCCGGCGGTCGTGGACCGTGCCCCGGTAGACGTAGCCGTCGGCCGCCACCAGCACCTTGGGCTCGATCTGGCGGAACCGGTCGAGCACGGCGGTGACACCGAAGTCGGGCGAGCACGACGACCAGATGGCGCCCAGGCTGGCCGTGGCCAGGAAGGCGATCAGCGTCTCGGGAATGTTGGGCGCGTACGCCGCCACCCGGTCGCCCCGCCCGACGCCCAGGCGGCGCAGGCCGGCGGCCACCTCCGCCACCCGCCGCCGCAGGTCGCGGTAGGTGATCGTCTCCGGCGGACGGGACCCGGGCTCGGCCCGGAACTCGATGGCGGGCCGGTCGTCGTCCCACCGCAGCGCTTGCTCGGCGTAGTTCAGCGAGGCGCCGGGGAACCAGCGGGCGCCGGGCATGGTCCGCTCCGCGAGCACCACACCGCCCCGGGTGCCGGGCACGTCGAAGAGGTCCCACATCGAGGCCCAGAACGCCTCCAGGTCGTCGACCGACCACCGCCACAGGTCGTGGTAGGAGCCAAGACCCACGGTCCGCATGTAGCGGGCCAGGTTGGTGGCGGCCACCGCCGCCTCCGTCGGTCGGTACAGGATCTCCGCGGTCACGGGCGCACCACGTCGGGCTCGTCGAGGAGGAGGAGGGTCTGGGCCGACAGCACCTCGGGCATCGACTGGAGGCCCTCGAGGATCACGTCCCGCAGGTGGTCGACGTCGGGCGCCCGCACCAGCAGGACGTAGTCGAACGACCCCGTGCTGAGGGCCAGCCACTCGACACCCGGCAGCCGGCGCAGCCGCTCCCCCACCCCCCGCCACGCGTGCTGGGCCACGGTGACGAGCACCAGGGCGGCGATGGGAAGGCCCATCTTGCGGGGGTCGACGTCGGCCGTGAAGCGCCGGATCACCCCCGTGTCCCGGAGCCGGGCCAGGCGCTGGTAGGCGGTGGCCCGGGACACGTTGACCCGGCGTCGCCAGCTCGTTCACCGACAGCCGGCCGTCGGCCCGCAGCTCCTCCACCACCCGCCGGTCGATCGGGTCCAGCTGGACGCTTTGCTCGAGTGGTGCGGCCATGATTCCAGTATGTCTCGGTTTCCTACGAATGGCTATACATTCCGCGGCGGCGGGTCCGACACTGGTGATCACCAGAAAGAGCAGACGCGGAGGTACGGCCGTGGCCACGACGTCGCAGTTGTACGCACCGGTTGTGAGGGACAGCAACGGCGAGGTCGAGGTGGTTCTCGGCTCCGGCCATCCTGGGTTCCACGACCCCCAGTACCGCCGGCGGAGGAACGACCTCGCCGCCCTGTCCATCGACTGGCGGGCGGGCGACCCGGTGCCCGTGGCCGACTACACCGAGGTCGAGCACGAGGTGTGGCGGGTCATCGCCCGCGAGCTCGAGCCCCTTCACTACCGCCACGCCTGCCGGGCCTTCCTGGAAGCCAGCGAGGAGCTGGACCTTCCCACCGACCACGTCCCCCAACTGGGCGAGGTCACCTCCCGCCTGCCGGAGCCGGATGACCGGCTTCCGCTACCACCCCGTCGCCGGCCTTGCCCCCCTGCGGGACTTCTACGGCTCCTTCGCCGACGGCGTCTTCCACTCCACCCAGTACCTGCGCCACCCCTCGCAGCCGCTGTACACGCCCGAGCCGGACATCGTCCACGAGGTCATAGGCCACGCCAACCAGCTGGCGTGCCCCGAGTTCGCCGCCATCTACCGGCTGGTGGGCGAGGCCGTGGAGCGCACCTACTCCGACGAGGGACTCCGGTTCCTCTCCCGGATCTTCTGGTTCACCATGGAGTTCGGCCTCGTCGAGGAGGCCGGCGTGCCCAAGGCCTACGGCGCCGGCATCCTCTCCTCCGTCGGCGAGACAGCGTCGTTCCGCAGCGCCGATATCCGCCCCCTCGACGTGTCCGCTATGGCGTCCGTGCCCTACGACATCACCCGCTACCAACCGGTGCTGTTCGCGGCCCGCTCGATGACCCACCTGGTCGACACCCTGTCCGCCTTCTCTCGGCACTTCGACGACGACACCCACCACCGCCTCACCCGGGAGTTCGCATGACTGTCACCGAAACGCCGACCCCGACCGCCACCGCAACATCGGTTGGCACCCCCCGCTCCGTCCTGCTCGGCTGGGACGCCATCGAGCTGTGGGTGGGCAACGCCCGGGCCTTCGCCGGCTTCCTCTCGTCCGCCTTCGGCTTCCGCGTCACCGCCTACGCCGGTCCCGAGACAGGCTGGCCCGACCAGGCGTCGTACGTCCTCGAGCAGGGCGGCATCCGCTTCGTGGTCACCGCCGCCCTCACCCCCGACTCGCCCATCGCGGCCCACGTGCGGGAGCACGGCGACGGGGTCCACAATTTGGCCCTCGGGGTGGCCGACGTTGACACCGCCTACCGGTCGGCGGTGGCCCGGGGGGCACGGGGGATCGACGAGCCCCACACCGACACCGGCGACCACGGAGGACTGCTGCGCTCGGCCAGCATCGCCATCTACGGAGACACCCGCCACACGTTCGTCGACCGCTCGTCGTACCGCGGCGCCTACCTGCCCGGCTACACCACCGACGGCCTGCCCCCCGAGCCGGCCGGGCTCACGCGTCGGCCTCGACCACGTCGACCACGTGGTGGGCAACGTCGAGCGGGGCTCGCTCGAGCGCTGGGTCGACTTCTACCGCTCGGTGCTCGGCTTCGAGCGCCTCCGCCACTTCGACGACTCCCAGATCTCGACGGAGTACTCGGCCCTCATGTCCACCGTGGTGTGGGACGGCAGCCGCATCGTCCTGCCCCTCAACGAGCCCGCCCACGGCCGGCGCAAGAGCCAGATCCAGGAATACCTGGAGACCTACCGGGGCCCGGGCGTGCAGCACATCGCCCTCCACACCGACGACATCGTCCGGGCGGTGGCCGCCCTCCGTAGTCGGGGGGTGCGCTTCCTCACCGCCCCGCCCGCCTACTACGAGGACGTGCGGACCCGCCTGGGCCACCTCGACCTGCCGTGGGACGACCTCCAACGCCTCGGCATCATGGTCGACGAGGAGCCCGACGGCTGGCTGCTGCAGATCTTCACCGAGACGATCACCGACCGCCCGACGGTGTTCCTGGAGATCATCCAGCGGGGCGGGGCCCGCGGCTTCGGTGCCGGCAACTTCAAGGCCCTGTTCGAGGCCATCGAACGGGAGCAGGCCCGCCGGGGCCATCTGTGACGTCGCTGCCCACCCACCGCCGGCGGTGGGATGGTAGAGGGCATGGCCGGCCACCCAATGCTCCCGGGAAGGCTCCCGGGAAGGCGACCGTGAAGAAGCCGGCGAAAGCCCCTGGCGCCACCGGGTTCGGTGTCGAGAACCTGCCCTTCGGGGTGGCCCGGCGGGCGGGCGGCACCACCACCGTCGTGAGCGCCTTCGGTACCCGGGTGGTCGACCTGGCCGTGCTCGACCGGGCCCGGTCGTTCCCGGGGATGGAGCTCCCCGACCGGATCTTCGAGGACCCCACCCTCAACCGGTTCCTCGGCTGCGGCCGGGTGGTGGTGGAGCGGGTTCGCCGCCGCCTGGCCGAGCTGATCAGGGCCGAGGACGAGCGGGTCGCGTCGGCCCTCGTCTCCCGGCGGGCGGTCGACCTGCTCGTGCCCGGTGGCGGTGGGCGACTTCGTGGACTTCTACGGCTCCCTGCACCACGCCACCAACATGGGCCGGCTGTTCCGGCCCGGCGCCGACCCCCTGCCGGCCAACTGGCGGCGCCTGCCCCGGGCCTACCACGGCCGGGCGGGGTCGATCGTGCCCTCGGGCACACCGATCAACCGGCCCTACGGCCAAGTCGCAGGCAACGACCCCGAGCTGCCGGTCGTCGGCGTCACCAGGGCGTTCGACTTCGAGGCGGAGGTGGGCTTCGTCATCGGTGAGGGCAACGAGCCCGGCCGGCCGGTGCCGGTCTCGGCCTTCGGCGACCACGTGGCCGGGCTGGTCGTGGTCAACGACTGGAGCGCCCGCGACATCCAGGCCCTGGAGTCGCACCCCCTCGGCCCCTACCAGGGCAAGTCCTTCGCCACGTCGGTGTCGCCCTGGCTGGTCACCCTCGCCGCCCTCGAGCCCTACCGGGTGGACGGGCCCCCCCAGGACCCGTCGCCCCCGCCCTACCTGGCCGCCCCCCCGTTGTCGGCCTTCGCCATCCGCCTGGAGGTGGCGATCCAGAGCCAGTGGATGCGGATCAACAACGTCCCCGCCGTCACCGTCACCCGCTGCGACCTGGCCGACCAGTACTGGACCTTCCCCCAGATGCTGGCCCACGCCACCGTCAACGGCGGCGCCGTCCGCCCCGGCGACCTGTTCGCCTCGGGCACCGTCTCCGGCCCCGACCCCGGCACCGAGGGGAGCCTGATGGAGCTGGCGGCCAACGGGGAGCGCCCGGTGGCCCTGCCCGACGGCACCACCCGGACCTACCTCGAGGACGGGGACACGGTCACCATCACCGGCTGGGCGGGCGGGGACGGTCGCCCGCTGCTGTGCGTGGGTGAGGTCAGCGGCGCCGTGCGCGCCGCTCGTCGCCTGGAGGTGTGAGAGATGCCCAACTACCGGTCGTTGGGGGACGTCCCCCGCAAGCGCCACCTGCGGGACGCCGGTCCCGACGGCGGCCTGCTGTTCGAGGAGCTGATGGGCGAGGAGGGGTTCTCGGGCGACTCGTCGCTGCTCTACCACCGCCGGTCGCCATCGGCCATCGTCGACGCCAAGGCCGCCGACCTCGACCGGCCGGCTCTGGGGCTCGGGCTGGTGCCCAACCACCCCCTGCTCCCCCACCACCTGCGGACCTCCACCCTGCCCGCCGGTGGCGACCCCGTCCTCGGCCGCCAGCCGCTGCTGGCCAACGACGACGTGACCCTGTCGTGGGTGGCCGCCGACGTCGGCGGTCCCCTCTACCGCAACGCGGTGGGCGACGAGCTGGTGTACGTGCACGCCGGCTCGGCCGTTCTCGACACGGTCTTCGGCCGGATGGCCGTGGGCCCCGGCGACTACGCCGTGATCCCGGCGTCGACCACCCACCGCTGGCTGCTGCCGGCGGGTGGCCGCCTCGATCTGCTGGTGGTCGAGGCCCGGGGCCACGTCCGTCCCCCCCGTCGCTACCTCTCGCCGACCGGCCAGTTCCTGGAGCAGGCGCCCTACTGCGAGCGCGACATCCGGAGCCCGGACGAGCTGGTGGCCGCCGAAGGCGGGCCGGTCGACGTGCTGGTGCGGCACCGCCACGGCCTCACCCGCCACACCCTGGCCTCGACGCCCTTCGACGTCGTGGGCTGGGACGGCTGCCTGTACCCGTGGGCGCTGTCGATCCACGACTTCGAGCCCATCGTGGGCAGCATCCACCAGCCGCCCCACGTCCACCAGACCTTCGAGGGCCATGGCTTCGTGGTCTGCTCGTTCGTCCCCCGCCCTTACGACTTCCACCCGGGCGCCATCAAGGTGCCCTACCACCACGCCAACGTCGACAGCGACGAGGTGATCTTCTACTCGGCCGGCGACTTCATGAGCCGGGCCGGCTCGGGCATCGGCGTGGGCTCGATCTCCCTCCACCCGGCCGGTTTCGTGCACGGCCCCCAGCCGGGGAGCATGGAGCGCTCTGCGGACCAGGACCGCACCGAGGAGGTGGCAGTGATGGTCGACACCTTCCGCCCGCTGTCGCTGGCCCCGGCCGCCCTGGCCTGCACCGATCCCGACTACCCCTGGAGCTGGTCTGGCGGAACCGGGACTCAGCCAAGGTAGGGCGGGGCCTCGCCCCAGCCCCAGCGGGGGACGGGCGCCTCGGCCACCACGTCGGCCCCCGGCTGCGAGTTCTGCAGCGCCAACCGGGTCCCCCACTCGAGGTAGGCGAGGAGGGCCGACCGGAACTCCGGATCGTCGGGCAGCCCCGCATCGTCGGCCGCCACCGACATCGTCTCCACGAACCTCCGGCGCTGCTCGACCGAGATGCCCAGATCGCGATGCTTGCTGACCATCCGGGAGTATCCGCCGAGGTCGTCGGTGTAAGCCGGTGGCCCCCCGAACACCTCCTGCCACCACATCGCGACATGGTCCCGATGCTCCCGCGACACCCCACCCGGGAACAACGGCGAGATCAACTCGTCGTCCTGCACCCGGTCGTAGAAGCGGTCGATCAGCCGGGCGATGGCCTCGCCGCCCCCCGCCCACTCGTACAACGTCGGCGTGTCGGCCACCACCGGATGGTAGGCGTGCCACCGCTCACCCCGCCCGCTCGTCGAAGTAGACGGCGGCGAGATCGAGCCCCTCCCCGATGGGGTGCGACCAGGCTCCAGGCGCGAACCCCAGCCGGCGGGCGGCCACCTCCACAGTTTCGCTCGGGGGCTCGGGACGGCCCGTGCTCTCGAGGCGCCGGCCCCGTTCGTCGGTGAATACGACGCCGTCGGGCTCGTCCGCGTCTCCTCTGATCCCCAGACCGCCCAGGTGATGTAGCCGATGATGTCGTTGGCACAGGGCCAGAAGATTGGCCGTGTCGGACGTGCCCCCCTCCTCCCAATGCACGATGTGGTGGACGTGGAGCCACCGGCTGTGGTCGCAGCCCGGTACCCGGCACCCCCGGTCCCGCTCCTCCACCACCATCCGGGTGCGGTCGGGCACCGTGCGGAACGCCCTCCCAACGCTGACCGGCCGGCCCCCGGCCTCGATCACCGGCCGGATCCGGGCGTCGCAGCCGACGAAGCGGCGCAGGCCCTCGCTCAGGCCGGGGCCGAGGTGGAGGTGCCCGCCGGTAGCTCGCTCGGCATCGGTGTCGACGTGGAGCAGCACCAGGTGCCGATCGCGGTGGGCCCGGCGCTCCGCGGTCGGGGCCAGCGACCGATCGGCCACCGCCACCAGGGCGTCGGCCCAGCTCACTCCGGACGGAGACGGGTGAGAACCCGGCTCGTGGTCGCCAGTGCGGAACAGATCATCCCGAGCCGAGGCGAGGGCCCGTTCCACCAGCGCTCCTTCGTCGGCCGGGAGCCTGGCCGACATCGTCCACGAGCCTTCCTCGTCGTGGCCGAAGCTGACCCAGCGGCGCTCCTCGGGAACCTCGGTTGCCGCAGACTTCGGCTCCTGGAAGACGTAGCTGCCCAGCACCCGACTGAGCTGGGCCACGGTGGCGGTTCGAGCCAGCTCGGCCGCCTGGGCGTCGATGCCGGCCGGCGCGTGGCGGCAGATCACCGCCACCTGGTCCTCGCCCAGCTCGCCCGCTTCCATCGCCGCCTTGGTCTCGGGCAGCTCGCTCAGGCGCCGGGCCATGGCCACCAGCCGCCGGGCCCGGCCCGGTGACACGCCGCACTTCCAGGCCACCCACTGCGGGGCCGAGCGGATGCCGGCACCTTCCCACGCCCCGGTATCCAACACATGGGCGATCAGTCTGACCAGCCGCCCGACGGCGGCATTGATCACCCCGCACACCTGGGCGATCTCGTCCTCCACCTCGGCGGTAACGGTCTCAGCGGCCACGTTATCCATTGTAGCGAACACCAGTTCGCTCCGCAAGACCATTTCAAGGGTTTCGGTGAATTTTCGCACCGCTCGCTCGCAACTTCTGCCGACTTGCTAGAGGGGAAAGGGCGACGACGACCAGGCGGACCGGTCGTCGGCGACGCCGACCCCTTCGGTCCCGCGAACCGGCGGTCCGGCGGCCCGGCGGTCCGGCGCTCCCGCGCACCGGCAGGCCGGCGGACCGGTCACCCGGCGACGGCGACCCGGGCGGTCACCGGCGAACCGGCCACCGGCGAACTGGCCACCGGCGAACCGGCCACCCGGCCACCCGGCCACCCGGCGAACCGGCGAACCGGCGACCCGGGCGGTCACCGCCGAACCGTCGACCCGGCCGACTGGCGACCCGCCGATCCCGGCGACCGACGACCACGACCGACGAGCCAGCCGCGCTCCCCCGTCTCCAAGACGCTTGACCTCGTCGCGCCCGAGGGCCGGCCCCCACCCACACACCACGCGGCACGAAGTTGGGTCCGATGGCCCATGTCGAAAGGAACGGGACTTCGCTACATTTGGACCAAAGTCCGGGCAGAGGAGGCGAGGTCCCAGCTATGACTCTTGGCTCCCTGTGAAGCTCCTCATCACGGTCATCTACGCCGGGCTCCTCGCGTGGGGCTTCAGCGTTGGCGCTCGCCAGATCTACCAGGGCCTCCGCCGGCCGCAAGAGCTCCTCAACCCGCTCTTCTCCAACCGCCCCGCGATGCGGCTGTTCATCCTTCACATCATCGTGGTGTCGGCCGACCTCTTCGTCATCGGCCCCCTGGCCATCGCCCACAAGAGCACCCTTTGGTATTGGGGCGGGCGCATCGCCCTCCTGTCCTCGTCGCTCCCCCTGGCCACGTACCTCAACCGCAACCCCCAGTCCTTCGGCAAGCTCATCGGACGATGGGTCATCTTCCGCAACTTCCTCGAGTACACCCTCCACGTGGTGTTCGCGGCCATGGTCGTGAGCTGGTTCCGCTACTACCTCCTCCTCTGGTGGATCGTCGCCTACCGCTACCTCGACGTCGGCCCCCGCCGGATGCTCCAGAAGCTCTACAACACGCCTGAGAAGAAGGCGGCCCGTCCGTGGGCACCCACCCTCAACTGGGCGGTCATCGCCACCCTCTACGTGCTCACCCTGCTGGCTGTGTACCACCAGCAGATCCTCTTCGCCGACGTGCCGCCCGACGATCTGCCCAACTACGTGGCCCAGCGCTGGGAGTACGGCGTCGTCATCGGGGCCAACCTGGCCCTCGTCCTGGCCACGTGGGTCATGACCAAGAAGTACACCCAGTCACTCATGGTCCAGGCCGCCGAACGCCAGGAGGTCCCGGAGGTCGGCGAGCTCGGCGCCCACTAGCCACCCAACGCAACCATCCGAACCATTCGAGACAGGACGAGGACGACATGAGACGTCTACTCAAGCGGACGGGCAAGACCTTGGCCGCCGGCGCTCCCTTCGCCATGTGGTGGTCGAAGCGCAAGAACAAGCGGACCGAGCCGGTGGCCAAGGGCTACCACGACACCTTCTTCTGGAACACGTTCGACCGGATCGCCACCTCGATCGACCAGAAGCGGGGATGGGACAAGCTCCCCACCTTCCTCGGTATCCCCGTGCTCATCGGCGTCCGTGACGTCCTGCGCAAGCAGAACCTGTTCGACACCACCAGCCAGCCGGCGGTGAACACCCCGCCCGTCGAGCCCTACGACGGCGCCGTGCTCACCCGGCGCACACCGGACGGCACCTACAACGACCTCGAGACCCCGCCGATGGGCATGGCCCACTCCCGGTTCGGCCGCAACGTCCCCGTCGACCACTCCTTCCCGGAGGCCGGCCCCGACCTCATCACGCCGAGCCCGCGCGAGATCAGCCGGACGGTGATGACCCGCGACCAGCTCATCGCCGCCACCGCCTGCAACGGCCTCGCCGCCAGCTGGCTCCAGTTCCAGATCCGGGACTGGTTCAGCCACGGCAAGAGCCCGACCGACAACCCCATCGAGATCCCCTTGGCGCCGGACGACCCCTGGCCCGAAGACCCCATGAAGATCCTGCGCACCCGCCCCGACCCCACCCGTCCCCCGGGGCCAAGCGACCTGCCGCCGACGTACACCAACACCGAGACCCACTGGTGGGACCTGTCGAGCATCTACGGCGCCCACAAGAAGTTCAGCGACATGGTGCGTTCCGGCATCGACGGCAAGCTGCACGTCACCCAGGCCGGACTGATCCCGTACCCGACCGACCCCGACGTCGACCCGACCCTGGTCCCCGGCTTCTGGCTGGGCCTGGCCATGCTCCAGAACCTGTTCGTCCTCGAGCACAACTCCATCTGCGACCACCTGAAGTCCCGGTACCCGGCCTTCACCGACGACGACCTGTTCGAGCACGCCCGGCTGATCAACGCCGCCCTGGTGGCCAAGATCCACACCGTCGAGTGGACGACGGCCGTCATCAGCCACCCGACCACCGTCCGGGCCCTGCGCACCAACTGGTGGGGACTGCTCGGCGAGCGCTTCCACAACGTGGTCGGGCGGGTCAGCAAGAGCGAGGTGATCAGCGGCATCCCCGGCTCGGAGACGAACCACTACGAGGCCCCCTACTGCCTCACCGAGGAGTTCGTGGCCGTCTACCGCATGCACCCCCTGCTGCCCGACGACTACCCGCTGCGGTCGGTGTCCGACGACTCGCTGCTGGAGGAAGCAACCCTGCGCAGCCTGTCGGGGAAGGGCGCCATCGACACCCTCGAGCGGGTGTCCATGACCGACCTCTTCTACTCCTTCGGACGGATCCATCCGGGTGTGGTGTGCCTGCACAACTTCCCCCGGTTCCTGCAGGAGTTCGAACGCCCCGACGGCGTGATGATGGACATGGCCGCCCTCGACATCGTCCGGTCGCGGGAGCTGGGCGTGCCCCGGTACAACGAGTTCCGGCGGCTCATGCACCTCCACCCGGCAGCGGACTTCAACTCGCTCACCGACAACCCTCAGTGGGCGGCGGAGCTGGGCGAGCTCTACGACGGCGACATCGAGAAGCTCGACCTCACCGTCGGCATGTACGCCGAGAGGCTGCCCAAGGGCTTCGCCTTCAGCGACACCGCCTTTCGGATCTTCGTGCTCATGGCTTCCCGCCGCCTCAACAGCGACCGGTTCCTCACCAAGGACTACACGCCCGCGGTGTACACCAAGGCCGGGCTCGACTGGATCGACGACAACAACATGGTCACCGTCCTCCACCGCCACTTCCCCCAGCTCAAGGGCGTGATGCGGGGGGTCAAGAACGCCTTCACCCCCTGGGCCAGCGCCGCCGGCTGACGGAACCGGCGACTGACGGCGACGAGCGAGCGGGCGGCGGACGACATGGCTCCCACGTTCGAGCCCCTGCAGGAGATGCGCTTCGCCGTCGTGCTCTACGGCGGACTCTCCCTGGCCATCTACATGAACGGTGTGGTGCAAGAGCTGCTGCACCTCGTGCGGGCCACCGCGCCGGCATCGCCCGATGCGCGGCCGAACCCCACCGAGGCCCTGCGCGACCGACGGGCAGCTCAGTCGGCACCGAACGGTCTATCGGCAGCTGGGCCAGCTCCGTCGGGCGGCATGGACTCGGGCTGGGAGGCCGGACCGGACGGGCGACCCGATCATCACCCGCTTCGTCGTCGACATGATGTCGGGGTCGTCGGCCGGCGGGATCAACGGGGTGTTCCTGGCCAAGGCCCTGGCCAACGATCCAGGCCGATCGACCAGCTCAAGGCGCTGTGGGTCGACGAGGGCGACTTCGACGAGCTGCCTCAACGACTCCCGTTCGGTGATCGGCCTGGCCTCGGCCTGCGCAAGCCGCCCAAGTCGCTGTTCAGCGGCCAGCGCATGTACCGCAAGCTGCTCGACGCCTTCGACGGCATGGAGACGGGCCAGCCGTATGGGTGACGGGCCTCGCCCCTGGTTGACGAGCTTGACCTGTGGGTCACCGCCACCGACCTGGCCGGCCTCACGCTGCCCATCCGCCTCTTCGACAAAGTCGTCTACGAGAAGCGGCACCGCAACGTGGTCCACTTCACCTACGGCGCGCCGCTGGTCACGGGCGATCAGGTCGTCAACCAGTTCGTGGCCGCCAACAACCCGCTGCTCGCCTTCGCGGCCCGGGCCACCTCGGCCTTCCCGTTCGCCTTCGAGCCCGTGATGCTGGGCGACATCGACGAGGTGCTGGCCACCCGCCCGATCTACCAGCACGACCCGAGAGCCATGGCCACCAGGCCCAACTGGGACCCCTGGTTCAGCGACTACGCGGCCCAGAACGACTCCTACCCGCGGCGCTCCTTCAGCGACGGCGGCGACATGGACAACAAGCCGTTCAGCTACATCATCGACGCCCTGCCAGGTCGCCGGTGGACGGTGCCCGTCGTCCGCAAGGTGATCTTCGTCGAGCCCGATCCCGCCCACCCCGAGCGGGAGGCGACCGACTACGACCCGCCGACCGTGCTGGCCAGCGTGGTCAAGGGTCTCTCCCTCGGGCGGGTGGAGACGATCCGGGAGGACCTCAACCGCCTGATGGAGCGATCCCGCCTGGCCGACCAGGTGGCCCTGGTGGCCCAAGCCGCGGAGGGTGCGTTCGACGCCTCCGAGGCCGCCTTGCCGGTGACCGACGACGTGAGCCAGGCCGCCTACCGACGCCTCCGTGTGCTGCGCCTGGCCGACGACCTGGGCTCGGTGCTGGCCCGCCTGCGGGGCGTGGACGAGACGTCGGGGCGGGCCGACGCGATCCGCCTGCTGGTGGCGGCCTGGCCCGGGCGGGCCGGCGGCGGACTGGAGGCCGCTGGCGGCGAGTATCTGGTCGTCGAGCCGCACGAGTTCCTCGAGCGCCTCGACCTGAGCTTCCGGCTGCGGCGGCTGAACTTCGTGAGCCGCCGGGCCGACCGCCTCTATCGGGCCGACCCCGCGGCCCGGGCCGCCGTCGTCGAGGTCAAGCAGGGGCTGAACGAGGCCTACCTCATGCTGGCCAACGCCCGCCGGGCCCTGCGCTCGGGCCTGGCCGACGTCGATCTTGCCCTCGCCGTCGCCGGCCTGTCCCTGGAGGGCGACGACCTCGACGCGGTGCTGGTCGGCCCACCGGCGGAGCGGGTGCTGTACCGCATCGCCTACCGGATGGCCGACTCCACCCTCGACCGCACCGTCGACTTCGACCGGGCTCCCCTGGGCCAGGGTCGCAATCCCCGGTCGTACGACGGACTCTCGATCACCGTGTCCGACGACGTCGAGGGTGGGCCGGCGTTGACCGCCTGGGTCGTCTCGTGGCACGGACGGCAGGGCCTGGCCGGTGGCCGGCGGGTCGACATCGCCCTGCCCGGGCCGGCCTCGTCCGTCCGACTGACCGTCGCCTACTTCGCCGAGCCGGTCGTGGTCGAGGGGGTGGACGGCGCCGGGGCGCGGTCGAGGTGACCTGGGCGCCGCTCGACACGTGGTCGCCCCGCACCGTCGTCTACACCCTCACCGGCCGGGCCATCACGGCCGTCACCATCACCGGCCCGCCGGTGATCACGCCCAACCTGGAGCCTCGCGCCGCCAGGGCGTCACGCCTCATGGACTGCCCCGCCTTCCGGGCCCCCTTCAACGAGCTGGCCAACGTGGTCGGGACCCGGGTCTCGGCCGCCATCGCCGCCGCCGAGTCCCGAACCACCGCCGCCCTTGGCATCGGCGATGCGGGCGGTGCCTCGGGTGCAGGCGGCGCTGCGGGTGCGAGCGGTGCCACGGGCGGCGCGGCCGATGCGGGCGATGCCGGCGGCGCTGTCGGCGCTGTCGGCGCTGTCGGCGCTGGGGGCGGTGCAGCCGTGCGGGCGGTGCTCGCCCGCTGCTACAAGCGCTACGAGGACTACGACCGGCTCACCCTGCCGCTCACAGCCGCCACGGGCGGCGGGGAGATGGTGCCGGTCGACGTCATCCGCATCAGCCCCGACGACGCCACCTCGCTCGTCGACACCGCCACCGGCGGTCGCAAGGTCGCCGGGGCCACGGTGCACCACTTCGGCGGGTTCCTCGACGCCGGCTGGCGCCGCAACGACATCATGTGGGGCCGGCTGGATGCGGCCGAGCGCCTCATCACCGCCGTCCTGTCCGAATCGAACCCCCGCCGGGCCTACCTCATCGAGGAGGCGCAGCGGGCGATCATCGCCGACGAGATGAAGGCGTCGCCGGAGCTGGGGGCCGCCATCAGCGCCGTCCTCCTCGAACAGGTCGGCCGGACCAGCCCCGAGGGCGCGTTGAAGGCCCTCGCCGACGACCCCCTCCAGGTGTCGGTGCTGGTGGAGGAGGCGGTCCGGTCGGGCATGCAGCCGGAGCGCCTGCGCCGGTACCTGCACGACGACTTCCAGGTGCCCGAGGCCCTGGAGCCCACCGCCTCCCTTCGCACCCTTGCCCGGGGCACCCGGGTGACCGGGCAGGTGCTGTCCGGGCTGGCGGAGGACCAGCGGCTCCTGTCGAGGCCCGCCGCTCTCATGGTGCGGGCGGGCACCTTCCTGTGGGGACTGGTCGAGGTGTCGGTGCCCCGCTCGCTCCCCGCCCTGTTGTTCCGCTACTGGCTGAGCCTGCTGACGCTGATCGAGATCATCCTCATCGTGGGCGGCGCGCTCCTCGGCCAGCCCGGGGCCCAGCGCCTGGGCTGGACCGCCCTCTTCCTCACCCTGGCCGCCCGGGTGGTGGTGGCGATCACGGCCGGCTGGCTCCAAGGCAAGAAACGACCCATCCGGCTGGCCATCGGACTGCTCCTGGCCGCCATCCTGGCCCTGGCCTTCGTCGAGGCCGCCTTCCACCTCAACGACGACATCCAGGAACAGCTCTGCAAGGCCCCGGACGCCGTCCGCAAGCTGACCTCCGTCGAATGCCCCCCCGAACTCCCCGACTTCGCGACCGCGTCGATCTCGATCCGGCTTCCCTGAGAACGGACGCAACACGTCTATCGAATCGGGCCGTTGACGTCGTCGCGGGCTCCAGATCAGACACCGAGCGCTCGCTCGAGATCTCCGATACGCCGATAGAGGCGCTGCTGGCCCGGGAACGGGAGGAAGCCGTGGTGCTGGTAGAAGGCAAACGCTCGATCGTCGATGGCGTCCACGACGACGGCACGTCGCGCCGAAATGACGCGATCCGGTGATCGCCCGCATGAGCGCGTCGCGCAGCAGATCGGCGCCGAGCCCGGCTCCGTGCTCCTGGCGGTGCAGCGCCAGCCGGGCGAGGAGCACCACGGGGACGGGATCAGGCTGACCACGGCGAAGTCGCGATGGAGCGGCCACGTGCCGCACGCTGCCCATCGCCAACGCGTAGTACCCGACCACCCGTTGTCCCCGGCACAGCACCCACGTGGCCGCCGTGCCGGCGGCCGCCGCCACCGGGCGCTGTGCGCGCCAGCCACACGTCGAGGTCCGCCACCCCGGAGTCGAACCCTTCACATTCATGGTGGTCCGGATCGAGAAGCTCAACGGGGCGAAGGCCCGGTTCGCTCAAGCGCTTGGAATGCGGCTCTTACGTTTGAAGAGCTTCACCAGCTCCGGCACCGCCTCCGCCGGCTTGTCGATCTCGGTGACGAACCGCCTGAAGTCCGCTGCGGAGAAGCTCGATCTGGTTGGCCCGGTCGAGCACCTCGTGGGCGTGGCTGACCGCGGTGGACAGCACGAACCCCGTCACCGTCTGACCAGTGAGCGCAGCCGCCTGCCGAAGGGCTCGCTCCTGGTCATCGGTCAGCCGGAAGTTGAGGCGTCCGGTCAGGATGTCTGCCATGTACGTACGGTACACGTACACGTTCGGCCAGACCCCGGATAGATGTGGCGCGGTGGGAGGTGGTGGGCCGACCCCGGGACGTGACGACGTCCGCCCCGAATCGCGCCTCTGACTGCACTCGCTTGGAGCGGACGACGGGATTCGAACCCGCGACCCCAACCTTGGCAAGGTTGTGCTCTACCACTGAGCCACGTCCGCGATGTGCCCTCAGCCTACCAAACGGGATCCGGCGGTGGCATCCCCCGAGGTGGGGCGCTCACCGGCCGGTGTGGCCGAATCCGCCCTCGCCCCGCTCCGACGGCCGGCAGCTCGTCGACCTCGACGAAGGTGGCCTCCTCCACCCGTTGCACCACCAGCTGGGCGATGCGGTCGCCCCGGCGGACGACGTAGTCGCCGGTGCGGGCGGTGTTCACCAGGGCCACCCGCAGCTCGCCCCGGTACCCGCAGTCGACCAGGCCGGGCGCGTTGAGGACGGTGACGCCGTGGCGCACGGCCAGCCCGCTGCGGGGCAGGACGAAGCCGGCGTAGCCCTCGGGGATGGCCACGGCCACGCCGGTGGGCACGACCGCCCGGCCCCCGCCGGCGGGCAGGACGACGTCCTCCCGGGCCACCAGGTCGGCCCCCGCGTCGCCGGCGCGGGCGTAGGCGGGCAGCGGCAGGTCGGGGTCGAGGCGGACCATCGGGATCTCGATCATCGAGCGACGGCCAGCCTACGATCGCCTCGATGCTGGCCTGGATCGACCTGGAGATGACCGGGCTCGACCCGTCCACCGAGGTGATCGTCGAGATCGCGGTGCTGGTCACCGACGACGACCTGGAGATCGTGGCCGAGGGGCCCGACCTGGTCGTGTCGCCAGCCGGCCGAGAAGCTGGCGGCCATGGGCGACGTCGTCCGGCGGATGCACGCGCCCAGCGGGCTCACCACGGCGGTGCGAGGCGTCGACCATCGTCGCTGGAGGAGGCCGGCCGGCAGGTGCTCGACGTTCCTGCGCCAGCACATCCCCGAGCCGGGGACGGTGCCGCTGTGCGGCAACTCGATCGGCACCGACCGCCGCTTCCTGGCCGCCTACCTGCCCGAGCTCGACGACTTCTTCCACTACCGGTCGATCGACGTGTCGACGGTGAAGGAGCTGTGCCGGCGGTGGTACCCGGAGGCCTACGCGGCGGCGCCGTCCAAGGCCAGCGCCCACCGGGCCCTCGACGACATCCGGGAGAGCGTCAAGGAGCTGCGCTACTACCGGGACACGATCTTCCGGTCCCGGCCGGCACCGGCGGCGGAGGCCGCGCGGCCGACCCGCCGGCCGAGCCGGGGTGACCCGCTGGGCGTACCTCGACCACCCGGGACCGCTGGCCTTCGCCCACCGGGGCGGGGCCAGCGAGCACCCCGAGAACACCATGCTCGCCTTCGAGAGCGCCGTCGACCTCGGGTACCGCTACCTGGAGACCGACGTGCACGCCACGGCCGACGGGGTGCTGGTCGCCTTCCACGACGACGTGCTCGACCGGGTCACCGACCGCACCGGGCGGGTGTGCGAGCTGCCCTGGTCGGAGGTGTCGCGAGGCCCGGATCGGCGGCGAGCCCATCCCCCTGCTGGAGGAGATCCTCGCCGCCTGGCCCGACGTGCGGGTGAACATCGACGCCAAGGACGACGCCTCGGTGGCGCCCCTGGCCGAGGTCATCGAGCGGCGGGCGCCCACGACCGGGTGTGCGTGGGGTCGTTCTCCGAGGGCCGCCTGCGCCGGTTCCGCCGGCTGACCGACGGCCGGGTGTGCACGTCGATGGGGCCGATCGGCCATCGCCCGCCTCCGGGCGGCCAGCTACGGGCCGCCGACCTGGCCCTTCGGGGCCGGCTGCGTCCAGGTGCCGGTGCGCCAGCGGCCGGATCCGCATCGTCGACCGCCGGTTCGTGGCCGCCGCCCACCGCGCGGGGCCTGCAGGTGCACGTGTGGACGATCGACGACGCCGGCCGAGATGGGGCGCCTCCTCGACCTCGGCGTCGACGGCATCATGACCGACCGCCCGGCGTGCTCCGGGAGGTGCTGGAGCGCCGGGGCCAGTGGGCTGGACGCGCCGGGGGTGACCGTCACACCCCGTCGGTAGCCTCCCCAGGTGTGTGGATGGACTGGACCTCACGGCCGAGCAGCGGCGGGTCGTCGACCACGCCGGCGGCCGCCTGCGGGTGCGTCGGCGGGGCCGGCACGGGCAAGACGACGGCCCTCGCTGGCCCGCTACCGGCGGCTGGTGGACGAGCGGCGGGCCGCAGCCGTCGTCGGTGCTGGTGCTGTGCCGCACCCGGGCCGCGGCCGACCGCTTCCGCGACGCCGTGCTCCCCCACCTGGCCGGCGGGTTCGACGCCCTGCCGATCACCACCTTCTTCGGCCTCGCCTACGACCTGGTCAGCCGGCACTCCGGGCCCGTCACCCTGCTCACCGGGGCCGAGCAGCGGCACCTGGTGGCCCGGCTGCTGGCCGCCGAGGACCCCGCCGACTGGCCCACCCTCGGCCACCTGCTCGGGCCGGCCGCCTTCGTGGGCGAGGTGGCCGACGGGCTCCTCACTGGCGGGCGAGGCGTGCGCAGGCGCCGCCGAGGCCCTGGCCGGAGCTGGCCGCCTTCGCCGGGCGCTACCGGCGCGCGCTGGCCGCCGACGGCCGGATCGACGCGTCCGGCCTGCTGGCCCGGGCCGCCGACCTGCTGGCCGACCCGGTGGTGGCGGCCGCGACCCGGCCCGGGCCGAGCACGTGCTGGTCGACGACTACGAGGCGGCCACGCCGCCGATGGCCGACGATCCTCGACCGCCTGCCGGCTGCGCCCGACGTGGTCGTGGCCGGCGACCTCGACGGGGCGGTGGGCGGCTTCCCGGGCGCCGACCGGCGGCCACCTCGGCCCGTTCCGGCCGACGTCGAGGTCGAGTCTCGGCCCGCCCGACCACCGGTTCCGCCGGCCGGCGCCGCCCGTGCTCGTCACCACCCGTCACCCGTCGATCGAGCCGGAGGCGGTGGCCGGCGAGCTGCTGGCCGCCCGCGCCGCCGGCGTGGCCTGGTCCGACATGGCCGTGCTCGTCCGCCGCCCCCGCCACCGGGCCCGCGCCATCGCCCGCGCCCTCGCCCGCCACGGCATCCCCGCCCGGGCGCCGGCGCTGGCCGCGGTCGGCGCGACGACCCCGTCGTCGGCAGCCGTCGTCGACATGCTCCGGTGGGTCGACGGCGACGACGTCCGCCCTCGACCGGCTGCTGGTGTCGCCCCTGTCCGACCTCGACGCGGTCGAGGCCCGCCGGGTCCGGCTCCGGGCCCGGCTCGGCCGGCACCCCGCTCGACCGACGATCCCCGCCTGGCGCCGCCTCGTCGCCCTCCGCGACCAGCTGGCGGCCCGGGCCGCCACCGACACCCCCGCCGACCTGGCCTTTCGCGTCTGGCAGCAGGCCCTCGGCCACCTCGTCGACGCGCGACGACAACGACGCGTCCTCGACGGGCTGGTCGCCTTCCTCGACGCCCTCCAGCGGGAGGCCGACCGCAATCCCCACCACCGGCTGGCCGACATGCTCGCCGTCCTCGACGACGACGGGCGTCGCCGCCGACCCCTGGCGGGTCGACATCGCCGCCGCCGGCCGCGGCGCGCCGACGCGGTCACGGTCACGTCGATCCTCGGCCGCCGCCGGGCGGGAGTGGCACACGGTGGTGGTGGCCGGCTGCGTCGAGGGCGAGCTGCCGTCGCTCCGCACCCGCGGACCGGCTGTTCGACGTCGGCGCCGGGCGCCGCCGGCCGACGGCGCCGCCGACGCTGGCCGAGGAGCGGCGGCTGTTCGCCCTCGCCTGCTCCCGGGCCACCTCCCGGCTGGTCGCCACCGCCGGGCCCGAGCCGGGCGTCCTCCTCAGCCGCTTCGTCGAGGGGTGGGAGACGGCCGAGGCCCGCATCCCGGCCCCGCCCGGACGGGCGCCGGCCTTCCGCCGGCCCACCGCCAACCCCGCTCCCGATCGTCACCGACGCCGGGCTGGCCCTCTCGGCCACCCAGCTCGACACCTACGACGACTGCCCCCTGCGCTACGCCTACCGCTACGTCCTGCGGGTGCGCGACGAGGGCGGGGTGCGGGCCGACCTGGGCACGCTCGTCCACGAGGTGCTGGCCCGCTTCCTCGACCCGGCGACGGCCGGCGACCGGCCCCACACCCAGCAGACGCTCCTGGCCATGGCCGAGGAGATGTGGCGCCACGACATCGCCCGCTACCGGCCCCAGGTCGACGAGGCCCGGCGCGACTTCTTCGCCATGCTCGACACCTGGTGGCAGTTCGAGGGCCAGGGCGAGCTCGCCCCCGACGTCCTCGACGTCGAGCGCCGCTTCGACATCGAGGTGGGCGACGTCGACGGGGTCCACCGGCTGCGGGGCTCGATCGACCGGATCGACCGGGTCGAGCGGGCCGACGGCAGCCACGGCCTGCGCATCGTCGACTACAAGACGGGCAAGCGCGAGCCCCGGCCCGGGCGAGACCGACGACAACATCCAGCTCGCCGTCTACCACCTGGCCGCCACCCGCGACCCCGCCCTGGCCGCCCACGGGCCGGTCGTCGAGCTGCGCCTGCTGTTCCTGCGCACCATGCACGCCTTCGACCAGGAGGTCACCGCCGGCCACGCCGAGGCCACCGAGCAGCGGGTGCTCGACGTGGCCGGGCGCATCCGGGCCGAGGAGTTCGAGCCGTCGGTCGACGCCAACTGCCGGTGGTGCTCCTTCCAGCGCCTGTGCCCGATCCAGCCCGAGGGCCGGGAGGTCGAGTCGACATGGCCGTGACCGCCCGAGCCGACGCTTCGACCCCACCGCCGGAGCAGCGGGAGGCGATCGAGGCCGCCGCCTGGAGGCCCAGCTGCTGGTGGCCGGGGCGGGGGCGGGCAAGACCACGGTGATGGCCCAGCGCATCCTCCACCTGGTGCGGTCGGGCGCAGGTCGCGCGACCGACCAGGTCCTCGGCCTCACGTTCACCAACAAGGCGGCCCAGCACCTGAAGGAGGCGGTGCGCGCCGTCCTCGGCCCCGACGCCGACGTCACCATCGCCACCTACCACTCCTTCGGCGCCTCCCTGGTGGCCGACCACGCCCTCGAGCTCGACCTCGGCCCCCGGCACCCAGGTCCTCAACCGGGCCCAGTCGTGGCAGCTGCTGTTCGCCGTGTTCGACGAGTTCCGCTTCGACCGCCGCAGCACCCTGTCGCCCGAGTTCGTCCTCAACGACGCCCTCGCCCTCGCCTCCCGGTGCGCCGACCACCTGGTGCCCATCGACGCGGTCGAGGCCGACTGCCGGCAGGTGATGGAGACGGGCCGGTGGAAGGGGATGCGCGACACCGCCGCCTCCCGGCTGGAGCTGTGCCAGGTGGTCGCCGCCTACGAGCGCCGCAAGCGGGAGCGCAACCTGCTCGACTTCGGCGACCAGGTGGGCCTGGCCGTCCGCCTCCTCACCGAGAACCCCGACGTGGCCGCCGAGCTCCGCGACCGGCACCCGGTGGTGCTCCTCGACGAGTACCAGGACACCAACTTCGCCCAGCGCCGCCTGCTCCAGCTCCTCTACCCGCCCGGCTCGGCGGTCACCGCGGTGGGCGACGACATGCAGTCGATCTACGGCTTCCGGGGCGCCCACCTGGTCAACATCCTGCGCTTCAAGGACCACTTCCCCCCGGTGACGGTCCGCCAGCTGCAGACCACGTTCCGGTTCGGGGCAGCGCCTGGGCACGCTGGCCAACCGCATCCAGGACCAGGTCGGGCGAGAGCCTGAAGAAGGTGCTGCGGCCCTGCCCCGACGGCGCCCGACACGGTCATCGAGTGCTTCCTGGCCGCCGACGACGCCGAGGAGGCGGGCGCCATCGCGGCCGACATCGCTGTCGCGGGCCGGCGGCGGGCCGTGGTCGGACGTGGCCGTGCTGTGCCGCAAGCGGCGGCTGATCCAGCCGATCGTGGCCGCCCTCGAGGAGCGGCGGGTGCCGGTGGAGGCGGTGGGCACCAGCGGCCTGCTCGACCGGCCCGAGGTGGTCGACGTCGTCGCCTGGCTGGAGGTGCTGGCCGACCCGTCGGCGTCGGTGGCCCTCCTGCGCCTGCTGGCGGGCCCCGGTACCGGATCGGCTTCCGCGACCTGGCCGTCCTGGCCCGCCACAGCCGGACCATGGGCCACTACGACGACGCGGCCCAGGCCGAGGCCGACGCCGGCCGCGGCCGCCGTCACACCGCCCGAGGACGAGCCGCCGCTCGGCACCGCCCTGGCCCCGCCGCCCGTCGTGGAGCCGATCCTGGCCGACGCCCTGGGCGACCTCGACGGCGCCACCGGCCTGTCGCCCGAGGCCCGCGACCGCCTGGCCGCCTTCGACCGCGAGCGCCGGCACCTGGCCGACCAGGCCCGGCGCCTGCCCGTGCTCGGGCTGGTGGAGGCGATCCTGGCCCGCACCGGGCTGTGGCAGGCGGCCGGGCGCCCTCGGGCGCCAGAACCTGCTCCGCTTCCTCGACCTGGCCGAGCGCTTCCGCGCCGGTGGAGGGCGATCCCGGGCTGGCCGCCTTCGTCGAGTACCTCCACCTCCTCGACGAGTCGGAGGAGGACCTGGCCGAGGCCCACCTGGGCGACACCGACGCGGTCCGGGTGATGACCATCCACCAGGCCAAGGGCCTGGAGTTCGCCACCGTGTACGTGCCCGGGCTGGCCGGCGCCCGGGGATCGTCCCGCATCTTCCCCGACGGCCGGCCGGGCGAGAACGCCCTCGGCAACTCGTCGGCCCTGCCCTGGTGGCTGCGGGAGGACGACGAGGGCTTCCCGCCCATCGCCACCGCCCGCATGGCCGACATCGACGAGGTCATCCGCCGGCGCAAGCTCGACGAGGAGTGGCGGCTGCTCTACGTGGCCTGCACCCGGGCCCAGCGCCGGCTGGTGTGCTCGGCCGCCCACTGGTACCCGGGGGCGGCCGAGCCCCAGGGCCCGTCCGACGTTCTACGACTTCGTCGCCGGCCAGACCGACATCGTCACCGAGTGGTTCCGCCACGAGCCGGCCACCGTCGACCCCGAGGTGGCGGCCAAGGAGCGGTTCCGGGCCGCGGCCGCCCGCCGGTACCCTGATCCGGTGGCGTCCGAGCTCGCCGGCCAGCTCCGCCTCGACTCGGTGCTGGCCGACCCCGACGCCGCCGCGAGGCCGTCCGCGCCCGCCGCCAGCCGCCGACCGCCCTGTCCGTCACCGGCCTGGTCACCTACGCCCGCTGCCCCAAGCAGTTCTACTGGAGCGTCGTGCGGCCCCTCCCCCGGCGCTCCACGCCCGCCGCCCGGCTCGGCACCGAGGTCCACCGGTGGATCGAGCAGCGGGCCGGCCGCCAGCTCCGCCTCATCGAGCCCGACGGCCGACGAGTTCGACGGACGGTCCGACCGCCGACGCCGCGCCGGGCGGCGCCGACGTGGTCGCCGGCTGAAGGCGTCGTTCCTGGCCAGCCCGTGGGCCGACCTCGACCCGGTGCGGGTGGAGGCGCCCTTCGTGCTCGCCCTCGGGCGCCCACCTGGTGCGGGGCCGGGTCGACGCGGTCTACGAGCGCGACGGCCGCCTGGAGCTGGTCGACTTCAAGACCGGGCGACCCCACGCCGACGGCGACGGGGCGGCGCGGTGCAGCTCGACCTCTACGGCCTGGCCGCCCTCGCACGCATGGGCCGCCGACCCCGACCGGCTGCGCACCACCTACTGCTGGCTGCGCACCGACGGTCCGCCGGTCGTCGAGAGCACCGACTGGGACCAGGCGGTGGCCGAGCGGGTCCGGGTCCGGGTGGCCCGCACCCTCGACGCCCTGGCCGCCGGCCGCTGGCGCCCGTCCCCCGGACGGTGGTGCGCCGGCTGCGACTTCCTGGCCGTGTGCCCCGAGGGCAGGGCGTCGAAGCGGTCCGGACGGGAATAGTTGAGCGTGCAATGACCTTGTACTGAGGTGTAAGGTAGTTGAGCGCTCAACGATCCAGGGAGAACGACACCATGACGAACACCAGCACCTCCACCACCACCACGCTGCCCGCCGGCACCTGGAACATCGACCCTTCGCACTCCAGCATCGAGTTCTCCGTGCGCCACCTGATGATCTCCAAGGTCAAGGGCGGCTTCAAGACCTTCTCCGGCACGGTCACCGTCCCCGAGGACCCCTTCCAGGCGTCGGTGCAGGTCACCATCGACCCCAACTCGATCGACACCGGCGACGCCACCCGCGACCACCACCTGCGGTCGGCCGACTTCTTCGAGGTCGAGAAGTACCCGATCGCCGAGTACGTGTCCACCGGTCCGTCCGCGCCGAGGGCGACGGCTACGTGGTCGACGGGCAGCTCACCCTGCACGGTGTCACCCGCCCGGTGGCGCTCGACCTCGAGTTCAACGGCGTCGGCGGCGACCCGTGGGGCAACACCCGGGCCGGGTTCACCGCCACCGCCGAGATCAACCGGCGTGACTTCGGCATCGACATCACCATGCCCCTGGAGACCGGCGGCGTCGTGGTGGGCGACAAGATCAAGCTCAGCATCGACGTCGAGCTGGTCCTCGCCGCTGTCGTAGAGCAACGGTCCCCGCGCGTCGGAGGCCGACTGGCACCCGCCGGTCGGCCTCCGGCGCGCCCGGCCCAAACCGGCACCCGGCAGGTCGCGCTGCTACCGTCGCTTGTCGGAAGACTGCCCGGCGGAACGGCGGGTGGCTCGCCTCGGGGGGGCTGACCATGGGCTTTCGTACCGGCGCCGTCTCGGCGCCAATCATGCATGCACGATCGACGCGCCCAGGACCCCGGTGATGACGGGGCCGCTCCGGCACGGGTCGAGTGTCAGCGAGGTCGCCTGGCAATCGAGCGCTGCGCTTCGCCAGCAGTTCCCCCCCGGGGAGTCGGCGATGTTCGACTTCCTCTTCCCCGACCTGCAGGAGGACCCGGGCAGCCTCTTGCCCGACCACCCGTCGACCGTCACCGGGCTGGTGGCGCTCGGCCGCACGATGCGCGACCCCGGCCCGGCCAGCGCCGACGACCCGGGCAATTCGACGATCCCGGCCGCGTACACGTACTTCGGCCAGTTCGTGGCCCACGACATCACGCTCGAGTCCCGGTCGGCATCCACGACGCAGCTCGTCGATCCCGCCCTCCGGCCGATGACGCTGTCGCAGGTGCGATCGAGCCTGCTGAACCTGCGGACGCCGACCCTAGAGCTCGACCACCTGTACGGCGAACCGGCCCCCCTCGACCCGATCGACCACAACCGGATGCAACTCGGCCGGGTCGCGCCGACGGGGTCGACCATGCCCCCCGGCGTCCGTCCGCCGGGGAAAGACGACGACAACGACCTCCCCCGCGGCTCCGACCGGGTGGCGCTGGTGGGCGACCTCCGCAACGACGAGAACCTCATCCTGGCCCAACTCCACGTGGCCTTCCTGAAGGCCCACAACGCGCTGGTCGCCGGCGGACGCCCGTTCGCACAGGCCCAGCGGGTCCTGCGCCAGCACTACCAGCACATCGTGATCTACGACTTCCTGACCCGAGTGGCGGACCCGGTGATCGTCCACGACATCCTGCAGAACGGCGGTCGAGCCTTCGACCCCCTCCCGGGACGGCTCTTCCTGCCCTTGGAGTTCTCCGTGGCCGCCTACCGCTTCGGGCACAGCATGATCGCCACCGGCTATGACCTGAACACGAACTTCAACCTTCGGGGAGGCAAGCCGGCCCGCCTCGCCGATCTGTTCCGGTTCACCGCCCAACGGGGCGATCTGGGCGACTTCCCCACCCTCCCCGAGAACTGGATCGTCCAGTGGGAGTGGCTGGTGAACTGCGGAGGCCCGTTCAACCGCGGCCGCCGGCTCGACACGAAGCTGGTGGAGCCCCTCTTCAACCTGGCCGATGGCGACGGTAACGACGTCGGCGACGGCGCCCGCCTGGCGGTGAGGGACCTGCTGCGGGGCTACCTGCTCCGCATCCCGACCGGCCAGGCGGTGGCGGCTGCCCTCGGCCTGCCGGCGCTGGACGCGGCCGAGATCGAGCGGAACACGGCCAGCCCCGAGCAGGCGGCCGCCCTCCACCGGGAAGGGTTCCTCGACCGCACTCCCCTCTGGTACTACGTCCTCGCCGAGGCGTCGTCGGTGGGCGGGTATCGGCTGGGACCGGTGGGAAGCACCATTGTGGCCGACGTCCTCATCGGGCTGGCCCGGCGCAGCGCCGACTCGATCTTCGGCGTCCCCGACTGGCGCCCGACGCTCCCCGAGCCGCGCTCCCGGGGACGTTCCGGCTGCACGACATGCTGGCGCTCGCCGGGGTGCTGCCCGAGCTGACGACCTTCCCCCAACCCGACGTTTGATGGGTGTCATCGACCGCCGCGGCCGACACTTCAGGGCGAGCCCGATCCGTCGTCGGGGAAGTGGCAGGCAACCGGATGACCCTGGCCCCGCTCGACCAGCGCCGGGGCCTCCTTGGCACAGAGATCCGTCGCCCGCCAGCACCGGGTGCGGAACGGGGCAGCCCGACGGCGGGGAGGCGGGGTTCGGCAGCTCACCGTGCAACACGATTCGGCGGCGGTTTCGCTCGACCCGGGGGTCGGCCTCGGGCACGGCTGACAGCAGGGCCGCGGTGTAGGGGTGGGCCGGCCGGCCGTACACCTCCGGCCGTGGTCCTAGCTCCACGATCCGGCCCAGGTACATCACTGCCACCCGGTGGGCGATCGAGCTCACCACCGCCAGATCGTGGGCGATGAGCAGGTACGCCAGGCCGAGCTGGTGGCGGAGCGTCTTCAGCAGCTCGAGCACACCGGCCTGCACGCTCACGTCCAGCGCCGAGACCGGCTCGTCGAGGATGAGGATCTCGGGATCGAGGGCGAGGGCCCGAGCCAGTCCCACCCGCTGGCGCTGACCGCTCGACGGACTGGTGGGGGTACCGGTCGGCGGTGTCCGGGCCCAGCTTTACCAGGCCGAGAAGCTCGTCGGCCCGGCCTCGAGCGGCGGCCGCGGACGTCCCCGTCCCCCGCAACGGCTCGGCGACCGAGGTCACCGCCGTCATCCGGGGATCAAGCGTCGATGACGAATCCTGGAACACGATCTGCATGCGCCGGCGGGTGCGCCGCAGCTCCTCCCGGTTCATCGTCAGCAGGTCCGTGCCTCGGAGCCGCACCTCGCCGGAAGTCGGCTCCACCAGGCGGAGCACGCATCGGGCGACGGTCGACTTCCCGCAACCGGACTCGCCCACCACGGCGAGCGTCTCGCCCCTGGCAAGGTCGAAGGAGATGCCGTCGACGGCCGCGATCCAGCCCGCCACTCGGCGCAGGCCCGTGCCCGGTACGGGATACTCCTTGAACAGGTCGCGAACGACCAGCAGCGGCTCCTCGCCCCCACCCGCGGGTTCGTCAGCCGGAACCGATGAGGGGGCGTCCGACAAGGGCTGTTGCACAAGCGCCTCAGCCGCGGCCAGCGCCTCGGCCCGCAGACAGGCCGACTCCACCCCGCCCACCGGCCGCAGGGCGACGGTCGTCGTGCGGCAGTCGGGCTCGGCGAAGCGACAACGGGGGTGGAACGGGCATCCCGGGGGGATCCGGAGCGGCGACGGTGGCGTCCCGGCGATGCCCGTCGCCCAGGGGCCGGCCACGACGTCGACGCGAGGGCTGGCGGCGAGGAGGGCCGCGTGTACGGGTGGTGGGAGCCAGCGAACAAGTCCTCGACCGGGCCCCGCTCCACGATCACGCCCGCGTACATCACGGCCACCTCGTCCGCGCAGCCGGCGACGACACCGAGGTCGTGGCTGATCAGGACCATGGCCATGCCCTTCTCCACGCTCACCGACCGGAGCAGGTCGAGCACCTGGGCCTGCACGGTGACATCGAGGCCGGTGGTGGGCTCGTCGGCGATCAGGACGTCGGGATCGTTGGCGACGGCAATGGCGATCATCACCCGCTGGCACATGCCTCCCGAGAGCTCGTGGGGGAACGCCCGGGCCGTCCGCTGCGGCTGGGCCAGCCCGACAACGTCCAGCAGTTCGAGCACCCGATCGTGGGCGGTGGCCCTCGTCATTTCCGGGTGGTGCACCCGCACGCTCTCGGCGATCTGGTACCCGACGGTGAGGGCAGGGTTGAGCGCGCTGGCGGGGTCCTCGGGGACGAACGCGATCCCGGCGCCCCGCAGCCGGCGCAGCTCTTCGCGGGGTCAGTCCCAGCAGGTCGCGGCCCCGGTACCGCACGGATCCGGTGACAGTGGCGCCCGGGGGATGCAGCCCGAGAATCGTCGAGCGCGGTCGCGCTCTTCCCCGATCCCGACTCGCCGACGATCCCGAGGATCCGCCCCTCGCCGAGGCTCAGGCTCACGCCCCGCACGATCGCCGCCGGGCCGTCGGGCGTGGCGACCGTCACCCGAAGATCGTGGATCTCGAGGACCACCGCGACCTCTGTCGCGCCCGCCCTCTCAGCGTTCGCCGGGTGGTTTCCGGTCGTCAGGCGACGAACCAGTCGGTATGGAACACCGTCGTGGCCGCCGGCTCGCCAACCCGGCCCCACACGCTGGCCGGCCCCGGAGGCACGTCGGAGGCGACGAACCGACCCATCTCGTCGGCCGCAGTGGTGATCTGGGACACCCCGCAGGTGCCGCACCTCGAGCTCGGCCGTCTGGGCCGGGATCAGTTGGCCCACCAACCGCCGACGGGTGCCGACGACCTCTGATTCGATCTCAACAGCGATGTCCGGTGTCTCGAACGTCAGCAGCCGGGCCGACTGCCCTCCCCGGACGACGGCGAGGCGGTCAGGGTCGAGATCGGAGTCGTACGTGATGGCGGCCAGGTCGGCGTCGATCGTGTGGAGCACCAGGCTGGCCTGGGCCATCGCCAGCAGCTCCGGAGGGGCCGGGTCGACAGCGCTCGAACAGCGCCCGCAGCTCGTCGATGAGTCCGTCGTCCTCTTTGTCCTCCGGGTTCCGGTCCGGGTTCCGGTCCGGGTTCTGGTCCGGGTGTCGGTTGGGCATCGCGCCCCCTTTCACGAGGAAGAGTCACCATCTTCGCCGTTGATACGAACGAACTCCCGGCGCAGCAGGTCGACACAACGTCCGCGGGTCGGGCCGACGCTCCCGATCGACATGTCGAGGGCGGCGGCGGCGCTGCTGTAGCTGGACCGATTGGCCATCAGCAGGCGCAGGAGCACCTGGCACCGGGACGGGATCCGAGCGAAGGCCTGGGCCAGCGCTGCCTCCCGCTCGTCGCGGAGCAGCCGGGCGTCGATGTCGGGCTGGGCGCGGGTGTCGACCTCGAACTGGTCACTGTCCGGGGGTGTCACCACCTGGCGACCGGCCCGGCGCAGGTGGCCCAGAGCCTCGTGGCGGACGGTCGTCATCAACCAGGCTCCGACTCGCTCGGGGTCGCGTACGTCGGAGACGTGACCGAGGAGCCGCATCCAGGCCAACTGGGTGGCGTCAGAGGCGTCGTCCCGCGACAACCCGTAACCCCGGGCCATGGCGAACAGCTTGGGAGTGAGCCGGGCGACCAGCGCCGACCAGGCGTCCTGGTCGCCCCCAGCAGCCGCCAGCAGCAACTCCCCGTCGCTGCGCTCCGTCGGCACGAGGCCGATCGTACGGCCATGTCGAGCCCCGGATCGGGCACCTGCTGTCGGAGCTGGGAACGGCGCTCGGCTCGGCTGGCTTCCGCCGCTTTGTGTAGCCAGCCGAGCCGTGCCCGTCCCGCCACCCGAAAATCCCCTGCTAGGTCCAGAGCTGGGCGGGAAGACCGGGACACCGAGGTCGAAGCCGCTGTCGTTGGCCCGCCTCCGGCCGCCGCCGAAGACCTCCCACGCAGCCAGGGCGCCGTCCATGCCGGGACGGGCCGCGACCTGAGCGATGGCGCCTGCGACCCGGGCGGCGGCGAAGCACGTGCCGCTCCAGGTCGCCCAGCCGTCGAAGAGCTGCCGCTGAGGTGGCTGCTCGGGGCCGGCGTTCGGACGGGCGATGGACGCGGGCTCGTTGCGGCCGTGGAAGTTCAGGAACGTGCTGCGAACGTCGACACCCGGTGCGCACACATCGACCCACGACCCGTAGTTGCTGAACCACGCCTTGGCCTTCTCGGTCCCGAGGGCGGCAACGCCGATGACGCCCTTGTACGCCGCCGGGAAGCAGGGTGTATCAGTGCCGGCGTTCCCTGCCGGAGCGATGAAGACGACCTTGGGGTTCCTCTCCCGCAACTCCGTCAGCGCCTCCTCGATGGCAGGCATGCCGATGTTGTCGTGGGTGAAACCAGCGCACGACAGGAGCACGACCTCGACGTCCGGCGTCAAGCGGCGCAGGGCGGCGGCGACCTCGGTTTCGGGCGCCTCGCCCCAGTCGTCGAGGATTCGGTCGACGCCGACAGCCGCTCCCGGTGCGTGCTGGAGGACGACCCCGACCGAGAAGACGGCGTGGCCGGCGTATCTCCGCAGTGGCTCACGGTGGTCGGGCTCGATCTCGAGGGCGGGCAGTCCGCCGGGACGGCCAAGGGGCTTGACCCGACCGTTGAACCACTCGTGCTTGAACAGGTCGCCGCTGTCGAGCACGGCCACGGTCACCGTCCGTCCGCCGAGCACTCCCGAGCCGGGGGGCGGCGGGCCCAGTTCCGACGCCGGTGCGGGCACGCTGGCGGTACCGAGTCCTCCGTGCGAGTTGCCCCGCAGCACGTGGTTCGGGCTCACCCGGTAGGTGCCTCGGCGGTCGCCGGGCCGGTCGGTCGCCCGTAGCTTCGAGACGAGTGCGGGCACCGAGGTGCTGTCGGTCCCGAGCGTCAGCCGGTACCACTGCGAACCGGTCGCCAGCGGCTCGGCACGAAAGCCGCGGTCGGACGGGGGAAGCTCGCCCAACTCGACCAGCAGCCGCTGGATGTCGGCCACATCCTCGTGGGCGACGAGAATCTCGCCCCTCTTGAAGTAGTACCCACCGCCTTCGCCGTGGGGAGCAGTTCCCACGCCGGGCCCCGAATAGCTTCGATCGTTGTTTCCGGATGGACCCCAGTCAGACATCGTTTTCCCCCTCGTTGTTCTCGCCTTGCCGGGTTGACACGCCAGACTCCGCCGCTGATACAAGATTTCTCCGAAAGTTTCGTGACCAGAGGGGTCGAGGCGTGACGACGGACGGCAGCCGAGCCCGATCGGGGCCCGGCGACGCGACGGTGGACTTCGACAGTGCGCTGACCATGGGCGAGGCCGCCATCCGGCGCCGAGAGATCGACGCCGCCGTCACCCACTTCCGTCGGGCCACCCGCATCGCCGAGCGAGCCGGGCTCGAAGTCCACGCCGGCCGGGCCCGCATGTCGCTGGCCGAGGCGTTGGCGGGACGGGGCGACTTCGCCGGCGCCGACCGGGAGACCGAGCGGGCCACGACCGTGCTCCGGGGGGGCGACCTCGCGCGCTTCACCGCCCAGCGGGCCAACATCGACTACTACCGGGGCCGCCTGGTCGCCGCCCTGGAGGGGTACCGCCAGGCGCTCCCGGGCCTGCGCAGGGCGGGCGACGTGTTCTACGAGGCGATTGCCATCGAGAACCGGGGGCTCATCCTGGCCCACCAGGGCTCCTTCGCCGCCGCCGTCGCCGACCTCGAGCGATCGGCGGTCCTCCTGGAGAGCATCGGCGAGCACCGCCTGGCCGCCGACGTGGAGGTCAACCTCGGTTGGCTGGCCGCCCGCACGGGTGATGTGCCTGCGGCCCTGGCCCGGTTCGACAAGGCCGACGAGTTCTTCCGGCTGGAGGGGGACACCGACCCGGCCGCGCTCTTCGACCGGTGCGAGGCCCTGCTCGCCGCCCACCTGGCGGTCGAGGCCCGGCGGACGGCGGCCGAGGCGGTGACCAGGCTGGGCGAGCAGGGAGTGGCCACGCTCGTGGCCGAGGCCAATCTCCGGCTCTCGGAGGCGGCGCTGCTCGACGGCGACACGCCGGCCGCCGCGGCCGCGGCCGAGGCTGCGCTGCGCCGTCCTCCGCCAGCGCCGACCGAGCTTCGTCGCCCTGGCCCGGTACGCATCCCTGCGGGCGGCGTGGATGGGGGGCGACCGGTCCCCCCGCCTGGTCGGCCCCGCTCGGCGGGCGGCCGAGGCCCTGGCTGCGACCGGCTGGGTCGTCGCCGCCCTCGACGCCCGGCTCATCGCCGCCCAGTTGGCGCTGGGGGCGGGGCACGTCGAAGCGGCGCGGGCGGAGCTGGCCCAGGCCCGGGCGGGCACCGGCGCCGCCCGGCGCAGCTGCGGTCGCGCCTCTGGCACGCGGAGGCGCTCCTGCGCCTGGCCGACGGCGACCGGCGGGGTGCCGACAGTGCCCTGAGGGCCGGCATACGGGTGCTCGAGACCCACCGGGCGATCCTCGGCGCCAGCGAGCTGCGGGCCCACACCTCCGCCCATGGCGCTGACCTGGCCCGGCTGGGAGTCCGCCTGGCGCTGGAGGACGAGCGGCCCGAGCGAGTGCTGCGGTGGGCCGAACGTTGGCGGGCCGGGTCCCTCCACCTGCGGCCGGCCCGGCCTCCGGCCGACGCCGCCCTCGCCGCCGAGCTGGTCGAGCTGCGCAACGTGTCCGCCCAGCTAGCCGAAGCGGCCACCGACGGCCGGGGGACGGCCGCTCTCCTGACCCGCCAGGCGTCCATCGAAAACGCCGTCCAGCACCGGACCCGCCACGCCCCCGGCGACGGGCTCTACCGCTCCCTGCCGGCGCCGACGGTCCGGATGTTCCACGACGCCCTCGGGGACCGCGCCCTGGTCGAGCTCGTGGAGTGCGACGGCGATCTCCACGCCGTCGTCCTGGCCGGGGGTCGGCTCCGCCTCCATCGCCTCGGGCCACTCGCCGCGGTCGAAAGGGAGCTCCACGGGCTGCGGTTCGCGCTCCGCCGCATCGCCCATCGCTACGGGTCGCCGAAAACCCTCCGGGCGACCCACGACAGCCGGGAACACGCCGGGCCCGAACGCTCGACCAGCTTCTCCTCGAGCCCTTGGCCGCGGACGCCGGTGGGCGAGCTGGTCGTCGTGCCCACCGGAGTGCTCCATTCCGTGCCCTGGTCGCTGCTGCCGTCGTGTACCGGCCGTCCCGTCTCGGTCGCGCCCTCGGCCGCCATCTGGTACCGGGCCATGTCCACCGCCGCCGCCCCGATCCGACCGGAGTCCCGTGTGGCCCTCATCGCCGGACCGGGCCTGCCCGGCAGGAATTTGAGGCATCTGATCTTCGGCGGAGATATCCTCAGGCAGAATGGCTGGTACAGGCGGAGGCTGGCGTCAGTGCTGTCTTGGCCGCGCTCGACGGCGCGGACCTGGCCCATGTGGCCGCCCACGGGCATTTCCGCAGCGACAACCCGCTCTTCTCGTGCCTCGACCTGGCCGACGGCCCCCTCACCGTCTACGACTTGGAAACGCTGGCCCGAGCCCCGACGACGCTGGTGCTCTCGGCGTGCGACTCGGGGCTATCGGAGGTGCGCCCGGGCGACGAGCTGATGGGACTGACGGCGGCCCTGTTCACGCTGGGCGCCCGGTGCCTGATCGCCACCGTGGTGCCCATCACCGACGTGGACGCCCACCCACTCATGGTCCGGCTCCACGAGGGCCTGCTGGCGGGCATGGGCCCGGCGGCAGCCTTGGCCCGGGCCCAGGCCGAGGGCATGGCCGAGGAGGGTGGCTCCGGGGCCTCGGGCAGCTTCGTGTGTTTCGGCGCCGGCTGAGGCGCCAGGAGGAGGCGGACAAATGACAAGGACCATGACCGGGACCGGGACCAGGACCGGCGTGTTCCGGTCGCGATCGCTCGTGGCCATGGCCGCCGCGGTTGCCCTCGTCGCCGGCGCATGCTCGTCGGGCGACGGCTCCGGCTCCGGCTCCGGCTCCGACGGCTCCCGAACCCAGGCGTCCAACACGACCCTCGTGGCCGCCGTGGCGGAGCTGCCCAGCAGCTTCAACTGGAACGAGTCCGGAAACGAGAACCCCGTCGCCAACGACATCTCCCAGATGCTCTACTTCTACGCCTCGAAGACCGGCCCGAACTACGAGAAGACGGTCCCGGGGCTGGCCAAGCCCCTCGAGGAGGTGGCGACGACGCCGAAGCAGGTCGTCCGCTGGACGATCCATCCCGACGCGATGTGGAGCGACGGCACGCCGGTGACCACCGACGACATGCAGCACTTCTACCGCGAGCTCCTGGCGCCCGGCAGCGTCGCAGCCGAGCACGAGGGCTACGACCAGATCACCGACTTCAAGAAGGTCGACGCCAAGGTCTTCGAAGCCACGTTCGAGCCGGCCTACGGCGACATTGGCAGCCTGTGGACGCGGTGCCGCAGGCGGCATCGATCCAGAGCCACGGTGGCTTCGAGAAGGCCCTCGATGAGGACCCCGGCCCGTCGGCGGGGCCATTCAAGTTCGAGAAGATGGACCCGGACGTGAGCATCGCGCTCGTCCGCAACGAGCGCTGGTGGGGCCCGAAGCCGGGACTCGAGTCGATCGTGGTGCGAGCCATACCTGAGATCAGGGCCCAGGTGCAGGCGCTCGAGAGTGGCGAGATCGGCCTGATCGCCCCCGACGCCGACGAGGACCTGATCGCCCAGCTCCGATCTGGCCGCAACGGGCACCGTCCGCACCGGGCTCGGATGGGGCCGCACTGGGACCTCTACACCTTCAACACGCTGACACGGGCACTCGCCGACCTCGGGTCCGCCAGGCGATCGCCTTGGCCCTCGATCGCGACGCCAGCGTCGACCGGGTGGTGAGGCCGAACTCGCACCCGACGCCCGCCGCCTCGACAACTTCATCTACATGACGACCCCGGCGGCCCGATTAGTCGGCCACGGCCCCGAGTCCGCCCGCCGCGACCTCGAGGCGGACCACGCCCTCCTCGAACAGGCAGGATGGACGAGCTCGGCGAGGACGTCGGACCAACGCGACGGCGAGCGGCTCTCCCTCCCGGTGACTGCGATCGAGCGAGCGTCACCCAGTACGACCACGGCCGAGCTCGCCATCGCCCAGTTGCTCAGGTCGGCATCGAGCTGCGGTCCGACAACTGCCCCATCGAGTGCCGTCCTCGAGCGGCTTCCCCAATGGACTCGACGTCCTGAGCGCCGGTTGCGCCGGCACGGCGTTCCCCATCAGCACGATCACCCACGTCTTCTCCAGCGGCGGGACGCAGACACGGCAATTCGGCGCCCCCGGTTCAACGACCTCATCATACCGGGCCGCTGGTGACCGACCCGTCGGAGCAGCGAGGCTCGCCAACCAGGCCGACGAGGCGCTGTGGAAGGCCTTCCCGGGGTCACGCTGTACCAGGCCGCGACCGACGGTGTACGCCGCGAGCAACGATTTCGTCGGCATGGCGGCCAACGCGACCGGCGACGGGGTCTTCTGGAACACCGAGACCTGGGCCCGAGGGCCTGATCACCGGAGCGGGATGGGAACGCCCGGGCTGGCCGCGTTCGTCGCCCGCCGGTTGCTGCTGTCGATCCCCGTCCTGGTGATGGCCAGCGTCCTCCACGTTCAGGCTGGTCGCGGCGTCGGGCGACCCCCTGGCCCGGTACAAGGCCAGCGCCCACGTCCACCGCCATGTGATCGAGCAGAAGGAGAAGGAGCTCCACCTCGACCGGCCGGTGCGGGTGCGATACGTCATCTGGGCGGGGGACCTCCTGCGGGGCGACTTCGGACGCACCGTCGACGACCAGGACGTCGGGTCCCGGCTGTGGCGGGGAACGAGCGCACGGCCCGCCTGGTGGTGCCGGCGATGCTCATCGGCATCGCCATCGCGGTCGCCATCGGGACGGTGTCCGCCGCCCGCTACAGATCGTGGATCGACCACGCCGGCACCGTCCTCGCCTTCGTCCTCCTCTCCTTGCCGGTCTTCTGGCTCGGCTGGGCCATCCGCCGCGACACGGGCTCCGCCTGCAGGATGCGTTGGGATTCCGCTTCCTCTCGTTCGTCGGCGAGCGCAGCATCCTGCCGTCCGAATCGTTCGTGGCGGCCACGGGGATTGGCTTCGCCACCTGGTCCTGCCCACGCTCACCCTCGCCCTGGCCGCCACCGCGGGTGGACCCGGTACCTCCGCGTTAGCGTGCTCGACTCCCTGAGCGCCGACCACGTGCGCACGGCGCGGGCCAAGGGCTTGCCCGAGTGGCGGGTGGTCGGCCAGCACGCCCTGGGAACGAGCCTGGTGCCCTTGACGACCGTGGCCGCCCTCGGCTTCGCCGGTCTGGTCGGGGGGGCGGTGATCGTCGAGCGCATCTTCGGCCTGGCCCGGGCTCGGTCAGATCCTCCTCGACGGCCTCCAGGATCGTGACGTGAACTCGGTCTCGGGATGGTTGCTCATCGCCGGCGTGGCCGTGGTCTTCGTGAACCTGACGGCCGACCTGGTGTGCGCGGTGCTCGACCCGAGGACCCGCCGTGCTTGACCCGATCCTGGTGACCCCCCCGCCACCGGCCGCAGATGCCCCCGCCAATGCCCACAGCGGCCGCCCGTTCGGCGTGGTCAGACGGTTCGGGCGCCAGCGGCTGGCGGTAGGGGCCCTGCTCGGGATCGCCCTGCTCGTGGGTCTGACGTTGCTCGTTCCGGTGCTGACCGGCCACGGCTACGGCGACATGTGCTGCCCGCCGTCCCGCCCGCCGTCGTGGTCGAATCCCATGGGCACCGACACGCTGGCGCCGCGACCAGCTCTCGAGGGTGCTGCGTGGGGTGCAGCGGAGCCTGTCGGTCGGACTGGTCGCGGCCGCGGTCGCAACCGTGGCCGGCGTTGCCGTGGGGGCGGTCGCGGGATGGTACCGAGGATGGGTCGACGAGCTCGTCGCCCGATCGATCGACGTCTTCCTCACCATCCCCGAGCTCGCCGTCCTGCTGGTCCTGGCCAACCGGGCGAGCGGCAACCGGGAGCAGTGGCTGCTGGTGTCCCTGGCCATCGCCCTCGTGTCGTGGCCGGTGATCGCCCGGGTCACCCGCGCCCAGGTCCTGTCCGTGAGCCGAACCGGCTACGTGGAGGCGGCCCGGGCCAGTGGGACGTCGGACCGGCGCATCGTGCTCCGCCACGTCCTGCCGAACGTCGGCGGCCAGATCGTCGTCGCCGCCACCCTCGCCGTCTCCTGGGCCATTCTGGCCGAGTCCGCCCTCAGCTTCCTCGGCTACGGCCCCGGCTCTCCGGACACCTCGCTCGGCTCCCTGGTCGACAAGGGAACCGACGCCCTGAGCCACCGCCCGTGGCTGTTCTACTGCCCGGGCCTCACCCTCGTGGTCCTGCTGCTCTGCGTGAACTACGTCGGGGACGGCCTCCGGCACGCCCTCGACCCCCGGCTCCGAGGTGCGCCGGCGCCGGTCCTCGTAGTCGGCACAGGTACTGCCCAGGCGCCGGCGCCCGGCCCGCGGCGGTCGAGACCCTGGTGACGTCACCCCGGCGCTCGAACAGGCTGGGCCAGGGTGAGACCCTCCCCTGCCGCCGCCCGCCCATGCCCGAGGAACGCCGCGCTCTCGGCCGCGGTGAGAGGCGTGAACTCCACCTCGGCCAGGCACCGCCCGGGACGGATCACCGCCGGGTGGAGGCGACCGAGGGGCTCGTTGGTGGTGATGAGGACCAGCACCCGCTCGCCCTGGCCCAGGAACCCGTCGGCCACGTTGAGCAGCCGCGACAGGGCCTGGCCCGTCTCCTTCTTGGCGTCGGCCCGGAGCAGCTCGTCGGCGTCCTCCAGCACCAGCAGTCGCCACCGGGCGCGCCGGCTCGGGTCACTCGTCTCTCGTCCCTCGCCGGTGGACTCGAGGAGCACCGGAGCAGGTACTCGGCGTTGCCCAGGAAGTGATCGGGGTCGACGACGTAGACCGTGGAGCACCACGCGGCCCAGCTTCGGGCCAGGGCCCGGATCGCGGTCGTCTTGCCCGTGCCCGGCTCGCCGTGCCACAGCAGGAGTCGACCACCGGCCACTGGCGGCGCCATCGCCATGAGGCGGTCGAGGCGTCGGCGCACTTCGAACGTGTAGTGCTCCGAGATCGACTCCCACGTGGGCACGTCCAGCTTGCGGCGGACGGTCTCGGGGGTTGCAACGGCCCTGGTACCAGACTCGACCGAGATCAGGTCGGGCCTCGGCTCGGCCACCGGCGCCCGCGATCGGACATCGGCCACCACCTTCGCCAGCAGCTCGCGGTCGGCGGCGGCCAAGTAGGCGCCCGTAAGAGGGACGGTGTGACGGGTGAGGGCGTCGCGCACGCCGTCCCCCAGCCGGCCATGCGCCGCAACAGGAGGTCCAGCGGGACGTTGCTCGGCGCAGAAGCCGACGAAGAGCGTCCCGGGTCGGTGGGGCCACCGTGGTCGGTGTCGGGGCGGTAGATCTAGGGCTGGCCGTCCCATCGACGACGCCGAGGGCGAAGATGCCCGGCTGCGGGGTGCCCAGATCGGGGGTGCCCAGATTGGGGGTGCCCAGATCGGGGGTGCCCAGATTGGGGTGCCCAGATTGGGGTGCCCAGATTGGGGGTGCCCAGATGGTCGGCCGGCGTGCGTCACACCCTCACACGACGACGACCAGGGCGTCGGGCTCGACCCGCAGCGACAGCACCTTGGCCGTTCCCGACCGTCTCCCCGTCGAGGCGGAGGGGCAGGGCCCGGTCGAGCTCGACCTGCACGCGCCGCCGCCCGCCGCTCCCTGATGCCGGGATGGGGCAGGTGCGACCCGTCGGGCAGGCGGGACCGCACCGCCAGGAGCTGGCCCGGCTGGAGGCGGACGTCGTAGGTGTCGAGCAGGCCGTCGCCCGGATGGGCCCGGGGGCCGAGGTTCCAGCCCCCGAGGAACTGGGCGTTCATGGCCACGAAGGCCCGGGTCCACAGCCGGGTGCGGGCCACCAGGTGGGCCACGAACAGGTGGAGGCGGCCGTCGGCCAGCACCACGCCCAGGTCGACCGGGAACCGCACGCCCGTCAGCTCCGGCGCCCGTCCCCCCGCCGAGGGTGCGGCACAGGTCGCCGCCGAGCAGCCCGAGCGGCGGGTACGGCCGCCGCTCCCGCCGGGCGTCCTCCAGCACGGCCCGGGCCTCGGCGTCGGACCGCACCACCACCAGCCCCTCCGGCACCGGCCCGGCTCCCCGTACGGCGACCCCTTGGCGATCGGCACCGGCTACCGCCGCGACCCGTGCACGGCCTCGGCGCCGGACGGTCGCCAGTTCGGCTCCGGCACGTCAGACCACCGACGAGGCGGCCACGACGCCCCGGAACAGGCGGTCGGCGGCCTCGCCGGCGGCGTCGGCGGTGCGCCTGTCGGGGGCGATGATCGACGAGCTGGCGCAGCAGGTCGATGAGCTGCTTGACGTTGCGGACGAAGTCGCCGCCGGTGACCACCTCGTCGGCGATGACGTCGGCCAGGTCGTCGCCCGACGCCCACCCGTGGGCGACGGCGAAGAAGCCGGGGTCGGGCAGCGCGGGTGAGGGGCAGGCCGGCCGCGGCCTCGGCCGCGTTGAGGTCGGACGCCAGCCGCTCCAGCTCGAGCCACCGCCGCTGCACCTTCCCCGACGGGAACCACACCTTGGGCTCCGCGCCGCCCTCCCCCGCCGGTGGCCCGACACCCGCCGGGCCTGGAAGGTGAACGACGACGCCAGGGCGGCCAGCGCGGCCGGGTCGAGGTCGTCGAACAGGCCGTCGCCCAGGGCGTGGGCCACCAGCAGGTCGCACTCGTGGTAGATCCGGGTCAGGCGGCTGGCCGGCGTCGGTGAGGGTCCAGCCGTCGACGTAGCCCCAGACCTCGAGCACCCGCAGGACCCGGTCGAACTGGCGGGCCAGCGACTCGGTGCGGCCCTCGATCCGCCGCTCGAGCCGGCGCAGGTCCTTCTCCAGCCGCTCGGCCCGCTCCGCGGCCCGCAGGTGGCGGCGCACGTCGGGACAGTCGGCCACCGGATGGGCCTCCGGCCGACTCGGCCACGCGTGCGAGGCACGTGCCGGCGCGTGCCGTCGCCCGTCGCCGCCGGCCCGGCTGGACCTTGACCTGGCCCAGGGCCTGGGCCACCTCCCGTTGGAAGGCGGCGTTGCGGGGGGCGAAGGGGGTCGGGCAGGTCGATGTGGGCGACCGTCCGGGGCGGGCGACGTGAAGTCCCGGGCCGACAGGGTGAGGTAGCGCCGGTCGGGGGTGATCGCCCCCAGCCGCACCTCCGAGCCCCGCCGGCGGGCGGTGGACAGCACCGCCACCCGTCCCGCCGACTTCCCGCCCGAGAGCAGCAGCACGTCGCCCGGCTTCACCTTCTCCAGCGCCTCGACCACCGCGTCCCGCGCCGACGAGCGCCCCGGCGGCGGCCGTGCCCGCCGCCGCCGCCCGCCGCCTCGCAGCCGGCGCCGGTACTCCTCCACGTCGCCCAGCTCGCAGGTGGCCTCGGCCCGGGCCGTCTCCATCAGCGGCCGGCTGCGCTCGACCTGGCGCTCCAGGCGGACGACGTCGCGGTCGGCCCGGTACTGGGCGAACGACAGGTTGAGCAGGTGGTGGGCCGACTCCGGCGTGTAGCGCCGCACCAGGTTGACGGCCATGTTGTAGGTCGGCCGGAACGACGACGTGAGCGCGTAGGTGCGGGTCGACGCCAGCCCCGCCACCTGGTCGAAGGGGACGAACGGCGACCACAGCACGACCGCGTAGCCGACCTCGTCGATCCCCCGCCGCCCGGCCCGCCCGGTGAGCTGGGTGTACTCGCCGGGCGTGAGGAACTCGTGGCTCTCGCCGGTGAACTTCGACAGCTTCTCGATGACCACCGTCCGGGCGGGCATGTTGATGCCCGAGGGCCAGCGTCTCGGTGGCGAAGACCACCTTGACCAGCCCCGACTCGAAGCACGCCTCCACCGCCTCCTTGAACGGGGGCACCATCCCGGCGTGGTGGGCGGCGAAGCCCGCCTCCAGCCCGGCCAGCCACTCCCGGTAGCCGAGCACCTCGAGGTCGTCGTCGGACGAGGCCGGCGGTGCGGGCCTCGGCGATGGCGCGGATGGCGTCCCGCTCCTCGGGCGATGGTCAGCCGCATCCCGGTCATCAGGCACTGGCGGACGGCGTCGTCGCAGGCGGCCCGGCTGAAGATGAAGTAGATGGCCGGCAGCATGCCCTCTCGGTCGAGGCGCTCGACCACCTCCGCCCGCCGGGGCGTCTGCAGTCGCCGGCGACGACCGCCGCTGCGGGCCCCGGTACGACACCGCGTGGGCTCACCTTGGCGTCGAGCTTGACCGCCTCCGGGTTGGGCTTGCCGTCGACGAACGTGGGCAGGAGCGTGAGCTCGTCGGTCTCCCGGTCGCCCACCATGTAGAAGTGGTTGAGCTCGACCGGCCGCCGCTCCTCGATGATGGCGACCGTCGCCCCCCGCACCGTCTGGATCCAGTCGGCGAACTCCTCGGCGTTGGACACCGTCGCCGACAGGCACACCAGGTCGACCTCGGGCGGGGTGTGGATGATGACCTCCTCCCACACCGGTCCCCGGTACTGGTCCTGGAGGTAGTGGACCTCGTCGAGCACCACGTAGCGCAGCCCGTCGAGGGTGGGCGAGGCGGCGTAGATCATGTTGCGCAGGACCTCGGTGGTCATCACCACCACCGGGGCGTCGCCGTTGATCGAGTTGTCGCCGGTGAGCAGGCCCACCTTGTCGGCGCCGTGGCGGCGGACCAGGTCGTTGAACTTCTGGTTCGACAGGGCCTTGAGGGGCGTCGTGTAGAAGGCCTTGCCCCCCTCGTCCAGGGCCTTGGCCACCGCGTACTCGGCCACCACCGTCTTGCCCGACCCGGTCGGGCGCGGCCACCAGCACCGAGTAGCCGGCGTCGAGGGCGTCGAGCGCCCGGACCTGGAACGGGTCGAGCTCGAACGGCAGTCGCCGCCGCGAACTCGTCCCGCTTCACCTCCTGCCGGTTCATTTCTTGAGGAGCCGGCCGATGAGGATGGAGCCCTCGTAGAACAGGTACATCGGGACGGCCATGGCGAACAGCGAGTACGGGTCCTGGCTGGGCGTGATCACGGCCGCCACGGCCACGATGATCACGCACGCCGGGCGCCGCCACGAGCGCAGCTTGCGGCTGGTGACCACCCCCGCCAGCTGCAGGAACAGCAGGAGGACGGGGAACTCGAAGGCGATCCCGAAGGCCACCATCATCAGGGTGATCAGGCTGAGGTACTTGCCGGGCGAGAACATCGGGTCGACGTTGCTGCCGCCGACGCCGATGAGGAAGCGCAGCGCCTGGGGGAACGTGTAGAGCGCCACCGCCGCGCCCAGGGCGAAGAGCAGCATCGACCCGACGATGAACGGGATGGCGTACCGCTTCTCGTTCTTGTGCAGGCCGGGGGTGATGAACCGCCAGAGCTGCCAGAGCACCACCGGCGAGGCGATGAAGGCGCCGCCCCACGCCGCCACCTTCAGCCGGGCGGCGAACCCTTCGAGGGGGTCGAGGATGACGAAGTCGGTCTTGCCCGTGATCTCGGTGTAGGGCTGGATCAGGAACTCGAGGATCTGGTTGAAGAGGGCGAAGGCGACGGCGGCGCCCACCAGCAGGGCGATCACCGAGATGATCAGCCGCCGGCGGAGCTCGGTGAGGTGGGCGACGAGCGGCATGCGCTCGCCGGTGCCGTGCTCCTCCTCGTCGTCCTCGATGATGGCGATGGGGACGCCTACGGCTGGGCGGGATCCGCGGCGGGGACTCCGGAGGCGGCCCGGAGAGGTCGTCGCTGTCATCGGGGGCCTCGGACTCCGGCCGGCGGGATCGGCGACGACCACGGCCGCCGATTCGCTGGCCGACACGACGACGGGGTCGACCACGGTGGACGTGGCCTCGGGTGCCGCGTCCGCCACCACGACGGCGGACTCGGTCGCGGACGACGACGACGGGCTCGACCACGGTGGACCTGGCCGGCGGCGACTCGAAGTCGACGACGCTCTTGATCTCGCTCTTGACGTCGGTGGTCCACCGGCGGACCTCGGACAGCGCCTTGCCCACCTGGCGGCCGGCCTCCGGCAACCGCTTCGGACCGAGGACGATGAGGGCGACGACCAGGATGACCAGGATCTCCGCCGGTCCTAGCGAGGTCGGCATCGGCCCACTTTCATCGGGCCCAGTTTCATAGGCTCAGCTTACTGGGGGGGCGGTTTCTTCCCCGTCGGCGCGCATCGCCGCCAGATCGTCTCGAATCTTGGTGAGGCCGACACCGACATCGCTCAGCTCCTGGACGCTCGCCACGAGCGTCCCGATCGAACGGCCGACCTTCCGGACCGACCTGCAGGACGAACAGCAGGGCGATGACGGCCGACGGGCACGATCACGAGCCACACACCGGACATGCCCGGATCCTACCGACTTCCCCAGGGATACGGTCCGGCGGGGGCAGGCGGGTGGCGGGGCCGGGCCATGATGGAAGGATCGAGTCCCTCCGCCGTCCACCGATCGCCTTCGCCCACCGGGGCGGGAGGGCGCACGCCCCCGAGAACACGCTGGAGGCGTTCCGGCTCGGCCTCCGACTGGGCGCGACCGGCCTGGAGAGCGACGTGTGGCTCACCGCCGACGGCGTCCCCGTCCTCGACCACGACGGTCTGGTGCGGGCCGGCGGCGGCTGGGCCGGCTGCGCAGCCTGCCGATCGCCACCGTCCCCCGGGCGGCCCTCCCGGCCCACGTGCCCACCCTGGCCGAGCTCTACGCCGAGTGCGGCACCGACTTCGAGCTGTCCCTCGACGCCAAGGACCACGCCGCGGCCGAGGCGGTCGTGGCCGTGGCCCGGGCCGCCGGGCGACGGGGCCCACCGAGCGGCTGTGGATCTGCCACCCCGACTGGCAGCTGCTCGCCGGCTGGCGCAAGGACCCCGACTTCGAGGGCGTCCACCTGGTCAACAGCACCCGCCGCCAGGAGATGCGCCAGGGCCCGGAGCGGCGGGCGGCGCAGCTGGCGGAGGCGGGCATCGACGCCGTCAACCTCCACTACACCGACTGGACCGGCGGCCTGACCGCCCTCTTCCACCGTTTCGGCCGGTACACGTTCGGCTGGGACGCGCAGCACGAGCGCATCATCCGCGACCTGGTCCGCATGGGCATCGACGGCGTCTTCAGCGACCACGTCGACCGCCTGGTGGACGCCATGGCCTGGCCTGATGCCGTGACGCAGACGGCTGGACGAGTCCGGACGATGGTGAAGACGTCGAGGCCGCAGATGGCCAGAACCTTGGCCGTGGGCGACGCGAACGAGGACGACGTCGCCCCCCCGCTCCCGGCAGCGCTTGAGGGCGACGACGAACTCGGACAGCCCGGTGGAATCGATGAAGGCGAGCTCGCTCAGGTCGAGCACCAGGGAGTGGGTGCCGGCCCGGTAGAGCTCGCCGAGGGCTCGCCGGAGGCGCGGGGCGGTGGCCAGGTCGAGCTCGCCGGCCAGGTGAACCGTGCCGCGCCGTCGACCCGTCTTTGTCGTCGAGCTCGCAACTCCAACTGTCCAGCACCCACTCGCAAACCCCTCACGCCGGAACGCAAGCTGGCTGCTCTCTCAACCGCGTCGGACGGCTACCACCCGACCCCAGAATCACCCGGTGGCCTCACGGGCCGACCTCCGACGTGGCGGACCTCGTCCCGCGCCGCCACCCGGACGATCTTGTTGACCGCCGAGAGGTAGGCCCGGGCCGACGCCTCGACCACGTCGGTGGACACGCCCCGTCCCGACACCCGGATGCCGTCCGCCTCGACCTGCACGATGACGTCGCCCAGGGCGTCGACGCCGCCCGTCACCGACGACACGTTGAAGTCGGTGAGCTTGCCGTCGATGCCGGTGGCCGCCTTGATGGCCTGGCAGGCGGCGTCGATCATGCCGTCGCCCTCGGCCTGGGCCTCGATCTTCTCGCCCTCCCGGAGCACCACCACCCGGGCCCGGGGGACGCCGACCGTGCCGCCGGCCACCTCCAGCGACTCCAGGGTGAAGGCGGGCGCGACGCTCGTGCCCAGCTCCTCGGCCACGATCGCCTCCAGGTCGGCGTCGGTGAGCTGCACCTTGCGGTCGGCCAGCTCCTTGAACCGGGCGAAGGCGGCGTTGAGGGCGTCGCCGGTGATGGTGATGCCCATCTTGGCCAGGGTGTCGGCGAAGGCGTGGCGGCCGGAGTGCTTGCCCAGGACGATCTGGCTGCCCACCTGGCCGACGGCCGACGGCGTCGATGATCTCGTAGGTCGAGCGCTCGGCCAGCACGCCGTGCTGGTGGATGCCGGACTCGTGGGCGAAGGCGTTGCGGCCCACGACGGCCTTGTTGTACTGGACCGGGTAGCCGGTGAGCCGGCTCACCAGCCGGCTGGTGCGGGCCAGCTCCTCGGTGCGCACGCCGACCTCGATCGCCCGGGAACTGGTCGGGCCGGATCTTGATGGCCATGACCACCTCCTCCAGGGCGGCGTTGCCGGCCCGCTCCCCCAGGCCGTTGACGCACACCTCGATCTGGCGGGCGCCGGCCTGCACGCCGGCCAGCGAGTTGGCGGTGGCCAGGCCCAGGTCGTTGTGGCAGTGGACGGAGGTCACGTAGTCGCCCTTGACCTCCCGGCGGACGTACTGGATCAGGGCCCCGAAGTCCCAGGGGATGCCGTAGCCGACGGTGTCGGGGATGTTCAGCGTGGTGGCGCCGGACTCGACCGCCGCCTGCAGCACCTCCAGCATGAAGTCGAGGGGCGTGCGGGTGGCGTCCTGGGGGCTGAACTCGACGTCGTCGGTGTGCTCCCGGGCCCGGGCCACGCCGGAGCGGGTGGCGGCCAGCACCTGGTCCTGGTTCATCTTCAGCATGTGCTCCATGTGGCTGGGGGCTGGTGGAGATGAACACGTGGATGCGGGCCCGCTCGGCGTCGCGCAGGGCGTCCCAGCAGCGGTCGACGTCGGCCAGCTGGGTGCGGGACAGGCCCGCGATCACCGGCCCCTCGACCGTGCGGGCGATGGCCCGCACCGCCTCGAAGTCGCCCTGGCTGGCCACCGGGAACCCGGCCTCGATGTAGTCGACGTCGAGGCGGGCCAGCTGCTCCGCGATCTCGAGCTTCTCGGCCGCGTCGAGGGAGATGCCCGGGCGACTGCTCGCCGTCTCGAAGGGTGGTGTCGAAGATGATCAGCCGGTCGCGTCGAGCTCATGGCGTGGGGATCCTCATCGGGAGTCAACTTTCGGGGAAAGAAAAAACCTCCCGGCCCGGAGGCACGAGAGGTGTGGCGAGCGCGGTGGCGCTCGCCGCTAGGTAAGGAGCAGGTCGGTGGCGAAGGTGGAACCAGACATCTCGCCCGAGAATGACAGCCTGCTCGCCGCCCGTCAAGTGGATCGATAGGACGATGCACACCATGAAGCCTCTTCGCACCGGACTGGCCGTCGGACTCCTCGCTGGCGCGGTCGGCGCCGCCGACAAGCTCGTCGAGAGACTGGCGGGCGGGCACCCTCGAGCGGGCCGCCGGCAGGGTCGTCACGGCGCTCGATCGGCGACGGCGCCGGCCGAGGCGGTCGGCCAAGGACGGCGTCACGGCGCCTCGTTCCAGGCCCGCCGGGCGGCGCAAGGCGGGCGGAGGCCAACCGGCCGGCCGTGGGTGGTCGCGCCCACGGCCGGCGGCACGGCGTGGGCGTCGCCGCGACGGCCGGCGCGCCGCGCCCGGCCGGTCCGCCGGCCCCCGCCCGCGCCCGGCGCCCCCGGCAAGCTGCCGACCTCGAGTCGCTCAAGCCGCCGTCGGCCAAGACGGTCGGCGCCTCGCGTCGGCAAGTACGCGGTCAAGCAGGCGGGCAAGGCCATCGGCAAGGCGGCCGCCGACCGGGTGGGCAAGGCCATCGAGGTCATCGAGGTGCTGGAGAAGGTGGTCGCCTCCGTCGTCCGAGTCGTCGGGCAGGCCCGCCCCGACACCGCCGCCGGGCCGGGCGTCGGTGGCCGACGGCCGCCGGTAGCGGCCGACCTGCGCCGTCGGCCGGCCCGTCCCGCCGCGCCGAAGCCGCGTCGACCCGCACCGCGGCCCCGCCGGCCGGGCCGCGCCAAGCCCCGGGGCACCCTCGTGTCGGTCCGCAAGTTCGAACGCGGGCCCACGGGTCGTGGTCGGGCCCGTCGGTCGACCGCCGCCGACGCCGGACCGAGGCCGCGCGCCGCCGCGCGGAGCCGGCCGGCCGGCGGCGTCGAGCGCGGCCGGCGGTGAGCCGGCGTCGAGGCGGCGACGGCGGCGCTGGCACCCGACCGAGGCCGCGCCGGTCGGACGCGGCCGCGGCCGACGCCGCCGGCCGAGGCGCCCGCCGCGACGGCGCCGGCGACAGGCACGACGGCCGCGACGGCGACAGCCGACGCGAAGGCGGCACCCAAGGCCGCAAGGACGGCGGCGGCCAAGCGGCGCCGGCCGCGAGCCGCCGCAGGCCGACGGCGGCAGCCCGGCCGCGCCCGGCCGAGCAGCGCCGGCGGCCTAGCGCCGGCTGCGCCCGAGCGACGTCGAGCAGTCATCCGCGTATAGTCCCAGCGCGACCGTCGGCGACGAGCTCTGGCCGGCCGCGACGCCGGTGCGACGGGGTCGAGTGTGCAGACGTCGGTATTCCCGTCGCTACTGCACTCCGACGCGGTAGCGACGCGCCTTGCCCCGGGCCGGCAGGCGGCGGCGGTCGCGGTACTCCCAGCACGCCAGGTGCCAGTGGCGGCGGAGGTCGGGGGCGTCCAGGGGGACGACCACCAGGTGCCCGATGCCGACGGCGATCTCCTGGTTGCAGCCCGGGCAGAGGTAGGCCTTGCGTCGCCTGGTACGGCTGGATGCGCCGCACCTCCATATCGCTCCCGGCACGTCCGCTCACCCCGAGCTGACGGCGTGCACCTGGAGGATGCCGGGCTGGCGCCCGAAGGTCGTCCAGCACCTCCGCCGGGAGGGGCCGGTCGGTGGAGATCACCATGAGGGCGGCCTCGCCCGACGGTGACACGCCGACGTCCATGTCGGAGATGTTGACGCCGGCCCGGCCGAAGGTCATCCCCACCAGCCCGATCATCCCCGGCCGGTCGTCGTTGCGGACGACCACCATGTGGCTCGACGGCGGGATGTCGACGGTGTGGTCGTCGACCATCACCAGCCGGGCCTCGTTGCGCAGCCCGAACAGGGTGCCGGCCAGGCCGTGGTCGTCGCCCCGCAGCGAGATGAGGTTCACGTAGTCCTTGGCCTCGGAGGTCTTCGACTCCCGCACCACCACGCCCCGCTCGGTGGCCAGCTGGGGGGCGTTGACGTACGACACCGGCTCCTCGCTGCCCGCCCCCAGCAGCCCCTTGAGCACGGCCAGGGTGAGGATGCGGGTGTCGTAGTCGGCCAGGTGGCCCTGGTACTCGACCTCCAGGGCCGACGGCACGCCGTCGTTGAGGGAGGCGAACAGCCGGCCCAGCCGCTCGGCCAGGGGGAGGAAGGGCCGCACCGTCTCCGACGCCTCGGTGGCGCTCACGTTGACCGCGTAGGGGACGAACCCGCCGCTCAGGGCCAGCAGCACCTGCTCGGCGATGGTCTCGCCCGCCTTGTCCTGCGCCTCGCGGGTGCTGGCGCCGAGGTGGGGGGTGACGACCACCGAGTCCAGCTCGAAGAGGGGCGACACGGTGGTCGGCTCCTTGTCGAACACGTCGAGGGCGGCGCCCGCCGACCTGTCCCGAGCGGATGGCGGCGTCGAGGGCGGCCTCGTCGAGGATGCCGCCCCGGGCGGTGTTCACGATGCGCAGGCCGGGGCGGGACAGGGCCAGCATGTGCGCGCCCGAGCAGGCCGACCGTCTCCTTGGTGCGGGGCAGGTGGATGGTGACGAAGTGCGACACCCCCATCAGCTCCTCCAGGCTCATCAGCTCGACGCCCATCTGGCGGGCCCGGTCGGCGGAGACGAACGGGTCGTAGGCCACCAGCCGCATCCCGAAGGCGGACGCCCGCTGGGCCACCAGGGCGCCCACCCGGCCCAGCCCGACCACGCCCAGGACCTTGCCGTGCAGCTCGGTGCCCTCCCAGCGGGTCCGCTCCCACGAGCCGGCGGTGAGGGCGGCGTGGGCCTGGGGGACGTTGCGGGCCATCGCCAGGAGCAGGGCCATGGCGTGCTCGGCGGCGGACAGGACGTTGGACTGGGGGGCGTTGACCACCATCACGCCCCGGCGGGTGGCGGCGGCGACGTCGACGTTGTCGAGGCCGATCCCGGCCCGTCCCACCACCACCAGCTCGACTCCGGCCTCGAGGATCTCGGCCGTGACCTGGGTCTCGGAGCGGATGATGAGGGCGGCCGCGCCCTTCACCGCCACGGCCAGCTCGGCCGGTGTGAGCTTGAGGCGGAGGTCGACCTCGTGCCCCGCCTCCCGGAGGCGGGCCAGGCCGCGCTCGGAGATGGTCTCGCTGACGAGGACTCGGGACATCCCGCCATGGTCCTCCATGCCGAGGCCCGGGGCCAAAGCGATTTCCTCGCCCGACACTCATCCCGGCCTGGCCCCCGGTCCGAACACTCAACGAGGACGGCCCCGCCTGCCTCCTCCCACCCGTCGTCGATAGAGGAGCAGATCCCCGTGATGAAGCGCTACCTGAAGACCGCCCTGGCCGCGTCGGCCGTCGCCGTGAGCCTCGTGCTGCCCGCGTCCGGCGCGGCGGGCGCCGAACCGTCGGGCACCACCCTGTACGGGCTCACCACCACCAACCGGATCGTCACCTTCGACAGCGCCGTGCCCGTCTTCGCGTCCCGCGACGTGCCCGTCACCGGCCTGGCCGCCGGCGAGCAGCTGATCGGGATCGACCGCCGGCCCAAGACGGGCGTCCTCTACGGCGTCGGCCGGCTGGGAACGGCCGGCAGGCTCTACACCGTCGACCCCGCCACCGGCGCGGCGACGTTCGTCGCCCCCCTGGTCACCGCCCCGACCGTCGTGGGCGGTCCCCGCACGCCGATCGCCCTCTCGGGCACCGAGTTCGGGTTCGACTTCAACCCCGCGGCCGACGCCCTGCGCATCGTGAGCGACACCGGCCAGAACCTGCGGGTCATCCCGTCCGACCGCATGCCCGCCGCCATCGCCCTGCTCACCGGCGACACCTTCACCGACGGCACCCTCAACGTGGCCGGCGCCACCGCCACCGGCGTGAGCGCCGCCGCCTACACCGGCAACGACAACGACCCCGCCACCGGCACCACGCTCTACGACATCGACACCCGGCGCGACCTGCTGGTGAAGCAGGACCCGCCGAACGCGGGCACCCTGATCACCGTCGGCTCCCTGCGCTTCCCCGCCGGGCCGGTCGCCGGCTTCGACATCGTCACCGCCGGCGGGGTCGACACCGGCTACGCCGCCATCACCGTGGGGACGTCGTTGACGCTCCTGACGCGGGTCGACCTGACCACCGGCCAGGCCCGGGTGACCAACGTCGCCGCCTTCCCCCGGATCCTGCGGGGACTGGCGGCATAGGCGTCGCAGTCTCGTCCGACGGGCCGGTCGGCGGGTGCCGACCGGCCCGAAGCGCTTGTCCCGGAACTTTCTTTGTCTCAAGCGTCCGCTTCGACGCTCTTTGTTCATAGGCGAGCGCTTCAGGGACGGAGGACGAGTCATGGCGGATATCTCGGCAGGTGGCGTGGCGACAAGAGTTGCCCCCTACGACCCGGGCGACGAGGCCCGCCAGGCGGCAGCCCGGCGCTTCGAGGCCCGGACGCCGTACCGCGTCGGAGAAGATCGGCCGGCTGGCCGCCGGCGCGGCGGTGGCCGACACCCCGGAGCGGCTGGCCAAGCGGACCGACCGCCTCCGCCGGTACCAGGCCGGCGGGTCCCGCCGTTGGGCCCCGGTGATCGTGCCCGCCGAGCCCGAGTCCGAGTCCGAGGCCGAGTCCATGACTGAGGCCGAGTCCGCGGCCGCCGTCGAGCAGCTGGAACGGGTCATCAACGATCCCGACTTCGTCGACATCCGCTTCCTGGAGGCGGGCGTCGCCGCGGCCCGGGCGGTGGGCCGGATCAACATTCGCAACCAGGCGGGCCGGGTCGTGGGCTACGGCACCGCCTCGCTGGTGTCGACCCAGCTCATCCTGACCAACCACCACGTCCTCCCCACGGCGGACGTGGCCCGGTGGTCCGCCGTCGAGTTCAACTACCAGGACGGCATCGACGGCCAGCCCCTCCAACCCCGGGTGTTCCGGCTCGACCCGGAACGCTTCTACCTGGCCGACAAGGAGTACGACTTCGCCTTCGTGGCGGTGGACGCGGGCGAGGGTGAGCTGGCGGAGTTCGGCTTCAACCGGCTGGCCGACGTCGAGGGGAACGCCCTCGTCGGCGAGTTCGTCACCATCGTCCAGCACCCGAAGGGCGAGAAGAAGCAGGTCTCGCTGCGGGAGAACCGGGTGGTGGACCTCCTCGACTCCTTCATCCACTACGAGACCGACACCGAGCCGGGATCGTCGGGCTCACCGGTGTTCAACGACCAGTGGGAGGTCGTGGCCCTCCACCACGCCAGCGTGCCCGCCCCGGACCACGCCGAGCTCGGTCACATCATGAACGAGGGCATCCGGATCACTACCGTCATCAAGGCCGCCACCACCCAGGCCGCGGCCCTCCCGGTGCCGACGCGACAGCTGCTCGACGGATTGTTCGACGACGAGCGGTCGGCCGTCGGGACAGTCGCCCCGACCCCGGTCGCGGCTCCCACGCCGATCGCGATGGCCCAGAGGCCGGTGTCCCAGATGCCGGTGTCCCCGATGCCGGTGGCCGATCCCACTCCGATGGCGGTGGCCGCCATGGCCACCACCGGGCCGCAGTCGATCAGGTCGGTCGACAGCCCCCGCTGGGAGACCGCCCCCATCTCGGCGGACGGCATCCGGCTCACTGTGCCGGTGGAGATCTTCCTCCGTCTTGGCCCGGCGCCGTCCGACTCCTGGATGGGGCTGGGATCCCCGACGCAGCACCCGACCCAGTACCTGGCCGGCCCGTACCCATCGGTGCTCCCAGCGACCTGATGGCGTGATCCCTGGCGCAGCTGCTAGCGGGCCTGCGGCTCCTTGAGGCGCAGGCCCAGCTCGGCCAGCTGGCGGTCGTCGAGGGGGCCGGGGGCGCCGGTGAGCGGATCGACGCCCGACTGCGTCTTGGGGAAGGCGATGACCTCCCGGATGTTCTCCTCGCCGGCCAGGATGGCGACCAGCCGGTCGATGCCGAAGGCGAAGCCGGCGTGGGGCGGGGCCCCGTGGCGGAAGCCGTCGAGGAGGAACCCGAACTTGCGCTGGGCGTCCTCGGGCCCGATCCCCAGCAGCGTGAACACCCGTTGCTGCACGTCGGAGCGGTGGATACGCACGCTGCCCGACCCCAGCTCCCAGCCGTTGAGGACGAGGTCGTAGGCCTGTGACCGCACCGAGAGGGGGTCGGACTCCAACCGGTCGAGGTCGTCGGGGTGGGGCGTGGTGAAGGGATGGTGGGCGGGAATGGGACGCCCCTCGGCGTCGAGTCCCTCGAACAGGGGGAACTCGGTGATCCACACCAGCTTGTAGCCCCCTTCGGTCACGGGCGGCCGCCCAAGGTCGAGGCGCATCCCCCCGAGCACCTGGTTGGCCATGCGCCGATCACCGGCCACGATGAGCAGCAGGTCGCCCGGCTGCGACTCGGTGGCGGCCAGCAGGTTCTTCTGCTCCGCGTCGGTGAGGAACTTCGCCACCGGCGAGTCGAGCTCGCAGTCGTCGGTCACCTTCATCCACACCAGGCCGGCCGCGCCCCCTGCTTGGCCCGGTCGACGAGACGGTCGAGAGCGGCCCGGCCGTAGTCGGCGGCCACGCCCGGTACCCGGATGCACTTGACCGCCGCCGGCGGCAGGAAGGCCCGGAACTCGGTGGTCTCGAACACCGGCGTGAGGTCCATGATCTCCATGCCGAAGCGGAGGTCGGGCTTGTCGGTGCCGTAGCGCTCCTGGGCCTCCTGCCACGTCATGTGGGGGATGCGCCCCGGGTAGCCCCGGCCCGACGCCTCGATGGCGGCCACCACCGCCTCGGAGATGAAGGCGATCACGTCGGCCTGGTCGACGAAGCTGGCCTCGGCGTCGAGCTGGGTGAACTCGAACTGGCGGTCGGCCCGCAGGTCCTCGTCCCGCAGGCAGCGGGCCATCTGGTAGTAGCGGTCGACACCGCCCACCATGAGCAGCTGCTTGAACAGCTGCGGGCTCTGGGGCAGGGCGTAGAACTTGCCCGGCTGCAGGCGCGACGGCACGACGAAGTCGCGGGCCCCCTCCGGGGTGGAGGCCACCAGCACAGGCGTCTCCACCTCGAGGAAGCCGTTGGCCTCCATGGTTCGCCTGATGGACGCCATCACCGTCGCCCGCAGCCGGAGGTTGCGCTGCATGGCCGGCCGGCGCAGGTCGAGGTAGCGGTGGCGGAGACGGGTCATCTCGTCGGCGTCGATGCGGTCGGAGACGGCGAACGGCGGCGGCTCGGCCCGGGAGAGGATCTCGACGGTGCAATCGCCGACCTCGATCTCGCCGGTGACTAGGGCCGGGTTGACGGTGCCCTCGGGGCGGATCCGGACTGTGCCCTCGATGCGCACCACGTACTCCGCCCGCAGGTCGGCCGCCCCCTCGACCACGCACTGCACCAGGCCGGTGTGGTCGCGCAGGTCGACGAAGGCCAGGTGCTTGCCCTGCTCCCGCCGGCTGGCGACCCATCCGCACAGGGCCACCTCCCGGCCGATGTCGGCCGGGCCCAGCCGCCCGCAGTAGTCGGTACGCATCATCGGGGGAACCTCAAGACAGCTGCTTCCTCACGTGGTCGACGAGCTCGGCCCGGGGGACGACCTCCTGGTCGCCGGTGCGCAGGTCGCGGAGGCTGGCGGTCGCCTCGGCCGCCTCCCGCTCCCCGACGATGACCGCCAGGCGGGCGCCCGAGCGGTCGGCCTGCTTGAACTGCGACTTCATGGAGCGACCGTCGAAGGCCCGGTCGGCGCCGATGCCCGCGTCCCTCAGCTCGGCCGCGATGAGGGTGGCCGCCGCCCCCGTGGTGTCGACGACGAAGACGTCGACCGCGCCTTCGGGCACGGGGAAGACGTCCTCCGCGTCGCACGCCAGCAGCAGCCGCTCGATCCCCATCCCGAAGCCGATACCGGGAGTGGCCGGTCCACCGAGGGCCTCGGCCAGCTTGTCGTAGCGGCCACCACCGCCCACCGCGTTCTGGGCCGAGTCGAGGGCGGGGGCGGCCAGCTCGAACGTGGTCCGGGTGTAGTAGTCGAGCCCCCGCACCAGCCGAGGCTCGAGCCGCACCGGTACCTCCAGCGCGTTCAGCCCGGCGAGGACCCTCTCGAAGTGGGCTGCGCACGGGTCGCACAGGTGGTCGGCCATCCGGGGGGCGTCGCGCGGTGGCCTCCCGGCAGGCGAGGCGCTTGCAATCGAGCACCCGCAGGGGGTTGTCGGCGGCCCGCGACCTGTGCTCGTCGCAGAGCTGGTCGACCCGCTCGGCCAGGTAGGCCCGGAGGGCGTCGAGATAGGCCGGCCGGCAGGCGTCGTCCCCCAACGAGTTGACGAGGACGTCGATGCGCTCGAGGCCGAGGTCGCGGCACACCGACCAGGCCAGGGCCACCACCTCCACGTCGAGGTCGGCGTCGTCGGTGCCCAGGGCCTCGATCCCCAGTTGATGGTGCTGGCGGAAGCGGCCCGCCTGGGGTCGCTCATAGCGGAAGTTGGGCCCGACGTACCAGGCCTTGAACGGCACCGGCGGCCGGTGCTGCACGTAGGCCCGCACGACCGACGCGGTGCCCTCGGGGCGCAGGGCGAGGTGGCGGCCACCCTTGTCCTCGAAGTCGTACATCTCCTTGCGCACGACGTCGGTGCCCTCGCCCACCCGCTCGAAGACGCCGACCTCCTCGAACATGGGGCTGAGGACGAGGCCGTAGCCGGCGCGCTCCACCCGGCCGGCGAAGCGCGCCACCAGGCGCTCCCACCGGCGCGATTCCGGCGGCAGGACGTCGCGCGTCCCCGGCGAGGCTTGGAACTCGGTTATGGACGGAGGCTACCGGCTGGATCCGGGGTGCCTCCCCGGACTATCGGCCGTGACCTCGGCGGCCACAACCGGCGGCGACTACTTCTTGCCGAGGGTGTCGCTGATCCCCTGCAGCAGCTTCGGAAGGTAGGTGCCCAAGGCCTTGGCGACGACCGGCTTGACCGTGACCGCGTAGCCCTGCTGGCTGGTGTCGGGCGCCAGATGCGGCTTCTCTTCTCGCTTGGGCGGGGGTTCCCCGGAGTCTCCCCCGCCGTGGATGCTCGGCGGCAGGTTGGGACCTGACGGCCCGGGATCGGCGACGTAGGAAACGGTGGTTCGCGACGCGGGTCCGCCCGCCGGTGCCGCCGCCGGCTCGGGCGCCGCTTCCGGCTCGGGCTCGCCGGCTCCGGCTCGGGCTCGGGCTCGGCGGCCGCCTCTGGCTCGGCGCCGGCGTCCTCGGCCTCGGCGGGGGCCTCGTCGTCGGCCGCCGCAGGCTCGGGCTCGGGCGCCGCTTCGGCCTCGGCCGGAGCCTCGGCCGCCGGCGCAGGTGCAGGCGCAGGGGCCTCGGGAGCCCCTCCGCGCAGCGCCACCGCCTGCTTCACCGCCTGGGAGACATTGTCGCCCACCCGCTTGATGGCGTTCACCACGCTGCTGAGGTCGGTGGGAACGGGGCTCGCCTGGGCGACGCTCTCGCTCACCTTCTTGAGCGCGGCCATGACACCGGACAGGTCAGGCATCGCTGCCGATCCGGCGGCCGCGGCCGACGCCCCCTGGGCCACCAGCTTGTCGATCGAGTCGGCCAATCGGGTCTGCAGCTCGATCATGGCATCCCACTTCGAGCCGAGGTCGCCCGACCCGCCCTCGCCGGACGATGCCGCCGGTGCCGGGTCGGACGGGGCCGAGGTCGCCTCGGGTGCGGGGGGCGCCGGAGTCTTGGCCCGCGGCTTGCGGGGAGCGGACGCCCGCTTGCGGGGAGCCTTCTTGGGAGCGGGCTGGTCGGCGGCCCCAGAGTCAGCCGGCTGAGCGGCGTCGGCCGGCTGAGCGGCGTCGGCCGGCTGAGCGGCGTCGGCCGGCGGCGCGGCCTCGGGCGGCGCGGCCTCGGGCGGCGCCGCCGCCTTCCGGGCACGCGGCTTGGCCGGTGCCTTCTTGGCCGGAGCCTTGGCCTTGGCGGACTTGCCCGTGGGGCTCGTGTCGGTCACGGTCGTGATCCCTCCCTACGCGTCGATGACCCTGGTGGCGACTGAACATGCGTCCGCGCGGTGGACAACGCGGGCCTGCGATCGGCCGAGGAGCGGTTGCTGCAAACCGGCGAAGTCACTCGGCGGGACGATGAAGATCAGGTGATTCGAAGCTTGGACCCAGCACCGGCGTAAACCTACACCGCGACGCCCGCCGCGCCACGGGACTCGCCCGTCGTGAGCCAGTCCGTGTCCCAGTGCGCGTCTCGACGGGTGGCGGGCGTCGTCAGCGGGGACCGCCACCGGGCAGCACCCGGTAGGCGTCGTACACCGATTCCACCCGCTTGACGGTGGCCAGCACCGACTCCAGGTGGGACGGGTCGGCCAGCTCGAACTCGAAGCGCAGATGGGCCACCTGGTCGGAGCCGGTGGACGTGAACGACGAAACGATGTTCACGTGGTGCTCGGACAGCACCGTCGACACGTCCCGCAGAAGGCGGGCCCGGTCGAGGGCCTCGACCTCGATCGAGCACACGAACATCCCAACCGGACCGCCGTCCCACTCCACCTCGATCTGACGGTCGCCCATCCGGGACGAGAGCGCCACCGCGTTGGCGCAGTCGGACCGGTGCACCGACACGCCCCGTCCAGCGGTGACGAAGCCGACGATGTTGTCGCCCGGCACCGGCGTGCAGCACCGCGACAGCCGCACCATGACGTCGTCGAGCCCTTCGACGTGCACACCGACCTTGCCCCCCGCCCGCCGCCGGGCGGGCCGGCGCACGGTGGACGGGAGCTGCTCCTCGTGCACTCCCCCGTGCAGCTCGCGGGACACCCGCTGGGCCACCGAGTGGGCCGACACGTGGCCCTCGCCGATGGCGGCATGGAGCGAGTCGAGGTCGGCGTAGTTCATGGCCTCGGCCACCGCCACCAGCACCGGCGACGTGGTCAGCTTCTGCACCGGGAGTCCCTCCCGGCGCATGTAGCGCACCAGGTCCTCCCGGCCGCTCTCGATCGCCTCCTCCCGCCGGCTGCGGCTGAACCACTGGCGGATCTTGTTGCGGGCCCGGGGGGTGGCCACCACCTTGAGCCAGTCGCGGGACGGCCCCGCCCCCTCCACCTTGGAGGTGAAGACCTCCACCGTGTCGCCCGACGACAGCGACGAGTCGAGCGGCACCAGCCGGCCGTTGACCTTGGCCCCGATACAGCGGTGGCCCACGTCGGTGTGGATCGAATAGGCGAAGTCGATGGGAGTCGCCCCCGCGGGCAGGGTGACCACGTCGCCCTTGGGGGTGAAGACGAACACCTCGTCCTGGTCGAGGTCGACCTTGAGCGTCTCCATGAAGTCGGCCGGGTCGATGGTGTCGTGCTGCCAGTCGACGATGCGCGACAGCCAGCCCGGCTCCGCGCTCGGTGCCCGCTTCTCCTTGTAGCCCCAGTGGGCGGCGATGCCCGACTCGGCCCGCTGGTTCATCTCCCGGGTGCGGATCTGCACCTCGAGGGGCTTGCCCTGGGGCCCCACCACCGTCGTGTGCAACGACTGGTAGAGGTTGAACTTGGGCATCGCGATGTAGTCCTTGAACCGGCCCTGCACCGGCTTCCACGTGGCGTGGATGGCGCCCAGGGCGGCATAGCAGTCCTTGTCGCTGCCCACCACCACCCGGATCCCGACCAGGTCGTAGATGTCGACGAACTCCCGGTTCTTGACGACCATCTTCTCGTAGATGCTCCAGTAGTGCTTCGGCCGCCCGACCACCTCGGCGTCGATGCGGAGCTCGGCCAGGCGGGCCTTCACCATGTCGAGGACCTGGCTGATGTAGATGTCGCGCTCCGGGGCCCGCATCGACACCATCTGCTCTATCTCGGCGTAGCGCTTGGGGTAGAGGGTGGCAAAGGCCAGGTCCTCCAGCTGGAGCTTGATGCCGGAGATGCCGAGGCGGTGGGCCAGGGGGGCGTAGACGTCGAGCGTCTCCTGGGCCGTGCGGTGCTGGTTCTCGATCGGCATGGCCGCGATCGTCCGCATGTTGTGGAGCCGGTCGGCCAGCTTGATCAGCAGGACCCGGATGTCCTTGGCCATGGCCACCAGCATCTTGCGCATGGTGGCGGCCTGCTGGGCCTCCTTGGAGTCGAAGCTGACCCGGTCGAGCTTGGTGACGCCGTCGACGATGGCGGCCACCTCGGCACCGAAGTCGCGGGTGATGTCGGCCAGGTTGACGCCGGTGTCCTCCACCGCGTCGTGGAGGAGGGCGGCGGCCAAGGTGACGTCGTCGAGGCCCAGGTCGGCGAGGATGGTGGCGACTGCCAGCGGGTGCTGGATGTAGGGATCGCCCGAGCGCCGGAGCTGGCCCCGGTGGGCCACTTCGGCCAGCTCGTAGGCCCGGGAGATGAGCGCGGTGTCGGCCTTCGGATGCCGGGCCCGGAAGACGACGAGCACGTCCTTCAGCTCATCGGCAGACGCCGATCCCCCAGCCGTGCCCCGTCGCCACGGCAAAACCCGATCGGCGGTGACCAACCAGCCCCCTCGTCATTGAAAGGCAGCGACAAGGCCAGTCTAGGTGACCGACCCCCACACCATTTGCGGGGAACCTCTATTCGTAGGTGAGGAGGGAGACGGCCTCGTGGTCGGCCAGGCGGGCCCGTCCGCCGAGGAAGGCCAGCTCGATGACGAAGCCCAGCCCCGCCACCCGGCCGCCGGCGGACTCGACGAGGCGAAGGGTGGCGGCAGCCGTGCCCCCGGTGGCGAGCACGTCGTCGACCACCAGGACGTGGTCGCCCTCGGTCACGCCGTCGCGGTGCATCTCCAGCCGGTCGGTGCCGTACTCGAGGGAGTACTCCTCCACCCGGGTGTGCCACGGGAGCTTGCCCGCCTTGCGCACCGGGACGAAGCCGGCGCCCAACAGGTAGGCGATGGGGGCGGCCAGGATGAACCCCCGGGCCTCGATGCCGACGACCTTGTCGACCGGACGGTCGGCGAAGTGGGCGACGAGGGCGTCGCACATGGACCGGTAGGCGTCGGCATCGCCCAGCAGGGGCGTGATGTCCTTGAACACGATCCCCGGTTGGGGGAAGTCGGGGATGTCGCGGATCAGGTCCTTCAGGTGACCGACGCCGTTCACTGCTTGGACCCGCCTTCGGCGGGGCTGCTTCCTGCTGCTGACAACCAAGGCTCGCTGCGCTCGCCGGTTGTCAGCGCTGACGCCTTGCCTCGCTGCGCTCGGCCGGCGTCAGCCCTGCGGGCTGCCGGACCGTGGGTCAGCGCTTTTTCCCCTTCTTGCGGGGGCGAGGGGCGCCGGGGGTGCTGGGTTTGGCCGTCGGGCGGGGAGTGCCGGGGGCGGCGGGTTTGGCGGCTGGTGGGCGTGGGGCGGGCCGGTACGAGGACGTCGCTCGACTTGGCCCCCGTCTTCGCCGGTGCCGGCTTCGACGCCTGGGACTGCTTCGCCGACTGCGACTGCTTCGACGCCGGGAGCTTTGGCTGGCGCTGCTGCCTTGGTGGCCGGCTTGGGCGGCTTGGTGGTGCCGGACGATGGCGACTGCTTGCCCTTGCCGTTGGTTGGGCCGGCGCCACCGCCGGCCAAGGCGGCTGCGGCCGCGGGCGTGAGGAGGCCGGCGCCGCCGCCCTTGGCCTCGATGCGCTGGCGTACCGCCGCGTACCGGGGCTCCCGCTCCTTGAGCATGGCCAGGACGGGGGCGGCGATGAAGATCGACGAGTAGGCGCCGGTGAGGAGGCCGACCAGCAGGGCCAGGCCGAAGTCCTTCAGGGTTGTGGCGCCCATCACCCCAGCCCCGATGAGCAGGATCGACAGGATCGGCAGGATCGCAACCAGCGACGTGTTCAGCGACCGCATGAGGACCTGGTTCATCGACAGGTTGACCGTGTCGGTGTAGGTCATACGGCCGGTGGCCGACAGCCCGCGCGAGTTCTCCTCCACCTTGTCGAACACGACGATGGTGTCGTACAGCGAGTACCCGAGGATGGTCAGGAACGCGACCACGGTGGCCGGGGTCACCTCGAACCGGGAGATCGAGTAGACGCCGACCGTCACCAGGATGTCGTGCACCACCGCGGCGAGGGCGGCGACCGCCATCTTCCACTCGAAGCGGAGCCAGATGTAGGCCGAGATGAGGACGAAGAACACGATGAGGGCGGTGCGGGCCTTCTTGGTGACGTCCTTGCCCCACGACGGACCGACGTCGTTCACGCTCACCTGGGAGGTGTCGACCCCGCCCATCGTGGCCATGGCGTCGGTCACCTTGGCCTGCTCCTCGGGCACCCGGGTGTCGGACTGCACCCGCACGATGTCGTCGCCCGCGATCTGGATCTTGGCGTCGCCCAAGCCGAAGGGCCGGAGCTGGTCACGGGCCTCGGTCACCGAGACCCCCGGCGCCCGCACCTCCCACGACGTGCCGCCCTTGAAGTCGATGCCGTAGTTGAGTCCCTGGGTGAGCAGGGAGATCACCCCCGCGGCGATGACCAGCCCCGACGCGAGGAACCAGATGCGGGCCCGGCCGGCGAAGTCGAAGGCCGTCTCGCCGTGGTAGAGGCGGTGGCGGAGGGTGCGGCCCTCGGCGTCACGGCTCATCTTGGCCGGCTCATTGGGACGCGACCGCCGGCGCGTTCAGGCCCCGGGCCACCCCCACCCAGCGGGCCTCGGTGAACAGCCGGCTGCGGCCGAGGAGCACCACCATGGGTCGGGTGAAGACGTAGGCCACCACCACGTCGAGGAGGGTGGACAGGGCCAGGAAGAAGGCGAAGCCCCGCACCGATCCGACGCTCAGCACGTACAGCACGATGGCCCCGATGAACGAGGCCGCGTCGGCCGCGAGGATCGTGCGGTAGGCCCGGGAGAAACCCCGGTCGACCGACGACCGGATGGTCTTGCCCGAGCGGATCTCGTCCTTCAGCCGCTCGAAGTACACGACGTAGGAGTCGACGGTGACGCCCACCGAAACGATGATCCCGGTGGCCCCGGCGAGGGTGAGGGCGAGGCCATTGGACTGGCCCAGAAAGGTGACCAGGGAGTACATCAGGGCGCCCGACACCAGCAGGCCGAGCCACACGACCATCCCGAGGGCCCGGTAGTAGAGGACCATGTAGAGGGCGACGAGGGCCAGGCCGACGAGGCCGGCAATGATGCCGGCCCGAAGGGAGTCGCGGCCCAGGCTGGCCGACACCGTCTGCACCGTCTGGCGGTCGAGCTGGACGGGCAACGAGCCGTAGCGGAGCACGAGGGCCAGGTCCTTGGCCTCGGACTCGCTGAAGTTGCCGGTGATCTGGGCCGAGCCCGGGAAGTTGGTGGTCTGGAGGCTGGGTGCCGACCGCACCAGCCCGTCGAGGTCGATGGCGATCTGGCCGTTGATGCCGACCTTCTCGGCCATGGTGTTCCACTGGGTGCTGCCGGAGGAGGTGAGGTCGAACTCGACCTCCCAAACGCCGTTGTTGGGGTTCACCGTGGCCGACGCCGACGACAGGGCCTCGCCCGTGACCTCCGCCGGCCCCAGCAGGTAGCGGGCGGTGACGTTGCCGTTGTCGTCCTTCTCGGGCAGGACCACCGTGGCCTCGGGACTGTTCTCCTCGGGCGGGGTGGTCTTGTCGATGTCGACGGGAGCCGAGGTGGGGGGACTGCCGGGAACGGTGGTGGTCGGCTCGGCCGGAACGGTGGTGGAAGCCGACGGTTGGGGCGGGAGCAGCTGGAGCACGGGCCGGAAGTAGAGCTGGGCGGTCTGGCCCACCACCTCGACCGCCCGGTCCTTGTTCTTGACCCCCGGGAGCGAGACGATGATCGAATCGCCCTGGCGGGTGATGTCTGGTTCGGCCACGCCCAGGCCGTCGACCCGGTCGCGGATGATCTCGATGGCCTGGTCGAGAACGCCCGACGCCACCGCCTCCCGAGGCTTGAGCACCACCGAGGCCCCGCCCTGGAGGTCGAGGCCGAGTTCGGGCGAATTACCGCTGGCGACCGTCGCCCCGAGGGAGACCGCGGCCACCACCAGGACGCCTATGAGGCAGATCCACATCGAACGCCGCACGGATCAGGTCTTCTCCCCCGTCGGCGGCGGGTTGGACGGTGGAGTCGTCGGCGGCGTCGGCGTCGTCGAGGGTGGCGCTGGCGGCGGAGGGATGTAGGAGATGTCGGTCTCGGTCACGTCGGGCGGGGCCGGGGGCTCGGCGACCGGCTCGGCATCGAACTGGTCCTCGTCGAACAGGCCGTCCGCGTCGGCGTACGGGTCGTCGGCGTCGGTGTCGTCGGCGGTGGGCGAGATGCGGGTCTGCACCGCCGAGCGCAGCATCCGGATGGAGGTATCGGGGGCGACCTCGAGGGTGACGATGTCGTCGACCACCGTGACGATGGTGCCCACGATGCCGCCGGTGGTGATGACCTCGTCACCGGCTGACAGGGTCGACACCAGCTGCTGGTGCTCACGGACGCGACGCTGTTGGGGGCGGATGAGCAACGCCCACATCAGGCCGAACGTGATGATGAGAGGGAGAAGGGCTTCCATGGCGAGGGAGGCCCGAAGGCCCGCCGCGACACTACCTGGGTCGTGGCGGCCCGGTCAGGGCGGCCGGTCAGGGCGGCCGGTCAGGGCGGCCGGGTCAGGCGGGCTCAGGCGGGCTCGGCGAACAGGGAGGGGGCGCCGGGGAGGCCGTTGGCGGTGGCCGGCGGCGCGAGACCGAGGTGCTGCCAGGCGGCGGGGGTGGCCACCCTCCCCCGGGGCGTGCGCTGGAGAAGGCCCAGCTGGAGAAGGAACGGCTCGTAGACGTCCTCCACCGTCTCCGGCTCCTCGCCCACGCAGATGGCCACCGTCGACAACCCCACCGGGCCCCCGCCGAAGCGCAGGCAGACGGCGCCCAGGATGGCCCGGTCGACCTTGTCGAGGCCCTGGGCGTCGACCTCGAACAGCTCGAGGGCGGCGTCGGCGATAGCCCGGGTAACCACGCCGTCGCTGCGCACCTCGGCGAAGTCGCGCACCCGGCGCAGGAGCCGGTTGGCGATGCGGGGGGTGCCGCGGGCCCGGCGGGCGATCTCGAAGCTTCCTTCGGCGTCGAGGGGCACGCCCATGATGCCGGCCGCCCGGCGCACGATCGCCTCCAGCTCGTCGACCCGGTAGTAAGTCGAGCCGGGCAACGAAGCCGAAGCGGTCACGCAGGGGCCCGGTGATGAGGCCGGTGCGGGTGGTGGCGCCGACGAGCGTGAAGCGGGGCAGGTCGAGGCGGATGGAGCGGGCCGACGGGCCCTTGCCGATGACGATGTCGAGCTGGAAGTCCTCCATCGCCGGGTAGAGGACCTCCTCCACCACCCGGCTCAGGCGGTGGATCTCGTCGATGAACAGCACGTCGCCCTCGTCGAGGTTGGTGAGGACCGAGGCCAGGTCGCCCGCCCGTTCGAGGGCGGGGCCGGACGTGATGCGCAGGCTCACCCCCATCTCAGCGGCCACGATGCCGGCCAGGCTGGTCTTGCCCAGGCCCGGCGGGCCCGCGAACAGGAGGTGGTCGACCGGCTCGCCTCGGCCCCGGGCCGCGCCCAGGAGGATCTCGAGGTGCTGGCGAAGCTGGGCCTGGCCCACGAACTCGGCGAGGCGCCGGGGCCGCAGCGTCACCTCGTCGGGCTTGTCCTCGGGGACGGGGACGGGCGTGAGCAGCTCGTTCCGGGTCACCGGTTCGCCCCCAGGAGGCGGAGGGCGCGGCGGAGGAGGTCCTCCACGCCGTCGCCCGCGGGCAGGTCGCGCAGGGCGTGGTGGACCTCGTCGGGCTCGTAGCCCAGTGCCCCGAGGGCGGCCCGCACCTCGGCCCGGGTGGAGACCGACCCGTTGCCGTCGGCGTGGGTGCCGCCGGCCGCTGCGGCTGCGGCCTGGGCGGCGGCGTCGTCGTCGGGCAGGTCGAGGCGGGACTTGAGCTCGATCAGGAGCCGGGCCGCCGTCTTGCGGCCCACCCCGGGGACGAGCATGAGGGCCTCGAGGTCGCCGTCGCCCAGGGCCAGGCGGAGCTGGGGCGGAGCGTGGACCGACAGGATGGCGAGGGCCAGGGCCGGCCCCACCCCGTGGGCGCCGATGAGCGCCTCGAAGCAATCGCGCTCGTCGCGGGAGGCGAACCCGTAGAGGGTGAGCGAGTCCTCCCGCACGTTGAGGTGGGTGTGGACCACGGCGGTGGCGCCGAGCTCGCCCAGGTGGGCCATGGCCGACGGGGGGACGGTGACCCGGTAGCCGACGCCGCCCACCTCGAGCAGCAGCTCGCCCCGGGACGAGCGGTGGACGACGGTGCCCCGCAGGGATCCGATCATCGGGTCGGCGTCCGGCCCGCCAGGCGGGCCCGGAGGGGGGCGCTGGCCAGGTGGGTGAGGGCGAGGGCGAGGGCATCGGCGGTGTCGGGCGGCCTGGGCCGCTCGGCCAGGCCGAGAAGCGACTGCACCATGCGCTGCACCTGCTCCTTGGACGCCGAGCCGTAGCCGGCCACCGCCTGCTTGACCTCGTTGGGCGTGTACTGGACCACCTCGCACCCGGCGGCGGCGGCGATGGCCAGGGCCAGCCCGCTGGCCTGCCCGACCGACATGGCCGTGCGGGCGTTGACCTGGAAGAACACCCGCTCGACGGCCACCGCGTCGGGCCGCAGCTCCTCGACCAGCGCCTGCAGGTCGCCGTGGAGGGCGGCCAGGCGGGCGGGGAGGGGATCCGACGGTGGAGTGGTTATGACGCCGGCGGCCACGACGATGGCCTGCCGGCCGACGCCGCCGGACAAGCAGCCGTAGCCACACCGGGAAACCCCCGGGTCGATTCCCAGGACGACGAACATGCGTTCGAAGGGTAGCCGATGCGGCCGCCGGAATCGAGCATCCTGCCCGCACGGCCAACTGGTGACGCCAATGGGCGCCAGGGCGCCCGAAAACGTCACCGGTTCGGCAGGGCGCCGCCAACTGGTGACGCCAATGGCCCCCAGGAGGGCCGAAAACGTCACCGGTTCGGCAGGGCGCCGCCAACTGGTGACGCCGTGGCCGAGGGCCGAAAAACTGGCGACGCCAATGGCCCCCAGGAGGGCCGAAAACGTCACCGGTTCGCAGGCCGCCGCCAACTGGTGACGCCAAGGGGCGCCAGGGCGCCCCGAACCGTCACTGGTTCGTCGGAGGGTTCAGGCGGTGACGGCCTCCAGGACGGAGTCGGGGATGTCGAAGTTGGCGTAGACGGCCTGGACGTCGTCGTGGTCCTCCAAGGCGTCGACGACGCGTAGCACCTTGCGGGCGTCGGCCTCGGTCTCCAGGGCGATGGTGGCCGTCGGCAGCATGGTGAGGTCGGCGTCCGTCACCGCCAGGCCCGCCTCCTCCAGGGCGGTGCGCACCTGGGCCAGCTCGGTGGGGGGCGTGATGACCAGCCACGTGTCGCCCTGGTCGACCAGATCGTCGGCGCCCGCCTCCAGAGCGAGCATCATCAACTCGTCGTCGTCGGCCGTCTTGGGCACGACCATCGAACCCTTGCGCTCGAACTGCCAGGCCACCGCCCCCGGCTCCGCGCTCGACCCGCCGTTCTTGGAGAAGATGGCCCGTACGTCGGCGCCGGTGCGGTTGCGGTTGTCGGTGAGGGTCTCCACGTAGACGGCCACTCCGCACGGGGCATAACCCTCGTAGTTCACTGCCTCGTAGCGCACGCCCTCGAGGCCGCCGGTGGCCCGCTTGATGGCCCGCTCGATCGTGTCGGTGGGCACGGACGCCTCCCGGGCCTTGGTGTACATGGTGCGCAGCGAGGCGTTGGCCGTCATGTCGGCGCCCCCCTCGCGGGCCGCCACCTCCACCTGGCGCAGGACCTTGGCGAACACCTTGGCCCGGACCTTGTCCTTGGCGCCCTTCTGGTGCTTGATGGTGGCCCACTTGGAATGGCCGGACATGGGTCCTCCTTAGGAAGTACGGCTCAGGAAGTGCTGGTGGAGGCGCAGGTCGCCGGCCAGCTCGGGATGGAAGGCGGAGACCAGGACGTCGCCCTGGCGGCAGAGCACGGGCCGGCCGTCGACACGGGCGAGCACCTCGACCCCCTCGCCCACCCGCTCGACAACGGGCGCCCGGATGAACACCGCCGGAAAGGCGCCGCCGGGCAGGCCGTCGACGGCGAGCCGGGTCTCGAACGAGTCGACCTGGCGGCCGAAGGCGTTGCGGCGGACGGAGACGTCGATGGCACCGAAGCTGCGCTGGTCGGGCCGGCCGTCGAGGACCTCCCCCGCCAGCAGGATCATCCCCGCGCACGTGCCGAAGGCCGGCAGGCCGTCGGCGAGGAGCTCGGCGATGGGCTCGAACAGGCCCGACGATTCGAGGAGCTTGGACAGGGTGGTGGACTCGCCGCCGGGCAGCACCAGGCCCTCGATGCCGGCCAGATCGGAAGGGGTGCGCACCTCGACCGGCGCCGCACCCAGGGCGCGCAGTGCCTCAGCGTGGAGCCCGACCGCTCCCTGCAGGGCGACGATGCCGACCTTGTGCACCTGGCGGCCTCTGGGCAGTCATTTCTGGGCAGTCATATCTGGGCAGTCATATCTGGGCAGTCATAGCTGCGACGTCACCAGCCGCGCTCCGAGAGGCGGACGCCGAGGGTGCCGATCTCCTGGCCGGGCATCGCCGCCCCCAGCCCCCGGCTGACCTTGGCCACGATGTGGGCGTCGTTGAAGTGGGCGGTGGCCTCCACGACGGCCTTGGCCATGGCCTCGGGATCGGCGCTCTTGAAGATGCCCGACCCGACGAACACGGCCTCCGCTCCCAGCTGCATCACCAGGGCGGCGTCGGCCGGGCCGGAGATGCCGCCGGCGCAGAACATGGGGACGGGAAGGCGTCCGGCCTCGGCCACCTCCTCGACCAGGGTGATCGGCGCCTGCAACGTCTTGGCCCACGCGTAGCGCTCGGCCGAGTCGGCCACCGTCAGCTTGCGGATGTCGCCCAGGATCGAGCGCAGGTGGCGGACCGCCTCCACGATGTTGCCGGTGCCGGCCTCGCCCTTGGAGCGGATCATGGCCGCCCCCTCGGAGATGCGGCGCAGGGCCTCGCCCAGGTTGGTGGCGCCGCAGACGAAGGGAACGGTGAACGCCCACTTGTCGATGTGGTGGGCCTCGTCGGCCGGGGTGAGGACCTCGCTCTCGTCGACGAAGTCGACCCCCAGCGCCTCCAGCACCTGGGCCTCGACGAAGTGCCCGATGCGGGCCTTGGCCATGACGGGGATGGTGACCGCGGCCTGGATCGCCTCGATCATGGCCGGGTCGCTCATGCGGGCCACCCCGCCGTCGCGCCGGATGTCGGCCGGGACCCGCTCGAGGGCCATCACCGCCACCGCGCCGGCGTCCTCCGCCACCTTGGCCTGGTCGGCGTTGACGACGTCCATGATCACGCCGCCCTTGAGCATCTCGGCCAGGCCCCGCTTCACCAGGTCGCTACCCGTCGTCGGCCGCACCGCCGGCCGGGTGGTCTGCTCGTCCGTCACTGGTGGTCAGGGGCGCGTCGCTCGACAAGCGAGCACGTTTCCCCATCCCCCTTTCAATCCGTGCGTGCGGTTTTCCCGCACACGGCTTACCGATGGTCTTCTGGACATGGTTACGCAGCCTTCGGGTAGCGAATAGTGCCGAGCAGCTTGTGCAGGCCCTGGTCGTGGAACCAGGCGTCGGTCCACTGGTCCGCCTGACCAGCACGCAGGTTGCGGCCCCGCTTCTTGACCAGCAAGCGATGGAGCCGCCACGCCACGTGGCGGTCGAGCTGGCGGAACTTGACCGTTGCGTTCCCGGTGCGGAAGTAGTTGCCCCATCCCCGCAGGAACAGGTTGAGGTCGTAGATCACGTCCTGCAACTCCATGCCGACCCGATTCCGGCCGGTGAGGGCCTTGACCCGAAGGCGTGCCCGCTTCATCGACCGCTGCGACGGCCAGCGGTGCAGGTAGTAGCGGACGACGCGCCGCTGCTCCCACTGCCGGCCCGACATGCGGGCGTGAAGGTGGCAACCCAGGAAGTCGAAGCCCTCCTTGCCCTCCCGGAGATCGACCACGCGGGTCTTGTCCGGGTGCAGGCGCAACCCGAGGTCACCGAGCAGGCCGGTTGCCCGCCGCTCGGCTTCCTCGGCCTGGCTGCGGGTCGTGCACAGCACCACGAAGTCGTCCGCGTAGCGGATCAGCTCCCCGGTGCCGGACTCGGCCCAGGACCGGTCGAAGGCGTGCAGGTAGATGTTGGCCAGCAGCGGGGAGATGACCCCGCCCTGGGGCGTGCCCGTGACCGTCTCGGAACGCACCCCCTCGACCAGCACCCCTGCACGCAGCCACTGGCGGATGAGCTTGAGCACCCGCCGGTCCGAGACACGCCGTTCGACCTCGACCAGGAGGCGGTCGTGGTCGATCTGGCCGAAGAAGTCGCAGATGTCGGCCTCAAAGACGAACTGCCGTCCTCGGGGGAAGGACACCCGGATGGCTTCCAGGGCGTCGGTGGCCGAGCGCTTCGGTCGAAAACCGAAGCTGGTGGACAGGAAGTCGGCCTCGAAGACAGGCTCGAGGACGATCTTGGCTGCCGCCTGGCACACCCGGTCGCGCACGGTGGGGATGCCCAAGGGCCGCATCCGGCCGTCGGGCTTGGGGATCTCCACCCGACGCACGGGCGACGGGCGGTAGTTGCCTGCACGGAGGTCACGGGCCAGCTCGTCGAGCATGCGCCCGACCCCGTAGTCCTCCACCGCCTCCAGGGTCAGACGATCGACCCCGGCGGCGCCACGATTGGCTCGGACCCGTCTCCACGCCTCCCACAGCACGTCACTGCGGTGGATGCGGTCATACAGGGCGTGGAAGCGGCGACCCGGAGACTGCTTGGCGGCAGCCCATAGCCGGTTCTGGAGTTTTCGCACGTTGTCGACGGGCAGCTGCCCGTCGGGGGAGTTGGGCCGGGCGGTCCCGGCCATGCCCTTGCGCTTACCTCCATCTCCGGCGTGACCAAAGTCGGGGTCCTTCCCGCCTGCCGCCTCAACGACGGCCGGCGGTACTACGACCCCGTCGGACTCCCGCTGCGCTCCGCTCGACTTCACCACTGGCTTATACGAGCGGTCTTTGCTGACGAGGCTGCGCAGACGGGTCTCTCCCCTTCCGAACCTGACCGTGCGTACGTGCCGCTCCCCATACCCCGGGAGGACCCGACCTGTGGCATCTCCGGACCTTGCCAGGCGGTCGGACGTGGACCTTCGCCGTGACGTGAGCGGCTCGGCTCCCCCGTTGTAAATGTGACGAGGCTGCAGGACTCGCGCCTGGTGGCGCTACGGCCCGCACGCTTGCTTCCTCCGAGGAGGCTCTTGACGCCCCGCTCAGCCCGCCGCCTCTCGGCGACGAACCGGGGCCTGCTACCGGGCTCTCCGGCGATTACCCGGGCGGGACTCACACCCGCTGGTCTGGTCCAGCTTTCAGGACGCACCACGGCCACCATTCTACGGTCCCGGCCGGGGGATGCCGTCGGATTGGGCGCTCAGGGGGTCGTGCTGCTGGGGGCCGGCTCCGGCGGGCTCTCGGTGGTGACGTTGGCCCCAGGCGGGACGAGCTCGATCACCGTCCGGCCCGGCGGGAAGACCATGGGGGCGCCGTTGGCGTCCTTGTAGGCGGTGACGCTGGATGCGCCCGCCTTCGACCACGTGCCCTTGGCCAGGGAGCCGTTCACGAAGAACCAGGCCTCGCCGTCGCCGATCACCTCGGGAAAGGTGACATCCCTGTCGCCGGAGAAGGTGGAGTAGTCGACGAACTGGACGATCACGTTGCCCGGCGTCCACGTCCCCCCGCCCTCGAGGGTGTGGGCCTGCCCGTTGGTGGAGCGCTTCCACCCGCGGGCGCCCGCGTCCCAGTCGTAGGAAGCGGTGATGTCCGCCAGCGGGACGTTGACGCCGATCACCGGGACGGCGCCGGGCGCGGCGTAGACCTCGCCCTGCTTGAGGAACGGGGCGAACGCGGGCGGCGCCTTGGAGTCGCCCACCTTGCGGTAGAGCTTCTCCGTGTCGGTGTAGAGGTTGTGGGGGGCGGACCGGCCCGACCGGCGGTAGAGGGCGTCGGTGTTGTCCTCGTCGATGAACCGGAGGCCGGCGCTGCTGACCAGGGCCACGATGCCGGGGGCGCCCCCGGAGAAGGCCAGCAGCCCGTCGAGGGGGGCCACGATCAGGGGGTCGGCCGGGCGCACCGAGCGCACCGGCCCGATGGGGTCGGCGTCGGTGGACTGGAACACGACGACGAAGCGGGTGATGCCCTCGGTGACCTCCTCGTAGACGAGGTCGGCCGCGTCGAGGCCGGCCTGGGGCCGGGCGGCGGCGTTGTTGTCGATCTTGACCGTGACCGCCGGCCGGCCCCGCTTGACGGGGTCGGCGAGGGGCTCGCCGGTGAGGAGGGCGGCGGGGGGCAGCGTCGTGGTGGTGGGGGCGGTGGTCGTCGCCCGACCGGTGGCGGCCTTGCTCCCGCCGCCACAGGCTGCGGTGACCGCCATGACGGCGGCCGCCAGCACCAGCACGAGGGGGCGGAAGGCGGCGCGGCGGCGTGAACTTGCCATGCTTTACAGCTCCTTGAGGGCCTGGATCCGCTCGTCGAGCGGCGGATGCGTGTCGAACAGGCGGTTCAACCAGGCTAGACGGCCCTCCTGCGCGGTTCGAGCCAGGGGGGACTCGATCCACAGGTGCGCCGTCGCGCGCGACGACGAGTGCACCACGGTCGTATCGTCCTTGAGCTTCTCCAGGGCCGAGATCAGCCCCGGCGGGTAGCGGGTGAGGGACACACCGCTGAAGTCGGCCAGTGCCTCCCGCCGGCGGGACACCGCGAACTGCATGGCCCGGGCCACCAGCGGGGCGACCAGGAGGAGGACGAAGCCGAAGACGGCGAGGACGGCGGACGGGCCCGGCCCGGCCGAGGAGGTGTCGTTGCGGTGCCGGGGACCACCCCACCACAGGAAGCGGAGGCTGAAGTCGGCCATCAGGGCGATGACCCCGACGAAGGTGACGGCCAGGGTCGACACCAGGATGTCGTAGTTCTTGATGTGGCTGAGCTCGTGGGCCACCACGCCCTCCAGCTCGATGCGGGTGAGCTTGTCCATCAGGCCGGTGGTGACGGCGATGGCCGCGTGCTGGGGGTTGCGGCCGGTGGCGAAGGCGTTGGGGGCGGCGTCCTCGATCACGTAGACCCGGGGCTTGGGCAGGCCGGCGGCGATGCAGAGGCCCTCGACCAGGTTGTGCAGCCGGGGCTCCTCCTCGGGTGTCGTGAGCCGGGCGTGGCTCATCGCCAGCGCCACCGCGTCCGACTTCCACCACGCCAGGGCGGAGCCGATGCCGACGACCACCAGCGCCACCAGCAGGCCCCCCACGCCGAAGCCGAGGAGCAGCTGGACGGCCCACGCCAGCGCCATCACCAGCAGGACGACGCCCGCCACGAGCAGCACCGAGCGCCGCTTGTTGGAGGTGATCTGCTCGTACAACTACGGCTCGCTGCGCTCGCCGGGAAAGCTCGGAGCCGCCTGCGGCGGCCGCTTCTCCGTTCCGGCCGGGCAGGCTCGCTGCGCTCGGCGCCCGGCCGGGCCGCCGCCTTCGGCGGCGGCGAAAGTGGCTGACGTCACCCTAGAACTGGACGTTTACGGGGCCGCGCGAGGTGTCGTCGGCCTCGAAGAACTCCTGCTGCTGGAAGCCGAACGGTCCGGCCACCAGCTTCGACGGGAAGGTCTCGATCTTGTTGTTCAGCTGCAGGACCTTGTCGTTGTAGAACTGGCGGGCGTAGCTGATGCGGCCCTCGGTGCCGGTGAGCTCCTCCTGCAGGGCCAGGAAGTTCTCGTTGGCCTTCAGCTCCGGGTAGGCCTCGGCCACCGCGAACAGCGACTTGAGGGCGCCGCTGAGGATGTTCTCGGACTGGGCCTGCTCGGCCACGCCCGAGGCGTTGATGGCGTTGGCCCGAGCCTGGGTGACGGCCTCGAACGTCTCCCGCTCGTGCTTGGCGTAGCCCTTGACCGTCTCCACCAGGTTGGGGATGAGGTCGTAGCGGCGCTTGAGCTGGACGTCGATCTGGGACCAGGCGTTCTTGACCCCGTTCCGTAGCCGGACGAGCCCGTTGTACGTGAGGACCACGTACAGGACCAGCAGGACCACGACACCGACGAGGATCCAGGTCACCATGCCCGCGCCATCATACGGCGCGTGGCCGCGACAGGCCGGGCGCCGGCGCCCGAGAGTGGGTCAGTCGATGGCAAGGGCCCGGTCGTAGAGGTCGACGTAGCGCTCGGCCAGGTGGTCCATGGAGAACTCGTTGGCTCTCGCCTCCCCCGCCGCCACCAGGGCGGCCGCGGTGGGAGGTTCGTAGAGCACCCGGCTGAGGGCGGCGGCCAGGGCCGTCGGGTCACCCGGCGGCACCAGGAGGGCGGCCCGTTCCCGGCCCGGCTCCGGGCACCCGGCGCCGCCGGCGACGTTGCGGTAGCCGGGGATGTCGCTGGCCACGACCGGCGTCTGGGCGGCCATCCCCTCCAGCAGCACCATCCCGAACGACTCGCCCCGCAGCGAGGGGGCGCACAGCACGTCCGCCCCCCGCAGCCGGGCCGCCCGCTCGCCGTCGCCGATGCGGCCCAGCCACTCGACCCGGTGGTCACCGGCGGTGAGGGCCTGCAGCCGCTCGGTATCGGGACCGTCGCTCGCCACCCACAAGTGGGCGTCGGCCGGGAGGCGGGCCATGGCCGCCAGGAGCACGTCGAGGCCCTTGCGGGCCTCGTGGCGGGACATGAACAGCACCGTCGGGCCGGAGGTGGGCGACGGGGTGGCCTTGGCGAAGCGCTCGACCTCGATCCCGTTGTTGAGGACGAGGTACTCGCCGCCCAGGTGTCGCTTGGCCATGGCCCGGGCGTCCTCCGAGACCGCGCACCGAAAGGTGAGGCGGCGGGCCAGCCACCGGGTGAGGGGGCGCAGGGCGCGATAGGCCGCGCTCACCCCCGAGGCGTGGAAGGTGCCCACCAGGGGGGTCGAGGCCCAGGCCACGCTGGTGACGGTGGGGCCGGGAGCGAGGGGTTCGTGCAGGTGGAGCACGTCGAAGTGCTCGTCCCGGAGTACGGCGATGGTTCGGAGGGCGCACGAGGGGTCGGGGGCGATGGGGGCCATGGAGCCGTTGGCCGCGGTGGGGATGCTGTTGCCGAGGGCGATGACCCCCACCTCGGGGGGCGGACCGTCGCACGGGCCCAGCACCTTGGCGTCGTGGCCAAGGGTGCGCAACGCCCGGGCCAGCCCGAGCACCTGGCCCTGCACCCCCCCGGGCACGGTGAGGCTGTACGGGCAAACGAGGGCGATCCGCACGACCGGAGCGTACCGGCGCCCCGCCTTACGGAGCCCCGGGAACGACGAGAACCTGAACCCAGGGCCGAGGTCGAGGCCGGGTTACCGGCCTCCTAGGCTGCCGCGATGGCCGAAGACAACCTGACGCGGGCGGAGGCCGACGACCGGGCCCGTTTGTCGGTGATCTCCTATGACATTTCCCTGGATCTCACGGAAGACGACGAGACCTTCACCAGCACGTCCGAGATCCGCTTTCGGTGCAATACCAAAGGTCAGGCGGGGTCCGGTGACACGTTCGTCGACCTCGACGCCGCCGCCGTCCGCCAGATCGTCCTCAACGGGCAGCCCGTCCCGCTCGACGCCTTCGACGCCGAGCGCAGCCGCATCCACCTGCGGGGGCTCGCCGCCGACAACGTGGTGACCGTCGTGGCCGACTGCGCCTACCAGCACACGGGCGTGGGGCTCCACCGCTTCGACGACCCCACCGACGGCAACCGCTACCTCCACACCCAGTTCGAGCCCTATGACGCGCACCGCGTCTTCGCCTGCTTCGACCAGCCCGACCTGAAGGCCACCTTCGACCTCACCGTCGACGCCCCCGAGGCGTGGACGGTCGTGAGCAACGCCCCGGTGATCGAGCATCAGGCCAAGGGAAATGAGCACGGCCGGTGGCGGTTCGGACGCACGGAGCGGATCTCGACCTACTTGGCCGCCCTCGTCGCCGGCCCCTACCACGCCGTCCACGAGGACCATCGGGGCATCGGGCTGTCGATCTACTGCCGGGAGTCGTTGGCCCAGTACCTCGACCCCGACGAGATCCTCACCCTCACCCGCCAGGGACTCGACTTCTTCGAGGCCGAGTTCGGCTACCCCTACCCGTTCCCCAAGTACGACCAGCTGTTCGTCCCCGAGTTCAACTTCGGGGCCATGGAGAACCCCGGCTGCGTCACGTTCAACGAGGGCTACATCTATCGGTCCCGGGTCACCGACGCGTCCTACGAGCGGCGGGCGGGGACGATCCTCCACGAGATGGCCCACATGTGGTTCGGCGATCTGGTCACCATGCGCTGGTGGGACGACCTGTGGCTCAACGAGAGCTTCGCCACCTACATGGGCAACGACGCCGTGGCCCGGGCCACCCGGTTCACCGACGCCTGGGTGCGCTTCGCGTCGGGCGACAAGGCGTGGGCCCTGGTGCAGGACCAGCTGCCCACCACCCATCCCATCTCGGCCGACATCGTCGACACCGACGCCGTCCGGCTCCACTTCGACGGCATCACCTACGCCAAGGGGGCGTCGGTGCTCAAGCAGCTGGTGGCGTGGGTCGGCAAGGATGCATTCACCGAGGGAGTGCGCCGGTACTTCCGTCGGCACGAGTGGGCCAACGCCACCCTGGCCGACTTCCTGGGCGCGCTCGAGGAGACCAGTGGTCGCAAGCTCGAGCCGTGGGCCGAGGAGTGGCTGGAGACGTCGGGGGTGAACACCCTGCGGGCCTCGTTCGACGTGTCCTGCGGGCGTTACGACCGCTTCTCGATAACCCAGGCCGGCGAGCCCCTCCGGTCGCACCGGGTGGCGATCGGGCTGTACGACCACGATGCGGACGGCGGCGGATTGGTCCGCCGGAAGCGGGTGGAGCTCGACGTGATCGGCGAGTCCACCGAGGTCGACGACCTGCTGGGCGAGGCCCCGGCCGACCTGGTGCTGGTCAACGACGACGACCTCACCTACGCCAAGGTCCGCCTCGACGAACGGTCGGTTGCCACCCTCCAGCACCACCTGAGCGCGATTGCGGACCCCCTCGCCCGGAACCTGTGCTGGTCGTCCACCTGGGACATGGTGCGCGACGCCGAGCTGGCCACCCGGCGCTTCGCCGACCTGGTGCTGGCCCACGCCTCGGGGGAGACCGACGACAGCACCCTGGCCCGCCTGCTGGGCCAGGCCGTCACCGCGGCCGACGCCTTCGGCGACCCGGCCAACCGTCCGGCGGTCCACGCCGCCCTCGCCGCCCTGGCCCGCCGGGAGCTCGACGGGGCCGAGCCCGGTTCCGACCGCCAGCTCGTCTGGGCCCGCCACCTGCTGGGCGTCGCCGACGCCGCCCGAGGGGGATCGGGCGACGACCTCGCCTTCGTGAGGGGCCTCCTCGAAGGGACGGTCGAGGTACCCGGCCTGAAGGTCGACACCGACCTGCGCTGGAGCATCGTGGGCGCCCTGGCCGCCGCCGGCGTCGCCGACGCCGAGGCCCTCATCGCCGCCGAGCTGGAGATCGACCCCACCGACATCGGCCAGCGCCGAGCGGCGTCGGCTCGGGCGTCGCGGCCGCTGGCCGAGGCCAAGGCCGAGGCGTGGGCCCGGGCCACGTCACCCGAGCTGCCCCTGGCCATGATGAGGGCCCTCACCGGGGGCTTTTGGCAGTGGGACCAGGATGCGCTGGTCGAGCCCTATGTCGAGCCCTACTTCGCGTCGCTCGGCGACTGGTGGCGGGAACGGTCCCGGGAGGAGGCCCTCGGGCTGGCCAGCGGCTTCTTCCCGGACACCCTGGTGCGACCGGAGATCGTGGCCGCCACCGACCGGGCCCTCGCCGATCCCGATCTCGCCGGGCCCCTACGGCGCATCCTGCTCGAGGGCAAGGACGGCATCGAGCGGGCGGTCCGGGCCCGGGCCGCCGACCAATGACTGATCGCCTCGCTCGTCGCCGGGTCTGAATGGTGGTGGGCGACCCGCTGAGGTGCGCGGTGGCGCCCGGTCCGGTGGCGCCGATCGTGGCCGCCGCCGTCACCGCCGGTGGGGGCGTTCTCGTCGACCCCTCCGAGGCCGAGGCCCTGGTCTGGACCGAGCCCCTCGACGGCCCCGGCCTCGGCGCCCAACTGGCGGTCGCACCAGGGGTGCGGTGGGTGCAGCTTCCGTTCGCCGGGGTGGACGCCTTCGTGTCGCAGCTCGACGACTCCCGCATCTGGACCAGCACCAAGGGTGCCTACTCCGAGCCGGTGGCCGAGCACGCCCTGGCCCTGGGGCTGGCCGGCCTCCGCCAGCTCCCGGTGCGGGCCCGGGCTCGGGAGTGGGGACCACAAGGGGGACGCCGGCTTATGGGGGCCAAGGTGACCATCCTCGGTGGGGGCGGGATCAGCGAGGCCCTGTTGCGGCTGCTGGCCCCGTTCCACGTGGAGGCGACGGTGGTGCGCCGGCACGTGGCTCCGGTGCCGGGGGCGGCAACGGTCGTCGGGCCCGGCCGGCTCCACGACGTCCTCCCCGGCGCCGACCTCGTCTTTCTCGCCCTGTCCCTCACCCCGGAGACGTCCGGGATCATCGGGGCCGCGGAGCTCGCCCTCATGGAGCCCCACGCGTGGCTGGTCAACGTGGCCCGGGGCAGGCACGTCGTCACCGACGACCTGGTCGACGCCCTCTCCCGGCGGTCGATCGGGGGGGCCGCCCTCGACGTCACCGACCCCGAGCCGCTGCCTGCCGGCCACCCGCTGTGGGACCTGGACAACTGCCTCATCACGCCCCACACGGCCAACACGTGGGAGATGGCCGAGCCCCTGTTCGCCCGGCGGGTGGAGGAGAACGTCGCTCGCTACCTGCGGGGTGACACCCTTCTCGGCCTGGTCGACCCCAAGCTCGGGTACTGACGGTTTTTCGGTTTCGGTTTCCAGTCAGCCGACCGTGACCATCACCCGGTCCATGACCGGGGGGTCGAGCGGCATCCGGTCGGCCGAGCCCGCCACCACCCAGATCGTGTGTGCGCCGGGAGCGAGGTCGGGAATGGCGATCGTGGTCTCCGCTGTCTGGATCACGCCCGGTTCGTCGGGTACGGGCTGAGCCGGCGGGCGGCGGCTCACGGTCGACGAGCACGTGGAAGACGGCTCCCGCAGGTAGGCCCTCGGCTGTGATCGTGATCGTGACCGGCTGACCGGCGGGAGCGTTGGGCGGGGCCGAGGCGGCGACGGATGGCCCGGCGACGGTGAACGACGTGCTCGCCTCGGTGTAACCGAGTCGCCGGTGGGAGCCGTCGCCGTAGACCACGATGAGCCGGTGGGGGCCGACGGTGAGCCCGGGGATGACTATCGGGTCGTCGGTGGTGTGGATGATCCCGGCCCCCACCGGGATCACCGCTCCCGGCGCGACGGTGTCGCGGTCGACGAACACGTGGTAGTGGCCGCTGCGACCGGAGATGTCGCCGTCGGCCGGGGTGATGGCGATGCCCGACCCGGCGACGTCGAGGCGGACGACGTTGCCCTTGATCTCGGCGCCGGTGGCGGGAGCGACGATGGCCAGCACGGTCGGAGGTCCCGAGGGCACTGCTGCCTCGGTCGGAGAGGGGCCGGCGGACGTGGCCGGGAGGTCGATCGCCTCGTCCGCCCCGGTGGTGTTCTCGTCGCCGTCACCGCACCCCCCCGCCAGCAGCAGAAGGGCGCCGGCGACGACGGCTGCCCGACCGGTCGGCCTCATGGCCGCCGAAGGTAGCAATCCGACGCCCACAAGCGGGTGACGGGACTGGTCGCCGTCAATAGATCCAGACCAGCGACCCGATCGGCATGATGCCCTCGGACCAGATCCAGTCCATCGCCGGGTTGGTCACCCGGACGCACCCGTGGGATGCGGGGTAGGCGGGCACGTCGGGGGAGCCGTGGACCGCGATCCCGTCCGAGTGGAAGTACCGGGGACGGTAGAGGCTGCCCAGCTCGCCCTCGTCGACGCCATCGTGGGTCCAGGCCACCTCCCACTCGCCGGCGGGCGTGTCGGCCAGCTCGGTGCGGCCGTTGACCTCGTAAGGCTCCTCGGTGCCGGTCGACACGTTGAGGACCCATTCGACCTCGCCACCCCGGACCACGAAGAGCACCTGGCGGTCCTTGTCGACCTCGACCAGATCGCCGCTGCCGGCCGCTTGGGGGCGGACGGCGCCGTCCAGGGCGGCGGCGGTGCCGGGACCGGCGATGCCGTCCCGCTCCATCCCCTCCACCTTCTGGAAGGCCATGACCGCCTGGACGGTGAGCCCGCCGTAGGCGCCGTCGGGAGTGCCCAGCCAGTAGCCCAGGCTGCGCAGGCGCTGCTGGAGGGCCAGCACTGCAGGACCCTCGTCGCCCGGCCGCAAGGTGCCAGGAGTGGGCCCAGGGTCGACTGGCGTGTCGTCAGTGGACTCCCCCGTCGTGGGCGGGGCGGTCGTGGACGGAGCCGTCGTGGACGGGGCGCTCGTGGGCGGGGCGGTCGTGGGCGGGGCGGTCGTGGGCGGCGCGACCGGTGGGGCCTCGATGGCCGGGGGCTCGATGACCGGCGGCACCGGGGGCGTCGGCGCGGTCGGTGCCGTAATGTCCGCCGCAGGGGGAAGGGCGGGAGACTCGGCTATGGCGTTGGTCTGGCCCTGGAGGGCGAAGAGGGCGACTGCGATGATCGCAGTCAGGATCGCGACCGCCGCCGAGATGCCCTTGAGGATCCGTGTCGTTCTCATGCCTCATCCGACGAAGCAGACATCCGGATCGTTGCGTTGCAATTCGGTAACAGCGAGATTGGAAGGAAGCCCGGCCATCCACCGTCAAAGGAGCGGATGAACCTCGCTCCCACCCTGCCCATCCCCGTGTGGATCCTCCGGATCGCCGTCGGCCTGGGCCTGCTCCGGGCGACGTCCCTTCCTCAGACCACCGGAGATTTCGACCCGCTGGTGCTGGCCCGGGCCCGTCGGGGCGACCACCGGGCCTTCGCCCAGATCGTCGACCACTACGACCACCGCCTGCGGGGCCTCGCCTACCGACTTCTCGGCGACCGCGACCGCATGGACGACGTCCTCCAGGAGGCCTACGTGAAGGCGTTCCGGTCGATGCCCCGGTTCAAGGGGGAGTCGGCACTCGGGACCTGGCTGTACCGCATCGTCTACAACGCTTGCGTCGACGACCTGCGGGCGGGCAAGCCCACCGTGTCGCTCGACGACGGCATGGAGACTGCCAGCGAAAGGCCCGACCCGGCCGACGTCGCCATAGGGCGCCGTGACCTGGCCGTCGCCCTCGACACCCTTCCCCCCGACCAGAAGGCGGCCGTGCTCCTGGTCGACGCCTACGGCCTCGACTACTCGGAGGCGGCGGACGCCCTCGGCGTGGCCGCCGGCACCATCGGCTCCCGGCTCAGCCGGGCCCGGGCCGCTCTCCGCGCCGTCCTGGGACCGGAGGGCGCGGCATGAGTGAGCGCGACCTGCGCCTAGGTGAGGCCCTGCGGGCGCTGCCCGTCCCCGACCACGGGCCCGACTTCTACCCCCGGCTGGCAGCCCGCCTGGAGGAGGAGGCGGCCCACCACCGGGGATCGCCCCGCCGACCCCGGTGGACGAGCCCCTACCTGCTCACCGCCGCGGCCGCGGCGGTTGCGGTGATCGTCTTGGCCACGTCGACTCTCATCACCGGCGACCGCGGTGGCCAGCCCGGGATCGAGCCCGAGCTGATCACCGCGTCGGTGGTGCGCTCGCGGGTGGCGGATGCGCTGGCGTCGCTGGAGACGCTCCGGGGGGAGATCACCCTGGAGTGCGAGGTCTTCTACGGGCCCTGCTCGCCACCGGAGACGGGGGGACGGACGACGCAGCGCTGGAGCTTCGTGACCACCGCGTCCGGCGACGAGCGGATCACCGGGATCGGGTTTCCGGACGACATGGTGATCAACTCGGCCACGCTGACCCACCGGGCGATCACCGACTTCGGGAGCGGTCCCCAGGGCTACGAAGCGTTCAACCTGCCGGCGGGACCGCCGGACTTCACCGCTGGCCGCTCCCCCCTCCGCCGGCAGCTGGGCTCGGTGGTGCGGGCCTTCGTCACCGACACCTCCGACGTGCCGGTGACCGAGACCGTCGAGCAGGGACGGGACGCCTGGCGGCTGGTGATGCCGGTGGCGCCGAACAAGCTGGCCGGCCCGGGCCGGAGCGCGGACCGGCTCGAGGTGGTCGTGGACCGCCAGAGCGGGTTCCCCCTCCGCATCACCGAATCCCTCGAGGGCCGGTTCCTCGCCGAGATCCGCCTGTCGGGCCTGGTGGCCGACGAGCCCGCCGACCCCTCCACCTTCGTCCTCGACTTCGCCCCCGACGTCGAGGTGTTCCACCAGGACTTCGGGTTCCGCCCGGTGACGCGGGACGAGGCGGCGGCCGTCGTGGGGTACCCGCCGATCCTGCCGACGGACCTGCCGCCCGGCTTCGAGCTGGCCGAAGTCACTGCCGCCGCCCAGGGGCGGGAGACCGGGAGCGAGGGAATGAACCCGGCGGCGGCGGGCGTGGTGTCGGTGGCCTACCGCCGGGGCTTCGACCGGATCGTGGTCTCTACCCGCCTGACGGGCGGCATTTCCCGGTGCGACCGAGCGCTCCCCGGGTCGGACTCCGGCCCGTGCTGGGCCGACCCGCTGGCGTCGGGCGAGGGGATTATCGACGAGCCCGAGCCATTTGTCATCGGCGGCGGCGAGCTGGCGGGTGCGGACGCCGAGCTGGTCGTGTCCCCCCGCGGCATCCCCCACGTGTGGACCATCGAAGACGGGCTGGTTGTCACCGTCGCCGGCGACGCGTCAGCCGACGAGCTGCGCCGCATGGCCGAGTCATTCTCCACCCGCTGAACGAGGTCGACCACCTCGAGGGGAACGGTCGGCTACCACCGGCGGCCCGACCGCTATCTACCAATCACGCAACTGGCGGGGGCGGCGGCGGGGGCGGGGGCGGGGGCGGGGGCGGGGGCGGGGGCGGGGGCGGCGGGGGCGGCGGGAGGGCGAAGAGCGAGGTCGACCGGGCGACGACCGAGTACGCCGACAACCCCGACGGCGGGAACGTGCACCCTCCGCTTGGGGCCCGTTGGCCGGTTCGGAACCCGGTCAGGGTGTAGGAGCCTTCACCACCGAACTGCGTCCCGTCGGCGCCCGTGTGCGAGAAGTCAAAAGTCCCCGTCTCCCGCACGATCGATCGGCAGGCGCCGAGGCTGAAGTCGGTGCTCGTCACGGGCGTCCTGGTCAGCTCGACCGGTCCCGCGGGGAGAAGAATCGTCTCGCGGTTGGGGCCCGACCGGGTGTAGGTGCCGGCTCCGTTCACGACGACGCCTTGGGCGAAGGCGAAGCCGGTGTTGCCCCCGACCAGGTAGAAGTCCTGGAGCGGGGCCGCCGATGCGGGCGCCGCGGTGGCTAGAAGGGTCACTGCCGAAACAAGGGCGCAGAGCGCTCCCGCCAGACGTCGCGTCATGTCATTCTCCTCGCCTGATGACGTGATCGGGCAGGAGATTAGCGGAGGCGGGCAGCCGCGTGGCGACTCGTGATCGACGCCTCCCCATCGTCGAGGAGGCGACGCAGGGCGATCGCATCGGAGGCCATGGCGATCACGTGAACCGCCGGTCCGGCAAGGGGGAGAACGGCTGCCGCGCCGTCGAGGACAACGGGGCCGGGCGGGTCGGCGGTCCACCCGGGGTCGACGATCAGCAGCGACCCCGCGCACCGGGCCCCACTGCCCACCGCCGGGCTGGCCCACGCCGGATGCTCGGGACCGAGATCGAGCTGGTGGCGGACGAGCGGGCGGCCGCCGAGGTCGACAGAGAGTCGGCTCGACACCGACCCGCCATCCTCCCCGTGGCGGCCGCCGACCAACTCCTCGCGCCACCGCAGGCAGGCGCCAGCGGCGAGGACCACCCGGGCCCGCGTGTGGTGCCGGCAGCCGGCGGCCGCGATCGTCGGTTCCGGCAGCCAGTGCAACACCCCGCCCTCCCCCACCCGCACGTCGACCTCCACGATCGACGGCCCCGGCTTCGGCCCCGGCCCCGGCTGGGCGATCGCGGCGCCGACGGTGCGCAGGGTGAGCTCGGCGCCCGGTCCCACGACGACTTCGAGCCTCAGCACGTCGCCGCCCAGCGGTCCTCCCGCCCCGCCGACCAGGTGCACCAGGGTCCCCGCCGCCGGGCGCAGGACCAGCGGCCCCTCGGAGCGGAGGCACGCCAGGCGTGACCGTCCCCCGCCGTCGACCTCCATCACCACCCGTCCCCGGGCGATCACACCCGGCGCCAGGCGGCCAGCTGGGCCCGCACCCACTCGGCCGCGCCCGATGCCCCCGGGTCCTCCACCAGGGAGCTGAACAGCACCGGGCCGTCGCCCCGCTTGGCCTTGGCGTCCCGGTCCATCACGGCCAGGTCGGCGCCCACCATGGCCGCCAGGTCGGTCTTGTTCACCACCAGGAGGTCGGCCGACGTCACCCCCGGGCCACCCTTCCGGGGCACCTTGTCGCCGCCAGCCACGTCGATGACGAAGATTTGGCGGTCGACCAGGCCCCGGCTGAACGTGGCCGTGAGGTTGTCGCCGCCGCTCTCCACCAGGACCAGATCGAGGGGTTGGTGGCGGGCCTCCAGGTCCTCCACCGCCTCGAGGTTGGCCGAGATGTCGTCGCGGATGGCCGTATGGGGGCAGCACCCGGTCTGCACGGCCACGATGCGGTCGTCGGCCAACACGCCGGCCCGGCGGAGGAACTCGGCGTCCTCCTCGGTATAGATGTCGTTGGTGACGACGCCGACGCGCAGCTCGTCGCCCAGGGCCCGGCACAGGGCCGCGACCAGGGCCGTCTTGCCGCTGCCGACGGGCCCGCCGATGCCGATGCGCAGCGCCCGGCCGTTGCTTACCGGAGCGTCGTGGCGATCGGCAGACGGGTGGTCATGAGGCAAACAGACGCACCTCCCGGACGGCATGGACCTCGGCACCGAGGTCGAGCAGCGGAGCCGCCCCACAGGGCAGCTCCTCGAGCGGACGGTCGCCCATGGCGAACGCGGCCGCCTCCGCCGCCACCTCGTCGATGGCGGGGCCCAGACCCGCCACCAGGGCCGACACGCGGAACGGGTCGAGTCCGAGGAGCCGGACGGCGGCGGTGGCCGGCGTCATGACCGAGTCGTAGGCCGCCCACCGGGCCGCGTCCACCGGTCCTAAGCCGGCGGCGGCCGCCACCACGCCCACCGCCACCGCGTGGTGGGGGCTGTGGACGGACACGCGGAGCGGCCAGGCGTGGGACGCGGCCCGCACCAGCTGCCGCCCCTGGCGCCGGGACGCGTCCCGGAGCGCGGGCGAGGCCATCCGGGCGTCGGCCTCGGCGTCGAGCTCGTCGGCCGGCCACGGGCCGTCACAGGCGACCGCGGCCACCGCCGCCGCCACCCGTCCTGCGGTCGCCAGCCGCCCGACCACGAAGGCCTCCAGCGAGTCGAGGTCGTGCACCCGTCCGGACGTGGCCGCCTCCTCCAGCCCGCCCGAATGGGCGTGGCCGCCCGAAGGGAACCGCCCGTCGGCCAGGAGCAGAGCAGCCAGAACGCTCACGGCCTCAGGTTTCGCGCACCGGAACCGTGGTGAGATCCGCCGATTTGGACAGGATCACCACGATTCCGACGCACGAAAGGCGGGGGCGGCGGCGACACGGCTCAGAAGAGGAAGTAGCGCTGCGCCATCGGCAGCGTCTCGGCCGGCTCGGCCGTGACCACCTCGCCGTCGATCCGCACGGTGAAGCTGTCGGCCTCCACCGTGATGTCGGGCAGGGCGTCGTTCTCGGCCATGTCGGCCTTGGTACGGCGGCGCACGTCGGCCACCGCTACCAACCGCCGACCGAGGCCGAGGCGGTCGGCCAGGCCGTCCTCCACCGCCACCGGCGCCACGAAGGCCACGCTGGTGGCGGCCGCCGCCCGGGGCGAGGCTCCGAACATGGGCCGGGGCAGCACCGGCTGAGGCGTGGGGATGGAGGCGTTGGCGTCGCCCATGGCTGCCCACGCGATCATCCCCCCCTTGATCACGGCGTGCGGCCGCACGCCGAAGAAGGCCGGCTCCCACAGGACCAGGTCGGCCAGCTTGCCCACCTCCACCGATCCGATCTCGGCCTCCAGCCCATGGGCGACCGCCGGACAGATCGTGTACTTGGCCACGTAGCGCCGGGCCCGGCGATTGTCGGCGACCGAGTCGCCGGGAAGGAAGCCCCGCCGCTTCTTCATCACGTGGGCCGTCTGCCACGTCCGCAGCACCACCTCCCCCACCCGACCCATGGCCTGGGAGTCCGACCCGATCATGGAGATCGCCCCCATGTCGTGGAGGAAGTCCTCCGCCGCGATCGTGGACGGTCGGATGCGGCTGGCGGCGAAGGCCAGGTCCTCCTCGACCTTCGGGTTGAGATGGTGGCAGACCATGAGCATGTCGTGGTGCTCGTCGATCGTGTTGACGGTGTGGGGCCGGGTCGGGTTGGTCGACGAGGGGAGCACGTTGGGCTGTCCGGCGACGGTGATGATGTCGGGCGCGTGCCCGCCGCCGGCCCCCTCGGTGTGGTAGGCGTGGATGCCCCGGCCGGCGATGGCGGCCAGCGTCGACTCCACGAACCCGGCCTCGTTGAGGGTGTCGCTGTGGAGCGCAGCCTGGACGCCCGACTCGTCGCACACCCGCAGGCAGGCGTCGATGGCGGCGGGCGTCGAGCCCCAGTCCTCGTGCAGCTTGAACCCGGAAGCCCCCGCCCGCAGCTGCTCCCACATCCCCTCGACGCAGACGGTGTTGCCCTTCCCCAACAGGGCCACGTTGACCGGCCACCCGTCGAGCGCCTCCAGCATCCTCGCCAGGTGCCAGGCCCCGGGCGTGACGGTCGTGGCCTTGGTTCCTTCCGCGGGACCGGTTCCCCCGCCGATGATCGTGGTGATCCCCCCGCCGAGCGCCTCCTCCAGGACCTGGGGGCAGATGAGGTGGACGTGGCAGTCGATGGCTCCGGCGGTGAGGATTCGACCGTTGCCGGCGATGATCTCGGTGGACGGGCCGATGACCAGGGCCGGGTCGACCCCGTCCATGGTGTCGGGATTGCCAGCCTTGCCCAGCGCGACGATCCGCCCGTCCCGGATGCCGACGTCGGCCTTGACGACGCCCCAGTGGTCGAGGACGACGGCCCCGGTGATGACCGTGTCGGCGGCCCCCTCGGCCCGGGTCGCCCGGCCCTGGCCCATCGATTCCCTGATCACCTTGCCCCCGCCGAACACGGCCTCGTCGCCGCCGGCCGACCGGTCCTCCTCGACCTCGATGAACAGGTCGGTGTCGGCCAGCCGGATGCGGTCGCCGACGGTGGGCCCGAACAGCAGGTTGTAGCGGGCCCTATCCATCAAGCGCCCCGCCGACGTCGCCCCGCAGGCCGGCCACGATCCGCGCCCCGCCGATGGGCACCAGGTCGACCTCCCGCTCGATGCCGGGCTCGAAGCGCACCGCGGTGCCGGCGGGCACGGCCAGCCGCAGCCCGTAGGCCGCGGCCCGGTCGAACGACAGGGCCGGATTCGCCTCCGCGAAGTGGTAGTGCGAGCCCACCTGCACCGGCCGGTCGCCGGTATTGGCCACCACCAGCGTCGTCACCGGCTTGCCGACGTTGATCTCCACCGGCCCGTCCCCGAGCACCGTCTCGCCCGGGATCATCCGACCACCCAACTGGTGACACCTCGGGGCGCTATGGCGCCCCCGACCGTCACCAGTTCGAGCGTGCGGGTCATGGGATCGGCTGGTGGACGGTCACCAGCTTGGTGCCGTCGGGGAAGGTGGCCTCCACCTGGACCTCGGGGATCATCTCGGGGACGCCTTCCATGACGTCGTCGCGGGTGAGCACCCCGCGGCCGCTCTCCATGAGATCGGCGACCGAGCGGCCGTCGCGCGCCCCTTCCATCAGGAACGACGTGATTATCGCCACCGCCTCGGGATGGTTGAGCCGGAGGCCCCGCGCCCGTCGCTCCCGGGCCAGCCCGGCGGCCACGTGGATCAGGAGCCGCTCCTGCTCGTGGGGGCTGAGGCGCATCGACGTCAGCCTGCCATGTTGCTTCCGACGGGGCCGGCCGGAACCCCCAGGAAACCGCCCGCGCCGCGCCTCTCGGGAGCCGAACGGGCCCTGTGAGGTTGGTGATGCCTCCCACGGCATTCCCTTCCCTCTGACCTACCCCGACCGGTCCATCGCCGTCAGGTAGGAGCCACGCATCGGCCAGAAACCCGACAGGTAATGGTCATGGTGCCTACATGCTCGCTTCACGGACGAGCAACGGCGCCTCCGTAGGGTTCGGCCGAATTTGGTCCGCGGAAACCGTCCGCCGAGCACATAGAGGAGTTCATGGGAATGCGACGATCGGCACGAAAGACTCTGATTGCCAGCGTGGCGCTGGCGGGGGTCCTGCTGGCCGCCTGCGGGAGCGATAGCGACACGGCCACGGGTGGCGGCGGAACTGCCACCGAGGCCGACACGGTGAAGGTAGGGGTCCTGCAGTCGTTGAGCGGGACGATGTCGATCTCGGAGGTGGCGGTCAAGAACGCCGAGGTCCTCGCTATCGAGGAGATCAACAAGGCGGGCGGCGTGCTCGGCAAGCAGCTCGAGCCGGTCATCCGCGACGGCAAGTCGGACTGGCCCACCTTCGCCCAGGAGCTCCAGTCGCTCATCACCACCGAGAAGGTGGCGGTCACCTTCGGTGGCTGGACCTCGGCCAGCCGCAAGGCCATGAAGCCGGTGGTCGAAGGCCTCGACGGCCTCCTCTTCTACCCGGTGCAGTACGAGGGCCTGGAGGTGTCGCCCAACATCTTCTACACCGGCGCGACCACCAACCAGCAGATCGTCCCCGGCCTCGACTACCTGAAGGAGAAGGGCCTGACCCGGATCTTCCTTGTCGGCTCCGACTACGTCTTTCCCCGCACCGCCAACAAGGAGATCATCGCCTACGCCAAGGCCAACGGCATGGAGATCCTCGGCGAGGAGTATCTGGCGCTGGGCGACAACAACGCCCAGGGCATCGTGCAGAAGGTGCTCGACGCCAACCCCCAGGCCGTGTTCAACACCCTCAACGGCGACACCAACGTGAGCTTCTTCAGCGAGCTGAAGGCCAAGGGCAACACCACGGACAAGATCCAGACCATCTCGGTGTCGATCGCCGAGGAGGAGACGGCCGGCGTCGGGGTCGACAACCTGGTCGGCCACCTGGTGGCGTGGAACTACTACCAGACCACCGACAATCCCAGGAACAAGGAGTTCGTCGCCGCCTTCCAGGCCCGCTGGGGTGCCGACAAGCACACCGACGACCCCATCGAGGCCGGCTACAACTCGGTCTACATCTGGAAGGCGGCCGTCGAGAAGGCCGGCACCTTCGACGTGGCCGCGGTCACCAAGGCGGCCGGGGGCCTCGTCCTCGACACGCCCGAGGGCACGCTTACGGTCCACCCGACCAACCACCACGTCTTCAAGACGGCCCGTATCGGCGTCGTGAACGCACAGGGACTCATCGACGAGGTCTGGAACTCGGGAAAGCCGATCGAGCCCGACCCCTGCCTCGACACCTACCCCTGGGCGGCGGGACTGGCCAGCGGCGAGGCCCGCGCCGAGTGCGACGCGGCCAAGGCCAGCTAGAGCGGAGTGAGGACGGTCGCCGACCGGGTCCGGGTTCACCCCCGGGCCCGGTCGGCGACCCCTTGCTGCGACTCCCTAGCGCCAGCCCCCCTGGCGGAGGAGACGCGACGTGGACACCTTCCTGAGCAACCTCTACATCGGGATCACCCTGGCCTCGCTGTTCCTCCTGGTCGGGCTGGGGCTCACCTTCACCTTCGGCCAGATGGGCGTCATCAACATGGCCCACGGCGAGTTCATCATGGCCGGGGCCTACGTGCCCTACGTGTTGCAGACCACCCTCTTCGAAGGGGCCAAGGGCATGGCCATCCTCGTCGCCCTCCCGGTGGCCTTCGTCGTCGCCGGCCTCATGGGCCTGGTGATGGAGCGGCTGCTGCTCCGGCGGATGGCCGGCCGACCCCTCGACACCCTGCTCGTCACCTTCGGCGTCAGCCTCATCCTCCAGCAGCTGGCCAAGGACCTCTTCTCGGCCAACAACAAGGAGGTGGCCACGCCCACCTTCCTTCGGGGCCAGACCGAGCTCCTCGGCGTCACCCTCACCCACACCCGGCTGTTCGTCCTGCTGGTGGTGCTGCTGTCGATGGCCGGCGTGGCCGTCTTCCTGAGCAAGCTGGCCGCCGGCCGCCGGATGCGGGCCGTCATGCAGAACCGCGACCTGGCCGCGGTCAGCGGGCTGCCCGTCGCCCGGGTCGACGCCACTACCTTCTTCCTCGGCTCCGGCCTGGCCGGCGTGGCCGGCGTGGCCGTGTCGCTCATCGGGTCGGTCGGCACCGGCACCGGCACCGCCTACATCCTGTTCGCCTTCCTGGTGGTGATCGTGGGCGGCGTCGGCAGCCTCAAGGGGGCCGTGCTCGCCGCCCTCGCCCTCGGGCTCATCAACTCCTACGTCGAGTACTGGACGTCGTCCATCCTGGCCAAGGCGGCCGTGTTCGCCTTCGTCATCCTGTTCCTGCAGTGGCGGCCCAACGGGATCGTGTCCTTCCGCACCCGGGGGCTCACCGCGTGACGGCCCCCACCCGGATTCCCGACGACGAGCGGCACGGCGCCGCTCCGGTACCGGGCGGGCCCGACCCCGTCCGCCGCACCCCGCTATCCCGGCTGGTGCCGGGTTCGAACAACCCGTGGACGGGCCGGGCCGCGTTCCTGGCCTTCGCCGTCGTCGTCCTCGTCTTCCCCAGCCTGGCCGGCAACTCGGACGACGCCCGGCTGTGGGCGGAGTGGCTCTGCTACGCCATGATCGCCATCGGCCTCGACATCGCCTGGGGCTACGGCGGGATGCTCGCCCTCGGCCAGGGCTTGTTCTTCGGGCTCGGGGCCTACGCCATGGGCATGCACCTGACGCTCGAGCAGGTGCCGGACGGCACCCTGCCCTCGTTCATGAGCCTGTACAGCAACTACACCGAGCTGCCGCTGCTCTGGAAGCCGTTCCAGAGCTTCTGGTTCACGGCCGTCGCCGCCGTCCTCGTCCCGATGCTGATGGCGGGCACGCTCGGCCTGCTGGTGTTCAAGCGCCGCATCCGGGGGCCCTTCTTCGCCATCCTCACCCAGGCCACGGCCGTGATCTTCGTCCTCCTCCTGGTCGGCAACCTCAAGCTGACGTCGGGCACCAACGGCCTCACCGGCTTCAGCACGATCTTCGGGCGCAACAAGTACCAGCCGGGCACCAACCGGTGGCTGTACACGGTGGCCGCCATCGGCCTGCTGGTCGTGCTGGCCATCGCCATGAAGGTCGTCCGCAGCCGCTACGGCAAGCTGCTGCAGGCCACCCGCGACAGCGAGGACCGGGTCCGCTTCCTGGGTTACGACCCGGCCATCGTCAAGACCGTCGGGTTCATGATCGCGGCGGGCATGGCCGGCCTGGCCGGCGCCATCGCCGCCCCCGTCTTCGGCATCGTCTCCCCCGCCCAATTCGACTATGTGCCCTCGATCCTGATGGTGTGCTGGGTCGCCGTCGGCGGACGGGGGACGCTGTGGGGCGCGGTGCTGGGCGCCCTGGTCGTCAACTGGGCCCGGGTGACCGTGAGCGCGGCCCGTCCCGACGACTGGCTGTACCTGCAGGGCCTGCTGTTCGTGGTGGTGCTGGCCTTCGCCCCCGGCGGGATCGCCGGCCTCCTGCGCTCCCGGACGCAGTGGCTGACGGCCGTTCTCGAACGCAAACGACGCCCGATCGAGGGCCAATCCCTGGAAGGGGCCGTATGAACAAGGAGCTCGAGGTCTGTGGCCTGGCGGTTGAGTTCGACGGGTTCAAGGCCCTGGACGGGGTCGACTTCACCGTCGAGCAGGGTGAGCTGCGCTTCCTGATCGGCCCCAACGGGGCGGGCAAGACCACCCTCATCGACTGCATCACCGGCCTGACCAAGCCCACCGCGGGCGAGGTGAAGTTCGAGGGCCAGACGCTCAACGGGATGGCCGAGCACCGCCGGGTGAAGCTCGGGATCGGGCGCAGCTTCCAGACGCCCACCGTGTTCGACACCCTCACCGTGGCCGACAACCTCGACCTGGCCGAGGTCTTCCGCAAGAGCCTGCCCCGGCTGTTCCTGCGCCGCCGGGGGACGAGCCCGGGCGTGGCCGCCACCCTGGAGCGGGTCGGCCTGACCGCGGTGGCCGAGCGTCCGGCGGGGGCCCTCAGCCACGGCCAGAAGCAGTGGCTGGAGATCGGGATGCTGCTCGTCCAGCAGCCGAAGCTGCTGCTGCTCGACGAGCCGGTGGCCGGGATGAGCCCCCAGGAGCGCCTCGACACCGGCGCCCTGCTCCACGAGCTGGCGGGCGAGCACACGGTGGTGGTGATCGAGCACGACATGGCGTTCCTGCGCCGGTTCGCCCATACCGTCACCGTCCTCCACGAGGGCAAGGTGATCTCCGAGGGGTCGGTCGACAAGGTGCAGTCCGACCCGATCGTGCGGGAGGTCTACCTCGGCCGGTCGCGGGACGAGCGGTCGGGCGGGGCGAAGGAGCCGGTGGCGGCAGGGGGCGGCGGACGGCGGGGGAAGGGCTGATGCACCTCCAGGTCGACGACGTCCGCATCGCCTACGGGCGCACCGAGGTGGTCTACGGAGTGTCGCTCGACGTGCCCGCCGGCAGCTTCACCTGCCTCATGGGCCGCAACGGCGTCGGTAAGACCACCCTGCTCAACGGGATCATGGGCATGCTGCCGCTCAAGGCCGGCTCCGTCCGCCTCGACGGTCGCGACATCTCAGGGATGGCCGCCCCGGCCCGGGCCCGGGCCGGCATGGGCTACGTCCCCCAGGGCCACCAGGTGTTCCCGCACCTGACGGCGATGGAGAACCTGCGGGTCGTGCTGGAGCGCGACCGGAAAGGTGACCCCAAGGCGGTGGACGAGGCGCTCGACCTGTTCCCCCGGCTGCGGGCTCTGCTGGACCGCCCGGCCGGGCTGCTGTCAGGCGGCCAGGCCCAGCAGCTGGCCATCGCCCGGGCGCTGGTGTCGAGGCCCACGCTCCTCGTGCTCGACGAGCCCACCGAGGGCATCCAGCCGTCGATCATCCTGGAGATCGAGGACGCCATCGCCGAGCTCCACAGGTCCGGCGGCATGACGATCCTGCTGGTGGAGCAGTACGTGGAGTTCGCCCTCCGCCTGGCCGAGCACTACGCGGTGATGGACGGCGGCATCATCACCCACCGGGGCGCCACCGACACCGTCGAGCTGTCCACCTTCTCCGACCTCCTGGCGGTCTGACCCCACCCACCGAACCGGTGACACCTTCGGGCGCCCCGGCGCCCACGAACGTCACCAGTTCGGACCGTCGCACTCGCCAACTGGTGACACGCAAGGCCACATACGGTCCGTCAGCGTCACCAGTTCGATGTCAGCCGGTCACCCGGACGGTCACCTGGTGGTGGCCGGTGGCGCCGTCGGGGAAGGGCGCCCGCTTGGTGGCGGTCTGCACCTCGCCGTCGCCGGTGGTGGCCCGGGTGGCGATGACGTGGTCGCCGGGCGTGGCGTCCCACGGAAGGGACCACTGGCGCCAGGCATCGTCGCCCAGGGCGGGACCCAACGCGGCCTCGTGCCAGGGGCCGTCGTCGACCCGGACCTCCACCCGGCCGACCCCCCGGTGGGGCGCCCAGGCCACGCCGGCGACGGTGCGGGCGCCGGCTGTCACCCGGCCGTAGTCGCGGGGCACGTCGATGCGAGATTGCACCTTCACCGGCCCCGTCCGGGACCAGTTGCGCTCCACCCAGTAGGGGTCAAACGCCTCGAACGTGGTCAGCTCGATCTCCTTCAGCCACTTGGTGGCCGACACGTAGCCGTAGAGGCCGGGTACGACCAGCCGGGCCGGGAACCCGTGCTCCCGGGGGAGAGGCTCGCCGTTCATGCCCACCGCCACCAGCGCGTCGCGGCCGTCGGTGGCCACCTCCACCGGGAAGCCGACAGTGAAGCCGTCGACCGAGCGGCCGACGAGCTGGGTGGCTCCCGGCTGGACCCCGGCCCGGTCCAGAAGGTCGGCCAGGCGCACACCCAGCCATCGGGCGGTACCGACGAGGGAGCCGCCCACCTGGTTGGACACGCACGACAGGGTGATGTGGCGCTCCACCAGGGGCAGGGCGAGCAGGTCGTCGTGGCTCAGCTCGAAGGGGGCGTCGACCATGCCCGTCACCCTGAGGCGCCAGCTGCCGAGGTTGACGGACGGCACCATGAGGGCCTCGTCGATCCGGTAGAAGTCCCGGTTCGGGGTGACCAGGGCGGTGAGACCCCCCACCTCCTGGAACCCTTCGGACGCCGGACCGAGGGACGCCGGGCCCCCGGCGGCCTCGGGGAGGACGACCGTCGACCGGGCCGACGGACCTTCGAGGGCCCGGCGCAGGCCCGATGCCCCGGCTAGGAGGGCGGCCGCCCCGCCCGCGGTGACGGAGCCCGCCACCAGGAACCGGCGCCGGTCCACGGTCCGTTGACCAGGCCATTCCGTGGGCCCTTCGACCGCCGGCTGCTCCCCGACTGTCGGGTCCGCGTCAGAAGGGAGGGCGGCGGTCGGTGCGGCGGCGGTGAGGAGGCGGCGGAGGACGACGGCCCCGGCAGTGGCAGCCACCACCGCGCTCACCATGGTGGGGCCGACCGGGACATTGGTCAGCGAGGCGGCGCACACGACGGCGAACAGGCCGAAGGCGGCGAAGGCCACGTCGCCCACCCTCCGCCGGCGGGCGGCGGCGACGCCCACCCGGGCGCCGATGCCCAGGGCCAGCACGACGATCAGGGCGAGGAGCAGGGGCTTGTCGGCCGTGCCGACCGTCTCCGTCGCCCCCCGGCTGAGGAACCCCGGCGTCCCGCGGATGACGGCCTGGCCGACCACCGCCACCAGTGACGGGACCGCGTCCGAGACGGCGTCGACCAGGACCGTGACGGCCAGGGAGACTGCGGCCGCCAGCGTCCCCGCCACCGCCGCCCGCCGCCGGTCCACCCCGGGCGGGGAGGTCACCGGATCCGTCTCGACCTTCATGCCGTCCACGTCATCCCCATGGGGTCCGGCGGGTCGAGGATCCGTTACAGCCATCCCCACCAGCGTCCCACCGCACGGACGGTTGCCCGACGCGCACGGCGATGTGCTGGCCGGCGCCGGCGACCGCGTCTAACCTGGCCCGATGCTTCAGGATGCGAAGAGAAGCGTGGGGCGGTCCATGGGTGGGTTGGTGGTGGCACTGGTCGCCTCCGCCGCCCTCGCCCTGCCTGCCGGCGCCCAGACCGCCGTTGGTTCGTCCAGCGTCGGCACCTCCGGGTCGGGCGGTGGTGACGGCGGTGGCACCACCTTCGTCGGCGCCCCGGTCGCCATCTCCGGCAGTTCGGGCGCCTCCTCCGCCTCCTCGTCGGCCACCAACACCGGCGAGACGGGCGACGCCACCTCGATCGCCATCTCCGAACCGGTCAGCGCGTCCGGCGTCTCCGGCGGAGCCGGCGACTCCGGCGCCACCGAATCCACGCCCCGCGCCACCAACACCGCCACCCTGGGCACGGCCGTCGCCGTGGGCGGCTCGCCTGCGGCCACCGCCGGCAACCAGGCCGCCAGCGCGGCCGTCGCCACCGAGAGCGCCGGGGCCACCCTCGCCGACGCCGCCACCGCCGGCGATCCCGCCCTGGCCGACGCGGCCGCCGTCACCGCCGCCGCCGTCGAGCTGGGTCAGCCGCCCGCCTTCGTGGAGCCGCCCGCCTTCGAGCCCGTCGTCCCGTCCGGCGGGGTCGGCGACTCGCTGGCCGCGTTCAGCCGCACGCTCGTGAACGAGTACAGCGAGGCCGGGTCCACCAACCTGCTGGTCTTGGCCCTCGGCTTCCTCATGGCAGCCAAGCTGGCCCGCACCGGCCTTCGTCTCGACACCTACTGGGACCTGCGGGCCTGAGCCAAGGCCAGTGACAGCAGCCTGGTAGTGCCGGGCCAGTCGATCTCCGGGGTGTAGCTCCGAGCAGGCCCGAAGCACTCCCCGAGCGCGCCGCGCCGGCGACCGCTATTGTCCCCGCCGTCGCGACCGAGGCGAGGAGCCGGCATGAGCGATGGGGGCGGGACCGGCGGGGGCGATGGGGCGGGCGCCAAGGGCGGCGGCTCCCAGGGGGGAGCCAGGGCCAGGGGCCCCCGAAGTCCCCCGACCCGGACCCGGGTCCCACGACGTCCCCGGACCCGACGCCGCCGCCGCCACCGAGTACCCGGAACCGACGCCACCACCGCCGACCCCTCCCATCCCGCCTCCGACCCCACCTCCCACACCGACCCCGGGCTCGCCGCCCTACGAGTCCCCTCCGGGCGCTCCCCCGACGCCACCGGCCGACGGGGATGGGGGCGGACGGTTCCCCTGGTGGTGGATTCCCATCGGGCTGGCCCTGCTGATCCTCCTCATCGTGCTGCTGTCGCAGTGCGGCAGCGGCGACGGCGACGACGACGGCCCGAGCACGTCATCGTCCATCGCGGCCACGCCGACCACCGTCGCCTCGACTTCGTCCACCGCCGCCGCCGGGCCGACGACGGCCCCCGGTGGGGTGCCGACCCCCGACGGGACCACGTCCACGACATCGGATGCGGCCACCCCGTCGACGACTGCCGCCCCGCCCCCGCCCGACTCCACGACCACGGTGCCCAACTCCGGCACCGCTCCCCCCCAAGGTTCGGGGGACGATATCCCCCTCGCCGGGTAGCCAGTCGCCCTCCACCGAGGGAGGTCAGGGGCTGACCGGGTCGGCGACCGCCACCGCGAACGGGAACTGGGTGCCGACGACGCCGCCGCCGGCGAAGCGAGCCCCAACCCCCACCGCCAGGGGTGCGACCCCGGCCGGCCAGTCCTCGTCGGCCGGCCAGTCCTGCACCGCGGCCAGGTCGGCGGTGGACGCCCGGCCCGTGATCGTCAGGAACAGATCGGCGGACGTGTCCCGCGGATGCGCCGGGGAACCATCGAAGGAGACACCCCGACCCGGGTAGTAGGCGTTGGAGAGGGCGATGGCCATCACGAACGGCCGGCTCGACTCCACTCGCACGCCGATGACGACCGACTCCCCGACCGCCAGCTCCGACGGCAGCGGGGTGAGCAACGTGAACGTGACCGTCGGGGCGCTCAGGGCGGCCGCCGCCGGGCCCGGAGCTCCGCCCAGCACGAGGCCGCTCGCCACCATGCACGCCGCCACCAGGACCAGGACTCGTCTGATTCTCATCTCACGCTCTCCTTCGCTCGCCAGGTCTCGCTCCCTTGGACGTCCCACGACCGGCGGGTGTTCAGCTCCTCGACGTCGAATCCGGCCACCTGCCGGTAGCGGCCGGCCACCGCCTCCAGCTCGTCACGATCCACGACGTCGTCGATCCGGGTGAAACCGGCGGGCGCCCGTTCCGCCACCAGTCGCAGCACCCGCTCCGGGCCCATGTCCCGGTTGGCGGCGACGAGGGCGCTCGTCGGCGGGCGGCGGGCGGCGTCGTAGGCGGCGAGGGCGGCGACGGGGTCGGCGGTCGTGGCCAGATGCCAGGCCAGCACCCGGGCGTCGATGATCGCCTGGGACGCGCCATTGGACCCGATCGGGTACATGGGATGGGCGGCGTCGCCCAGGAGCGTCACCCGCCCGACGCTCCACCGGTCGAGGGGGTCACGGTCGACCATGGGGTACTCGAGGATGGCCGGGCAGTCCCGGATCAGGCGGGGGACGTCCAGCCAGGGGAACCGCCAGTCGGCGAAGTGGGGCAGGACGTCGTCGATCCGACCGGCCCGGTTCCAGTCCGCCGGCTCCGGCTGGCAGTCGCCCTCGGTGCGGACCTCGGCCACCCAGTTCACCGACGCCCGGCCCCGGCCCTCGGCCTCCCGCGCGATCGGGTAGGCGACGAACTTCGACCGAAGGTTGCTGCCGGCCATGATCATCGTCCGCCCGCCGAGGAACGGCTCCCCCTCCGTCACGCCCCGCCACATGGAGATGCCGTTCCAGATCGGCGGTCCCTCGTGGGGATGGAGCTGGGCCCGTACCGCCGACCGGATGCCGTCGGCGCCCACCAGCACGTCGGCCCGGAGCACCTCGGCCTGGCCGCGGGCCCGGTTGCGGAGGTGGGCCCGGACCTCGTCGCCGGGCTGGTCGAACCGTTCGAGGGCCAGTCCGGTCTTCACCGATCCCGGCCCCAGCCGCTGCCGCACCGCGTCCAGCAGCACCATCTGGAGCCGTCCCCTGTGGATGGAGTACTGCGGCCAGTGGTAGCCGGCGCCCTCGCCCCTCGGCTCGCTCCAGATCAGGCTGCCGAAGCGGTCGTGGTAGGCCAGGGCCGCGGTCGGGATGCCGGTGGCCGCCAGGCCGTCGGCCAAGCCCAGCTCGGTCAGCTCCCGCACCGCGTGGGGCAGGAGGTTGATGCCCACGCCGAGGGGCAGGAGCCGGCGGCTGCTCTCGACCACCGACCGCCTCGATGCCGGCCGCGTGCAGGGCCAGGGCGGTGGTGAGGCCCCCGATCCCGGCCCCGACGACGAGGACCCGGAGGCGGTCGCCCGTCGCCTCCTTCACGCGACGCGGGCGACCGGGTCGACCGGGAACTCCTCGTGGACAACGATGAGAGGGCGGCCACCGCTGATGATGGCGTAGGTCCGCCAGCACACGTCGCACCGCCCGAGATGCGACGCCGCCTCACCCCTCGCCGGACGCCGCCCGGCGCCGAGCGCCTCCCGGAACGTCTCGATCCGGTGACGGCGCAGCACGAGGCCTATGGGCAGGTCGCCGGACAGGAGGTCCGCCCGCACCGCCGGCGAGAGCCGTTCGACGGCCGCCCGGGAGTCGGCGTAGAGCGCCACCGTTCCGGACTCGGTGCCGTGCAGCACCACCCGCCGCTCGAGGATCGGGCGGCCCGGCGGCAGGGCCAGGTCGTCGTCGGGCTCGGTGAGGACGACCTGTTCCTGACCCACGACTCGCACCCCCACCGGCTCGCCGAGGTAGGCGGCCAGGGCCGGGGTCACGGTGCCGTCGGTAGCGAGGAGGAACCGCTGGAGGGGCGCCACGTCGTCCAGCCAGCTGTCGTCGCGGGGGTCGGCCGCCGGGCCCACGCTGCGCAACCGCCGGGAGAGCGTCAGCACTCGACGGAGGGGTTCCACGTGGCCAGGACGCCGTCGGGGTTGTGGGCCCAGATCCAGGCGTGCTGGTCGTAATGGACGCCGCTCGTGTTGGGCTCGTGCTCCGCCATGGGCCCGTCGAACGGTTTGCCGAACAGGTCGGGCGCCCCGGAGCCGGTCCACGTCGACACAGGCATCATGTACTCGACGGCTCCCAGGCGGACGCCTTTGCCGTACGGGGCGTACACCAGCAACTCGGGCCGGGTCGGGTCGAGCACGCCATCGAAGAGAAGCGTCGGGTTGTAGTAGTGGTACCCCATCGTCCCCACGCCCGGGTTCTCGACGCAGGGGAGAGGGTCGCCGAACGGGATGTAACCGTCGGCCAGGGCCACCTCGAGGCGGTGGTACTTGGCCGTCGCCCGCTTGACCTCCGCCAGCCGGGGGGACAGCTTCGGTTCGCCGGGCCGGGCACTCGCCGGCCCCTGGCTCGTCGCCGCCACCGAAGCGACTATGGCCGCCACCAGCCCGAATGCCGCCAGCCGGGCCCGTACCCCGCGTTGACTCGTCATGTCCCCTCCGTTTGCCGTCCGTCCCGCAACGACCGCCGATTCGGCCTCACACCAGCCAACCATCCGGGGCCGCCGGGGGGAACCGTGCTACCGGGCCAAGCCAGGTGTGGTGGTAGTACCACCATGGCCCGTCTGACGGGCGATGACGGCTCCGCCGGCGCGGGCGCTGCGACGGGCGGCGTCGATGACCTCGAGGGTGCGGACGGCGTCGAGGGCCGCGACCGGCGGGGGGCCGCCCTGTCGCAATGACGCGACCACGCCCTGGTAGAAGCGCCCGTAGTCCCCCGCCTCCGTCGGTACCGGATCGACCTCGTCGCCCACGCCCACGGTGCCCCACCGCGACGTCGGCGCCACGCCCCAGGCCGATCCCCCTGGACGTTCGCCGCGCTTGAGCGCCTCCTCCTGCACGTCCATGCCCCCCACGACGTAGCCCGCCTCGGAGCCGAGGACCCGGAACCGCGGGCCCGACCGGGGCACCACCGAGCTGGCCCAGAGGTGCGACCAGGCCCCCCCGGCGTGTTCGAGGGCCACGAACACGTCGTCGTCCACCTGCGCCCCCGGCCGTCGCCGGGCCAGCTCGGCAGAGACCGACAGCGGCGGGCCGAGCAGGACCAGGGCCTGGTCGACCAGGTGGCTGCCCAGGTCGAGGAGGATCCCCCCGCCCTCGGACGGATCGGCGCGCTCCCGCCACGCGCCGACGGGCGCCTGTCCCGGGCGCCACCGCTCGAACCGGGACTCGAACCGCCACACCTGTCCCAGCCGACCCTCGTCCACCAGCCGGCGGACGGTGAGGAAGTCGCCGTCCCACCGGCGGTTGTGGAACACGGTGAGGAACAGTCCTCGCCGCTCGGCCTCCGCAACGAGCCGCCGCCCCTCGTCGGCGGTCGGGGCCAGCGGCTTGTCGACCACCACGGCCAGACCCGCGTCCAGGGCATCCATGGCGACGGGAACGTGGAACCGGTTGGGCGTGGCCACCACCGCCAGCTCCACGCCCAGATCAACGGTCTGGGCCCAGAGCTCGCCAGCCGTCGACACCAGCCGGGCCCCCGGATGCGTCACCGCCGCCCGCCGCCGCCGCTCGACGTCGGAGGTGACGATCGCAGCCAGCTCGAGTCCATCCACCGCCTCGATGAAGGGCGCGTGGAATGTCGAGCCGGCGAACCCGAAGCCGATAAGCCCGACCCTGATCGGGCTGATCGGGCGCCCGTCAGCGGGCAGTTCGGCCCCGGCGGGCGACGGCGTCGATGGTCACCGCGGCCAGCAGCACCAGGGCGGTGACGACGTACTTGGCCGCCGCGCTGTACCCCTGCAGTCCCATCCCGTTGTCGATGGCGGCGATCACCAGTCCCCCGAGGACGGCATGGATGGCCTTGCCCCGGCCCCCGAACAGGCTCGTCCCCCCGATGACGGCGGCCGCCACCGCGTACAACACGAGCGTGCCGCCGTCGAGGGCGGTCGACACCGAGCGCAGGCGCGAGGCGTAGACGATGCCCGCGATCCCGGCGGTGAACGAGGCCAGGCTGAACGCCAGCGTCCGGATCAGGGCCAGGTTGACGCCCGCCCGGCGGGCGGCCTCGGGGTTGCCGCCGATGGCGTAGATGTAGCGGCCGAACCGGGTCCGCCCGAGGAGCAGGGTCCACATGGTGAGCACGCCGACGACGATCAGCACCACCCACGGAAGGCCCTTGATCGGCACCAGCCGGCCCCGGTCGGCGTTGCACACCAGGACCACGGCGATGCCGGCCAGGAAGGCGGCCGCGATCTTCAGCACGGTCAGGCTGGGGGGCGGCGCCACCAGTCCGCTGGTGCGGCGCCGGCTGTCCCGCAGCCACAGCCGGGCGGCGTAGACCGACACGATCCCCAGGATCACGATCCAGCTGGCGGCGGGGGTGAGGTTGCCGCTGGCCAGGTTGTTGATGACCTTGTCGTTGATGGGCAGCGAGCCGCCCGTGCCCAGGATCATGAGCATCACGCCCTGGAAGCCGAGGAGGCCGGCCAGGGTGACGATGAAGGCGGGCAGACCGAGACGGGTGATGATCGTGCCCTGGATGGCGCCGATGGCGGCGCACACGAGCAGGGCCACGACGATGGCCGCCCACCACGGCCAGCCCACCGACTGCCGCACCAGCTCGGCCATGACCACCCCGCCGATCCCGCTGACGAACCCGATCGACAGGTCGATCTCGCCCAGGAGCAGGGGGAACACCATCCCCATGGCCAGGAGCATGTAGGCCGCCCCCTGGATCAGGAGGTTGACCACGTTGCCCGACGTGAGGAAGTTGGAGTTGAGCGACTGGAAGAGGGCCGAGATCAGGATGAGCCCGGCCACCACCGGCAGCACGCCGCTGTCGCCCGCCCGGACCCGGGCCCACGCCGCCCCCAGGTACTCACCGAGGGAGTTGGCGACCAGCTCGGGGGCGACGGCCAGGTCGGCCTGGGCCGCGGCCGCCTCGGAGACCTCCTCCCCAGCCTCGACGGCAGCCTCCACCGCCACGGTGCCGTCCTCCGGGCCCTCGATCCTGGTCATGCGCCACCACCGGTCCGGGTCGACACGCCGCTGGTCATGAGGTCGACGACGCTCTGGCGGTCGAGCTCGGCCGCCGGCCGCACGGCCACCATCTTCCCCAGGCGCAGCACCGCGATCCGGTCGGCCACCTCGAAGACGTCGTTCATGTTGTGGGACACGAGCAGCACCGCCAGGCCCCGGTCGGCCAGGCGCCGCACCAGGTCGAGCACCATGCGGGTCTGGGCCACGCCCAGGGCGGCGGTGGGCTCGTCCATGATCACCAGCTTCGAGTTCCACAGGACGGCCTTGGCGATGGCCACCGACTGGCGCTGCCCGCCCGACAGCGAGGCCACCGGCTGGCGGATCGAGCGCACGGTGGTGACGGCCAGGCTGCTGAGGGTGGCCCCCGCCGCCTTCTCCATGTCCTCCTCGGACAGGGCCAGGTGCCGCACCTTCTCCCGGCCGAGGAACATGTTCTGGACGATGTCGAGGTTGTCGCACAGGGCCAGGTCCTGGTGGACGGTCTCGATCCCGAGGGCGGACGCGTCCCGCGGGCTGCGCAGGACGACGGGGCTGCCCTCCCACAGGATCTCGCCCCCGTCCGGGCTGTGGATCCCGGAGATGCACTTGATGAGGACGGACTTGCCCGCCCCGTTGTCGCCGACCAGTGCCGTCACCTGGCCGGCGGGCACGTCGAGGTGCACGTCGACCAGGGCCTGCACCGCCCCGAAGTGCTTGTCGACGCCCTCCAGCCGTAGGAGCGGACCGGCGGCGGGCGCAGCCGCCGGCGGTTGCCGGCACGCGGTCGGGAACGCCCTCCGTGCTCACCGGGTCAGGTCAGCTGATGCCGGCAGCGGTGCAGGCGCTGGCCACCTCGGCAATACACAGGTCGGCCTTCTTCACCGCCTCGTCCTTGATCACGGTGGCATTCAGATTGGCGGCGGTGACCCACACCGGCGCCAGCAGCACCGATGCCACGTCGGCGTTGGCCTCGGTGTCCTTGGTGGTGCCGTTGGTGAGGGCCGACGGCGGCGTCTGGCCCGCCCGCAGGTAGATGGCGACGGCCGCTGCGGCCTGGGCCTCCAGGTAGATCGGCTTGTAGACCGTCCCGCACTGGTAGCCCTTGAGGATGTTCTGCAGGCCCGACAGGGAAGCGTCCTGGCCCGTCGTCGGGAAGGTCTTGGCCGGGGTGTTCTGGGCCTGCAGCACCGAGATCACGGCGTTGGCGTTGTCGTCGTTGGGCGTGACCACGGCGTTGGTCTGGGGGTTGGCCGTGAGCTGCTGCTGGAACGTGGTGGCGGCCACCGACGGGGTCCACGTGCCCGGCGGCTCGCCCACCTTCTTGTAGGTCCCGTTGTCGAAGAACGGCTGGAGGACGCCGTTGTAGCCCTCGGCGAACTGGCTGGCGTTGTTGTCGGTGGGGTCGCCGTTCATCACCAGGATGTTGGGGTTGGCGACGTTCCACTCCCTGATGCAGTCGACCTCGCCCTGGCCGATGAGCTGGCCCACCTTGACGTTGTCGAAGCTGACGTAGATCCGTCCCGGCGCGCCGCCCTTGGTCAGACGGTCGTAGTCGATGACCTTGACGCCCTTGGCCGTGGCGTTGGCCTCGATGGCGGCGCCGCTGCCCGAGTCGAGGGCGTCGACGAGGAGCACGGTGGCCCCCTGGGTGATGGCCGCCTCGGCCTGGGTCTGCATGGTGGCGGCGCTGCCCTGGGCGTTGTCGATCTTGAAGTCGCTCGACGTCAGCCCCGCGGCCTCGAAGGCCCGGGTGAGGTAGGGCCGGTCGAACGACTCGTAGCGAGCGGAGGTGGTCGTGTCGGGCAGGAGGACGGCGATCAGGCCTTCGCCCTGGGCGGCGAGGTCCTTGAGCTGGGCCATGGCCGAGAAGTCGCTGGTGAAGGACGCGGCCGTGACGTTCACCGCCGCCGTGCCGCCTGACGTGGTGGCCGTCGTGGACTCGTCGTCGGAGTCGCTGCCGCAGGCGGCCAGCACCATCACCGTCACCGCTATCCCGAGCGCTCGCGTCGCCGGTCGCCGGGAGTGAAACAGACTCAGTCGAAAGTTCACCACGACCCCCTTTTGATCCAGCCAGATCCTGTGGTTCTCAACAATTCGTCAAGGATAAGGAAACACGCACGTCAAGTGCCGACGCACCGGGCGGCCCGGACGAACGCCCGCACTAGATCCTCGGCCTTGGCGCCTTCCCGCTCGACGCCGGAGTTGACGTTGACCGCCCACGGCCGGACCGCCTCGATGGCGGCGGTGACGTTTTCGGGGTTCAACCCGCCGGCGAGGATGACCGGCAGGGGGCTGCGATGGGCCAGACCTGCGCTCACCTCCCAATTGTGGACCAGTCCGGTGCCGCCGATCCGGTCCTGGGCCGGGTCGACACTGTCGACGACGAACGCGTCCACGAGGGCCTCCCAGCCGGCCGGATCGTCCACTCGCCCGTCGTGCACATGAAGCGCCTTGATCAGGCGGATCCCCGGTCGGCGCGCCCGCAGCCGCTCGACGACATCGATAACGACGGTGTCGTGCAGCTGGACCGTGTCGACGGGGAGCTCGTCGGCGATCCTCGCCAGATCGGTGTCGTCGGAGGCATGGGTGACCGCGTAGCGGCCCACATAGGGCGGGACGAGGGAAAGGAGCCGGCGGGCCTGGTCGAGCGTGACGGAGTCCTCGGCCCGGTGTCGGGTGAGGACCAGCACACCGACGGCGTCGGCGCCACCTGCCACGACCGCGTCGACATCGTCCTCCGAGCGCACCGCGCAGACAGAGACAGGCACCCGCCCGACCGGCCCCAACGGCACGCTGCAGACGCTACTGCGACCCCGTCTGCACGCGGGTTCTGATGCAGGGCCTTTGTCGCTCAGGCGCGGCCGGCCACGACGAGCATCTGCCCGGCGAGCGGCCGGTAGGGCAGGCGCAGGTAGAGGGGCACCAGCGCATGGCCGAACGACAACCGGGACTTCATGGTGAGTGGCAGGAAGCGGGGCTCGACGTGCTCCAAGGCGAACCCGGACGCGGCCAGGAAGTCGCCCAGCGAGCGATCGGTGAAGATCGTCCGGTGGGTGTAATCGTCGAAGTACTCCCGTGGCCTCAGGCGGAAGTTGGGCTGCACCGCCATGAAGCGACCGCCCGGGCGCAGGACGCGCCGGATCTCGGCGATCGCCCGCTCCAGTTCCGGCCACGTCAGGTGCTCGAGCAGGTTGCTGGCGAAGACGACGTCGAAGGTCTCGTCGGGGAACCGGGTGAGGTCGGTGACGTCGCCGACCTCAGCCTCGATCGGCGCCTCGACCAGGTCGGGCAGCCCCGGATTGGCGTCGAACGCCACCCGGCGCCCACCTCGGATATGACGGCTGAAGTCGCCGTAGCCGGCGCCGAGGTCGAGCACTGCCGCGTCGTCCGGCACCCAACGCTGCAGGTAGGCGCACACCGACACCCACACCTTGGCGCGCGCCTCGGCGGGCGTGAAACGGGTGGAGAAGTAGGCGGACGAGTCGCTCACCGGGCGATCATCGCATGGCGGCCGCGCCGGGCCGGCGGGCAGACGCGGCTAGCTGCTCATCGCTGACGCGCCCCACGGGCCGGGCTGGCTGAACATCTTCTGCGCCTCGGCGATCATCTGCTTGGTCTCGCCGTGCTCCTGGATCCAGAGGTCGTAGGCGCCGTCGTAGGCGTCGTCCTCGTTGCCCACCACGCCTTGCTGCACGAGCATCTTGGCGACGTCCGTCACCTCTCGGACCGAGGGGTAGTTGAACGAGTAATAGACGGGGGTGGCGTTGCCGGCGACGCCATACCGCGCCAGGAGCCCGGTCAGGAACTGGGCGCAGTTCTTCATGCCCGGTCCTCGCCCGCACGGCTCGCGCTCGGTGTACACCCACTCGATCTGGCGGGCGCCGCTGGTGACCTCTCCGGCGACCGCTTCCCAAACGACCTGCTCGGAGTGCTTCGGCGTCACCCCCTTGGGGCCGGGAGGGATGCTGGAGGCGGTAACCAGGTCCTTGCCCGTCAGCTTGATGGACGCGATGTTCTTGAGACCGTGGGGAGAGGACGCCCGCAGCGCCACCGCCTGCCAGCTGAAGGCGTTGCCCGTATACGCCGTATGGGTCAGCGCGTACCGCTGCACGTGCTCGACGAGACGCTGCGTCGCCCGGTTGCCGCAGGTCTTCTGCATACGCAACAGCGGGTGATCACCGCCGGTGGTGGAGCTGGGGGACTGCGCCCGGGACCGCTGCGTGGCCTGCTCCGCCCGCTGCCTCACCGCGCTCAATGTACGAGGGCCGCCTCGATCCGACAAGGGGTCGGATCCTGTCGATTCCTGCATCCTCGGCTGATCCCCCGGTGCGAGTCGCTCGGATGCGCCGATGGCTGTGGGCGAGTTTACAAAGGTCTTAGTGATATCCTTACGTAACTGGGAGGGTTGGGAAAGGATCCGGTGGAGGTCGGGACCACGGTCGCAATCACGTGGCAGGGCCGGCGTGTCGACGCGTTCGTCCCCGCGCTCCTGCCCCGTGGCGGCATCGAGCTGCCCGAGGGAGTGGTGCGGGCCACGGAGCGGGCGGCCGCCTCATTGCTGCGGGCCGAGGACCGGATAGCGCTCCGCTTCGAGCCCCTCGCCCGGCTGTTGCTCCGGGCCGAAGGAGTCGCCTCCTCGCAGATCGAAGGGATCCGCGCCCCGGCCGGGATGGTCGAAGTCGCCCAGCTCGATCCGGATGCGGTCGACGCCACCTCGGCCTGGGTCGCCGACAACCTGGCCGTGGTCGACGCCTCGCTCGTCCACGCCCGCTCCGGCGCCCCTCTGACGGCCGACGACCTCCACCGTTGGCACGCCCGGCTCATGGCCCACGGCGCCCTGCCCGACGAGCTCGTCGGCCGGTTCCGGCAGGTGCAGAACTGGGTGGGCGGCGCCACCCCCCGGGACGCGGCCTACGTGCCGCCGCCGGCCGAGCACGTCGGCCCGTTGATGCGTGACCTGGTGCGGTTCACGAACTCGAGCACGCTCGATCCGGTCACCCTCGCCGCCGTGGTCCATGCCCAGTTCGAGGTGATCCACCCCTACGGCGACGGGAACGGCCGGCTGGGGCGGGTGCTCCTCGGTTGGACGCTGGCCCGGCGGGCCGGGGTCGCCGTCCCGCCCCCGGTGAGCGTGGTCATCGCCCGTGACACTGGCGGCTACCTCTCGGGCCTGACCCGATGGCGGCAAGGCGACGTCGCCGGCTGGGTGGGTTGGGTCGCCAATGCCGTCAGCCGTTCGGCGGACCAGGTGATCGACATCGTCGGCCAGGCCGAGGAGCTACGCCGGCGATGGGAGGACCTTCTCGCAGGTGTCCGTTCCGACGCCGCCGCCCGTCGGCTCCTCGACCTCCTGCCGCAGCACCTCGCGGTCACAGCGTCGATGGTCGCCGACCTCCTCGGCGTGTCCGGGCCCACGGCGCGGGCCGCCATCGATTCACTGGCGACCCGGGGCATCCTCCAGCCGCTCGACGTGCCCCCAGCCCGCCCGGGGCGTCCGGCACAGTGGTGGACGGCGGCGGAGCTGGTCTCGATCGTCGGCCGCTGGTCCCGCTGAGCCAATGGCCCGCGAAGTGCTGCATGTGTACTCATGGAGCGCATCGGGATTCGTGAGCTGCGGCAGAACGCGAGCGAGTGGATCCGGCGGGCTCATGCCGGCGAACGGATCGAGGTCACTCGACGGGGCGAGGTAATGGCCGTTCTGGGCCCACCGCCGGTGGGGGGCGCCCTCGCCCAACTCCGTGTCCGGTTGAAGCGGGCGAGCGTCACGTCGCCGCTACCGAGCCCGGTAACGACGCGCCGACCGGCCTCGGACGCGCTTGCCGAGCTGCGCGCCGAGGAGCGTTGAGCGTCTGGGACCTCGACTCGTCTGCGATCGTGAAGTTCGTCGTCCGGGAGCGTGAGAGCGATGCGCTTGCCGCCTGGCGAGCGGGGCTGGACGGCGATGATGTCGTGATGACCTGTGAGCTCGCCGGTTTACTCCCGACCGTCCTCGATCAATGACAGGAAGTTCGCCGCTGTGTACACCGGCAATACATCACTCAGGCCCAGCAGGTGGTGGTCTCCGGAGACGATGACAGACTGGGTGGCCTCGGCGAGGGTGATGAGGTAGTCGTCACCCGGATCGGGCGAGTGCATAGGTGGTGGACCGGGCGGATCGTCCCGAACGTCCGCCTCTCGTCGCAGCAAGGCGAGCACCTCCTGCGTCTCTGCCTCGGTCACCCGCTCGCGCAGCTTGGGGTAGCCCAGCGCCCGCCCGAGCTCATCGAGCAGCAGTGGGGACACGACGAGCTCGTAGCCGCCCTCGAGCCACGCCGCCAAGACTCTGGCCGGCGAACCGCTGGGCGAAAGGAGCGCGGAGATGATGATGTTGGGGTCGACGACGGCCCGCACGATTTAGCGGCGGCGTCTGCGTGATGCATGCTGCGCCTCGACGGCCAATGCGACAGCGTCCTCCTCAGCGATGTCGTTGCGCTGCCAGAGGCGGTCGAGCAGGTCGAGCCCGAGATGAGCGCGCACCGCCTCCTCGATCACCTCGCTGTCCCCCTTGCCGAGACGAGCAGCCCGGACCTTGACCGCTCGCAGCACGCTCTCGTCGATGGTCAGCGTCGTACGAGTTTTGGGCATACATGCATCTTAGCATCACAGTGCCCAGATGCTCGCCGCCGGGTGGCAAAGAATGGCTATCCGGTGCTGTGCGACGACGTAATGGCCGTCACAAAACGGACCGCCTTCGCCGTTTCCGTTGCTGGACCTGCAGCCGGACTTGGCCCGCCAATCGGCATCGGCAAGCAGGCCATCCCGGGGCCAAGCACAAGAGCGCAGTTCAAGGGCAGCGATTCCGGTCGGACGGCCAGTTGGGCTGGAAGAGGTGCCACTGCTCCGGCGCCCGGCGGATGAGGCCCTCGAGCTCGATGGCCATGCGTTGGGTGACGTCGGCCACGGTGCCTTCGAGCGACACCGCGGGACGGATGATCACGTGGTGGCCGCGGCCGTGGAAGAAGATGGCGGTGGGGTGCAAGGGCGACTTCATGCGGCGGGCGAGGGTGGCGGGACCGCCCGGCAGGGTCGTCCGCTCGCCGAAGAACTCGACCTCGACTCCCCCACCCCCGATGTCGCGGTCCGAGAGGAGGCCGACGATCTGGTTGGCCCGCAGGGCTCGCACCACGGCGGTGCCGGCCCGCACTCCGAGGGGCACCACAGTGAACCCGAACGACTCCCGCAGGTTGACGAACCACTCGAACAGCTCCGGGGGCTCCAAGGGCTCGACGACGACAGTGAGGGGGAAGCCGCGGCGCACGAACCACGCCCCGCCCACCTCCCATCCGCCCAGGTGGGGGATGGCGAGGATGGCCCCCCGCCCGGCGGCCCGGGCCGCCTCGAGGTGGGCCAGGCCCTGGATCGACAGTCCGGCCGCGATCCGCACCGGGTCCATCGACGGCACCCGTAGCGACTCCATCCAGTAGCGGCCGTAGGAGGCGAACGCCCCCCGCACCGCCTTGTCGACGGCACGCTGGTCGAGCAGGACCGATGCCGCCCGCTGCTGGTGGCGAGCCACCATCTGGCGGTTCCCGACGAACGGCACCGCGGCCGCCGCCAGCCGGCGGGCCAGGGGCACTGCCAGCCGCTCGGGGAGTGCGTTGGCCACCGCCGACGCGGCCCGGAAGCGGTAGTACGGCCGCAGCCGGCGCCACGACTTCGAGGCCCCGGCCGGCCGAGCTACCGCGCTCTTGGGGACGACTACGGGCTGCGGGGGGACGCCTACCGCGGGCGGCGCCTCGACCGGTGGCGCAGGGTCGACGGGGACCGGGGGGTCGACCGCGGGCGGCGCCTCGACCGGTGGCGCAGGGTCGACGGGGACTGGGGGGACGCCTACCGCGGGCGGCGCCTCGACCGGTGGCGCAGGGTCGACGGGGACCGGCGGGTCGACCGCGGGCGGGTCTACGGCCGGCTGCGGGGCGGGCGGCGGCGGACGCCGTCGGGCCGCGGTCCCCGATCAGCCCCCGCGCCCCAACGGGGACGTTCCTGGCCTCGGGCTCGGGCGGACGGGCCCGCGCTCACGCCCGGCGTCCATCCCCGCCAACGGCCGGCGACCGTGGCCAGGGTGGGCTTGGGCTTCTGGGGCTTGGCCACACCCGCCTGGCGCCACACCATGGCGAACCGGTGGCCGGCGGTGAAGACGGTGAGGGCCAGCATCACCCACAGGATCGGCACCATGAGGGCGCTGAACAGCAGGCTGGCGCCCAGGGCCAGCATCCGCTCCGCCCGTTCCATCAGGCCGCCCTTGGCGGTGAAGCCCAGCGACTCGGCCCGGGCCCGCTCGTACGACACCAGGCTGGAGGCGGCCATCACGGCCAGCGGCAGCATTGCCGCATGTCCCCCGTCGACCGACGCCAGGTACCAGGCGAAGCCCCCGAGCACCACCATGTCGCTCACCCGGTCGACGACGGAGTCGAAGAACGCCCCCCGGGGCGACGCCGTGCCCGATGCCTTGGCCACGGCCCCGTCGAGCAGGTCGGGGACGGCGGAGGTGCCGAGCAGGAAGGCACCCAGTCCGAGTCGTCCCTGGGCGACGGCCACCGCCGCGCCGATGGAGATGAGGAGCCCGACGACGGTGAGCTGGTCGGCGCTCACCCCGGCGCGCTCCAACCCGGAACCCACGGGGCGCAAGCCCCGCTCCACTCCCGCGCGGCACCGCTTGTCGAACATCCCACCGCCGACGGTAGCAGCAGGTATGTTGATTTGGCCGCAAAACTCCTGGTGAACACTTCTCAGAGGGCGCCCAGCAAGGAGCACGAGTGAAGAGCTTTCCTCCCGCCCAGATCCGCAACGTCGCCCTGGTCGGTCACGGCGGCGCAGGAAAGACGAGCCTGGCCGAGGCTCTGCTGTTCTGCACCGGTGCCATCAACCGCCAGGGACGGGTGGAGGACGGCAACACCACCACCGACTTCGACCCCGAAGAGGTGAAGCGGGGGATCTCGCTGGCCCTGTCGCTCGCCCCCTTCGAGTTCGCCGGCCACAAGGTCAACCTGCTCGACGCGCCCGGCTACGCCGACTTCGTCACCGAGCTCCAGACCGCCCTCGACGTGGCCGACCTGGCCGTCATCGTGGTCAGCGCGGTGGAGGGCGTCGAGGTCCAGACCGAGGTCGCCTGGCGGCTGGCGGCCGAGCGGGGACTGCCCCGGATGTTCTTCATCAACAAGCTCGACCGGGAACGGGCCAGCTTCGAGCGCACCCTCGACCAGCTCCGGGAGCGATTCGGGGCGGGGGTCGCGCCCCTGGAGCTGCCGATCGGCGAGGAGTCCTCGTTCCGGGGCATCGCCGACCTGCTCACCGACAGCGCCGTGTTCTACGAGGGGGGCAAGGCGGTCAAGGGCGAGATCCCCGACGACATGACCGAGCGCGAGCACGAGGTGCGAGACAACCTGGTCGAGGGCATCGTCGTGGCCGACGACGACCTCACCGAGCGCTACCTCGAGGGCGACCCCATCTCTGCGGCCGAGCTGGAGAAGGCCCTGGCCCAGGGGGTCGCCGACGCCAGCGTCTTTCCCGTGACGTGCGGTTCGGCCACCCGGATGATCGGGATCGACCGCCTGGCCGAGCTGATCTGCGAGGTGGGCCCATCGCCCCTCGACCGGCCGCCGGTGATGGTCGACGCGGGCGACGGCACCGCCGAGGTCACCCCCGACCCGGCCGGCCAGCCCCTCGCCCTCGTCTACCGCACTATCGCCGACCCCTACGTGGGCAAGGTGTCGTTCCTCAAGGTGCTGTCGGGCACCATCCGGCCCGACGTGGTGCTCACCAATCCCCGCAGCCACTCCGACGAGCGCCTGCACGGCCTTTTCACCATGCGGGGCAAGGAGCAGGTGCAGATCGACTACCTGCCGGCGGGCGACCTAGGGGCGGTGTCCAAGCTGTCCGACACCGCCACCGGCGACACGCTGGCGCCGAAGGGGACCCCCGTCACGGTCCCTGCCGGTGACCCCCCGGTGCCGGTGCTGTCGATCGCCATCCTCCCCAAGTCCAAGGGCGACGAGGACAAGCTGATGACGGGCCTCCACCGCCTCCAGGACGAGGACCGGTCGCTGTTCGTCCGCCGGGACGACGAGACCCACCAGACGATCCTGTCGGGGATGGGCGAGACCCACCTGTCGATCGTCACCGAACGCCTGGCCCGCAAGTTCGGGGTGGAGGTGCAGACGGAGGACGTGAAGGTCGCCTACCGGGAGACGATCACCGGCACCGCCGAAGCCGAGGGAAAGTACAAGAAGCAGACGGGGGGGCACGGGCAGTTCGGCGTGGCCTACCTGCGGGTCGAACCCCTGGAGCGGGGCGGCGGCTTCGAGTTCGTCGACAAGATCGTGGGTGGGGCCATCCCCCGCCAGTTCATCCCCGCAGTGGAGAAGGGCGTGGCCGAGACAATGGTGACGGCCGGCGTGTTCGGCTATCCGGTGGTCGACGTGCGGGTCACCGTGTTCGACGGCAAGTTCCACCCCGTCGACTCATCCGAGATGAGCTTCAAGATGGCGGGCTCGCTCGGGTTCAAGGAGGCCATGGCCAAGGCCGGGCCGGTGCTGCTGGAGCCAATCTCCCTGCTCGAGGTCACCGTCCCCACGCAGTACCAGGGCGATGTCATGGGCGACCTCAACTCCCGCCGCGGACGGGTGCAGGGCACCGAGGCGGTCGGCAACGGCGAGCAGACGATCACCGCCCAGGTGCCGACGTCCGAAATCCTCCGCTACGCCATCGACCTCCGCTCCGTCACCGGCGGCAGGGGCCGGTTCGTGGTCCAGCACGACCACTACGACCCGATCCCGTCGCACCTGGTCGACAAGCTCACCAAGGCGGCGGCGGGGGGGTGACCGCGGCCAACTGCGAGGAGTGCGGTTTCGCCTACACCGACCTGGCCCCGGCTGACGTCCCGGCCGCGATCCGGGCCTTCGCCCGCCGCTTCCGGGCGCCGCTCACCCGCTTCCTCCCCGGCGAGGACAGCGACGCGTTAGTACGACGTCGCCCGGCGCCCGAGACCTGGTCGGCGCTGGAGTACGCGGCCCACGTGCGGGACGTGTTCGGGAACTACGAACGGTGGGTCCGCCAGACGCTCGCCGAGGACCGGCCGGTGCTGGAGGGGCCGGGCCCCGATGCCCAGGCCGCCGCGGGGAACTACAACGCGCTCGACCCGGTGGCGGTGGCCGACGAGTTGGCCGCCAACGCCGAGCGCCTGGCCGCCACCTTCGAGGCCGTCCCCGACGACGGGTGGGATCGCGTCGGCCTCCGCCGGGACGAGGAACGCAGCGTGCTGTTCAGCGCCCGCCGAGCCGTCCACGAGGGCAACCACCACCTCCTCGACATCGGGCGGGGCATGCGAGCGTTGCGGGAGCAGGCCAAGCAGACCTGAGGCCTCGAACGGCCGCTTGGTGAGCCCCGCCCGACGGCGAGCCCAATCCGGGATGGCGGCCTTGCCGCACCGGCGGCGCGTGTCCATACTGACCCCGAGATGACTGCGATTCGGGCGGTAACCGCCATGATCCGGGCCAGGGCAGTCGGCGGAGCGGTGCTTCGGGGCGCGCTCCTCCTCGTCGGCGTGGCCCTGGTCGGCTGTTCGTCCGACGGAAGCAACGGCGACTCGTCCACCACCACGACGACCACGGTTGTCGTAGGCGCCACGACGACCACTGCCGGCGCCGGCGCCGGCGCCACGACGTCGATCGGCGCGGACACGACCTCGCCGGATGGGACCGCCCCATCTGACCCACCCACTTCGACCAGCCCTGACACCACGCCGTCGTCGACGACGACCATCGCCGGGTCGGTCATCACCTTCTAACCGGCGTCCCCCACCAAGAGCCTTACTCGGAGGATTGTGGAAGCGATCGCTGGGCCGATGTTCTCGAGGCGACACGTCATCGCCGGCGCCGCTGCGCTCGGGGCGGCCGGCTTGGCCCAGGGGACCCTGCCACCCTCCCCCGAGCCCCAGGGCTCCCTCGCCGACTGGTCCCCGAGGCGCCCGACCTCGTCCTGGCCCGATTCACACCTCACCGGCATTCACGGTGGGGACCACGTCGCCGATCTCGTTCACCGCGACCAAGGCGAACGACGCCATGAAGCACAGATCGCCGTCGTCATCACCGACTTGCCGGCGTTCAGGCGTCCTGCATCTGAGGCCTTGATCTCCTCGCGTGGTGGGTCGGATCGTCGCCTGAGGTGAGCGCGCCGCCGGTCGGCGCGTACGGGCTCCAGGTCGTCGGCATCGACGGTGCCGACGCGTGGCTGGGCCCGGTGCCGGAGCGGTTCCCCCAGCTGCGGGTGGAATGGGGGCGCGGGCGCCGCCCCGACCGGGGCGGCGACGAACGGTTGGTGACCGACGACCGGGTCGTGTTCGAGCTCGGTCCCGACCGCAGCCTGGTGGTGGAGCGCCTGGACGGCTCGGCCGCGTCGGCCACCTCCTGGGACGCCCGGCCGCCGACCGCGGCCGAGGCCGTCCACCCCCTGCTCACCGCGGCCGCGGCCGTGGTGGGCGCCTGGTCGGGCTACGACTCGTTCCACGCCGCGGCAGTCGTCGGCACCGCCGGCGTATGGGGCCTCCTCGGGGACAAGGAGTCGGGCAAGAGCACCCTTGCCGCGGCGATGGCCGGCAACGGGCACCCCGTGGTCTGCGACGACATGCTGGCGCTACGGGGCCGGACCGCCTTCGCCGGTCCTCGCTGCGTCGACCTCCGCACCGACGCCGCTGTCCGCCTCGGGATGGGCGACGAGCTGACGATCGACGGACCGCGGCCCCGGTGGCGGGTCGGGTTGGGCCCCCTCGACGCCGAGCTGCCCATGGCCGGGTGGGTGACGCTGGCGTGGGCCGAACGCCTCGAGCTGGTGCGCGTCGCGCCCCGTGACCTCCTCGCCCGCCTGGGCGCCCATCAGACCTGGCCCCACACCCCGATCGACCCTCTCGCCCTCCTCGACCTGTCGACGCTGCCGGCCTGGGAGCTGCGTCGGCCGCGGGAGTGGTCGTCGCTGGCCGCGGTCGTCACCACCCTCGAGGCGACCGTGAACGGCCGGTGAGCGTGGCCGGGAGGGGGTCGGCTCAGCCCGGCGGACGTCGGAAGAGCTCGGTGAAGCCTTCACCCCGATCGCGCTCGTCGCCGTCGATCCAGGCGTGGGCCCGGAACCCGTCGGCGGGCGACGTGACGCCGACGATCAGGTCCCTCCGGTCGCCCTGGCCCGCGTACCACGCCTGGAGCACCACCGCCTGCACCAGGCAGGTCGGTGATCGCCGCCACAGGACGGCCCTGACGGCGCGGTCGGCATCCGTGCGGTCGGCATCCGGCCCGGCCGGGGGGGGCGGGGGTAGGCGGCTGGCCCCGAAGTCTGCCTCCCGGATGCCGCCGCGAGCCCGGGAGATCGCCCGCAGCGTCCACCACGCGGCCCGAAGGGACTCAGGGCTGTAGCGGCCCATCGTCCTCGAGCAGGTGCCGGTCGGCGAGGGAGGTCAGGAACCGGTCGACATCGGCTGCCGCCCGGACCCCCTCGACGCCGTAGCGGTCGACCAGGACGCCAACGAGCTGGTCACGGGTGGCGCCGCCGGCCAGCCCGTTCCACAAGGCGGCGCCGCTGCGGTTGACGGCGAGGAACTCGGCATGGTCGACGTCGAGGACCACCACATCGCCCTCGACCAGGCGCCACTGCACGGAATCGTCCCGCAGGCGCAGCCAGCCGGTGGGCGGCCCCGTGGTCATGAGCCGGCGCCGGCGCGTCGGACGTGGAGCCACACCTGGGCGTGCTCGACCCATTCGGGCAGCGACCGGCCCGGAAGGTGGGGAACAAAGCCGAGCGCGGCGAGAACCCCTTCGGCCTCGGTGTGGCATCCGGGCGGCACCAGCAGGTCGGCATCGCCATAGGGCCGAATCGTGCCGTCGTCGTAGAGCCACGTCGCCAGTGCCCCGCCATTGAGCAGGACGACCGGCACCCCGGCCTGGCGGTGCGCCGATGGGGCCTCAGCGACCACCTGATCGATCCCGAGACTGCGAGCGGTCTCCAGGCGGGGATTCACCGGCCCAGCATGATGCCCGTACCACGACACGTCCAGCGACCCGGGTTATGCTGCGTCCTCGCAAGGACGCGCCGGCTGGCGGACGGCAGAGGCGCACGGAGGTCGGAGTGGGCGAGGACGACGTGACCGCAGTCGGCGCGACGGCCCCCGAGCGCGACCCTGACCCGTACGAACCGCCGAAGATCGAGCTTCTCGGTACCGTGGGCGCGCTCACACGAGGCCCCGTCGGTGTCGGCGGCGACCTCGACGGGATGGTCATCTCCTTCTAAGGGGGCGTCCGCCGATGATCGCGGAGCCGACGAGCAATCTTCCTCGGTAGGTACGCCCGGACCGGCTCTGGGCCGGACCCCAAGGACATCGAGGCCATGGCCGCCGGGCTCCCCGGCGCGGGGCGAGGTCCCCTCCGCCAGTGGACCGGCCCCGGACTGCGGCTGGGTCATGTCCCCCTCAGTCCCGGTTTCCACCCGACCACGATGCCTGCGAGCGACGACGTCGCCCAGCTCACGATCGTCGGCGACATCCGCCTGGACAACCGGGCCGAGCTGTCGGCCGCCCTGGGCCTGGGTGGCGGGCCGGCCGGGAAACTGGGCGACCGCGAGCTGGTCCTGGCCGCCTACCGCCGGTGGGGCGAGGGATGTGCCGAGCGGCTCCTGGGTGACTTTTCGTTCGCCCTGTGGAACGGGCGACGGCGATTTGTGTTCTGTGCTCGGGACCCCCTCGGGACCAAGCCCCTCTACTACCACCTGACATCGTCCACGTTCGCCTTCGCCTCTGATCCCGAGGCCATCCTCCGCCTTCCCGACGTGCCCCGGCGGCTGAACCGCCTCGCCCTGGCCGAGTATCTCTTCGCCTGCTACGACGACGTGGAGGCCACCGCGTGGCTCGATGTCAGCCGGCTCCCACCGGGTTCCACCCTCACCGTTGCCACCCACACGGTGAAGAGGCGACGGACGTGGCACCCCGAGTCCGTCCCCGAGCTGCAGCTCGACTCGGATGCCGCCTACGAGGACGCGTTCCGCACAGCGCTGACCGACGCGGTGCGACAGCGCTTGCCGGCCCGCGGTGCGGGCGTGTACCTGAGCGGCGGGCTCGATTCGTCGGCGGTCACGTCCGTCGCCCAGCCCCTGTACCGCGGCGGAAGGCTGGCGACGTTCACCGCCGTGTTCGACGCCGACGCCGACGCCGACGAGCGGGTGTTTGCGGACGCCACATCGGCGCGTGCCGGGGCCGACGCCCACCACGTCCGGCCCGAGTCCTTCAGCCCGCTGGGTGACTGGGTGGCCGCGCCTTGGGCCGGTCCGGCTCCCAGCTGCGACCCGCAGGTGACGGTCGTCCGCGCCGTCGTGGAGGGTGCAGGTGCTCGTGGGACGTCGGTGCTGCTCAGCGGCTTGGGCGGGGATTCCGTCGTCTCCCACGGGGTCGCCTATCTCACCGAGCTCGCCGGCTCCGGGCACCCCGTTCGCTTCCTGGCCGAGGCCCGTGCCCTCGCTCGCCGGCACGATCGGGCCCTGACTCCGTTGGTGCGGACCTACGGCGTCCGGCCGTTCGTCCCCCCGGCCGTGCTTCGCCGCCGAGGCCGCCGCCAGAACGAGGATTTCCGCATCGGTGCCGTCTCGGCCCCGGTGCGTTCGGACGTGGTCCGAGATCTCGGGCTCGAGGAGCGAGTCGCGGCGCGCGGCCGATCCCGCCCGGCGAGGACTTCCCGGCAGGCCCATTTGAGGGAGCTCACCAGCGGCCATCCTCCGTACGCGTTCGAGGGGGACTTCCACACCGATGTGGTCACCGGGGTCGAGCGGCGGTACCCCTTCGTCGACCGGCGGCTGGCCGAGCTCTGCCTGAGCATGCCGGGGGACCAGAAGCTGCGGGACGGCTGGACCCGATCGATCATGCGACGGGCGATGGCGGACGTGCTGCCCGAGGTCGTCCACCAACGACCGGGCAAGGGCGACCTGGCTCAGCCGTTCCGACGGAGCCTGCTCGACCGGGACCGCCCCGCCCTCGAAGCGCTCGTCGCGAGTCCGGGCCTCGTCACCGAATGGGTCGATCCCGCCGCCCTGCGAGCCCTCTGGGATCGGTGCCAGTCTGAGCAGCGGGGCCAGGACTGCTTTTCGATGTGGCGCGTCGCCGTGCTGTCGCGCTGGCTGACCCACCACGGGTTCGGGTAGAGCGGGCGAGGACGGTGGCCGTTGGCGCAACCCTCCGTCGGGCACGCAACCTCGGCATAGACAGGAAGCGTTCGCGCTCTACCGCAGCCTTCTGTTCACCGCCGCCTCGAGATGCTCGGCTCCAACTCCGACGCCGACCGCCTCCTCACCAAGCCGGATCGGCCCTCGGTGGTGACGTGCAGCGCACGATGCCGTCGGGTTGGGTGACCTCGAAGGTGGCATCGGGCAGGAGCTTGGCCTGCCATCCGGGTTGATGGAGCCGGTGGTGGTGGCGGGTGCAGACGAGAACCAGGTTGTCGAGGTCGGTGGCTCCGCCGTGGGTGACCCAGCGCACGTGGTGGCCCTCACACCACGTCGAAGGCCGGTCACAGCCCGGGAAGCGACAGTGCTCGTCGCGGATGACCAGGGCGCTCCACAGGGGAGCGGGGATCGTTCGGGTCGAGGTGCCGTAGTCGAGGATGGCCGAGCGGCCCGCCATCAGCACCCGGTGCAGGGAGCAGTCGCACAGGAGTCTTGACACGCTGTCCCCGTCGAGGGCGGGACCCCCGATGACCCGGCCGCCGGCCCCTTCGGCCAGGGCGTCGATGTCGACGACCACGTTCAGGTGCGGGCGATGCCTACCCCCGGCCCTCGAGTGCTGGTGGTCGAGGAAGAACCGGCAGACATCGACCAGGGCATGGGCCCTTTTGGTCGCCGGCGTGCGGGTGTCGTCGGCATCGTCGGTGGTGGCCAGGCGCAGGGCGGTGGCCACCACTGCCCCGCCCTCGGCGTCGAAGGACCCGTCGAGGACGTAGCGGTCGTCCAGGGTCTGGGACAGGTAAAGCGAGCGCTCGGGCTCGGCCGGCTCCGGCGGCTCGGTGGCCCGGGCCTTCCAGCTGGCCATGGCCCGAGATGTACCGGCGACGGTCAGCGGGACCAGGTAGGGCACCACGTCGGCCTCCTGCTCTGCGAACAAAGCGACCGTCGAATCGTCGACATGGGCCAGGATCGCCTCCACCTGCCCACCGGACAGCGACCCGTCGCCATAGGCGGCGGCGCAGACCGGCAATTGACGCATTCTCTGGGCCAGCACGCTCAGCCGCTTGGCCGAGCGGTCGGTCATCGACGCCATCGACCGCAACCACGCCGTCATCGACGTGGCCCCGTCGATGTCCCACAGCTCGTGCGCATCGAAGGCCCCGGCCACCTCGGCGATGCGGGCCTCGAGCTGGTCCCGCAGGGCCAACACCCGGACCAACGCATCCCGATCGACCGGGATGTCCAGCCTCTCGATCGCCTCCGCCAGATCCTCCAGCACGTCCCAAGCGTACACATGTTCGATCAATAGCGCAAGTCATCTTAGCTAAAATCTGGCGCCCTATTACTTACCGTACTGCGCCCAGTCCTCGGGGTTGTCTTCAACGCGAAAAGATCGACGACGACGCCGTCGACCAGGACCAAGCCTTGCCGGCGGGGCGGGTCCTCGTCGGAGTTGAGGAGGATCCGCCACGTCGGGCGGCTCCGCAGGCCGCGCCAGCCGAGCTGGGCCGACGCGTGACCTACCAGGAAGCCGACCTCCCCGGGCGGCCGCCGCCCGGGCGCCATTGACCGGGCGGCGATCACCACGTGGACGTACGTCAGGCCGCGTCCTGCAGTTCCACCGCGTCGAGCGGCCGGGAGGTCGGCGTCGCAGCTGCGGGACGAGCCAGGCGGGCAGCCCTCCGCACCTTGACGACCATGGCCGGCGTCATCAGGTCCCGGGCCGGTCGCAGCAGGGTCGTCACCTCGAGGAGGCGCCGGCAGCGTCCTCCGAGACCTGTGCCGCCAGCATCACCTTGGCCATGTAGCGGTTGACGAGGTCGGTACCGGGCGCCTTGGGGCCCCGAGTCGCGGGCAACGCGAAGTCGGCGTCGGTCGACATCTGCCAGATGGGGGTGACCACCTTGGCCAACCGGCGGTAGAAGCGACTGACGAACCGCTCGTCGAGCGTGTCGTCGGCGTCGAGCACCGTCCCCAGCGCCTCCGCTTGGAGGATGGCGCTCGACATGCCCTGGCCGTAGATCGGGTTGAAGCTGCACACCGCGTCACCGAGCATCACCAAACCGCCGGGCACCCGGTCGAGCCGTTCGACGTGGCGGCGCTGGTTCGACGGCAGCCGGTGGGTGACGATGCCGCCCAGCGGATCCGACGTCTCGATGATCTCGGCGACCAACGGCGACGGCAGGTCGCGGGCGACAGCGAGGAAGCCCTCCGGGTCCCGGGGCGGGTGGTCGCCGTGGAAGCCGGCCAGGGCGACGAGCCACCGGTCGCCTTCGAAGGGGGAAGAACATTCCTTGGCGGCCGGCCGGTGGGCGAACCCGACGCGACGATGGCCAGCTGCTGCCACCGATGACGACTGCTCTCCGCCCCTGGTAAGACTTGACACGCCGCCATGACCGGTCCCTGTTGTCCCGTACGGACACATCAAACCGGGAGAGGCGAATGCCGTCGATGATGCAAGCCGGTGTCTGTTTCACTCGTGGAGCCACACCCGACGCGCTCGGAACCGGCTCGCGCCCGATAAACCGACTGCGAACCCCGGCCCGACGGCGCGAGGAGTACGTCCGCGAAAGGCTGCCGGAGCCGGTGCTGACGGGCCCCGCTCCGCCGGACCCTCGGCGGAGCGTGCCGTGTTCGTCCTGCGGAGGTGTTCCAGACCGACTCGACGGGGTCGCGGCACTCACCCGGACCTGAGCCGCACCGTCCTTCCCGGGGGGCTATGGCTGGGCGACCGGGGTCACGCGAATCGCGGGTTCCCGATGCCGACATAACCCGATCGACCTGTCAACGACGACACAGTGACTCGGATGCGTAGCGTTCCCGGAACAGGGAGGTCGATGTCCTTCGTCTCTCCGAAGTTCACAACCTCCGAAAACACCGGCGCGGCGTTGTCGAGGCTGATCTCGACCAGGAACGAAGAGGATGAGGGCTGGCTGTCTGGGACGCCGAGGGAGCCCCGGAACCGGCTTCTGTCCCTTCCGGCGTTGATCTCGACCTTCCCGGGGGTTTGTTCGGCATACAGCAAGAGTGCGTTCACGTACGACACGCCGTCGATCGCAGTGGGCTCGAAGTCGAAGCTCGTCGAGTGCTCGGGAATGAGGGCCTCTGTGAGATCGGTATCCGCCAGCTGAGCTGGGATTGTTGTGGGGACCAACGAGCGAACGCCTGTGGTCGGTGACGACAAGGCGGTCGTGGCCACCGCCACGGTGGTGGGCGAGGCGCCCGATGTGCTCCCGGGCGCGGAGGGTGCCGACGCGTCTACGTCGTCGTCGCCCCCCCCTCCGCACCCGACCAGAACCAGTGCCATACCCAATGCGGAGACTCGCATCAGGCGTCGTTTCGCTACGCCGATTGAGAACATGGCGGGAGTGTAGAGGCTCGGTCTGGCACGCGATGGTCTCACTTGGAACCGCCGCGACGGTGTGTAGGTTGGTCGCACAGGGGGGTGGGGCGCGGATGGACGAACGGCAGGGTGACGAGCGCCAGCCCTACGTCGAACTCGGCATCGAAGGCTACGAGGAGGCGGTCGAAATCGGCCACGGCGGATTCTCGGTGGTGTACCGGGCTCGGCAGCCGTCGTTCGATCGCCATGTGGCAATCAAGGTGCTCTCCGTCAACCTCGGCTCGACCGAGATCGACCGGTTCGCCCGTGAATGCGAGGCCATCGGCGCCCTCCAGGGCCACCCCAATATCGTCACCGTCCACGCCTCCGGTCGCCTCGCGGGTGGCCAGCCGTACATCGTCATGGAACTCCTTAGCGGCTCGCTCGCGGAACGGATCGAGCGGCAACCGCTGGACTGGACTGCGGCCGTCGCCATTGGAATCAAGCTGGCGGGAGCCATCGAGAGTGCCCACCGAGCGGGGGTGCTGCACCGCGACGTGAAGCCGGCCAACGTCCTGGTCTCCCGGTTCGGCGAGTGCAAGCTGGGCGATTTCGGCATCGCCCGTGTCGAGGGTGGCAGCGAGACCAGGAGCGGCGGCGCCACCGCGAGCTGGGAGTTCGCCCCGCCCGAGATCGTCGAGGGCCATCGACCCAGCCCGGTGTCGGACGTGTACTCGCTGGCCGCGACGCTCTTCACCCTCATCGACGGCGAGCCGCCGTTCGGACGGGCCGACGCCGAGGGGCTGACCCCGCTGTTGGCCCGCATCCTGACCCAACCTCTGAGGAAGATCGGCGGCGACATCCCCGTCCCGGTCGAACGGGTGATCAGGCAGGGGCTGGCCAAGGACCCGTCGCAACGGCCCCCCAGCGCGTCCGAGCTCGGCCGGCAGCTTCAGGCGACCCAGGCGGAAGCGGGCCTCGCCGTCACCCCGCTCCCCCTCGAGGGGGTCGACACTGCCGATGGCGCGGCGCGCTCGACGCGGCGTGTCCAGGCGGTGACACTTCCCCCCGCGGATGACGAGGAGCAGGATTCGAACGAGCGGTCGACCCCTCGTGTACCCAAGCGGCGGGCGTGGCTGGCCGCCGGTGCCCTGGGGGCCGTCGTGATCGCCGGCCTTGCGTTCAGCCTCAGGCCGGATGCCGAGGGCGTGACATCGACGACGACCACCGACGTGACGACGTCGGTCGCCTCCACCGCGGCGACCACCGATCCTCCGGGATCGGCACCCGCCACCACGGCCGCGGCTGCCGCGGCGGTACGGCTCGGCGCCGACCTGGGTCCGGCAACCACCGCCCCCTGCCGCACACCGACTCTCGCCAACGGGGCCGCCTGGCAACTCGGCGAGGTGACCATGGGCGGCCGGACATTCGCCGGCTCCTACTACTGCAACCTCTTCGCCGGTGGGACCGGGAGCCTCGATTTCGTCCTCGGCAGCTCGTACCGGGTGCTGAGGGTCTCGATCGGTTTCGTCGACGGGTCCACTGCGACCGGCCACCAGGTGCGGTTCGAGATAATCGGTGACGGCGACGAGTACCTGATCGACCCGCAGACGCTCACCTTCGGACAGGTCGAGGATCTCGAGATCGACGTGACGGACGTGACCCGGCTTCAGCTGAAGATCACCGAGCTGAGTCCCGGCGGAGGAAGCGGAGCGGCATCCCAGCCGGTGCTGGCGTCGCCCATGCTCGTCCCCGCCTGACCGCGCGTGCGTTTCGGCCGGGACGGGATCATCTGCCGCCGGCGCGATGGGCGACGACATCCTCTCCCGACTCATGGTGTCGGAGGTCGCACGTCGCTGCGAAAGGCATTGCCGAGGGCCAGGGTCTGGAGCGCCTGACGAGCGATCTGCTCATTGCACGCTCGAACGATGCTCGGCATCCGGAACAGATCGACCAACCACCAGATCCCGAGGCCGCCCCCGGTAAACCAGAAGGCGAACTGGAGCCCGATTTGTCGCGTGTAGATATAGTGGACACCGAAGAGCAACCACATGATGTAGGCGACCGACTTCTTCTTCTTTTTCAACTCGTACTCGTTCAACAACGCCGCCAGCGCCTCCCGGTCCATCTTGAGCGCGGTGTGTTGTACGGAAGGCGGCAGGCCCTGGATCGTCCGGGCCTCACCCGATTCCTCTTTCGAGGATTCCGTGGCGCTGTAGATCGCGAACGCGCCGCCTGCGATCACGAGCAATATGAGTAACGTCCTCATCGATGGTTCCTCTCTTTCGAAAACTCGGCTCGACGGGTTTGTTCCTTGGGGAAGGTGCCGGCACTGCTCCGTCGCGCGGCGGTCCCGCTGTGGACCGCGGCAGTGCCGACCCCACCGGCCACCGGTAACGGGCAGGCGCGACGGCGGCGGACGAGTCCTCGGCCATCGCCGCGTGGCCGATTGCCGGCCACCCACCCCGATGTGTCATCCAGCCCCCTTGGCTCCGGTACCCGTCCATCAGATTCGGAAGGGCGGTGCCGGACAACAGGACAAAGTGAGCTTCTTGTGAGCAATTCCGACCGATCGGCTCGGGGGCCGGCTGGCGCGCTCGAAAAGGCGGCTCAGCCGCGTCTCAGGTGCTGGGAGCGACCGAGGGACGCCGGAGGGCGACGTCGACCGCGTTGTCGAGACCGATCGCATCCCCCCGTGCGGTGACGGCTTCGAACTCGTCCGGGTCGAGGTGGCGTCGCACCTCGTCGACGAGCTCCTGCACCCGGCTCCGCTCGCCCGGGGAGAGGGCCGCGCTCGTGGCCCGGCGCTGGGCGGCCGCGGCCACGAGGAGCACCCCCGCCCTGGCCCACTCGCCGGCGTCGCCGGCGACAGCCGCCAGCTCCTCGAGGCACTCGGCGACGCCCCGGCGGTCGCCGACCTTGGCGAAGAGCAGCAACGCCTCCTCCAGGCTCCCCGCCACCTCGTGGGCCGGGGCCGCCAGCTGACGTCCGGCGCGGGCCAGCCCGGCGAGCACGGTCGCCACGCCGCGGTCGTCGCCCACCACCCGCCAGGCGGCCAGGCTGCGGTCGTACCAGTGCCGGGCCCCGACCGGTCGCTCCAGTGCCAGGGACGCCCAGCCGAGGTTGGCCGTCACGAGGGCCGTGCTCCACCGGTCTCCGAGCCGGCGGAAGAGCTCCAGGCTCTGCTCGTAGAGCTCGACCGCCCGTGCGTGCTCACCGGTGTCGGTGGCGACAGTCGCGAGCGCGTTCAAGGCGTGGCCCAGGCCCCTGGCGTCGGACAGGCCCCGGTACAGCGTGGCCGCCGAGTCGAAGTGCCCGGATGCCGTCGGGTAGTCGCCACGCGCCTCGGCCACGAGCCCGATGTGAAGGTGGGCGATCGCCTGGGCGTCGTGGAGCCCGAGCTCCTGGGCACCGGTCATCGCCGGACGCAGGAACGACAGGGCGGCGTCGTACTCGCCCAGGGTGGCCGACAACACGCCGGCCCCGTCGAGCGCCTTGACACGGGCGGCGTCGATGTCCTCCCCGGAGAGTGCGGTGGCGGCGGTCAGCGCCCTCTCGAACCACGCTCGGCCCTCGGCCACGTGGCGTTGCATCCACCACCGCCAGGTGGCGCCGCAGAGGCACAGCCCGAGGACGGGATCGTGACCCACCGCCCACGCCAAGGCGGCCCGCAGGTTCGAGCCCTCCTGGTCGAGCTCGGCCAGTCGGCCGGCCTGGTCGACTCCCGTCAAGGAGGGCTCGACCGCCTGAACCCAGGCGGCGTAGTGCTCCGCGTGCCGCCGGAGCAGTTGGTCGCTCTCGCCCCGGGCCGCCAGCCGGTCGGTGGCGTACTGGCGCACAACGTTCAACAAGAAGAGCCGGATGCCGGAGCCCGGCTCGGTCCTGGTGGCGATGAGGCTCTTCTGGGCCAGGGTGGCGACGATCCCCGCCGTCCGGTGCGCGTCGAGGCCACCCGTCCGGTCCGAGCACACCGCGGCCGCCGCCTCGATGGCGAAGCCACCGACGAACACAGCCAGCCGAGCGAGGACGGCCCGCTCCTCCTCGCCGAGGCGCTCGAAGCTCCAGTCGATGGCGCCGGTGATCGTCTCCTGCCGGGCAGAAACGTCGCGTGGAGGGCTCACCGGGAGGTCGATGGCACGGTCGACCCGGTCGAGAAGCGTCTCGGGCGTGAGCAGTCCGATGGCCGAGGCCGTCAGCTCGATCGCCAGGGGCACGCCGTCGAGCGCGGCGCAGATGGCCGCGACGGCGCGGGCGTTGTCGACGGTGATGGCGAAGTCCGGCTGCACCAATCGGGCGCGGGCCAGGAAGAGAGCCAGCGCCGGCCAGTCGGCCGCCGCGCCAGGTGGCGGGAGCGCCTCAGGGTCCGGGAAGGCGAGCGGAGGGACGGGGTAGCGGGCTTCGCCGGAAAGGCGGAGGGGTTCTCGGCTGGTGGCCAGCACTTGCACTCCGGGCGCGGCGGCCAGGATCTCGCCGAGAAATGATCCGGCTTCGATGACGTGCTCGAGGTTGTCGCACACCAGCAACAGCCGCCGGGACCGGAAATGGTCGATCACCGCCCGCTCGCTGGCCCGGGTGGCCACCGCCAGTCCCAGAGCCCGGGCAACGGCAGCGGGGACCTCGCTCGCCTCGGCGACCGTATCGAGGGCCACGAACCGAGATCCGTGCTCGAGCACCGTCTCGAAGACCTTGGCGACCTCTATGGCGAGGCGTGTCTTCCCTATTCCGGGAGGACCGACCAAGGTGACCAACCGCGCCGATCTGAGCAGACTGGTGACGGACTCTATGTCTTCCGCGCGGCCAATCATCGACGTCGCAGGAACGGGCAGTCGTGGACCGACATCTCCGAAATCCGGGGAAGGTACCCCGTCCTCGGGCAGGTCAAAGACCTGGGCGATGCGGGTGAGGAACGCCTGGCTCGGACGCCGTTCGCCCCACTCCACCTTGCGCACATACGACACTTCGTAGGCGAGCAGCCGGGCCAGCTCCGCCTGCGTGAGACGCCTCGCCAGCCGGCGAGACCGCAACCACGCACCGAAGACCCGATACGGCCGGACTGGCTCCCCGCTCACCTGCATCGCTCCACGTCAACGTGATCCTACCGGCGGTGGGTGGGCGGCGGCGGAGGTTTGCTCCGCCGCCGCCCGGTGGGTCGTCAGCTTCCGATCAGCGGGTAGGCCGAGCTGACGCCGGGAAGGGCCAGAAGGCTGGCGGTGGCCAGCAGGCCGGCGACGGCGACCTTCGGGAACCAACCGCGATTGCGGCGGGTCGTCCGTGCGGGCGCGACAGTTACAGGGTCTTGCGACATAGGAATTTCCTTCTTTCTCGCTGGCCGATGGATCGATCGGACGTTCTCGTCCGACGGGCCCTACTCTCAGCGTTTTCGAGAGAAAGAACTAGAAGTCGCCATTCTCATTTAGATAAGGAATGGTGGCTGGTCAAAACCAAGAAGGGCTACTCGATTGCCCCGGCCGCCGACGAACGACGGAGCGCTACTCCTGGTGAGCGCCAGGAAGGAGCTTCAGATCCTCCTGCCGCAGAAGGCCGCGTTTCCTGAGCTCCCGGAACATCGCCCGATCGGCGCTCAGGTCGTCGAGACCCGTCTCCCGAGTGAGCCCCGGAAAGCCCGCCCCGACACACTTGGCGACCCAGGCCGCCCAGAGGTTCCGCACGGCATCATCCGTGTACTCCCTGTCCCCGGCCGCTCGGAGGAAGGCTGCGGTGGCCCGGAGCGACCTCGCCCCGCCGGTGCCCTCGAGCATGGGCGAGAGCTTGGCCACGTAGACCACCTTTTGGCGCCTCGAAGGCACCGGGTCCGGAGACTTCTCCGTGGGCCGCTCGTCGAAGCGTCGGGGAAGGAGGCTTACCGACGACGGCAGGGCGCGCTCGGGGTAACGGACGTCGAGCTCGTACAGCTGGGAGCCACGCAGGATCACCGTCATGTGCGGACGGCCTATCGCCGCCGCCGTGCCTCGCAGCACTGGAGTCACGCCCCCGAGGTCGTCATGCAGGTCGAGGTCGTTCCCGGTGGCCCACACGAACCACAGCGGCCCGATCGGCTCGAAATAGCCGGCGTCACGCGAGAGCCGAGGGTCGTACTCGCCGTCCGCCTGCCGGCCGAGGCGAATCACGCAGTCGACTCCCCGCCCGAACGTCAGGCGGGCCTCCGGCTCGACGTCGTAGGAGATTCCACCATGGTTGACGGTGAGCGCTTCTGCGTCCGGAGCGCCGCGTCGCACGCTCGTCATCGTCGCACAGCCTCCTGGCGGCCCAGGCGGCGGCTGCCTTTGGCGTCCCGGCTACTACGACTGCACGAGAAGGCCGTTGACCACCTCGAAGGCCTGATCGAGCCGTTTCTGTCGGCGACGGGCCGCCGGACCGTCGGGCAGCGCCCCGATCGATCTGAGGGTTACGACACCCCTGTCCCCGACCCGGCGACCCTCCCGCATGAGGACCCCTCCTCGATCCCGGACCCGCTGCGCCGGGACCGCCGGCGCTAGGTTGTCCGTCTCATCGACATCGGAGGCGGCATGGCCCTGCTGGATGGGCGGACGACTCGCCGGTGGAGTCCGCTGGCGGTCATCGCCCTGCTGACGGTGCTCACGGTCGGCTGCGGCGGCGACGGAGACGGAGACGACCTCGCCACCGACTTGACGATGCCCACGGCGCCCGGCACGCCAGCGGTCGACGAACCGACGTCGGCGGGGCTGACCCTGAACGGTGACGGGATCGGCGAGTTGCGCTTCGGCGAGCCGGTGGAGTCGGTCACCGGCCCGCTGGACGCCGTCTTCGGCCCGCCGACGATCGACTCGTACACCGGTGAGCGGCTCGCGAGCGGAGGCTACCTGTCGTTGCTCGGGGCTCCCGGCGATCGGGGCAACGGCTGGACCTACGCCCACCCCGCCCTCCAGATCCGCTGCCACCCGAACGGGTTGTGTGCCGTCTTCGGGGGCGCGTCCCTGTCCGAGCTGGTGTTCACCGGCTGGACCTACGCCTCCCCGGCCGACAACGCCACCGCGCCGGCCGGCGCCGATCCGGTTCACACGGTGGACGGGGTGACGCTGGGCAGCTCGACCGCCGATTTCCCTGGCGTGGTGACGCGGACCGCGTCCGGATGTGCCTCGTCGGTCGGGTTTGCCAATGCCGCCGGTTCGATCACGGCCATGTTCGGCGACTTCTACTCGGAGGAGGTCCGGCGCTCCGAGCCGGCGCCGGGCGGCGTGTTCACGGTGGTCTCGCTGACCGCGGGCACGATCATGAGCTTCGCCGACGGCTGCGCCTGACGAGTCACCGCGAGCCATCGGCCCACCGGAACCCGTCGGTGACCGAGTCGTACTCGACGTCCCATGCGAGGCTCGCGCCTCCCGGCGGGGCCCGGAGGTGCACGCGCCAGCAGTCGGGGCCGGGTAGTCGTACCTGGTGCATCAAGATGTTTGCTGGCCGAATGCCGAGGTGAGCAGGTCACTGACCAAACGGGTCCGGGGACTCGTCCGACCGAGTGACCTTCCCCCGTTCAACTCATACAGAAGGGCTATCTAGGCGCGCCTCGCCGCCCGGGTAGCAGAACGAGGAACGGGGAGCGTAAAAGCCCCACGTCACCTGGAGCGGGTCGGTGGGCCGCAGGGCGTAGACCGGGTGGGACGGGTCGAGGAACTCGAGGGAGAGCACCTCGAAGGGCTCGACCACCTCGGCGACGAAGGGGTAGAGCCCGCTCACGAAGGCCCCGTCGACTTCGGTCAGATAGCGCAGCTGGCCCCTCGAGACCTCACCGCTCGTGGGCCCCACCCGGACGGTCGAGCGGATGACCTCGACGCCATCGATCTCGGTCGTCGCGATCAGCCGGCGACCCCGGACCTCGATCGTGGTGGAGCCGGGCGAGGCGGGCACTCCCCGCTCGAGAGCGTAGGAGCGCATCTCAGCGCTGGAGTTGAAGTAATGGGTCCACCACCGCCCGGCGACCGCGCCGTCGGGGGTGTCGTGCCCGATGAGATCGGCGCCGAGATAGGTCAGGGAATAGGGCGCGAAGCCCGACGTCTGGCGTTCGGAGTCGACCACGTACTGGTTCATGTACACCTGGCCGTTGTCGGCCGGGGTCAGCCCTGCCGGCACGAGCTTCGCCACGGCGACGGGCTCCGCGGGAATCCACGTGAAGTAGAGCATCCGGCTGTTCAGCACCATCTGGGGGGCATGGAGCGTCATCGGTCGTCCTTTCGTGTCCCCGCCGGAATCCAGTCAGGGCGTCTCGCGCGCGGCAGAGACCCTCAGGGAGGAACTGTAGCCAGGCCTTCGCTGAGCCCTTCGGCGGCCACGAGGAGTTGGTGCAGTGCTTCACGCCGCTCGACCTTGTCGCCAGGCCGTCGGCGATCGCTGGTTCGTCGACGAGCCAGGTCGAAGTCGGTGGCCGTTTGCGCTACCTGTACCGGGGCCGCTGCGTCTCGAACTGAGCCCAGTCCTCGGCGTTGTCAGACTCGAGCGCTCTGCGGACTGCCCCGTTAGGCAAGCCTGGTCAGAACGCTGTGCGGCGGGATTGTCCTCCACGCTGGCACCCCGGTAACGCTGTTCTTTGGTGAGCGCGCCATGGGAGCACGTGAGCACACTTCGGGTGCTCGGTACGCGTAGTCGTCGCCGCCTACTTCGAGTGCACCTGACCTGTGCGTCGCGTTACATGTAACATCAGCATCGTGGCCACGCCGCACGAGAAGTCCGACACCAAGGGGCGCGTCCGCGACTACCGCACGCGACTTCGGGCACAAGGCCTGCGTCCAGTCCAGATCTGGGTACCGGATGTCCGATCGCCGCTGTTCGCGGAGGAAGCCCATCGGCAATCGGCAGTCGTGGCCAGCAGCGACCGCGCTGGCGACGACCAAGCCTTCACCGACGCTCTCAGCGCCGAGGACGGGTGAGGCGCAGCGAGATCTGGACCGCTGCCGCCGGAAGCGGCTACGCCGGCAAGCTGCGGCCGGTGGTGATCATCCAGGACGACAGGTTCGACGCGACGGACTCGGTGACCGTCTGCGCGTTCACGACAGATCCCACCGAGGCGCCGCTCATCAGGCTCCTCGTCGAACCGGACGACATCAACGGGCTGCGGGAGAGGTCCAGCCTGATGGTCGACAAGCTCATCACGGTCCCCCGATCGAAGCTTGGCGAGCCCGTCGGTCGACTCAGCGACGACGACATGGTGCGGTTGGGCCGCGCCGTCATGGTCTTCTTCGGCCTGGCGGGCTGACAGGCTCCGACCGTCCTGAGCTCGGGCTGCGAACCGAGACAGCCGGACCCGAGGCGTCAAGCACCCGCGCGTGAGTCGAGACCTGCGCCGAAACCGTCTCCCTAGGAGTCGGTCGCGGTGCACTCCGCTGGATTCGCGTGGCAAACGTCCCCGGCGAGTCCTCAGCGAATCATGAGAACAACGACAGCCCGCCGTGGAGCTGGTACGGGTACTGCTTACCCCGTAGAGACGCGAAGACCTAGGTCTGTGAACGCCGGTCGAAAGCTGACCCCTTTCCACCGGTCGCCCTCCCTCGGGCCCTCCACCGAATGGTCGAGATGCGCCCCGCGAGCGTGATCCTCTCCGGGGGCTTCGGTCAGCGAACCATTCGGCGGATAAGGCTGAGCCCAACCAGCACGCCGAAGAACGTGAGGCAGCCAAGGCCGAGGACCAGCAAGGGGGCAACCCAGGCGCCCCCGACCCAAATCGACCACCCGATGAGCGCGGAACCCCCCAAGACCCCGATGGTGGCCAAAACGCCGCGATTCAAGAAGATGGCGACGACGCCGACCAGCAGAGCCACCGCGCCCGGGCCACCGGCCATCGAAGCCAACTCCGCAATTCCACCGCCCGTCGTGTCGATGTGCGCCCCGGCAATCAGGCCGCCCATGCCGAGGACAAAGAACATCCCGACTAATGTCCTGAACCTGCCGCTCCGGGCGGTGCTGCTCCACCAGACGAGGGCGGCCGTCTTGTCGACCAGCGACTCCCCCTGGACTCGCCCCAAGTTGCTGTTGACGCAGCCCCACCCGGCCTGCGCCACGTCAGCGAGCCTTGCGTTGCGATCGACCTTCTTGATGTCGCGGAGCGTTTCCAGCCCGATCCAGTACTGCTCGGTCCACTCGACCACCTCGGCTGGGGACCGCACCCGGCCTTCCTTCGTTCTCCAGGCGGCCACGATCTCCCACTGTCGACGGGCGATCAGCGCGTCCTGCACTGCGGCTAGGTCCTTCTCGTCGATGTCGGCGACGGTGCTGCCCGCGGGCGAACCCGTCGTCTCGTCCGACCGCTGGTGTTCGGCCAAGAAGACAGCCGCCTCAACTGCGGCCTCGATCCGTTGCTGACGGCTGGCCCACACAGCCCACTCCATGAAGGCGGACGTCGAGGTGCGCATTTGGGCTGGGTCGGTCGGACGGTCGTCTCCCACGACGATCCTCCTCAACTCCGAGCAGAGCGCCTCCACTGGAGAGGGCGCGGCGAGGAGCCGTCCGGCAGCTGCGACCAGGGTGTCCTTGGTCACGAGCACGTCGACCAGCGGCGCCACCGCATCGAGCCGCCCCCAGAGCCAGTCGTTGTCCCGCCACTCCTGCTTCAGGAAGGCCCCGAAGTTCGAAAGCACGTTCCCTGCCAGCTTGGAATCGACCGGAATCGTCGACAGCGGCTCGGCGACGTCCAACCGAGCCACGGCTGCATCGAACCCGCGGCCGAGGGGCACGATGTCCTCGATCAGGCGAGGAAACACTCCCGCGATCGGGGTCCGGCCGGTCGACGACATCTCGACGAAGTCGATGTTCGCTAGGCCCGGCTCACCCACCGCGAATTCACTGAACGTCACGATCTCAAGCGCCCCCAACGCGTCCCGGCCCGGTCCGGCGGCGGCCAGTGGGTCGTGGAGGTGAAAGTTGCACTTGGTCCGCTGCGGGCTCAGTCTTCCTCGGGCGTTATAAAGCCTCGCGTGGCAGGACTCGAGGCGCCCGAGCAGCGCCTTCCGCATGTCTCTCAGGGTGGGCCGGACCTCGGGCAGCCGCCGCTCCGACGTGCCGGCCACGATCTGGTCCAGCAGGTTGAGCTGTGCCGACCTGACCTGGCCCAGGGTCGCCAAGCCCGTCCCCTTCCTCACATATCCAATCACTGAGTTCTTTTGTTCTGCGGAGAGTAGGAAAAAGTCTTCAAGGGCCGCCAAGGACTCGGTCGCCCAGGTCTCGACCGGGGAAATCTCATCCGATGCAGCCGGCGCCCGCGGCGGTCTGGTTGCGGCCAGGACCACCAACGCCACCCGTTGTGGTCGCTCGAAGAGCTCCCGCACTACAAACTGAAGCCGGTAGAGCTCTTCTTTTACCGAGCTCGCCCGTTCGCGGAGTCCCTCCGAACCACCGTGTGCGAGATACTCGTCCGCCACCTCCCGCAAGATGACAGAAAGGCGGGCAATGGGACCGATTCCAACGAGAAGGAGCTTTTCATCCTGCCGCTTGTACCTGAGCCTTTCGGCATAGGCGTCGGCCAAGGCCGCATCGAGTGCGGTGCGATCGCTCTTGTCCCACCGCAATAGCGGCGCCCGCCACGCGTCCTGGTCGTAACCTGCGGGCGTCACCGGGAACAAATCGCCACCAAGCACTTCGATCGGGTTCTCCAGGAGCCGCCGGGTCCGCTGTGCGTCGGCGTCAGCCCGCATCACGACGTACCCATCCCGCTCGTTCGCCGCGGCGACGACCAAAGGGGGTTTCTCCCCCTGATCCGGCTCCCCCGCGGCGGCGATCAGAGCCTCTTCGCGCAGGATCAACCCGAACCGCACCCGCCGGAGCCGCAGGGCGCGGGCGATGCGCGAATTGTGGTCCTCAAGGACGCGCAGGTCCTCGGTGATCGTCTCCGAGCCGATGCGGCTGCCGATCAAGGCTCCGACGACACCCGCCGTCGAACGCACCTTCGTCAGGGGCGGCGGCGGATCGGCCGAGGGCGAAACGCCGGGCCCACCAGGGCGGACGTAGATGAGCACTCGCCTGGTCCGCCCGCCGGCGCTGGCCTGTCCGATCGACTCGATCGCCCGGCGCAGGGGGATATTGTCGAGAACCCCGCCGTCCATTGCCGCGAATGGCCGGGCCTGGTCGGTCGCCTCACCGAACACGCCGAACATGTCGATCGCCGGTCCGGGCTCGGCCGCGTTGGCCGGCGCGGCGAAGCTCGCCGGCCGGACGGAACGCACCAGCGCCGCGTCGAACGCCACCGGATACGCGGCCGTCGCCCGCGCCGCCACCGCCAGCCGCCATGCCACCTCTTTGTGACGGCCGGGGCCGACGAAGTCCGACAGCCAGCTGGTGGTGTTGTCGAGGTGGCGGAAGTGGAACGACGATGAGAAACGCTGCTCTTGCGACTCCCTTCCCACCCGCCCGGTCGCCTGGGTCCGGATCGGCTCGACGAGGGTGGTGCTCAGGGTGGTGTCGACCCGAACTGTCTCCAGTACCGGATCGATTGTCGATGCGGTCGGCTGCGGTGTCTCCGTCGGATCCAGGCCGGCGATTAGCTGGGAAAGCGCTCCCCAGGCCTTCTCGAGGAAGTAATCGTCACCCTTGAGGAGCGACGGCGTATCCCCTTGGCCGTCTCGGATCATGGGGCCAAGGTCCCCGACGCTATTCCAGACGTCCCTGAGCTTCTCCAGGTCGAAGCCGTACACCTGGCTGGCGGTGTAGATGACGGCGTTGAGGCCTCCCGCGCTAGCGCCGGCCATCACGTCGACGATGACGCCGCTGAAACCGGCGAACTCGCGCAGCCCGCGCCAGAAGGTCCCCGCCGGCGCCTTCCGGAGCCGGTCGATCTCGCCACAGGCGCCGCCGATCCAGACGGAAAGGCTGACGCCCCCCCGCATGGCCAGTGCCAACCGCAGCTCTATCCCGCCCTGGTCAGGCGCCATCGCTGTCGGCCTTCTTCTGGCGGGACTCTCGGACGAGGGTCTTCAGGGTTCGGGATCTGCGGAAACCGCTGTGGCCCCAGATCTTGTCGTCCTTGCTGGAAAGGTCATATTCGGCGTCGGGACCGATGGCGGCCGGGTCCGGCGGCCGCCGGTTGGGGTCCTCCAAGGCGCAGTCGTAACGACGGTCCCGTGCCGCGAAGTCCTGGGTGAAGACCTCCCGTCCGACTGGATCGGTGGCCCGGAAGAGGTTGCGCCAGGAACCCTTGGGGCTGGACTCCGGTTCCCTGCCCTCAAGCGCCTCCCGCCTTGCATTGAACTCCGCGATATCGAAGTAACAGGGGAACGCCTTGGCGTAGAGAACTGCGAGGGGCGACCCGAATGTGAGCAGGTCGATCGGGGTTGGGCCCCGCTTGTCGGGAGGCAATCCCTGCAGGGCGGCGTACACCAGCACCGACCCCTGGCTGTGGGCCGTGATCGTCAGCCGGTGTGTGTTCGGCTCGAGCCCTTCCCTGTACAGGTAGTGCTGCAGCTCGGGGACGGCCCGCTCCGAATAGGGCCGAACGGCGAAGGGGTGGATCGACTTGGGCCAGAAGGTCAGCACGTCCCAGATCTGACCGACCTTGCGCCGACGGTCCCGGTCTTTGAAGTTCTGCCACACGTTGCGGACCAGGTAGTACACGACGTAGCCGAGGGCCCAGACGGCCACGGTGGCCAGCTGTTCCCCAGGCAGGTCGGTCCACACCCGGGACGGCGCCGCCGCCGCCACTGCGGGGAACACCCGGATCCAGAAGACCACGACCCCCCCGAAGACGAATGTCCCGATCACGGCGGTGGCGACCAAGTCGATGTGGCGGATGACCTGCACCTTTCTCGATGCTCGGCGCGCCTTCGCGGTGCGGAGGAGGCGTTCTGCCTCGGGCCGTTCTTCGGCGTCGAACACCTCGGCCGGCGACTTGCGCAGGTAGACAACGAGGGCGATGAGGAGCAGGGTCAGGAGGCCGGCGGCCAGGGCGATGCCGTACAGGTCGAGGAACACAAACGCCTGGCCTCCCCGGAACTCATCGAGTCCGCCCTTCCGGGGGATGAGGGCGGCCGATGGCACCGCGCCCGTGAGCAGGAACGCCGCGCCGGCCGCCATCGCCGACGCCGACCATCGCCACCGGCTCGCGGTCAGCACCCGCTCGAACGACACTCCGGCGAGGAGCACGACCACGACCAGGCCCGCGGTGGTGGCCCAGGCGATGCCCGTCTCGAGGTAGGGCTGGAACTCCCCCCGGTCAACCTTCCACCAGCCTCCGCCGATCACCGCCCACGTGACGACGGCAACCGCGAAGTGCGCCCCCCACGCCCCCTTCTGGGCCGAATCGTTGTCGAAGAACCGGGGACTGGACAGCGTCAGCGGCCGCAGGATCTGGGGCCGCGGTCTATCGTCGTTCCACCAGGGTGGGGAGTAGCGCGCGTAGCGGGCGCTGACGTGGGTGGCGCACACGCCCAGGATGACGGTCGCCAGGCCAGCGACCGGCAGCCCCCACGCCCGGTAGTCGTCGGGCACGAGGAGCACCCCAGTGAGGGCCAGCCAGCCCACGGTGACGGAGGTGAGGATCAGGCCGGAGACGAAGGCCAGGAAGCGCTTGAGTGCGACCGGACCCCAACCACCTCCGGCCCACCCAGCCACGTTGGCCAACGTGAATGGCAGCAGCAGGGTCCAGAGCGCGAACCACTTTGACTGCGAGGTGAGGTCGCCCCACTCGAACACACGGACGTTGGGATCGTCGCGGCGTTTGAATATGGCCTTCCGGCCGCCCTTCGTCTTCCAGTCGGGATCGAATACTGCGTCGTCCGGGAAGGGCATATAGAGGACGGCGTGGGGCGGGTCTCCTCCCACTCCGTGGACGCGCAACTCGACGCCCGTTCCCTTTAGGACCTTGTCGTCCTGCCCGCCGCCCATCGCCGCTCCTCCGCTGGCGGACGCGCCGACGGCCCCCGTGGCCGCGATTCTGGCACCTACACCGAGCGGTCGCCATGGGGAGCGCGTTGCGCGGCCCCCGTACTTTTCGGTGGAACGGGGCGATGCTCCGCCCCAACGTGCCCACGTCCCTCGGCAGGGGCCAACGGCGGCACGACGCCTTCGTCCGGCGGTCCCCCAGTTTGTGTCCCCGGCCCGGTCGTTGACCGTGGCCGCGATGGATGCCGGCTGTCTAGGCCGTAACGAGTTTCCCCCTCGACCTCCCACCGGACGTGTGACTCGCCAGCATTACCCCTATGTTTCGAACTGAGCCCAGTCCTCGGGGTTGTCCTCAACGAAATGATCGAGGACGGCGCCATCGACGCCGTCGACCAGGACCAAGCCCCGTCGGCGGGGTGGATCCTCGTTGGAGTAGAGCAGGATGCGCCAAGTCGGCCGGCTTCGCAGGCCGCGCCAGCCGAGCTGGGCCGAGGCGTGGCCGACTGGGAACCCGACCTCCCGGGCCGCCGCCATCAACGCTTCGCCGTCCTTGACCGACAAGGGCCAGGCGGCGGCCAGGTGGTAGGCGCCGATGGCCAAGAGAGCGAGGGCCGCTCCGAGCATCCCGCCGTTGACCAATACCGCACCGTCGCCCCTCGTTGCCCAGAGGACGAAGCAGGCGGTGGCCACCAGCAGGTAGACATACCCCGGCCACCGGCGGCGGCGGATGTCGGGGAACGTGTACTGCCCGACGTAGGCGGTGACGTCGAGCTCCGCCGGTAGGGCGTCGCCCTCCGCAGGCGGATCAACGAGGGCAGGCTCGGTGCCGGGAATGGTCGGGACGGGCGATGACACCGGGCCTGTTGTGGGGGCCGGCAGAGCGGCGTCGAGGTCAGCGGCGACGGGCGGGTCGGCGACGGGCGGGTCGGCGACGGGTGGGTCGGCGACGGGTGGGTCGGCGACGGGCGGGTCGGCGACGGGTGGGTCGGCGACGGGCGGCGGGGTGGCCGCGGAGACCGCCGATGGGTCGCCGGTCGGGTCGGCGACTGGCGGAGCAGGGCGGGGCGGCGACGGCGGGGCGGCACCTGGAGTGGCGGGGGGCGACGGCGGGGCGGCGGGGGCAGATTGGGCGGCGGTCGCTTCGCCGGCGCCTGCCGGCGGGGCGGCCGCGGGCGGCTTCTCGTCGTCCATGTCGGATGCCAGCGTACGCTCGTGCCCGTGAGCGTCCCGCCGGGTCCGCCGCCTCCGCCGGTGGACCCGCCGCCCGCTCCCCCGCCGGAGCCGCCCGAGCCCGCTCGCCCGCCGACCGGCCCAACACCGCCCCCGCCGCCGGGACCCTCGCCCCCGACCACCGGACCACCGACCGGGCCTCCGCCCCCGCCGCCGGGGCCACCACCGCCGTCGGCCGCCCCACCGACCGGGCCGCCACCTCCACCAACCGGGCCTCCCCCGCCGACCGGCCCGCCCCCGCCCATGACCGGCCCACCCCCGCTTTCGAGCTTCCCGGCGGCGGAGAGGGTGCGGATCGCCTACCAGCGGCGGTACGAGTCCGACTACCTGTTCAACTTCTGGACGGCGCTGGGCTGGACGGTGCTCACGTGCGGTTTCTTCGGCTTCTACGTCGTCTACCAGCTCGTCCGGCGCATGCGCGACCACAACCGACGGCGCCTCGACCTGCTCGAGGCCGGCATCGCCTTCGCGTGGGAGCGGGCCCAACGCCGCCCGGCGGTGGCCGACGAGCTGCGGCCCACCTTCGAGACCATGGCCGGCCACCTGGGAGTTCTCCGCCAGATGACGACGGAGTTCCGGGAGCCGGCCGTCTGGGCCCTGCTCGGCTGGATCAGCGGCGGTATCAGCACGATCGTGGCCTTCGTCCTCCTCGACGGCGACCTCATCCGCCATCAAGCCGCGGAGCGAGCGGTGCAGTCGGACCTCGGCCGGGTGTACTCCCGGTTGGGCCAGGACGTCCCCTCATCCGATTTCGCGGCACTGAAGGGACGTCACAACTACTGGGGCCGGGTCGCGGCCACCATCTTCAGCTTCGGGATCTACCTGCTCTGGTGGTACCGCGACGTCATGGTCGAGCCCAACCAGCACTTCGTCGAGGACTGGGCCTGGGAGGACCGGCTGGGCGCCGCCGTCTACTCCCTCTCCACCGCCGCCTGACCCCAGAGTTCGAGCTCGCACCGCACGTCGCCCGTCGGCACCAGGTGGTGGGGCACGCCCGGCGGGATCGCCTGCACGCCGCCCGCCTCGAGACGCACAGCAGCAGCCCCCTCGGACTCGAATTGGAAGTCGACCGAACCGTCGAGCACTCGCAACCTTCCCCACCGGCCCTCGGGCGTGCGATGGGCCCGGAGCAGGCTGGCGGGCAGGGAGGCCCGGTCCCACGGGCCAGCCCGCCCGAGCACACACAGACCCTCGGGGAACTCGGCCCGGTCACACAAAGGACATTCGATCGGGGTGCCGACCCGAGCCGCCCGGCCCGCTTCGTCGAGCACCCACGCCCGCTCCTGGAACGGCGGACGGTGACGAACATGCTGGCGGTGGTAGCAGGACAGCTCCGCCACCCAGTCCCCGTCAGCGTCGGCATGGAAACCGACGATCGAGCGGATCATCCACCGCCCGGCGCGGGCCAGGCCGCCCGCACCCGGGCCAGGGTGGCGGGGAGCGATTCGGGCAGCACACGGGTCCCGGCGACGGTGGTCATGAAGTTGGTGTCGCCGTCCCACCGGGGGACGCAGTGCAGGTGGAAGTGGGCCGGGATCCCGGCGCCTGCGGGCCGGCCCAGGTTGGCGCCCAGGTTCAGCCCGTGGGGACGGTAGGCAGCCTTGACCGCGGCCACCGCGGCCACGACCGTGTTCCACAGCGCCGCCCCCTCCTCCGCGCGACAGGTCCTCGATCTCGGCCACGTGGCGCACCGGCATCACCAGGAGGTGGCCGGGCGAGTAGGGGTAGGCGTTGAGGATCGCCGCCACCCGGTCGTCCCGCCACACGATGTAGGCGTCGTCCGCCGCCTCGTCACCGGCCAGGATGCGGCAGAAGACGCAGCCGTCCTCCGACCGGTCGTTCGAATCCTCCTCCGTCGCCCGGTTGATGTACTCCTGCCGCCAGCCGGCCCACAACCGCTCGAGGGTCATGCCTTCCCAGTCAATTGGCGGCGACCTCGTCCGACAGCCGGGCCACGAAGTCCTCCACCGCGACACCCCGCTCGACCTCGCCGCCCCGGGGGTTGACGCCGACGGTGCCGGCGGCCACGTCGGCGTCGCCCACCACCAGCACGTAGGGCAGCTTCTCCAGCTTGGCCCGGCGGATGCGACCGCCGAGGGGCTCGTCGGCCGCGACCGTGTCGGCCCGCAGGCCGGCCGCCCGAAGCCGCTCCACCACCGACGCCGGCGTACTCCTCGTGGTCGTCGCGCACGCCCAGCACCCGGGCCTGCACCGGCGCCAGCCAGGCCGGCATGGCCCCCGCGTAGTGCTCAAGCAGGATCCCGAAGAAGCGCTCGACGGAGCCGAACAGGGCCCGGTGGATCATGAACGGCCGGTGGCGGGCGTTGTCGGCGCCCACGAACTCCATGTCGAAGCGCTGCGGCATCTGCAGGTCGACCTGGAGGGTGGACATCTGCCACCGCCGGCCGATGGCGTCCCGCACGTGGACGTCGATCTTGGGGGCGTAGAAGGCGCCCTCCCCCTCGGCCACCTTGTACGGCAGGCCCACGCCCTCCAGGGCCTCGCGGAGGGCCTCGGTGGCCACGTCCCACTCCTCGGGCTCGCCCACGAACTTGTCGGGCCGGGTGGCCAGCTCGGCCTCGAAGTCGGTGAGCCCGAAGGCCCGCAGGATGCGCACCACGAACGCCAGCAGCGAGGTCAGCTCGTCGGCCAGCTGGTCGGGGGCGACGAAGATGTGGGCGTCGTCCTGGGTGATCCCCCGCACCCGGGTGAGGCCGTGGAGCACGCCCGAGCGCTCGAAGCGGTACACCGTCCCCAGCTCGAACAGGCGCAGGGGCAGGTCGCGGTACGACCGGGATCCCGACTTGTAGATGAGGATGTGCATCGGGCAGTTCATGGGCTTCGGGTAGTAGGTGGCGCCCTCCATCTCCATGGGCGGGTACATGCCGTCGGCGTACCAGCCGAGGTGGCCCGAGATCTCGAACAGGGTCGACTTGGCCAGGTGGGGCGTGAAGACGAAGTCGTAGCCGGCGGCCTCGTGCTCGGCCCGGGAGTAGTCCTCCATGAGCTTGCGGATGAGCCCGCCCTTGGGGTGGAAGACGGGCAGGCCGCCGCCGATCTCGGGCGGGAAGTGGAACAGGTCGAGCTCGACGCCCAGCTTGCGGTGGTCGCGGCGCTCGGCCTCCTCCAGCCGGTGGAGGTGGGCGGCCAGCGCCTTGTCGGACTCCCAGGCGGTGCCGTAGATGCGCTGGAGCTGGTCGCGGTGCTCGTCGCCCCGCCAGTAGGCGCCGGCCACCTTCATCAGCTTGAACGAGCCCAGCCGCCGGGTGGACGGCACGTGCGGGCCCCGGCACAGGTCGGCCCAGCCCGCAGAAGGATCGACACTGTTGCGGTAGACGCTGACCGCGCCACCCTCGGCGCCCTCGGACGGGTCGACGCCCTCGATGATCTCGACCTTGAACGGCTGGTCGGCGAAGCGGGCCAGGCCCTCGTCCCGTGACAGCTCCTCCCGGACGAAGGGCTGGTCCTCGCCCACGATCTCCCGCATGCGGGCCTCGATGCGGGCCAGGTCGTCCTCGCTGAACGACGCCCCGCCGGGCAGGGCGAAGTCGTAGTAGAAGCCGTCCTCGATGGCGGGGCCGATGGCGTACTTGGCGCCCGGGAAGAGGTCGGTGACGGCCTGGGCCATCACGTGGGCGGTGGAGTGGCGGAGGACGTAGCGGCCCTCGTCGGAGTCGGCGGTGACGATCGCCACGGTGGCGCCGTCGGTGAGGGGCGTGGACAGGTCGACCTGGTGACCGTCGACGGTGGCGGCCACCGCCGCCTTGGCCAGCCCCCGGCCGATGCTGGCGGCCAGCTCGCCGGCGGTGGCCCCCTCGGGCAGGCTGCGGGCGGATCCGTCGGGCAGCTTGACTGTCATCTCTCCCGGCATGACGACCGAGGTTACCGGCGGGCCGGGAGGGGTCCGGATCAAAAAGTCCCTGATGGAAGACTGCATGGATCGGGGACAGGTTCGAGTACCGCGACGTACGGGTGGACGGCGACGGGGGTGTCCCGATCGTGGCCGGGTTCTCGGCCCGCATCCCGGCGACCGGGCTCACGGCCGTTGTGGGACCGTCGGGGGCGGGCAAGACGACGCTCCTCCGGCTGCTCAACCGGCTCGACGACCCGGACGGTGGCGAGGTGCTGCTGGACGGTCGCGACGTCCGTTCCTACGACGTCATCGCCCTCCGCAAGCGGGTGCAGTACGTGGGCCAGGTGCCGGTGACGTTCCCCGGGACGGTCGCCGACAACGTGGCCGCGGCGTCGCCGGACGCCGACGTCGCCGCTCTGCTGGCGAGGGTGGGTCTCGACCCGGCCCTGGCCACCCGGTCCGCCGACCGGCTGTCGGTTGGCGAGGCCCAGCGCATGTGCCTGGCCCGAGCCCTGGCCCTCGAGCCCGAGTGCCTCCTCCTCGATGAGCCCACGTCGGCCCTCGACGCCGGCTCCCGGGGTGGGATCGAGACCCTGGTGCGGTCGCTGGCCGACGACGGGCTGACCGTGGTGATGGTCACCCACGACCGCCGCCAGGCGGAGGAGCTGGCCGACCGGATGGTGACCGTCGAGCCGGTGGGGCCGGCGTCGTCGTGACCGACCTCAGCGGGCGCATCTCGATCGGCGACATCGGCCTGGCCCTCCTCCTGGTGATGGTGGCGGTGGTGGTCTCCCGGGTGCGTCGGGCCGACCTGGAGCGCGACATCGTGATCGCCACCTTCCGGTCGTTCGCCCAGCTCCTGGCCGTGGGCTTCGTGCTCGACTACGTGTTCGACAGCAACGCCGCCCTCACGCCGGTGGTGCTGGCGGTGATGGTCGGCACGGCCACGCTCACGTCCGGGGCCCGGGGCAAGCGGGTCCCGGGCGCTCGCGTCATCGCCCTGACGTCGATTGCGGCGGCCACCGCCGGCACCCTCGGCGTCCTCCTGGCCCTGCGCATCGTGCCCGCCGTCCCCCGGGCCGCCATCCCCCTCGGGTCGATGATCATCTCCAACGCCATGAACACCGCCTCGCTGGTGATGATCCGCCTCCGGGACGACCTGGCCTCGAACCGCCGGGAGGTGGAGGCCCGGCTCAGCCTGGGTCAGACGGCGGCCGAGGCCTCCCGGCCGTGGCACCGGGCCGCGGTGCGCACCGGCACCCTGCCGATCGTCGACCAGACCAAGGTGGTGGGGCTGGTGGCCCTGCCCGGCGCCATGACCGGGATGCTCCTGGCCGGCGCCTCGCCCACGTCGGCCATCCGCCTGCAGCTCGTCGTGATGTACATGCTCCTCGGGGGCAACGCCTTCGCCGCCCTGGTGGCCGGCCACCTCACCGTCCGCCGCCTGTTCACCGCCCACCACCAGCTCGTCCGCTCGGTCTCCCGGAACGGCTGACGGCTGAGCCGGGGGGTCAGCCCAGCAGGGTCTTGGTGCCCTTCAGCTCGACTTCGACCGCCTTGGGGACATTGGACGCAGCCACCACGAGGGCCGCGGAATACTCCCCGGGCTGGGTTGCGGTGAACGTCACCTTGATCTCACAGCTCAGTCCGGGACCGAGGGTCGACTCGGTACACGTCAGGTCGTCGGAGTCGAAGTTGGCGGCCGCCGAGCCCGAGACCTCCGGCGCTTGCATCGTGAGGGGAACGTCGCCCGTGTTCTTCACCTTCACGACGGCGTCGCGAGGCTTGAACGGCTCGAACTCGAGTGACGACGGTTCGACCTCGAACTCCCCCGGACGGGCGGTCGTCGCCGACGAACGCGCGAGGTCGTTGCCGTCCCCCCGGACGCAGCCGAGGTGGTGGTGACCGAAACCCCGTCGGACGACGACGCGGCCTTGGTCCCGTCGTCACCGCCGATCCACCCGAGCTGCACCGAGACGCCGAGCAGCCCGACGATGGCGCTGACGATGCCGGCGACGCCGGTCGCGACCCCGGGGACGCTCGACCAGAAGGGCTTTCTGTCGCTCATCTCCTGATCCAACCCTAACGGCCGAGACGGACCGCCCTGGGCGCGGGCGGATCGGCTGCCGGCGGCCGAGGCCGCGTGCGTGACCGAAACTGGGGCGCCTTCTGCCGGAATTCGAGTCCGACGACGCTCTCGGCCGGCTGGGCGTAGTGGACGCGATCGAGAGATCGGAGTGCACGAGTCATTGCTTGCGACCACTCGAAAGCGACCGTCAGCTCGGCCGTGGTCGAGGCGGCCGGCGTGGTCGTGGGGGAAGTGACGACGCCGAGCGGCCTCCTAATGGCCGGCTGAGGATCGGGGCCGGATCGGCTGGGTTTGGAAACTCTGAATCATGCCCGTGACGGCAACTCAGGCCGAGGCCGGCTCGACGGCGTAGTGGTGAAGTACGAGCCCGGAGCCGTCCCAGGTTCGGGTGTCGACGAGGCGCAGCGACACCGGCGGCCGGCCCTCGAACGCGGGGGTGCCTGCGCCGAGTACCCCGGCGCCGATCATGAGGTGCAGCTCGTCGACCAAGCCATGGGCCAGGAGGTCGTTCCATAGCGTGTGGCTGCCGAAGACGAGGATGTCGCGGCCCGGTCCGCGCTTGAGCTCGGCGATCTGGTCGTGGGCGTCGGCACGGGTGACGATGCGGGTGTTGTGCCACGGCGACGTCTGGTCAGGGGTCAGGCGGTCAGAGACCACGACCTTCTCGATGGCGTTGTTGAGACGGGAGATCTCACGCTCGACCGGCGGCGCATCGGGGTCGTCGGCGATCGCCGGCCAGTAGCTCTTGAACCCTTCGTAGGACTTTCGGCCGAGGAGCAACGTGTCGGCGGCCCGCAGTCGCTCGGCGTTGTACTCGTTGAACCCCTCGTCGAACGGCAGGGCCATGACGTCGCCGCCCGGTCCCTCGTAGTAGCCGTCGAGCGAGATGATGTTGCAGACGATCAGTTCGCGCATCGCTGAACCCTCCCCGATGTGCGCCAGGCACACGTCGGCCGTTGCTGCTGGAAGATCGGCCTCAAGTTGTCATCGCGAAACTGTAAGGCTCCGACCTCCGAGCGCTCTTCATCGGCGACGTGGCGCGACCGAGCGACACGCGGAGGAGAGGAGCGAACGATGAATCGTCTACGCAAGCTGACCGTGATCGCAGCCCTGGCCGGGGGCCTGCTCTGGACGGGCGAGGCCCACGCGACCATCACGCCAACGCCCGACGACGCCAAGTGCACCTACACCAACAACAACATCGCGGTGTGCACGCTCACGGATGGATCGAAGATGTGCAAGGACCACAACGGGAACGACATCGCCTGCCCGGCGAAGGTCCGTCCCGGGTTCGGCTTCACCGCCGCCCCCTGATTCCAGCGCCGCCCGACCTGGTCGTCGTCGCTCCCCAAAAGGTGGGCGGCGGCCAGGGCTCGGCGCCGGACGGTCACAGCCAGCGGGCGAGCCATGCTTCGATGGCGGCGATGGCGGGGTCGACGTAGGTGGGCACGTCGTAGAGGTCGATGTGGTTGGTGGTGTCCAGCCACACGGCCTCCTTGGGTTCGCCGGCCCGGGCGAAGGTGGCGGCGGCCCAGTCGGGCGAGCAATAGGCGTCGGTGCGGCCGTGGACCATCAGCCACGGCGTGGGAGAGATGAAGTCGGCGCCGGACGCCAGGTCGGTGGTGAGGAGCGAGTACAGCGACGTCCGGGAGATCCGGTTCTCCCAGCCCGGGCTCGCCGACCGCTCGGTGCCGTAGTAGGCGAACGGCTCGTCCCCACCCATGAGGGCGGGCGTGTCGTCGTTGCTGACGGCGGCCATGTAGTCGGCTTCGCCGGCGGCATGCTGGCGGGCGGCCTGGGCCATCTGGTCGGCGAGGACGCCACGGTAGGACTCGGCTCCCATCGCGGCACGCATGGCATGGGGATCGTTGTAGCCACCGGCCACGGTGACCAGCACCCGGACCCGAGGGTCGAAGGCGGCGAAGCGCAGGGCGTAGCCACCCCCCAGGCAAACTCCGACGCAACCCAGCCGGTCGGCGTCGACCGATGGGTGAGCGGCCAGCCAGCTCAGGGCGTCCCGGAGGTCGTCGAGCTTGCCCGCAGGGTCCTCGTGCTGGCGGGGGCTGCCCTCGCTGGCGCCGAAACCCCGGTGGTCGAACGCCAGGGTGACGTAGCCGGCATCGGCCAGGGCATCGGCGTAGCGACCGGTCACCTGCTCCTTCACCCCGGTGAGGGGACCGGTGAAGACGAGTGCGGGACTCGGTCCGGCGGCGTCGGCTGGAATGCGAAGATGACCTGCCAGCTGCAGGCCGTCGCTCGCGAACGTGATCTCGGTCGGTGCGGCCATGGGTCCAATCATGGACCAGCGCGGCGTCGATCGAGGACTCAGCCAGGGGGTTTGTGTTCGACGAGCAACCCCTTCTTGTCGACCCTGTACGAGCCCTTGCAGAACGGGCAATGTCCCCATTTGGCAGACACCCGGCCCAGGCTCTGGTGGACCGAGGCCGGAACCGTCCCGCTCCCAGAGCACAACCGTGGGTCCACATCTCGCCGTCCTCGCTCAGTTCCGTCCACCGCCGTCCTCCTCCTCCAGTACAAGTTTGATCTCACGACAAACCCGATTCGCTACAACCTTCATCGGCCCATCACCTCCGGTGCCGGTCCCCCACTCGGGGCCCATAGTCGGGGGCTCACGTGCGCACGAAGGTGATGCGCTCGCCGCCCCGGGTGCACTCGTATGTCGCCGACGGCAGGTACGTTTCATCCTCGGCGATGCGGACGCAGGTGAACCCACGGGCCTCGCCCTGAGGGTCGCCGTTGATCGGGCCCAGCGGCCCGCCGACCTCCCGCACGACGGCCTCCGCCTCCTCGCACGGCACGCCGTACGCCCTGATGTCCACTGCGAGGTTGTTGCTGGCGGGCGAGAATTCGACCTTATGGCAATAGCCGACGGGCGGGGCGGCGTCTTCCGTGACCTCGAACTCGCCGATGGTGCATGCGGTGCACTGGTACACAATCCGGTAGTGACCGGCGGCGACGGGAACGCCGTCGACTGTGCTCTGGCGGCAGTTGCCATGGTCCGGCACCACGAACCACCCCGAGAGGTGGCCGTCCGCGTCCACTCGTACGTCGTGGTCGGCGTCCGCGTAGAAGTCGCACCCCGACGGTCCTCCCGCCAGCCACAGCGTGACGCCCGACGCCCGCCAGTGCTCGTCGGTGAACCCATCACCCGTGATGTCGACCTGCGTGTTTCGAGCGGCGCGGCGCGGCGAGGCGACGACGGTGGGCTCTGCCGGCGGCACGATCGTCGGGCGTGTCGTCGGTTCGGTGGCATCCGCGACGGGTGCGGCCTTCGTCGGAGTCGTCGGGGTCGATGGGGTCGGCTGGGGAACGGACGCGCTGGTCTGCGGCCGGCTCGTCGAGGTTGTCGCCCGCTGGGGGACGGCCGAACCTACGTCTGTACCATCCGAGCAGGCGCCGAGGACGAGGGCACCGGCGAGGCCGACCGCCACACTCCAGAGCCGCCGGCCGGCGCTGCCGCCGGTCCTCCTGATGATGTGTCGCTGGTCCATCTCACTCCTCGGTTCGGACGAGCCGCCGCCGTCTCTGGCCCCTCCCGCAGGGCAGGCGTGCTCGCTGGGTCGATGGAGAGTCTCGGGGCCGTCCGTAACCGGTCCGTCGCAACGCCACGAAGATGTTACGCCGGTGATGCTACGAGGAGTTGGCCGGTCTCCGCCGTGGACTTGGGCCGGTGGTACGGAGAGGTGGCGGATGTCGGCCCGGCCGTGGTGCCCGGGTGACCGACACACCGGACGGCAGTTCGATTTTGGACAGATTTGTACCTCTGAGGTACATATCCGTCCAAAATCAAACGAGATCGCGCCGTCGGGAACGACTGGGTGGTGTTCTCGGTGGCGGCCCTGGCCGGCGGGGTCGTTGGCGGCGGTACGGTGCCGACCATGGTGACTCTCGACGAGGTCGCCGGGATGGCCTTGGCGCTGCCAGACGTGACCGAAGGCGAGCGTCATGGCACTCGCACATGGGCCGTCGCGGGCAAGGTCTTCGCATGGGAGAGGTCGTTCAGCAAGGCGGACATCCGGCGGTTCGGCGATACCGGCCCGCCTGAGGGACCGATCCTCGCGGTTCGCGTGGCGGACCTCGGCGAGAAGGAGGCCGTGCTCGCGGCGGAGCCTGAGGCCTTCTTCACGATTCCGCACTTCGATGGGTACGCGGCCGTGCTGATCGAGCTCAACGCGGTCACCACGCGCGCCGTGCGGGAGGCGATCATCGACGGCTGGCTCGCGTGCGCGCCGGCCAAGCTGGCGAAGGAGTACGTCGTGCCCGAAGCCGACACTGAAGACTGACCCGGCAACTCCGCGAAATCGGCGAAGCTGTGCAGCGCCCAGCTCGCCCGCATCGTCGAGCGTGGCCCTTCGCCGCCATGAACAGAATATCGCGAGGGAGGGGGCTTGCCGCAAGCGACCCAAACGTGCTGACCATGACCCATTAGCTGAGCCGATCATGTCCAGAACCTATGAAGCCAGGAGTTGTGGAATGGGTGCAGCGTTTGCCGGGGAGCGGCGATGACCGAGCATGCGGTGGTGATCGCAGGAGGCGGCCCGACCGGGCTGATGTTGGCGGCCGAACTGACGTTGGCGGGGGCCGACGTCGTCGTCGTCGAACGACGCGCCAGCCAGGAGCTCGACGGCTCGCGAGCAGGGGGTCTTCACGCCCGCACCATCGAGGTGCTCGATCAGCGTGGCGTCGTGGAACGATTCCTCTCCGCGGGGAAGATCCATCCCTTCGTGGGCTACGCCGGGACCTTCCTGGACATCAGCGACTTCCCCACCCGCCACAACTACATCCTTGCCCTCTGGCAGAGCCACTTCGAGCGCATCCTGGCCGGCTGGGTCGAGGAGCTCGGGGTTCCGATCCTTCGAAGCTGCGAGGTGGTGGGCTTCGCCCAGGACGACACCGGAGTCGATGTCGAGCTGTCCGGCGACTCGTCACTGCGGGCGGAGTACCTCGTCGGGTGCGATGGCGGACGCAGCGTGGTCCGCAAGGCGGCCGGCATCGACTTCCCCGGGTGGGACCCGACGTCCAGCTACCTGATCGCCGAGGTCGAGATGGACGAGGAGCCGGAGATCGGCCCGCGCCCCGAGGGTGGTGGCCTCGGTCCCGTCGACCCGGGAAAGGGTGGAGGGCCGTACCGGGTCGTCCTGCTCGAGAAGGAGGTCGAACACGCCCGCCAGCCCACCATGGAGGACCTCAGCGAGGCGCTCATCGCCGCCTACGGGACGGACTACGGGGTGCACAGCCCGACGTGGATCTCCCGGTTCACGGACATGACCCGGCAGGCGGCCTCCTATCGCGCGGGACGGGTGCTGCTCGCCGGCGACGCCGCCCACGTCCATGGCCCGCAAGGCGGACAGGGGCTCAACACGGGCGTGCAGGATGCCGTGAACCTCGGCTGGAAGCTGGCCCAGGTGGTCGACAAGACGTCACCCGAGAGCCTCCTCGACACCTACCACGCCGAACGGCACCCGGTCGGGGCCCGGGTGTTGCACAACACCATGGCCCAGGTCGCGCTCAGTCGCATCGACGAGCGCAGCCAGGCGCTCCGCGACACGATGCTCGAACAGCTGGGTATGGACGAGCCGCGCCAGCGCATAGTCGGGATGATCTCCGGTCTCGACATCCACTACGACCTCGGCGAGGGACACCCGCTGCTCGGGCGGCGCATGCCCGACCTCGACGTGCAGACTGCTGACGGTCCCGACACGCGTCTTCACCCTGCTGCACGACGCCCGGCCCGTGCTCCTCAACCTCGGTGAACCCGGCGGCTTCGACATCTCTCCGTGGGCGAATCGAGTCCGGCTGGTCGACGCCCAGCACGATGGCACCTGCGAGCTCCCGGTCCTGGGCGAGGTCGCGGCGCCCCCAGCGGTGTTGATCCGGCCCGACGGATACGTCGCCTGGACGGGCGAGCTCACCGACCCAGAGCTGCCTCGAGCACTTACCACCTGGTTCGGAGCGGCCAACCTGAGGCGGGGTCTCGTTCGCTCGCCCTAGCCTGACGGAGGCCTGCCGTCCACCGGCCCCACGCCAGGAGGATCACCATGGAGTCCGTTGCCAAAGTCACCGAGATCAGCGCCCTGTCCTCGGTCGGGTTCGAGGACGCGATCAAGGTCGGGATCGAACGTGCCTCGCGGACGTTGCGTCACATCACGTCGGCGTGGGTCAAGGAGCAGACGGTCGAGATAACCGACGGTGCCATCACCGGATACCGGGTGAACATGCTGGTCACGTTCGTCCTCGACGACTGAACGACCAGCCAGCCGCGCTACGCGACCACCACGCCCAACAGGGCGGCGGCCTGGCTGACGCCTTGGCCGGCGGCGGCGGCCCGGTCGATGGCGGCGATGGCCCGGGGGAAGTCGAGGTCTTCGTCGATGGCGGTGCGCACGTCGTTGACGGCGGCGTCGCCCTCGCCGGCCGCCCGCCAGCGGGCCAGGCGGTCGGTGGCCACCGGGAGGAGGCCCTCGTGCCACGACCACGGGGCCCGGTAGGAGTGGTCGAGGAGGGCCAGGCGCACCGCCATCGGGTGCCACTTCTCGACCAGCTCGCTCACGAACACCAGGTTGCCGAGCGACTTCGACATCTTGGCCCCGTCGAGCTCGACCATCGGGGCGTGCAGCCACCGGCGCACGAAGCGCTCGCCGATGGCGGCCTCGGACTGGGCCGCCTCGCACTCGTGGTGGGGGTAGATCAGGTCGGTGCCGCCGCCATGGAGGTCGATGCTCGTCCCCAGCTCCCGCAGCGCCAGGGCCGAGCACTCGATGTGCCAGCCGGGACGACCCGGGCCCCACGACGACGGCCACGACGGCTCGTCGGGCGCCGACGGCTGCCACAGGACGAAGTCGAGGGGGTCGCGCTTGTCGGGATCGTCCGGTTTCCCGCCTCGCTCGGCGGCCAGCTTCAGCATCTCGTCCCGAGAGAGGTGGCTGACCTGCCCGAACGGCTCGAACGAGGCCACGTCGAAGTACACGGCGCCGCCGGCCTGGTAGGCGTAGCCCCGGTCGATGACCATGCCGATGAAACCCAGGATGTCGTGGATGGCGGAAGTCGCCCGGGGCTCGCTGAAGGCGGGCAGCATCCCGAGGGCCCTCATGTCGGCCTCGAACCGGGCCACCTCCCGGGCGGCCAGGTCGAGATAGGGCTCGCCCAGCTCACGGGCCTTGCGCAGCAGGTCGTCGTCGACATCGGTGACGTTGCGGACGCACAGGGTGCGGTACCCCTCGTCCCGCAGCCGCCGCTGGACAACGTCGTAGAGCAGGTAGGTGGCGGCGTGACCGACATGGGTGGCGTCGTAGGGCGTGATGCCACACGTGTACATGGTGACGACGGGGCCCGGTGAGAACTCCAGCACCTCGCCTTGGGCGGTGTCGTAGAACCGCACTCCCGGGGCCTAGGCGTCGATGCCGGTGAGCCGCAGGCTGGCCCGCCGGAAGCGCACGAGCACTGCCGTGAAGGCCTCCACGGTGCCGGCCATGGCCAGCGAACCGGCGGACAGGGGGCGCAGGCCGGGGATGGCGCGCACCAGGGCCGACGTCGCCTCCAAGGCCTCGTCGTGGTCGGTGCAGATGAGGACGTCACCGTCGACCGGGTGGTCGAGGTGGCCCAGCTCGCGGGCCGGGATGTGCTGGAAGGCGGCCGCCACCAGGGCCTCGGGGGCGGCGGCCTGGACGGCGGCGGCCACCGATCCCGAAGGCAGGGTGACGGCCCGCAGCTCCTTGCCGACCTTGGTCAGGGCGTTGCCCATGGAGATCACCACCTTGCCCGCCAGGGCGCCGGCCAGGGCGGCCACGGTGGGTTCGGCCGCCGCCCACTGGGTGCCGACGACGATGAGGGTGGCCTTGGCCGCCCCCTCGTTGGTGGCCGGCTCCAGGCTCAGGCGGTGGTCCGGCCAGCGGGCCCGCAGCTCGTCACACACGGTGGCGGCCTTGTCCTCCGACCGCGAGCCGACCATCACGTCGTAGCCCAGCGACGCCAGCCGAGCGGCCAAAGCCTGCCCGGCGGGGCCGGTGCCCCCGAGAATGCCGACGTCCATGCCCGCCAGACTGGCACGAACCGGCGGTGCCGTCGCAACCCGGAGGGCGACCGGGAGGGACAATGGGACCGAATGTTCGCCAGGGGGGCCGTCAGTCGGGTGGAGGACCCCTCCCACCTGGGTAGACGACGAGGGATGGAACCGACTTTCCGGCTGCTGCGCGTCTGGGGCATCCCCGTGGGCGCCCACTGGACGTGGCCGGTCGCCTTCGCCGTCGTGGCCATCACGCTGGCCCGCTCGGTGCTCCCCTCCGCCTACCCCGCGCTCGGCTCCGCCTCCCACCTCCTCATGGCGGTGATCGCCGCCGCCCTGCTGTTCGCCTGCGTGGTGCTCCACGAGCTGGCCCACGCGGTCGTCGCCCGCCGGGAGGGACTGCCCGTGGACGGCGTCACCCTGTGGCTGCTGGGTGGCGTCTCGGACGCCGGCGGACGGGCCCGGTCCCCCGGCCAGGAGCTGCGGGTGGCGGCCTCCGGACCGGCCGTGTCCCTGGGGCTGGCCGCTCTGTTCGCGATGGCCTCCACCGCCGCCGACGGCCTGGGTGGGCCGGAGGCGGTGTCGGGCGTACTCGCCTATGTGGCCCGGCTCAACGTGCTGGTGGCCGCCTTCAACCTGATCCCGGCCCTCCCCCTCGACGGGGGGCGCATCCTGCGGGCGTGGCTCTGGCGGCGCCAGCGCGACCTGCTGGCCGCCACCCGCTCGGGCGTCCGCGCCGGCCAGGCCTTCGGCGCCACGATGCTGGTCGTCGGCGTCCTCGACATCTGGAGCGGTGCCGGCCTGGTGGGGGTCTGGCTGGTCGTGCTCGGCGCCTTCCTCCTGCGGGCGGTCTCGTCCGAGCTGGCCGACGCCGAGACCCGCCACCGCCTGGAGGGACTCACCGCGGGCGACGTCATGTCCCCCGACCCCGGGGTCGTCCTCGACGACACGCCCGTGGCCCGGCTGGTGGAGAACCCTCCGGCACCGATGCGGTCGGGCTACCCGGTGCTGGGCGGGGGCCGCCTCCTGGGCCTGGTGGCGCTGGCGTCGGCCCGCAGCGTGCCGTCGGCGGAGCGCTCCCGCCTCATGGTGCAGGAGGTGATGACGCCGCTGGACGACGTCCCGATGGTCGATGCCGACGATCGGGTGCTCGATATCCTCGACCGGCTCAACGGCAACAACCCCATCGGTCAGGTCGTCGTCGTCGACGACGGGTGCGTGGTCGGGCTCCTCGACGAGGGCGACGTGGCCTTCGCCCTCGACCGCGTCTCGGCCTTCGACACCGCCGACGACGGCCAACCGGGCCCCGAGCGGCCGGCGAGCGGGCGCTGGCGTCCGGCCGTGGCTGCTGCTGGCGGCCCTCTGCCTCGTCACCGGGTTGGCGCTCTACCGGCCGCCGTACGTGGTCGTCTCCCCCGGCCCGCCGGTCGACGTCACCCAGGACGTCTCCGTGGCCGGCGTGGCCGCCACCCCCCTCAACGGGCGCTTCCTGGTCCCGAGCGTCGAGGTCCGCCGCACCAGCGCCTTCGGGGCGCTGGTGGCCGCCGTCCGGGACGGCCGCCGCGTGGTCCCGGTACGGGATGTCGACGGCTGGGCCGAGGCCGAGCTGGAGGCCAGGCGTCACCCGGGCGTGGCCCGGGAGACGCGGATCCTGGCCGCGGTCGCCGCGGCCCGGTCGCAGGGGCTGCCGGCGACGGTGGCCGGCACCGGCGTCCGGGTGCTGGCTGTGCGGCCCGGTTCGCCGGCGGGCGGCATCCTACGGGCGGGCGACGTGATCGTGGCCGCCGACGGCCGGCCGGTGACCCTGGCCGCCACCCTCACCGACATCGTCCGCCGGAGCCCGCCCGGCACCGGGCTCCGCCTGTGGATCGACCGGGGTGGCGACGTGCGGGAGGTGGGCGTCACCAGCGCCGAGGCCCCGGGGCCGGCCGGCGGGGGCGGGATCGGAATCACCGTCGAGACCCGTGACCTGGCCGCCCAGCTGCCCTTCGAGATCCGGTTCGAGGGGCGGGCCGCCTTCGGGCCCGAGGCCGGGCTGGCCTACGCTCTGGCCATCGCCGACCTCCTCTCCCCCGACGACCTGGCCCGAGGTCGCACCATCGCCGCCGCCGGCACCGTCGAGGCCGACGGCGTGGTCGGGCCGGTCGGGGCGGCCCCGTCGCGGGCCGATGCCGCCGAGGGGGCCCGGGCCTCGATGTTCGTGGCGCCCCAGGTCGAGGTGGGCGCCGCTCGGGGTGAGGGGCCACCGGCGGAGGGGGTGGAGAGCCTGGCCCGGGCTCTGGAGGCCCTGTCGACCACGGTGTGACGTTCCGCCACGGCGTGGCCAGTGGCGACCCCCTCCCCCGTTCCGTCGTGCTGTGGACCCGCTGGACGCCTCCTGCGGCCTCTCCACCCGGTCCGGTGGAGGTCGACTGGCTGATCGCCCTCGACCCCGACCTCCACGAGGTGGCCGCCCGGGGCACGGCGACCACCGGCCCCGACACCGATCACACGGTCAAGGTCGACGCCGGCGGCCTGGTGCCGGCCACCGCCTACTGGTACCGGTTCTCGGTAGGGGGCGAGACCTCGCCCGTCGGGCGGACCCGCACCGCGCCCGCGCCGGGGGCCGCCGTCGACAACCTCCGCCTGGGCCTGGTGTCGTGCGCCTCATTCCCCGCCGGTTGGTTCCACGCCTACCGCAACCTGGCCCGGCGCGACGTCGACCTCGTCGTCCACGTGGGCGACTACCTGTACGAGAACGGCCGCCACTCCCACCGCGGGCCCCGTCGCCTCCCGATCGGCACCGCCGTGACCCTCGACGGGTACCGGGCTCGCCACGCCGCCTACAAGGGCGACCCCGACCTCCAGGCTCTTCACGCCCGTCACCCCATGGTGGCCGTCTGGGACGACCACGAGCTGGCCGGTGGCGCGTGGTCGGGGGGCGCCTTCGAGCACCTCCCCAGCCGTCACGGATCATGGCCCGAGCGCCGGGCCGCCGCCCTGCAGGCCTACTGGGAGTGGATGCCGGTCCGCCCGCCCGATCCCGCCGATCCGGCCCTGATCTACAGGATGCTGCGATGGGGCGACGCCGCCGACCTGGCCATGATCGACGCCCGCCTGGTGGGCCGGGACAAGCCCTTCGGCCGGGGCAGCGGCGTGGTGGTCACGCTGTCCGACCCGGGACGGTCGATGCTCGGTGCCGACCAGCGGGAGTGGCTGGAGGCGGAGATGGCGGCGTCGACGGCCCGGTGGCGGCTGATCGGCAACCAGGTGGTGCTGGCGCCCACCCCGCTGGTGGCCGGCCGGTACCTGCTCAACCCCGGTCAGTGGGACGGCTATCCCCGGGAGCGGGAGTGGCTGTACGGCGTCCTGGCGGCCGGTGGGGGCAACACGGCCGTGCTCAGCGGCGACATCCACTCCTCGTGGGCCAACGACCTGCCGGTGGGCGCCGAGTTCGTCACCCCGGCGGTGTCGTCGCCCACCTTCGCCGACATCCTGGTGCCGGGAGGAAGGGTGGGAGCGGTGGCGTCGGAGCGGGCGTTCCGGTGGCAGAACGCCCACGTCCGGATGGTCGAGCTGCGCCACCACGGCTACGTGGTCGTCGACGTCACCCCCGAGCGGATCCAGGCCGACTGGTGGCACATCGCCAGCGTCGTCGACCCGTCACCCGCCGAATCGTTCGCCGGGGGTTGGCAGCTGCGCTGGGGCCAACCGGGGCTGGTGCCCGCCCCCGGCCCGGTCGGGGACCGCTAACGCGCTCCCGCTACCCGGCCTCGGACAGCAGCTTGCCCAGGCGGGTGAGGCCCTCCTCCAGGGCGTCGTCGCCCAGGGCGTACGACAGGCGGGCGTAGCCGGGGGCGCCGAAGGCCTCGCCGGGGACGATCGCCACCTTGGCCACGTCGAGCACGACTCCGGCCAGCTCGAGGGTGGTGTCCACCCGTTGCCCGCCGATGTCCTTGCCCAGCACGCCGGCGAACGACGGGAACGCGTAGAACGCGCCCTCCGGCTCCAGGACGGTGACGCCGGGCATGGCCGAGAGCATCTCGAACATCTTCCGCCGCCGGCGGTCGAAGGCCTCCCGCATGGCCGCCACCGGGGCCATGTCGCCGGTGAGGGCGGCCACCGCCGCCATCTGCGACACGTTGGCCACGTTGGACGTGGCATGGGACTGGAGGTTGACCGCCCCCTTGATGACGTCCTTGGGGGCGATCATCCACCCCACCCGCCAGCCGGTCATGGCGAACGTCTTGGCCACGCCGTTGATCACCACGCTGCGGTCGGCCAGCTCGGGCACGAGCACCGGCATCGACGAGAAGGTGTGGTCGCCGTACACCAGGTGCTCGTAGATCTCGTCGGTGACCAGCCACAGGCCCTTCTCCGCCGCCCACCGGCCCACCTCGGCCGTCTCCTCGGGCGTGTACACCGCGCCCGTGGGGTTCGACGGCGAGACGAACAGCAGCACCTTGGTGCGCTCGGTGGTGGCCGCCTCCAGCGCCTCGACGGTCGCCCGGAACCCGGTGGTCTCGTCGGTGGGCACCGTCACCGGCACGCCCCCCGCCAGGCGAATCGACTCGGGGTACGTCACCCAGTAGGGGGCGGGCATGAGCACCTCGTCGCCCGGGTCGAGCAGGGCCGCGAAGGCGTTGTAGACGGCCTGCTTGGCCCCGTTGGTGATCAGGACCTGGGCTGCGGTGGTGGGGTAGCCGGAGTCGCGTACCGTCTTGGCCGCCACCGCCTCCCGCAGCTCGGGCAGGCCGGCGGCGGGGGTGTAGCGGTGGTTTCGGGGCACGCTGCAGGCAGCCTCGGCCGCGGCCACGATGTGGTCGGGCGTGGGGAAGTCGGGCTCACCCGCCCCGAAGCCGATGACGTCCTCGCCGGCCGCCTTGAGGGCCTTGGCCTTGGCGTCGACGGCCAGGGTGGCGGATTCTTCGATGGATGCAATACGGGTGGATACACGGGCCATGCGTGTAACAGTTGCACACCTCATGGCCCCCCTCCTCCCTGATATCCGCCTGCCCGCCGACCTGCGGCCCTCCGACGGACGCTTTGGCAGTGGACCGTCCAAGGTCCGCCAGGCCGCGGTCGCCGCCTTGGCCGCGGCCGCCCCCACCTACCTGGGCACCAGCCACCGAGCCACGACCGTGAAATCGATGGTCGGCCGGCTGCGGGGCGGGCTGGCCGAGCTGTTCCGCCTGCCCGACGGCTACGAGGTGGCCTTGGGCAACGGTGGGGCCGCCCTGTTCTGGGACATGGCCACCTTCGGCCTCATCGAGCGCCGGAGCCAGCACCTCACCTTCGGCCAGTTCTCGGCCTCGTTCGCGGCTGCAGCCAAGGCCGCTCCCCACCTGGACGACCCGGAGGTGGTGGAGTCGTCGCCTGGCACCCACCCGGCGTTGACCGCGACGGACGGGGTCGACGCCTACGCCCTCACCCACAACGAGACGTCGACCGGAGTGGCCATGCCCGTGGCGCGCCCGGAAGGGGTGTCCGCCGACGAGGCCCTGGTGCTGGTCGACGCCACCTCCGCCGCCGGAGGGATGCTTGTCGACCCGGCTGCGTTCGACGCCTACTACTTCGCCCCCCAGAAGTGCTTCGCGGCCGACGGCGGCCTGTGGCTGGCCCTCCTCTCCCCCGCCGCCATCGAGCGGGTGGAACGCATCAAGGCCAAGAACGGCGTCCGGCCGGTGGACGCCCGCCCTCCTCGACCTGGGCCTGGCCCTGGAGAGCTCCCGGCTCGACCAGACGTACAACACGCCGGGGCTGGCCACCATCTTCCTCATGGTCGAGCAGGTCGAGTGGATGCTGGCCGGCGGGGGCCTGGCGTGGGCCGCGTCGCGGTCGGAGGCGTCGTCCGAGGTGCTCTACGGGTGGGCCGATGCGTCCGACTACGCCACGCCGTTCGTGACCGACCCCGCCCAGCGCAGCCCGGTGGTCGGCACCGTCGACCTCGACGCCTCGGTCGACGCCAACGTGGTCGCCGGTGTCCTGCGGGCCAACGGCATCGTCGACACCGAGTCCTACCGCCGGTTGGGCCGCAACCAGCTGCGGGTGGCGATGTACCCGGCGGTGGAGGCGTCGGACGTCGCCATCCTCACCCGGGCCATCGACCACGTGGTGAGGGCCCTCACACAACCCTCATGAGCACGTCGTGGGGCGATCACCTCTGGGCCCGAGAGTCGGGGACGATGGTGACGACAAGGAGACGCACGTGAGACGGACGGTCGTGGTTGCGTTGGGCGTGGTGCTGGTGGTGGTGGCCGGAGCAGGGGCGGCGGCGTGGGCCGGGCCCGGCCGGGGCGACCCGGTGAAGCGGGAGGCGGCCAAGGCGTGCGTGGAGGCGGCCAAGGCGGCCAACCCCGAGGGGGACCGTGAGGCGCTGCGGGAGGCGGTCAAGCCCTGCCTGGACGCCGCCGGGATCACCCCGCGGGAGCTGACGCCCGAGCAGCAGGCCCGCCGCCAAGCGCTGCGGGAATGCGTGAAGAGCGCCCGCCAGGCCAGCCCCGACGCTGAACGGCCCGCCCTGCGGGAGGCGGTCAGGACGTGCCTGGCCGAGGCCGGCATCACGCCCGGCGAGGGCCGGGGCCGGCTGCGCCAATGCATCGAGGATGCCAAGGCGGCCAACCCCGACGCCGACCGGGCGACGCTCAGGCCGATCGTCCGGGAGTGCATGGCCCAGGGGGACTGACCCGGCTTCAGTTTCCCGCCCCGCGCGCCGATCACCAGAGGGTGGACCTCCACCCGGCGACGGACCTGGCTGCGCTGTACAAGGAGCTCCAGCCCGGCCTCCTGCGCTACCTCAGGGCGGTGTCACCCGGTTCGGCGGAGGACCTGGCCGCCGACGTGTGGGTGGAGGTTGCCGCCTCCGCCCATCGCTTCCAGGGCGACCACGCCGCCTTCCGGGGCTGGATCTACACCATCGCCCGGCGCCGGGTGATCGACGGCCAGCGCCGGGCCGGACGGCGCCGGACCGACCCCGTCACCGTCGAGCGCCTGGTCGGCATCTCGGGCTCCGACCGGCCCGACGACCTGGCCCTCGAGCGGATGGCCACCGAGGCCGCCATCGCACGAGTCCTGGCCGTCCTGTCCCCCGATCAGGCCCAGGTCGTGCTCCTACGGGTGGTGGGCGGGATGCGGGTGTCACAGGTGGCCGAGCTGCTGGGCAAGCAGCCGGGGACGGTGCGGGTGCTCCAGCACCGCGGCCTACGCCGGCTGGCGACCGGCTACGTGTCCCGGGAGGCCCTGAGCGCCTGAGGCGCGTAACGGGGCCTGGGTGTCGGTCGATGTACAGAGTGCCCAGTGCAGAAGGGTTGGGCCGGGGAATCCCCGACCGGCGGGGACATGCCGGGGGACATGTCCCGGGGGGCCGCAGGCCCGCTCCCCAGGAACAGTGCCCGGGAGTCAGCCTCCGGACACGTCCTGGGGACGGGCCTTGCCGGCCGAGATCCAGGGCATCATGGCCCGCAGCTCGGATCCCACCTTCTCGATGGGGTGCTCCTTGCCCTTGGCCCGCAGCTCGTTGAACTTGGGCCTGCCGGCCTTGTTCTCCGCGATCCACTCCGCCGCGAAGCGGCCGTCCTGGATCTCGTCGAGGATGCGGCGCATCTCGGCCCGGGTCTCGGAGTTGATGATCCGGGGACCGCGGGTGAGGTCGCCGTACTCGGCGGTGTCGGAGATGGAGAAGCGCATGCCGGCGATACCCTGCTCGTACATGAGGTCGACGATGAGCTTGACCTCGTGCAGGCACTCGAAATACGCCGATTCGGGCTGGTAGCCGGCGTCGACGAGGGTCTCGAAGCCGGCCATGACCAGCTCGGTGAGGCCGCCGCAGAGCACCACCTGCTCGCCGAACAGGTCGGTCTCGGTCTCCTCCTCGAAGGTGGTCTCGAGCACGCCGGCCCGGGTCGCGCCCAGGGCGTGGGCGTAGGACAGGGCCAGGGCCTTGGCCTTGCCCGAGGCATCCTGGGACACGGCGATGAGCGACGGGGTGCCCCCGCCCGACTCGAACGTGCGCCGCACCAGGTGGCCGGGGCCCTTGGGGGCGACCATGGCCACGTCGATGCCGGGGCCGGGGTTGATGAGCCCGAAGCGGATGTTGAGGCCGTGGGCGAAGAACAGGGCGTCGCCGTCGGTGAGGTTGGGCTCGATCTCGGCCTCGTAGACCGCCGCCTGCTCGGTGTCGGGCAGCAGGATCATCACCAGGTCGGCCTCGGACGTGGCCTGGGCGATGGTGGTGACCCGCAGGCCGGCCGCCTCCGCCTTGGCCCACGACCCCGACCCCTCCCGCAGGCCGACCCGCACGTCGACCCCCGAGTCCATCAGGTTGAGGGCGTGGGCGTGGCCCTGCGACCCGTAGCCGATCACCGCCACCTTGCGGCTGCCGATGAGGCCGGCGTCGGCATCCTTCTCGTAGTAGACGTTGGCCATCGGTGGTCCTCCTGAGTGCGTGTGAAGACGGTACCCGCCGCGACGGCTCAGCCGGTGCGGCGCAGGCGGCTGGTGGCGGGCTGCTGGCGCTCGAGCTTGGGCAGGGCCACCCGGCCGCTGCGCTGGATTTGGACGATGCCGTAGCCCCGCATGAGGTCCTCGAAGTCGTCGAGCTTCGACGGCGGGCCGGCCAGCACCACGGTGATGGCCTCCAGGCCGACGTCGATGATGCGGCCCTCGAACACCTGCACCAGCTCGATCACCTGGCCCCGGCCCGTCCCCTCGGCCTTGACCGTGACCAGCATCATCTCCCGCTCGACGGCGTCGGCCGGGTCGAGCTCGCTGATCTTGACCACGTTGATGAGCTTGAACAGCTGCTTGGTGACCTGCTCCAGGGGCGTGGACTCCACGTCGACCACGATGGTGATGCGGCTGAACCGCTCGTCGTCGGTGGGGGCGACGGCCAGGGAGTAGATGTTGAAGCCCCGGCGGGCGAACAGGCCCGACACCCGGGCCAGTACCCCCGCCTTGTTCTCCACCAGGACGGTGAGGATGTGGTGCTTGGACGCGGCCATCACGCAGCCCTCCCCGTGGTTTCGTGCGCTGGTAGGGACGTGGATCCGGCGTTGCCGTACCGATTCACGTCCCTACCGATGCACCGAACGCGGTAGGTGTCCATCAGTGTCCCCCCGGGCCTTGTTCCGGGCCCATGATGATGTCGTCGTTCGAGGTCCCGGCCGCGACCATCGGGTACACCTTCTCGTCGGAGTCGCACCGGAAGTCGATGACCACCGGCCGGTCGTCGATCGAGTTGGCCTTGTCGATGGCGGCGACCACGTCGTCGGGATGCTCCACCCGCAGGCCGACGCAGCCCATGGCCTCGGCCCACATCTTGTAGTCGGGCAGGTCGGGCGACAGGTAGACCTCGCTGTAGCGCTCCTCGTAGAACAGCTCCTGCCACTGACGGACCATCCCCAGGTAGGCGTTGTTGAGGATGGCAACCTTGATCGGGATGCGCTCGGCCGAGGCCGTCACCAGCTCCTGGGCCGTCATCTGGAAGCAGCCGTCGCCGTCGATGGCCCAGACGGTGCGCCCGGGCATGCCCACCTTGGCCCCCACCGCGGCGGGGACGGCGAAGCCCATGGTGCCGAGTCCTCCAGAGTTGACCCAGGTGTAGGGGTGGTCGAACTTCCACAGCTGGCTCGACCACATCTGGTGCTGACCCACGCCCGACACCACGATGGTGTCGTCCGGAGAGTTGGCGCACAGCGACTCGATGCAGAACTGGGGCTTGAGCTTGTCGTTTTCCTCCCACCCCTGCTCGTAGCGGAGGGGGTTCAGCTCCTGCCAGCTGCGGATGGTGGTGTTCCATTCGGTGCGGTCGGGCTGGGCCTCGGCCCCCCCGAGGTCGCGGACGGCTCGGATCAGCTCCTCGATGACGAGCCGGCAGTCGCCCACGATGGGCACGTCGGGCCGGCGCACCTTGCCCAGCTCGGCGGGGTCGATGTCGACGTGGATGATCTTGGCGTCGGGGGCGAAGGCCGAGATCTTGCCCGTGACCCGGTCGTCGAAGCGGGAGCCGAGGGCGATGAGCAGGTCGGCCTTCTGCATCGAGGTGACGGCGGTGTAGTTGCCGTGCATGCCGGGCATGCCCAGGCACAGCGGGTGGGAGTCGGGGAATGCCCCCCGGGCCATCAGGGTGGTCACCACGTGGATGCCGGTGAGCTCGGCCAGCTCCCGCAGAGCCTCCGCAGCCCGGGCCTTGAGGATGCCACCGCCGGCGTAGATGACGGGCCGGCGGGACTCACCGATGAGGCGGGCCGCCTCCCGGATCATCTTGGGGTGGCCCTTGGTCGTGGGCTTGTAGCCGGGGAGGTCGACCGAGTCGGGCCAGTACCACTCCATGGCCGAGTTGGGGTGCCGGGGGTCGACGATGTCCTTGGGGATGTCGACCAGCACCGGGCCGGGACGGCCGGTGGTGGCGATGTGGAACGCCTCGTGGATGACCCGGGGGATGTCCTGGGCCGATGTGATGAGCTCGTTGTGCTTGGTGACCGATCGGGTGATCCCGATGGTGTCGCACTCCTGGAAGGCGTCGGTGCCGATGGCCATCGACGGCACCTGGCCGGTGATGACCACGATGGGGATGGAGTCCATCAAGGCGTCGGCCAGGGGGGTGACGATGTTGGTCGCCCCCGGCCCGCTGGTGACCATGGCCACCCCCGGCCGCCCGGTGGCGTGGGCGTAGCCCTCGGCCATGTGCCCCGCCCCCTGCTCGTGGCGGACCAGGATGTGGCGGATGGGCGAGTCGATGATGGGGTCGTAGACGGGCAGGATGGCCCCCCCGGGGAGGCCGAACATGACCTCCACCCCTTCCATCTCCAGGCTCTTGATGAGGGCTTGCCCCCCGTTCAGCTTCATGTTCGCTCCAAGCTCTGTGCATCGATTCGGGACCGACAAAGAAAACGACCCCCCGTCCGGGAGGTCGTAAGCGCACACGCGTGAGGTGACGCGTGCGCTAAGTGATAAGTACGAGGCCGTCGCGACGGTTCATTCCGAGCAGAAGTGTAGGCAAGCAAGACCCGGGGCCGCAACCGAGCCCCCAATGCCGCCGGCCACGCCCGCCGCCGAAGGCGGCCTCCCAGTGGCTGGCGGCCAGCAAGCCCTTACAGCCAGAGGGCGGCCGGCTCCGCCGGCCGCCCTCTGTCCGAATCAACTCGCCCGAGGAAAGCGAAGCTTTCCGAGGGCGAAACCCCTAGTAGCGGACGATCGAGTCCCACTCGGCCGACGAGACGGCGCCGGCGAAGCGGCCGGCCGGCAACAGGCGCCGGCGGGCGGTGTAGAGCATCCCCATCCCGAACAGCACCAGGGCCACCGCCAGCACGATCATCCCCGACTCGAAGCCGGTGCGGGCCAGCGTGGCCACCGCCGGGCTGACCACGACCGCCTTGGGGATCACCGGGACGATGATGGCCTGGCCGGTGACGACGTTGCGGGCGAAGGGCTGGGCGATGACGTTGCCCCCGCCGGAGCCGCCGCCGGCCTCGCCGCAGAACTGGTTGACCGTGGTGCTCGAGGTGTTGCCCGAGGCATTCGCCGCACCGGTGTTGATGGTGGCGGTGCCCGTGGAGTTGTTGGTGGGGCTGCCCAGGTTGACGTTGAGGCCGATGAGGCCGCCGGAGGCGGTCTGGTTGATCACCGCACTGTTGGTGGAGTTGTTGCCGATGGCGGTGTTGCCGCCGGTGGAGGCGGTGGCCTCACCAGAGTTGTCGACGGTGACCCGCTGGCCGCTGGGGTCGTTGAGGAAGGGCGAGAACGGGAAGAACCGGCCGCTACAGGGGTCGAACGAGCTCCCGAAGCCGGTGACTGTGCCAGGGAAGACGCCCGGGTGGAACGGCGTCGGGTGGAAGATCGGAACCGGGCCGCCGTTGAGGGCGAAGCCTCCCGCGCCGAGGCCCCCGCCGCCCGCCCCGAGGCCGGAACCGCCCCCGGCATCGGTGGTCCGGGCCTGGTTGACGCCGGTTGAGGCGGTGTTACCGACGGCGCCGGCCGGGCCGGTGGTGATGGCGGCCGTGCCGCTGGAGGTGTTGGTGGGTGCGCCCAGGCCGACATTGGCGTCGATGAGCCCCGCACTCTGGGTGGACTCGATCGTGTTCTCGGAGTTGTTGCCGGTGGCGGTGTTGCCGCCGGTGGAGGCCGCCGCCGAACCGGCGTTGTCGACCGTGGCCGACTGGTTGTTGCCAGTGTTGGTGGCGAACGGGTTGAACGGGACGAAGGTGGAGGTGGTGCCGGTGGAGTTTGTCTGGCCGACGCTCGTCTGGGACTGGTTGCCGGAGGCGCTGGCCGGACCGCTGTTCACGGTGGCCGAGCCGGTGGAGGTGTTGGTGGGGGAGCCGAGTCCGACATCGGCATCCACCAGGCCGCCCAGGAGGCCGCCGCTGGTGGACGACGAGGAGTCGATGGTGTTGGTCGAGGAGTTGCCGGTGGCGCTGTTGCCGCCCGTGCTGGCGTTCGCGCTCCCCGAGTTGCCGACGTTGACGCTCGCCAGCTGACCCAGGGCCCCTGGAGCGTGGGCCACGCTGAACAACGCCAGACCAGAGACGAGAGCGAGCGCGCCCGCAACCGTGCGCGAACGCCCCTGGTTCCCCAACCGCTGGACGTGCCTCATGACAAATCTCCCCGCTCTACGTGTCGTTGCAGTCTGCCCCACGGCATCCTACAGAGCAAGCTTCTCCCGTGCCGACGATCGGCAATCCGCAGGGGGCCGAGCGGTCGCCCATCGCCCGTCAGGGCTCGGTTATCGCGCCCCGGTCGGCCCCGGTGACCAACCGGGCGTACTTGGCCAGCACGCCCGTCGTGTAACGGGGCGGCGGGAGCTTCCAGTCGGCCTTCCGGGCGGCCAGGGTGGCGTCGTCGACCAGCAGGTCGATGGTGCGGGCGTCGGCGTCGATGACGATCCGATCGCCGTCGGTCACCACGCTGATGGGGCCGCCGTCGACCGCCTCGGGGGCGACGTGGCCCACGCAGAAGCCCCGGGTCCCGCCCGAGAAGCGGCCATCGGTGACCAGGGCGGTGTCACTGCCCCGTCCCGCCCCCTTGAGGGCACCGGTGACGGCCAGCATCTCCCGCATCCCGGGGCCGCCCTTGGGCCCCTCGTAGCGGATGACCAGCACGTCTCCCGGCCGGATGCGGCCGGCCAGGATCTCGTCCATGGCCGCCGTCTCCCCGTCGAAGACCCGGGCCGGGCCGTCGAAGCGCATGGTGTCGATGCCGGCCACCTTCACCACCGCCCCCTGGGGCGCCAGCGACCCCCGCAGCACGGCGATACCGCCCTCGGCGTGGACGGGGTCGTCGAGGCGGTGGATCACCCGACCGTCGGGCGCCGGCGGGTCGAGGGCGGCCAGGTTCTCGGCCATGGTGCGGCCGGTGACCGTGAGGCAGTCGCCGTCGAGCAGGCCCGCCTCCAGCAGGTGGCGGAGCACCATCGGGACGCCGCCCACGGCGTCGAGGTCGGTCATGTGGAACTGGCCGGCCGGGCGCATGTCGGCGATGTGGGCCACCCGGCGCCCGATGCGGTTGAAGTCCTCCAACTCGAGCTCGACCCGGGCCTCGTTGGCGATGGCCAGCAGGTGGAGCACGGCGTTGGTGGACCCGCCGAGGGCGTTCACCACCGCGATGGCGTTCTCGAAGGCGGCCTTGGTCAGGATCTGGCGGGGGCGGATGCCGGACTCGACCAGGGCGACGACGGCCTGGCCGCTGGCATAGGCGTAGTCGTCCCGCCGGCGGTCGACGGCCGGGGCCGACGCCGAGCCGGGCAGGCACATCCCGAGGCCCTCGGCCGCGGCCGACATGGTGTTGGCGGTGAACATGCCCGCACAGGAGCCCATGGTGGGGCAGGCGTTGCGCTCGATGAGGGCCAGCTCGTCGGCGGTGAGCGTGCCTGCGGCATGGGCCCCGACCGCCTCGAAGACGCTCACGATGTCGAGGGCCTCGCCGTGGCCCCCCCGTCCGGGCAGGATCGTGCCGCCGTAGAGGAAGACGGATGGGACGTTCAGCCGGGCTGCCGCCATCAGCATGCCGGGGAGGGACTTGTCGCAGCCGGCGAACGTGACGAGGGCGTCGAAGCGCTCGGCATGGACCATGACCTCGACCGAGTCGGCGATGACCTCCCGACTCACGAGGGAGGCATGCATCCCCTCGTGGCCCATGGAGATGCCGTCGGACACGGCGATGGTGACGAACTCCATGGGAAAGCCGCCCGCCGCCCGCACACCGTCCTTGGCCCGCTGGGCCAGCCGGGAGAGGGACATGTTGCACGGCGTCACCTCGTTCCAGCTGGTGGCCACCCCCACCTGGGGCTTTGTCCAGTCGGCGTCGGTCATGCCCACCGCTCGCAACATCGCTCGAGCCGGCGCTCGTTCGTACCCGGCGGTCACCTCGCGGCTTTGCAGGTCCATGACGCGATGCTGGCACAACGCTCGGGGGGGCGACGCCCCCCCGAGTACCCCCCCAAAACCCTCGCCCGGCTCGACTGAGAGAGTCGGTGGCCAGGCAACGGCGAGCAAGGCCCGTAGAATCGGGGGTGGCGTGAACCTCCGAGATTCCGACCTCCGACAGGGGCTGGCCGCCGAGCTCGAGGCGGTGCGCCGCCGGTCGCTCGACCTGCTCGCCCCCCTCGACGACGACGACCTGCTCCGCCAGCACTCCCCCCTCATGTCGCCGCTGGTCTGGGACCTGGCCCACGTGGGCAACTTCGAGGAGCTGTGGCTGCTGCGGGAGGTGGCCGGGGCCGATCCCATCGACCGGGCCCTCGACGACGTCTACGACGCCTTTCGTCACCCCCGGCCCAACCGTCCGTCGCTGCCGCTGCTGGGCCCGACCGAGTCCCGCCGCTACCTGCTCGACGTCCGGGGCCGGGCCCTCGACCACCTGGAGCGGGCCGACCTCGACGGCGCCGACCGCCCGCTGCTCACCGGCGGCTACGTCTACGGGATGGTGGCCCAGCACGAGCACCAGCACGACGAGACCATGCTGGCCACCCTCCAGCTCATGGCCGGCGACGGCTACCGCCCCCTGGCCCCGCCGCCGCCGGCGGCGGTGGGGCCCCCGCCGTCGGGAGAGGTCCGGGTCCCGGGCGGACCGTTCCTGATGGGCAGCGATTCGGAGCCGTGGGCCTACGACAACGAGCGCCCGGCCCATATGGTCGACGTGGCCGACTTCCTGATCGAGGCCGGACCGGTCACCAACGGGCGCTACCTGGAGTTCGTCCTCGCCGGCGGCTACGCCCAGGAGTCGCTCTGGGACCCGGAGGGGTGGGCGTGGCGGGAGGAGCACGACGTCCGCCACCCTCAGTTCTGGATCGACGAGGGGGGCGGCGACTGGTCACGGGTGCGCTTCGGGTTCCGGGAGGAGCTGCCCCTCGACGAGCCCGTCCAGCACGTGTGCTGGTACGAAGCCGACGCCTTCGCCCGGTGGGCGGGCAAGCGGCTGCCCACCGAGGCCGAGTGGGAGAAGGCGGCGTCGTGGACGCCCACCGGGGGGAAGCGCCGCTACCCCTGGGGCGACGACGACCCCACCCCCGGGTCGGGGATGGCCAACCTGGCCAACCTCGGGGGTGCCCTGTACCGACCGGCGCCGGTGGGCGCCTACCCCGGGGGGGCCAGCGCCTACGGGTGCCACCAGATGATCGGCGACGTCTGGGAGTGGACTGCGAGCGATTTCGAGCCCTACCCCGGCTTCGCGTCGTTCCCCTACCGCGAGTACTCCGAGGTCTTCTTCGGGCCGACGTACAAGGTGCTGCGGGGTGGGTCGTGGGCCACCTCGCCGCTGGCGGTGCGCAACACCTTCCGCAACTGGGACTACCCCATCCGCCGGCACATCTTCGCCGGGTTCCGCTGCGCCCGCAGCGCCTGACCGGCTCGGGCCGACGCCGTGTGCCGCTTCGTCTGCTACCTCGGGCCCCCGGTGACCCTCGCGTCGGTGGTGCTCGACCCGCCCTACTGCCTGGAACGCCAGGCGTGGGCGCCCCGGCACCAGCGGGTGGGGGCGGTCAACGTCGACGGGTTCGGTGTCGGATGGTACGACCACGAGCGCCGGCCGGAGCCGGCCCGGTACCGCACCGCCCGTCCCATCTGGGCCGACCGGTCGTTCGCCAGCCTGGCCGGGCTGGTGACGGCGCCCGCCCTGGTCGCAGCGGTGCGTGACGCCACCCCGCCCTCGCCGGTGGAGGAGACGGGCAGCCAGCCGTTCACCGCCGGGCCGTGGCTGTTCGTCCACAACGGCAAGGTCGAGGGGTGGGGGGTCGACCCGACGCTGAAGGCGTCGCTGCGTCGGCCGCTGTCCGACCTGCGGGCGGGCGCCCTCGAGGGCGGCGCCGACTCGGAGGTGCTCTTCGCCCTCGTCCTCGACCGCCTCGACGGGGGGGCGACGCCGGCGGAGGCCCTGGCCGCGGTGGTCGCCACCACCAGCGCCTTGGCCCCCTCGATCCTCAACCTGCTTCTCACCGACGGCCACCGGGTCACGGCCACCGCCTGCGGCGACTCCCTGTTCGTGCTCGAGGGGCCGGACTCCGTCGTGGTGGCGTCCGAGCCCTACGACGACGACCCCCGCTGGGACCGGGTGCCCGAAGGGTCGATGGTCGAGGCGACCGCCGGAGGGGTATCGGTAGGTCCGATGCCGTCGTGATCCCCCGCATCGAGGTCCACCTCGCTCCCGGCGCCCTGCGAGCAGCCCTGCGGGCCGACGTGGCCGAGGGCCTGTCGTCGGTGCCCAAGGAGCTGCCGCCCAAGTGGTTCTACGACGACGTCGGGTCGCAGCTCTTCGACGAGATCACCCGCCTGCCCGAGTACTACCCGACCCGTCGGGAGCGGTGGATCCTCGAGCACCATGCGGCCGACGTGGCCCGCCTGAGCGGGGCCGACACCCTCGTCGAGCTGGGGTCGGGGACGTCGGAGAAGACTCGCCTCCTCCTTGATGCCTTCCTCGCCCATCGGGGAGATGGGTTCCGGCGCTTCGTGCCCTTCGACGTGAGTGAGACGACCCTGCGGGATGCGGCGGCGGCGGTGGCGGCCGAGTACCCGACGGTTCTGGTGCACGCGGTGGTGGGCGACTTCGAGCACCATCTCGGCACGCTCCCCGGTGGCGGTCGGCGCCTGGTGGCCTTCCTGGGGGGCACCATCGGCAACCTCGATCCCAAGCCCCGGGCCCAGTTCCTGGCCGATCTGGCCGCCGGCCTCGTCCCGGGCGACGGCCTCCTCCTCGGCACTGACCTGGTCAAGGACGTCGACCGCCTGGTGGCGGCCTACGACGACGCGGCCGGGGTCACCTCCGCCTTCAACCGAAACGTGCTGACCGTCGTCAACCGGGAGCTGGACGCCGACTTCGTGCCCGAGCGCTTCACCCACGTGGCCCGCTTCGACACCGACCGGGAGTGGATCGAGATGCTCCTCCGGTCCGACGTCGCCCACGGGGTGCGGGTGGGCGAGCTCGACCTCGACGTCGGCTTCGAGGCCGGCGAGGAGATGCGCACCGAGATCAGCGCCAAGTTCCGCCGGGAGGGGGTGGAGGCCGAGCTGGCGGCCGCCGGCCTGGTCCTGGCCCGCTGGTGGACCGACCCCGCCGGCGACTTCGCCCTGTCGCTGTCCTTCAAGGAGTAGCAACGCTCGGGGGGCTCCGCCCCCGAGTCCCCCGGAAAGTCAAAGGCCAACCTCACACTCTCGGAGTGCAAACCCCCGGATCCCCACGCTCGGGGGCTCCGCCCCCCCGAGTCCCCGCCCGAAAGTCAAAGGCCAACCTCACACTCTCGGAGTGCCAAACCCCCGGATCCCCACGCTCGGGGGGCTCCGCGCCCCCGAGTCCCCCCCGGAGAAGTCAAAGGCCAACCTCACACTCTCGGAGTGCCAAACCCCCGGATCCCCCGAGTGGCGCCCGAGGTCAATGGCCACCCCCAACGCTCGGGGGCTCCGCCGCCCGAACGGCCGCCGATGTCAACACCTGTCGAAATCTGACCACCGGTCGAAGTCACCTCCTCCAAGGGTCCAGATCACGCTCCATGGTCGATGCCGAGCGTGAACGCGCCGGATCGACAGATGTGCCGAGGCCTATGCGGCGGTCAGGGCCGACGGAGCGAGAAGGAGCACGACCGGCTCGGCATCATCATCGTCGGGAAGATGCAGTTGGACCCGAACATGGGCGGGTGGGTCACCCCACACCTCAACGATGGTCCCCTCAATGTCGTCCTGTAGGCCCCATGGCACTCGAACCGTCGAGCCGACTGCCAGCTGCTTTGCCATCCTGTTCACCACGGATCGCTAGCGAACGTTTCCCGCAGATGGTCCCACACCGTACGGTCGAGGGCACGAGCGGTTCGATTGAGGGCCGGTAGCGTCCGACGAGCCCAGGTGACCGTATCGGCGACGCCTCGACTGCGCAGCCGGTCGAGCTGGCCTTGGTTGCCATGGGCGAGTGCGTTCCGCAACTCGATCAGGTCCTGGTAGACCGTCCGGTCACCACGATCGTTCGGCGGGGCCCAGCGGCTGGTGCGTGTTTGCAGGCGGCCGTTCAAGCCGCTGATGCCGAGGCGGCGAAAGTCGTGCTCGATGCTTCGCACGTCGGCGTTGCCCCGGTCGATAAACCTGCCCTCGGTCGCCGCTGCGATGAGGAGCGGACGGAAGGGAACTGCCGGACCGGCGAGGTCGACCATCCGCTCGGCGGCGAGGTCGTGCAGGTCTCGGACGAACCCCTGGAACTCGGCGACCACGCGCAGAACGTACGCATGGGCGACCGGGCGACCGAGTTCACGTGGGCGGCCCGGGCCGTCGACCTCCCCCATCGCGACGTGTGCAGCCGCCAACGTCATGATCGCCTCCCGGCGGAAGCCCAGCCACGACTGCAGCGGGATCGATCGGACGTACGCCACGGCCAGGAGCGTAAGCCGGGAGCCTACCCATACCTCTCCGAGGGGGGCGCAATGGCTTCCGCCAGCGTCGACGTCCGGCATGCTCGGGGCTCCGCCAAGCTCCGCCCGCCGGATTCGACTCGGACCGGCGGAAACGGAAGAAGCCCGGCCGGTGGGCCGGGCTTCCTCTCGTTCGGTCGGGCTCGGCTAGCCGCCGCCGCCTGGGTCGGGGCCGTCGTCGTCGGCCTCGAAGGCGGACAGGGCGTCGGACGTGGCCGGGTCGAGTGGGCTGCGCCGGGTGCGGCGGCGGAGCGCCGAGGGCCGGTTCTCGATGGGCCGGAACTCAGGCGCCGGAGGCGGCGTCATGTCGACCACCGTCTCGGCCACCGGGCTCAGGTTGGCGCTGCGCCGGACCAGGGTGCCCAGGGCGATGGCCAACAGGGCCAGGGTGACCATGGGCATCAGGTTGGAGCCGGTGCGGGCCAGCGGCGGGGCCACGACGGGCTTGACGGTGGTGGTGACAGCTACAGGCACCGTGGTTCCGGCCGCCGGACCAGCCGGGCCCTGCGGACCAGCGGGGCCCTGCGGACCAGCGGGGCCCTGCGGACCAGCCGGACCCTGCGGTCCCTGGGGGCCCTGCGGACCCTGGGGTCCGGGCGGACCCTGCCCCGGCACGGTGGTGGAGGTGGTCACAGTCGTGGGGGGCTCGACGATGATGGTGGTCGTGGAGGTCGTCGACGGGGGCACGGTGGTGGAGGTGCTGGTGGTCGACGGGGGCACGGTGGTGGAGGTGGTCGACGGGGGCACGGTAGTGGAGGTGCTGGTGGTCGACGGGGGCACGGTGGTGGAGGTGCTGGTGGTCGACGGGGGCGCGGTGGTGGCGGTCGTCGGGGGCACGAGGACGTCGGGCCCGTTCGCCTGGCAGCGGGACTCGGCCAGGATCACGTCGACCACGCCCAGCAGGCCACCCAGGCCGGGGAGCACCTCGATGTGGGCGCCCCGCACGATGATGCTGGTGCTGACGCCGGGGATGTCCTCGCGGATCTGCTCGTTCAGCGTGACGGTGAGGATCCCCGGGATCTCGAGCACGGTGTTGGCTAGCGGGCTGGTGATGAGGGGGTTGCCGTTGAGGACGCCGCCCACCAGCTCGGTGAAGCCGGTGGAGCCGTTGCCGTCGGACCGGCACCCGGACTCGATGGCGTCGATCGTTATCGAGTTGAGGCCGACGATCACGTCGGCGACGCTGGCCCGGCTCTCGGCGAACCCGAGGTGGCCCGTCGGGTCTTCGGCCGCCACGCCGCCGCCCTGGGTGAAGCCGTTGAGGACACCGACGGAGAGAAGGCCCGGGATGTTGATAGGCACGGCCGACTGGTCGAACGGGCCGTAGGCGTTGGTCGGTTCGGTGGCTGTCCCCACGACGAGGGGTGTCGGTTGTATGACCTGACCCAGCAGGCTCGAGTTCAGCGATGCCGCAAAGGCAGAGCCGCCGACCTGGTTGACATCAGCCTGGGCCGTCGGCGCCAGGACCGCGAGGAGGATTGCAGCTACGGGGACGCCAGCGAGGGCCGCCGCTCGAAACCTCGACGTTCGAGATGCGCTCATCTCAGGACTCCTTCGGTCATCGGCGCTGCCGCCTCCCCACCCCGCACAACTCCTGCTGATTGCAGATCGCGTAACCTAGCCGAGCGCACGGGGCCCACGCCAGTACCCCGCTCCGGCTACGCGATCAACGCTCAGCGTGCTTCCCGCTGCTCTACGTGGTAATTCCACAACTCGCTCCCCGTGGCCACGGGGCCGGCCGACGATGGTGGCTTCTCCGGACCGTCCCCATGCCTGTCGCCTTGCCCGTGGGCCTGCCCGAAGGCCTGGGATTCCAACCACGCCTGGAACGAGGCCTCGTCCCGCCACCGGGTGTAGACGAGCCAGGTGGTGCGGTCGTCGGTGGGCCGGAGGAGCTGGAACTCCTCGAACCCGTCGGATTTGCCGACCTCGCCGGCCCGGGCTGCGAACCGGGCGGCCATCTGGTCCGCCCGCTCGGCGGGAACGGTGATCGCATTGATCTTCACGACGCTCATGCCCGGGACCCTACCGAACGGGCACTCGCCGTCCTCCCGAGGGCAGACCTCCGGGGCCCTACCGGGCCAGCTCCTCCAGGCGGGCGGTGACCGCCTTGCCGTCGGCCTGGCCCCGGGTGGCAGCCATGACCTTGCCGACGAAGAACCCGGCCAGCTTCTGCTCGCCCCCCACGTAGCGGGACCACTCCGCGGGGTAGGCGGCCACCACCTCGTCGACGACGCCGGCCAGGGTGTCGGCGCCCAACGCCTCGAATCCCCGGGCCCGGGCGATGGCGGCCGGGTCGCCCCCGCCGGCCAGCACCTCGGCCAGCACCTGCTTGGCCTGGGTGGCGGTGAGGCTCCCGTCGCCTTCCATCCGCAGGACCGCGGTGAACGAGGCCGCGTCGACCGCCCCCGCCACCACGTGCGCCGCCGCCACCTCGTTGGCCGCCCGGTTGAGGGCCAGGCGGGGGTCGGCCCCGCCGGCCACGGCCGCCGTCACCAGGTCGTCGAGGCCGAGGGCGACGACCGTGGCCACCGCCCGGTCGGCGGAGGGGACCCCGGCCGCGGCGGCCAGGGCCCGCCGGCGGTCGGCGGGGAGGGACGGCAGGCCGGAGGCCACTGCGTCCCGCCACTCGTCGGACGGGACGAGGGGCACTAGGTCGGGCTCCGGGAAGTACCGGTAGTCGTAGGCCTCCTCCTTGGAGCGCATCGACGACGTGCGGCCGGCGTCCTCGTTCCAGTGGCGGGTCTCCTGCACGACCGTCTCCCCCGCCTCCAGCAGGCCGATCTGGCGGGCCACCTCGTAGTCGACAGCCCGCCCCAGCGACCGCACCGAGTTGAGGTTCTTGATCTCGGCCCGGGTGCCGAGCGCGGCGGCGCCGGCCGGCCGGACCGAGACATTGGCGTCGATGCGCAGGGAGCCCTCCTCCATGCGAGCGTCGGAGGCGCCGACGGCGACGAGGATGGCCCGTAGCTCGTTGACGTAGGCCTTGGCGTCGTCGGCCGAGCGGATGTCGGGCTCGCTCACGATCTCCACCAGGGGCACGCCCGCCCGGTTGTAGTCGACGAGGGCGTAGTCGGCCCCATGGATCCGACCGCTCTCCCCCACGTGGGTGGTCTTGCCCGTGTCCTCCTCCATGTGGGCCCGGGTGATGCCGATCCGGGTGCCGTCCGGGAGGTCGAGGTGGCCGCCCACGTTTATGGGCTGGTCGTACTGGCTGACCTGGTAGTCCTTCGGCATGTCCGGATAGAAGTAGTTCTTGCGGTGGAAGATCGAGGGCCGCACCTCGCAGTGGAGGGCCGTGCCGAGGAGCATCGCCAGCTCCACCGCCCGCCGGTTGAGCACCGGGAGCGACCCCGGCAGGCCCAGGCAGACGGGGCACACGTTGGTGTTGGGCTCGTCGCCGAAAGCGTTGGGGCACCCGCAGAACAACTTGGTCTCGGTGGCCAGCTCGCAGTGCACCTCGAGCCCAATGACCGTCTCCCAGCCGGTCGACAATGTGGCGGTCATCGGGGGGCACCCCTCTCGAGGGCGGCCGCGGCTCGGAAGAGGACGGGCTCGCCCAGGGCGGGGGCGAGCAGCTGGATGCCCACCGGCATGCCGTTGGCGCCGGTGCCGAAGGGCACCGAGATGGCGGGGTGGCCGGCCAGGTTGGACGGGACGGTGCCCACGTCGGACATGTACATGGCCAGGGGGTTCTCGCTCTTGGCGCCGAAATGGAAGGCGGTCGTGGGCGTGGTGGGCGTGAGGAGGAGGTCGAACTGGGCGTAGGCGGCCTCGAAGTCGCGGATGATGAGGGTGCGAACCCGCTGGGCCTGGCCGTAGTACGCGTCGTAGTAGCCGGCCGACAGGGCGTACGTGCCGAGCATGATGCGGCGCTTGACCTCGGGCCCGAAACCGGCGGCCCGGGTGGCCGCGTTCATTTCGGCCACATCCCCGCTCCCGCCCCCCTCCGGATCGACCCGCAGGCCATAGCGGACGCCGTCGTAGCGGGCCAGGTTGCTGGACGCCTCGGCGGGGGCGATGAGGTAGTACGCCGAGAGGCCGTAGACGACCGCCGGCACCGACACCTCCTCGACCTTGGCCCCGCCCGCCTCCAGGGCGGCGGCAGCCTCGCCCAGCCGAGCGGCCACGTCGGGATCGATGCCCTCGGTGAGCTGGCGGATGACACCGACCCGAAGCCCCTCGACGCCATCGTCGAGGAGGGCGCCGACCTGGGGCGCGGGGGCGGCCAGCGACGTGGAGTCCAACGGGTCGTGGCCGCCGATCACCTCGAGGAGGGCGGCGGCGTCGGCGACGGTGGCGGCGAAGGGGCCGATCTGGTCGAGCGAGGAGGCGAAGGCCACCAGTCCGTACCGCGACACCACGCCGTAGGTGGGCTTCATGCCCACGACCCCGCAGAAGGCGGCCGGCTGGCGGATGGACCCGCCGGTGTCGGATCCCAGGGCGAGCGAGGAGAACCCGGCCGCCACCGCCGCCGCGCTCCCCCCGCTGGAGCCGCCCGGCACCCGTGAGGGGTCGTGGGGGTTGCGGGTGGGCCCGAAGGCCGAGTTCTCGGTGGACGACCCCATGGCGAACTCGTCCATGTTGGTCTTGCCCACGATGACCGCCCCCGCCTGGCGCAGGCGGGTGACGACGGTGGCGTCGTACGGAGGCCGCCAGCCGTCGAGGATGCGGGACGAGCAGGTGGTGGGCACCCCCCGGGTGCAGAGGTTGTCCTTGAGCGCGACCGGCACCCCGGCGAGGGGGCCGGGATCGTCCCCCGCTGCCACCCGCCGGTCGACCTCGTCGGCCGCCACCCGGGCGTCGTCGATCATCACCAGGTTGAAGGCGTGCAGCTCCGGCTCCCGCTGGCCGATGACGGCCAGGTGGCCTTCGAGCACCTCACGGGCGGTGAGCCGTCCGGAACGGACGGCGGCTGCGATCTCGAGGGCGGTCAGGGCTCCTCCCCGAGGATCCGGGGGACGCGGAACCGTCCCGCCTCGGCCGCCGGCGCCGCCGCCAGCACCTCGTCGCGGTCGAGGCAGGGCCGCACCACGTCGTCCCGCAGGACGTTCACCAGGGGCAGGGGATGGGCGGTGGGGGGCACGCCGGCCGTGTCGAGGGCGGCCACGTCGTCCGCGTTCTCGAGGACGGCCGCCAGCTGGTCGGTGAAGACGTCGATCTCGTCGGGGGTGAGGGCCAGGCGGGCCAGCCGGGCCACGTGCACGACGTCGTCCCTGGTCAGGCTGCGCTCCTCCACCGGACCATCGTAGGACTCGCCCCGCGCCGCCCCGATCGGAGTCAGTCGGCGGGCTGGCAGGCCCGGCGGGCGAACTCCACCAGCGCCGCCTCCACCGCGTCGTGCTCGACATCGAGGGTGGCCAGGTGGAAGCTGCGCTCCAGCACCAGGCGTTGGACCGGTCCCGCGACCGCCGCGGCCAGGATGTCGCTCGACACCGGGGGCACCACATGATCGTGGACGCTGGTGACGATGAGCACCGGGCAGGTGACCGACGCCAGCCGGCCGAAAAGGTCGTCCTGGGCCTCGAACAGAGACAGCATGGGCTCGATCGGCCACTGCGGGTAGGCCACCTCGCGGGCCCCCGGGTCGGACACGTCGTTGGCGGGACCGGGCACGCAATCGTGTCCCGCGGCCAGGAAGGCCCGCAGCAGCTCCCGGAACGACTCCGCGGGCGGGTCGATGATCGGGTTGACGCACGCCAGCCCGGCGACGTCGGGACGGGAGGCGGCCAGCCACGTGGCCAGGGTCCCGCCCATCGACAGGCCGGCCACGATGGCCCGGTCGTGGCGGGCGGCGAGCTTGGCCCATGCCTCCTCGGTGGCGAGCGCCCAGTCGATCCAGCGGCGGGGCAGCAGCTCGTCGACGGTGGTGCCGTGGCCGGGGAGGAGCGGGACGTCGACCTCGAACCCGGCATCGGTGAGGGCCCCCGCCAGCCCGCCGAGGCTCTGGGGGGTGCTCGTGTAGCCGTGGATGAGGAGGGCGCCGGGCATCGCCGCCCGAGGCTATTCGGCAGGGCCCGGCGCCAAGGCCGGCGACCGGCTGGGCAGCGAGGTTGGGGGGGACCGCTACCGTGCAGCGGATGGACCGTTTCCCCTTCCTCTCCGACGAGTGGGTCGAGGCCGCCCGCAAGATCCGCCAGGAGTTCGGCCCCCTCGAGGAGGGCGTGCCCGACAACGTCCGCATGAACCAGGTGATCACCGAGGTGCCCTTCGGCACGGGGACGATCAACTCCCACATCGACACCTCGTCCGGCTCCCTGGAGATGGACCTCGGCCACCTCGACCGGGCCGACGTCACCGTCACGCTCGACTACGACACGGCCAAGGCCGTCTTCGTCGACGGCACTGTGTCGGCGGCCATGACCGCCTTCATGGCGGGCAAGGTCCGGGTCCAGGGGGAGATGGCCAAGCTCCTGTCCGCCCTCGGCCAGCTGACCCCGCCCGACGACTCGTCCGTCTCCACCGTCCAGCAGCGGATCCGGGAGATCACCGCCTGAGGCGGCGTTACAGCAGGTAGATCGTCACCGACGCGCCCGGCCGCACCTTGGTGCCCTCGCCCGGCAGGCTGAGGAAGACGTCGCCACTCGACGGCCCGAACGTGCTCCCCAGCGTGAGCCCCACCGCCTGGAGGGCGGCGGTGGCCTCGTCGGCCGACAGCCCGTTGAGCTTGGGCACCGCCGGCTGGCCCTTGGACACGGTGAGGGTGACCGTCGACCCCCGGGTGACCTCGGCCCCACCCCCGGGCGCGCTGCTGACGACCTTGCCCGCGGAGCCGTCGTCGTCGGTGTAGACGTCGACCCGCTCCGCCTCCAGGCCCACCTCGGCCAGGGCGGCGGCGGCGTCGTCGTAGGTACGGCCCTCCACGCTCGGCACCACGCGGGGGGCGGGGCCGGCGGACACGACCAGGTCGATGGTGGCGCCCTTGGGCGGGCTCTCGCCCTTCTGGGTCCAGTTGAGGACGACGCCCTCGGCGACGTTCTCGTCGTTGGTGCGAGTGACCTGGCCGAGGACGTGGCCGGCCGCCTCGAGCGCCTTGCGGGCGCCTTCCTCGTCGAGGCTGGCCAGGTCGGGCACGGGCGTGGGCGGCGGGCCCTTGGACACCACCAGGGTGACCTTGCTGCCCTCCTTGAGGGTGGCACTGCCACCGCCCTGGGGCTGCTGGAGCCGGACCAGGCCGGGGGTGGACCCGTCGAAGTACTCCTGGCGGAGGTCGACGTCGAACTTGAGGTTGCGCAGGGTGGTGGCCGCCTGCAGCTCGGGCTGGTCGACGACGTTGGGCAGCGGGATGCTGGGCGCCCGGTTGGAGGTGAGGACGTAGGCCGCCGCCGCGCCCCCTCCGGCCAGGACGAGCACCAGGAGCACCAGGTACGGCCACCGGCGGCGACGGCGGCGGCCGGCCTTGGAGAGCTGCGGGCCGGTCTCGACGTAGGGCGCGGGCTCGGCCCGGCGGTTCACCTTGGTGGCGGCGGGCATGGCCTGGCGGATGGTGGCGTCGGCGGCCGGGCCCCCGGGCGGACGGCCGGGCCCAGGCCCGACCGCGGCGGGGGTGGCGCCCGTGGTCTCCGGGCCGCCGGTGGCGACGGCGGCGGTGGCGTCGAGGCCCGCGTCGGCCCCCTCGGCCGCTGTCGCGGCCGCGGTCGTCGCCGGGATGAGCGTGATCGGTACCGGAGAGAACGGCCGTGGGGCGGACGTCCTCGGGGGCGACTCGGGGGGACGAGCTTCATTGGGTCGGGGGCCGACGTCGGTGGGATCGGCGAGCGAGCCGACCTCGTCGACGGTGGCCGGACCGGCCAGGGGCAGGGGCTCGGGGGTGGGCAGGCTGAGGGCGACCGATTGCAGGGCGCTGGCCAGCCCGGCCGCGTCGAGGCGCTCGGCCGGGTCGGGGCGTCCGGCCCGGCCCACCACCGCGGCCAGCGGGCCCAGCTCGGGCGGGGCCTCGATGGGGCGGTCGAGCCGGCCCATGAGGGTGGCGACGGTGGTGTCGGCCGCGAACGGCACCCGGCCGGTGACGGCCTCCACCAGCACCAGGGCGAGCGAGTAGACGTCGGACTTGCCGTCGATGGGCGCCCCGCTCACCTGCTCGGGGGCGGCGTAGCGGGCGGTACCCAGCACGGTGCCGATGGGCTCGGTCCACGCCGCCTCGGCCAGGGCCCGGGCCAGCCCGAAGTCGCCGATGCGGAGCCGCCCGTCGTCGTCGAACAGGAGGTTGGCGGGCTTGATGTCGCGGTGCACAAGGCCCCGCCGGTGGGCGTAGTCGAGGCCCCGGGCCGCCTCCAGCCCCACCAGGAGGGCCTGGGACGGGCTCAGGCGGCGGCCCCGGTCGAGCACCGAGCGCAGGCTGCCGCCGCCCAGGTACTCGCAGATCAGGAAGGGCCCGCCCTCCTCCTCGCCCCAGTCGTAGACGGCCATGACGTTGGGGTGATTGAGGGCGGCCGCGGCCCGGGCCTCGGCCCGGAACCGGCGCAGGAACGCCTCGTCGTCGGCGAGCGCCGGGTGCAGCATCTTGACCGCCACCCGGCGCCGCAGGCGGACGTCGTCGGCGACGAAGACATGCCCGGAACCACCGCTGCCGATCGGCGCCAGCAGCCGGTAGCGGTCACCGAGGACGCGGCCGATGTGATCGGCCATACGCGTCGAAACCACGTCCGAAGGCTACCGTGCCGGACCCCGCCTACTGAGGCATCCCCCACCTGGGACAATGACCCGCGATGCCCAGCCCGACCGACAAAGGTCCCCCGCCGCCGGCCCATGGCGCCCACTCCCTGAAGCGTCGCATCGTGATGACGCTGATCGCGGCGGTGGCCGTGGCCGGGTTCATCTTCGCCTTCTCCAGCCCCAAGCAGGAGCCGGCGGGACCGCTCCCGGCGGCGGTCGAGGCCGTCACCCCGGCCGGCGGCGAGCTCGACCTGCGCCAGGTCACCATCGCCGCCGATCTCGCCCCCGGCTACACCGGCTACCTGCTGGTGGACGGCGTCGAGGTGCCCCGCGACGACCTCCAGATCGTCCCCGCCCTCAACAGCGTCACCCTCCGGCCCCAGCCGGAGAGCGACTACGCCGCCCTCGAGCCGGGCTCCCACTGCGCCACCGTCGTCTACCAGCGCATCGGTCAGCCGGACACGTCGGGCCAGTACCGCTGGTGCTTCCGGCTCCATTGAACGAACGGGCGGACTGCCTGTTCTGCGACATCGTGGCCGGGCGTTCGGCCGCCGCCGTCGTCCTCGACGACGACCACGCCCTGGCCTTCCTCGACGTCCGGCCGGTGTTCCCCGGGCACACCCTCCTCGTGCCCCGCGTCCACCACGAGACGCTCGCCGACCTGCCGCCGGCCGCCGTGGGGCCCCTCTTCCTCACCGCCCGCCGGCTGGCGATGGCGGTCGAGGCGGGGATGGAGGCCGAGGGCACGTTCGTCGCCCTCAACAACAAGATCAGCCAGAGCGTCCCCCACCTCCACGTCCACGTGGTGCCCCGCCGCCGCAAGGACGGTCTGCGGGGCTTCTTCTGGCCCCGAACCCGATATCGCGACGACGAGGAGATGGAGCAGGTAGCCGGTCGCATCCGGGCCGCCCTCGCGGCCACGCCGGCCACGCCGGGCCCGCCGGCTACAGGCGGCGGCTGAGCATCTCCCGCCACTCGTCGGCCAGGGCGCGGACGGTGAGCAGCTCGTGGATGGCGTCCGGGGACAGGTGGCCGGGGCGGGCCCCCTCGTGAACGGCGAGGACAGTGACGCCTGCCGGATGGCGCTCGGGGATGGTGATCGGCCCCGCCACCGGCACCGCCCCCGCCTCCAGCACCCGGAGGTACCAGCCGGTGCGGCCGGTGTCCTTCATCCGGGCGCTGATGTCGCCCCGCTTGCGGTGCATGGCCAGCTTGAAGCACGGCCAGCGGGGCTGGCACACCTCGAGGAGGGCGTCACCCCACCGCCAGCGATCGCCGATGCAGACGTCGGACTCGGTCCACCCCGCGGTGGAGAGGTTCTCGCCGAAGGGGGCGGGCCCGAGGTGGGGATCCTCCAGCTCGGCGGCCCACACCGGCAGGTGCTCGGAGGGGTAGGCGTAGACGGCCTTGTCCGGCCCGCCGTGGTCCACGAGGTCGGCCTGGCCGTCGCCCTGGAGGCCGGTGGCCGACAGCCACAACTCCACCGTCGCGGTCACGGGTCGCTTGGCGATGCCGCTCTGGATCGGCCGTCCCCGGTGCATCCCGAGGAAGGCGGGCATCCCCACGTTCACCGCCCGCAGTGCGACGGAATGCCTCATTGGGTAGCCTCACGATGCATGAAGCCTGATGTGCGCCGCACGACGGTGGCAGCCAACGCCGACGACCTGGCCACGCTGGAAGCCGAGGCGATCCGGCGAGGCGTGTCGCTGACGACGGTGCTGGCGGAAGCGGTGGCCGACAGGGCCGCCGCCCTCCGCACCCGACGGCCGCGGCTGGGCATCGCCCGGTCGACGGACGGCCGGTCGGCGCGGGAGGTGGCGGCCGAGCCCATCGCCCATCCTTCCGCCTGATGGCGCTCGTCGTCGACACCGGGCCCCTGCTGGCCGCGCTCGACCAAGCCGACCCGGACCATCAGGCCTGCGCCGAGCTGCTCAGCGAGGCGACCGAGGATCTCGTCGTGCCCACGCTCGTGCTGGCGGAGGTCGACTACTGGTGCCATGAGCGCCTTGGCCCGGACGCCTGGCTGGCCGTGCTCGACGACGTCGTCGACGGGGTCTACCGGGTGGAACACCCGACCGCAGCGGACTTCACGAGGTGTCGTGCTCTTCAGGACCGGTACGCCGACCTGCGCCTGGGGGTCGTTGACGCCAGCATCGTCGCCCTTCTCGAACGTCTGGGGGAGGACAAGCTCGCCAGCCTCGATCACCGCCATTTCTCAGTCGTCCGCCCGACGCACGTCGCCGGGTTCGTCGTCGTCCCCTGAGGCGTCCTCCGACACCGGCCCGGTCTGGAGGAGGGCGAGGAAGGCGTCCTCGTCGATGACGGGCACGCCCGACGCCTCCGCCTTGGCCAGCTTGGCCGCGCCGGGCTCGGTGCCCGCCACCAGGTAGGCGGTCTTCTTGGACACGCTCCCCGGCGACGCGCCCCCCCGGGCCTTGATCTCCTCGACCGCCGCCTCCCGCGACATGGCGGCCAGGGTGCCGGTGACCACGACCGCCATCCCGGCCAGGGTCTGCGGGAGGCCTGTGTCGGGACGCCCGCCAGTGAAGTTCACGCCCGCCCGCCGCAGCTTGTCGACGATGACCAGGTTGGGTTCGAGGGCGAAGAACCGGGCCACGCTGTGGGCGATGACCGGTCCCACGCCCGCCGTGACCGCGAGGTCCTCCTCGGGGGCGGCGACGATGCGGTCGAGGTCTCCCAGGGCGTCGGCCAGCACCTCCGCCCCCCGTCCTCCCAGGTGGCGGATGCCGAGGGCGACCAGCAGGTTGGGCAGGGGGCGGGACTTCGACGCCTCGATGGCACCGAGCAGGTTGCGGGCCGACAGGTCGGCGAAGCCCTCGAGGGTCATGAGCCTGTCGTAGGTGAGGGCGTAGATGTCGCCCACGTCGGACACCAGGCCGGCGTCGATGAGCTGCACCACCCGCTTCTCGCCCAGCCCCTCGATGTCCATCGCCCCCCGGGAGGCGAAGTGGGCGATGCGCTGCACCCGCTGGCCGGGGCAGTCGGCGTTGGTGCAGAAGGTGTCGCTCTCCCCCGGCTCCCGCACGAGGGGCGTGTGGCATATGGGGCACTCGGTCGGGAACTCCCACTCGGGCAGTCCCGGAGGACGCTTCGAGAGCACCGGCGCCACCACCTCGGGGATGACGTCGCCCGCCTTGCGCACGACCACCGTGTCGCCCGGGCGGACGTCCTTGACCCGCACCTGGTCCTGGTTGTGGAGGGTGGCCAGGCGGACGGTGGACCCGCTCACCCGTACCGGCTCCAGCTGGGCGAAGGGGGTGGCCTTCCCGGTGCGTCCGATCGACACCATGATGTCGATGAGGGTGGTCGTCGCCTCCTCGGGGGGGAACTTGTAGGCGATGGCCCACCGAGGCGACTTCGACGTCGACCCCAGCTCGGCCCGCTGGGCCAGGTCGTCGACCTTCACCACCGCCCCGTCGATCTCGTAGTCGAGGTCGTGTCGGTGGTCGAGCCAATGCCGGCAGTAGGCGTCGACGTCGGCCAGGTCGTCGAGCGTCTTGATCTCTGGGTTCACCGGCAGCCCGATGGCGTCGAGGAACTCGAGCGTCTCCGCGTGACGGCGGAACGTCGGCCCCCCCTCCACCGCCCCGACCTGGTAGCTGAAGAACCGCAGGTCACGGCTGGCTGTGATCTGGGGGTCCTTCTGGCGCAGCGAGCCGGCCCCCGAGTTGCGCGGGTTGGAGAACAGCCGCAGCCCGGCCTCCCCCTGGCGCTGGTTGAGCTCCTCGAACGCCGACAGGGGCATGTAGACCTCGCCCCGCACCTCCAACAGCCGGGGCAGCTCCCCGCCGGGAGGGGCTTTGAGGCGATCGGGGACGTCGGCGATGGTGCGGACGTTCTCGGTGAGGTCCTCCCCCATCACCCCGTCGCCCCTCGTCGCCCCCCGGACGTAGCGGCCGTCCTCGTACAGGACCGACATGGCCAGGCCGTCGATCTTCAGCTCGCACACGTAGTCGACGTCGCCCGAGATGTAGCGCTCCATGCGCTTGCCCCACGCCACCAGCTCGTCGAAGCCGAAGGCGTTGTCGAGCGACATCATCGGCACCTTGTGGCGGACGGGCGTGAACAGGGAGGACGGCGCCGCCCCCACCTTCTGCGTCGGCGAGTCGGCCGTCGCCAGCTCGGGATGGTCGGCCTCCAGGGCTCGGAGCTCGCGGACGAGGGCGTCGTACTCGGCGTCGGAGACCTCGGGGTCGTCGAGAGCGTGGTAGCGCTCGTTGTGGTACTCGACCAGCCCCCGGAGCTCGGCCGCCCGGGCCCCAGGGTCGAGCGGCTGGTCGGGCGAGGACATGGGGCCAGCGTAGATTCCGGCCACGTGGCTCTTCCGCCTGTTCACCGACTCGTCCCCTGGTTGCTCCGGGGACTGTGGGTGGCCCTGCCCTTCACCGCCGGTCCCGCCCTGGCCGACGCCCTCCATGCCGGCAGCGACCCGGTGCGGACGGTGGCGTCGCTCGGGCTGTGGGTCGGATGGGCGGTGGGCGTGGTCGCCAGCCTCGTCCCCCATCCCTTGAGCCTCACCGCCCTGCGCCTGGTCGCGCCCGGGGTCGTGGTCGCAACCTTGGCCGCGGGGGCCGCCGACTCGCCCTCGGCCCTCGCCGTGGTGTGGGCCCTCGTCACCGCCGCCTGGTCGTACACGCCCGGGGTCGGCGCCACGTGGGTGAACGGTCCCGCCTACCCCAACGAGCGCCGCTACCCGCTGCGGGCGCCGGGGCCGCTGCTCGCCGGTCCCCTGCTGACGGCGTGGGTGCTGACGGCGGCGGGCGTGGGTGCTGGCCCGCTGCTGCTGGCTGCCCGTCAGTGGGTGGCGGGGGGGATTGCCACCGTCGTCGGGCTGCCCGCGGCCTGGCTCCTCGTGCGGTCGATGCACAACCTGTCGCGGCGGTGGGCGGTGTTCGTGCCCGCGGGGATGGTGCTGCACGACCCCCTCACGCTGCTCGACCCGGTCCTGCTGCAGCGGTCGAACGTGGCCCGGGTGGGCCCGGCGGGCGCCCGGTCCGGCACTCTCGACCTCAGCCAGCGGGCACCCGGTCTGGCCCTGGAGATGGTGCTGCGGGAGGAGACCTCGTTCACCGTCCTCGTGCCCGGCAACCGGGAGGGGAGGGCGGAGACCACCACCCACTTCCTCTTCACCCCCACCCGTCCCGGCGCGGTGCTGGACGAGGCCCGCCGCCGGCGACTGCCGGTGAGATAGCCGCCGCCTACCGGCCGGTTTGGATCACCCGTAGCGTGGTGATCCGGGCGGCTGGGGCCCAAGTCACACGCTCCGGGTGCATGAAACCGAGCTCGGCCGCGCCGGTTGCGCGTTTCGTGCCCGCGTGGCGCCCCTGATCTTGCCCTCAGCGACGATTTTCGGGGCGCGACGAGCGCATGAAACTGCGCTCAGGCGGCGATGCCGCCGCCGAGGACCCGGTCGCCCCGGTAGAGGACCACGCTCTGGCCGGGGGCCACGCGGCGTTGGGCCTCGGCGAACACCACCGTCGTCCGCCCGTCGAACGTGGCTCCGACCGGTCGGCCGTGGGCGCTCGACTGGGCCTCGACCGCGGCGCCGGCGGGCGGGGCCTGGCCGCTGACCCACGTGAGGTCGATGAGCTCGACGCGGTCGCTCTGGAGGTCGGCCATCGTGCCCGCCACCACCGTCGCGGTCGACGCGTCGACCGAGATGGCGTACCGGCGGGCGCCGCCGCCCGTCCCCAGTCCCTTGCGCTGGCCCACCGTCACCAGCTCGACTGCGTCCACCTGCCCGACCGGCGCGCCGTCGAGCCCCACCACCCGGCCCGGGTGCAACGCGATGCGGGGGGACAAAAAGGCCTCCCGTCCGCCCGCGGTGGTGATGAAGCAGACGTCCTGGCTGTCGGGCTTGCCTGCCGTCACCAGCCCGAGGGACGAGGCGTGGGCTCGCACCTCGGCCTTGGTGAGCCGGCCGACGGGGAAGAGGCAGCGGGCCAGCTCGGCCTGACCGAGGACGTAGAGCACGTAGGACTGGTCCTTGGCCGGGTCGGCGCCCCGCCGCAGGGCGAACCCGCCGCCGGCTGCAGCACCGTCCGGGCCGGCGTCGGCTTCGATCCGGGCGTGGTGGCCGGTCGCCACCGCGTCGAACCCGAGGGCAGTCGCCCGCCGCAGGAGGCGTCCGAACTTGAGGTGGCGGTTGCACTCGATGCACGGGTTGGGGGTGAGCCCCGCGGCGTGGGCCGCCACATAGGGGCCGACCACCCTGTTTTCGAACTCATCGGTGAAGGTCCAGGCCACGTGATCGATGCCGAGCTGGTGGGCCACCCGGCGGGCGTCGTCGATCTCCGCCTCCGAGCAGCAGCCGGCGTCGACGGCCGCCCCGGCCCACAGCCGGAGGGTGACGCCGGTGACGTCGTGGCCGTCCTCGACCAGCAGGGCGGCGGCCACCGACGAGTCCACGCCACCCGACATGGCGGCCAGGACCCTCATGCGCCGGCCTCCCTCAGGCGGGCCACGGCCGCCGGGATGGTGGCCAGGGCGAGCTCGACGTCGGCGTCGGTGGTGTCGCGTCCGAGGGTGAGCCGCACCGACCCGAGGGACCGCTCCCGGGGGACGCCCATGGCGGCCAGCACGTGGGACGGCTCGACTGCCCCGCTGGCGCACGCCGAGCCGGCCGAGGCGTAGACCCCGGCGCCGTCGAGGAGCATGAGGAGCGCCTCCGACTCCACGCCCTCGAACGAGACGTGGCAGTTGCCGGCGACCTTCGCCTCCCGCCGCCCGGTCTCGGCCGCGCCGGGGACGGCTGCCAGCAGGCCGTCGGCCAGGCGGTCGCGGAGGACGCCCACCCGCCGCACCACGTCGGCCCGCTCGTCGACTGCGGCCTGCATGGCGGCGGCCATGGCCACATTGCCGGCCACGTTGTGGGTGCCGCTGCGCCGGTCGCGCTCCTGGCCGCCGCCGTGCAGGATGGGAGCGACCGTCGCGCCGCGGCGCACGACGAGGGCCCCGACACCCTTCGGTCCGCCGAACTTGTGGGCGCTGACCGCCACCAGGTCGGCCGGGCGGGCGAGGGTGGCCACGTCGAGCCACGGGAAGGCGGCCACCGCGTCGGTATGCAAGGCGGCGCCGGGGGCCAGGCGGCGGACTACGTCGGCCACCTCGACCAGGGGCTGGACGGTGCCCACCTCGTTGTTGACCAGCATCACCGAGACGAGGGTCACCTCCGGACGCAGCAGTTCGGCCAACCGGTCGAGGTCGACCACGCCGTCGGCGGTGACCGGTGCCCGCCGGCCGTCGAGCGCGTCGCACGCGTGGAGGACGGCGTGGTGCTCCACCGCCGAGCACACCACCGGTCCCGGGCGGAGGCGGTGGACGCCGGCCACGGCCAGGTTGTCGGCCTCCGTGCCCCCGCCGGTGAACACCACCTCCCCCGGCTCCGCGCCCAGGCAGCTGGCGACCACATCACGGGCCTCGTCGAGCGCCTTGCGGGCCTCCCGCGCCATCGAGTGCGACCCCGACGGGTTGCCGAACCGGTCGCGGAGGAACGGGAGCATGGCCTCCACCGCCTCCGCCCGCATCGGCGTGGTGGCCGCGTTGTCGAGGTAGACCGGCATGACCCCGAGGCTACGCACGCCCGAGTGGATCGGCGGGCGGCTTCCCCTCAGCGATCGAGCGCGCCGATACCCGAGGGTCCTTGGTCGAGCCTCTCAGTGGTAGGGAGGTCGCTGGGGGTCGACTCGTGGCCGGCGTCAGCCCGGGTCTCCACCCGGTCCCCCGGGCCGGGTGCAGCCTGGCGGCTGATGCTCTCGAGGAGCCTCACCGCTCGCTCGGCGGCATCGGATCGGATGGTGTCGGCTGCCGCCATCGCCGCGAGGCGGATCCGTTCCGCCTCTTGCTCTGCCTCCGCCAGCCGGGCGGCCGCGCCCGCCGCGCCCTCGGCCAGCAACCGGTCGCGCTCCTGCGCCGCCCGCCGCCACAGGTCGGCCTCCTCCTGGACGATCTCGGCCCGAACCGCCTCCAGCTCGGTGGCGATCTCGGCCCGGGTGGTGGCCGCTTCGCGGGCGATCTCCGCCCGTAGCTGGGACGCGTCCCACTCCGCCCGGGCCCGCATCTCGTCCGGTTCCCCGGCTGACCGGGCCGGCGTCCCGTCCAGCGCTCGGGCCGCCTGGCCCCGGATCTCGTCGGCGTCCCGGGCCGCCTGGGCTCGGATCTCGTCCGCGTCCCAGGCCGCCTGGGTGAGCAGCCGCGACGCCTCCTGCTCGGCACGGGTCCGCACGTCGAGGAGGTCCCGTTCGAACCCGACCGGCGAGGGCCCCTCGGGCGGCGTGGGCACGGCTGCTCCTTCCGGTCGCGGGCACCCCAATCTTGCTCCACCGAGAGGCCGCCAGTGTGGGATCCGCTCGAGTCCTCAGCCGAGCGGTGCGAACCCTCCGTCGCCGGACCCATCGCCGTCCGGGGGCGGGGCCGAAGGCGGCTGGGCCGAAGGCGGCTGGGCCGAAGGCGGCGGGGCTGGGGGCGGCGGGGCCGGGGGCGGCGGGGCCGGGGGCGGGTCGGCCGGGGGCGGCGGGGCCGGGGGCGGCGGGGCCGGGGCCGGGTCGACCGGGGGCGGCGGGGCCGCGGGCGGGTCGACAGGGGCCGGCGGTGGGGGTGCCTGAGCCGGGGCGGACCAGGGCGACGGCGCCGGTGACGGTGCCGGCGGCTCGGGGGGCGAGGGCGCCGGCTGCCAGGGAGACTGAGCACGGGGGGCGGTTCGTTGCTGGTAGACCGCGGCCACGCAGATGAGGTACCAGGCGGGATGGATCCCGGCCGGGGGCAGGGGCCGGACCCGCTCGGCCAGGGGGTCGGCCAGCCCGATGGCCAGTTGGTAGCGGACCCGGTAGTCGAGCGTCGGCGCCCGCAGGAGGAACGCCCGCACCGCCCGATAGTCGTCGGCGGTCATCCGGCTCACGTCAAGGCTGGTGGCGTACCACTCCAACCCCGGCGGCACCCGGAACTCGGCCGCCTGGGGCGGCGGGAGGCCGGTGCGCTCCCGCAACACCAGCGTCCCCGCCACCAAGTCCCCCAGCCGCTGGTTGTTGCGGGTGGCCAGCACGGAGATGACCGCCGCCGCCCCTGATGTCAGCATGAAGTCGACCAGTCCCAGGGCGGCCCGGATGGCGGCGTGGCGGAGGCGCACCGGCCCCCCCTCGGTGGTCACCACCCGCAGGCCCATGGCCGCCTTGCCCAGGGTCCGTCCCCGCCACAGGGTCTCCATGACGATCGGGTAGCCGAAGATCACGCCGAACGTCAGCAGGAAGAACAGGGCGATCCCCACCCCGCCCACGTCGCCCAGGGACAGCCCGATGCCCAGCAGGAGGAGGGCGAAGAGCAGCAGGGCCTGCACCGACCAGTCGATGAGCAGGGCGACGAAGCGGGAGCCGATCCCGGCTGGCTGCAGATCGAGCGGCACCGCCTCAGGGGTGACCACCGCCGGCGTTCCCATCACGACGTACGGTACCCAGAGAAGGGGGACAGAGCGCTGGACGTCGACTCCTACATTCGCACCAACCAGCCCGTCTGGGCCCGGCTCGACCAGCTCACGACCCGGGCCGGCCGGGGCGTGGGCCGGCTGTCCGCCGCCGAGCTCGAGGAGTTGGTGCGGCTCTACCTGCGGGTGTCCACCCACCTGTCCTACGCCCGCACCTTCTACCGCGACCCCGCCCTCACCGCCTCCCTCACCGCCCGGGTGGCCCGCTCGGGCGCCGTGGTCTACGGCACCCGGTCCCGCACGCTGCGGGCCCTCGGGCGCTTCTTCGCCGTCACGTTCCCCGCCGCCCTGTGGCACGTCCGCCATTTCGTGGCAGTGAGCGCCGTCCTGCTGTTCGTCCCTGCCCTCGCTTTCGGGATCTGGATCGCCAACTCGCCCACCGCGCTGGAGGCCACCGGGCCCGACGCCGTGCGGGAGCAGTACGTGCAGGAGGACTTCGAGGACTACTACTCGTCGGCCCCGGCGGCCGCGTTCGCCTCGGAGGTGTTCACCAACAACGTGCGGGTGGCGGTGCTGGCGTTCGCCGGCGGGATCGCGTTCTGCCTGCTCACGGCCCTGATCCTGGCCTTCAACGGGGCCAACCTGGGCATCGCCGCGGGGCTCTTCCACGCGGTGGGGGCGGCGCCCAAGTTCTGGGGCCTCATCCTGCCCCACGGCCTGCTCGAGCTGACCGCGGTGTGCGTCGCCGGGGCGGCCGGGCTCCGCCTGGGCTGGACCCTCATCGACCCGGGCGACCGCCCCCGGGGTGCGGCCCTGGTCGAGGAGGGGCGGCGGGCCATGTCGATAGTCCTCGGCCTGGTCGTCGTCTTCGGCGTGGCCGGCGCCATCGAGGGCTTCGTCACCGGCTCGGGCCTGCCCACCGTCCTGCGCCTGGCCATCGGCATCACCGCCGAGGTCGGCTTCCTCGTCTACTTCCTGGTGCTGGGACGGTCGGCCTACGCGTCCGGCGCCGCCGATCTCGTCGCCGACCCCGTCGCGCGGCCTACAGCCTCCCTGTCGCCTTCACCTTGAGGTAGGCGTCGGCCAGGAGGGGCGCCAGCCGACCGGGCTCGGCATCGACGACGGTCGCCCCCAGTCCTCGGAGCCGGGCGACGGTGCGGGCCCGGTCGGAGCGGGCGGCCACCGCCGCCGCCTTGCGGTAGGTCGCGGAGGCGTCGGACGGCACCGCCGTCGCCCACCCGGCCAGGTCGGGGTCGGCCACGCTGGCCACGATCACCAGGTGGTGGCGGCTGAGGAGGGGCAGCGCCGGCAGCACCGTCTCGGTCACCGCCTGCTCGGCCAGCTCGGTGAAGAGGACGAGTAGCGACCGGCGGCGGAAGCGCCCGAGGGTCGACGCGAACGCGCCCCGGTAGTCGCTCTCCACCAGCTGGGGCTCGAGGGCGTACATGGCCTCGGTGACCCGTCCGAGCTGGTCACGGCCGGCCCGCGGGGGCACGACCGCCCGCACCACCTGGTCGAACGCGACGAGCCCAACCTTGTCGCCCAGGCGGGAGGCGACGGCGGTGAGCATCATCACCGCGTCCATGGCGTGGTCGAGGCGGGGGAAGCCGGCCACCCGGCCCGCCATCATCCGCCCCCCGTCGAGCAGGAGGAGGACGGTCTGGTTGCGCTCGGCCCGGTAGGTGCGCACGATCGGGCGGCCGATCCGGGCGGTGGCGGCCCAGTCGACGCGGCGGAACTCGTCGTCGACCGTGTACTCCCGGAGCTGGTCGAACTCGGTGCCACCCCCCCGCCCGGGCGCCGACCGGAGGCCGATCTCGAGGATGCGGGCCCGGTCGATGCGCAGCTCGGCCTCCTCCCGCGAGCGGAACGGCGGGTAGACCCGCAGCGTGCCCGGTACCTGGAGGCGGCCCTGGCGGGCGGCCAGCCGCCACGGCCCCTCGACCCGGACCACGATCTCGGCGGGGTTGAACCGGCCCCGCCGCCGGGGGCGGATCGAGGTGCGGGCGGTGGCCCGTCCGCCGGGCGGCACGACCATCCGCGCCCGCCGGGACGTCGCCGCCAGGGACGGGGCCAGCTCGTCGGCGAGCGTGAGCCGCAGCGGGCGGCGGACGGGGTTGCGGACCGTCCACACGACCTCGGCCTCACCGCCGAGGGGGACGACGCCGGGCAGGTCTCGCTCCACTGGGATCGTTGACGGACGCGGGGCCCGGGCCCAGTCGACGGTCGCCGCCGCCAGGAGGCCCAGGTCGACAATCCAGAGGACGGCCGCCGGCCACGGCGAAGCCACGACCGCCAGCGACGCCAGCGCCGCCACGACCACCAACCGAGCCGTGGGGACGGGCATCACGCCGCCCGCCGCCCGCAACTGGTGACGAGATGCGGCCCTCTGATAGAGGACGTTGGGTGTCACCAGTTCGCCGCCGGGGTGGGGCAGCACCCACTCACCGGGGGACGGGGACCGCGGCCAGGACGCCGTCGAGGACGCCGTCGGCGGTGACGCCCTCCAGCTCGACCTCGGGGCGGAGGGCGATGCGATGGCGGAGGGCGGGCTTGGCCACCGACTTGACCTCGTCGGGGGTGACGAACGGCTTCCCCGCCAGGAACGCCCACGCCTTGGCCGCGGCCAGCAGCATGACCGCGCCCCGGGGCGACGCCCCCAGGACCAGCGAGGGCGACTCCCGCGTCGCCCGCACGATGGCGACGATGTAGGCCTGCACCTTGTCCTCCACCGCCACCCGGCCCACGGCCGCCCGGGCCGCGGCCAGGTCGGCGACCCCCGCCACCGGCGTGATGCCCAGGGTGGCCAGGTCGTGGGGGTTCATGCCCTGGTGGTGGCGGGCGACCACCGCCTGCTCCTGCTCCGCCGTCGGGTAGGGGACGGCCAGCTTCAGCATGAACCGGTCGAGCTGGGCCTCGGGCAGGGGATACGTGCCCTCGTACTCCACCGGGTTCTGGGTAGCCACGACCACGAACGGGTCGGGCAGGGCCCGAGTTTCGCCGCCGACGGTCACCTGGCGCTCCTCCATGGCCTCCAGCAGGGCGGACTGGGTCTTGGGCGGGGTGCGGTTGATCTCGTCGGCCAGCATCAGGTTGGTGAACACCGGTCCCGGCCGGAACCGGAAGTCCCGGCCCTCGAGGATCACCTGGCCGGTCACGTCGGACGGCATGAGGTCGGGCGTGAACTGCACCCGCTTGAAGTCGAGGTCGAGGGACGCGGCCAGCACCTTCACCAGGAGGGTCTTGGCCACGCCGGGCACGCCTTCGAGCAGGACGTGGCCCCGCACCAGCAGGGCGACCACGAGGCCGGTGAGGACCGCGTCCTGGCCCACGACGACCTTGGCCACCTCCTCCCGGATGCGAAGCACGGCTGCTCGGGGGTCGTCAGGCAACGGGTCCTCCAGCACTCGTCGGGGCACCTCTCGTCGGGCTCGTCTGACCGCCCACCCGGCGGCGGATGGACTCCACCGAGTGAGCCAGCGCCACCAGGCCATCCTCGTTCGCCGGCCGTCCCCCCGCCAGCACGGCCAGGACCTCCTCGGCGGTGGCGTCCCCCGACGAGGCGGAGGCGGCCACCGCCTCGGCCACCACCTCGGCCGGCGTGGCCGGGGGCAGCCCCAGCCGCTCGGCCAGCCATCGGCGCAGGTCGTCGCGCAGCACCGAGGCCGCCTGCTCCCGGCCCTTGGCCCTTTGCAGCAGCTCCCCCACCGCCACCACCAGCTCCGACCCCGCCAGCTGCACCGGCTGGGGCTCGAGCACGGGCCGCCCGAGGCGGCGGGACCGCCACATCACCAGCACCCCGAAGGCGACCGCCAGCTGCACCACCCCCAGCTCCACCCGGCGGTCGACGAGGTCGAGTAGGCCCTTGTCGCCCTCCCCCGGCGCCGGCGGCCGGAGGACCACCACCCGTTCCGAGCGGGTGGGAGCCAGCAGGGTCGTCGCCAGCAAGCCGTTGTCGGCGTCGTCGAGGCCGCCGTTGGTGAGGAAGCCCGCCCCCCCGATGGCCACGACGGTGCCCTCGCCGGCGGGGACGACCACCAGCCAGGCCCCCTCGCCGCCGCTCGAGAAACAGCCGGTGGCGCCGTCGGGCACCTCCTGCAGGACGGCGCCGGGGACGTCGACCCGCTCCACCCGGCGGAGGGCGGGGACGTCGCAGCCCCGCCGCAGCTCGGGTTCGAGGAACAGCACCTCGGCGGTGTCGACGGGGACCACCGGGCTCAGGGGCGACGACACGTCGGTGACCACCAGGGTGCCGCCGTCCTCGACCCACTTGGCGATGTCGCCGCGGATGGCGTCGTCGAGGCCGTCGACCAGGAGGAGGGCGGTGGTGGTCGAGGGGCCGGGCGGCTCCGACTGCACCGACACCTCGGCCCCCAGGAGGCGGAGGGTGTCGACCAGGGCCTTGGTGCCGGTGGGCCCGGTCGACGACGGGTCGAGGCGCGGCCCCTCGTCGGGCGGGGCGCCGCCCACCACGCCCACCAGCAGCATGGCCGCCACTACCGCCACCCACGGCCACCACGACCGCACCCGGTCGCGGGTGATCACCGGCCCACCCCCGCCAGCACCTCGTCGGCCAGGCCCCGGAAGTGGGCCGCCTCCTCCTGCCCCGTCGGCCAGTCGCCGTACCAGGCCCGTTCGAAGAGCTCGGTGGCGCCGGCGAAGAGGCCGGCCACCGACGGCGCCGCGCCCGCCACCTCGGCCCGGTACTCGCCGGCGGTGCGACCCGCCACCTCCTCCACCAGCCCCCGATCGGCCAGCTCGGCCACCAGCGCCCGGTAGCGGCACCGCAGGGCCAGCCGCCACTGCCCGGCCCGCTCGGCCGCCTCGGCCTCGGCCCGCCATTGGGCAGCCCCCCGGCGGCCGACAGCCACCGACGGCACCGCTCGGCCCGGGTCCCGGGTCACGCCCCGGGAGAAGCGGACGGCGACGAACCCGATGGCCAGGATCGCCACCGCCAGGATCGTCCAGGCGATCACCGTGCCCCGCCCACCGTCGAGCAGCGCTCCCAGGGCCCGCTCGAGGGCGTCGACCGCTGCCTGCCGCAGCCGTTGGAGGAGCCCCGGCCCCGGGCGCTGGAACTCCTCCCGGGCCAGCACCTCCCGGACGGCGTCGCGCAGCTCGTCGGGCGTCCGTTGGGGCGGGCGCAGGTCGGCGGTGCCGGCGGCGGCCCGGGTCGCCAGCCCGGCCGCAACCCCGATCGCTCCCGCCGCCCCGCTAGCGGCGACCGTCACCGCGGGCGAGGTCGGCGGCCATGATCTGCAAGTCGAGGCCCTCCTGGCGGATACGGCCGTCGTAGTACACGAGGGTGGCGATGATGGCCACCAGGGGCGTGGACACCAACCCGCTCAGGATGCTCCCCGCGGCCAGCAGGATCCAGCCCCACCGCAGCCCCACCACGAAGGCCATCATCGTCGGGACGGTGCTCAGCGCCGAGCCCACGAAGCTGGCCATCAGGCCCGACAGCAGGACGATCCCGAGCACCGGCCAGAGGCGGGGCTTGACCAGCCGGAACGACCGCCGCATGGCTTGCAGCGGACCCAGCCCCTCGACCGCGATGGCCGGCGCCACGGCCACGGAGAGGGCCATCACCAGGAGGCCGGGCAGGACGCACAGCAGGAACCCGATCCCCTCCAGCAGGTGGACGAGGATCCAGGCCACGATGAACGCCCACCACTTCGACCGCACCGCCCGCAGGGCCTGGCCGGCGGTCATCCGCTCACCCAGGTAGGCCGCCGACACGATCCGGCTCACGGCTCCGGCAACGAACGGCATGATCAGCACGGTGGCCGCCAGTCCCACGAGGGTGGCCCAGCCCTGGCCGGTGCTCCCCGAGTCGAGGGCCGACTCGGCGGTCGACGGGTCGGTGATGAAGTCGATGAACCCGGACCCGCCCAGGTAGCCGCGCTGGAGGAAGGCGGCCACCAGCTGCACGGGGACGACGAAGGCGGCCGTGACCAACACGATGGTGCGGGCCTCGGCCTTGAACAGGTTGAACGCCCCGTCGAGGATGTCGGCGAGCGTCATCGGGTGCAGGGGCAGGGGGCCGGTCCGGGCGCTGCCTCCCTTGGGCTGGGGCGGGTACCCGTAGCCGTAGCCGGCCCCGTATCCGGGCGGCGGGGGATACCCCGGCGGACCGGAACCGGGCGGCGGATGCGGTGGCGTTGCTCCCGCGGCGGGATCCCACCCCGGCCAACCGCCGCCGGCAGTGCCGCCGTCGCCACCGGCGCCCGGCGGCTCCATCGGTGCCCACTCCGGCCGGTCCGCCACCGCGCCAGGCTACGTGGCCGCCGTCGGTCGGCGGACGGCGGCTGCGACGACGGCGGCTGGGCCGTCATACGACATATCATGTGTGTATGACGATGCTCAGCTTCCGCGTCGACGAGGAGGACGCCCGGCAGGCCCAGATGTGGGCCGAGCGACTCGGTGTCGACCGTTCCCAGCTACTGCGGGAGGCCCTCCGCCGCCACCTCCTCCGCCTGGCCAACGAGACCGACGCCCAGCACCTGGGTGGAGCAGCCACTGGACGAGGGCGAGCGGGCCCTGTCGCAGATCGCCGACTGGGGCCCCGCCGAGGACTGGTCCGACTGGGCCGACGCCCCGGAGGACCATGCAACGGGGTGAGGTCTGGTTTGCGACAACCCCCGGCGGCGATCGACCGGTGTTGGTGCTCACCCGGGACCCGGTCGCCGACCGGATCGGCTCGGTGGTGGTCGCCGCCCTCACCCGCACCCGGCGGGGTTTGGTCTCCGAGCTCGACCTCACAAAGGAAGCCGACGGAGTACCCACCGACTGCGTGGTCAACTTCGACAACCTGCACACCATTGCCCGCCACTCGTTCCGGCGGCTGGTGACGACGTTGTCTCCCGCCCGCATGGCGCAGGCCTGCCGCACCCTCGCCGCCGCCACCGGCTGCTGACCCGCGCCGCGGCCGGCGGCGCCCGCGCTGGTAGGTTCCGAACGATCGCCGGATCGCCGGATCGGCGAGACAAACGTGTAGCGGACGACGGGGCGAAGGGGGTCCACGCTGGAGGCCTGCCGGCTCAAGATCGATCTGGCCAACGTCTACGCCACCGCCGACAACCGGTGGATCACCACCCTGGCGTGGGGCGACCGGGTGATCGTCGTCGACGACACGCCTGCGGACCGGATCGTCGTCCGCCACCCGTACTCGAGGCGGGGGGCGGGCGAGCCTCTCGATCCGAAGGAGAGGCTGGCCTACATCAACAAGCGCAGGAAAGGTGCCGGCCCCGCGGGCCTGGTCGTCGAGGACGCGGTCTCGGCCCGGATCCTGAAGGTCGACTTCGTCGATGTCCAACAGGGCGACGCCACCGTGCTGGAGTCTCCGTCCGGCCAGGTCGTGCTGGTCGACGGGGGCGACAACCAGATGTTCGCCCGCTACCTGGCCGTCCGGTTCGCGGGTACCTCCGAGGAGTCCCCGAAGGAGATCGACTGCATCGTCGTGACCCACGGCGACGCCGATCACTTCAGCGGCCTCACCCAGATCCACCGCTCGGAGGAGCTGGAGGGCTCGGCCCGCCTGGTCATCCAGCCCCGCCGGGTCTTCCACAACGGGCTGGTGAAGCGTCCGCCGAAGACCCCGGCCAACAGGTCGGTGCCCGATCGCGAGCTGCTGGGGCACACGGTGCCCGGACCGGACGGCCGGACGGTCATCGTGGGGCTCGAGAACGACCTGCGGACGGTGCCCCTCGACCAGATGAACCGCCCGTTCCAGGCCTGGCGGCGGGCCCTCGACGGCTACACCGCGAGGGGCGACGTGGAGATGCGGGCCCTGGCCTCGGGCGACCACGACGCCTTCGATTTCCTCGCCGAGGACGGCGTGGAGGTGGAGGTGCTGGGCCCGCTGCGCACCAGCGTCGACACCCGCGTCGGCAAACAATCCGGCCTGCCCTTCCTGGTCACGCCGACAGACCGGATCGGGCGGGACCCGGGGGCCAAGCCGTCGAAGTCGCTCTCCGCGTCCCACACCATCAACGGCCACTCGGTCATCCTGCGCGTCGTCTACAAGAACGTCCGCTTCCTGCTCGCCGGCGATCTCAACGAGGAGGCCGAGCACGCCCTGGTGGCCGAGGCCGAGACCGGTGGCGTCGACCTCCAGTCCGAGGTCCTCAAGGTTCCCCACCACGGCTCGGCCGACTACTTCGGCGGCTTCTTCGCCGCCGTCGCCCCCGTTGTGTCGGTGGTGTCGGCGGGCGACGACACGGAGGGCAAGGATTACATCCACCCCCGGGCGACCCTCATGGGTGCGCTGGGCCGCCACTCGCGCGCCGACGTCGACGAGCCGTTGGTGCTGGTCACCGAGCTGGCCGCCTTCTTCCACTTCGAGGGCCGGGTGCGACCCGACCCCTCGTTCGAGCACCCCCAGGCGACCAAGACCACCCGCCCGTTCTACGCCTTCAGCCGGGCCGCCTTCGGCATCGTCAAGGTCCGCACCGACGGCGAGCGCATGCTCGTCTACACCTACAGCGGCAACGACGACCTGAAGGAGGCCTACGCCTTCCAGGTCACGGCCGGCGGCAAGGTCGTGGCCGACAAGGTCTCCAAGGCGTAGCCCGGCGACCGTCTCCCCGGCTGCGCCCGTCACTGGTCGGCGGGCACCAGCCAGAGGACGGTGAGGGCGGGCAGGTCGAGGGCGAGCGACTGGTCGAGGCCGTGCCAGGGGATCTCGTCGGCGTGGTAGTGGTCGCGGTGGCCCGGTCCCCAGCCCGAGAACTCGGGGGACTGGGTGTCGAGGACCGTGCGCCACCAGCCCGTCCGGGGCGCCCCGAAGCGGTACCCGGGCCGGTCGGACCCGGACAGGTTGGCGACGCACATGAGCGCCCGCGACCCGTCAGCCGAGAAGCGGGCGAAGGAGATCACGTTCTGGTCGCCGTCGTTGGCGTCGATCCACCGGAACCCGGACGGGTCGAAGTCGACCTCGTACAGGGCCGGCTCGTCGGCAGCCACGTGGTTCAGGCGGCGGACGAGGTGCTGCACCCCGGCGTGCTCCGGCCACTGGAGCAGGTCCCACTCCACGCTGCCCTCGTGGGCCCACTCCCGGCCCTGGGCGATCTCGCACCCCATGAAGAGGAGCTGCTTGCCCGGATGGGCCCACATCCAGGCGTAGAGCGCCCGCAGCTGGGCGAACCGCTCCGCCCCCTCGCCCGGCATCTTGTCGAGCAGGGAGCCCTTGCCGTGCACCACCTCGTCGTGCGACAGGGGCAGCACGAAGTTCTCGCTGAACGCGTACAGCAGCCCGAAGGTGAGGTGGTGGTGGTGGAAGCGGCGGTAGACGGGCGGCTTGGAGAAGTACTCGAGGGTGTCGTGCATCCAGCCCATGTTCCACTTGAAGCCGAAGCCCAGGCCGCCGAGGTAGGTCGGCCTCGACACCGCCGGCCAGGCGGTGGACTCCTCGGCGATGGTCATCGCCCCCGGATGGTGCTCGTAGACCAGCTCGTTCATCCGCCGCAGGAAGTCGACCGTCTCCAGGTTCTCCCGCCCGCCGAACTGGTTGGGCAGCCACTCGCCCTCCTTGCGGGAGTAGTCGAGGTAGAGCATCGACGCCACCGCGTCGACCCGCAGGCCGTCGATGTGGAACTCCTCCATCCAGAACAGGGCGTTGGCCAGCAGGAAGTTGGACACCTCGTGGCGCCCGAAGTTGAACACCAGCGTCCCCCAGTCGGGGTGCTCGCCCTGGCGGGGGTCGGCGTGCTCGTAGAGGGCGGTGCCGTCGAACCGGGCCAGGGCGAAGGCGTCCTTGGGGAAGTGGGCCGGCACCCAGTCGACGATCACGCCGATGTCGCGGGCGTGGAGGGCGTCGACCAGGAAGCGGAAGTCGTCGGGCGAGCCGAAGCGGGCGGTGGGCGCGTAGTAGCAGCTGACCTGGTAGCCCCACGACCCCGAGAAGGGGTGCTCGGCCACGGGCATCAGCTCGACGTGGGTGAAGCCCATGTCGACCAGGTAGTCGGGCAGCCACTCGGCCATCTCCCGGTAGGTGAGCGACCGGTTCCCCTCCTCCGGCACCCGCCGCCACGAGGCCAGGTGGAGCTCGTAGACCGACATCGGGCGGGCCATGGCGTCGGTGGCCGCCCGGCGCTCCATCCACTCCTGGTCGCCCCACGCATGGGTGCCCTCGGCGGCGATGACGGCGGCGGTGCTGGGCGGCACCTCGGTGGCGAAGGCGAAGGGGTCGGTCTTGAGGAACAGCGCCCCGTCGGCCCCCCGCAGCTCGTACTTGTAGCGGTGGCCGGCCTCGATGCCGGGGAGGAACAGCTCCCACACCCCCGAACCCCCGATCATCCGCATGGGGTGGGCCCGGCCGTTCCAGCCGTTGAAGTCGCCCACCACCCGCACCGCCTGGGCCGACGGCGCCCACACCGCGAACGACACGCCCGGCACTCCCTGGTGCTCCCGCACGTGGGCTCCCATCACCCGCCACAGGGTCTCGTGGCGGCCCTCGCCGAACAGGTAGAGGTCGAGGTCGCCCAGCGTGGGCCAGAACCGGTAGGGGTCGTCGACGACGAACGTGCCCGACTCGTAGGTGACCTCGAGCTGGTAGGCGCCGACCTTCTCCGCGCCCGGGACGGTGGCCTCGAAGAGCCCGGCCTCGTCGACCTGGTGCATCGGCGCCCGCCGGCCGTCGGCCATGACCACCTGCACCGCCTTGGCGTCGGGCCGCCAGGCCCGGATCACGTCGCCGTGGAGGCCGAGGAACTGGTGGGGGTTGGTGTGGCGTCCGTCGACGAGGGCCCTCACCTCGCCGGCCAGGTGCTCGGACTCCTGCTGCCCCGAGCCCGGGCCGGCCGCTGCCGCCACCGCCACCTCGTTCGCCGCCGGCACCGCAGGCGCCTTCGAGGAGGCGGCCTTGGTCGACACCGGGGGCACCGGGGGCACCGGGGGCACCGGGATGGCGGACGGCTTCTTCGGACGGGGGCGTTCACTCATCGCAGTCCTGCTCTCAGCCGGCTGATGGCGGCTTGGGGGATGTGGACCCAGTCGGGGCGGTGGGCCCGCTCGTAGGCCAGCTCGTAGACGGCCTTCTCCAGCTCGAAGGCGGCCAGCACGGCGTCGACCGAGGCCTGGTCGGCGGGCAGGATGCCGCCCTTGGTGGCGGCCGGCAGGTAGCCGTCGAGGAAGGCCTGGCGGTTGCGGGCCTCCCACGCCGCCGCCGGCTGCTCGAACTCGGGGCCGTCGCGCTCGGCCAGCGCCACCGCCGACGCGTAGTGCAGCGACCGCAGCATCCCAGCCACGTCTCGCAGGGGCGATGTGGGCCGTTGGCGCTCCTCCAGCGGGCGGTCGGGCTCGCCCTCGAAGTCGAGGACGTACCAGCCGGCGTCGGTGCGCATGACCTGTCCGAGGTGGTAGTCGCCGTGGGTGCGGATGGCCGGCCCCGGTTCGGCCCGGCGCAGGTCGTCGACGATGGCGAGGGCGGAGATCACGTCCTCCAGGGCCCGCCGGGCCTGGCGCTCGATGTCGTCGGCCCACGCCGCCGCGTTCCCCTCCTCGCGTCCGAAGGCCTCGGCCAGGGCGATGTGCAGGGCGGCCGTGGTCTCCCCCAGCCGGTGGGCCTCGGCCGAGAAGTCGCCGCCGGCCTCGGCCGGGTCGGCCGGCGGCGGCGGGGCCCCGGCCACGATGACCGGCATCGACTGGGTGTCGTGCACCCCGAAGAGGTCGCGCAGCGAGGTGAGGGCCAGGGCCCACCCGTCGACGCCACCGGCCAGGAAGGGCTGGAGGAGGGCCAGGTCGTAGCCGACGCCCTCCTCGGCAGGGCTCCCCTCGACGCCCCCCTCGGTGACTGTCGACTCGGTGGCCAGCGCTTCCGCCACCCACGGGAACCCGACCCGGCTGAGGCCCGAGGTGACCTCGACCTCGGGGTTGGGACCGGGCAACAGCCGGCGGAACAGCTTGAGGATGAGGCGCTCGTCGTAGACCAGCGACGAGTTCGACTGCTCGACGCCGATGGGCCGCACCCGCTCCGCGCTCTCGTCGCCGCCGGTGACCCGCCAGAACAGGTGGAGGGCGAGGTCCGGGTCGAAGACGGCGTCGTAGGCGATGGCCCCCTCGCCGTCGACCTCGACCGGGCCGACGGTGGCGTCGTCGTGGCCCCGCAGGAAGTCGAGCTGGTCCCAGTGGTGGCGCAAACCGAGGAGCACCTGGTAGCAGTGCCCGTCGGCGTCCACCAGGAGACGGACCAGCAGGGGCCAGTCGTCGCGGAGCACCTCGGCGTGGACGACCTCGACCGACGACGGCTCCTCGACGCCGGCGTACCAGCGCTGCCGGGGCATGTGCCGGCGGAGGTCGTCGACCGAGATCGACGGCACGGGCCGGCTCACTGGTCGACCAGCTCGAACCAGTAGAAGCCGTGCCCGCCGAGCGTCAGCAGGTACGGCAGCTCACCCACCTTGGGGAACGGGACCCGGCCGTTCAGCTCGATGGGCGTCTTGCCCACGAAGCGGCCGAGCTGGAGCTCCACCGGCTGGGCGAAACGGCTGAGGTTGTTCACGCAGAGGATGGTCTCGCCTCCCAACTGGCGGATGAAGGCGAGGACGGAGGGGTTCTCGGCCGACAGCACCTCGAACGCTCCTACCCCGAAGACGTCGCTGTGCTGCTTGCGGACCTTGAGCGTGCGCTGGAGCCAGTGCAGGAACGACCCCGGGTCCCGCAGCCCGGCCTCCACGTTCACCGCCTGGTAGCCGTACACCGGGTCCATCAGGGGCGGAAGGTAGAGCTGGGCGAAGTCGGCCTTGCTGAACCCGGCGTTGCGATCGGGGGTCCACTGCATCGGGGTGCGCACGCCGTCGCGGTCGCCCAGGTAGATGTTGTCGCCCATCCCGATCTCGTCGCCGTAGTAGAGGATGGGACTGCCGGGCAGGCTGAACAGCAGCCCGTGGAGCAGCTCCGACACCCGGCGGTCGTTGTCGATGAGGGTGGCGAAGCGCCGGCCGATGCCGATGTTGCGCTTCATCCGGGGGTCCTTGGCGTACTCCGTGTACATGTAGTCGCGCTCCTCGTCGGTGACCATCTCCAGGGTCAGCTCGTCGTGGTTGCGCAGGAAGATCCCCCACTGGGCCCCGTCGGGGATGCCGGGCGTCTGGGCCAGGATCTCGGTGATCGGGTAGCGCTGCTCCCGCCGCACGGCCATGAACATCCTGGGCATCAGCGGGAAGTGGAAGGCCATGTGGCACTCGTCGCCGTCGCCGAAGTAGTCGACCACGTCGCTCGGCCACTGGTTGGCCTCGGCCAGCAGCACCGTGTTGGGGTGGGTCGACTCCACCTCCTTGCGTAAGCGCTTGAGGTAGTCGTGGGTCTCGGGCAGGTTCTCGCCGTTGGTGCCGTCCCGCTCGAACAGGTAGGGGACGGCGTCGAGCCGGAAGCCGTCGAGGCCCAGGTCGAGCCAGAACCGCACCACGTCGAGGATCGCCTGCTGGACCTCGGGGTTGTCGTAGTTGAGGTCGGGCTGGTGGCTGAAGAAGCGGTGCCAGAAGTACTGCTGGCGGACGGGGTCCCACGACCAGTTGGAGCGCTCGGTGTCGACGAAGATGATGCGGGCGTCGGCAAAGCGCTGGTCGTCGTCGTTCCACACGTACCAGTCGGCCTTGGGGTTGGTGCGGTCCTGCCGGGATTCCAGGAACCAGGGGTGCTGGTCGCTGGTGTGATTGATGACCAGGTCGGCGATGACCCGCATCCCCCCCTTGTGGGCCTCCTCCACCAGCTCCACCAGGTCGCCCAGGTTCCCGTACTCGGGCAGGACGGTGAAGAAGTCGGAGATGTCGTAGCCGCCGTCGCGCAGGGGCGACTGGTAGAAGGGCAGCAGCCAGATGCAGTCGACGCCCAGCCACTTGAGATAGTCGAGCTTCTCGGTGAGGCCACGGATGTCGCCCGTCCCGTCGTTGTTGGCGTCGAAGAAGCCCCGGGTGAGCACCTCGTAGAAGACGGCCTTCTGGTACCACCGTTCGTCGACCACGGGCAGGGCCGCCGGGGGCAGGGCGCCGGGCAGGCCGGGTCCGCCGGTGATCGATCCCCCGGCTGGCGATCCCCCCGGCGATGCTCCCGGCGATGCCCCGGCGGACGCGGGCGGGCCACCGGTCACCGAACCACCGCTCACAGGCCGGCCAGGGGGTCGGTCAGCGAGGGATCGGCGAGGAGCGGGTCGAGGGGCCGCAGGCTGAACACGTGGGCCGCCACCCACGGGTCGAGGCGGACGTAGGCGCTCGGCCCCTGCCAGGTGTAGACCGCGCCGCTCAGCTCGTCGTAGGCGGTGAAGGGCCGGTGGGCGGGCATGCCCAGGGCCTCCAGGTCGAGCACGACGGTGTCGTCGTGGGGGTTGTGGGGATCGAGGTTGACGACCACCAGCATGGTGTCGGACCCGTCCGCGCTGCGCTTGGAGTAGGCCAGCATGCTGTCGTTGAAGGTGCCGTGGAACCGGATGTTGCCCAGCTCGGCGAACGCCGGGTGCCGGCGCCGGATGTCGTTGAGCTGGGTGACGAAGGGGGCCAGCGAGTTCGGGTCGTCCCAGTCGCGGTGCTTGACCTCGTACTTCTCGGAGTAGAAGTACTCCTCGTTGGCCTCCGACGCGGGCGTGTTCTCGCACAGCTCGTAGCCGCCGTAGATGCCGTAGGAGGGCACCAGGGTGGCGGCCAGCACCAGGCGCTGCTTGAACGCGGCCGGACCACCGTCCCGGAGAGGGCCGGCGAGGATGTCGGGCGTGTTGGGCCAGAAGTTGGGTCGCATGTAGTCGGCCTTGGGGCCCTGGGCCAGCTCCTCCAGGTAGTTGCGCAGCTCCCACTTGGTGTTGCGCCAGGTGAAGTAGGTGTAGCTCTGGGTGAAGCCGACCTCGGCCAGGGCCGCCATCACCTTCGGGCGGGTGAAGGCCTCGGCCAGGAAGAGCACGTCGGGGTGGTCGCGCTGCACCGCGGGGATCACCCACTCCCAGAAGGCCAGGGGCTTGGTGTGGGGGTTGTCGACCCGGAAGATGCGCACCCCGTGGCCGATCCAGTGGTCGAGGATGTCCTTGCACGCCTGCCACAGGGCCCGCCGCTGCTCATCCCCGCCCTCGGGCCAGAAGTTGATGGGGTAGATGTCCTGGTACTTCTTGGGCGGGTTCTCGGCGTACTTGATCGAGCCGTCGGGCCGGTGGTGGAACCACTCCGGGTGCTCCTTCACCCAGGGATGGTCGGGCGAGCACTGCAGGGCGTAGTCGAGGGCGATCTCCATGTCGGCGTCGCGCGCGGCCTGGACGAGGTAGTCGAAGTCCTCGATCGTGCCCAGGCTGGGCTCGATGGCGGTGTGGCCGCCCTCGGCGCTGCCGATGGCCCACGGGCTGCCGGGGTCGTCGGGGCCGGCCTCGAGGGTGTTGTTGGGCCCCTTGCGGTGGGTGACCCCGATGGGGTGCACCGGGGGCAGGTACAGGACGTCGAAGCCCATGGCCGCCACCCGGGGCACGCCGTGGTCGGCCGTGGCCCGGAGGCCCCCCTCCGAGCGGGGGAACAGCTCGTACCAGGCCGAGAACTCCGCCCGCTCCCGGTCGACCCACAGGGGGATGGGCTCGGAGGACGTGAGGTCGACGGGATCGGGCACGGTGGCGAGGAGGGCGGCGAGGGCGGGGTCGAGGGCGGCAGCCAGGCTGCCGGAGCGGCTGCCGGCCGGCCCACCCTCCGCGGCGTACGCCCGCAGAGCCTCGGCCGCCTTCAGGAGGGGCCGACGGTCGGACGCCGACACGTGCCCCGCCCGCCGCTCGAGCAGGGCCACGCCCTCCTCGATCTCCACCGACACGTCCTGGCCTGCGTCCTGCTTGACGAGGAGGTCGCGGCGCCAGGTGGCGAAGCGGTCGGTCCAGGCCTCGATCTTGAACTCGTGGCGCCCCATCGAGCTGGGCTCGATGGTGGCCGTCCACCGGTCGTTGCCCAGCTCGGCCATCGACGCGTAGCGCCACTTCGACTCGCCCTGCGGGCGCCACCCGACCCTGGCCGCCAGCAGGTCGTGGCCGTCCCGGAAGACGTCGGCGGAGACGGTCCGGGGATGGCCGATGACCGCCTTGGCCGGGTGGGTGATGCTGGGTGTGCGCGGGCGCGGGTCAGCAATCACGATCCGACCGGTCACCGTAAAGGTGTACCACCGCCGGCCGAAGTCGAATCCCGGCGCCGGTGGGCGACCGGGGCGGGCCTCCGTTCGACTGTGAAGCCCTCGTTCCTCGCGCCACCAGCCCAGGCCATCTCACCACCTTTCGTCTGGGGTCGTCCGCCCGGCCGCGGGTAGCGTGCGGGCCCATGAAGGCCTTTCGCAGCTTCACCGTCCGGCCCCGCCTGCCGGCCGCCCTCGCCCCGCTCCACACGCTGGCCATGAACCTGCGCTGGTCGTGGGACGAGCACACCCAGGACCTGTTCCGGTGGGTGGACTCCCAGGCCTGGGAGGCCACCGGCCAGGACCCCGTCCGCCTCCTCGCCATGGTGGGCAAGAGCCGGCTGGAGGCCCTCGCCGGCGACCGCACGTTCCTCTCCTTCCTCCACGACGTGTCGGAGGAGCTGAGGCGGGACATGGAGGCCAACCGGTGGTTCCAGGGCCGGGAGAGCCCGCTGGGATCGGTCGCCTACTTCTCCCCCGAGTTCGGCATCGCCCCCGCCCTACCCCAGTACTCGGGCGGACTGGGCGTGCTCGCCGGCGACCACCTCAAGGCGGCCAGCGCCCTCGGCGTGCCCCTCGTCGGCGTCGGCCTCTTCTACAGCCAGGGCTACTTCCGCCAGGAGCTCAACGGCGACGGCTGGCAGGAGGAGCGCTACGTCGACCTCGACCCCCACGCCATGTCGCTGTCGCCCTGCGACCCCTTGGTCGAGGTCGACCTGGCCGGCACCACCCTCTACGCCCGGACGTGGCGGGCCCAGGTCGGGCGCATCCCCCTTTACCTGCTCGACACGGCCGTGGAGGAGAACGACGTCCTGGGCCGGGGCGTGACCGACCGGCTGTACGGCGGCGACACCGAGCACCGGCTGCGCCAGGAGATCCTGCTGGGCGTCGGCGGCGTCCGGGTCCTCGACCTGGTCGGCGAGACGCCCCAGGTCTTCCACAGCAACGAGGGCCACGCCGGCTTCCTCGGCCTCGAGCGCATCCGGCGGTGCATCGCCGACGGGTGTTCGTTCGAGGAGGCGGTCGAGTCGGTGCGGGCGGGCACGGTCTTCACCACCCACACCCCGGTCCCGGCCGGCATCGACCGCTTCCCCCGTCCGCTCATGGAGCGCTACTTCAAGTCGTGGGCCGAGGAGTGCGACGTCAGCTTCGACACCCTCATGGCCCTCGGCCACGAGCCCGACGAGCCGACCGACGCCCCCTTCAACATGGCCGTGATGGGACTGCGGCTGGCCAACTTCAGCAACGGCGTGTCCAAGCTCCACGGCCAGGTCAGCCGCCAGATCTTCCGGGGCGTCTGGCCGGGTGTGCCCACCGAGGAGCGCCCGATCAGGTCGGTCACCAACGGCGTCCACACCCGCACGTGGATCTCGCCCGAGATGCGCGACCTGTTCGACCGCCACGTCCTGCCCGAGTGGCACCTGGCCGGGCCCGACCGGTGGGCCCGTATCGACGACGTGGGCGACGACGAGCTGTGGCGAGCCCGCCAGCAGGCCCGGGAGCGGCTGGTGGCCTTCGTCCGCCAACGGCTGCGCACCACCGCCCGGGCCCGGGGCATGTCGGAGGCCGACCTCACGTGGGTCGACGACGCCTTCGACCCGTCCATCCTCACCATCGGCTTCGCCCGCCGCTTCGCCCCCTACAAGCGGGCCACCCTCCTGCTGTCCCAACCCGACCGGCTGGCCAAGCTCCTGCTCGACGCCGACCGGCCCATGCAGCTGCTCTTCGCGGGCAAGGCCCACCCGGCCGACGACCCGGGCAAGGAGATCATCCGCCAGGTCGTGCAGTTCGCCCGCAAGGCGGAGCTGCGCCACCGGGTGGCCTTCCTGGAGGACTACGACATCGGCGTGGCCCGGGCGCTCTACCAGGGCTGCGACGTATGGCTCAACACCCCCCGGCGGCCGATGGAGGCGTGCGGGACGAGCGGCGAGAAGGCGGCCCTCAACGGCGCCCTCAACTGCTCGATCCTCGACGGATGGTGGGACGAGATGTACGACGGCCAGAACGGCTGGGCCATCCCGTCGGCCGAGGTCGTCGCCGACCAGGGCCTTCGCGACCACCTGGAGGCGGGGAGCCTGTTCGACCTGTTCGAGCGCCAGATCGTCCCCCTCTTCTACGAGGCCAACCCGGGCCGGCCCCCCGCCCGCTGGCTGCGCCGGGTGCGGGACTCGCTGCGCACCCTCGGACCGGAGGTCACCGCCAGCCGCATGGTCCGCGACTACGTGGAGACGATGTACGAGCCGGCCGCGGCCCACGGGGTGGCCCTGGCCGCCGACGGCCACGCCCGGGCCCGGGAGCTGGCGGTGTGGAAGCGGCGGGTGCTGGCGATGTGGTCGAAGGTGTCGGTGCAGGCGGTCGACGAGCCCCTCGCCGACGCCGACCTGGGCGGGACCCGCACCGTCTCGGCGGTGGTCGACCTCGGCGGGCTCGGACCCGACGACGTCCAGGTGCAGCTCGTGCACGGGCCGGTCGGCCATACCGACGAGCTCACCGACGGTGCCATCGTGCCCATGGCCCTCGTGGGCCCCGCGGGCGAGGTCCTGGGGGTCGGGCACCACCGCTACCAGGGCACGTTCACGTGTGACGCGCCCGGCCGCTACGGGTTTACTGTGCGGGTCGTGCCCTCCCACCCCGACCTCCTCACCTGGGCCGACGTCGGCCGCATGGCGGTCGCCTGAACCAGGTGCGCCCGTCGGCGGCCCCCCACTCCCGACCTCACCCCTCTCCGGAGCCTCCCGCCCCGGCTCGGCCGGCCCGACTGGTGACGACTCGCAGTGTCCCGGGTCGGGTGGTCGCGGCGGGCGTGGTCGTCGTCCTGGTCGCTCTCGGGGGGTGCCGAGCCCAGGACGGGCCGGCGGCCCGGGTAGGCACGGGCGCGGCGACCACCACCACCACGACGACCCCGGTCGATCCCGCCCTCGAGGACATCGCCGTCGGCGCGGGCATGACCGACCTGGGGCGCCGGCTGTTCCTGTCCGCCTTCCCGACGGTGGAGGACGGTGAGACCCTGGCCCAGAGCTGCGCCGAGGTCGACATCTCCACCGGCCCCGAGGGAACCCATACGTTCGGATGCCTCATCGACGGAAGGATCCACGTCCGGTCGTTCCCCGAGCCCGAGGTGAGCGACCTGGTCTACGTGGTGGCCGCCCACGAGCTGCTGCACGTCGTCTACGGCCGCCTCAGCCGGGCCGAGCGCCTCGCCCTCGAGCCCGAGCTCCAGGCCGCCCGTGCCGGCAACCCCGTCCTCGAGGAGCGCCTCGAGGTGTATACCGCGGTGGCCGAGGACACGCCCAACGAGGTGCACTCACTGCTCGGCACCGAGTTTGCCGACCTGGCCCCGGCACTCGAGGCCCACTACGCCAAGTACTTCGACCGGGCCCGGGTGCTGGAGGTGTTCCAGCGCACGCTCGGCGACCGGGAGGACGAGATCCGGGCCCTCAAAGCGTCGATCGAGGAGCTGGAGGCCCGCCTCGACGCCATCCAGGCCGACCTCGACCGCCAGGAGGCGTCGGGCGACGTCGACGGCTACAACGCCAGCGTGAACCGCTTCAACGCGGTCGTGTCGGAGCACAACGCGGCCGTGCGCCGGGTGAACACGCTCGTCGACGAGGACAACCGCCTCACCGGCTGAGACTCAGCCTCCAGTGGTGAGACTCAGTGCGTGAGGTTGAACAGCTCGGGCTCCTCACCCACGGAGTGCACCGCGGTGACCCCGGGGACGCGGTCCTTCAGGATGCGCTCGATGCCCGCCTTGAGCGTCATCGTCGAGGCCGGGCAGCTGCCGCAGGCGCCGACCAGCTCCACCTCGACCACGCCCGTCTCCTCGTCGACGCCCACCAGCGACATGTCGCCGCCGTCGGACTGCAGCACGGGACGGATGGCCTCGATGGCCTCCAGCACCTGGTCTCGCATGATCGTGGCCTCCGTCGACATCGTTCGATGGTACCAACGCATGTCTATGCCCGATTAGTCCGGGCCCGATTAGTCCGGGCCCGATCAGTCCGGGCCCGATCAGTCCGGGCCGATCAGTCCGTGTTCGATCAGTCAGGGCCCGATCCCCCAATTAGGCTCCGGCGGCCGTGGCCCGAGTCGTCGCCCGCACCGTCGTCGACCGAGCGGGCCTGGAGGACTGGCTGCGGCCCCGCACCGACCTGCTGGTGGAGGAGGCGGTGGGCGACGGCACCTTCCGCGAGCGGGACGGCCCCTTCGAGCGCTACGAGCGGCGGGTGGAGACCGAGCCCGTCGCCGACGAGCACGACCGCTTCCGGGTCACCCAGACGGTGGAGTTCCGCCTCGCCCTGCCCTACTTCCGGTTCCTCTTCACCCCGCCGGTGCGGGCCGCCCTCCGCCGGCCGGGACGGGAGCGGGCGCCGTGGTGGGCGCCTCCCGAGCACCTCGACACGGGTGCGGCCAACGCCCTCGGCGCCCTGGCCATCCTCGCCATCATCTTCGGCTACCTCAACACCCTGTTCACCCAGACGATCCCGTTCGCGGGCGAGGAGTTCGGTGCCGGCAACAGCGCCCAAGGGGTGGCTGGGAGCCTGGTCCGGATCGGCGGGGTGATCGCCCTGGCCGTGGTCGCGCTGGCCGACCGTCGGGGCCGGCGTCAGGTCATCCTGGGCGCGGCCACCGCCGGCTGCATCCTCGCCGTCTTCGGCGCCCTCGCCCCGTCGCTGGGGTGGCTGACGGCGAGCCAGATGCTGGCCCGGGCCTTCGCCAGCGCCCTGCTCGTCCTCGTCAGCATCGTGGCCGCGGAGGAGATGCCGGCCGGGTCGCGGGCGTACGCGGTGGGCTTCCTGGCCATGGCCGGCGGGCTGGGGGCGGGGGTGTGCGTGACTGCCCTCAACCTGGCCGACCTCGGCACCCAAGGCTGGCGGCTCCTCTACGTCATCCCCCTGCTGGGCCTGCCGGCCGTTGCCAGCGTTCGCCACCGCCTCCGGGAGAGCCGCCGGTACCTCGCCCCCCACGCCCGTGTCGCCATCGCCGGCCATGGGGGGCGGCTGGTGCTGCTCGGCATCTCGGCCGTGCTGGCCAACCTCTACCTCGCCCCCTACTCGCAGTTCAGCAACCGCTTCCTGCGCTCCGACCTGGGGTTCAGCGGCGGCCGCATCGGGTTGTTCTCGGTGGTCGTGGGCACGCCGGCCGCCATCGGCATCGTGGCCGGGGGACGCATCGCCGACGTGCGGGGGCGCCGGATCGTGGCCGCGGTCGCCCTCATCGGAGGCACGGCCTGCACCCTGGCCTTCTTCTTCTCCGGCGGCGGATGGACCCTGTGGGTGTGGGCGACCATCGGGGGCGTACTGTCGGCCGCCGCCGTCCCCGCCCTCGGCGTCTATCGCCCGGAGCTGTTCCCCACCGGGCTGCGGGGCAAGGCCAACGGCCTGATCTCCCTCAGTGCCCTGGTGGGCAGCGCCATCGGGCTCACCGGGGCGGGTGTGATGTCCGACCGCTTCGGCGACATCGGCCCGGCCATGGCCATCCTGGCCGCCGGCCCCTTCGCCCTCGCCGTGCTGGTGCTGATCGCCTATCCGGAGACGGCCCACCGCCAGCTGGAGGAGCTCAACCCCGAGGACCGAAGGCTGGAGGACCGGCCGCTCACAGAGCCGCCACCCAGTCCCTGACCGCGGCGGCCACGTCCCGGTCGCGGCCCCGCAGGCCGTGGTCGCCGCCCTCGATCCACACGTGGGTGACGGCCCCGGCGACGGTGGCGGCGGCCGCTTCGAGCTCGTCCACCGTCCCGAACGAGTCGCGGGTCCCGGAGACGAAGAGGCAGGGGACGGAGAGCCGGGGCAGATGCTCGGTGCGGGCCTTCTCGGGACGGCCGGGCGGGTGGAGCGGGTAGCTGATCAGCACCAGGGCGAGGGCGGGCAGCCCGTCGGCCACCGCCATCGAGCACATGCGGCCGCCGAACGACCGTCCCCCGAGGACGATCCGGTCGGGCGCCAGGCCGGTGCGGTCGGCGAGGGCGGCCGCCCCCTCCCGCACCAGGCCGAGCACCACCGCCGTCGACTTGCGGGACGGCAGGTCGATGCGGTCGACCGGCACGTCGTCCGGAGAAAGGGCGTCCTCGATGGCCACCAGGGACGGGTGGTCGCGCGTGGCACTGGCGCCGGGGGCGAGCAGCAGGGCCCGGTCGGGTGCGGTCACGGCAGGAGTATCCGGCGGGCCTCGGTGAGCTCGAGGATGCGCTGGCCGGCGCCCTCCGACTCGCCCCCGTGGTCGGGGTGGGACTCCCGCAGCAGCGACCGGAAGCGGCGAACGACCTCGACCGGTTCGGGGTCGCTCTCGGGGCCGAAGCCGAGCACCTGGCGGGCCCACCGCTCGTCGGTGGCGAAGCGCCGCCACGACACCGGCGGGAGGCTGCTCAGGTCGGAGAGGTGGTCGATCAGCTCCCGCCCGATGGCGCCGTCCCACTGCGCCCCCTTGCGGATGGCGGTGAAGACGGCGGGCCGGGTCGAAGGGTGCAGCCGGCCGGCGGCGTAGACCGCGCCCAGGAGCTGGGGGATCGACCGCCCGATGCCGCCGATGTCGAACTCCGAGGCCTGCTCGGCGGCACCCGACAGCTTGTGGAGGGTGCGGTCGAGCCCGACGATGTCGGTCTGGAACCGGTGCCGGAGCCGGGGCTGCTGGATGGTCTCGCCCGCCGCCACCTCGTCGACGAGGGCCAGGAACTCGATGCGCATCTCGGCATCGAGGTGGCCCAGGTGGACGGCGACGATGCCGCCCAGCAGGACACCGCCGTAGCCGGGAGCGGGATCGGTGGGCAGCCACAGCTGCCCGAGCGCCACCCGACGGGTGGGCGCCACGGCGCGCGAATGCCGGACCTCGAGCTCAGCCAGAAGCACCCGTGCAGGGTAGAGGGTCGGGCGGGGCCCTAGACGTAGGGGCGGAGGGCGTCGCGGAGGGTGCGGGCCTCCCGCACCACCGACTCGTCGCCCGCGTCGGACTCGGCCGCCTCCGACGCGGCCGACGCCAGCTCCCGGATCTGCAGCCACGCCACCGGCTCGAAGCCGTAGGGCGGGCGCGACGCCTGCACGACCGTGGCCGCCGCCACCAGCTCCTCGGCCACTCGGCCATCGTCGGGCCGCTTCATCAACCGGTCGGCGGCCACGAACAGATCGCCCATGGCCGCCTGGGCCCGCTCGTCGCCTTCGTCGTCCGCGTCGTCGTCGTCGTCCGCGTCGTCGTCGTCCGTCGTCGTCGTCGTCATCGTCATCGTCGCCCCGGTCGTCGTCGTCGACCTCGTCGTCGTCGACCTCCGGTGGCCGACGGCGGGCCCCCTGGTCCTCCGCCTCCATGTCGTCGAGGAGGCCGTCCACCAGCTCCTCGTCGGCCACCTCCACGACCAGGGTCAGGCCCGGCTCCCACCGGAAGGGAATCGACCGGTCGCGCAGGCCCGCCGACAGCCGCCCCCGCTCGCCCGCCGACCACTCGTCGAGCTCGAAGCCCACGTCGTCGCCGTCGCCCCCCTCGGCCAGCGTCGGCGGGGGAGGGTCGGCGACCGACAGCTTGCAGTCCCGGCACCGGGTGTCGGCGACGCCGTACTCGGCCCCGCACCAGGGGCAGCAGGCCACGGTCACAGGGCCGCCCCTGCGAGTCGCCCCGACTTCCCCGAACGATGACGACCGGACACCGTGGGCAGGCTATCGGGGGTGCTCCCGACCCGTCCTGGGCACCGCCCTGGGCACCTGATCGCCCCAGGTAGTGTCCGGGCCATGGACTCGACCTCTGCCCCGCGAACCATCGCCATGCTCGTCGGAGGGGGGCCCGCCCCCGGCCTCAACGGCGTGATCAACTCGGTGACCCTGAGCGCCCGGGCCCGGGGGTGGCGCGTCCTGGGCGTGCCCAAAGGCTTCTCCCAGCTCATGGTGGGCGACATCTCTGGCGTCCGCGAGCTCACCGAGTCCGACGTCGACGGCATCGCCACCCGGGGGGGCAGCGTCCTGTTCACCGCCCGGGCCAACCCGACCAAGAAGAAGGAGGACCTCGACGCCGTCGTGGAGGCCCTGGGCAAGCTGGGGGTCACCGACCTCGTCACCCTCGGGGGCGACGACACCGCCTCCAGCGCGGTGAAGGTGGCGGGCGCGTTCGGCGGCGACATGCGGGCCGTCCATGTCCCCAAGACGATCGACAACGACCTGCCCCTGCCCCTCGAGGCGCCCACCTTCGGCTACGAGACGGCCAAGTACTGGGGCGCCGAGCTGCTCAAGAACCTCCTGGCCGACGCCCGCACCACCAGCCGGTGGTACCTGGTCACGGCCATGGGCCGCTCGGCCGGGCACCTGGCGGTGGCCATGGCCATCGGGTCCGGCTCCCACCTGGTGTCGATCCAGGAGGAGTATCCGCCAGGAGCGATCACCGTGTCCGACGTCGCCGACATGGTGGAGGCGGCCATCCTCAAGCGCATGGCCGCTGGTGAGGGTTGGGGCCTGGCCGTGCTGGCCGAGGGCCTGCTCGACCAGATGTCCGAGGAGGAGATGTCGCAGTACGTCACCGAGTACGACGAGCACGGCCATCCCCGCCTGTCCGAGATCGACCTGGGCAAGATCGTCCGGGACGTCGTGGCCGCGCGCTTCAAGGAGCGGGGCGTGAAGATGGCCTTCATCACCAAGATCATCGGCTACGAGCTGCGCTGCGCCGACCCCGTCGCCTTCGACGTCCAGTACACCCGCACCCTGGGCTACGGCGCGGTCGAGTTCCTGGCCAACGGGACGGGCAACGCGCTGATCTCACTGCAGGCGGGCAAGCTCGTCCCCATCCCCTTCGAGGAGCTGCAGGACCCGGACACGGGCAAGGTGCGGGTGCGCAAGGTCGACGTCGAGGGGGGCACGTGGCAGGCGGCCCTCGCTCTCCAGGCCCGCCTGACGCCGGGCGACCTGGAGGGCGACGCCCTCGACGCCCTGGCCGCCGCGTCCAAGGAGGAGCCGTCGGCCCTCGCCTCCCGCTTCGCCCGCCTGGCGGGCGCGTAGCCGGCAGCGGAGGTCGGCCGGCCGGCTGGCGGGCGCCGGCCGGGGCTAGCTGGCCTGGCCGTCGAGGACGGCCCGCAGCCCGGCCGGCGTCAGCCGGGACAGCAGGTTGCGGGCCCGCTGCTCGGCCCGGTGGCGCTCGGCGGAATTGGCCTGGGTGCGCTGCGCCCGGCCGCTCCAGTCGACCTGCAGGGCCATGCGGGTGGCCTCCACCTCCGCCAGCCGCAGGACCGCGCCCCCGAGCTCACCGATGCCGACCACAGCAACGGGCTCTTGGCCGCCCGCTCCGCGGTGGCCGACATGGGGATGTCGAAGCGGCGCAGCTCGCCGGTGGCCAGCAGGACGCGGGGATTTGCCTCCTGGTGGACCTCGACCCCCTTCGGCACCGCGGCAATGGCGTCGGCCACCCACTGGTCGAGGTAGGGCTTGGGGTTGACGGCGCCGCCACCGCCGGGGTGGATCTCGAAGTGCACGTGCGGGGGACCACCGCTGGCGTTGCCGGTATCGCCGTTGAACCCCACGACCTGGCCCTGCTTGACGGCGAGACCCGAGTACACGTCGGGCGGGAACCCGCCCAGGTGGGTCATGTAGTAGTAGGTGCCGTCGGACGTGGTCACATAGGCCGACTTCCCGCCCACCACCTCGTCGGTGAGCTCCAGCACCCCGTCAGCCGGCGCCCGCACCGGGGTGCCGAAGGCAGCCCAGATGTCGTTGCCCTGGTGGAGGTGGGGGGTGGGGTTGTAGCGGGGATCGTGGAAGTCGTCGCTCCACGTGGCCAGGCCCGCCACCGGGAACCGTCCCATCCCGAGGATGAACGCCTCCTGCTCGCTGAAGCCCAGCGCGGTGAGCGGCCGGAGGGCCTCGAGAAGGGCGGCCGTGCTGCTGTCGCCGGTGCGGATGCGGTCGTCGAGGATGAGGGCCACCGACTCGTCACCCATCCGGGGCAGGGGTCCGCCCTCACCGTCCCCGGCGGGAGTGTCGCCCTCGGGGAGGGCGTCGGCGGGAGGGCCGGGCGGGACGGTGGTCGTGGCTTCGTCGATCGGCTCCGGTGCGACGGTCTCGGGCGGCAACGTGGGCTCGGGCTGGGGGTAGGTCGGCTGCACCGGGAGGACGGTGGTGCTCGTGGTGGAGGGGGGCACGGTGGGGACGGTGGCCGACGTCTGGGCCAAGGTGCGGGCCGAGACGGGGACGGGGCCCACCGCCATCGCCGCCAACACGGCGGCCGCGGCCAGAACGACACCGGTGGATCGACGGTCAGACATGGGCGGTCGCCACCCTCTACCCATCTCCCGCGTGGCGCCATACGCCGCGCTTGGCCGCCCACGAGTCGAAGGCGGCCACCAGGTGGTCGTCGGTGCCCAGGTCGTGCTCGCCGTCGGCCACCAGCACCTCGTTCAGCCGGGCTGCCTGCCCGTCGGCCCACCCCAGGGCCACGCCCACCACCTGACCGTCACGGCGAGCGGTGATGGTGACGGACTCACGCCGGATGCGCAGGAACCCGTCGGCCGAGGGGTCGGTCTGGTCGGTGACGGTGAGCTCCACCGGGATGCCCCCGCGGCCGATCACCGCCGGCGGGGCGAACGGGAAGTCGGCGATGGGCCCCCACACCCGTCCCGGGCCCTCCTGCAGCAGGTGGATGCGGTCGAAGTCGATAGTCGTGTGGAAGGCGGAGAGGACCTGCTGGGCGGCCACGATGTGCTCGGGCGACATCTCGTCGGCGACGGTGACGTGGGGGACGTAGGGCCAGGTGAGGGGCCGGGCGAAGGGGTCGCAGAACACCCGGTCGCGCAGGGCCACCACCTGCTCGGTCCCGGACGTGACCGGGAGGTACAGCACCGGGTTGTCGGGCAGGAAGGTGGTGGGCGGCCCCAGCTCGACGCGGAACGGCCGGGTCGCCCCCGCCGCGCCCCGGAGCAGGACGAGGGCGTCGTCGAAGCGGTCCTCCCGCACGTTGACCGGCGAGACCAGGGTGAGATGGGCAGGAACCCGCCCGTAGGTGCCGTCGCCCACCGCCCGGCGGAGGGCGTCGATCTCGTGGTCGATCGGCGCCGGGACGAGCAGCACCACCCCCAGCCGGACTCGGGGCACGGGATCAGGCCGCCATCGCCGACGACAGCTCGGCCACCACGCCGTCGGGCCGGTACCGGATGTCGGCCGCCGTGAACTGCAGCACCCGCCACCCAAGAGCCAACAACCGATTGAGCTTGTGACAGTTGCGCTGGACGTCGACCGTCGCCGAGTGGAACGCCACGCCGTTGACCTCGATGCCGAGCTTCCTGGCCGGCGAAGCAAAGTCGAGCCGCATCCCGCCCACCCAGTACTGACGTTCGAAGTCCTCGATGCCCGCCGCCCGCAGCAGCCGAGCCATCTCGTCCTCCAGCACACTCTCCGTAGCCGTCGCCCCCGCCCCCCGCTCCTCCAACACCCGCCTCAACGCCGCCACCCCGTCGCGGCCGGGCCGGCCGTAGCGCTCCACCAGGTCCGCCAGTCGCCCGATGGTCGTGAGCCGCCGCAGAACGGCGTCCTCCACGGCCGACTCCAAGGTATCGGCGTCGACCACCGCCCCCAGCACGAGAAGCGTGGAAGCCGGCGTGGTGACAGGGATGCCCCGGCGGGTCGTAACCCCGACCGCGATCGAGCGGTGGACGATCACGTCGTCCAGCCTTGGGCGCCGGCTGGGGGGGACCGTGATCTCGGCAGGCGCCCGCTCGACGCCTCGAAGGCCCCAGAGGAGCGCCGCGCAACGGTGCGACGCGACCGCGCCGTGACCCACCGACAGGCAGGCGGCCAGCACCTGTTGCTCCCAGGATTCAGGAGCGGCCGCCAGCCGCACCACATTGGGCTGGGACCGGACGTACAGACCCGACCTCGTCCGGGTCTGGAACTGGCGCAGCGTCATTCCCAGGGCACGGGCCTGGTCGCGATGGACCAGGCTTCGCTGCCGAGCGGCCACTCGGGCCACGGCGACATCGAGCACATTCACGTCGAAAAGTGAACCACGGACGAGAGACATCGTCCTTGACGCCACCTACCGCCGACACCTTTGTGGAGCAAAAGCGACACGTGAGGTCGCTTTTCGTCCACAGAACGTGGGGCGGCGGCGAGCGAGGTGGTCGCCACCAGCTTTGTGGAGCAAAAGCGACACGTGAGGTCGCTTTTCGTCCACAGAAGGGGGGAGCGGGCTCAGCGGGCTCCGCGGTCGGCGGCGGCGAGACGGGTGGTGGCCCGGCGCAGGGCGGCCGCGTTCTCGGCGGCGGCGTCCTCGTCGTCGCCGCCCCCGCCCGAGGTGCCGCGACCCTCGGCCGCCTCCTTGGCCCGGCGGGCCCGCTCGACGTCGATGTCGGGCGCCAGCTCGGCCACGTCGGACAACACGATCACCCGGTTGTCGCGCACCTCGACGAACCCGCCGTGGACGGCCGCCACCACCTCCTCGCGAGGACGTCTTGATCCGCACCATGCCCTCGCCCAGCGCGCCCAGGAACGGGGCGTGGCCGGCGAGGAAGGCGATCTCGCCCCCGTCGACCGTGCGGCACACCACCATCTCCGCGTCGCCCGAGTACAGGATGCGCTCGGGCGACACCAGCTCCACGTGCATCGCCATGGCTAGGCGGCCGCCCCCGCCTTCCTGTCGTCCTTCTTCTCTTCCTTCTTCTCTTCCTTCGACAGCGTCTTGGCCTTCTCCAGCACCGAGTCGGCCCCGCCGACGTTGTAGAACGCCTGCTCGGGGATGTCGTCGAGGTCGCCGTTGACCAGCTTCTCGAACGACTCGACCGTCTCCGCCACCGGCACGTTGATGCCCTTCACGCCGGTGAACTGCTCGGCCACGTAGAACGGCTGGGACAGGAACTTCTGCACCTTGCGGGCCCGCTGGACGATGACCTTGTCCTCCTCGGCCAGCTCGTCGAGGCCCAGGATGGCGATGATGTCCTGCAGCTCCTTGTACCGCTGCAGCACCTCCTGCACCCGGCGGGCGACGGCGTAGTGACGCTCCCCCACCACCTCGGGCGTGAGGATCCGGGAGGTCGAGGCCAGCGGGTCGACGGCCGGGTAGATCCCCAGCGAGGCGATCTGGCGGGACAGCTCGGTGGTGGCGTCGAGGTGGGTGAAGGTGGTGAACGGGGCCGGGTCGGTGTAGTCGTCGGCCGGCACGTACACCGCCTGCAGCGAGGTGATCGACCGTCCCTTGGTGGACGTGATGCGCTCCTGCAGCTCGCCCATCTCGTCGGCCAGGGTCGGCTGGTACCCCACGGCGGAGGGCATGCGGCCCAACAGGGTGGACACCTCGGAGCCGGCCTGCACGAACCGGAAGATGTTGTCGACGAACAGGAGCACGTCCTGGTGCTCCTCGTCGCGGAAGTACTCGGCCATGGTCAGCGCCGACAGGGCCACCCGCAGGCGCACGCCCGGCGGCTCGTCCATCTGGCCGTACACGAGAGCGGCCTTCTCGATGACGCCCGTCTCCTGCATCTCCAGCCAGAGGTCGTTGCCCTCCCGGGTGCGCTCGCCCACGCCGGCGAACACCGACACGCCACCGTGCTGCTCCGCCACCCGGCGGATCATCTCCTGGATGATGACGGTCTTGCCCACGCCGGCCCCGCCGAACAGGCCGATCTTGCCGCCCTTCACGTAGGGAGCGAGCAGGTCGATGACCTTGATGCCGGTCTCGAACATCTCCGACCGGGGCTCGAGGTCGGCGAACGGGGGCGACGGGCGGTGGATGTCCCAGTGGTCCTTGATGCCCTCGGTGACGGGCTCGCCGTGGGTGTCGAGGGGCTCGCCGATGACGTTGAACACGTGGCCCAGCACGCCCGGCCCGACCGGCACGGTGATGCCGTGGCCGGTGTTGTGGACGACGCTGCCCCGCTTCAGGCCGTCGGTGGGCTTCATGCAGATGGCCCGCACCCGGCTGGCGCCGATGTGCTGGGCCACCTCGGCCGTGATCACGATGGTCTTGCCGTCGACCTCGACCTCCATGGTGACCGCGTAGTTGATCTCGGGCAGGCTCCCCGGGGGGAACTCGACGTCGACGACGGGGCCGGCGATGGCGATGACGTGGCCGTCCTTGGCCGCCCCGTTCTTGGACCCGTCGTCGTCGTGCATCGTCGTCGTCGTCCTCGGCTCGGACTCCGACTTCGCATCGCCCGTGGCCGACTCGGACTTGGCGTCGGCGTCGGCGTCAGCGTCCCCGTCGGCCAGCTTGGCCGCGGCGTCGGCCAGCTTGGAGGCAGCGGCGGCCACCTCGGCCGCGGAGTCGGGGGCGTCGTCTTCGGGGGTGTCGCTCATCAGCGGGCTCCTGATTTGTCGAGGATGTCGGGAAGGATGTCGCGGCTGACGACGGTGTCGAGGAAGTAGTCGGGCTTGCCCTTGGTGCGGGCCGTCCGGAGGGCCTCGGCGCCGCCCACGATCTCCATGATCTCGGTGGTGATGCCCGCCTGGCGGACCTTGTTGGCGTCGATCGACAGCCGCTTGATCAGCTCCTCGGCGTTGTCGGTGGCCGACTTCATGGCCCGCTGGCGGGCGGCCTGCTCGCTGGCCGCGGCCTCGAGGAGGGCGGTGAAGATGCGGCCCTCGACGTAGCGGGGCACCAGCCGTTCGAGGATGCGGGACGGCTCCGGCTCGAACTCGTAGTCGGCCCGGACCCCCTTGTCGTCGGACGAACCGGCGACCTTCTCCACGTCGAGGGGCAGGAGGCGGACGACGTCGACCTTCTGCGATCCCATCGACAGGAAGCGGGTGTAGACGAGGTTCACCTGGTCGACCTCGCCGTCCACGAACCGCTTGATCGGCCCCGCGGCCAAAGCCCGGGCGTCCTCGTACGTGGGCTTCTCGCTGAACCCGGTGAGGGCCTCGTCGAGCTTGAAGCCCGCGGTAGCGGAAGTAGCCCTCGGCCTTGCGACCGGCGGTGGTGAGCGAGTAGCCGCGGCCCTTGGCCCGGTCGGCGACGATCTCGCGCTCGGCCCGGCGGATCACGGTGGAGTTGTAGGCCCCGGCCAGTCCCCGGTCGGCGGAGATGACCACGTAGCCCACGTTCTGCACGTCGCGCTTGTTGAGCAGGGGGTGGTCGAGCCCCGACCCGCCGGCGGCCAGGTTGCGCATGACCTCGGTGATCTGCTCGGCGTAGGGCCGGGCCGCGGCCACCCGCTGCTGGGCCTTGACGATGCGGCTGGCCGCGATCAGCTCCATGGCCCGCGTGATCTTCTTGGTCGACTGGACGGTCTTGATCCGCCTCCGGAGGATTCGCTCCTGACCGCTGGCCATCGGCTACCCCGCCGGCTTCTCGGCGGCCTTCGCCTCGGCCTTGGCCCCGGAGCCGTTGCCCCCGCCGCCGCCACCCTTGGCGCCGTCACCCCTGGCCTCGCCACCCCTGTCGCCCGAACCCTTGTCGCCCGAACCCTTGTCGCCCGAACCCGACGTGTCGTCCTTGGCCCCGCCGCCGTCCTCGCCCGAGACGAACCGGGACTTGAAGGCGTCGATGGCCTCGTCCAGCTTGGCCGTGTCGGGCAGCTTGCCCGAGCTCTTGATCTCGCCCAGCAGGTCGCTGTAGCGGCTGCGGAACTCCTCCAGCAGCTCCCGCTCGAAGCGGCTGACGTCCTTGAGGTCGACGTCGTCGAGGAAGCCCTTGGTGCCGGCGTAGAGCGACACCACCTGGTCCTCCATCGGCCATCGGCGAGTGCAGGCCCTGCTTGAGCAGCTCGGTGAGCTTGTAGCCCCGGTCGAGCTGGGCCCTCGACACCGCGTCGAGCTCGGACCCGAATGAGGCGAACGACTCCAGCTCCCGGAACTGGGCCAGGTCGAGCTTGAGCGTGCCCGCCACCGACTTCATGGCCTTGGTCTGGGCGCTGCCGCCCACCCGGGAGACGGAGATGCCCACGTCGACCGCGGGCCGCACGCCCGAGCGGAACAGGTCGGTCTGCAGGTAGATCTGGCCGTCGGTGATGGAGATGACGTTGGTCGGGATGTAGGCGGAGACGTCGCCTTCCTTGGTCTCGATGACGGGCAGGGCCGTCAGCGAACCACCGCCCAGGTCGTCGCCCAGCTTGGCGGCCCGCTCCAGGAGGCGGCTGTGGAGGTAGAACACGTCGCCCGGGTAGGCCTCACGGCCCGGCGGCCGGCGCAGCAGCAGGGAGAGCTGGCGGTAGGCCTCGGCCTGCTTGGAGAGGTCGTCGTAGACGATGAGGGCGTGCTCGCCCTTGTCCATCCAGTGCTGGCCCATGGCCGCACCCGAGTAGGGGGCGAGGTACTTGAAGGGGGCGGGGTCGGACGCGGGGGCGGTGACGACCACCGTGTAGTCGAGGGCACCCGCCTCCTCCAGGGTGGCGACCACCTCGGCCACGGTGGAGCCCTTCTGGCCGATGGCGACGTAGATGCACTTCACCCCCTGGCCCTTCTGGTTGATGATCGTGTCGACGCAGACCGCGGTCTTGCCCGTCTTGCGGTCGCCGATGACGAGCTCCCGCTGGCCCCGGCCCACCGGCGTCATGGCGTCGATGGCCTTGATGCCGGTCTGGAGGGGCTCCTTCACCGGCTGGCGGTCGACGACGCCCGGGGCCTGCACCTCGAGCCGGCGGCTCTCGTCGGACGTGATCTCGCCCTTGCCGTCGAGGGGCTGGCCGAGGGGGTTGACGACCCGGCCCAGCATGCCCGTCGCCCACCGGGACCGAGAGGATCCGGCCGGTGGCGGTGACCGCCTGGCCCTCCTCGATGGAACCCATCTCGCCCAGGACGACGGCGCCGATCGACTCCTCGTCGAGGTTCAGGGCCAGCCCGAGGGTGCCCCCCTCGAACTCGAGCAGCTCGTTGACGGCGGTGTTGGGCAGGCCCGAGATGCGGGCGATGCCGTCGCCGACCTCGATGATGTGCCCCACCCGCTGCCGGTCGAGCGACGGCGTGAAGCCCTCCAGGTGCTTGCGGAGGACATCGGTGATGTCACCCGCCTCGAGGTCGAAGTCGAAGGAGGGGACGGTCGTGTCAGTCATCAGTGGTTGCTCCTAGATGCCAGATGCCGGCGGCCGCGAGTGCGAAATTCACAGGGCGGCGAGGGCGTCGAGGCGGTGGCGGACGCTGCCGTCGATGACGACGTCGCCCACCCGGGCGACGATGCCGCCCATCACCGACGGGTCGACGATCACCCGCAGCTCGACGGGCTGGCCCAGCATGGTGCCGAGCGCCTCGGTGAGGCGCTCGATCTGGTCGTCGTCGAGGGGATAGGCGGAGCGCACCTCGGCCACTTGCCGCTGGCGCTCGGCCGCCACCAGGCTGAGCAGGGCGGTGGTGATCTCGGGCAGCTCGCGGATGCGACCCACGCCGACCAGGTACGACACCAGGTGGGCGGTGAGGCGCGAGGCCCGGCCCCCGAGCAGTTCCTCGACCGCGGCCTGGCGGCGGTCGGCGGGCAGGGTGGTGTTCGACAGCGAGTCGCGCAGCTCCTCCGAGCGCTCGAGGAGGTTGGAGAACCGGTGGAGCTCGTCGCTCACCCGTTCCACCGAGTCCTCGGCCAGGGCGAAGGCGAAGATTCCGCCCGCGTAGCCGTCGATTCGCTTGCTGGTCATCAGTTGGCGGGCTGGCGGGACGCCTGCTCGATGAAGCTCTCCACGAGGGCCATGTTGGATTCGCGGTCGAGGTTGCGCTCCACGACCTTCTCGGCCAGGTCGATCGAGAGGCGGGCCACCTCGGTGCGCAGGTTGGCCTTGACCCGGTCGACGTGGGTGGTGATGTCGGCCATGGCCCGCTCGCGGATCTCGGCCACCTCGTCCTCGGCCTGCTTGCGCAGCTCCTGGCGCACCCGGTCGGCGTCCTGGCGGGCGGACTCGATGATGCGGGCCGCCTCCGTCTTGGCGTCGGACAGCTGGCGCCGGTACTCCTCGAGGATGGTGTCGGCCTCGTCCTTGGCCTTCTCCGCCTCGGCCAGGCTGGACCGGATCTTGTCGGCCCGGGCGTCCATGCCCTTCTTGACCGCGGGGAAGCCCTTCTTGACCATGAAGAAGAGGAGGATGAGGAACGAGAGCGCGCCCCAGATGACCTCGTTCATGGCCGGCAGGATGGGGTTGACCTTCTCCTCGGCCTCCGCCGCGTGCGGCGCGGCCTCCTGGGCCACGGCGAGGATGGTGGCGATCATCATCTCGCCGCCTCCTACGCGAACTTGATCAGAATGAAGACGACGAACCCGATCAGGGCCAGCGCTTCGGTGAAGGCGATGCCGAGGAACATGGTGGTCCGCACCATGCCGGCGGCCTCGGGCTGGCGGGCCATGGCGGTGATGGCGTTGCCCACCACGATGCCGATGCCGATGCCGGGGCCGATGGCCGCGGTGCCGTAGCCGATACCGGCACCGATGGCGCTGAGTCCGTTGAGGAACTCATCGGGTGCGGTACCGGTCTGTGCGACCAGGTTCATGATGTCGAGCAAGGGCCCTCCTAGTGCTCCGGGTGCATGGCTCCGCCGATGTAGACGGCGGTGAGAATGGTGAAGATGAACGCCTGCAGGCCGGCGACGAGGATCTCGAAGCCCGTGAGCAGGATCAGCATGATGAACGGCAGCGGCAGGATGACAGCCAGCAGCGTCTTGCTGAACAGGGCGGCCGACAGCACCGCGAACGTGACCAGCAGCAGGTGGCCGGCCAGCATGTTGGCGAAGAGCCGGACGGCCAGCGAGAAGGGCCGCACGACGAAGGTGGAGATGAACTCGATCGGGGCGACCAGGACCAGGATGCCCTTGGGTACGCCCGGGGGCATGACGACCGACTTGAAGTAGCCGCCCAAGCCCTGGTGCTTGATCCCGACGATGTTGTAGATGAACCACACCACGATGGCCAGGAAGATGGGCAGGGCCATGCGGGCGTTCACCGGGAACTGGATGCCGGGGACGACCTCGAACAGGTTGGTCACGAAGATGAAGAAGAACATCGTGGTGAGGAAGGGGGCCCAACCGAGGCCTTCCTTGCCCATGGTCTGCAGGATGATGTCCTTCTGGACGAACTCGATGCCCGACTCGGCCACGTGCTGGATGCCGGCCGGGACCAGGCTCCCCGACTTGGCCTTGCGCCCGGCGAGCAGGAACACAGCCATCACGATGATCACGCCGGCCCACATGAGGAGCACCACCTTGTTCACCTCGAACGGGGTGCCCTTGAGGAACAGGCCTTCCCACTCGACGAGCTCGCCGATGGGCGGGAAGTGCAGAGCCAGGAAGTTCATCGTCCCTTTCCAGCGACTTTGCGGCCCGCGCCCTTGGCGGTGACGGGCTTGAGGGCGGGGAAGGCGAGTGAGGCCGAGACGTGGCGGGTCTCCCAGACGAGCAGACCGAGGTGGGTGACCACCAGGGTGAGGCACAGGGCCACCAGGTCGACCCAGGGCTGGTCCTTGACCGCGATCACCACCACGGTGAGCAGGGCCAGGCGGACCACGAACCCGCCCAGGGCGGCCACCATGAGCAGGGGCAGCGAGATGCGGGCGGCGGTGGCGAGCAGGGCGGCGGAGGCGAACAGGTTGGCCACCACCAGCACGATGGCGAAGGCGGCCGAGGCGGCGCCGTCGAGGCCCCAGACCAGGCCCGCGACGAGGACGAGGACGGGAACCGCGGGCAGGACCCGCCGGGCCATGTCGAAGGCGACCTGGGGCTCGACCGCGGGGCCGGGGTCGGCCGTGGCGAGCATGGCTGGCGCCGTGTCCGGGGTCATCTGCGCGGGGACATCAGCTACGGGCCATCAGTCTTGGGCGCCCTTGGCCCACGGCCCGGACTGCTCGTGCGTCTTCATGCGGGCGTCGTAGCCGTACCACATGGTGGCGATCAGTCCGATCATGGCGGAGAGGAAGAAGACGATGGTCAGGACAGGGACGATGCCGAGCCAGCGGTCGAGCAGGTACCCGATGCCACCGATGATCGGCGGAGTCAGCGCGAGCTCGAACGACCGCGACAGGCTGTCGCCGAACCCCCGGTACAACTCCCCTTGCTCACCCTGCTGACGCGCTTGCAAACCGACTGACGTCCCCTTGTGAAACAATGCGCAATCTACGGGACACGCCCCCGAAACCGCAAACTGACCTGGGACGACGTCCGCCCAGGGAAGGGCCGGTCAGACGTCCACCGGTGGTCCGGCAGGCCTCCGCGCCCGGCAGGTCCCTGGGCTCCTGGCTACAGGCCGAGGTGAAGACGCATGGCGTCCTCCAGGGCGGCCAGCAGGTCGGTCGGGAGCCGACCGGCGACGGTTCCGATCCGTTGCACGGCGACGGATTGGACCTGTTCCGCGTGAGCCTTGGATGCCTTCGGCAACCCGCAGGATCTTGGCGGAAGCAGAACCTGGAACGGGTAGACCCGGCTCGTCTGACTGGTGACCGGAACGACGGTGATCACGCCTCGGGCCAGGTTCTGCGCCGTGCGGTTGGCGCCGTCGTTGCTCACGACGATGGCCGGACGACGCTTGTCCGCCTCGCTCCCACGAACGGGGTCGAGGTCGACCCAGACCACGTCGCCTCGCCGCATCAGGCGGTGGCGCCGGAGAGGCCATCGGCGACCGCGGTCTCCCACAGCTCCCCATCCGATGAAGCCCACTCGTCCCAGGCCGCGGCGTAGTCAGCACCGAGCTCATTGGCGCGCAGGAGGGCGAGGGCGCGGTGAACGACTGCCGAGCGGGAATCGACCTCGTGCTCGCTCGCGTAGTGGTCAATGAACTCGACATCGCCGTCGGGCAGGCTCACACTGAGCTTCATCAGCTCGATGCTACCCGCAGCGGACCATAGATGCTACTCAGGTCGTACCACCGAGGTGGCGGTGAGGGCTACGTCAGGCGGTGCGGCGGCGTCGACCGGCGACGAAGAGGAGCGTACCCAGCGCAACCAGCACCGATGCGACCGTCGCCCAAGGCAGGACGCTGGCGCCGGTCCTGACCAACGCCCGCGACGGCTGCACCGGCTGCACCTTCACCGGCGCGGCGACGACGACGGGAAGCCGCGACCGGTTGGAAGACGACGATGGGCGTCCCGGCAGGGCCTTGGGGCCCGGCAGGTCCTCGCGGCCCGGCAGGGCCCTGGGGCCCGGCAGGTCCCTGGGGGCCGGCGGGCCCCTGTGGCCCGGCAGGCCCTTGTGGTCCGGGAGGGCCGATCGGGTACCCGGAGGTCTGGGCGATGCCAGGTGCCGCGGCAAAGAGGACGAGCGCTCCCGCCAACATCGTCGCCATGATGACCCTGCTGCCCGCACCTCTCATGGGTCCTCCCATCGGACGAGGTTCCGAGGAGCATAGCCGTTTCGGCTCAACGATCCACGCGCCAGTGCAAGGTGAGCACGCGATCCCAGGGTCCCCGCCACGACGTTGCGTCTCTCACCTTCCATCCGCCGTCCTCCACGATCCGCACGTCGAGGTCGACCGGCGTGAGCCTCGGTTGCGGCACGAGTCTCAGGGTGAGCTTCCCGTCACGGACAGCGTTCGGGATCCTCGTCTCGAAGCTTCCCTCGTGCGTCTCCCCGGGCCCCAGCGTGACAACTGCCTCAGAGAGGTTGAGGCCGGACTCGACCACGCTCCCGGGCTGCACCGACCCGGCCGGCGCCCACAGGAGCACCCAGCCGATGTACTCCCCCGGTCGGCTGGTGAACTGGTCGGGGCCGAGCTGGTACGACGGCGCGGCACCCTCAGGGGCCTGGTTGTGGATGGTGACCGTCGTGCGCACCAAGGCGTCGCCGTCGGGGGTCAGGCGAATCTCCTGGCGCACTGACGGCGTGACGAAGTAATCGAGCTTGGTCGCGGTGCGGTTCTCGACCGCCACGTGGAACGTCCGGTCGGCCTCCCGCACGGCCGGCCCGCCGCCGAGGCCGGTGCGCTCGAACACCTCCTCCTCCTCGGGCGTCGCGCTCCAGAGACGCAGGTGTCCACCGGAGGCGGCGCCCCCCAGCTCGCTACCCAGCGTGACGGCGTCGTGGCTGCCGGTGGTCAGGCGGTCGACCATGGCGGAGACCACCTCACCCAGCCGTTCCCGGCGGACGCTGGTGTCCGTGATCGGCGGCAGGCCCTGGTAGAAGTCGTGCAGCAGCAGGCGAGCCACGTTGTCGGGCCCGATGGGCTCCGCCACCGCCTCGATGGCGACGGGCCCGACGGCCCGGAGCACCCCGGCCAGGCCGGGCACGTCGATGGCGATGACGCCGTCGACCGGCTGACCGGTGGCCTGCTGGTACATGTCGGCCATGGCCCGGCCGCTGAGGGCGAAGTCGGCGGTGGCGTTCACCGACTGCCAGGTCTGAGTCGGGAAGATGGGCCCGAAGACCTCCGCCGTGCCCGGCGGTAGCACCGTCGGGGCCGGTGAGGTGAGGGTGAGGTCGAAGACCGACCCCTGGCGCTCGAAGGCGAGGTGGCCGTCGTCGAAGCGGATGACCACGTACGACAGCACCATCCCCTGGTCCCGCATCTCGGCGTTGTTCTGGAGGGCGACGAGGTAGCGCCGGCTGCCGCCCGACCCCACGAAGCTGCGGGCCGCGCCGAGGGCGTCGGCCGCTCCGGTGAGCCGCCTCGACACCGAGCCGGCCAGGTCGTCGAAGGTGCGGCGGGCGTCCCCGACGGGGCCCCACAGACCCGAGGGGCCGTCGAGGTCCCCGACCACCCGGCCGCCCGCCGCCAGCTCGGCCTGAAGCTCCCCCAGGCTCTCGACGGGAACGCTTCCCGCCTCGAGCCGATTGCGCCCGGCCAGCTCGTCGACCTTGGCCAGCAGGCCGCGTCCGGTCGTGGCCGCGGCCGAGGCGTCGTCGATGAGGTCCAGGAGGCCCGACCGCTGGGCCCGCCCCCCCGGAAGCAGCCCGAGCAGGGACAGGACGGGCGAGTGCCGGGCCTCGTGGCGGGCGTCGTCGATGGTGACGAGGGCGTCGTCGACCTCGGCCAGGGCCGCGGCCCGTCCCTCGGGGGTACGCAGGGCGGAAGGATTGTCGACCGTTCCCTGGAGGGTGGCCTGGGCGGTCACCAGCCGGCTTCGGACGCGGGAGGCGTCGACCACGGCCCAGGTGCCGATCAGGACCAGGACGAAGGCCAGCCCTCCGACGGCCCACGCCACCCGGCGCTGGGCTCGCCGCCGGCGTCGGAGGCGCACGTCGAACCGCCGGTGGCGGCGCCGGCTCGAGCGGTGCCGCCACAGCCAGAACGGGTTCCACCACTTCCGCCGGCGGCGCCGACGGCGCACGCCGCCGGGGGGGTCAGCGCCCGGCTGGTTCTCGGTCGCCAACCGGCGCGTCTGATCGGTAGTACTTGTAGGTGTAGCCGTAGGAGCCGTCGGTGTCGACGCCGTTCAGCACGTTGCCGACGAGGGGGGCGTCGACCTGGCGCAGCAGCTCGACGGCGCGGGCGACCTGGTGGCGGGTGGTCACGCCCGCCAGCGCCACCAACAGGGTGGCGTCGACGCGGCCCGAGAGCACGATGGCGTCGGTGACCGGGAGCACGGGCGGGGAGTCGATCAGCACGATGTCGAACTCGGCCTGCAGCGACCCGAGCACCTCCCCCGTCCGGCGGGACGAGAGCAGCTCGGACGGGTTCGGCGGCAGCGGGCCGGAGGCGAGGAGGTGCAGTCGGGCCTGGCCCGGCACCCCCTGCAACGCGGTCGCCAGGGGTCGCTTGCCGAGCAGGACCGAGGTGAAACCGACCTCGTTGGAGAGCCCGAAGAACTCGTGGATGCGGGGCCGGCGCAGGTCGCAGCACACGATGACGACCCTCAGGTCCGACCGGGCCAGGGCCACGCCGAGGTTGGCCACGGTGGTCGTCTTGCCCTCGGACGCGTTGGCGCTGGTGAGCTGCAGCGTCCGCATGGGCTGATCGAGGCCGAGGAACTGGATCGACGTGCGCAGCGTCCGGTAGGCCTCGGCCGCCGGGCGACGAAGGGTCGGCGACCGACACCAGGTAGGCCCCGTCCTTGCCCTTCCACGCCGGGACCACCGGGATGAGTCCCAGCACGGGCACGCCCTGGGCAACCCGTTCGAGGTCGTCCTTGGCCTTGACCGAGTCGTCGAGGAACTCCCTCACCACGGCCAGGCCGAGTCCGAGGAGCAGCCCGAGGAACAGGGCGATGACCCCGCTGCGGACGGGCTGGGGGGACACCGGATCGGTCGGCGGGATCGCCGGCTCCACCAGCTGCGCCCCCCCTCGCTTGAGGGCCCCGTCGACCTGGAGCTCGTCGAGCTTCTGCTTGAAGACGGCCTGGGCCGCCACCAACGACTCCCGCGCCGGTCCCTCGGGCGCCTGGACGACCTGCGCCTGGAGGTCGGAGATCTTGGTCTGGACCTGCTGGCTGGCGGCGAGCACGTCGTCGACCGACTGCTTGCGCCGGTACTCGATGTACGCCGTGCTGTAGGCGTTGGCCAGGTTCGCCGCCCGCCGGGGGTCCTCGTCCTTGGCCGTGACCTGGATGATGTCGGTCTGGCCGTCGGGAGCCGCCGACACCTTGGGCGCCGATCCGAGCTGGGCTCGCACCGCGGCCCGCACCGGCTGGCTCTTGAGGATCCGGATCTCGTTCTGGACCTCACGGCTCGGGTCGTTGCGCACGCCGCTGCTCGGATCGAAGAGGGTCTCGCTGTTGCGGGGAAGCAGCAGGATCTGGGCCCGCCCCGCGTACAGGGGGGTCTGCAGGAGCGAGAGGACCACCGTCGGGACCGTGAGGAGCAGGACGGTCAGGGCGATCGTGCCCTTCCTGCGCCGCAGGACCTGGAGGTAGTCACCGAGCCGGAGCTCGTCGTCGGGAGCGGCGCCGATCACCAGTGGCAGCGTACTCCCGGTCCACCGCCGGGAGGGGTGGTACGGGGTACCTGGGCGCGCCCACCGCCGCCGGTAGGGTTTTGGACCTGGGACCGAACCGTCGGCCTGAGAGCACCCCCCGGAGGCTCGCGGGGGAGGGCGGCGATCCCGAGGCCGTCATTGCCGCCGGCCCCGAGCCCACGGCGACGGCCATGGCTCCGGCCGCAGTCGTCGCCCGGAACTCCGTGTACAGCGTGCTGCGGACCACCTCGGGGGCCTTCCTGGCGCTCCTCCTCCCGGCCGTCCTCGTGCGGGAGGTCGGTCCCGAGCCCTTCGCCGTCTGGGCCATCGGGGTCGAGATCGCCACCTACCTGGCCCTCCTCGAGCTGGGCGCCTTCAGCGCCGTCGGACACTTCATCGCCGCCGCCGGCCCCGACGCCGGGCGCGACGACCACGGGCGGGTCATGAGCACGGTCCTGGCCCTGCAGTTGGCCGTGGTGCTGATCGGATCCGTCCTGCTGGGCCTGCTGGTGCTCGCCCTGCCCTCGGTGTACTCGCAGATGCCCCGGCACCTGGTGGCCTCCGGTCGCTGGACGCTGGCCCTGGTCGGTGGAGCCTCCCTCCTCGGGCTCCTGCCGACGATCCTCAGCGCCTACTTCCTCAGCCTCCATCGAGTGCTGCGACCGGCCCTGATCACGTTCCTGTCGCGGCTGGCGGGGGCCCTCCTGGTCACGGTGCTCGCCGTCGGGGGCACGGGCATCGCCGGCCTCGCCCTGGCGTGGGCCGGTTCCATCGTCGCCGGCCACCTCGCCATCACGTTCGCCTTCTCCCGGTTGCGGGTTCCGGTCAGATGGGGGCTGGCCTCGAAGGCCCTCGCCCGGCGGATGGTGGGTTTCTGCGGGGCCTACGCCGCCTGGGTCCTCGCCGGCCTGCTCGTGGTCGGCCTCGACACCGCCATCGTGGCTCGGATCGACTTCCGCTACGTGGCCGCCTACGCCGCCGCCATCGGTGCCGTCTCCATGATCGGCGCGGTGTACGGGTCGGCGTTGACGGCCATCCTGCCCGTCACCGCCCGCCTCGCGGTCGCCGGTGACCGCGAGGGCCTGAGCGCCCTCCTGCTCCGGTTGATCCGGTGGGGAGGGACAGGGGCGCTGGCGGCCAGCGCCCTCCTCGCCCTCTACGCCGGCCCCGTCCTCGAGCTGTGGGTCGGCACCGAGACCGCCGGCCGGGGCGAGCGGCTCCTCCAGGTGCTGGTGGCCGCCAACGCGGTGCGGCTGCTGATGATGCCGTACCCGATGCTCCTCTTCGCCAGCGGCGAGCACCGTCACATCCGCACGACGCCTTTCGTCGAGGGCTTCGTGAACGTCGCCGCCAGCGTGGTGCTGGGCCTGGCCGTCGGTCCGGTCGGAGTCGCCTACGGCACCCTGATCGGGGCGGGAGTCGGTGTCGCGCTGCACCTCGTGGTGAACATCCCCCGCACCCGTTCCCTGGTCCTGCCACCGATCGACGTGCTGCGGAGAGGACTGGCCCCTCCCCTCGCCGTGGCCATTCCGGCCGTCGTGGCCCTGGTCGCCGACCCGCTTCTCGGCCCCGACTGGAGAGGCGGGGCCCGTGCCCTGGCCGCCCTGGCCACCGTCGGCCTGGCCTGGGGCGTCGGCCTGAACGCCCCCGAACGCCGGGAGGTGTGGCAGGCGGCGCGCCAACGGGTCCGGCGCCGCCCCGCGCCTAACCTCCAGCCGTGACCGGATTCTCGCCTCGAAAGGGCCTGGCGAGGATCGCCGGCCGCGCCGGCGGGGGTTTGCGCATGGCATTCGAGCGGCTGCCGCCCGACGTCCGGGAGACCGTGCGGGGCAAGCGAGCCGTCCTCCGGGGCCTGGCCCAGCTCAAGCGCAACCAGGCCGTCCTGGCCCGGCGGATCGCCCGGTTGGAGCTTGCCGCCACGACCCCGGCCGCGGTCGCGGCCCCCGACGGGCCCGACCGGCCCGACCGGCCCGAGGTGGTCGACGACCGGTTCCCGGCGGGCATCCGATCCCGGATCTGCACCCAGGCCCAGCTGCAGGAGCCGTGGTTCGACGCTTGGTGCACCGCCCTCGGCGAGCGTCCCCGGGCCCACCGCAAGCTCTGGGAGCACGCCTACATCGCCCGGGTCCTCGATGCTCATGGGCACCTCGCCCCCGGCCAGCAGGGCCTCGGGTTCGGTGTGGGGCGGGAGCCGCTGACGGCCCTCTTCGCGGGCAGGGGATGCTCCATCGTCGCCACCGACCTGGCCCACGATGCAGAAGGGGCTCGGGTCTGGTCCAACACCGGTCAGCACGCTGGCGGGCTGGCCGGCCTGAGCCGTCCCGAGCTCTGCGACCCGGACGCGTTCGAGAAGCTGGTCACCTGGCGACCGGTCGACATGCGGGCCCTCCCCGACGACCTCTCCGGCTTCGACTTCTGCTGGTCAGCCTGCTCCCTGGAGCACCTCGGAACGTTGGAGGCGGGCCTCGCGTTCGTCGAGGGCTCGATGCAGACGCTGCGACCGGGCGGCCTGGCCGTCCACACGACCGAGTACAACCTCGACTCCGACACGGACACAGTCGCGGCCGGGAACACCGTCCTCTACCGGAGAGCCGACCTGGAGGCGCTGGTCCGCCGTCTCGAAGGGCTGGGCCACGCCCTCGCCGCCCTCGACCTCGTGCCCGGCGACGGGATCCTCGACGAGTACGTCGACCTCCCGCCTTACGGCGAGGATTCGCACCTGCGGGCCTGGTTCGGGAGGTACTCGACGACCTCGGTGGCGCTCGTCATCCGGGCGGGCGAGCCGTCCGCCGGGTAGGCGGCGCATCCGGGCAGGTGCGGAGCGCTACCCGCGCCGCGGCGTAGGCCAGCCCGATCGCCACCCACAGCCGCATGTCCCAGAACAGTGACACCAGCATGGAGTTGACGAACAGGATGGCGGACACACCGGCCAGCAGGACTCGGGCGTCGACGCTCGGATTTCGGCGGCTGGCGCGGTACAGGGCCCAGATCACCGCCATGACGATCGGGATGCTCACGATCCCCGCATCGAGCGCGGTCTGCAGGATGAGGTTGTTGGCCACGATGGCGTGGGGGTCGATGCCGTGGAACATCGGGAGCCGGTCGGCGAGGTAGAGGCCGATGTTTCCCGGCCCGTACCCGAGCCAGGGTCGATCCCGCAGGAGCTCGACCTCCACGTCGTACAGCTCCAGCCGGAGGGCGTTGGACTCGATCTCCTGGGTGTTGGTCACGCTCTGCACCCGGGTGACGACGTACTTGGGGAGGTTGATGCCGAGCGGGACGCCCAGCACGAGGATGACGGCCGCCGACGCCACGACCAGCCGGATGACCCGGAACGCCCTCCGGTCGAGCGGCTGACGCCCGGCGACCGCCCGCATGACCAGGATGACGAGGATCGGGAAGGAGAGGTAGGCGGCCCGGGCGTTGGTCAGGATCAGGTTGGCGATGAGGTAGAGGGCGACGAGCTCGGGCATGACGCCGAACCGGCGATGCCTGGTGAGGACGTCCTTGACGACGATGGCCAGGACGAGCTCGAGGTGGTAGGCGTAGAACGCAGGCTCGTACGACCAGGCGCTGATCCGTCCCAGCCCGGCGGCGAGGCCGCTGTACTCCAGCCCTTGGGGCAGGCCGAGGTACGGAGCCGCGAACTGGTAGAAGCCGAACGTCGCCGCCACGAGCGTCCCCAATACCCATGCCGAGATCCCACGCTCGAGCTGGACGCGGGAGGTCAGCCCGAAGGCGACGCAGAGGAACGGTACGACGGCTCCGCCGAAGATGGTCACCAGCTGCTGGATCGTGAGCTTGGCCGAAACGCCGAAGCAGCCGGCCACGACGTTGACGGCGAGGAGCAGGATGATGGCGACGCCGAATCCCGGGATCGGCGTGCCGACGACCCGTATCGGCCGGAGAACGTTCCGGGTCAGGACGAACCAGAGGGCGGCCGAGAAGAAGACGTAGCTGGGCTTGAGGGTCAGGCTGCCGAAGTTGACGGCGAGGAGCCGGTCGGAGCTGGCCAGGAAGAGGCCGGCGTAGATGAGGACTTGGGGGAGATGCCACCCCTCGCGGGGCGGGCGACCGCCGGCGGGCGAGGGCGCGGGTCGGCCCTCGACGTCGAGGGCGGTGGCCGGCGGCGGGGCGGGACTCACGTCACCCGGCGGAACACGACCGTCTGCTGGTGCAGGTCCTTGTCGAGCACCTCCACGATGGCCAGCCCGTGGGACAAGAACATGGCGGCGACGTCGGCTTCGCAGTAGGCCACCGCCGCCTCGGGATAGGCCACGTTCTCCAGCCGGCAGCCTTCGGCCTGGTGGGCGAAGGTCCACCGGTCGCCCAGCAGCCCTTGGATGTGGTCCAGCAGGAAGAACGTGTGGGCCGCGATGCCTCCGGGGACGGTGACCCTTCCCAACTCGGCCGCGTAGTGGGCGGCGTCGGCATGAACCAGGTGGCTGAAGACCGAGATGCCGAACGAGAAGTCCACCGACCGCGTCGGCCAGCGGGAGGCGGTAGGTCGGGACGGGAACCCCGCCCGGGTTGTAGACGGAGCTGTAGAGGTCGGCATGGTGGAACCGCATCGACTGGTCGGCGAGGTGGTCGACGCACCATCGGACCATCTGCGGATCGACGTCGATCCCGTCGTAGGAGGCGACGTTCATCTGGTCCTTGAGGGCCCGGGCGTTGCGGCCCACTCCTGACCCGAGCTCCAGGACGCGCGACCCGTCGTGCACCCACCCGCGCTCGGCGAACCGGCGCACCACCTGCTGGCCCATCTCGTAGACGTGGGCGTTGCGCAACAGCCGGTTGGAGACGCCGATTCGTATCCTCAGGGAGGCCGGCGGCAGCGCCGCGTACCGGCTGTCGACCCGCCGCAACACCCAGTCGGCACCGTCGAGCGCCTGGGGCACAAGGGGCCAGCGGGCGACGACCGCCGTGCTCGGCGCCAGCCGTCTGATCAGGCGGTCCCTCACCGGCGCGCCTCTCGCCAGACCCGCCGGGGAAGTCTCACCGCAGGTTCTGCCCGGCCCCTCGGCGGCGGAACCACAGGAGCATGGCCGCCAGCGCGATGGCGACCAGTCCGACCAGGAGCCAGGCCGACGATGACGAGCCCGCGGGCTGGCCGTCCAGGGGGCGGGCGGCTCGCTGACCGGCCTGTGAGCCGGCGGGAGCGGTCGAGGGGGGGCTGCCGGCGCCGGGGGTCGACCCGGCGACGGCCGTGGAGGACGGCGTGGATCCCTGCCCACCGGAGCCGGCGTCGGGGCTGGCCGCCGATGGTTCCGGGCACGCCTGGGCGCCGCACGGCTCGGCCGCCGACGTCTCGCCACAGGCGGACCCGGCGCACGGGTCCTGGTCCGCCGGCGTGTCGGGGCAGGGCGAGCCGCCGCACGGGTCCTGCTCCACCGGTGTCTCGGGGCACGGCTGGGCACCGCAGGGACCCTCGCCGCCGGGTGCCTCCGGGCACGGGTTCGCCCCACACGGTCCCTGGTCGACGGGCGCATCCGGGCACGGCTGGTCGCCGCACGGGCCCTGCGTCGGCTGGGCGACGACGAGCACGGGCCCCTGCGCCCGCACTAGCGCGGGCCCGCCGGCCGCTGTCGCCCCGGCCGCGTCCCCCGGCAGGACGAGACCCGCTCCGATCGCCAGCGCCAGGGCCAGCCAGGCCAGAACGCCCGTTCTGGGGACTGACCGGCGGCGACTGTCGGACACGGGTTTCTCGGCTCGATTCTGTTGTTCGCGGGCCACGTCAAACCACCCGCCGACCGGTCGCCCAGACCCTCGGGAGTAGCGTGTCGGCCTCCGACAGGGTAGTCACGGCTCAGGAGGACGGTGGAGGAACGACGCGGGCAGTTGGGGCCGAATACGGCGGCCGCGACCAGCCCGCCGCCCGGCCCCCGCCCCCCACGCTGAGTGGAAACGGTTCTCGTCCACGAGTGGCTCACCAACCGGGCCGGGTCGGAGAAGGTGGTCGCCGCCCTCCGCCGCACCTTCCCCGGATCGCCCGTGGTCACCACCATGTGCTGGCGGGAGGCCTTCCCCGACTGGACTCCTATCGTCACGTCACCGCTCCAGCGGGCCGCCCGCGGGCCTCAGTCCCACGTCCGGGTGCTGCCGCTGATGCCCGCCGCCTTCCAGGCCGTCCGCCTGCCTCCTGCGGAGCTGGTCGTCACCAGCTTCCACACCTTCGCCCTGTGGGCCCGGGTGCCCCGCGACACCCCCCACCTGGTGTACTGCCACACCCCGCCCCGCTTCATCTGGGGCCCGAGCCAGTTCGACGAGCGCAGCCGATGGTCCCGCCGGCTGGCCGCCGTCACCGGCACCGCCCTGCGACGCGCCGACCGGGCCCGGGCCCGGCGGCCGACCCGACTCGTCGCCAACTCCAAGACCGTCGCCTCCCGGATCCGGGCCGCCTACGGCCGCGAGGCAACCGTCGTCCACCCGCCGGTCGACGTCGAGCGCTTCGCGGCCCGGGCCCACGGACGGCGAGAGCGACTACTTCCTGGTGCTCTCCCGGCTGGTGCCGGCCAAGCGGGTCGAGCTGGCGATCGCCGCCTTCGCCGAGCTGAAGGTTGCCGCTGGTCGTGGCCGGTACCGGCCGCCACCGCCCGGCGCTCGAGGCGTCCGCACCGGCCAACGTCCGGTTCGTCGGTCACGTCCCCGACGACGACCTGCCCGACCTCATGGCCGGGGCCCGGGCCCTGATCTGTCCCGCCGAGGAGGACTTCGGGATCGCCCTGGTCGAAGCCATGGCCGCGGGCACGCCGGTGGTGGCCCTGGCCAGGGGCGGAGCGGCGGAGACGGTGCACCCCGAGGAGTCGGGCCTGCTGTTCGAGGAAACGACGGCGAAGGCCCTGGCCGACGCCGTGCGGCGGGCGGCCGCTCGCGACTGGGATCCCGATCAGGTCTCGGCCACCACCCGCAGGTACAGCGAGACCCGCTTCGACGCCGAGATCCGGGCCGTCGTCGCCGAGATCACAACATGACGGGCGGGAACCGGTGGGAGGAGTTCGCCCGGGAGAACGCCGAGCACTACATCTGGACCGACCGCCGGGACTACGGCGACCCCCAGGCCATGGAGGAGTTCCTGGAGTCCGGGCGCCGGGAGGTCGGCGAGATCATGGCCGTCGCCGGCGACCGCCTGGGGCACCGACGGTCGGCCCTTGAGATCGGCTGCGGCGTGGGCCGCCTCACGCTCCCCATGGCGGCCCGGTTCGAGCAGGTGTTCGCCCTCGACGTCTCCCCCACCATGCTGCGCCGGCTGGGCGAGTACTGCGAGGCCGGCGCCGTCACCAACGTGACGCCCGTCCTCTCGACCGACTGGAAGCCGGCCGAGACCCGCGCCGACCTCGTCTACAGCCGGCTCGTCCTCCAGCACCTCGAGTCGACCGACGAGATCGGCCGCTACGTGACGGGCGCCGCCGCCTCGCTCGAGGAGGGTGGCCTCGCCTACCTGCAGTTCGACACCCGGCCGCAGACGCTCGCCTACCGGGTCAAGACGGTCGCCCCCGATCGAGTGCTTCCCTCCCATTGGCGCCGGGGGATCCGCCGGATTCGACGCCGCCCAGCCGACTTGCATGCGTTGTTCGACCGGGCCGGGCTCAAGGTGGTCGACGAGCTCCGCCCCAACTCCGCCGACCACGTCTTCGTCCTGGGCCGTTATCGAGCAGCTGCGCCCGGCGGAGGCCGTCGACGACCTGCCCGGCCAGGGTGGCGGGCGTCGGCTGGACGGACACCCAGGACGCCCGGTCCACCCGTTCCCAGTACCGGCCGGCGTCGACCAGGTCGACCGTCTCGTCGATGGCTTCGGCCATGGCCGTGACCGAGGTGGGATCGAAGACGGGGACGCCGGGGGGCCCGAAGTCGGTCACTGACGGGACGGGGCTGCTGGTAACGGGAACCCCGGCCATGAGGGCCTCGGCCACGGGGAGCCCGTAGCCCTCCACCAGCGACGGCTGCACGAGGGCGAGCGCCCCCGCCATGGCGTCCTCCAGGCCGGCCGCATCGAGCGCGCCCAGGACTCGGACGCCGGGCGGAACGGGGTCGGGCCCGAGATCGAGGCCCCCCTCCGGCCCGCCGACCAGGTGCAGCTGCCCGCCGGTGGCCGCGAAGCGGGTGCCGGCGAAGGCCTCTACGAGGCGGCGGTGGTTCTTGTGGGGGGTGAAGCGCCCGACCGCGATGATGACCCGGGCCGGGGGGACGGCGGCCCGGCGTTCGGCGATCCGCCGGGCGGCGTCGGCGTCGACCGGGAGGTGGAGCACGCTGATGGATGCCTCGTCGACGCCGAAGCGGGCGACGAGCTCGTCCCGCACCGACGGCGAGATGGTGAAGAGGGTGGCCGCGCTGGAGATCGAGAGGCGCAGGCGCAGCGCCTTGGCCGCCCGGACGGGTGGCGACGGGTGCCGGAGCTGGATCAGGTCGAGCACGCAGACGGCGGCCGGCCGCCGGTGTACGGGTCGGGTCTGGTGCGGGTGGAGCACCACGTCGGACGGTGGCATCTTCAGGGCCGACCGTTGCCCGAACCAGGCCGTGGGGCTGACCGAGCACGGGACGTAAACGGCTCCCGGCCACCGGATGTCGCCCGCCGCCGGCGGTCCCCACACCACCCACCTCTCACCCGGCTCCACCTCCGCCAGGCCCTGCAGCAGGCTGCGGGTGAAGGTGCCGACCCCGCCCATGCCGAGCCAGCGAGCGTCGAGCAGCGCCGTCCTCGCCTCGGTGTCCATCGGGCCGACGGAGGCTAGCCGAGCGATACCGACGGCCAGGTCGGCGAATGGGTTGCTCGATCGAACGCACCATCCGAGGGGTACCCTGGCGGAGGCGAATCGAGGACTCATGGGAAGACTGGGGACGGCAAGATGACGGTGACGAGGTCGAGGTCGATTCGGCAGGGGGTCGTGTTCGGGGTGACCGTCGCCCTGGCCGTGCTGCTCACCAGCGGTCCGGCGGTGGCCGGCGTGGGCATGTCGCAGTCCATGACCGTGCCCATCGCCACCGCCGTCGGCCAGGACAATGCCGGGTCGGTCACGGTCATCAACACCAACACCCCGCCGAACCAGGCAGAGTTCAACAACGTCACCCAGCTCCGCATAACCCCCTCCTGCGGCGTGCTCGGCACCACCGCCAATCCGTGCCCGACGCCCGATCCCGGTGTCTTCAGCGTGCTCTCGGCCACCGGGATGGCGGGCACGGCCTGCGCCGGCCTCACGTTCACCCCGTCGGCGCCCGACGCCAGCGGCAGCGTCATCCTCACGCCCTCGGGCGCGGTGTCGCTGGCCCCGCCGGGGGGTGCCGCGGGCACCGATCGCTGCACGGTCAACTTCACCTTCCGAACGCTCAAGATGCCGAGCCTCGACAGCAACCCCGGTGCCGCCGGGGTGCAGACCAGGTTCAGCTTCCGCGGCCAGCTCCAGGGCGCCATCAGCGGACTGACCGTCGCCGCCTTCTCCTCGGTGGAGATCACGGTGGTCAGGGCGACACCCACCATCACCACCCAGGCCTCCCCCACCTCGATGGGGCTCGGCGGCAGCGTCAGCGACACCGCCACCATCACCTTCCCGGTGGGCGCGACGGTGCCCACCGGCACCGTGCAGTTCAGCCTCTACGGGCCCAACGACGCTACCTGCGCGGGGGCGCCCGCCTTCCAGTCCACCAACACCGTTTCGCCGGCGACGGCCACCACCGCCACCGCCACGTCCTCCTCGTTCACGCCCGCCGCCACCGGCACCTACCGCTACGTCGCCTCCTACAGCGGCGACGTCAACTACAACCCGCTCACGTCGCCCTGCAACGCGGCCAACGAGACCGTCACCGTGACCCCGGCGTCGCCGGACGAGCCCCCGGTCGCCGACTTCGACGGCAACAACACCACCGACGTGTCGGTCTTCCGGCCGAGCAACAGCACCTGGTACCTGCGCACCACCAGCCCGACGGCGGTGGTGTGGGGCCAGGCCGGCGACATCCCGGTGCCGGGCGACTACGACGGAAACGGCACCACCGACGTGGCCGTGTTCCGGCCGTCGAACAACACCTGGTACCTGCGCACCACCAGCCCCACCGCCGTCGTCTGGGGCCAGGCCGGCGACATCCCCGTGCCGGGCGATTACGACGGCAACGGCACCACCGACGTCGCCGTGTTCCGGCCCTCGAACGGCACCTGGTACCTGCGTACGGCGGTCCCGGCGGCGATCGTGTGGGGCCAGAACGGCGACGTCCCCGTTCCCGGCGACTACGACGGCAACGGCACCACCGACCTGGCCGTGTTCCGGCCGTCGAACAACACGTGGTACCTGCGCACCGCGGCCCCGGTCGCGGTGGTCTGGGGCCAGGCCGGCGACATCCCCGTGCCGGGCGACTACGACGGCAACGGCACCACCGACATCGCCGTGTTCCGGGAGACGACCGGCACCTGGTACCTGCGCACGGCCGCCCCGATGGCGATCGTGTGGGGCCAGAACGGCGACGTCCCCGTTCCCGGCGACTACGACGGCAACGGCACCACCGACCTGGCCGTGTTCCGGCCGTCGAACAACACCTGGTACCTCCGCACCGCAGCCCCCCTCGCAGTGGTATGGGGAGCGGCGGGCGACATCCCGGTTCCGATCCCGCAGGCCATCTACCGGGCCTACTTCCCCTAGCCCCTTCAGGAGTATCCTCCGAGCCAAGGCGGATCACCGTCGCGGAGCGGGGGGTACCTATGTCGGTCCGTAAGGCCATAGCTCTCACGGCGGTCGCGTTCGCCGCCTCGATGGTGACAATCAGTCCCGCCTCGGCCGGCGTCGGCTTGGGGGCGGTCCCGAACATGCCGAGCCCTGTCACAGTCGGGCAGACCGGTGTGCCCGCCACCGTCCAGGTGAGCAACAACAGCACCCCGCCGGAAGACCAAGCGCAGTTGACGATCACCCAGATGCGCATCGCCCCCTCCTGCGGCAGCCCATTCCCTGGCGGGGGCGTCCTGTGCGTCACGCCCGACTCTGGCGTCTTCACCATCACCTCCCCGGCGATGGGGGAGGCTGGCACCGCCTGCGCCGGGATCACCTTCTCGGTGTCGGCGCCGGACCCGAACGGCGTGGTCACCTTGACGCCCTCGGGCTCGGTGGTCCTGGATCCGCCGGGAGAGCCGGGCGACACCTGCCGGGTGAACTTCTTCTTCGACGTGGTGAGATCGCCCTCGTTCGACAGCCAGCCGGCCTTCCCAGGCGTTCAGACGTCGACCCTCTTCGAGGCCACCGGCAACGTCGGCGGCAACGCCCGGATTCGGCATGGGCTCAGTCGTCGACCACGGTCCTCCCGGAGTCCCGACCATCGTGACGCAGGCCACCTCCCCTGTCCTGTTGGGAAGCCCCACCTCCGATGTCGCCATCGTCAGCGTCCAGGCCGGCGGACCCACACCGACCGGCACCGTCCAGTTCCAGCTCTTCGGGCCCGCCAACCCGTTGTGCATTGGCGAACCCGTGTTCCAATCGACGACCCCGCTCACGCCCAGCTCCGCCACCACGGCCACCGCCAACTCCGGCCCGTTCACGCCCACCCAGCCCGGCGTCTACCAGTTCCTGGCCGCCTACAGCGGCGACGCCAACTACGTCCCCGTCACCTCGGCCTGTGGTGATCCCAACGAGACCGTCGTCGTGACGGCGCCCGTGGCCGAGCGTCCGGTGGCCGACTTCGACGGCGACGACACCACCGACGTGTCCGTCTTCCGCCCGGCCAACAACACCTGGTACCTGCGCACCACCAGCCCGACGGCCGTGGTGTGGGGAGCGGCGGGCGACATCCCCGTGCCCGGCGACTACGCCGGCGACGGCACCACCGACCTGGCCGTCTTCCGGCCGTCGAACAACGCTTGGTACGTGCGCACCGGCGAGCCGTTCGCGGTCGTGTGGGGAACGGCGGGCGACGTCCCCGTCCCCGGCGACTACGACGGCGACGGCACCACCGACATCGCCGTGTTCCGGCCCTCCAACGGCGGCTGGTACCTGCGCACGGCCTCGCCCTCGGTGACCGTGTGGGGCCAGAGCGGCGATATCCCCGTACCAGGGGACTACGACAACAACGGCACCGTCGACCTGGCTGTGTTCCGGCCCTCGAACAACACCTGGTACCTGCGCACGACCAGCCCGACGGCCGTGGTGTGGGGGACGGCGGGCGACGTCCCCGTTCCCGGCGACTACGACGCCAACGGCACCGTCGACATCGCCGTGTTCCGGCCCTCGACCGGCACCTGGTACCTGCGCACGGCTGCCCCCATCGCGATCGTGTGGGGCCAGAACGGCGACGTCCCCGTTCCCGGCGACTACGACGGCAACGGCTCCGTCGACCTGGCCGTGTTCCGGCCCTCGAACAACACCTGGTACCTACGCACCGCCAGCCCGACGGCGCTCGTGTGGGGAGCGGCCGGCGACATCCCGGTCCCGCTCCCCCAGGCCATCTATCGGGCCTACTTCCCGTAAGGAGAGTGTTTCCTCCCTACGGGGCGCGCCCGGGAGTACCCTCCGCCCAGAGGGATCGCGTCACGGAGCGGGGGACGTATGTCGGTCTGTAAGGCCATGGCTCTCACGGCGGTCATGTTCGCCTCGATCCTGGTGACGATCGGCCCCGCCTCGGCCGGCGCCGCGTTGTGGGCGACCCCCGACCTGCCGGGCCCGGTCATCGTCGGTCAGATCGGCGTCCCCGGGTCGGTCCAGGTGGCCCACAGCAGCACCGGGCTGGAGGGAACCGCGCCGCTGACGATCACCCGGCTGCGCCTGGCCCTTTCCTGCGGCAGCGCCTCCTTCGGTGGGTCTGCCTTGTGCTCGATGCCCGACTCCGGCGTGTTCAGCATCACCTCCCCGGCAACGGGGGAGGGGGGCACTGGCTGCGCCGGGACGACATTCTCGGCGTCGGAACCCGACGCCAGCGGCGTGGTCACCTTCACGCCCTCGGCCCCTGTGATCCTGGGCCCCCCGGGAAGTGGGACGGACATCTGCCGGGTGATCTTCACGTACGACGTGGTGAGATTGCCTTCGTTCGACAGCCAACCGGGCATCCCCGGAGCGCAGACGTCGACCCTCTTCGAGGGCACCGGCGACGTCTCCGGTCACGCCGCATTCGGCGTCGGCACATCGTCGATCACCGTCGAGCCGATCCCCCCAAAAGCCAACATCGAGACGCAGACATCCTCCATCTTGTCGTTGGGCGCCGCCACCACCGCCACTGCCACCCTCACCGCCTCCGAGCAAGACCCCACACCGACCGGCATCGTTCGGTTCTTCGTCTTCGGGCCCGTCGACCCCACGTGCGCGGGTGCCCCCGTGTTCACATCCACCAACCCGGTATCGCCGGTGGCGGCCGGCATGGCCACTGCCACGTCTGACCCATTCGTGCCTACCCAGGCCGGCGTCTACCACTTCGTGGCCTCCTACGACGGTGACGCCACCTACTCACCCGCCGTCTCGCCCTGCGGCGATCCCGAGGCGACCGTTTTGGTGACCGTGATCCTTCCGGCCGAGCCTCCGGTGGCCGACTTCGACGGCGACAACATCACCGACGTGTCCGTCTTCCGGCCCGGCAACAACACCTGGTACCTGCGCACCCCCAGCCCCACCGCGATCGTGTGGGGGGCGGCCGGCGACATCCCCGTGTCCGACGACTACGACGGCAACGGCACCACCGACATCGCAGTGTTCCGGCCGTCGAACAACACCTGGTACCTGCGCACCGGCGTTCCGTTCGCCGCGGTGTGGGGGGCGGCGGGCGACATCCCCGTCCCCGGCGACTACGACGGCAACGGCACCACCGACATCGCAGTGTTCCGGCCCTCCAACGGTGGCTGGTACCTGCGCACGGCTGCCCCCTCTGCGATCGTTTGGGGCCAGAGCGGCGATATCCCCGTTCCAGGGGACTACGACAACAACGGCACCACCGACCTGGCCGTGTTCCGGCCGTCGAACAACACCTGGTACCTGCGCACGACCAGTCCGACGGCAGTGGTCTGGGGGGCGGCGGGCGACATCCCCGTCCCCGGCGACTACGACGGCAACGGCACCACCGACATCGCCGTGTTCCGGCCCTCGACCGGCACCTGGTACCTGCGCACCGCCGCCCCCACCGCCATCGTGTGGGGCCAGAACGGCGACGTCCCCGTTCCCGGCGACTACGACGGTGGTGGCACGGTCGACCTGGCGGTGTTCCGGCCCTCGAGCAACACCTGGTACCTCCGCACCGGGGCCCCGGTCGCGGTGGTGTGGGGGGTGGCTGGCGACATCCCGGTCCCGCTCCCCCAGGCCATCTATCGGGCCTACTTCCCGTAGCGAGACGCCCGCTCCCGGTTCAGTGGGCGTTGGCGTGGAGCCATCGCATCGTCCAGTCGTGGCGGAACGCGGCGTGCAACTCCGCCTGGGAGAACGCAAACCCGAGCTGGCTCGCCAGCTCGACCAGCTGGCTGACTGACGGCGCCGGCCCCCAGGTCGCGATCTGCTTCTGGACATCGGGACTGCGTCGCACCATCTGAAAGAAGTCAAGGGCGTCCTGGAGCGGCATTCCGGCGGGCTACTACCTCACGCAGGCAGTGGTGGCGAGGGCCGCCGCCACCGCCGCGGTCGTGAACACGCGGTTCTGGTCGAGCGCCGTCGATCGTCCTCTCCTGTCCGGCCGCGTCGAGCTGTCCGGGCAAGGGCACGCGAAGGCGTGCCGAGGCGGGCCAGCTGCCGTCCAGATGCTGTGCGTGCAACAGCCACCGCACCGCCCGCGCCTGCGCCTCGTTCGTCCCGGACGTTGTCCCTCCTCCCAGGACGCGCAGGCACCACGCGGTCGCCCACGCCGACGGTGCTCCGTCGAGGCCGTGCACGGCGCCCGATTCGCCGAGCCGGGTCTGCGCCCAACGGGCTGAAGTGGCGCGGGTGGCAGGGAGCGCCTCGGCGGCCAGTGCGGTCGTGTACTCGTCGTCCCACCACCAGTAGCCCTGCCAGTTGCCTGCTTCACCCTGCTGGCGGCCCAGGTAGTCGATGGCGACTGCGCCGAGGAGCGGTGCCGCGGCGGCGGTCACGCAGGCATGCGGCGCCTGCCATCCCGCAAATGACGCGTCCTCGGGCAGGCGCGTGTAGCGGCGGATGGGGTCTCGCTCGGCGTATGTCGTTATCCCCCCACCGGCTGAAACATGCCCGGCGAGAAAGGCGCGGGCGGCCGCGACTCGTCCGTCTTCGGCGACACGCAGGCCCGCGGCCAGCCGCAGGGCCCAGGCGGTGCTGTCGGCGTCGGCGGGCGTCAGCCGGTTGTAGCCCCACCCCGGCTCGTCGGGTCGCCGGCGGAGCAGCGCCTCCCATGCCCGTCGTGCGGCCCGGCGGGTCTTCTCGGCCGGCGCCTCCAACAGGCAGGCGCCCACGAACGCGGTCACCCATTCGTCGCTCGGCCCGGCCGGGAGGAGGAAATCGGACCAGCGACCCGTATGCGCCTGTTGGGCCAGCAGGAAGTCGATCGCACGGCACAGCGTCTGGGCCACCGAACGGTCCGAGCTCGCTGGATCTGCCCCTTCGCTGCTGGGACGAGGCGTCCGCCAGACATGTCCCGCACCCCAATACCCCTTGGCCAGAACCTGCTGCCCGGCCAACGTGAGCTTCACGTGGGACAGCCGGCGCTCGGTCGTGGAGAAGTGATCGGCAGGGGCGGCGAGTGACGCCACGATCCAGGCCGCCGGCCACTCCCCGTGCGCTTCGGGCGGGTGGAGGACGCCCGGCAGACCGAGCGTATGCCGCCGCATTCGCGGCCGTGCAGAGTCCTTCGGCCGACAGCTCCTCCAGAAGCTCGCGCCAGCGGGGCTCGCCGCCGGGCTGGATGCTGAGCGCACATTCCAGGCCGAGTTGCGGGTAGACGACGGAGCCGACGTCGAGGCAGACGGTGACCCCGTCGACCCTGTCCCACGCCCACCCGGCCCACTGCTCGATGGCCTCCAGCGGGCCGTTCCAACCGACCGCCTGCAGGAACGGGACGAGTTCATCCAGCCGTAGCCGCTTGACGTTCACCCGCACGGCCTCGGTCGTGCGGCCCAGCATGGCGCCGAGATAGCTCACCGATGCGCCGGCGGGACAGGCGGCGAAGCAGGCCGCCAGGTTGGCGCCCAGACCGGGCGGCCATGGCCCCGGCAGCAGGAGGGCGAGGGCCGCCTCGGCGACGGCCTGGCCGTCGGTCTCGGCGACCGAGAAGAAGACCGATGGCGTCGAGGCCGGCTGAGGGGCGGGGTCGAGGTCGTGCTCCAGGAAGACCTCGGTGATCCCGCCGTGCAGCAACGTCGTGGGGTCGGCCCAGGCCGCGCAGAAGCGGCGGAGCCGCGCCCACGGGCCATCGCCGTCCCTCGCCGCCGGCTGGGTCGCGAGAAGGAAGTCGCGCAGCAGTGCCGGCTCTCCGTCGTCACGCCGGATGCACTGCTGGAGCTCGATCGTGGGCGCGCCGTCTGCCAACCGGCACTCGAGCGCGACCCGCGGCACTGGCGCCAAGCTTTGTGTCAGGTCGGTCAGGTTCCGTCGATTGACGGGCGTGTCCCACACCGGTGGCAGGGCGGGGCAGAGCGTGGGCCAGAAGTCCGCCAGCGTTGCGGTCACCTCAACCTCGCAGCCGCTCCATCTCGTCCAGCAGGGCGTCGCAGAGCCGGGGTACTGCCGCCAGGCTGTCGGGCCGTTCCACCGTGAGAACCGGCGTCAGGCGAACCAGATCGGCCAGGGTCTCGAACCGCTGGGCGTCGATGGTCGGGGCGAGCCAGGCCGGGGTGAGGAGCTGGGCGGCCACGTGCGGCACGGCCGCCGCCGGCGGCAGGGCCGTGATACGGGGCTCCCGCAGCTGGTCACTGCGTGGCGGCAGCAGGAAGATGCCCGCCAAAGGGAGCGGCGCCGCGCCGGCGCAGTGGTCCGGCCCCTCGGCGAAGGAGACGACTGCCTTGTCCTCGAGTCGTTCGTAGTCCACTCCGGCGAGTTGCGGCGAGCGCCGCCAGAGCGGACGTCGCGACCGCGTCCGGTATCCCGAGCGCAGCCTGGGCCTGGGGCGTCAGCCGGATGCCGGGAAGGCCGGGGAAGACGGCCCAGCCGCGGGCCCCTCTGGTGAGGACGGCCACGTCGTCGCTGATCGCGGCGCAGCCCCGCTGGACCAGCGCGGTGACGGTCGTGGATTTGCCTGCGCCCTGCACGCCCGCAACGACGAACGCGGCGCCGCGCCATGCGATGACACCGGCATGGAGCGCGAGCCGCCCGAGCCGGAACAGCAGGTAGCCCATGACGGTGCTGAACAGGAGGGTGTGGACATGGACGGCCGGGACCTCGGGCGTCCAGGTGACGATGACCCGTGTCCCAGCCGGTTCGACGTCGAACTGGACGTAGTGGCCGCCGTACCCGAAGCGGAGACGGGTCCAGCCCTCCTCCTGGTGGGGAGACGGTGAAACTGCCAGCCACCCGCCGGTCTCCTCGACGATCACGAGCGACCCGGGAGCCGTGGACTGCCCGTTGCCCGAGACGCCGGCCCAGTCCACCACGACGTCCGGGGGCTCAGCCTCGACCGAGCGGAGGCCCGGGGCCCGAAGAGGCACGTTGCATTCGAGCGTCAACCCGTAGACCGCGTAGCGGTACGGGGCCAAGCTACGACGCGTAGATGTTGGCGCCGCCGCCGCCGTCGAAGTTGGGCCCCGCAGGGTTGGTCAGGGTCAGGTCGCGCACGCTGCCGTAGGTTCGCAGGGTCGGCGGTTGATAGCGCTTTCTGGCGGGCATCTCGGCATCGCTCGGGGCGCCGTCGGCGGGTTCATTGGCCGGCTGGAGCATTCGTGTCTCCCGTCTCGAGCAGTACCGCATCTCTGCCGCCGGCATCCAAATGATGCCACGGCGCGCCGCCGCTGGCGCAGCCAGTACGCGAGTTCGACGGGTGGACGCTGCTTGGCCCAGATCTCTGCTTGCACGACCGGCGGACGCGCGTTGCACGGCGCCAAGCCAGTGCGAGTCGACGTAGCCGGCCATCTCCGGCGCGGCCAGAAGGTCGATCTGCCAGCCGGGCACGCCCGACTGCTTCTGCTGTTCGAGGGTCACGTTGCCGGGCATCACGGTCTTGGGTCGCGTGCGTACGCCCTCCGGCAAGCGCTCGCCCATGGCCGCGCGCAGCAGGCGCTTGTCTTCGAGCCACGGCACCGGCGGGATGGCCAGCACGAACTCGAGCAGGCGCAGGTCGAAGAAGGGGAAGCGGATCGAGAGTGGGCGCCCGTTGTAGCCGGCGTCCGACCACGCGAAGAGCGCCCGCCAGAGCGGCGCACCGGCCATGCCAACCTGCTCGCGCCGGGACACTTGCCGGAAGAGAGTGGCGCGGTCGGCCAGGTGCAGGTCGCGGGCCCACTGCCCGTTCACCCAGTCGGGGAGCGGGCCGGGCTGGCGCAGACGCCGCCGCTCTCGACCCCCGGCGGCCAACCGACGCAGGGGCCATTTCCAGGATCCGTGCCGCAGTGCGGCCCAGGCGCGGGACCACGACAGCTCAGGCGGCGCGAGGAGCGGATCGCCGCCATATCCCGTCAGCAGCACCGGGGCGAAGGCAGCGGTGCGCCGGCAGACCTCCTCCATGACCCACAGCGTGGCGGCTCCGGGTTCCGGCGGCACCCAGGCGGGCTCGGCCGGGGGCTCGGCGCGCAGATAGGTCTCGCCGTCGAGCACCTCGACGGGAAAGCCCGCATGAGCGGCCACCTGCGCCGCCAACCGGCCCTCCTCGTCGTGGATCAGCGTGGGGTACTCGATGGAGAACGCCCGCAGATCGAAGGGCCGACCGTTCGCCTGGAATCGTCGGTGGGCGGTGACAGCGATGCTCGACGAGTCCATCCCCCCGCTCAACTGGCTCCCGGCGCGGTCGGTGCGCAGGCGGTCCCCCACCGCCTCGTCGAAGAGCAGCCGGAAGTGCTCGGCGTACTCCTCCGGCCGGCGGTACCGGAGGGGCTGAGCAGGCCCGGGCAACGTCCAGTAACGGTCGACGCGTAGCCCATCTCTGTCGCAGATGAGCCTGTGGCCCGCGGGCACGCGGCGAATGGCCGAGAACCCGGTGGCCGCGTCGTCGAGCGTCACCAGGAACAGCGCCACATCGGCCAAGGTCTGTTCGTCGAGGGTGTCAGGGACACCGGGATGGAGCAGCAAGCTGTGCAGGGTGTTGCCCACGAGCAGCGTGCCGCCGGCTTGCGAGTAGAAGAGTTGGGCCACGCCCAGCTGGTCCCGTGCCGCCAGGAGCCGCTCCTGGCGCCCGTCCCACAACACGAAGGCAAAGTCACCGATCAGGTGGTCGAGGCAGCGATCGCCCCACACCAGGTACGCGTGCAGGATCAGTTCGGCATCGGGTGCGCCCGTGGCGACTTCGCGGCCGCGCTCGCGCAAGCGCTGGACGAGCGCGGCGCGCCCGTCGATGCGGGCATCGGCTGCGATCCACACGTCACCGCCGAGGCTGCACGGCTGCCGTTCCTGCTCGGACTCGAGGGTGGTGCGGAAGAGCGTGTGGCCGAGCCCCACGTGATTGTTCGCCCAGACGTGCCGGGCATCCGGGCCCCGAAAGGCCATGGCTGCCGTCATCCTGGTCAGGAGGGCAACGTCAACGGGGCCGCCGTCGGTGTTGAGCAGGCCGACGATCCCACTCATCAGCTAGGTCCGTTCGACGTGGATCAACCCGAGATCGGCGAGCTCATCGAGCAGGCGCTCGAGGTCGCGGCGCAGCGTCGTCTCTTCGACCTCGTACTCATGCAGCAGGGCCCCGACGATCGGATCGAGGGTCTGATGCTCCTGCAGCAGCTGCCAGACGCGACTCCCGACTTCGTCCAGGCCGTAGTAGTGCTCGGTGGCCAGGTGAAGGAGGACCGTCTCCTCCCCGAGCTGTTGGTGGAGGACGGCGGTGAGGGACCGTGATCTGTGGAACCTCGGGCGGACTCACGAGAACGTCGCGAGCAGTGTGAAACGTTCGAGATCCTCTCCTCCCGCCACGACGACGTCGCCGCTGCGCAGCCAGGCGTGAGCCTCCAGGTTCGTCTTCCCATCCTTGGCCACGCCCAGATGGAGAGTGCTGGCGATCCCCCGGCGGCGCAACATGAACTTGCCCGCCAGCGCCTGAGCCAGGCAATGGCCGGTCCAGGGCACGCGTCGGCGCATCCTCTGCAGGGCCTGTGCGACGCGCTCCCCCTGGGCGAGCGTGGCGGCGTCGTTCTCACCGAGGGTCTCACCCAACCGTTGGCGGAGGGCGCCGGTCAGCCAACGAAGGGGAAGGACTGAAACGACCAGCCGCGCCGCGGCCAGGCAGACAGCTGCTTCGAGCAGTAGCAAGCGGTTGCTGGTGGCCACCCGTCGGGCCACGACGAACCGAGCGGCAGGGCCGATCGAGGTGGCCAACCCCCGCCAGTAGCGGACGTAGCCGGCCACCAGGGAGGGTCTCTGGGCCGACATGTAGCGAACCTTGGCTGGGGACGGGAGGAGGGCCCGCCGCACGATCCGGGCCTTGTCACGGATGGTGGGAGCCGAGCGCAGGCCGGAGAGCGACAGCGCGCCTCGAGGCGCCCAAGGTTGTCTGGAGTGCAGCGCCGCCTGGTCGGGCCTCCCGTTCGCTACAGCGCCGTCGGGTGGCCGCACTTCGGCCGAAGCCAGGCCACGCACGAACTCAATGGTACCGCCAGGCGATGAACGGAACCCGCCTCTCGGCGACCCGTGGGTTGCGTTCGCTTGGATCCGCCGGCCCGCCGGTAGCCTCAGGAGCGATGGTTGGGAGCGATGGGCGTGGCTCGGTGCCAGTAGGAGTGCGAGCGACGCCGTATCCCGACGCCCACCTGGCCCTTGCGTCGTCCCGGCGCGGGTGAAGGCCCCGCGGCGCGAGGTGCGCTCGTTTGCGAGCGCACTGGCCAGCCACGACCGGCGGTCACTCGCGATCACTGCGATCCTCCAGCTTCTCGCCACGGCGACCCAGGGCCTCGGACTGGTCCTCCTTGTCCCGCTCCTCGAAGTCGCGGGCGTCGGTGGTGGTGGTACGGCGACGCCGACAACCGGCGCCGCCGGCATCGCTCGCTCGCTGCTGGGCGCAGTTGGGGTGCCGCTCACACTGCGTTCGCTGCTCGCGGCCTACGTGCTGATCGTCGCCGTCGCCGCCTCGCTGAACGCATATGCGTCGGTGCGGCTCGTCCGGTACCGGCTGGACTTCGTCGACGCCCTTCGTGAACGCCTCTACCGGGCGGTGGCCGCCGCGGAGTGGAAGCACCTGCTCTCCCTCCGCCAATCCGACGTTCTGAGCACGATCACCATGAACGTCAGCCTGGGTTTCTCTCGGTGTGCTCGCGTCGCTGAAGCTGGTGGTCACCGCCATCCTCGTGGTCGTGCAACTGGCGGTGGCCCTGCGCATCTCGCCGCTCGTCACCGCGCTGGCCGCCGGCACCGGCGGCGCCTTGATCGCCATCACGTGGCCGCTCGTGGCCCGGAGCCGCCGCCTCGGGCGAGAGCAAGTCGACAACAACCGGGGCGTGCTCGCCTCGGTGACCGGGTTCCTCGATGGGTTGAAGCTGGCCAAGGCCCACGCGCTCGAAGCAGGTCACGTCGGAACGTTCGGCGAAGCCATCCGCCGCTCCCGCCGCTCCGAGATCGACTTCACAACCGCCCAATCGATCGCGACCGCAGTCCAGGTCGTGGTGACGTCGATCGTCCTGGCGATCCTGGTCAGCGTTGCTGTCCAGCACTTTCATCTCGCACTGGCCAGCCTTCTCGTGGTCGCCTTCATCTTCAGCCGCCTGGTACCCCAGATCATCTCGGCCCAACAGAACGTTCACCAGGTCGCGCAGTCGCTCCCCGCCTTCAACGACCTGCTCGCCGTCATCGACGGCTGCGAGGCGGCCAGCGAGCCCGTGACCGACTTCGGCGGACGACGGCTGGCGATCGGCACCGGGGTGCGGCTCGAAGGCGTCGCCTTCTCCTACGGCGACACCCCCGTTCTCCAGGATGTCTCGTTCGCCATCGCCGCCCAGCAGACCACCGCGCTCGTCGGACCGTCCGGCGCGGGCAAGACGACACTGGCCGACATCGCGGTCGGATTGTTGGCACCCACCGCCGGCCGGTTGCTGGTCGACGGCCGCCCGTTGGCCGACAGTGACCTTCGGGCGTGGCGGGCGAGCATCGCCCTGGTGCCGCAGGAACCATTCTTGTTCCATGGCACGGTGCGCGAGAACCTGGCGTGGGCCCGTCCCGACGCCACCGAGACCGACATGTGGGAGGTGCTGGCGACCGCAGCCGCGGAGGACTTCGTGCGGCGGCTGCCGCAGGGACTCGACACCGTCGTGGGCGACCGCGGCGCTCGCCTCTCAGGCGGCGAACGTCAGCGCATCGCACTGGCCCGTGCCCTGCTCCGTCGGCCCGACCTGCTCGTCCTGGACGAGGCCACCAGCTCGCTGGACACCGAGAACGAGCGTGCGATCCGCACCGCCCTCACCGGCTTGCACGGGCGCACGACCCTGCTCCTCATCGCCCATCGCCTGTCGACAGTCAGCAACGCCGACACCATCGTCGTCCTCGACGCCGGCCGGATCGTCGAGTCCGGCACCTGGACCGACCTGGCCGGGCGCGGCGAGGGCCGCCTGCGCGCCCTCATCGACGCCGGTGCTGTGGGGTAGGCACCCACCACCAGCGGCGGGAACGGCGCTGCTCGCAGCGCTCCTCCGAGCTACTATTCGGGAAATCTTCGGCCGGGGAGCGGGGAAATTGCGCTTTCGTTTTGCAGGACAGACCTGAGCATGTCCGCCGACGCCTTCATGGCGCCGCCCCTGGTTGCGATCGATCAGGTGGTCGAATCCTGCTCCCCGTCGATCGCGTACCTCCGAGCAAAGCGGAGCCTCGACGTGGCGCTGGCCTTGGTGGCCATCATTGTCACCCTGCCACTGTGGCTCCTCGTCGCCGTCGCCGTCCGCTGCTCGTCACGGGGCCCGGTCTTCTTCCGCCAGTCGCGGGTCGGCCAGCACGGGCGCACGATCATGGTGCTCAAGTTCCGGAGCATGTGCAGCGACGCCGAGGCCCGACTTTCTGATCCTGGCCTCTACGACACCTACGTGGCCACCGGCTACAAGCTGCCCGTGGCCCACGAGTGCCGGGTCACCAGGGTCGGCCGGTTCCTGCGTCGGAGCAGCCTCGACGAGCTGCCCCAGCTGTTCAACGTCCTCCGGGGCGACATGAGCCTGGTCGGCCCCCGCCCGGTCCTGCGCGACGAGCTGAGCTGCTACGGCGAGCTGGTCGACTGCTACCTCGCGGTCCGGCCGGGCATCACCGGCATGTGGCAGGTCAACGGCCGCAGCCACGTCCTCTTCCCCGAGCGGGCCCACCTCGACCGGGACTACTTCCACGGCCGCTGCCTCCGCCTCGACCTCCACATTCTGGCCCGCACCCCGCTCACCGTCCTCCGCGGCGAGGGTGCCTTCTAGGGGGGTTCAGGCACCCGGGGCTGACGTGCTCGACGACCGAGCCCGCCCCAAAAAGCGCGCCTGGTCGAGCGTATGGTGTTCGTGGCGAACACTCTCAGAAAGAAGGTGTCGTGCCCCGCGCCCTCGTCACAGGAATCACCGGCCAGGACGGCCGGTACATGGCCCAGCTTCTGATCTCCAAGGGCTACGACGTCTTCGGCATGGTCCGGGGCCAGAACAACCCCAAGGCCCAGATGGTGCAGGAGGAGACGCCTGAGCTGGAGCTGGTGGAGGGCGACCTGCAGGACCTGTCCTCGCTCATCGCGGCAGTCGAGTACGTCCAGCCCGACGAGGTCTACAACCTGGGCGCCATCAGCTTCGTGGCCCTGTCGTTCCGCCAGCCCGAGCTCACCGCCGACATCACCGGCCTGGGTGTGCTGCGCATGCTGGAGGCCATCCGGGTCGTGGGCGGGGCCGACAACCCCATCCGCTTCTACCAGGCGTCGTCGTCGGAGATGTTCGGCAAGGTGCGGGAGACGCCCCAGACCGAGGCCACCCCCTTCCACCCCCGCTCGCCCTACGGGGTGGCCAAGGTCTTCGGCCACTTCATCACCGTGAACTACCGGGAGGCCCACGGCCTCTACGCCTGCTCGGGCATCTGCTTCAACCACGAGAGCCCCCGCCGGGGCCTGGAGTTCGTCACCCGCAAGGTCTCCAACGGCGTGGCCCGCATCAAGCTCGGCCTGCAGGAGAAGATCTCCCTGGGCAACCTCGATGCGGCCCGCGACTGGGGCTTCGCGGGCGACTTCTGCGAGGCCATGTGGCTGATGCTGCAGCAGGACGAGGCCGACGACTACGTCATCGCCACCGGCGAGACCCACACCATCGGCGACCTGCTCGACACCGCCTTCGGCGCCATCGGCGTCGACGACTGGAGCGGCCTGGTCGACACCGACGCCCGCTTCATGCGACCGGCCGAGGTCGACATCCTCACCGGCGACGCCTCCAAGGCCCGTGACCACCTGGGCTGGAAGCCCAAGGTCGGCTTCCACGAGCTGGTGACGATGATGGTCGAGTCCGACCTGGCCATCGAGGCCGCCAAGCACAACCTCTAGAGTGGGCGGCCCGCCGAACGCTTCCGAGGATTCGGGTTATGGTTATCTCATGCTGGCTGTTGATCGGCAACAGGGTCGCTCACCCCGACATGGGAGGGTGAATAGCCTCGCAGGTCCTGGCCAGCATTCTCTCTGAACCATGCGTATGTCTGGGTGATCCCGTCGATCAGGGGGATCCGGGCTCGCCATCCGAGGCGTTCCAACCTACTTACGTCGAGCACCTTACGCGGCATCCCGTCGGGCTTCGTCACGTCGAAGACGAGATGCGCTCCCGGGTACACAACCTTGCGAACCATTTCGGCGAGTTCCCGAATACTCATATCTACCCCGGTTCCGACGTTTATATGCATGTTATCCTCGTAGTTGTTCATCAAGAACAGGCAGCAATCTGCTAGATCGTCGACGTGGAGAAACTCACGTCGAGGAGCACCCGTGCCCCAAATCCCCACCGTACTTTCACCCTGCTCTTTGGCGTCGTGGAACTTCCGGATCAACGCAGGAAGCACGTGACTGCTCGCCAGATCGAAGTTATCGTATGGCCCATAGAGGTTAGTAGGCATCGCCGAAATGAAGTCGCAACCATACTGGTGTCGATACGCCTGACAGAGCTTGATGCCAGCAATCTTGGCTATCGCGTAGGCTTCGTTGGTGGGCTCGAGCGGGCCTGTGAGGAGCTGTTGTTCAGTGATCGGTTGGGTGGTTTCTCGGGGATAGATGCAGGAGCTTCCGAGGTAGAGGAGCTTCGTGGCGCCATAGAGGTAACTAGCGTGAACGACGGTTCCGTGGATCAGCAGGTTGTCATAGAGAAACTCCGCTGGACGGGTGGAGTTTGCGAGGATGCCTCCGACAGTACCTGCGGCAAGAAACACATACTCAGGCCGATAGAATCGAAACCAGTAGTTGACCGCCGTCTGGTCTCGCAAGTCCAATTCAGCGCGTGAAGCTCGCAGCAACGTAGTGTAGCCGTCGGCCTCAAGGCGACGGATAAGCGCTGAACCTACAAGGCCGCCGTGGCCCACGACGAAGATCCGGGCATTTTTCGCCATCATGGACGTGCGCCTCCTGCTGAGTACGACGGTAGATCGGAGATTCGCGAGATGAACGTGCTGGCCGTATCGTTCAGACTAGCCATCACTATCCTCGTTACGGCCGACTGACCCTCCAGGGGGGTTGTCCTTCGCCCGCTGCCGCGCCGACGCCCAGACGGAACGGCGGGGCATCCCCACCAGCGAGCGCACGACCTCGTCATAGCGGGCGGCGATGGCGGCGGGTGAGTGGAGACGGGCGACCTCAGCCGCGACCACGGGGTCCCAGGTCCCGTCAGCGGTGCCTTCGAGCATCGCCAGGATGCCCTCGACCAGCAGGCCTGCGTCACCGGGTGCCACCACGATGCCCGCCTTCGCGGCGACGACTGTCTCGGCCAAGTCGGTGTCCGGGGCCGTCGAGGCCACGAGGGGCCGGCCCGCCGCCATCGCCGAGAAGATCTTGGAGGGCGTGGTCGTCCGGTCGTACCCCGCCTTCAGCGGCACCACGACGACGTCGGATAGCCCGTACAGGTCGGACACGGCCTCGTTGGGCACGAAATCTCGGAGCACGACGTTGGGCGGCCGGGTCGTCCGGAGCCGGTCCTCGAGCCGGGTGCGGGCCGCTCCCCCGCCCACGATCACCACCTGGACCCCCCGATCGGCGAGCAGCTCCGCCGCCCGCAGCAGCGTGTCGAAGTCCTGGGTGAGGCCGAGGTTGCCGGCATACAGAACCACCGGGGAGTCGGTCAGGCCCCATTCCGCGGCCAACGGGTTGACCTTGTCCCGGGGCGAGATGCGGGCGCTGTCGACGAAGTTGGGGATCACGGCCACGCGGTCGACATCGCCTCCGCGGGCGACGATCGTCCGGCCGAACGCAGGCCCGATTGCCACGACCCGATCCGACGAACGGTAGATCCACCGCTCGACGGCTCCTAGCGCCGCCAGAATCCACCGGCTCTTGATGACGCCCAGGTCACGGGGCACGTCCGGCCAGAGCTCCTGCACGTTGTAGACGAGCCGACCACGGCCCAGCGACCGTGCGATCATTCCTACCAACGCCAGCGTGAAAGGAGGAGAGATGACCACCGTCACCTCTCGGTCACGGAAGTAGCGGACGATTGCGACGCACATGAGTGCGTGGAAGATCGCAAAATCCAACACCCGGCGTAGAACGAACGGCGGCTTCCTGGGGACGAAGCAGCGGGCCACCCGCACGCCGTCCTCGTCCTCCATACGGATGGGATGCAGCATCGAGCCGCGATAGCGGGCCTGCGCCCGGACCTCCGCCGACGGGTTGTAGTGCGGGACCGAGGTGAGCACGGCGACGTCGTGGCCCAGTTCTCGCAGCTCCTGGGCCAACCGGGTGGCGATGGCGGCGGTGGAGACCCGGTCGGGCTCGTAGACGACGGCGACGACGAGGACCCGAGCCAAGCTCAGGCCGGCCTGGTGACGAGCAGGTCCTCGAGGACGAGGACGTCCATGTCTGCCCGCAAGTAACAGGCGATCGCTTCCTCGGGGGTGCAGACGATCGGCTCGCTCTCGTTGAACGAGGTGTTGAGGACCAGCGGGACGCCTGTGAGCTCGTCGAACGCTCGCAGCAGCTTCCAGTACCGCTCGTTGTCCTCCCGAGCAACCGTTTGGATGCGGCCGGTGCCGTCAACGTGGGTCACCGCCGGGATCCGGTCGCGCCACTCGGGCCGGACCTTCGGCGCGAAGAGCATGTACGGGGAGGGGCCGTCGACCTCATAGACCTCACTTGTCCGCTCGGCCAGCACGGAGGGGGCGAACGGGCGGAACGATTCCCGCCGTTTGGTCCGGCGGTTGACGACGTCCTTCATCTGCGGGTTGCGAGGGTCGCACACGATGGATCGGTTGCCCAGGGCCCGGGGGCCGAACTCCATCCGCCCCTGGAACCAGCCCACGATCCGACCCTCGGCGATCATCTCGGCCGTCCGCTTACAGAGGGTGTCCTCATCGAGCTGCTCGTAGACCAGCCCCGCATCCCCCAGCTTGACCGCACACTGCTCGGTGGTGAAGGACGGGCCCAGATAGGCGTCGCCCATGACGTACTCGCGAGGGCGGCCGAGCGTCTGGTGAGCCACGTACAAGGCCGATCCGATGCTCGTTCCCGAGTCGTTCGCCGCGGGCTGGATGAACACCGACTCGAAGCCGGTGGCGTCGCGGATCAGGGAGTTGGCGGTCACGTTGAGCGCCACCCCACCGGCCAGCGCCAGCCGGGGCAGGCCCGTGCGCTGCCGCAGGGACGCCAGGATCGGAAGCAGCACCTCCTCCAGCCGGGCCTGGGCCGACGCCGCGATGTCTCGATGACGGTCCTCGAGTTGGTCGGCCGGCGAGCGAGCGGGCCCGAGCAGCTCCTCCAGCTCAGGTGCAAAGAGCGGTCCCACTTCGGGCGAGCCGGCGTCGAAGTTCCAGCGGATCGGTTCCCGCCCGTGGCGGAAGAAGTCCATGGTCAGCTTGAAGTCGGTCCTCCCGCCGACCAGGATCCTCCGCATCTCCGGGAGGTATCGGGGTGTCCCGTAGGGAGCCAACCCCATCACCTTGTACTCGTCTCCATAGTGCGGAAACCCGAGGTACTGGGTGATGGCGGTGTAGAAAAAGCCCAGGCTGTGAGGAAAGAAGACCCGGTGCTCGAGCTCGAGGTTGCTGCCGATGCCCGAGCCCCAGGCCATGCTGACGAAGTCCCCCAGACCGTCCACCGAGCACACCGCAGCCTCGTCGAAGGGCGACGCGAAGAAGGCGCTGGCGATGTGCGAAGGATGGTGCTCCACCGGGTGGATGACGCACCTGTCGGGCAGCTTGCCGTGCATGGCGTCGTCGAGCTCATCCCGCACCGAGAGCGTCCGCGACCGGGCGGCCAGGCGGTCCCTAGGCAGCGAGCGCTGGCGAACGGTCTGGGCCAACCCGTGGGCCACGCGCCGAGCCTTGTGCACGTGCGGGCTCTTCGACATCGCCACATGGTCGAGCTGGTCGGCAGTGACGCCCGCATGATCGAGGACCCACCGGATCGACTCCGAAGGAAACCCGGAGGCGTGCTTCACCCGTGTAAAGCGCTCCTCCTCGACGGCCGCCACCAGCTCGCCGTCGACGAAGAGGGCGGCGCTGGCATCTGCATGGAAAGCGTTGAGCCCGAGAATCAGCAAGAGGCCACCAGCATGGCCGCTGCCTCGGGAAGCGGCGTCACGAACGCCGGAACCTGCATGGCGACCTCCCTGGGCAACGACAGACGGAGCAGCCAGTGGACCGAGTCCGGCAGGTCGGCGTGACCCAGCCGGTGGAGCGCGGCGCGAGGAACCGGCACCGGGAGCAACGTAGGCCGCCGCCCCTGGGCCCGGGCCAGCTGGCGGAGCAGCTCCCCCAGGGGTGTGGCGCCACCTCCGATGCTCACCACGGGCGGCCCCGAACTGCCACCCACGCGCAGAAGCGCCCGGACCGCGTCGGCCAGGAGGACGAAGCCGATCGAGTGGCGGCCGCCTCCGGGCAAGGGGATTACCGGCGCGCGGGCGAGGCGCACGAGCCCCGCCGACCTAGGCTTGCCCGGTCCGTGGACGGGGCCGAGGCGCACACTGGTCACAGGCATGCCGCCAGCGGCGCGCAGACGACATTCGTCCTCCAACGCCGCTTTCACCCGGGCATATGGGGTGAGTGGCTCCTGCGGTGTGTCGCCATCGACGTAGGCAGCGAGACCGACCACGTCCGAACTCCCTAGGACAACCACCCGATGCGCCTGGGCCCGCTCGCAGGCATCGAGCACCTCCCTTAGGTGGCCAAGCTCCGCCCCCAGGACACTGGCGAAGCTTTCCCGGCGGAACCGACGACCGGCCCGAGGCGACGTAGACGACGGAGTCGTGTCCGATCTGGGCGGGCTGGAACGACCGTCGCGAGCACTGCGTCACGCCGGCTGCCGATGCCAGAGCGCTTCCCAGCCACCCAGAGCCGACAACCCGGATGAGATGGGTAGGAACGGCGTCGCCTGCTTCAGTCGCATCACGATAGCCTGCGTTCGGCTGCTCACGTCGGCGCCATGGCGAGGTCATCTGGTTCCGCGTTCCTGGGCCGGCGAGACGACTCGCGGGGCGTCAACACACGAACGATACCAGCCCCACCGCACGCATTAGAGCGCTGGCGGGATAGGGACGATGACCGGGCAGCGGCTACGGAGCCGGCAACTCAGGAGCCATCGTCGCCGCTTCAAGACGGCTCAAGAGAACCTCGTGCGCTCGCTCGAGTGCCTCTATTGCCGCAGCCGCGTTGCGAATGGCGTCGGATGTCTGTTCGTCGTTCGAGCCGCTGGCGACGAGAAGCTCGTGATTCAAGTTGCACAGGAAGTGCTCGCCCTCCAGTTGGACGAGACGCTGCCTCAACATCTCAACTTGCTGCTCATGACTGAGGCCGACATACTTCACCGCTCGTCCCCCGGTGCTGGATTGACAACGAGGACATGTCGCGCCGCGAAGTCAGACTCCATAGTAGGGGATCTTACGCTCGATGCCGGCTCCGTCCGTTATCGATACAAAGCCAATTGGCTTGCTCGGCAACACGGCATTTCCGGCGGAAGCAGCCTGGCTGGTCATCGAGGAAGAAAATCGAAGTCGACAATCCTTGTCGACCGCAAGGCCTGTGGATCCGCTGGCGTCTCTCCACTCTTGGATGTTCACATTTCCTGCGCCTTTCGCGGCCAATGGAGTGGCGGGCGTTGCCGGATCGCTCGTGAACACGATCGTCTTCCCGATTGCGGTGGCCACCTGGTAGCCGATTATCTCCATGTCGCGGTCTCCGGGACCCTCCAACTCAATATGGCCATGGGCCGAGTATGCAACAATCGCCGCCGCGCTTACAAGCATGAATCGATTGGAACCGAACGTCGCCATTTGGGTCACAGACCCGTTATGTGATAAGCGGATCCCCTCGCGACCGCCCTGAACGTACGAGAACGAGCCAATGTTGGCCGGATGAGGCATCCAACCCATCCATTTGTCGGAGTCAAAGGCGAGTGGTGGTTTGAATTCCCCCGTCCACGGCGGGGTATGAACAAGGACGGTATTTGCCTTGAAGTCTCCTTTTGCGCTCAGCGCTGCAAGTACGGCCCCGTCCGAACTGAGGACTTGCAACGCATCGGCGCTTTGGCCCGCGGCCATTTTCAAGGTCAGCGCAATCGCCGTCGCCGACGGAGCGGTCGACGTGAACTGGGCGAGAACCGTCGGAGCGGTGAAGATCTGTGGAGCGGTGAACGACTGGGGCCGGTCCAGGTACGCGGGGATCCCAGCGCTCGCCGTGTGGGCCGATGCCTCGGTCCGAGACGTCCCCACGGTCGCCACCAGGCCTGCGCCGAGCCCGCCGACGAGCATCTGGACTATCCGTCGTCTTCCGACAAGGTCCGCTTCAGCTGGTGGGGCAACCGCCGACGTGCCCATGAGACCAGGCACCGGTGAGCGTTCCATCGAAGAGCCCCCCTTCTTGTCCCCTGCACGCCGACCCGCCCCGACGAGGCACCAGCCACCCATTGTGAGCCGCTGCCACGGAACATCGTGAGTTGCGACGGAGTGTACCGCCTGACCCGACGACGGCCCAGCCCCCCTCGTCCGCCTTGCCCGCTCGTCCATGCGGCGCCTCTCGGACCGAGGGACGACTGCTCATTCTCTCGTAGCGTGGAACACAGAGCGATCGTACTGGTGGCCCGTGGCCTTCACCGTGCCGGTGTAGCTGTCGACACACCGCACGTGGCCGAACCCAAGCTTGCGGAGTAGCTGCTCCAAACAGACCGCATTTGGCAACCACCAGATCACGTCGTCTTGACCCAAGACATCCCCACCGACGTAGAGCACTGCTGGCCGAGGATCGAGGAGAATTGGCATTGCCTGCGACAGCACAAGTTTTCCACTACACACCGAAGCTGCGGCGGCCAAAGCGAAGAGCGGATTCACCGTGTGTAAGAGCACATCGCCGAGAAACACCAGATCAAACTTGTCGCTTCCGACAGTCTCCGCAGACAGATCGTAGAGTCTGGTATAGCGGCGCTCGACGCTTGAGCCGAGTGCGTCGTGACAGAACTGGTAGGGACCGTCGAGGAGAATCCGGTGGAGGTCGTCAGCGGTGCTGTTCGAAATAAGTTCGTCAACCCGCTCCGGACTATGGAGACCGTGGTCGATCAGACTCTTTCGGAACTTGTGCAGCATCTGCTCGACCGTCTCGCCGGGAAACCGATCCCAGTCCTTGAAGGATGGGAGTTCCACCGAAACAACGCTCGCGCCTCTCCGTTCGAATTCGAAAGCGAAGAAACCGGTCGCCGATCCCACATCCAAAACAGACATTCCGGCCATGTTCTCCGGGAAGTGAAAGGCCGGAACGACGTCACGGTAGTCATAGGCGCCTGGGGTGATCAATCCCTGCCCAAGGTCTATCGTGTGATACCAAAAGTAATCTTGGAGATCGGTGGTCTTCATATCCTTCGTCTTGTGCCGAAACGTCGAGGCGAGCTCCTCATGTCTCTGGCGAAGGATCAGATTGCTCTCTGCCTCGTCGACGGAACGCCTGACGAATCGCCTTCGCAGCGCTCCGGCGAAACCTTCGACAGCTATCGCTCCAAATGCTTTGCGATACCACTTCATGCGATTGTCGTCAAATGTTTCGAGAACGCCATGTTATGAGCCACAGAACGGCACGTTAGCGCCTCCCGCTGGACAGCCGGATCGCGCACAGCTGGCGGCGACCCTCGCGCCTGATCACAGCCGCCCCGGGACCTGCTCGAGCAGGGGCCGTCTGGGGCAGACCGAATGGCGTGGCAACAGCACGTGCTCCCGACCCCGGGCTCAGGGGAGGCGATGGTGTCGAAGCCCTCGGCTGTGCCTGTCGGACCTCAAGCGCACCGCAGCTTGCCGCTGTCCTTCGATCGAGCGCGGGACTCCACGGCTACGCTGGCGGCATCACGTCGAGCCGAGACCCCATCCGGCCGAACCGCGAGAACTTTTGTGGCGAGCTCGCCGCTCGTCGCAGAGGAACGGTACGGCCGCCCAGTGTAGGTAATTCTCTTTGGGCGGTTCCCGGCCTCAAGCGATACTCCGTCGTAGTGCGGTCATCTGACCGGCTCGGAGAATGTGTCGGTCGTTGATCCAAATAGGATGTGCATGGGCGTTCGTAGTTCCTCGCTAGACGTCGACCGTGGACAGAGCGGCGAACACAAGCTGAAGTCCCTTACCCGAAAGGCTCTGGAGAATGCGGCCAAAGTGCCGCCTCTACGCCAAGGTCTGCGTCGTCTCGCCCACAGGGGCATCCTCCCCCAGCGGATGTGGTGGTGGATGCGGTTTGACGGGCCGTTCGCCATGGCTGTCGAGGGTGGATCAACCTTCACGTACGTCAGCTCGGAGGACGATCGCATCGGGCATGCGTTCTATTGGGCGGGAGTTCATGGGTATGAGCCGGAGACCCTGCGGGTGTTCGTGCCGTTGGCCCGTCGGGCCTGCGGCTTCCTCGATGTGGGTGCAGCCGCTGGCGCCTTCACCCTTGTCGCCAGCTCAGTCAATGACAGCCTGGTCACCTATGCCTTCGAGCCGCTCGAGGAGAGTTTCGCCAGACTCACGGAGCACCTTCGTATCAACGGCTTGGCTAAACGGTGTGTGGCCGCGAACACGGCGCTTGGCGACCGGGTCGGGCAAGCCAAGTTCTTCGTGCCCGATCCTTCCGTGCTTTCGCGGGATTGCAGCTTTCTCGTCGACGTCCGGGAAACCCCCCAATGGCTAGGCAAGCAGATCACCGTCGAGATGACCACAGTGGCAATGTCGGTGCCTTCCGATCAGCCTATCGACCTGGTCAAGATCGACGCCGAGGGAGCAGAGGCGATCATCCTCGAAGGTATGCTGCCGCTGCTCCGCGCATATCACCCTACACTGATCGTCGAGTTCTTCTGGAATGGTTCCTTCCGCGAAGCGTGCGCTCTTCTGGACCAGCTTGGGTATCGCTACTTTCACCTCACCCCGGCGGGCCCGATTCGAATCGATTCAGTCCAACCCTCTCCCGAGGACGTCTACTTGAACTATCTCTGCGTCCACGAGTCACAATCGCTCCCCGCGGAAGTGCTTGATCTCGTATGGCCCTAGATCACGGCTGACGCATCGCAAAATGGCTCGCGTATTGGTTCTCGCCGATGTCCCGCCCGAGTTGTCGTTTCCCAACGGCTATTCGGCTCGGATCTCTCACTTTCTTCGGGCGCTGAGCGCAGACCACAACGTTGACCTCGTGCTCATGACCGGGAGATCGATGGCGGGTCGGTTCCATCAGGTCGACGGCTTGTCAGGGGCCGTTCACCGTGTGACCATCAGCCCGTCTCCATTGCTGGCGGCCACCCGCTACGGCAGGCTCCGGCGAGCCCGGCATTACTGCTTCGACGCGCTGCCGTTCATGGCCCACCCCCGATCGCTGCCGGGCTTGCAGCAGATCCTGGACGATCTAAAGCCGGACCTGGTGCTTACATATCTCCCTCATCTGGCGCACCTGGCGCTGGTTATTCCCGCCGAGATTCCTGTGGTCGGCGTGCTCGAGGAGGGGTGGGAGCGGGCTCTGCCTCACTCGACCGGTGACCTCGGCGCGCTGAGCCGACGGCTCGTGCTGACGACGGAACGTCGTCGAGTCCACCGGCTCTATCGCCGAATCAGTCGCCGTTGCATCGGCATCGTGGTGATCTCCGACGACGAGCGCGATCAGTTCTCTTCTCTCATGGCGCCGTCGAAGCTCGCGGTCTTCCCACACGGCGTCGACTGCGACTACTTCTCTCCTGCTTCCAACAACAATGAATCAGACCGTGCAACCGTGGGCGTCATCGCCGATTTCGCTCAGCCACGGAATGTTCGGGGACTCGAGCATATAGTGGCGACGTTGAAACTCGAGAACGATCCGTCGGTGCGTGAGTGGAATTGGCTTCTTGTCGGCCGCGGCTCCCCAGAGATGCTCGAAAGGCTCGATCAGACAGAGGATCTGCGTTCCATCGGTACCTTCGTCGCCACTGGAAGGGTCGAGGACGTCCGGCCGTATTACCGACGGTCAAGCGCCGTCCTCGTGCCCGATTTGGAAGGTACCGGAGTCAAGACCACCGTCCTTCAGGGATGGGCCATGGCAAAACCGGTTGTCGCTACCCAGGCGGCGACGCGGGGGCTTCCCATCACCCCGGGCACCGACATCCTCGTGGGCACTTCGTCTCACGAGCTCATCCGACATGTACGGGACCTGCTCGCGGACCCTGCCCGACGGGTCGCGCTCGGCGCCGCAGGGAGGGCCACCGTGATCGCCGATCGAGACCTTCGTCGCATAGCCGCCACCTTCGCTACGTATTGCTCGGATCTCCTGGCCGGGGACGTGACTCGACGCGCCCGAGACGAGGCGTCGGCACCGTCCGCTCGCGGAGCCATCGGTGACGACGTCGGTCCCGGTTAGGATCCGTGCGAGATGACCTCTGAGATTGAGCTGGATCCGGCGAGCGTGGTCGAGGCGTTGGCCGCCGCCGGAATGCGTGAGTCCCTGCGACGCAGCATCTTCGAGGCTCTTCGGTTGGCGGAGGTCACAGCCCCTGATGCCACTCACTTTCGGGAAACGGTGCGGTGGCCAGTACTTTGCTCGATGCTGCGAGACGTCGACGTTCATCGCGTCGAATTGGCCGACGGACTCGTCTTTGAATTTCGCGCAGACAGCCGGATCGAGAAAGCACTATTGCTGAGTAGGGAGGAGCGGCCGGATCACGTCTGGGAGCCTCAGACGACCAAGCTACTCGTCGAGCTTGCGCGGGGAGCGGACCACGTCATCGTTGGCGGCGCCTACATTGGCGATCACGTTCTACCGATCGCCAAGGCGCTCGGGGGTGCCGGCGTCGTCCACGCGTTCGAGCCTATGAAGCACACGTTCGCGCTGCTCCAGCGAAACGTTGCCAACAACAAGCTGGCGAACGTCATTGCCCACCGCCGCGCCCTTTGGGACAGCACCGGGGAGCATCTGACTCTCGATGGGGCGCTCGCCCTCGGATCGTCCGTGCCGGTCGACGACCGCCCACTCACGAACGGCTCCAAGCCGGATGAGCCTGTCGAAGTCGTCATGTCACTCGCGATCGGCGACTACGTGCAGAAACAGGGGCTTGTGGGGGTGGATCTCATCATGCTCGATATCGAGGGCGGTGAGGAGCGCGCCCTGACGGGAGCAGCAGCCTTGCTCGATCTGCCGCCACCGCATGCCCCAGACGTAGTTTTCGAAGTCCATCGGACCTTCGTCGACTGGAGCGACGGCCTGGAGAATACCGCACTTGTACAGCTGATGACCACCCGGGGCTACACCGTGTATGCGGTGCGCGATTTTCACGATAATTGGTCAATGGTGGGCGAGCCGATCGAGGTTATCCCAGTCGATCGCGTTCACCTCGATGGACCTCCCCACGGTTTCAATTTGCTTGCGAGCAAGGATGCCGATCTTGTCCAACGACTCGACCTCCGTATCGTGGAGAACGTGAGTCCCAAACTGATCGTGGACAGGGATCCCAAGCTCCACCATCCCGTCGGGGGGCTCAAGTCGTCGCAACGACGTCCCGCTTAGGCTCCCCCGGCTCGAGAAGGCACTGACCGAATGACGCACGCAATCGAAGATCTCGAGTTGGCGACCATAGCGGTGATGACTTTCAATCGTGCCCAGGGACTCCGAATAGCTGTCGCGTCTGCCCTGGCGCAGGACTACCCCAGTATCGAAGTCATCATTTCCGACAACGGGTCGACCGACGAGACGCAGACTGTAGCCAGGGAGTTTCTCGAGGCCGACCCTCGCGTCCGCTACATCCGTCACGACACGAACATTGGCGCCGTCGCAAACTTCAACGGTGCATTGCGGGCCTCCAAGGGTGCGTACTTCATGTGGCTGGCAGACGACGATTGGTTGGACACAAACTTTCTCACCGCATGCATCCAGGTACTGAGGGACGATGAAGGCATCTCACTGGTGGGCGGGCACAGCCGCTACGAGGCGGCCACCGGCGCGTACTACGAACGGCCGATCACCCTCGTACAACCCACCGGTACCGAAAGGCTGGTGGAATACTACCGTTCGGTCAGCGAGAATGGCGTGTTCTACGGCGTCGCCCGAACGTCGGTTCTCCGTGGCCATCCGCCGCTGAAGAACGTGATGGCCACCGACTGGCTCCATGCCGCGGGACTGGCGTTCTCCGGTTCCGTCGTCACCGTGAACGACGCACAACTTGTTCGGTCGACGTCAGGAAGCTCCCACGACGTCCGCCGCTTTCCGGCCGGTTTTGGCTTCACTCGGTTGTCGCGGACCTTTCCGCTCTCCGCTATCACCTCAGCCGTTGCCCACGACGTGCTCCGTTCGCACACGTTCAGCTCGCTGGCCATGCCCAACCGCATACGGTTGGCAGTGAGATGCTCGATCATTGTCTACCGGCGCGTCTTCCTCAGGCTGTACGGATTCACAATCCTCGAATTCGGCTCCCGGGTGCTTCGTCGGTGCCTTCCGCCATCCGCCTTCGACGCCGTCCGGCGACGGTACCTCTCCCGAGGCGAAGCGTTCGTCCCTGATACTGACTGAGGCGAGCATCCACACCCACACCCAGCTCGGCTCAGCTCGGCGGGGGTTTGAACATCAGCCCTTGACCGGTGGGGAGGGCGAGTATCCTGACACCACGAGCGCGGGCGAACTCGTCCCACGCGTGTTTCTGCTCGATGTGCTCCAGCCATCCGTAGTCGTCGAGAACGACCACCGCACCAGGCACGAGTCTCGGCCAGAAGTGCTCGCCAGCGGCGATCTCGGGCATGACCGAGTTCATGTCGATCGAAAGGTACGCGACCTCTTCACTTGGTACCTCGCTCAGCGTCGCCGGCACCCGGCCTCGGACGATCACCACGTTGTCGAATGCTCGAAATATCTGAGTGACCTGATCGAAACAGTCGAGGTATACGTCGTCGTTTCGTCGAGCAATACTCGTACCCAGCTCACGCTCGGTGAGGTATTCGAGAGGGATGCCTTCGTAGGTATCGAGTAGGTAAAATCGCTTGTCGATCATCTCCTTAAAATCGATGTAGTGAACGACGGCCCGGGAGTAGATTCCAGTGTTTACTCCACATTCCACGAAGTCGCCGGCGAGCTTGGCTGCGTGGCTTGCCGCCCAGCAAATAATGAACACCCGCCATTCGATGTGCAGATCGGCGCCAAACCGGTGCCCAGTATCGATGCCGAGGCGATAGGCCTCCACAAAGAGGGGGTCCGCCAAAAAGTCGGCATTGTGGAGGGTCGCCAGTCCGTCTGCATCGTAGGAGAACGGACCAGCAAAGGACGTTCGGTTGTGTTTCCCCCGCAGCCGGTCGAGAAGATGGGCGACGGCCGGTCGCCCCGGAAAGTTCTGGTGACGGATCTGTCGAACGATCTTCGGCGAACGCATGGGCTCAGAGCGAGGGCGAGGGGAAGTCGAAGGAGAGCCTATTGCTCACAACCGTCACCTCGGGCTCCAGCATTCAGTATCAGGATAGGGAGTGTAGTGTACAGCCTTCAGCACTAGGTAGGAACGCAAGGAGCGACATGGCAATGGGAACACATTAATGCAGTTTCGAGCGCTCGAGCTGAATGGCGCGTTCGAAATCGTCCTGGATCCACAGTTCGATGGTCGAGGCTACTTCGCTCGCACCTATGCCGAGGAGCGCTTTCGCGACCAAGGTCTCGTCACGAACTGGGTGCACGAGAATCAGTCGTATTCGGAAGCACCGCATACCATTCGGGGGCTGCATTTTCAGCGCCCTCCTACCGCCGAGACAAAGCTGGTGCGAGTCAGCCACGGTGCAGTTCTTGACGTCATCGTCGATCTTCGGCGAAGCTCCCCGACGTACGGGCGTTGGCACTCCAGTGTGCTGAGCGACCAGAACTTCAAGATGCTTTACGTGCCGGAAGGCTTCGCGCACGGTTTCTGCACCCTGGCATCCGCGTGTGTGGTCCAGTACAAGGTCGACGAGGCCTACGACCCGGCCACGGAGGGTGGCATCCTCTGGAACGATCCGGAGCTCGCGATCAACTGGCCGACTGACGACCCGGTGATCTCGGCGCGCGATGCGGGACAGCCCGGGTTCGCCGGCTTCGATTCGCCGTTCCACGAGTAGTTCCGGATGCGGGTCGCACTCACTGGATCCAGCGGCCTTATTGGTAATGCCCTGGCCGCTCGCCTGGCACCGGCCCACGACATCGTCCACCTCGGCCGGCATTCGAGCTGCGACATCCGGCTGGACCTCGCGGTGCCAGAAACATTGCGCGATCTCGACTTGCAGGGTTGCGATGCCCTTGTTCACTGTGCCGGCGTCATTGACGAGGATTTTCGCAGCGATGCCGCGGCTGCTTTCGCGCAGGCCACGATCGGCACCAGGTTGCTGGTCGAGCAGGCCCTTTCAAGCGGCGTGAAGTTGGCTGTCAACGTCTCGACCTCGCACGTCTACGGGCCGCCGCACGGAATCCAGGACGAGTTCACGCCGCCGGCCCCCACGACTGATTACGCCATTGCCCATTACGCGTCGGAGCGCTTCTTCGTCCGCAGCGCCGACGAGATGGCAGTGATGGTGCTACGTCCCAACGCGGTGTTCGGATTTCCCCGGTCCCTGGTCACGTTCCGGCGCTGGAACCTGATCCCGTTCTCCTTTCCCGCGGAGGGTCTCTACAAAGGGGAGATCGCGTTGAGGTCCTCGGGCGAGCAGCATCGCAACTTCGTCTCCACCGACGACTTGGCCGATGATGTCTCCGAATTCCTGGTTGGGGGGCACGGACCCGGCCTGCGAATCGTGAATCCGGTGGGCGCCGATAGCCTCACTGTCCACGCCTTCGCCCTTCGGTGCGCGGAGGTCGTCGAGCGCCTTACCGGAAATCCCTGCCCAGTGCGCCGTCCTCCGTCGGCCCCGCCGGAGCCGGGCCTCGACTTCGCCTACAGTACTCGCTGGCCTGCGCCGCGCCCACGCCGCGGCGTCGACGACTATCTCGTCGCCTTCACCACACAACTTGTCGAGGAGTCACGGCATGGACGCCGATATGGCACGTGAAATGGCACTCGATCAAGAGGTTGCCCTGAAATATGTGGCGTTCCTGGTGAGTGGGAGCGCCACCGACTCGCCGGAGGCCCGCCAATCGTTTTGTGAAGCCGAGAAGATCCCGCCGAAGCTTCTCTGGTTCAACCCCAATATCCAGTCGATCGCTCGCCTTTTTGCCGGTGGATCGAATATAGAGCGGATGCTCGACCTGTCCCTCCGGGACTGGTTGCTCTACCACCACCACTACGTCCATCAGGGGTACCGTTACGCAGAACCCGAGCTCCAGCAGACCTGGCTCGGCAGAGAAATCCTGAAATCCCCGTTTGACTGCTGGATCTACCAGGAGATCATCTGGAGGACGAGGCCCGATTGGATCATCGAGCTCGGCGTCATGTTCGGCGGTGCGTCGCATTTCTTTGCCAGCCTCTGCGACCTTGTCGGGCACGGACAAGTCCTGGGTGTCGACATCTCGCTGGCGAAGGCGGGCGATCCACAAAACGATCGCATCGAATACCTGGAAGGCAGCTCGACGTCAGCGGCCGTGTTCGAGGAAGTCGCTCGGCGAGTCAGCGGTGGCAAGGTGCTCGTCATCGCTGACTCCGATCACGAGAAGGATCACGTCCTAGCCGAATTGAATCTCTACTCTCGACTGGTGCCCGTCGGCTGCTACTACGTGGTCGAGGACACGCTCAATGATGTCATGGGCTGGCACCCCGTACCGAACGAAGGGCCCCAGGCGGCGGCGAAGGCCTTTCTCGCACAGAACAGGGCGTTCATCGCCGACCGCCGGTGGGCTGAGCGTTACATCCTCAGCCTCAACCCCCTTGGGTACCTCCTCCGCGTCAGCGACGACGCGTCATGATCGTCGCCGTCTCTGCTCCGCCACTGGTCGACAGATCGACCGTGATCCAGGAACTGGCGTCACGGTACGGACTCCGGCAGGTTGAGGATCCCGCACCCGGGCTCTGTGCCCAGCTGGGGTTCCAGACCCTCTACGACCTCCCGCCGGAGTTGCAGCGCACCTGCCGCGAGCAGCTGCTTCGGGAACACCTCGCGTTCGTCGAACAGGCGGACGACGTGCTCTTGGAGTTCTCGGCCGTGGAGTGGCTCGCCGATTGGATGCGATGGTGCTGGTCGGGCACGTCGACCCGCCTGTGGGCGGACATCCTGGAGGTCGGCAAGCGGGCAGTCGGCCGCTACACCGAGCTCTTCCACCTGGAGGACGGGCCGCCGCGAGCGTACGACGGCTACGTCTGGTTGGATCGGGAGAACTCGGAGCAGGCATCGTCGCTGATGCGCTTCCTGCACCGCGAGCTCGGAATCGACGCCACGCTCAAGCAACTCTGAGACGTCCTGCGAACGACGCGGGCACGGTGACCACGGCACCGTGGCCCGCGTGGGGAGTCGTCGCCCCTGCCCGCCAGCGGACTACCCTCGGATGTCGTGGCCCGGAGCAAAGTCGTGAACGGCGAGGCCGCTCCGGGGGTAACAGTCATCCGTCCGCAGGGTGGCTGGTCCGGGTTGAAGTTGAAAGAGATTTGGCGATCACGGGATCTCTTGTATTTCATGGCCCGCCGCGATATCAAGATTCGCTACACCCAGGCCGCGATCGGCATCGCATGGGCCTTCCTCCAGCCTCTCTTCATGATGATCATCTTCAGCGTCTTCCTTGGAAGGTTGGCTCGCGTGCCGACCGGCGGCGTGCCCTACCCCGTCTTCGTCCTCGCCGGTCTCGTGCCCTGGACGTTCTTCGCCAACGCCGTACGAGGGTCGAGCGAGAGCCTGGTTACCGAGGCTCCGCTCCTCTCGAAGGTTTACTTTCCCCGATTGATCATTCCAATCGCGGCGATGCTGTCATGGATCCCGGACGTTGCGATCGCCGCCAGCATTCTAGCCGTAGTCATGCTGGTGGAGGGTGTGACCCCCTCGAACACAATCGTCCTGCTTCCCTTGTTCGTCCTCTTCGCATTGCTCGTGGCCGCGAGCCTCAGTGTCTGGCTCTCGGCGCTCAATGTTCGGTACCGGGATGTGCGCTACGCAGTTCCCGTGCTCCTCCAGCTCTGGATGTTCGCCAGTCCGGTTCTCTACCCATCGAGCCTCGTGCCGGAGCGCTATCGGCTGCTCCTCGGACTGAACCCCATGTCGGGCGTCGTCGACGGTTTCCGGTGGGCCATCGTCGGACATCCGTCTCCGTCTTGGGGAGTGGTATGGATCTCGGCAGCGATCACGATTCTCGTTCTCCTTTCCGGTCTCGCCTACTTTCAGCGAATGGAACACAGCTTTGCTGATGTCATCTGAGCGTCTATGGCGTTAGCTATTCACGCCCAGGGTCTCGGCAAGCAGTATCAGCTGGGCTCCGTCACCGGTGCACGGTATCGCTACCGTTCACTGCGAGAGGATCTCACCCTGAGCGTCCGACGGGGTGGACGTCAACAGCGTGAGGCGGCGCGGTCTTTTTGGGCACTCCAGGACGTTTCCTTCGACATCGAACCCGGTGAGAGGGTCGGCATCATTGGACGGAACGGTGCCGGTAAGAGCACGCTCTTGAAGATCCTCGCCCGGATCACGTCGCCGACGACGGGCTACGCCGAAGTGCGGGGGAAGGTGGGGTCGTTGTTGGAGGTCGGCACCGGCTTCCACCCTGAACTGACCGGTCTCGACAACGTCTACCTCAGCGGTGCTATTCTGGGCATGCGCCGGACCGAGATTCGATCGAAGGTCGACGAGATCGTCGAGTTCGCAGGGGTCGAGCGGTTCCTCGACACGCCGGTCAAGCGCTATTCGTCGGGAATGCAGCTACGGCTCGCGTTTGCGGTCGCCGCCCACCTCGACACGGATATCATGATCGTCGACGAAGTACTGGCTGTGGGTGACGCGGAGTTCCAGAAGCGGTGCCTCGGACGGATGTCCGACATCAGTCAGAGCGGTCGGACGATTGTCTTCGTCTCGCATTCGATGCCCGCCGTTCTGCGGCTGTGCGACCGGGTGATCCTCCTCGACGGTGGGGAGGTCGTCGCTGACGGTGATCGCCACTCCGTGATCCGGACGTATCTCGACAGCGGCCTCGGGTCGGGTGCGGAGCGGGCCTGGACGGATCGCAACGCCTCTCCGGGCGACGACGTGGCCCGCCTCGCCGCCCTGCGTGTTCGCAGTGCCGACGGGGTGCACGAGGAGGTAGACATCCGCGAGCCGCTCCGGGTCGAGGTCGATTACTGGAGGATGCCCGGCAGTGCCGGGATCGCACCCGTCGTGAGCCTTCAGTTCACCAACGAGGATGGCGTCTGCCTCTTCCACACCACATCGTTCGACACTGGGCAGGAGTTGCAGGCACTGGGCGACGACGTGCAGATCCGAGCGGTCTGTCACGTGCCCGGGAACTTCCTGGCCGAGGGCCGGGTCTTCGTCTCAGCGTGGCTGGGCAGCGTAAGTCCCATACGCATCCACGCCAAGGAGACTGACGCGGTTGCGTTCCATGTCGTCGACCGTAGCGACGGCGACGGCGTGCGGGGCATCTATGTCAACGAGTGGCCAGGGGTGGTTCGGCCGATGTTGGAGTGGACCCTCCAGGCACCGGATCTGGTGTCGCAATCGAGGGATGGTCGGTCGAGCGATGCCTGATCGAGGAGTCTCGGCCATGCAGTGCGTCATCCTCGCCGGCGGCCGGGGCACGAGGATCAGCGAAGAGTCTCACCTGCGCCCGAAGCCGATGGTGGAAATCGGTGGTCGCCCCATTCTCTGGCACATCATGAAGGTGTTCGGTCACCACGGCGTCACGGACTTCATCATCTGCCTGGGCTACCGGGGCTACATGATCAAGGAGTACTTCTTCAACTACTTCCTGCACAGCTCGGATGTCACCGTCGACATCGCCAGCAACTCGGTGGAGTATCACGACAGCAGAAGTGAACCGTGGCGTGTCTCTCTGGTCGAGACTGGGGACGCGACGAAGACCGGGGGGCGGGTCCGGCGTGTTCGCTCCTACTTGAAGCCGGATCAGCCGTTCTTCCTGACCTACGGCGACGGCTTGGCCGACATCGATCTGTCCGCCCAGCTCGCGTTCCATCGTGACCATGGCCGATCTACGACCATGACCGTCGTCCGTCCCCCGGCTCGGTTCGGGAGCGCTGTCGTCGACGGCGATCGGATTGTCTCGTTCGAGGAGAAGCCCGAAGCCTCGGGCAGCATGATCAACGGCGGGTTCTTCATTGTCTCTCCTAACGCCGTCGACCTCGTCAACGGCGACGACACGACCTGGGAGCGGGAACCTCTGGAGCGGCTGGCGGACATGGACGAACTTCGGGCCTGGCCGCACAAGGGCTTCTGGCAACCGATGGACACCCTGCGGGACCGAGAGCTGCTCGAGGCTCTATGGGAGGGAGGAGACCCCCCGTGGAGGGTCTGGCGATGAGCCGAGGGTTTTGGGACGGGCGCCGAGTCCTGGTCACCGGACACACCGGCTTCAAGGGCGCCTGGTTGGCTTTGTGGTTGCAACAACTGGGCGCGCATGTCACCGGATTGTCCCTGCCGCCGGAGGACCGACAAGGGGTGTTCTCCGCCCTTTCCCCTTGGCCGGAGCTCGATTCCCACCTGGCGGACATCAGGGACCGATCAGCGGTGGAGGCAATCTTCGCAGGGGGTGATCCGCAGACCGTGTTCCATCTCGCGGGCCAGTCGCTGGTACGCCGGGGGTACAGCGACCCTCTGGGCACCTTCGAGGTCAACCTGCTGGGAACTGCCCATGTCCTGCAGGCGTGCGGGCGCTCTCCTTCGTTGAGCGAGGTTGTCGTTGTCACGAGCGACAAGGTGTATGCCAACGTGGGCGACGGTCGGCCTTTCGTCGAGAGCGACCCGCTCGGGGGCGCCGATCCCTACAGCAGTTCGAAAGCCTGCGCCGAGATGGCGGTCTCGTCCTGGCGCGAGCCTTTGCTCCGACAGGGCGCCTTAGTGGCCACCGCGCGGGCAGGAAACGTGATCGGCGGCGGGGACCGGGCGGAGGATCGACTGCTTCCAGATCTCTGGCGCGCGCTCGAGGAACGCCGGCCCCTGCCGCTTCGCTATCCGGCGGCCATCCGGGCCTGGCAGTTCGTGCTCGAGCCCCTCCACGGATACCTCCTCCTGGCCGAGCACCTCTCTGCCGGCAGGGAGCATCCCCTTACGGCGGTGAACTTCGGGCCGACGCCCAACTCGTGCCGATCCGTCGTCGAGGTGGTCGAACGGGTCGTGGCGATTGCCGGCCGGGGCGAATGGGAGGCCCTCGCGGGCACACCGTTGCCCGAGGCGGGGGTCCTGCGGGTCGACCCGACGCTGGCCAGCGAGCGTCTCGGCTGGCGCCCGGTGCTGGCGCTCGATGTCGCCCTCGAGTGGACAGTGGAATGGTGGCGAGCCGCAGAGGCGGGCGAGGACATGCGCAAGGTTGCGACGAGCCAGATCGAGGCCTACGCGCGCCTTCTCCAGGCATGACCGCAAGGCGCAGGACCGGGGCGGGGCGGGGCGGGGCCGGCGCGGCGGCAAGGTTGGGGAGATGAAGCCGGATGTCTTCCTGGAACCTTTGCGCCGCGGGCGGACGACCGGGTCCGAGGGGGAGGTTCCGCTCTCGTCGGCCATTTGGGAGATCCACGCCATGGCGCTCTACCGGCTCGTGGAGAGTCGGCGACCGGCCTCTGTGCTCGAGGTCGGGATGGGCCATGCCATCAGCACGCTGGCGATTCTGGGCGCCCTCGACGAGATCGGGAGTGGCAAGTTGGCGTCGATAGATCCCAACCAATCAACCGATTGGAAGGGAGCCGGCCGACTCAGCGTTGAGCGGGCCGGCCTGGCCAGGTATCACACCGTCATCGAAGAGCCCGACTACCTTGCTCTCCCCACGCTGGTCCGCCAATCGCAGAAGATCGACTTGGCGTACATCGACGGGTGGCACACCTTCGACCATGTGTTGTTGGATGCGTTCTACATCGACAAGCTGCTCTCGCCAGGGGGCGTCATCGGCTTCAACGATTGCGGATTCCCAGCCGTACAAAAGGCGTTGCGCTGGTTTCGCAGGCACCGCAGGTATCACGAGCTCGATGTCGGGCTCCCCATGAACTACGACGCATCCAGCCTGCCCCGATCCGTGGCCCGGCGGATCGTTCGTCGTCCGCAACAGGACCGCTACTTCGTCAAGACCGACGACTGGCTCCCGCCGTGGAACTATTCCCGGCGCTTTTGACGGATCACGTCGGGATCACGGCCGAGCGTCAGATTCCGGGAGTGGATTGCGTTCGCTTCGCCGAGCGATCGGTAGAGTTCCCATGTCCGATCGGCCATGTTGTCCCAGCTGTACTCCGAGGCGAACGATCTGAGTTTGTGCTCGAACTTATCAATGTCGTCGCCCACCCTTTGAAGAGCTTGCGACAATCCCTCGGGTGTGCCGTCCGCCGCCGTGGCGCCCAGCTCGAAGTCGTCGATCGCCTCACCCATGTCCCCCACCCTGGTCGCGACGACCGGCCGCCGGTAGGCGATGGCCATGGCCAGAACGGCACTGAACGCGGCGTAGGAGGGGCCGTAGGGCAGCGCGACGATGTCGTTGGCGGTGAAGATGTCGGGCACGTCCGCGTCGGGTACGTAGTCGATCCGCCATGTGACCCGAGAGGCGATCCCGAGCGCCGCTGCCTCCGACTGATACGTCTCCGGCGCGGGCTCGCTCGCCGCCGGGCGGCTGCCGACGACATGGAGATGGAAACGCCCGTCGTCGTCGAGGCTCAGCGCCCGCAGCATGGCGGAGAGGCCCTTGTCGCGGCGCAACGACCCGAAGAACAGGATCGTGGTTTTGTCGTCGGGTAGCGACGCCTGCCGCCGCAGGAGGGCCCTGTCGGCGGTGGTCGGTTCGCCGTACCCGAACGGGCCGAACCGGATGACGGTCGGCGGAGCGGAGGGGGTCGGATAACGCCGCCGGTACTCCGTCCGGCTCCACGGGCCGTGGACGATGATCGCGTCGGACCCTGTGAAATGGTGTCGCCACTGCAGCGACAACAGGTCGGCGGGACCGATCCTCGGCTGCGGCAGGTCGTGCATGGCGGCGACCAGGGGCGTTCCCACGCGGCGGGCGGTGGCAACGACCCGGCCGGTCACCAGCGCCGCGCCCGAGAAGTGAACGATCGCCGGGCGCCGCTGGCATAGCGCTCGCACGACGATCTGCTGGGCCCGGACCGACCGCTGCATGATCCGGGCTCCGTTGGCGAGCCGTGACTCCGAGCGGGGGCCCGGCCCTGGGAGCGTCGACAGGACCTGGCAGCCTTCCGGCCGAAAGGGGAAGTCCTCGGGGACGAGAAGGGTGACACTGGCAGGCCCAGGGGCGCGCCTGGCCAGCGCCTCGGCCAGGTAGTACGCATACCGCGCCGTCCCCCCGTGGGCCCATGGTTCGACGAGCAGGATCTCGGGTGCCGGCGAGACCCCGCTCACATCCCGGCCCGATGTGCCGCCTGCAGGTCGTGCTCGATCACGTCCACCATGCGCTCGATGTCGTACTCCTCCACGACCCGCCGGCGCGCTCCCTGCGCCAGTCGATCCCCGAGCTCCGCGGAGCGCAGGAGGCGCACCGCCTTCGATGCGAGATCTCCGGCGTCGCCCCGCTCGAATCGAAGCCCCGTGGTCTCGCCGTCGACCACCTCCGCCGAACCCCCGGCTGCGGAGCACAGCACAGGTAAGCCGCACGCCATGGCCTCCACCAGGACGATCCCGAAGGGCTCGTCCCACTCCGACGGGAACACGAGAAGTTGGTGATCGTGGTAGAGACGCACCAAAGCGGGCTGATTCTGCGGGCCGAGCATGGTGACCGCCTTCTCGATCCCCAGCCCTGCGGCGAACTCCGCCAGTTTGGCGGCATAGGAAGCCTCCACCGGTCCTGCGACCGTGAGGCGGCTGTCGGGCAGCTCGGACCTGATCATAGGCATGGCTGCCAAGAGGGTCTCGATGCCTTTGACTGGCACGACTCTGCCCACGAACAGCAGTGTTTTTCCATTCGCCGGACGGTCGGTAGGGGCCACGTACGGGAAGCGCCGAAGCTCGATCCCGTGGGGGACCACCCGCTCATGGGCGAGCCGGACACCATTGGCGCGAACGTCGGCAGCCATGTGCGCCGAATCAAAATGGACTACGAAAGGCGCGCTCGTCAGCCATTTGGGGTACATGCGCCGGTGCATCGGATCCCAGAAGGCCTGCACGCATCGGTTCAACCGCCGTGACCGGGTGAGTGGTCTTTGGGCAAGGGTCTTGATTTGGTGGGCAAACCCGTCCGGGAGTCGCTCCCCGCTCAGCCACATCGAGAGCCAGTAATCGGCAACATAGATCGCCGTTGGGAATCGGCGGGTGAGCTCCGCCACGACCCGTAGGCACGTGCCTGTAATGCCCCAGAGGTACAGCACGTCGGGCTGGACGTCACGCACGATCCGACGGATCCGACGGCGGTCGATCATGTCGTACATCCATCCGCTGACGAGCAGCCGGCGGTTACCCGAGAATCGGTACCGCATGCTGCGATAGACGCCGGAACCAGTGCTGGGACGACCGCGCCGGGCGACGACCGTGACCCGATGGCCCCGCGCTCGAAGCCGGTCAACGACCAACGCGCAGCTGCTCTCGTACCCGCCTTCGGCGTCGGGGGGAAAGCGGGCACTCACCACGAGCACCGACAAACGGCCAGGGTCAGGCGGCTGCGTAGCGGTCATCTTTGCAACGCCCGACGAGCCGTCCTCTCCTTGTGCGCGGTCGCTCGCTCCGCCGTCCCCCAGCGACCGACCATACCGCGGGCATTTCGACCCGCGGCTGAACCGACGCTCAGGTCCTATGCTGGCGACGGGTGGGATGTAGCCTCCTGTCGGCCGCGTTCCCGGCCGGACGCCTCTCTCGGAGCCCCGCCACCGTGCACCACACGACATCGAGCCCAGCGAGTGCCGTCCCCGTCGCCTTCCTGCTCGAAGTCCGCACCCCGTACCGCGACCAGTTGCTCTCGAGACTCGTCGATGACGGCGAACTCGACCTCTCGGTTCTCTATTGCACGGATTCGGAGCCGTGGCGGCTTTGGGAACTTGGAGGGGCGCCCTACCGCTCGACGACGCTCAAGGGCGTGGCTGGTGGGGGCCGCGCCGGCGGCTTCAACGCAAAGCTGAACCCTTCCGTGTGGCGGGCGCTGAGCGCTGCACGTCCCCGCGCCGTCATCCTCGGCGGCTACGCGCTGCCAACCAACCAGCTGGCGATGCTGTGGTGTAGGCGACACCGGGTGCCTTACCTGCTCCTCTGGGAGTCCCACGACCTCGACCCCCGAGGGGTCTTGCGACGGGCAGTGGCATGGGCGCCATCAACCATTGCCTTACAGGGCGCAGCCGCCATGCTCCCGGCCAGCTCGCGGGCCCGCGACCGGCTCCTCCGGTCGGGTTTCCCGTCTGCCCGGTTGTACGTCCTTCCCAACGCGCCCGACGTGCGCTCGATCGCACGGGCGGTAAAGCGTCCGCACATATCGGACCGCCATCCGCCGACCTTCCTCTTCAGTGGCCGGCTCGTGGCGAGCAAAGACGTTTCGTCGTTGCTCCAGGCATTCGCACGAGTGCAGAAGGAGATCGCCGACGCCCGGCTCGTCATCACCGGCAGCGGCCCCCTAGAACTCGATCTCAAGACAATGGTCTCCGCGCTCGGCATAGGCCATGTGAGTTTCAAGGGATTCCTTCAGGCCGATGACCTGCTCAAGGAGTATGCCGCGGCCGACGTCTTCGTCCTCCCGTCCCGCGAGGAGCCCTTTGGCGTCGTCGTGATGGAAGCGATGGCGGCTGGAATGCCGGTGGTTGTCTCGGACCGGGTCGGGTGCGCGTCCGATCTGGTTGATCCGTCGTGCGGCGCGGTGTTCCCGGCGGGAGACGTCGAACAGTTGGCGGCCGCCATGCTGGCTCTGGCCTCCGACCCGGTCCGATGCTCCGAAATGGGCGACGCGGCGAGGGCGGCCGTCATGAGATGGGACATCGAGTATTGCGCCCGAACCGTGCACCAGGCTGTCAAGGACGCGTTGCGTCCTGCGGACAGCACCATGAGCGAAGCCTGACGTGTGCGGGTTGGTCGGGGTGGTCGGCATCGACGACAGGCGAGCCCGCGTTGCTGTCGAACGAGCCCTCGGAAGGCTTCGCCATCGCGGGCCCGACGCGTTCCACGTGCGCTCACTGAGCACCAACTCGGTGCAGTGCACCCTTGGCCATGCCCGCCTGCGCATCATCGACACCGAGCCAACGGCGGATCAACCGTTGCCGAACGCCGACGAGTCCACATGGGTGGTCTACAACGGCGAGCTGTACAACCACGTCGAGTTGCGACGGGAACTGGAGGAGGCGGGATACCGCTTCCGGACCCGAACCGACACCGAGGTTCTCGTGCACTTGTACGACCATGTCGGAGCTGAGCCGGCGCGGATGCTCGAGCGGCTCCGAGGCATGTTCGCCTTCGCCCTGTTCGACCGGAAACGCGGGCGCCTGCTCCTTGCCCGCGACCGCCTCGGCATCAAGCCGCTCTACTGGGCGACGCCCAGCGGCGCCCTGGCCTTCGCGTCGGAGGTCCGGGCTCTCGCCGCCACCGGTCTCGTCGACGGAGGCCCCGACGAGGACGCCGTTCGAGGCTACCTGCTTTGGGGCGTGGTGCAGGGACCGCGCACCATTCTCGCCGGAATCAGTCAGGTGGGGGCGGGTTCGTATCTCCTCTGGGAAAACGGCCAGGCCTCCCACCGGCGTTGGTGGCGTCCGGCGGTGTCGTCGATCGCAACCACCCACGACGAGGTGCGTGAACAGGTGTCGGAGGTCCTACGCGATTCAGTCCGCCGGCATCTGGTGGCCGACCGTCCGGTGGGCGTGTTCCTCTCGAGCGGCGTCGACTCCTCCGCCGTCACCGCCATCGCAGCAGATGTCGCTACGGGGCCGGTACGGACCCTGACTGTGTCTCTTCCGGGATCGTCGCTGGACGAGGGCGAAGCGGCCGCCGCGTTCGCTCGCCGCGTCGGGGTCGACCACGAGCACGTAGCTGTCGAAGGCTTCGACATGGCTCAAGATCTTCCACAAGTCCTGCGGTCGATGGACCAGCCCACATCGGATGGCGTCAACAGCTGGTTCGTGTCGCGCGCCGCCAGCCAGGCCGGACTGGTCGTCGTGCTGACAGGGGTGGGCGGCGACGAGCTTTTCGGCGGCTACCCGACGTTCCGGATGGTGCCCAGAACCGCACGCGCCTTGCACGCCATCCACGCCGTACCCCCACGGGTTCGGGCCAAGGCCGTATCCTGGGAGAGTCGCCGACGGCCTGGTGGGCGGCTCGTGCGGGTCATGGATTCCGCACCCGGCTACGGCGGCGCCTATCGGGCGGTTCGAGGACTCTTCGCCGCGGGTGAACTCGGGGCCGCCCGGCCGGTGGACGCGGCGACGGTTAGCATCGCGACCGCGCTGTCACCCCACGACAGGGTGACACTTCTCGAGCTCGCCAACTATCAGTCGAACCAACTGTTGCGAGACACCGACCAGATGTCGATGGCCCACTCGCTCGAGGCACGGGTTCCGCTCCTCGACGACGAGGTGGTGGCGACTTGCCTGACCATTCCCAGCGCGCTGAGGACGATGCCGGGTAAACGGCTTCTCCGTGAGGCAGCCGGGCTGCCGGCGACGCTGACCAAGCGCCCCTTCACCCTTCCCTTCGCTGAGTGGCTCCAGACAGATCTTCGCGACACCGTGCGCCACGCGCTGCTCTCCACCGACGGCGCGCTCGCCACCGTGGTGCCGCAGGAGCTGTGCCAGCGGGTGTGGGAAGGCTTCGAGACCGGAAAGACCCACTGGTCGAAACCGTGGGCCCTTGCCGTCCTCCGCCTGTGGCCCGCTGCCAACGGGCTGTCGTGGTGAGCTGAATGCGGGTTGTCATTACAGTCGCCTCGCTCGCGCCCGAGTATGGGGGTCCGTCGGCGAAGGCATTGAACCTCGCATCCGCCTTGCTTGAGTTCGGCCATGACGTTTCGGTATTCGGTGGCGGTCAAGGGCAGGTCGGAGGAACCGGCCTCGGTTCTATCGGTCGGTTCCACGGCACTCCAATCCCGAGGCACCTCGCACCGGCCCTGCGCGCCGTTCGGGCCTGTGACGTGTTGCATGTGCTCGGCGTCCGGGATCCGGTCGGGACGACCGCTGCGCTCGCGGCCCGGATGTGTCGGGTGCCGTATGTGGTCGAGCCGGCCGGCATGCTTCAGCCCCGCCTGCGCAGCTTCTTGGTAAAGCGGGCGTACGATTTGGTCGCCGGAAATCGCGTCATCCGCGGCGCCACGATCGTGGTCGCCACGTCGGCACCGGAGGGTCGCGAACTGGCGGCCGCGGGCGTCGATTCGTCCCGGATCTGCCTGCGATATAACGGTGTTGACCTCTCCAGCCTCTTCCCGCTTCCCGTCCGGGGCTCTTTGCGTGGACGGCTAGGGATTCCCGCCGAGGCCCCGCTCCTGCTTACAGTCGGGCGCATCGCCGCCATCAAGGGGTTGGAGCACATCGCCGAGGCGATAGCGCGCGTTCCGGACGCCTACTGGGTCGTGGCCGGACCCGACGAGGAGGACGGCACGCTGGCGCTGTTGCGCCGAACCATTCGTGCCCTCGACTTAAACGACCGAGTGACAATTCTCACCGAAGGGCTGTGGGGGGGCGCTAAAGCAGAGGCGCTGGCCGACGCCGATGCCTTCTGCATGGCTTCCGCCAATGAGAGCTTCGGCACGGCGGCCGCCGAGGCGGCGTGCGCTGGGCTGCCGCTCGCGATCGCCGAGCATTGCGGCGTCCTCGATTGCTTGGAGCCGACTGCATTGAGGACGTTTCGGTACGGAGACATCGACGGGATCACGGCCGCCGTTACCTGGGCTTTACACGATCCGGACGGCAGGCGGGCAGGGGCGGAGGCGGCCAGGAGCATTCGAGATCGGCTCGATTGGATGGCGGTCGTGCGGCAGCAGGTTGCCATCTACAATGCTGCTCGGGCGCGTCCGCGACGCGCCACCCCTAAGAAGCGAGAACAACACACGCTCCTGCCACAAAGGAATGAGTACTGACGAATCGGAACCCGCCCAGAGAACGGGAGCCTTGGCTGGGACTCCGAGGATGAGAAGTGGGGTGAATAGACCACTGGCTTGACATGACATGATGCAGAGGTGGTCTCACGCAGTGAGCGATTCGTAGCCGCGGAGCAGTACAAGCATCACAGCGCTGATTGCCGAACCCGATCGCCACTTTGAATTCCTGACCCCGCGACGGCAGATCCACTCGGATTCGCTGGCGCAAGCTGACGACGCCGCCGTCGAGTCAGCACGCCGATAGCGAGCCAGAATGGGAACATCAGAACTGACCCAGGAGCGAGTAGACCGGTTTCAAATACGCCTACCACCGCTCCACTCACGGCCATTCCGGCCGCCCACCCCAGCTCGACGCTGACTGGGCGGACTATGAGTGACAGGCTGAAAAGTCCTGCTGCTACCAACAACAGACCACCCGGAACGCCCAGTTCGACCGCAGCTTCAAGGTAGGAGTTGTGGAAATGGCTCCCTCCAAAGATACTGAAACGACCGAACTCCTCCTGCGCGAAGCGCTCCTCGGTCGTTGAGAACCCTGCACCCAATATTGGGCGATTCCAGACCTCACGAACCGCAACCGGCCACACCTGCTCCCGCGCAGAATTGCCCGGCCGCTTCGCTGCAGTGAGGAGGTTCGCATCGGACGCCGACCGATACGCAAGTGGAGCCAGGACAAGCAGCGCAAAGCTTGAGCCGACGAAGACAATGGAGCGCGCAACCTGTGAGACGCGCAGGACCGTAGCGAAACCCAAGAGGGCTCCGAGGCTGCTGGCGCGGGACCCCGAGAGCAGTAAGAGGAGGCTGGCAATCACCAGGATAGCTGCCCCAATAAGGCGGCGGCGGCCTCGCTGCGTCATCGCCTCGGATGCTGATACGGGGACAGCGAAGGCGCAGAGCACAGCGAGATTGTTGGGGTTGATTGTCCAGCCCCTGAAGCGGCTCCCTGAATATGCGTCTCCTCCAATGAAGAGCATGGCTAGGTTGCTGAGAACTAGGATCGCGAACGTGGCAAGCACCGCGTTGCGAAGTCTTGCCTCTTGCGTAGTCGACCATCGGAGTGCTGCGCACAATCCCACCGCCACCGCGGCAAACGCAACCGACCTCTCGACGGTGAGACGCGGATCGAGGGACGTCAACACGGACAGGAACACCAACGTGACGCCGACACAAGCCGCCGTTGTTATTCGGCGACTATGCCGTGACGCGTGTCGCCAGCAACCAAGCCGGACCACAACAACGAACAGGAGTAGCGGCGGCAGGAAACGCCCGTAATTCATTGCCGGAGAGACCGCCAGAGCGCCGTTGGCCACGCCCATGCCAATGATCGTTGCGCCCACCAGATACTGCGGCAACCTGCTGTTCGAAAACAGGACGAGGTCGAGAGCGAAAAGGCACCCCAGCGAGGCGAGCAGGGCCAGACGGATCTTCGCCGGTAGGGCGTTCGAAGCCACTAGGCCCAATGCAGTGCCTGTGCCGACAATCGTTGCTGCCACTAGGAGCGGAAAGCGCCGGCGCGTGGCCGTAACGCTCATGCGTACGCCCCGTCCGCGCTCGTCGACCTCATCGTGGCGTTCACCCTTCGCAGGATAGGGCGTCAAGTTTTGGCTCCGGCCACGATCGGCAGGAGCCTTCCCGGGAGGCAGCACCGACCTCAGCCGTTTGTCCACACGACCTGCCGAGATCATGGGCCTCGATCCGTACCCGTGGTCCGACCAGAGGGTGACGTTCCCGGACGGTGCTGTCGACCGCAATATCCATAATGAAATGCGATCTTAAATCTAAGGCTGAGGCGCATACAGTTCGGCTCGGAGACGGCCCGCAGCTACTCTGCCAGAACAGACATTTTGAGGACGTGTCATTCGTAAAGTTATTCTGCGCTATTTCGAGTGGGAATTCACGCTCGGTCAGAATCATCTCGGCCTCGGGAGCTGGAGCGACCGAGTCGGCGGTCGCGCGAGCCACTCCGGAGACACGAGGTAAACCGCCAGCACCCCGACGACGAGGAAGTCCCCCGTTACGCGTAATGCTGTCGAGTCGCTGAGAGAGAGGAGGCCAAATCCGCTGAGCACGACCAGAAACAGCCCCACGACCAAAGTGGTAATCTTATGGCTCCAGCCACGGTCAATGAGTTGTTGGTACGTGTGGTCGCGGTGAGCAATATACCAGGTTTGCCCACCCCGTATCCGCCGACAAAGGGTGGCGCCTGTGTCAGCCAGGTAAAGCGACAACGGTGCCAGAGCGGCTTCGGGGGGAACGCCGGCACGGACCAAGAGAACCGTGACGGCCGCCAGCCAAGCTCCGATGAAGTAGCTACCGGCATCGCCCAGAAACATCCTGGCGCTGGGAAAATTAAACGGAGCGAATCCGAGGGCAGCGGCAGCCAGAACCACTCCGGCGGTTGCCAGCATCGGAATATCCCGTACCTCGGCGATGGCGACCCATGCGCCGCCAGCGACTACGACCTGGGCTACTGAAATACCGTTAATCCCATCCATAAAATTGAAGGCATTGACGTAACTCACTAGCCAGAAGATTGTGAGACTGATCACTCCGACCTGTAAAATGGCTGGCCGTCCGGAGGTCGGGAGTAAGCACACGGCGGAAAGGCTCGCAGTGACAAGCTGGAACGCCAAGCGCCGGATGGCAGGCTGGCTGCGGACATCATCTATCAGGCCGACGAGCCCAAATCCACAGGCTGCCACCAAGACCGCCGTCCGAGGTCGTCCGGTTATCGACGTTCCTGTTAGCAGCGCGGTTACTGCGCCAATGCCGACAGCGATACCTCCACCGCGAGGGGTTGGGAGCCCATGGGAGGAACGCTCGGAGGGCACGTCCAAAACTCCTAGGCGCCGCAGCCCGACCAGTGCCAGCGGACTGATAGCAAGCGTGAACCCGAAGGCAACCAAGGCAGATATCAGCATCCTCCGGCCTTAGAATAATCGTAAACCCCACGCGTGACAACTGTCCTTGATTGCTACTTGCGTGCGCGATCGTGCCAGACCTGGCCAATCTCACATGATCAAGCCGTCCCGTTGCCTCGGCGATCCATCGACGTCGTGCTAGTGCACGACAGCACTCGGACCGCCGGTGGGCAAATTCGTCGAGCCCGATCACGACCCGTCGTCGCTCGGCGGCCAAGGCGAGGAAACGAACACAGGGTCGGGCTCGACTCGGATTGGATCGTCTCGAGGCGGCCTGATACTAAGTGGGCAACGGGTCAAATTGAGGCGCTGGGATCCGGGTGGCCGTCGTGCGGAAACGCGGCCGTCGTGACCAGCTGTCATTGATTCGAGCCGAATAGGAGTACCTACCCACAGCGGGTTGAACTAGTAGGTCCGATCCGTCACTCAGCCCGAGCGGGGAGCCTTCTTCACGACCAATTTTCCGCCGTTCGATGACTGCTTCTCGACTGCGCGTCCGTTGACTTTCTCGTTCTTGGTCCTGCTCTCCCGGTCTGTGGCATCGGTCTGGTACCGGTAGGCGTAGCCGTAACCGCTCTCGGCCTTGACGCCGTTGAGGATCGCTCCGATGAGTGGCCCGTTGACCTGCCTCACCTTTGCTACGGCGGCGGCGGCTTCCTTTCGCGTCGTTACGCCGGCCGAGAAGATCATGAGCGTGGCGTCCACATGCCGGAAGAGCACCAAGGCGTCCGTGACTGGCAGCACCGGCGGCGTATCGATCAGGACGATGTCGGCATCGGCTGCCAGCGCCGCGAATACGTCCGCCGCCCGCTTGGAGGCGAGGAGTTCAGATGGATTCGGAGGGATCGGACCTGAGGCCATCAAGCGTAGACGGGGTATGCCCGGCACGGACTGGAGGGTGGCGGACACTGGGCGTTCGCCCACCAGGGCGGAGGTGAAACCCACCTTGTTCGATAGTCCGAAGAATTCGTGGATCCTCGGCCGGCGGAGGTCGCAGCAGACGACGACAACCCGCTTGCCCGCCAAAGCGAGGGTGACGGCCAGGTTGGCGAGGGTCGTTGTCTTGCCTTCGCCTGCGTTGGAACTCGTCACTTGGAGGGTGCGCATCGGGTGGTCGAGAGCGATGAAGTCGATGGCCGTACGAAGCGCTCGGTAGGCCTCGGCCGGCGGCGACCGCGGTGCCTCCGCCGCCACCAGGCGAGTCTTGTCCTTGGCTTTCCACCCGGCGACCTCGGGAATCTGCCCCACCACCGGGACTGTGCCGAGCACCCGCTCGAGCTCCTCCTGGGTTTCGATCGAGTCGTCGAGATACTCGACCAAGAAGGCGAGGCCCACACCGAGCAGCGCTCCGACGACCAGCGCCAGAACCGCGTTGCGTCGGGGCGTGGGCCTGATCGGCGAGATGGGCTCGGCCGCCGAGCGGACCACCTGGGCCCCTCCGGTGATCAGGGCCGTGTTCACTTGTTGCTGATTCAGCGTCTGCTTGAAGAGTGCGAGCTGTTGGAGCAGTCCCTCGCGCTGGCCCCGAAGGGAGTCGGCAATCGCGTCGCGGGCGTCTGAGCCTTGGGCGGCGGCGACCTGCCCGTCGAGGCCGTCGATTTGCGTTTGCAGCAAGTCGATCTGGCTTTGAACTTCCTTCTGGGCGGCAACGGACTCGCCGATGCCCTGCTGCCGCCGGTTCTCGATGTAGGCGTCCACATAGGCGTTGGCGATGGCGGCCGCCCGTTTCGGATCCGTGCTCTCGGCCACAACCTGTACCACCGCGGTGGTTCCCACTTGCCGCACCGAGATCGGTGGAGCGGAGCCCAGCCGTCGCCGGACCTCCTCCTGGACCGGCTCACCCTTGATCACTTCGAGCTCGGTGGCGACGAACAGTGCCGACTGGTTGGCCTGTCCGCTGGAGGCTTCGAAGAGTGAGACGCCTGGCCGGGGTTGGATGAGCATCCTGGCGGTCCCTGCATAGACGGGCGTCTGGAGATAGGAGACCACGAGAGCCACTCCCACGACCACGCCGACCGTGATGGCGACGATCGCCCGGTGCCGGCGGAGAACGTGTAGGTAGTCGCGCAGCTCCTGTTGGTCGTCCGTCTCCTCGCCAAGCACTTTCGGTAGGCTATCGCCTCTTTGCGGGCCATCCCTGACCAGCCCCTCCTGACCGTTTCGGTGGATGTCGGTGCCCTCGCGCCCGGCTCCTGAGCGGTACCGTGGACCGTGGGCCAGTGTCCCGAATTCGGCGCGGTGATCGCCGCCGGCTGCGATCACCGCATGCGGCCCGAGGAATCGTCGTGCGTCTGTCCCGGGTGCGGCACCCGGTGCCAAGGGCTGTTTAGGGGATGCCCCGAGGTCTGGGCGTCCCGAACCGACGCCGAGCCGGTCTCGGTCACTCCCAAGCGCGCCCGTCCCACCGCGCCGGCGACCGCCCTGGTTCGCCCGCTCGCCGGTCGCGGATCCGAACCCGAGCTCCCTGCCTCTCGGCCGCTCACCAAGGCCGCCTCGTCGCCCGTCAAGGCCGAACCACCGCCGGCCAAGGCCGAGGTGGGGGCAGCCATGGTGGAGACGGCGGCAGCCAGGTCGGAACCGGGCGCGCGGAAGCAGAAGGACGTCGGCGTCCGTCTTCGGGCCGAAGCAGAGGCGATGCGCGAGGCCTTGGAGCGGTCCTTCGAGACGATGGAGGCCGAGCTCGCCGATCGAGCGAGGCAGATCGACGCCCGGGCCCGGGAGCTCGACGAACGGGCGGCGGCCCAGCTGCGGGCGATCGAGCACGACCGGGCATCAGTGCCGGCGGAGGTACGCAAGTCGATCGCCGGCGTGCTCCCGGGCCTCGTGGCCGAGGCCGTGCGCATCTCCATCGACAGCCGCCGGTCCGACCAACCCTCTGCCGCCTCGGTGGCGGACGAGGTGCGACACTTGCTGGCCGCGACGGTGCCGGGCATGGTGGCCGATGCCGTCGACGTCGCCCTCGAGTCCCGCGCCGCAGAGCAGGCCGGGGCCGGGCCCGAAGGGAGCCCACCGCGGCCCGAGGATCGCGCCCTGGCCGCGGCCCGCCAGCGATCGTTGGAGAAGCGAATCGACGGCCTCACCCGCCGCCACCAGGAGATCGACGACCGGATCACCGACCGCCTGCGCGCCATCGACGACGACCGGGCGGCGCTGGCCGAGCTCGCCCGGCGGCAGGACCAGCTGGCCAAGGCGGTCGCCGACGCCGCCGAACACGACACCCGTCTGGTGGCGTGGGTCGACGACGCGGTGCCGGCGCACGTGGCGGCCGCGGTCGAGAGCGCCCTCGACGCCCAGGGCGCGTCACTGCAGAGCTCGCTCGAACAGGTGGAACGGGCCCGGGCCGACACCGAAACCCTGGGCAAAACCATCCAGGAGTCGTCGGAACGGCTGATGGAGAGCCTCTACCGTCGCGACCAGGAGATCGAGGAGCGGGGCGCAGCCCAGCTCATCGCCCTGGAGGAGGAGAGGGCAGCGTTGGCCGTCCTGCTCGAGAACGGCCGCGACGAGGTGGCGAAGCTCGTCATCCGGGCCATGCCCGCCATGGTGGACGCGGCAGTTCGCACGGCCATGGACCGACACGCGTCCGAGCGGCGGGAGCCCGCCCTGGAGTTGGCCAACCGGCTGCGCGCCGAGGCGGACATCATGCGGGAAGCGCTCCAGCGGTCATTCGAGAAGATGATGGAATCGCTCGCCGCCAGGGAGCACGAGCTGGCCGATGCAGCCGCCGCCCACGGGCGCAGGGTGGAGCACGACACGGGCGAGCTCGCCGACCTACGGGCGTCGGTAACGGCCTCCCTCACCGAGACCCTGCCGGCGATGGTCGCCGACTCGGTCCGGGCGGCCGAGGAGGAGCACCGGGCGTCGCTGGAGGCGGCCCGGCACGACATGGCCCGGCTGCGGGCCGAGAGCGAGGCCACTGCCGCCGAGCTGCGTGAGGCAGTGGCTGGCCTGCGGGCGGCGGCGCTGGTGCAGCGATCCGAGGCGGTCGAGCGACAGGCCGCCGCATCCGAACAAGCCCTCGAGAGCATGCGATCGGTCATGACCCGACCGGCGGTGGCCCGACCTACGGTGGCCCGAGCGACGGGCGCGGCCGCCCGGGCCGACGACCCGGCGGGACGGGCCAACGGCGGTCCGAACGCAGTCACACTTCCCTCTTCAACCGACCCGGAGCCGCTGTACGAGCTCGAGGAGACCGTCGACGAAGAGGAGCTGAGGCCCGAGCGCCCCCTCCTCGGAAAATCGCCCGTCCCCCGGTCCCGACGAGTGGAGCGTCGGCTGCTCAAGATCGACGACCGCGACGGTGAGCCGTGGCGCCCGCTCGACCGCCGGCAGGCCGCCTTGTCCGACTTGCTCGACAGCGACGACGCGGAACGAAGCGGCGGGAAAGACGGCTCGTTGTCCAGTTTCTGAATCGGGGTCCCGGCGGTAGAATCGCCCGACCATGGGGTTGTGTCGTGATTTCGGCTCGCAGATAACCGAAGGCTGCAACCACCTCATGCGGGCCGACTCCGATTCGTGTCACTGCGACGAGTGCGGCGTGGTCTGCAAAGGGCGCTTCGAGGCCTGCCCGACGGTGTGGGCCCAAGGATCCCAGCCGCTCCTGATTGCCGCACCGACACTCCTGGTGGCCCAACCCGTGGAGCGGCACGAGACCAACGGCCATGGGAACCATGCTCCCGAGCCGGCAGCGGCGACGCCCGAGCGCAACAGCCCGGATGTCGGCGGCAAGACGACGACCGAGGCCGCGGCCGAGCCGCCGGCCGTCCAGGCCGAGCCACCGGAGACCGACCACCAGCCGACGGCGAACACGGACGGGACCGAGGTTCGGCGGTGGTTCCAGAGCGCATTCGACGGTCTCCGGTCGGAGGTCGAAGGCCTCCGTACCGAACTCTCCCAGGAGAAGGAGATGGTCGCCGCGCTCATCGAGAGCCGCTCCGACGACGCCGCCTTCGACGGCGAGTCGTTCCGCACCCTGGTCGACACGGTCATTCGGGAGGCGGTCCGCAGCGAGGCAGGTGAGCTGGGAGCGGCGGTGACGGCCGCGGCCGCAGGCCTGCGGGGTGACCTCGACGAGGCGAAGCGGGCGCACGACGACCACATCGCCGGCCTGAAGGCCTCCCTGGCCGAGTCGGCGGCGGACGGCGAAGGGTTGCGGGCGTCCCTGGAGAAGGTCGTCGCCCAGAACAAGGGCCTGCAGACCTTCATCCGGACGGTTGCCGCCGACAGCGCGGCGGCCGTGGCGGCGAGCACCACCGAGCTGCCCGCCGAGCTCAGCCGGCGCGATGCGGGGATCCGCAAGGCGTTCCGGGCCACGCTGCGTGAGGAGATCCAGCCCCTGGTCGATGTGGTCGCCGACTCCGTCGCCCAGTCCGACTACGAGCTGAAGGCGCTTGCCCGGAGGGTCGACCGCGTCCTGGAGTCGCAGGCTGCGCTCGCGGCCACCATGGCCGAGGTGATCGCGTCGGCCGCCATCCCGACCCCCGCCGGGGCCGACGACACCGATGTCGAGCCGGTAGGGGCCAGGCCGGCCCCAATCCGGAGCTGGGGCGAACGAACGGGGACAGGCAACGGGACCCCCCCGGTCGGCGGTACCCGGGTGTCGCTACGCGACCAGCGGCCCCAAGCCTGACGCCCCCGTCCCCAGCGCCACAGGTGCGAGCCGGCGAGAGCCCTCGTATGGGCTGGCAGGCTGTGACGGTGTCCCCGACCGCTCCTCGTCGCCGCTTGACCGGGTGAGGATCGCGGTGCTGGGGAGCAGCGGGTTCGTCGGATCGAACGTGGTCGCTGCTGGCCGGGCGCAAGACCTCGACATCACGCCGGTCGCGACCGTCCGGGTCACCGGCCCCGACGGCGCCGATGCCAGCACGGCCGCGGACGTGTGGCGGAAGGCGCACCCGGACGACTTCCGACGCCAGGTCGAGTCGTTACAGGGCTTCGACGTCGTGGTCAACGCCGCCGGCTCGGCCAGGCCAGGCGCCGGCGACCGTGAGGTCCTTCTCGCGGCCAATGTCGTGCAACCGGCGGTCGCCGCCGACGCCGCCCGGGAGGCCGGGGTCCGCCGGTTCGTGCACGTGAGCTCAGCGGCCGTCCAGGGCCGCCTCGACCCCCTCGACGAGACCAGCCGGCACGCACCGCTGTCCCCGTACGGCCGCTCCAAGGCGGCCGGGGAACGCTGGCTGTTCGACGCCGCCGAAAGGTCGGGAGCTGCTCCGCCCGAGATCGTCGTCTACCGCCCGACGTCCGTGCACGGTCCCGGCAGACCGGCGACGCGGATGCTGGCCCGGCTGGCGACCCAATTGCCGGCGTTCCCCCTCGGTGGCGCCGGCCATCAGCGGCTACCCGTGGCCCTCATCGGCAACGTGGCCGCAGGGATCGTCCATGCCGCCACCATGGCCACAGCTGCGCCGATCATCCTCCAGCCGTGGGAGGGCCTGACCTGCCGCGGGCTGTTAGAGCTGTTCGGGGCCCGCCGGTTCCTGCGCCTGCCGGAGGGACTGGTCCGGGCCGGGGTCGTCGTCGCCGGGGGTGTTCGGGCCCCGGGCATGACCGCCCGACTGCGCTGGGTGGAACTGATCCTGGGCGGCCAGGAGATCGACGCGGCGGCCTTGGCCGCCGTCGGGTTCGAGGTCCCCCTGGGACGGGACGCGTGGGTCGATCTGGTCGAGCAGGAGCGGCTCCCGGCGGACGTGAGCCCGACGATGGCGCGCATCCCGGACTCGCCTCGGCCGCACTGATGGCGACCAGCGTGCTCATCGACGGCCGTCTGGCCATCCGGGGCCTCGGGATCGCCACGTTCGTCGACCGGCTGATGGCCGCCCTCGGCGCGGATCCGTCCGTTGCCCCCGTCCTCTGGAAGGGCAAGGGCGACTGGGGACCGGCCGGGCTCCTTTCGACCGCGGCCCACTCCGGACCCTTCGACCTGTCCCCCCGGCTCGATCCCCGCACCAGGCGCTTCGACGTGATCCACCTGGCCTCCAACCTCGGGTCGTTGTTCCCGGGGCCGACCAGCGTGGTGACGGTCCACGACCTGTTCCACCGTAGGGGCCGGCGCCGGGACGTGGTCATGGGAAAGATCCTCGAGACCTGCCTGGGCCGGGCGTCGCGGATCGTGGCCATCAGTGGACGCACCCGGGACAGCCTGGAGGAGATGCTTCCTCACCTGGTTGGACGGGTGGAGGTGATCCCCCACGGGATGCGGCGGATACCCTCCGCCACCGACCCCCGCCGCCACGTGCTGGCCTTCGGCGGCGCCGCCGATCCCCGCAAGCGGACCGACCTCATGGTCGCCACCTACCGCAGCTACCGGGAATCGACCGCGGATCCCCTGCCCCTCGTGGTGCTGGCCCGGGCCGGCCTCACCGCCGAGCAGCGGGACGCGCTCGGGGCGCTGGACGCCCGGGTGCTGCCGACGGCCACCGCCGCCGAGGTCGACGCCCTGATGGCCGGAGCCGCCGTCCTGCTCTACACCACGACCACGGAGGGCTTCGGGCTCCCCATCCTCGAAGCGGCCGAGCACCGCACGCCCGTCCTCATCGACGCCTCGGCCAAGGTGGCGGACGAGGTGGTGGGGGCGCACTGCTTCCACGTCGAGGGCAGCGCGCCCGAGGAGTGGGGGCGCCGCTTGGCGGACGCAGTCGAACACGGCCCGGTGGCCGATGCCCTCGACCTGCCCGACTGGCCCGCCGTCGCCGCCCGCTACGCCAGCCTCTACCGGGAGGTCTCCCGCTCCTGAACGCCGGCGGCGGCGCAGTCGGCGACCACCGCCCGCCAGGCACACGCCGCCGCTCCCTGGGTGAATGCCGTGAGCTGGGCCCGGGCCTCGTCCACCAGCCGCTGGCCCAGCGCGGGGTCGCCGAGAAGCAGGACGATGGCGTCGCCGAAGGGCTTCGGATCACGGTCGCGGACCAGGCCCGAACGGCCGTCGATCAGCCCCAGCCCGTCGTTGGCCTTGGGGGACAGCACGCACGGCCTCCCCGCCCCCACCGCCTCGAGCACCTTGGTCTGGACGCCCGAACCGAGGGTCACGGGAGCGATGACGACCGACGCCTCCTGCAGAACTGTCCCGAGATCGGGCAGGTCAGGCCGGAGGTCGATCCCGGCCTGGGCCGCGTGACCATGGAGCGAGGCCTGGGGCCTTCGCCCGGCGATCACCACGCGGTCCGCGGGCACTCCTGCCGACACCAGGTACGGGACCAGGTCGGTGCAGATCCACACTGCGGCCTCGTGGTTCGGCTCGAAGAACAGGTTGCCGGAGAACACCACCTTGTCGCCCCCGGGGGGCAGCGGTGGGGTGCGGATGGAGTTGGGGACGACCCGGACCGTCGGAGCGATGTTGGCCGCGTCGACCTCGCTGATGGCGACGCTCACCGTCGCCCTTTGGGCCAGCCGGCGGTCGAGCCCGCGGGTCCGCCGGCTCTCGAGCGTCCAAAACAGCCGCCGCCCCAGCCCGGGTGCGGTATCCGCCCGCCGCTGGGCGGCGCCGCCAAGGTCGTCGACGAAATCGACGACGACTCGGGCCGGGAGCACACGGGGCACGGCTCGACTGGTGACGAAGACGGTCACCTCGTCACTGGCGGCGGCCAGCCGGCGCCGGACGGGGCGGGGCATCAACACCTGCATGTAGGACACCTGGAACGGGCGGCCGATCGACAGAAGCATCGCCTTGAGGAGGACGATGGGCCGGTGGCGTCCTCCGTCGGAATCCTCGATGTCGGGCACCCAGGACACGACCTCGACGTCCCACTCGCCGGCCAGAGCGGCCAGGATCTGCGCTGCCCGGATCTGGTCGCCCTGCCCGTCGAGGCGGGGGGACGCGGCGTGACCAGGATCACTCGACCCCTCACCCGGCGGCCGCCTCCGCCATCGTGGCCCAGAACACCACGTCGCCGGCGGCGCGGCCGTCGTCGGGCCGGCCGCTCATGTCGCCGAGGCGGATGTTCTCGAAACCAGAGGCGGTCAGCTGGGCGATCACGTCGCCGCGCCGGTAGTAGCGAAGCCCGTACGGGTGGGCGGCGGGAGGGTCGGGCATCGTGCCCGCCTCGTCGATCATCAGTTGGAACACGAAATGGCCCCCGGGCCGGAGCTTGGCGAACGTCTCGCCCACATAGCGATGGAAGTTCATTCGAGGCATGTGCTGGAAGGCGAAAAAGGAGTACACCAAGTCGAATGATTCGTCCGGCCAACGACCGAGGCCGGATCCGTCGGTCTCGAAGAACTCCACGTTGGGAAACGGCACCAGCTCGCGCGCCCGCTTGACCATGGAGGCGCTGATGTCGATGCCGAAGCAGCGTTCGACCCGGTGCCGGAGGTGGTACTCGACTCGCCCCAGGCCAGAGCCGATCTGCAGGGTGACGGCGTCGGGGCGGACGACGTCGAACCCGTCGAGGAGCGCCACCACCTCGGCCCCCGAGGCGAGGCAGGACTCGACGTCGGTGTAGGCGCTGGTCACGGCCGGGACCGGTTTGAGCCGGCCCATGAGGTTCCAGTACACCTTCGGCGTGAGGCCCCGGCTGGCCCAGTACTTCAGCCGGGAGAGCGCCGCCGAGGCTGTCCCCGGCGGGCCCGTGAGGTCAGCGGGCATGGGGAGAATGGGGCGTGGCGCACACGAGCGGCCGCCGAGATCGATGTGGCAACTGACTCACGCTTCCTCATGCCCAGATGTGGGCGTGGCCCCGGCGAAGCCCCTTTCGGACAGCCGCCTGATCGGGACTCTACGCGACTCCCGATCCGGGAGCACCCTCGACCCAGGGCCGACGCCATCGTCGTCGACGATCGGGCCGCCGGCCGCCTCTACGGTGGGGCCGTGACCGGCGACGACGCGATCGCCGCCGCGCCCACGGTCCGCCATGCAGCGCTCGTCGGTGCCGCCGGCCGCCTCTCGCGCCGGCTGCACTCGGCGGGTGTGCTCCGGGGTACCGCCAGCGGCGTGGTACGACGCCTGGCCGGGCGCCTCGCAGGTTCGGGAACGATCACCTACCGAAACTCGGCCGGACACCTGGTGGCGGCCGACCTGGGCGACTACGTCGAGCGCCTGGGGGTCTTCGGGGCCCACGCCGGACCCATGATCCGCTTCGTCTCGTCGCACCTGGCGCCCGGCGACTGGGCCATCGACGCCGGCGCCAACGTGGGGCTGATGGCCAGTCCCATGGCGGCCGCGGTCGGCCCGTCGGGGACGGTGTGGGCGGTCGAGCCCTTCCCCCGGAACGTGGCCCGCCTCCGTGCCCTCAAGGAAGCCAACCACCTTGAGCAGCTCCGGATCTTCCCGCTGGCGCTGTCCTCCGGCACGGGAACGGCCGAGCTGCGGCTGGCGGCCGCCCCCGGAGGAAGCGCCTTCCCCTCGTTCGTGGCGCCGTGGGCAGGGGAGGAGCGGGTGCGAGGTCGAGCACCCGAACCCTCGACGACCTGGTGAGGGAGCACGCCCCCGACGGGCCCCTCCGTCTGCTCAAGATCGACGTGGAGGGCGCCGAGCCCGACCTCCTGGCCGGCGCCCGCCGGACCCTCGACCGCCTGCGGCCAACGGTGCTCTGCGAGTTCCACGATTCGCTCCTCCGGGCGGCGGGGACGTCGGCGGCGGGGCTGCTGGCCATGTTCGCCGAGTGCGGCTACGTGCCCCGTCCGCCGTTCGACCGGCCCCGCGGCTCGCTCGACGGGACCCTGTTCGACCTACTTCTCCTACCCGAGGAGCGCGCCCGGCCCCCTGCGTGACCGGCACTAGCATCGGCGGGAATGGGAGCTGCACCTATCACCGTCGCTGCCGAACTGCGAACCGCATTGGGCCTTTCCCGAGTGATCGAGACCGGAACGTTTCAGGGTGAAGGTGCCCGTGAGTTTTCGAAGATCTACCCCTCGGTCGTTACCATCGAGCTCAACGAGGAGATTTACCGGGAGACCAAATCCAGGCTCGCGCAGATCGCCAACATCGCCTTTGTGATGGGAGATTCGGGCTCGGTCCTGCCCGACTGGGTCGACCCCTCGATCCCGACCTTCTATTTCCTCGACGGTCACTGGTCCGGGGGGCCGACCGGCGGCGTCGTCGGACAGTGCCCGGTCTTGGCTGAGCTGGCCGCCCTGGGCCAGGGCCATGCCGACGACTGCATCGTGATCGACGATGCCCGTCAGTTCCTTTCCGCCCCACCGCCGCCCTACAACCCTGACGACTGGCCCACGATCGTGCAGGTGATCGACGCCCTGCGCGATATCCACCCCGACCACCACATCACCATTCTCGATGACCAGGTGTTCGCCGTCCCCCGCCAGGCCCGGGCAGTGATCGACCGGCTCGGCCAGCGCGTGAATAGCTCGGCCTGGCGGACCGTGGCCCGGCGGATCCTCGGCAATCACCTTGCGCCCTGGTCGCCCGGTCGCGTGCGGCTGCGACGCTGGGCCAAGACTGCCGAACGCCGCCTCGACCGGGCCCTGGGCTGAGCACTCGGCGACTGCCCGAGAGGGCTACCGCCGGTGACCGGCGATCAGCCGAGATTGCGCACCACCCGGGCCGGGACGCCGGCGGCGACGACGTTCGACGGGATCTCACCGGTCACCACGCTCCCGGCGCCGATGATGGAGTTGTCGCCGATGCTTGACCCTTTCAGGATGATCGAGCCCACGCCGATCCAGACGTCGCGCCCGATCACCACCGGCTCGAACCCATCCGATTCCGACGGGTTCCAGCGATCCTCCGGAGGCCAGTGGCCGTGGAAGTCGGAGTCGATGATCACGACGTTGGCCGCCACCATGGTGCCGTCGCCCACCTCGATCCTTCCGCGACAAGTGATCGATGTGCCGTTGAGCCCCACGTTGTCGCCGATGACCAGCTGGGCGTCCTCCATCGTGCGCAGCTTGCAGGGTGAGTACAGGGCGATGCCGGCCCGCCTGTTGTCGGACACGGCGTAGAGCCGGCTGCCGATCGTGATGGAGCTTCCTCGGTCCATCACCACCAGCATCTTTCCCCAGCATCGAGCGCCGGGCCCGCAGGTGAACCGCTTGTAGACGGTCTCGAAGAACCTCAGCGACAGGTAACCCCGCGCCAGGGCCGTGCCCGACACCACGACCCGCCCGTAGAGCCACGCCGCCAGCTCCCCGCTCACAACTTCCAATCCTGGTTGGCGTGCGCCGGTGCCGCTTCCCCCGGCCGCAGGAGGCGGTCCGCGACCACCCACACGAGCACGGTCAGCAGGACGCCGGCCAGACTCTCGGATATCGGGTACCTGAGGATTCCGTAGAAGTTTGCGAAGATGAGGAGGAACCAGGGCAAGCGCCTGAGATGGCTGCGCTTGTAGCCGACGTCGAGCTTGGCTGCGAACGCCCCCAGAGCCATCGACATGACGACCGCTCCGCCGAAACCAAAGCTCAGATAAGCGTCCCCGAAGTAGGTGGGGGGAAGGGCATACCCGGCCCGGAACTCGGCCGGCCGCACGATCGACATGTAGTAGGCGCCCGAGTTCTGAGGCTTGCCCGGGTACCAGGCGCGAGGGACCACCTTGAAGATGGCCGGGAGCAGGATGGTCCGGCCATGTGGGTGACCGAGCACGCCGATGTTGGCCTTGATGTCGCCGTACGCCACGACCGGCGACAGCTCGCTGGTGAGCGAGGCCAGCGTGGTGAGCGATGGCTGGGCCGAGGTCTGTGTGAAACGACTGCGCAGGTCGGCGATGAACAACGCCGAGCTCACGGCTAGCACCATGCCGGCGGCGGTGATCACGCCCCGGGTCACTCGCGGGCCGGAGGCCGCCGAGGCCGCCCCCCCGAACGGCGCGGCCGGGCCGAGTGGGACGTCTGGGACGGCTCGGCTGATGCGAGCGCTCGTCCGGAGGTCGCACGGCGAATATGGCAAGCGCGGTAAGAGCGCCCACCACCGCGTCGAATCGGTTCAGCGACATGATCGGCAGGGCGACCAGGATGGCGACCGGATATTTGTACCGGATCCTGACACCGGACTCGAAGCAAGCTCGTACGTAAAGGACGATCAGTGCGATCCCGGCGTACTTCAGTCCGAAGCGCAGGATCTGCTCTGCCCCACCGGCGGTGTTAGCGGCGCCGTAGGTGAGCGCCTGATCGAGGAGCCCTTGCCCCTGGTAGAACCCGATCACCCCGTATTTCAACAATTGAAGCCCCAGGAACATCAGGTTCAGGACGACCAGAAGGATCAGTGAGTTCGTAAGCGCGGAGATGCTCGAGTGGGCCTTTTCCCCGGGGGGAATGCACGGAGAGCTGAGTGTCGCCGTCGCCCCCAGCGTTCCGCTTCGCCCGGAGGGACGCCAGGGTGTAGGCCGCGACGAACGCCACCAGATAGGCGACGATTTCGCCGAATATGGACGGGTTGGTCAGGTGCAGCACCGCCCCGCCGACCCCGAAGACCAGCATGACGTAGACGACTGCGAAGTTCTTGAGGCTGAAAGGGTTCCGGACGTCCACCGAGAACACACCGGCCATGACCAGCAACACCACGTACATGCTGGGCGGCCGGCTGAGGAACGTGACCGAGCCGAGAGCGGCGGCCACGAGGATCCGGCATCCGAGGACGGCGAACGTCGACCGGTCGGGAGGCGCCGGAGTGAATCGGTCGAGCCCGGCGGGGCCGTGGTCATGTAGGTCGCCGGCGACGACGGTCACGCGGCCAGGACCCTCACCGGGCGGACTCTCACGTGGTTGCGTCGGACGACAGATGTGGCGCCCGGTCGGCCGAGGCCGCCAGGCCCACGATCCGGATCGCTTCGTTTCGCAGAGAGCCCCGGAGGACGACGAAGGCGAGGAACGCGCTCACCCAGGACGACAGGGCTAGACCGATGGCGGCGCCTCGGCCACCCGCGGCGACCGCGCCCAGGCCGCCTGAGGCCAGGATCACCGGACCGGCCCACACCCTGACCCGCAGGCTCTGGCGGGCCGCCTCCAACGCTCGAAGCCCGACGATGGCGGCGATGATCGCCCCGTTGGCCGCGGTCATGACCGCCATGGGGATCAACACATGTCGCCCGCGGGCCCAGTTTGCCCCCAACAGGGCCTCTCCCGCAGATGCCGGGACCAACAACAGGACCGCCGCCCACGCCAGGATCGCCAGCGACATCGAGATCGCCAGCGTGTAGACGAGGATGGCCAGGCCGGGGAGCGAGCGGTTGCGCATCCGGACCGCCTCGGGGATGGCAACAAGGAACAGGCCCGAACAGACCACCGTGGTGGGGCCAAGGAGCAGGACCGCGGCCCGGAGCTCGCCGACGGCGACAACCCCGCCGAAGGCGGCGATCGCGACCATGCTCAGCTGTGTCGCACCGTTGACGGTGACAAGCTCCAGGACGAACGGTATTCCGAGGTCCCGATGGGCGCGTAACCAGGTCCACCAGGCACGCGGCGCAGGAGCAACCCGGGTCCGTCGCCAGGCGACGAGACCGGCGGCTGTGGCCGCCACCCCGAAGGCGGCCGTGAGCGCGACCGCGCCGGCGCGGCCGCCGAGGAGGAGGGCGACGAAGAGGATCCACTGGAGGATCAACCAGATCCCATCGCTGGCCGTCGCCGACCGAACGCGACCGGCGGCCATCAGGACGTATCGATAGCCGTCCTGGACCAGGAGACCGGGCAGGAAGAGGCCCATGGCCTGCATGGGACGACCGTTTTCGCCGAGGAAGCCGCCAGCCGCGACCATCCCCGCCCCCCACACGATTCCGACGACCAAGGCGGCTCCGAGAGCCTGGCGGGCGGCGGCGGCCGCGGTGGCGGCCGGCGCCTCGGTCAGTCGTACGACGAAGGGCTCGCCGACGACCGACCTCGCCACCCATAGCGACAAGATATAGACGGCCAGCGCCAGGCTGAAGCTCCCGAACTCGTCAGGGGCCACCTGATGGGCGACAACGGCGGTGAGGCCGAAGTTGGTGAGGCTGGACAGGACCTGGTCCAGCAGGCCCCACCGAGCTCGCTGCGCTCCTCCGGACCGCAGGGCCCCCGGCAACCAGCGTATGACATGAGCCAGGCGGGTGGCCGTGCGTGGCGCTAGCTCAGGCGGGGGCTGGTCAGCCACCCGCCTCCAGGATCCAACTGTCGTTGACATCGGTTTCGAGGTTGTACTTGTCCGGCGGCGGGTCGCCCTTCCAGGACCACCCCGATGGCAGCTCGAAGCTCAGGTTGAGGACGTCGCCGGTGTGGTCGGGTAGGCGCATCCACAACAAGGAGTACCGCCACGTGCCGTCTGGCTGAGGGGCGGCAACGGCCGGAACCTCCCACACGACTTTGACCGTGACCTCTGAATGGGGTGGGAGGCTCCGGAACCAGCCATAGCCGGGGTGCCCGGCAACCGACGGTTCGGCCACCGCCAGCGGATCCGACGCCCGGTCGAACACCGCCCCCGCGGGTCCGTACATGGTGATGTAGGTAAGAGCGTCGGGCGGGTTCAGGACCGGGTGGGGATCCGACGGGTTGGCGATCCTCAGGCTGGTGGTAATCCGGGCCGAGCCGTCGGGCCGGAGGGCGACGTGGTGGTCGTAGGTGCGTCTGAGCTCTCGGCCGTGCTTGGCCGCGTACTCGAACTCGGCCGGGTAGACGAAGTCGCCGGCTGTGACCGGCACCGAACCGTCCCACCCCCGGTCGCCGAGAACCCGGGCGACTTCGGTGTCGGTCGACCAGGCCATCGCCTCACGGTTCCCGAAGGCGGCTCCGAACGCCTGTGCCAACTTGTCCCACTGTGACGCGGGGGCGTCGAAGAGCTTGGACATGACGGCCTGGGCCAGCACGGCGACGAAGTCCTTGCGGCTGGTTCCGGGCTCCGGCGGCGCCACATGGGTGTAATAGTCGAGCCGTTCGATCACGTTGTTCGCGGTGACCGTCTCGTCGTAGCCCTCGACCTGCACCGGCCCGACGACGCCGAGGATCCGAGCCAGGAAGGCGGGCATGAACGAGACGACCCCCTGCACCGGCTCCTCCCCGCCCCGATCCCACAGTCGGACCGCGAGTTGGGCGCCCTGGGGCCAGTCGGGAGATGTGTTCACGTTGGCCAGCGACTGGGGCAGGCGGGTGTCGAAGCGCAACGGCGAACCCCGCTCGGCAGGTCCGGCGACAGCGTCGGGTCGCGTGTGGATCCAGGTCTCGATCCCGTCGTACCGATCGAGAATCAGCTTGCCGTCGACCGCGGTGAGCACGCCGTAGGTGCCGATGAAGCCGCCCGTGGGGCGCACCTCGTCCGGGTTCTGGGACAGGACCAGGTAGCGGCGAGGCCCGTCGCCGCCGGCGAAGGTGATCATCGACGCCAGGGCGTCCTGGGCGTTGGTAGCCCGGTCGCGGAACTCGGGCAACCGGCGGGACAGGTCGGTGCGGGCCCGGCCCAAGGGTCGCACCAGCCGTTCTCCATCGAGGCGATCGACCTTCGCCGACGCCTGGTCGATGCTCGTCACGCCGTCCCGGAGCAGGTCCTGGATGCCACGGAGCCGATCGAGGGAGTCGGAGAGCTTTTGGTTCTGGTCGACGGGGTCGATGATGGCGGACGCGGCGTCGGCCAGGCGGATGCCGGCGGCCGAGAGCAGCACCCCCACGTCCGAGAGCTCTTCCACGCCCCGGATCTGGGACCCGATCAGGGGGATGTTGCGGGCAAAGGGCAGGAAGCGGACCAAACCCGCGACCTCCTGCCGGCTGCGGTCGAAGTCGGCCCCGGCCTGTATGAGCTGAGCCCGGGCCGGCTCGAGCTGCCTGGCCCCCAACAGCTTCTCGGCCCTCAGCAGGGCGGCCTTGCCGTGGAGGGCGGCCTGGCCCGCCCGTGCCGAGCGGTAGGCGCCGAAGCCGCCGCCGACCACCGCCAGTCCGATCAGGACGAGAACGAGCGGGCGTCGAAGCACCGGGTGCGTTCGGTGCGAGCTCGACGACCGGGACGAGCGGTCGCGGCGCGATCTGGACGACCTGGACGACCTCGTCGACCTCGTCGACCGGGATGCGTCGGGCGGCGACCGGCGAGGTCGGTCGTTCACGATGGGTTCATCCATTGTGGGCGCTCATCACCTTCGGCGGGCGCACCGGGCAGGAGCCCATGTCAGAGTCCTCGGTCAGGTTTGCCCCGGGGGGCGGCGCCGCCTCGAGGTTGGCGATCGCGCTTCTGACTCAGGGGACGACGGGGGGCCGGTGCCTTGCCGGCGCCGTTGCTCTCAGGCGTGGACGCCATCGTGGGAGTCCGCTCCGGCCCCTCCCCGTTCGTGCCCGTAGGGGCCGTGTCGTATCTGTAGGAGTAGTCGGCGCCGTAGCCGCCCAGGGCCGTGACCCCGTTGAGCACCGTGCCCACCAGGGGGGCGTCGACCTGCTTGGCCATAGCCAGGGCAGTCGCCGCCTGCTTCTGGGTGGTGCCGCCGGCCGAGAACACCATGAGGGTGGCGTCGACCTGGCGGAACAGGACGAGCGCATCCGTGACCGGCAGCACCGGCGGCGAGTCGATGAGGACGACGTCGGCCTCGGCCTTGAGGGCGGCGAAGACCTCCTTGGTGCGAGAGGCGGATAGCAGCTCGGACGGGTTGGGCGGCAGTGGGCCCGAGGCCAGCACGCGTAGCCGGGGGAGGTTGGGCACCGTCTGGAGGGCCTTCGAGAGGGGGGCGTTGCCAAGGAGCAGGGTGGTGAAGCCGACGCCGTTCTGGAGACCGAAGAACTCGTGGAGGCGGGGCCGGCGCAGGTCGCAGCAGACGAGGATCACCCGCTGACCGGCTTGGGCCAGGGTCACACCGAGGTTGGCCAGGGTGGTGGTCTTGCCCTCGCTGGCGTTCGAGCTGGTGACCTGGACCACCTTCATGGGTCGGTCGAGGGCGACGAACTGAATCGCCGTCCGCAGCGTCCGGTAGGCCTCTGCGGCCGCCGAGCTGGGGTCGGTGATCGAGACGATCCGGATCTCGTCGCGCTCCTTCCAGGCCGCGACTGCAGGGATGACACCGATGACGGGCACTGGCGCCGCCAGCCGCTCGAGGTCCTCCCTCGTCTTGATCGAGTCGTCGAGGTACTCGGCCAGGAAGGCCAGGCCCAGCCCGAACATGAGCCCGACGGCGGCCGCCAGCACGGCGTTGCGCATCGGCTTGGGGCTGACCGGCGTCGTCGGGGCGAGGGCGCTGCCCACCAGCTGCGCACCACCGGTGGCCAGGTTGGCGTCGACGGTGAGCTTGTCGAGGGTCTGGTTGAAGAGTGACTGCTGCTGCACGAGAGCCTGGCGCTGTTCGCTAAACGACTCCCGGATCGCACTCTGATCGGGAGGAGGGGCGGCGTTCACCTGGTCGTCGAGGGCGCGGATCTCCTGTTGGAGCTCGCTCAGCCGGGCCTGGATCTCCTCGCCCGCGGCCAAGAGGCCGTCGACCGCCTGCTGGCGACGGACGTCGATGTAGGCCGACGCATAGGCGTTGGCGACGTCGGCCGCACGCTTCGGATCGGTGCTCTCCGCCGTCACTCGCACCACGTCGGTCTGACCGACCGCGGCGGCGGTCACACCCGGCGCCGACCCGAGACGGCGGCGGACTTCGGCCTCGACCCGCTGGCTCTTGAGGACCTCGATGTCGGTGGCCAGGGCCCGAACCGGGTCGGTCCGCGCCCCGGTGTTGGCGTCGAACGGTGATTCGGATTGCTTGGGCTGGAGCAACAGCCGGGCGCTCGACGCGTAGACCGGCTCCTGAAGGAAAGATGCGACCAGCACGACTCCCACAAGCACGCCGGCGGTGAGCAGCACGATCTTCTTGCGCCGCTTAAGAACGCCGAGGTAGTCGCGGAGCGCAAGCTCCGACGAGTTGCCCTGGTTCACCACCGGCCAGAGCCTACCGGCCGGTCCGCGGCCATCGTGGGCTTCCGGCTCAGGAGTCGGCGGTGCGCTGGTGCTCGCCCGAGCTGGTGCTGGAGACGTCGATCTCGGCCCGGCACAGGTAGCTCAGGTCCTGCACCAGCAGGCGGCGGTCGATGTGGGGGTCGATGGCCCGAGCCGTGGCCGGCTCGAGGGGAGGGACGGGGACGTGGGAGATCAGGGGGTGGGCAGGACGGACGTCGTCCTCGTCGGCCGCCAGCAGCACCTCGTGGAGCTTCTCCCCCGGTCGCAGCCCGGTGAACTCGATCGTCACCGGGCGCTCGGAGCGGGCCGCCACCAGCCGGGCCACCTCCGCGATCGACACCGGGCTACCCATGTCGAGCACCAGCGTCTCACCGGGACGACCGATGGCGCCGGCCTGGATCACCAGCTGCACCGCCTCCTCGACGGTCATGAAGTACCGGGTGACGTCGGGGTGGGTGACGGTGACCGGGCCCCCCCGCTCGACCTGGTTGTTGAACGTGGTAAGCACCGACCCCCGGCTCCCGAGCACGTTGCCGAACCGGACGCTGAGGTAGGCCCGGCCGGTGGCTACCGAGAAGTGGCTGGTCAGGCGCTCGGTGATCCGCTTGGTGTACCCCAGCACGCTGCACGGGTCGGCCGCCTTGTCGGTGGAGATGTTGACGAAGCGCTCGACGCCGGCGTGGGCGGCCAGCTCCAGCAGGTCGATGGTGGCCCAGACGTTGGTCTTGACCGCCTCCGCCGGGTTGCGCTCCAGGAGCGTCAGGTGCTTGAGGGCAGCGGCGTGGAACACCACGTGGGGGCGGAACCGCTCGAGGGCCTCTCCCACCGCCCGCCGATCGCGAAGGTCGACCAGGACGAGGTCGGGCGAGTCGAGCAGGGCCCGGCCCTCGATCGAGAGCTGCACCGCGTGGAGGGCGGACTCGTCGCGGTCGAGCATGATCAGCTGGGCGGGGGCGAACCGGTAGAGCTGGCGGCAGAGCTCGGACCCGATCGACCCCCCGGCGCCGGTGACCAGCACCCGGCGGCCCCGTAGGTAGCCGGCGATCGCCTCCACGTCGGTCTCGATCTCGTGACGGCCCAACAGGTCGGCGGTGGTGACGTCGCGGATGTCGGCCACATCGACCTGGCCGTGGAAGAGCTCGTGCAGGGCAGGGAGGACCTTCACCGTCAGACCTGCCACCCGGCCCAGCTCGCTCAGCTCGGTGACCAGCTCCGGGCCCGCGCTGGGCATGGCGATGAGCAGCGTGTCGGCGTCCGCCGCCGCTGCCGCCTCGACCAAGCGGGCGCTGCCGCCGACGACCGGCACCCCCATGATGCGCAGGTTGCGCTTCGAGGGGTCGTCGTCGATCAGGGCCACCGGGAGGTAGATCGAGTCGGGGTTGCGGAGGAGCTGGGGGATCACCTGGGCCGCTCCCTCGCCGGCGCCGAAGACGATCATGCGGTGGCAGCCGTCGCCGCTCGGGCGCCGCCGGCTCTCGACCGCCAACCGCCAGGCGTAGCGCAGGCCCGACATGAGGACCAGGGCGAAGGCGCCGGCCACGAAGGGGACGCTGAGGGGTACCAGCCTCGGTTCCCACAGGGGGTTGAAGGCGGCCAGCACGAGCGAGGTGACGCTGACCGCTTTGACCAGCGAGATCACCTCTTCGAAGCTGCCGAACCGCCATCGCCCGGTGTAGATCCCGAAGCGGACGCCGGCGACGGTCTGGACGGCCATCGCCACCGGGACGAGGGTCGCAAGCCCGCTGAACTCGATGCGGGTGACGGCGAAGTCGTAGCGCATAAGGGTCGCGAAACAGAGGGCGACGGCCCAGATGACGCAGTCGATGCCGTCCTGGAAGAGGCCCCGGCGGGAGGCGAGGACGCGCCAGATCGACAGCTCGGAAGGCTCTTTCAAACCTTCTTTCCTGGGCTGTCCAGCGTGGGACTGCCCGTGCCCGGTGTCCACGGTCAATTGGCCTCCGCCGCCTCGCAGTGTCGCCGAAGCGTAGCGCCCCCGGCCTCAGCCGGCCCGCTTTCGGACCAGTAACCCAGTGGGCGGGCTGACCGAGGATCGCCGGTTGCTCCTTGGTTCGGCCACAATGGCCGGTGATGGAGCTGAACGGCAAGACCGTCGTGGTCACAGGGTCGGGCGGGTTCCTCGGGCGCTATGTGGTGCAACAGTTGGAGGGCCGGGGGGCCAAGGTGATCGGCGTCCGCCGCCGCGACTACGACCTGCTGTCGCGGCGGGAGATCGACCGCCTCCTTGACGACGCCCAGCCCCAGGCCCTCGTCCACCTGGCCGCGGTCGTCGGCGGGATCGGGGCCAACCGGGCCGAGCCGGGGCGGTTCTTCTACGAGAACGCCCGCATGGGGATCGAGGTCATCGACGCCTGCCACAGGGCCGGGGTCGAGAAGATCTGCATCGCGGGCACGGTGTGTGCCTACCCCAAGTTCACGCCCCTGCCGTTCCGGGAGGACGATCTCTGGGCCGGCTATCCCGAAGAGACGAACGCCCCCTACGGCTTGGCCAAGAAGATGCTCCTGGTGCAGGCCCAGGCCTATCGGGAGCAGTACGGCACCAACGCCATCTACCTGCTGCCCGTCAACCTGTATGGCCCCTACGACAACTTCGACCTCCATTCGGGACACGTCATCCCGGCCATGATCAGGAAGTTCGTCGACGCCCGCGACGGCGGCCGGCCCCAGGTCGACCTCTGGGGTGACGGCAGCCCGACCCGGGAGTTTCTCTACGTCCGGGACGCGGCCGAGGCGTTCTGCCTGGCCCTCGAACGCTATGACGGGCCCGACCCGGTCAACGTCGGGTCCGGTCGTGAGATCAGCATCCGCGAGCTGGCAGAGATCATCGCGGGGGCGACCGGCTACACGGGAGAGGTCGCTGGGATACGAGCAAGCCCAACGGCCAGCCCCGCCGGCAATTGGAGACCAGCCGGGCCCGGCAGTTGTTCCGGTTCGAAGCCCTCACTCCCTTCGAGCAGGGGATCGACGAGACCGTGCGCTGGTACGAAACCGAGGGGCGAACGCTGCTCTGAGCGGGCATCGCCGACCCCCTGCCGGTTCGGCCACAATGGAACCCGTGACCGACCGCGTGGCGCCCCGACGCGAGCGTGCGCGAGCCGTCGTCCTTTCCCGCCGCCGACTCGGCGAGGGGCTCACGGTCTGGCTCACGGGGGTGCCCTGCGCGGGCAAGACCACCATCGCCATGGGGCTCGCCGCCCGGCTGGCCGCTTCCGGGTACCCGGTGGAGGTGCTCGACGGTGACGAGATCCGGGCCGTCCTCGGCCCCGAGCTGGGCTTCGGCCGGGCCGACCGCGACGTCAACGTGAGGCGAGTGGGCTACGTCGCCAACCTCCTCAGCCGTCACGGTGTGGTCGTGATCTGTGCCCTGGTGTCGCCGTACCGCACCACGCGGGACGAGGTCCGGGCCGCCCACGGCGGGCGATTCTTCGAGGTCCTGGTCAGCGCCCCCCTCGTCGTGTGCAGCCGGCGCGACGTCAAGGGCCTCTACGCCCGGCAGTGTGCCGGCGCCATCTCCGGTCTCTCCGGGGTCGACGACCCCTACGAGCCTCCTCTTCATCCCGAGCTGGTCGTGCACACTCATACCCAGAGCGTGGGAGAGTCGGTGGAAGCCGTCTGGCAGGCCCTCCCGCGATGAGCTTGCCGCGATGATCGCGCCCCGATGACCCGCACGATCCTCCACCCCTACGAGTTGTCCCACCTCGAGGCCCTCGAGTCGGAGGCCATCTTCATCATGCGGGAGGTGGCGGCCGAGCTCGAGCGCCCGGTGCTGCTCTTCAGCGGGGGCAAGGACTCGCTGGTGCTGCTGCGCCTGGCCGAGAAGGCCTTCCGGCCGGCCCGGTTCCCGTTCCCGGTGATGCACATCGACACCGGCCACAACTTCCCCGAGGCCCTGGAGTTCCGCGATCGGCGGGTGGCCGAGCTGGGCGAGCGCCTCATCGTGGCCAGCGTCCAGGAATCGATCGACAAGGGGCGGGCGACCGAGGTCGGCGGGCCCCTCGCCTCCCGCAACCGGCTGCAGACGATCACCCTCCTCGACGCCATCGCCGAGCACGGCTTCGACGCCTGCTTCGGCGGGGCCCGACGCGACGAGGACAAGGCCCGGGCCAAGGAGCGGGTGTTCTCCTTCCGCGACGACTTCGGGCAGTGGGACCCCAAGAACCAGCGCCCCGAGCTGTGGTCGCTCTACAACGGCCGGGTCCACAAGGGCGAGCACATCCGGGCCTTCCCCATCTCCAACTGGACCGAGCTCGACGTCTGGATGTACATCCAGAAGGAGCAGCTCGAGCTGCCGTCGATCTACTTCGCCCACCGCCGGGTGGTCGTGCCCCGCGACGGCATGCTCCTGGCCGTCGGCCCCGTCGTGGAGCCCCTCCCCCACGAGGAGCCGGCCGAGATGATGGTGCGCTTCCGCACCGTGGGCGACATGAGCTGCACGGGGGCGGTGCTGTCGTCGGCGTCGACGGTGGCCGAGGTGATCGTGGAGGTGGCCGCCACCCGCATCACCGAGCGGGGCGCCACCCGGGCCGACGACAAGTTCTCCGAGGCCGCCATGGAGGACCGCAAGAAGGAGGGGTACTTCTGATGAGGCCCGGTCCTCGAGGCGACGGGCCGCGGATGGACCTCGTGCGGGTGGCCACCGCCGGCTCGGTCGACGACGGCAAGTCGACCCTCATCGGTCGGCTGCTCTACGACTCCAAGCAGATCCTGGAGGACACCCTCGACGCGGTCGAGAAGTCGAGCACCCAGCGGGGCTACGACTATATGAACCTGGCGCTCTTGACCGACGGGCTGCGGGCGGAGCGGGAGCAGGGCATCACCATCGACGTCGCCTACCGCTACTTCACCACCGCCCGCCGCAAGTTCATCCTGGCCGACACCCCCGGCCACATCCAGTACACCCGCAACATGGTCACTGGGGCGTCGACCGCGGACGTGGCGCTGGTGCTGGTTGACGCCCGCAAGGGGCTTTTGGAGCAGTCCCGGCGCCACGCCTTCCTGGCCACGCTGCTGCGGGTGCCCCACATAGCGGTGTGCGTGAACAAGATGGACCTCGTCGACTGGGACCAGGGGGTCTACGAGTCGATCCGCGACGAGTTCCGGGCCTTCGCCACCCGTCTGGAGATCCCCGACCTCAGCTTCTTCCCGGTCTGCGCCCTTCACGGCGACAACATCGTCGACCGGTCGGAGAACATGCCGTGGTACCGGGGGCTCCCCCTGCTGGTGCACCTGGAGGAGCTCCACATCGCCTCCGACCGCAACCTGGTCGACGGCCGCTTCCCGGTGCAGTACGTGGTGCGTCCTCTGTCCGACGAGCACCACGACTACCGGGCCTACGCGGGGACGGTGGCCGGGGGGGTGTTCCGCCCGGGCGACGAGGTGGTGGTTCTGCCGTCGGGGATGACGTCGAGGATCGCCGGCATCGACACCCACGACGGGCCGGTGGAGGAGGCGTTCCCCCCCATGTCGGTCGCCATCCGGTTGACGGATGACGTCGACGTGTCGAGGGGCGACATGATCTGCCGGCCCGGCAACCAGCCCGAGATCGGCCAGGACATCGACGCCATGGTGTGCTGGATGGCCGACAAGGCGCTGGTGGCGGGCGCCCGCTACGGCCTCAAGCACACCACCCGGTCGGTACGGGCGGTCGTGCGAGACCTCCGCTACCGGCTCGACATCAACACCCTGCACCGGGACGAGACGGCGGGCGACCTCACCCTCAACCAGGTCGGGCGCATCACCCTGCGCACCACCGCCCCCCTCATGTACGACGACTACCACCGCAGCCGCAGCACGGGCAGCTTCATCCTGATCGACGAGGCCACCAACGCCACCGTCGGCGCCGGGATGATCCTCGACCGCCACTCGTAGCCGGTTCGGCTAGCGGCTGCCTCGGCGGTCCGCCCGCCGGCCGCGGTCAGGCCGTCAGATGCAGCCGGCAGACGCCGCCGCCGCCTCCGCCTCGGGGCTGTCGATGAGCCCCAGGAGCTGCCGGAACACGACGCAGGGCTCTGAGTTGTACACCTCGTCGGGCGGGGTGGAGCCGTCCGAACCGGGCGGGTCCGTCCCACCCGACGGGGGGTCGGAGCCGCCCGGGGGGACGGCGCCGGTGGGGCCCGCTGGCGATCCGTCGGGTTGCGTCCCCGTGGGGGAGCCGTCGGTGCCGGCGGGCGGCACCTCGTCTGACGCGTCCGCCGCTCGGGCCGCGGCCGCCCCCGCCGCTGCGCCCAAGGATTCGGGAGACCCTGCGTTGTCGGAGCCCGGCGCTCGGGACGAGCCGGCCGATGCACCGGTCCCGGCCGGGAAGCGGGCGACGGTGTCCGGGGTGCTGCCCGGCGATCCCGGCCTGCTAATCGAGGTCGATGTCGGGGTCGACGACGAGGTCGCCGGGGCCCCTTCGGTGCGGAGGGCCGAGGTTGCCTGATCGGAGGGATCGTCGTCCCCCAGAACTGCCAGCGCGCCGTACAAACCGAGACCGAGCACGACCGCGGCTCCGGCGACGATGAGGCCCCAGCGCCGGAGGCGGGTGATGTCCATGCCGGAGGCCAACCTACTCACCCGGCCTCCTCCGGCCGGCGCGAGGCGGCGGTTCGGGGTTGGCTAGGTTGCTCCCGTGCGGGTTCTGGTCACCGGGGCAGCCGGGTTCATCGGGTCCCACGTCAGCGCCGCCCTGCTCGACCGGGGGGACGAGGTGGTCGGCTTCGACAACCTCAACGCCTACTACGACCCGACCCTCAAGCAGGCCCGGCTCGACCGGCTCACGGTCCGGGATGGGTTCCGGATGGTGCGGGGCGACCTGGCCGACGTCGACGCCGTCGGGGCGGCCTTCGAACACGCCCCCGACCGGGTCGTGCACCTCGCCGCCCAGGCCGGCGTGCGCTACTCGCTCACCAATCCCCAGGCCTACGTCGACTCGAACGTCACCGGCACCCTCAACATCCTGGAGGCCTGCCGCCACCGGGGTGCCGACCACCTCGTGTTCGCCTCGTCCAGCTCGGTGTACGGGGCCAACACCGCCATGCCGTTCTCCGTCCACCACAACGTCGACCATCCCGTCAGCCTCTACGCCGCCACCAAGAAGGCCAACGAGCTGATGGCCCACACCTACAGCCACCTGTTCGGCATCCCGACGACCGGGCTGCGGTTCTTCACCGTCTACGGGCCGTGGGGCAGGCCCGACATGGCCGCCTTCCTGTTCACCCGGGCGATCCTCGAGGGCCGGCCCATCGACGTGTTCAACGAGGGCGCCATGCGGCGCGACTTCACCTACATCGACGACATCGTCGAGGGCGTGGTGCGGGTGCTCGACCGGGTGCCCGTGCCCGACGGGTCGTGGACCGGCGACGCGCCCGACCCCGCGAGCAGCGCCGCCCCCTACCGGCTGTACAACATCGGCAACAGCAGCCCGGTGGCGCTGATGGACTTCATCGCGGCGATCGAGAAGGCGCTCGGCCGCACGGCCGAGCTCAACCTCCTGCCGATGCAGCCGGGCGACGTGCCGGCGACCTACGCCGACGTCGACGACCTGGTGCGCGACGTCGGATTCTCTCCCGCCACGCCTATCGATGTCGGAATCGGGCGATTTGTCTCCTGGTACAGAGAATACTTCGGGGTTTGAATCCTCCCCGCCGCCGGCCGCGAGGCGGCGGTGACGGTCCATGCTGACGACCGGCGGGCGAGTGGTCCTCGTCCTGGTGTTCGTCGTGGCCGCGGTGGGGAAACTGGCCGACCGACCGGGCGTTGTCGCCGCCGCCGAGGCCTTGGGGGTGCCGAGATCGATGGCTCCGCCGGTGGCGGCGCTACTGCCCGTTGTCGAGCTGGGAGTCGCATCGTGCCTGGTCTGGGGGCCTACGGCCGTCATCGGAGCTGCCGCCGGACTGTTCCTCCTCGCCTTCCTCACCGGCTTGGTCGTGCTCAACCTCCGGCACGGACGGCGCCCCGCCTGCCACTGCTTCGGACGGGTGGACGACGCCCCCATCGGTGCCGCCACCGTCGCCCGCAACCTGATCCTCATGGGGCTGGCGGTCGCAGTGCTGCTCACTGCCTGAGCGTTGCGTCCGCCAATCCGCGGATGCCTGCACGCGGTCCGCGGATTGGCTACTGTTTCGCATCCGGCAGGGGGCCCGATCCCGAGTTCCCGTCATCACCTGTTCATCAAGCAAGGCGTGACGCCGGATGGATGGGGTAGTAAGGTGACCGAAAACCGACTTGCGGTGAATGGAGACATGCACATGGGCGGGACAATCCAAGCTCTCGACATCGACCAGGCAGGCCCCTCAGCGGTTCGGCGAACACTGTCGCTCCTGCTGCCGGTGTTCCTTCTGGCGGCGTTGATGATCATGGTCGCTGACCGGGCCGACGCGTCCACCGCTGGGGCGGGCACAGCGGCGGCAGCAGTGGTAACCGCCGGCGGGGCCTCGGCCTCGGGTGCCACTTCACAGTTCAGCGTCCAGGCCATCATCTGCCCGATCCTTCTGTTCCTGCGGGCTGCGTTCGGCGCCTTCGGTGGGATCTTCGACTCGCTCCTCGCCGCCTTCGGATGCCTCGTTGATCCATCCGGCATACCGCTTCCGGACGACGATGATGATGACGACGATGACGATGACGATGACGACTAGGGAGAGGTAGCTCGGCGTTTTCGGTTTGCGCCGTCAAGCACTCTCGACGACCCACCGTTCCGAATTCGGACGGTGGGTCGTTTCGCGTCCGGCGTTCGGTGCATGGGACTGGACAGGGCGAGGTTGATCCGAGCCCACGGTCGGGCGCGACCCCCAGCTGGCCATCGGTGAGGTGTGCCGGAGGAAGAGACCTGGGTCGGCCGGCTGGGGAAGGTGGGCCCACGGCGGATCGTGGTGCGGTTGACGGGCGGCGAGGCCGCCTCGAACCGGTGACGTTTCAGGGCGCCAGGACGCCCCTTTTCGTCACCAGTTCGCCACCAGCTTCGAACCGGTGACGCTTGTAGGGTCGCGGTTCGTTCCTCCGCCGCTTCACCCCGCCGACCACGACAAGAGCGAGCCAGCACCAACTCTTACGCGGCCCGCAGACACAAGGTCGCTACCCCGCTGCTAGCCGCCGCCGCCGCAGTACGTGTTGAGGTACGCCTGCAGCCGGGTGACAGCGTCGAGGAAGCCCTCCGTCTGGAGCGCAGCCAGCGCCGAGCCGTCGATCTTGGTGAGGTCGAAGTTGGCGTTCGACACCGCCGTCACCACCGTCTTGAAGGAGTCGGCGATGGCGACCACGTCAGGCTTGATCTCCGCCGGGGCCACCGTGACCGCCTGGTCGATGGCGGCGAGGGACTCGTTGAAATCGGCCTCGAGCTCGGCGGGGCTGGCCGACGGGCTGACCTCGGAGCCGGCGTTGAAGGTCTTGATGAACTGGCAGAACTCGGCGCTGCCCTCACCGGTGAAGCTGGTGTCGACCGGCCGGACCGTGCTGGCGGTGGACGTGGGCGTCGACGTCTCGTTGCCGTTGTCGGAATCGCTGCAGCCGACAAGCGTCAGAAGGGCGATGAGGCAGGTGGCGGGGACCACGCGTGCTCGAAGGGCGGGGCGGGCGCGTTTCATCCGCTCTCTCTAGCAGACGTCGGTGATGTACTGGTTGAATCGGGCTTCGGCGGCCCGGGCGTCGCTGGACATGAGTCCTGAGAACGAGCTGACGGGAACGCCTTCGAGCTGGTAGCCGGCCGATTCCATACCGTCGAACAGCCTGGCGAAGCCGCGGGCGAGGACGTCGATATCGCCCTGGAGCTGCGACGGGGCGGTGGCCTGGGCGGTGGCGAACGACTGCCGAGCCCAGTTGACGGCGGATTCGAGCGGGCCCGGGTCGCGGGCGGCACCGACGGCGTTGAGGGCATCGCTGAGGTCGCGAGCCGGGCCGCAGAAGTCGGTGCTGGTCGGAAGCGGCGGCCGGGTCGAACCCGTGCCGGTGCCCGTCCCGGTCCCAGTTCCAGTCCCGGTGCCGGTGCCCGTCCCGGTGCCGGTGCCCGTCCCGATCCCTGTGCCCGTCCCGATGCCGGTCCCAGTCCCCGTGCCGGTTCCGGTCCCGGTACCCGTGCCGGCCCCGGTACCCGTGCCGGCCCCGGTGCCCGTCCCCGTCGCCGTCCCTGTACCACCGCCCGTCGGGAAGGAAGCCACCACGTCCGGAGGCAGGGCATAGACCGGGATACCCAGGAGTTGGAGGGCCTGGAGGATCGGGGAGAGCTCGGGAGCCCCCCCCTCGGCGTCGATAGTTGCCGGCCCGACGATCCCGGTACCCACGCCAGCACCGGTCGACGCTGTCCCAGACGTGGGGGCGGTCCCATCCGCCGGTCGTCCCGATCCCGAGCTCGTCCCGGGGGTGTCGGCCGCCAACGCACCGGCGGGAGCCTTGTCGGGTGTGGTCGGCCCCGCGGTTGTCTGGCCCTTCTGCGACGAGTCGCCGCACCCAGCGAGGAGCAGGGCGGCGAACACGCCGGCGAGCAGCGTCTTGCGGTTCAGAGGCACCACCTACTGTCGCACACGACTAATGCGGCAACCAGGCATCGGGGTCGGCGGCGAGGGCAGCGACCGCCGGCGGGAGGCGGCCCGACACCACGTCGGCCAGGGTGACCTGTTCGAGCACCGACCGCAGGCTGGCCCGGACTGCGACCCAGACCTCCTGCAGGTGCTCGGCCGATCCCTTGTAGACGGCCGCCTCCGGCCGGTCGCCCCGAACCTCGGCCAGCGGCCCCTCGACCGCCCGCATGACGTCGGCCAACGAGATCTCGTCCGCCGGCCGGGCCAGCCGGTAGCCGCCCTCCGCCCCCCGCTGGCTGGTGACCAGGCCGGCCCGCCGCAGCTGGTTGAGGATGTTCTGCAGGAACTGGCGGGGCAGCTCCTGGGTGGTGGCGAGGGCCTCGGCCGGCACCGCCCCACCCCCGGCGTCGGCCAGCACGAGCAGCGCCCGCACCGCATAGTCGACCTTGGCCGAGATGTGCACCGGGCCAGTCTCGCGGACCGGGCGTCACCTCCGGGCCCACCCAGCACCACCACGAAGAGGATGGCGCTCTCCTTGAGTCCGAAGAGGAGGATGGCGAGGGGGAACCAGGCGATCGACGGCATGGTCTGCAGGCCGGTGATCAGGGAGCCGACGGCGGTGCGCAGCAGCTTGAACCGGGCCACCAGGACGCCGACGACCATGCCGATGGCGACGGCCAGGGCGTAGCCCGCCGCCGCCCGGCGCAAGGTCACCCCGATGGCGGTCCAGAACGACCCCTTGCCGACGAGGGCGGTGAGCTCGTCGAGCACTGCCACCGGCCCGGGGAGGACCCACGGCGGCTTGAGCTCGGCACACCACCGCCTGCCAGACCGCCACCACGATGGCGACGGCCGCCACCTTGGGCCACAGGGCGGCCCATGCCCGACGGCCCCAATCCCGAACGCCCGTCGGAGCCGGTAACGCCTGCGCCTCCAGGGCGTCGAGGCCGGCGAACTCGGCGTCGAGCCGGCTGGCGTCAACGGCCATGGCTGCGGATCTCCTCCTTCAGGCGGTCGGTAACCTCGGCCGCCAGCCCCGAGACCTCGGGCGTGTCGATGCGCCGGGGGCTGCCGCCACCCGCCCCGGGCGGCTGGTAAGGAGCAGGATCCGGTCACCCAGCCGGGCCGCCTCCCGGACGTTGTGGGTGACGAACACCACCGTGAGCCCGGTGGCCGACACCAGTCGCTCCAGCTCGTCGTGGAGCAGGTCGCGGGTCATGGTGTCGAGGGCGGCGAAGGGCTCGTCCATGAGCAGGACCTCGGACTCCTGGGCCAGGGAGCGGGCCAGGGCCACCCGCTGGCGCATCCCGCCCGACAGCTCGTGGGGCTGCATGTGCCCGTATCCCCCCAGGTGGACCCGCTCCAGCAGCTCCGCCGCCAGCTGCTTGCGCTCCATCTTGACGTCCTCTTCAATGTCGACAGACCCGATCAAGTCGATCGGCTTAGTCGACTTTAGGTTGGCCCTCATCGCTCGTCAACCGCCGTGGCGAGCCGCTCCACTCGCCGAGAAGGGCGGCCCAGGCAACCACCATGCCGATCGCGGCGGCAGCGATCATCGCGATGGGAACCCACTCGGCGGCTGGGATCCGCACCACGAGGGCGGACGGCGCGCTGGAGAACCCGCCCCCGTAGCGACCGGGCGCGGGGTCGTGGAAGTAGGCCAGGCCTGTCGGCACCATGGCGACGAGGCCGAGAATCGGCAGGAGCACGAGGGCCACGACCCGGGAGGCACGCCACCCCCTCGCCAGGGCGAGGGCCAGAGCGGTGGTGGCGACGGAGAGGGCGAGGAATGCGTCGGAGCTCCATCGGTACACCTCGGCCCAATGCCCGACACCCGCCGCGGACGTGTCCTCGCCCGTGTAGCGCAGCTCGACGAGGCCCGAGTGGGCCGGCTCCTGGTCGTCGGCCAGCCCGACCGCCCGTTGGGACGCGAATCCGTAGAACATCGCCGCCAGCAATCCGACTGCCGCAACGACGGCGAGGCCGGCGACCGCCTGCCAGCGGTTCTCCCACCAGCCCGCGACCTGGCCCGCGTGACGGGCGGTCACCACCAGCACCGCCGAACCGACCGATACGGCGAGCACGGTCGCCACGCTGATCGCGAGCCCGGCGCCCAGGCCCCGTCCCCCCGGGCCGGGCTGGGCGAGCACCCGTTGCGTGACCTCCACGCTGCAGTCGGTCGACATCAGGAACCCCGACGCCGCCACGACCATTCGTTTCCGCATTCTCGGCGTGTGACCGACGACGAGGGCCCTTCGTTACACCGCGCGGTCGACGCCCGGGCGGCGGCGGAGGCCGACTACGCCCTCGGTGGGGGGAGGGGCGCGTCGGGGGTGGGCCAGGCCAAGAGGTCCTCCTCCACCTCGACCTCCACCTCCTCGGCCGTCTGGCGGACGCCCGGATGGAGCAGGGTGTAGAGGATGATGGCCAGGGCGAACACGGCGAAGGGCACCACCGCGTTGCCCTGGTTGGTGTAGGTGGGAAGCAGGACCACCCCCGAGAGGATGGCCGTCCACGCCCAGAGGATGCCTACCGACCGGCGGGGACCGTGGCCCTGAGCCATCAGCCGGTGGTGGAGGTGCTCCTTGTCGGCCTGGGACAGGGCGGTGCGGCGCCGGGTGCGGCGGACGATGGCCAGGACGGTGTCGACGAAGGGCACGCCCAGGATCACGAACGGGATGATCAGGGGTGCAAAGAAGAAGAACGTCTGGCCGCTGAACTGGTCGGCGGTCCGCCCCCCGACGGAGATGGTGGTGGCCGCCAGCAGCAGTCCCAGCAGCAGGGCCCCGCTGTCACCCATGAAGACCTTGGCCGGGTGGAAGTTGTGGGGCAGGAACCCCACGCACAGCCCGCAGGTGATGGCCACCACCAGCGGGGCCACGTTGTCGGGCGACAGCAGGCCCACGTCGGACAGGCGGTAGGAGTACAGGAAGATCGCCCCCGAGGCGATGGCGACCACGCCCGCGGCCAAGCCGTCGAGGCCGTCGATGAGGTTCACCGCGTTGGCCATGGCCACGACCCAGACCACGGTCACCAGGAACCCGAGGTCGGGCGAGAGGACGAAGAAGTCGGCGAAGGGGACGCGGAAGTAGAACATCGTCACCCCGGCCAGCCCGAGGACCGAGGCGGCCAGCACCTGGCCCGCCACCTTGGCCGGGGCCGACACCTCCCGGAGGTCGTCGAGGAAACCCACCGCGAAGATCAGAGCCGCGGCCAGCACGACCCCCAGGGGTTCCGACGAAGACTCGAAGACGGGACGGAACTGCGGCAGGAGCCAGGCCACGCCCAGCGCTGCGAACAGGGCCACCAGCATCGCCGCCCCGCCCAGGGTGGGGGTGGGACGCAGGTGGATGCGGCGCTCGTCGGGGACGACCACCGCCCCGATGCGGGTCGACATCCGCCAGACCAGTGGCGTCAGGAGGAACGTGACCAGCGCCGCCACCGCGAACACGATGCAGTAGCTGAGCATCTATCGGGAGGGGGGCAGGCCCTCCTCCCGGCCTCCCCCCGGGACATATCGGGAGGGGGGCAGGCCCCCCTCCCGGCCTCCCCCCGGGGCATGCCGGCCTGCGGCCGGCGGGGGGCCATCCGGGGAGGCCGCCTTCGGCGGCGGGGGCGGCCGGCTCGGAAAACCAGTCTCTGCGAGCGGGAGCGGTGCGCCCATTGTCTCAGTCGGGGTACGGCGTGAACTTGGAGCAGAGGACGGCGGCGGCCTCTCGAACCTCGGCCACCGCCCCGTCGTCGGCCCGCTGGCGAAGAGCCCGACCGATGAGGGCGGCGATCTCGGCCATCTCCGGCTCGCCCATGCCGGCGGTGGTGACGGCGGCGGTGCCGATCCGCAGCCCGCTGGTGACGAACGGCGACCGGGGGTCGCCCGGGATCTGGTTCTTGTTCAGGGTGAGCCCGGCCCGGTCGAGCACGTTCTGGGCCTCCTTGCCGGTGAGCTCGGCGTCGAAGGGGCGCAGGTCGACCAGCATGAGGTGGTTGTCGGTGCCGCCCGACACCAGGCGGAAACCCTCCCCCGCCAGGGCCTCGGCCAGGGCCTGGGCGTTGGCCACGATGCGGGCCGCGTACTGGGCGAACGACGGGTGGGACGCCTCCCGGAAGGCGATGGCCTTGGCCGCGATCACGTGCATGAGGGGCCCGCCCTGCAGGCCGGGGAACACCGCCTTGTCGATGGCGGTGGCGTGCTCGGACGTGGACAGGATGCAGCCGGCCCGGGGACCGCGCAGCGTCTTGTGGGTGGTGAAGGTGACCACGTCGGACAGGGGGACGGGATTGGGGTGGACGCCTCCGGCGATCAGCCCGGCGATGTGGGCGGCGTCGAAGATGAGCAGGGCCCCCACCTCGTCGGCGATGGCCCGCAGCGGCTCGGGGTCGATGATCCGGGGGTAGGCGGTGGCGCCGGCCACGATGGCCTTGGGCCGATGCTCCTTGGCCAGGTCGCGCATCTGGTCGTAGTCGAGGCGCTCGTCGCTCTCGCTGACCCCGTAGGACACGAAGTGGTAGATCCGGCCGCTGAAGTTCACCGGCGAGCCGTGGGTGAGGTGCCCGCCCTGGTCGAGGCGCATGCCGAGAACGGTGTCGCCCGGCTCGAGCAGGGCCAGGTAGGTGGCCATGTTGGCGTTGGCCCCGGAGTGGGGCTGGACGTTGGCGTGGTCGGCCCCGAACAGGGCCTTGGCCCGCTCCCGGGCCAGCTCCTCGACCTCGTCGACGACGTAGTTGCCGCCGTAGTAGCGACGGCCGGGGTAGCCCTCGGAGTACTTGTTGGTGAGGACCGAGCCCTGGGCCGCCATGACTGCCGGTGAGGTGAAGTTCTCGGAGGCGATCAGCTGGACGGTGGTGTTCTGCCGCTCCCGCTCCCGGCGGATGATGTCGAAGACGGCCTCGTCGGGGTCGTCGGGGCCCACCGGTCGGGGCTCACCTGACCGACCGCTGGTAGTTGGGGGCCCACAGCAGCGCCACCAGCCGGTCGAGCTGCTCGGTGAGCTCCTCCACCATCCGCTCGTATGCGGTGCGGGGCATGCCGATGGGGTCGGGGATGTCGTCGGCCCTGGACGTACCCATGAGGTCGGCCGACGTACGGCCGGCGTGGGCCCGGGCCAGCCAGTCGGCCAGGCTCTCGTCTCCCTCCCGGGGGCCCACCTCGTCGCCCCGCCGCACGAGCTCCTTGAGGGTGAACACCCGAGGGAAGATCTCGGGTGCCAGCACGACCGCCTCCCGGACGTGGTCGCGGGCCATCCCCAACACCAGGTCGGCCGAGCGCAGGATGGCGGCGCTGATGCGCCGGCTGCGATGGTTGGTGATGTCGAGGCCCATCCCCGTGAGCACGTCGATGCTGTTGGTATGCGCGGGCAGGCCGTCGTCGAGCAGCCCCGCCGAACGCACCCGCACGTCGAGGTCGAGGGCGTGGACCCGTTGCCGGAGCATGGCTTCGGCCGCCGGCGAGCGGCAGATGTTGCCCGTGCAGAGGATGAGGACGTTGATGGCACGGAGTCTACCGGCGCTCCGGGGGACCCTTCGGGCGTCGCCTCCGGGCTGGGGCGCGCGATGATGGCGAAGCGGACTGGCCGCGGTGAGCCCGGTGGGCACGTCGCAGGCTGGGCGCGACGGCGAACGAGGGAGTGTCATGCCGACCATTTCCGGGCCGACCGATTCCGGGCCGACCAGTTCGGGGCCGACCAGTTCGGGGCCGACCAGTTCGGGGCCGACCAGGTCGGGGCCGACCAGCTCGGGGCCGACGAGTGCCGGGCCCCCGCGGGGCGGGAAGCTCGTGATCGTCGGGCAGGGCTACGTGGGATTGCCACTGGCCATGCGGGCCGTCGAGGTCGGCTGGTCGGTCGTCGGCCTCGACACCGACGAGCACCGGGTCAAGCGCCTGAGCGCGGGCGAGTCCTACGTGGAGGACGTGTCGTCGGCCGTCCTGCTGGCCGCGCTCGAGTCCGGCCACTACCAGGCGTCCACCGACCCGGCCGCATGCGCCGACTTCGACGTCGCCGTCCTCACGGTCCCCACGCCGCTCCACGAAGGCGCCCCCGACCTGTCCTTCATCGAGAAGGGCACCGCCACCGTGGCCCGGTACCTGCGACCCGGGGCCACCGTGGTGCTCGAGTCGACCACCTACCCGGGCACCACCGAGGAGCTGGTCGCTCCCATCCTCGAGGCCGGCTCCGGGCTCACCGCAGGCACCGACTTCCACCTCGGCTACAGCCCCGAGCGCATCGACCCCGGCAACCCCCAGTTCGGGCTAGTCACCACGCCCAAGGTCGTCGCGGGGATCGACGCCGAATCACTCGCTGCGGTGCGGGGGTTCTACGACACGATCGTCGACCGGACGGTGCCGGTGTCCAACCCGAAGGTGGCGGAGATGACGAAGCTGCTGGAGAACACCTTCCGGCACGTCAACATCGCCCTGGTCAACGAGCTGGCCATGTTCGCCTCCGACCTCGGGGTCGACGTCTGGGAGGCGATCGACGCCGCATCAACCAAGCCCTTCGGGTTCATGCGCTTCACGCCCGGGCCGGGCGTCGGTGGCCACTGCCTGCCCATCGACCCCAGCTACCTGTCGTGGCGGGTCCGGCGACTCCTCGGCCAGCAGTTCCGCCTCATCGAGCTGGCCAACGATGTCAACGACCACATGCCCGACTTCGTGGTCCAGCGCCTCGTCCTGGCCCTCAACCGCAAGCAGCGGGCGGTGAACGGCAGTCGCATTCTCCTCCTGGGCCTGGCCTACAAGGCCAACACCAGTGACAGCCGCCAGTCGCCCTCGGTGGTCGTGGCCGACCGGCTGCTGGCGCTCGGGGCCGAGGTCCGAGCCGCCGACCCCCATGTGGTGGAGGACCACACCGACGGCCGGGTGGTGCGGGTGACGGCCACCGCCGAGGAGCTGGCCGCGGCCGACGCCGTCATCCTCCTGGCCGACCACGACGCCTTCGACCTCGAGTTGGTGTGGCGCTCGGCCGGCTACGTCCTCGACACCCGCCACCGCCTCCGCCCCGGTCCCCAGGTCGAATACCTGTAGCTGCACGCCCGGCGACCGGATCGCCGGTGGGTTATTTGGTCTGGGTGCGGGCGGGGGGCCTCGGCTTGGCCGGCCGGGGCGCCTTGGCCGGCTTGCGCGGCGGCGGCGGCTTGGCGGAGGCGGCGGCCACCTTGGCCCGGGGGACGGGACGGAGCTTGGCCGGAGCCCGGGGGGCAGGCTTGGGTCGGGGCGCCTTCGCCCCGGCGGTGGCGGAGGCCTTGGCCGTGGCCGGGGCCGTGGCCGTGGCCGGGGCCGTGGCCGAGGAAGGTTCCAGGGTGTCGTAGCCGTATTTGCCGCCGTAGGCGGACTCGGGCCCGGCACCGTTGAGGATGGCGCCGGCCAGCGGGGCCTCCACCTGGCGGAGTTGCTCCACGGCCCGGGTGATGTCGCGCGTCGAGGTGCGGTCGGCGGCGCAGACCAGGAGGGTGATGTCGGCCAGCCCGGAGATGATCATGGCGTCGCTCACCGGCAGCACGGGGGGCGAGTCGATGAGCACGACCTCGGCCTCGGCCCGTAGCGAGTTCAGGACCTCCTTCGCCCGCCGGGATGACAGCAGCTCGGACGGGTTGGGCGGGAGGGGCCCGGAGGCGAGGACGTAGAGGCGGTCCTGGTCGGGCACCTGCTGGAGGGCGGCGCTCAGTGGCACCTTGCCCAGCAGCACCGACGTGAAGCCGACGTCGTTCGTCATCCCGAAGAACTCGTGCAGCTTCGGCCGGCGCAGGTCGCAGCACACGACCACCACCTGCTGGCCGGCGCGGGCCAGGGCGACGCCCAGGTTGACGAGGGTGGTGGTCTTGCCGTCGCCCGAGGTGGGGCTGGTCACCTGGATCGTGGTGACACCTTCGTAGGGCAGGAACTGGACGGCCGTGCGCAGGGTGCGGTACGCCTCGGACGCCGCCGAGCGCGGCGTCGCCAGCGACACCACCGACGGCCGGCCCATCGTCACGAAGCTGCCGACTGTCGGCACCGAGCCGATGACGGGCACGCCTGCCGCCCGTTGGAGCTGGTCCTTGCTGCGCAGCGAGTCGTCCATCCGCTCCATGAGGGCGGCGATGGCCACCGCCAAGGCCAGTCCGAAGATCCCGGCCATGAGGCCGGTGCGGCCGGGACGGGGCGACACGGGGGACGTGGGCAGGGCGGCCGAGGTGACGACCTGGGAGGCGCCGCTCTTGACCGCCCGCAGCACCTGCAGCCGGTCGAGCTGCTGGCGGAGGGCCGACTGCTGGCCGACGAGCGGCTCGCGCGCCGCCGGCTGGGCGGCCGGGACGGCGTCGATCTGGCCCTGGAGCTCGGCGACCCGCTTCTGGATCTCGGCCGTGGCGGCTGTGGCCGCGTCCTCCGTCTGCTGGCGGCGCACCGACACGTAGGCGTCGGCGTAGGCGTTGGCGATGGTGGCCGCCCGCTCGGCGCTGCCGTTCTCGGCGTGGATGGCGATGACGTCGGCGTCGCCCGCGGGCTCGGCCGACACGTCCGGCGCCTCCCCCAGGGCGATCCGCACCGCCTCCCGCACCGCGGGACTGGCCAGGATGCGGATCTCGGTCTCGACCAGACGCTCGGGATCGGCCACCGCCCGGCCCCCGGGATCGAGGGCCAACTCGACCCCACTGGTCTGCACCAGCACCTCGGCCGTGGCCCGGTACACGGTCGGCCGGGACGACGAGATCACCATGGAGAAGCCGACGATCACCAGGACCGTGAGCAAGATGGCGACCCGGCGTCGCCAGATGCCCTGGACGTATCGCGAGACCCGCCCATCAGCTCCGGGCGCGGGTGCCATGACCAGATGCTACCGAGGGTGAGGGCTTCAGCGGGCCCCCCGAGCAGGTGGCGTCTTGCGGCGGCGGCGCCTCGACGCAGAGATACGACGGCGACCGGGCGCTCGGCGCGTGCGGATCGGGCCGGCACCCCTCGACCGCGACCGGGCTGGTGAGCACCACTGGAAGTCCTCGTCAACCGACGAATGCGCAGTACGATGGGCAGATGGGGCTCTGCCACGAGTTCGGCTCCCAGATCCGTACCGGGTGCAACCACCCCATGCGGGCAGGCGCGTCGGCGTGCTCCTGCGCCGAGTGCGGAGTCGTCTGCCGGGGCCTGTTCGACGGTTGCCCCGACGTGTGGGCCCGTGGTCCCCGCCCCGTCTCCATCTCCGCCACCCGGGCGAGCGCGGCCAACGGCGCGCCGGCGGCCGTCGCCACCACACCCCCAACCCGGCCGCAGGCGGCGGCCAAGGCCGAGCCCACCGCACCCGCTGGCGACGGAGGATCCGCAGGCGGGATTGCCGAGGGACTGAGGAGCGCCGCCGGCGGGATTGGCGAGGGACTGAGGAGCGACGCCGGCGCCATCGCCTACCTGGAGGCCCCGCCGGTGGCCATCGGCCCAGGAATCGTCGGCCGGGCCGGAGCCGAGAACCTCTCGGGCCCCACCGGCCGGAGGGCAGGCGACGACCGGCTCGGGGGCGGTCGCCGAACCACGCCTCGCCATGGCCGGTCGGGCCAGTCGGGCCAGTCGGGCCAGTCGGGCCAGTCGGGCAAGGCCAAGGCCATGGCCGACGGCGAGTCGGAGGCCGACGCCGGCCGCGACACCTCGGGCGACCCCCGCCGGGAGGTGTTCCGCTGGTTCGAGGAGGCGTTCGAGGGCGTCCGGGGTGAGCTCCAGGCACTGATCGGCAGCATGACCCACCAGCAGGCGATGCTGGCCGAGCTGCTCGACAGCCGGCAGGCCGAGCTGCGGCTGGCCCTGGTGGCCGAGTCCCTCCCCGACCTGGTGGCCGACGCCGTCCGGGCGGCGATGGACGAGCACACGTCGGCCCTGGCCGAGTCCTACGACCAGTCCCACGACCGCTTCCGCGACGACGTCGAGCAGATCAGGACCGACACTGCTGCCACCGTCGAAGCGCTGAACGAGTCCTTCCAGAGGCTGAGCTCCGCCATCGCGGTCCACGACGAGGAGGCCGAGCAGCGGGAAGCGGTCCGGCTGGGCGCCCTCAAGGGCAGCGTCACCCGCCAGTTCACACCCCTCGCCGACGCCCTGGCCGCCCTGGCGGCCCAGGTCGAGGCCCTGAGCGAGCGGGTCGGCGTCGGCGGCGGCGGCGGCGGCGGGCCAACCTCCAAGTCGAGCTGGGTCCCGCCTGCGCCGAAGGTCGCCCAACCGTCGAAGGGGGTCGCGGCCGCACGGGCCTCGGCCAAGGTCGCCCAACCGGCCGTCGGCAAGCGGGTCTCCACCGCCCGCATGCAGCGCACCGCCACCGCGGGCGACGACGCGCCGGAGACGCCGGAGACGCCAAGGCGCGTCGCCACCGCCCGGGTGGCCTCGGCGTCGACCGCCGCCGACGATCCCGAAGCCGGCGCCAACGGCACCGCCTCCCCCGCCGGCCGACGGGTGGCAACCGGCCGAGTGGCAACCGGCCGGGTTGCGACTGGCCGAGTGGCGACGGGTCGAACGGCCGCCGCCCGGCCTACCCCCCAACGGGCGACGACGCAGAGGGTGGTGACAACGCGTCCGGCCGCAAGCCCCACCGCCCCCACACGCGCTCGGCCGACCCCCGCACGGGTGGCGACCACGCGGGTGGCGACGTCCAAAGCGGTTGCGGCCCGGGTGGACGACGACGCCCCGTCCGACGATGACGCCCCCGTGACCGCCCCCATCGCCCGGGTCCTCACCCGGCGCCCGGCCGCCGGTCGGGCCACCCCTGCCCCCAAGGAGCCGGTGGTGGGCTACGAGTTGGAGGCCGAGGACCAGGACGACGACGACGACACTCGCCGACTGGGTTCCCCCGGCGTGGGTCTCGGCGGCCGCCCGGGAGCGGGCCGACCGGGGACCGGCGGGGACGAGGACGGGCACGACCAGGAATCGCACCACTCGGTCGCCCGGCTGACCCCCGGCGGATCGTCCCCGCGTCAGCCCTTCAGGGCCTCCACCAGGTCCGACCACGGCACCCGCCCCTCCCGCAGCAGCTTGGGCTCGACCCCGGTGCAGTCCACCACCGTCGACGGGCTGCCCGAGCACGTGCCCCCGTCGAGCACCACGACCACTGCGTCCCCGAAGACGGCCATCACCTCGGCGGCCGTCGTCAGCGTGGGCTCGCCGTGGCGGTTGGCGCTGGTGGTGGCCAGCGGTCCCACCGCCGAGCACAGGGCCAGCGGTACCGGATGGGCCGGGCAGCGCACGCCGATGGTGGCGTCGTCGTCGCCCAGGTCGGCGGCCAACCCGGCCCTCGCCGGCAACACGACGGTGAGGGCACCGGGCCAGAACCGGTCCATGAGGGTGGCCGCGGTCGTGGGAACCGACGTGGCCAGGGCCAGGGCCTGGTCGGTGCCCGACACCAGCACCGGCAGGTTGACGTTGCGGGGCCGTCGCTTGACATCGAAGATGCGGTCGGCCGCCCCCGGCCGGAAGGGGTCGGCGGCCAGGCCGTAGACGGTGTCGGTGGGCACCGCGATGGGCCGGCCCTGGCGCAGCACCTCGATGGCCCGCTCCAGCGCCTCCGGCGACGGCGGGTCGCCGCCGACCGGCACGATCACCGACCCGCTCCCCCGCCTGGCGTCGCTCTCACCCGCTGAACCTACCCACCAGCACCCTCGCCCGACCGGCGAGGTCGTCGATCACGGCCACCTCGTCGAAGCCGGCCCTCCAGGCCAGCCCGGCCGCCTCATCGGCCTGATGGGGGGCTAGCTCGAGGACCAGCGAACCGGGTCGGGCCAGCCATCGGGCGGCCCCCGCCACCACCTCCTCGATCCCCTCCAGCCCGGTGGGACCGGCCACCAGGGCCTCGGCCGGCTCCCAGGCCGACACCTCGTGGGGCAGCCGCTCCCCCGCGGCCACGTAGGGCGGGTTGGACACCACCACGTCGACGCTGCCCCGGAGCTGGGGCGGCAGGGGATCGAACCACGGCCCGTGCAGGAGCCGGACCCGGGGCCCGACCAGGCTGCCCGTCCCGGCCAGGTTGGCCCGGGCGACGGCCAGCGCGTCGGCCGACACGTCGGTTGCCCACACCCGGGCCCGGGGCACCTCGTCCGCCACCGCCAGGGCGATGGCACCCGACCCGGTGCCGATGTCGACGACCTGGGGCGGGACCCGCCGGCGGGGCTCGGCCGGCACCAGCCGCCGTAGCTCGTCGACCGCGACCCCGGCCACCACCTCGGTCTCCGGGCGGGGGATCAGCACCCGGCGGTCGACAAGGAGGTCGAGGTGGCGGAAGCCCCACTGGCCGAGGACGTACTGCAGCGGCTCACCGGCCGCCCGCCGCGCCACCAGCGACTCGGCGAAGGCGACCGAGCGGTCCGGCGCCGGGGTGTCGAGGTTGACCACCAGCTCGGCCCGGTCGAACGACGAGGCCCGCTCGACCACCCGCCAGGCGTCGCCCGGGGCGAGGGTGGCCAGGGCCCGCTCCAGGACCTGGCGCCAGGTCACGACCGTGTCGGCCGCTACTGCCCGTCCCCTTGGGGATCGCCTTGGAGCTGGCGGGACCGCTCGTCGGCCATGAGCGCCTCGGTGAAGTCGTCGAGGTCGCCCAGCAGCACTCGGTTGAGGCTGTAGATGGTGAGCCCGATGCGGTGGTCGGTGACCCGGTTCTCCTTGTAGTTGTAGGTCCGGATCTTCTCCGACCGCCCCCCGCCGCCGACCTGGCCCCGGCGGGCCTCGGAGAGCTCGGCCGACTGCTTGTCCTGCTCCGCCTTGAGCAGCCGGGCCCGCAGCACCTGGAGGGCCTTGGCCCGGTTCTGGATCTGGCTCTTCTCGTCCTGCATGGCCACCACCAGGCCGGTGGGCAGGTGGGTGATGCGCACCGCCGAGTCGGTGGTGTTCACCGACTGGCCGCCGGGCCCGGTGGAGCGGTAGACGTCGATCTTGAGGTCGCTCATGTCGATGTGGATGTCGACCTCCTCCGCCTCGGGGAGGACGGTGACGGTGGCCGAGCTGGTGTGGATGCGGCCCTGGGACTCGGTGGCCGGCACCCGCTGCACCCGGTGGGGGCCGCCCTCGTGCTTCAGCCGGGCCCACACGTCGTCCCCCTTGACCAGGAACGCCACCTCGTTGAAGCCGCCGTGGTCGGACGGGTCGGCGCCCAGCACCTCGAGCTTCCAGCCCCGCCGCTCGGCGTAGCGGGTGTACATGTCGAAGAGGTCCTTGGCGAAGAGGTTGGCCTCCTCGCCCCCCTCGGCGCCCCTGATCTCGACGATGACGTTCTTGCCGTCGTTGGGGTCGCGCGGCAGAAGAAGGGCCCGCAGCTCGTCCTCCAGCCGGGCTGCCTCCGCCTCCGCCTCCTCGATCTGCTCCCGTACGAAGTCACGGTCGTCGCCCGCCGCCGAGTCGGCCAACATGCCGCGCGCCGCCTCCAGGTCGCCGGTGTGGCCCCGCCACTCGCGATAGGCCAGCACCACCGGCTCCAGCTCCTTGAACCGCTTGGACAGCTCGGTGTAGACGCGGTGGTCGCCGTGGACGGTGGGGTCGCCCAGCCGGCCGAGGATCGCCTCGTACTCGGTCTCCAGCGTGGCCAGGCGATCGAACATCGGACTCAGGCTACCGGCGACGACATCCATGGCCGGCGAAATCGCCGTGACACCAACGGGCTGCCACAGCCCTGCGTCGTCTCGCTCGACAACGTCCAGCCACTGGCCGCGTCTCTGCTCGTCGAACGGATCACGGAACTCAGCCCCGCCCACATGCTGGCCGTGTGCCGGGCGCTGGCCGTGGCCACCGACTGCTGACCGCGGCCAGCCGCAGCGCGGGTGAGGCGGGTGAGGCGGGTGAGGCGCTACGCCTTCTTCTTGCCCGCCCGGTTGCCGTAGCGGCGCTCGAAGCGCTCGACCCGGCCACCGGTGTCGACCAGCTTCTGCTTGCCGGTGAAGAACGGGTGGCACTCGTTGCACAGCTCGACCCGCAGCTCGTCCTTGGTGGACCGGGTGACGAAGGTGTTCCCGCACGAGCAGCGGACGTTGGTGGTCTCGTACTTGGGGTGGATGTCGGCTTTCACGGTGTGCAGTCTCCCTCAACTTCCGTGCGTCGTGCGCCAATCGCCTCAGCAGCCTCAGCCCGCGGGCGAGGGGGCCTTGGCGATCTCGGCGAGGAACTCGTCGTTGCTCTTCGTCGTGCGGATCTTGTCCATCAACAGCTCGAGGCCCGCTCCTGATTCCAGGCCGTTGAGCACCCGGCGCAGCTTCCAGACCTGCTGGAGCTGTCCCCGCTCGAAGAGGAGCTCCTCGTGGCGGGTGGAGGAGGCGTTGACCTCCAGGGCCGGGTAGATGCGGCGCTCGGCCAGCTTGCGGTCGAGACGCAGCTCCATGTTGCCGGTGCCCTTGAACTCCTCGAAGATGACCTCGTCCATCTTGGACCCGGTCTCGATGAGGGCGGTGGCCAGGATGGTGAGCGAGCCGCCCTCCTCCAGGTTGCGGGCCGACCCGAAGAACTTCTTGGGCGGGTAGAGGGCGTCGGTGGCCAGACCACCCGACATGATGCGGCCGCTGGCGGGGGCGGCCAGGTTGTAGGCCCGGGCCAGGCGGGTGATGCCGTCGAGGACGATCACCACGTCGCGACCCATCTCCACCAGCCGCTTTGCCCGCTCGGACGCCAGCTCGGCCACCTGGGTGTGCTCGTCGGACGGACGGTCGAAGGTGGAGGCGATGACCTCGCCCTTCACCGACCGGCGCATGTCGGTGACCTCCTCCGGACGCTCGTCGACCAGGAGCACCATGAGGTGGACGTCGGGGTTGTTGGCCTCGATGGAGTGGGCGATCTGCTTGAGGACGGTGGTCTTGCCCGCCTTGGGGGGCGACACGATGAGCCCCCGCTGGCCCTTGCCGATGGGCGAGATGAGGTCGACGATGCGGGCGACCATGTTGTTGGAGTCGCCCGGGATCTCGAGCCGCAGCTTCTCGTCCGGGAACAGGGGGGTGAGGTCCTCGAAGCGGGGCCGGTTGCGGGCCTCCTCGACGGTCATGTCGTTGACCGTGTCGATGCGCAGCAGGGCCGGGTACTTCTCGGTGCTGCCCGCGGGCCGGCTGGCGCCCTTGACCACGTCGCCCTTGCGCAGGCCGAAGCGCCGCACCTGGCTGAGCGAGACGTAGACGTCGCGGGGGCCGGCCAGGTAGCCGTTGGTGCGCAGGAAGCCGTAGCCCTCGTCCCGCAGGTCGAGGAGGCCGTCGGAGGGGACGGGCTCGCCCGAGTAGGCGACCTCCTGGCCCTGGCCGCCCTGGACGCGGTCGGGCTGGATGTCGCGCTCGCCCCGGTCGCGTCCCCGCCGGCGCCGGCTGCGACGGTTGCCGGGATCACCGGCGTCGCCGCCGCCCGTGAACTGCCGGTTCTCCCGGTCGGTCCGGGGGCCGTTGTCGCCTCGGCCGCCGTTGTCGCCGCCGCGCGGGGCCCGGTCCTCACGAGGACCGCGGTCACGCGGCCGGTCGTCGGTGCGTCCGCCGCCGCCACCGCCGCCTCCGCCCCCTCCGCCGCCACCGCCGGGAGCCCGCTCGGTGGCGGGGGCGTGGGTGGAGCCGGACGACTGGGCCCCGTCGGCGGGGGTGGCCTCCTTGTCGCCGCCCGCGGCTGCTGCATCCGACGCCGCCGCCTCGGAGCCGCTCACGTCGGAGGGGGCGGTGTCGGCCGAGGTGGTGTCTCCGGCCGGTCCCTTGGCCTCGGTGGCCGGGGGGGCGGTCGGCGTGGTGGTGGCCGCGTCGTCGGAGGACGAAAGCGAGAGCTGCTCGCCGCCGGACGATTCGTCCGCCGCCGCCGCTGCCGGTGCGTCCGAGGCCTCGGCGCCGCCCGCCGAAGCCGCGCTCGGGGCGGTCGCGCCGTTGCTCGCCGGGTCGCCGGACGCCTCCGCCGGCGGGGCGGCCGACGCGGCAGACGCGGACGCGGCAGACGCGGCGGACGAGGAGGCGGACTTGGTGGCGCGGGTGCGACGGGGTCGCGCCTCGCTGCCGGTCTCGATCCCCGCCTGGCGGAGAATCGAGTCGATAAGGGTGGCCTTCGACGCCCGCGACGAGGGCTTGACGCCCATCGCCTCGGCGATGACGGCCAACTCGTCGCGTTCCTTGCTCTCGAGCACGGATCGCTCGAGGGCCTGCGGCGTGATGCTCATGGTGCTGCCTCCCCGCCAGGCGCCATCAGGCGCCTCGCGTGTTCGTCTGGTTGATGGCTGGATGGGAAATGGGGGTGGACGGCGCCGCCGCGTCGACACCTGTGTCATCGGGCTGGTCGGCCCGTGTCTCGGGCACCGCCTTGAACGCCTGACCGACCACCAGGTCGATGACCTGCGACAAGGTGGCGTCGAGGTTGTAGGACTGGACGATCGCCACGTTGTGCTGCAAGGCCAGCGACCGGACGTAGCGGTGCATCTTGCGGATGTTCTGGAACGAATCGAGGTACCGCTCGGCGGGCCGGCTGCGGGAATCGTGGGAGCGCTGGACGAAGTGGCTGCGATGCAACTCCACCTCGTCGACCGTCACCACCATCGGTACCACAACCGCCTTGTTCTCGAAACGGGCCAGGTCGAGGAATCCGGGCACCACGTGGGCCCCCTCGACGATGAGGTCGGTGCCTTCGGACACGGCCCGGCTCACCAGGGCCTGGATCCCTACCGAAACGGCCGACGTCTGCTCCCGGAACCCGATGATGACCGGATCGGCGCTGCGGGGCAGCGGGTGTCGCACCAGGCGGGCGGCGTCGAACGACGAGGTGTGCAGGCTCGGGAACAGGTCGGCGGTGAACATCGACCGCATGACCTCCCGGATGGCGTCGGTGGGGATGACCCGGGTGATGCCGAGGCGGCTGGCCAGCATGGTGGCGATGGTGGACTTGCCCACACCCGTCGCCCCCCCCAGGAGGATGATCAGGGGCAGGTCGAGGCGCTGCACCATCTGCCACTTGGAGAACGATTCGGCGTAGCGGTCGCCCACCTCGGAGCGCAGCACCACCTTGGCCAGCTCGTTGAGGTCGACCCGGGAGATGGTGCCGACGGCCTTCTCGTCGAGCCGGGCCTCGATGACCTCGGCCACGTGAAAGGCGCGGCCGGGGGCCAAGCCGGTGGCCATGATGGCGGACGCCATGAGGCCCTTGGAGTACGGGAATTCGTACTCGCGGTCCCCGACGACCATGTGGCGGGATGCCACTGTTTTCATGATTGTTCCTGTTTCCATGAGGAGTACCGTTCGACGGCCAGGTCGGCCGTGCTCACCGCCAGTTCGTCGAACGTGCCGTCACCTCCGACGGATACAACCCTGTTGTCGCAAAATATGATTTCCATCCCTCGCTCGATCGCCGCCCTCGCCGCGAGGTCCACCGCCGCCGCTTTCAACTCCACCAACAGGACGTCGGCATCGGGCGCCGCCGCCAGGTCGACCGCCAACTCCGGCCGGCGGGCCAGGTGGTGGGAGACCCCGACGATCGTGCACCCGTGCTGTTGTTCGAGATGGTCCACCAACACCTTGCTGGCTGAAACCGGCGCAGTGGTGACGTAGAAGACCCGGCGACCGGAAATCGGTTCGAGGGGAAAGGGCCGAAAGACGGTATGGACTACCCGGACCCCAGGTACCAGCTTCCGGACGCATTCCTCGAGGAGCCCAGCACCCGTTTTGGCCGAACTGGTTCCTGTCGGAGCGCCCGCGCCCAAGACGGCGAGCGATGGCTCCCCCATGGTAACCACAATCAAGTCACTCAGCAACACTCGGTATGGACCCAGGTAGCCCGTCACCAACTCGGGATCGATGGTGGCCGGGATGACGCAGATGGTGGCGTCGGCGTGGGCCGGAGGCACCGACGCTCCACTTCCCTCGAACACCAGCGACGTCTCCGTTCTTCCGTTGGCCACCGCCACCCCGGCGGCGAACGTGCTGGTGACGGGGGCGCCGGCCAGTCCCCCGCCGCACCGGCGGGTGCCGACGGTCGCCACCCGGGCCACGAGGGCGTCCTCCAGGTGGTCGGACGCGGCGTGGCGGCCGGAGGCGGCGAGGGCGACCAGCCCCGCGGCCGACAGGTCGAAGCTGGAGGGATCGACCACCTCCGGCTCGGCCGGTCCGCCCCGGCCCATGGCCACCACCACCGGCGGCGTGCCCCGCTCCGCCAGCAGGCGGGCGAGGGAGGCGGAGACCGCCGTCTTGCCCGTCCGCTTGCCGGTGCCGATCACCGCCACCGACGGCTTGGTTGCCAGGCGGGGCCGGGGCGGGGGGTCGAAGCGGAAGTCGGCCCCCTCGTAGGGCACGCCGGCCACGAGGGACCGGGCCACCAGTCCCAGGCGCCGGCGGGCGTCGAGCACGGGCTCGTCCGACAGGTCGACGACCAGCTCTGGCCGGAACCGGGCCAGTCCGGCCTCGAGCGCGCCCAGCACGGGATCCCTGTCCCGATCGGCACTGGCGCGTTCGGCGGCCCGGACGACCGGCACGCCCAGCCCCAGGTCGTCCGGGAGGCCGGCGGCCAGCTTCTCGCCCCCGCCCAGGAGGGCCGCGCCCACCACGACCACGCCCGGGATGCGCTGCGGCAGGTCTTCGATGGCGGCCCGGACAACGGGCGGGTAGTGCTCGCCGTCGATCAGGACGAGGGTCCTCATGGAGGTGTTCTCTCTGGAGCGGGTGATGCCTGGGGGCCTGCCGGGTGGCCGGCGGCCCCGCGGTCAGCCGGGCGTGACGGGCGTGGTCCCGACCAGGCGGCTCATGAGCCGGTGGCCGGGCACGGGTGGGGCGGAGGCGGTGCCCGCTTCGCTGTAGGTGCCGCCGGGGCCGTCGACGGCGGAGTCGACGAGCAGGTACGGGACGGAATCGGACGTGTGGGTGCGGAGGGCGATCGGCGTGGGGTGGTCGGGCAGCAGGAGCAGGCGCCAGGGCCCCATGGCGTCGAGGCCCTCGATCAGCGGGCCGATGATCCGGCTGTCCCAGTTCTCCAGAGCCTCGATCTTGGCCTCGAGGTTGCCGGCGTGACCGGCTTCGTCGCTGGCTTCCACGTGGATGAGGAAGAGGTCCATCCCGCCGGCCAGCGCATCGAGGCAGGCGTCGCGCTTGCCTTCGTAGTTGGTGTCGTACCAGCCGGTGATGCCCTCGACGTCGGATGCGGGGATGCCGGTGAGCACGCCCAGGCCCCGGATGAGATCGACGGCCGACACCAGTCCGGCGGTGAGCCCGTAGGTCTCCTGGAAGGACGGGAGCACGGGCTGGGGGCCCTGGCCCCACAGCCAGATCTGGTTTGCTTTCAGGTCGGAGGCGGTGACGATGGCCCGGGACGCGTCCATAAGGGCCTGCAGGCGGGGGGCGGCGGGCCCGGTGGGCCAGACGGCGGGCTGGCCGATGAGGTCGTGGGGCGGGAAGCAGTCGGCGTCGGCCCACGAGTCGGGGGTGACGACGATGTGGCGGTACTGCACGCCGGGGTGGAACGTGACGTCGTCATCGCCCAGCTCCTCCTGGAGGGTGGCGATGACGGCCGCGGCCTGCTCGGTGGTGGGGTGGCCGCCGGCGAAGTCGACCATGGTGCCGTCGTCGGACACGGTGGCCAGGTTGCACCGGTAGGCGATCTGATCGGGACGCAGGCGCAGCCCCATGGCCGCGGCCTCGATGGGCGCCCGTCCGGTGTGGTGGACGGCGGGGTCGTAGCCCAGGATCGACAGGTTCCCGACGTCACTGCCGGGGGGCATGCCCGGGGGGATGGTGGACGCCCGCCCTACCTCGCCCCGGGCCGCCAGCTTGGCCAGGTGGGGCATGACCGCCACCTCGAGCGGGGTGCGCCCCCCGAGCTCGGGTATCGGATCGTCGGCGGCCCCGTCGGGGACGCACACCACGTACTTCATTGCTCGTGATGGTAGTGGTCAGGCCTGCGCCACTCGCCGTCACCGCGGCGGTCTGATCCGACGTTTCCGCCGACGCGGTCGTCGGTAGCCTCGGGACCATGACCAGCCGCCCCCTGGCCGTCGCGGTTATGTCCCTCGCGTTGGTGGGGTTGGCCTGCGGGGACGACGAACCGGCCTCGTCACCCGTCGGTGGTGGGCCGGTGTCCTCGTCCACCAGCCAGCCTGAAGTGCGGTCGGACACCACCGCCGGGCCGGACGGGACCGCCGGGCCCGACACGAGCGCTGCCGCCGGGCCCCAGCCGCTCGAGTCGGTGGCGGTCACCCTCACCGAGATCGCCGGCGTCAGCCAGCCGGTGGCCCTGGCCGTGCGGGCGGGCGACGGCGCGTTGTACGTCGTGGAGAAGGTGGGGCGGGTGACGGCCATCCGGGACGGTGCCGTCGACCCCACCCCGGTCCTCGACCTCACCGGTGAGGTGTCGACGGGCAGCGAGCAGGGGCTGCTGGGGCTGGCGTTCTCCCCCGACGGCGGCAAGCTGTACGTGAACTTCACCAACGCCGCGGGCGACACCCGGGTGGTCGAGTACGGGTTCGCCGGCGGCCGGGCCGACCCGTCCACCGCCCGGGAGCTGCTGGCGGTCGACCAGCCTTATGCGAATCACAACGGCGGCAACCTGGTCTTCGGTCCCGACGGCCGGCTGTGGATCGGCCTCGGCGACGGCGGCAGCCGCAACGACCCCCAGGACCGGGCCCAGGACCTCGGCACCCTCCTGGGCAAGATGCTGCGCATCGACCCGACCCCGTCGGCGGGCCGGGCCTACACGATCCCTCCCGACAACCCGTTCGTCGGCCAGGACGGAGCCAGGGGGGAGATCTGGTCGTTCGGGCTGCGCAACCCGTGGCGCTACTCGTTCGATCGGGCCACCGGCGACCTCTGGATCGGCGACGTCGGCCAGAACGCGGTGGAGGAGATCGACTTCGCCCCCGCCTCGTCCACGGGCGGCGAGAACTGGGGCTGGCCCGGGCTGGAGGGCACCCGGTCGAACAAGGGCGGGAGGCCCGACGGTGCGGTGGCACCCATCCTCGACTACGACCAGTCCGGGGGCGGGTGTTCTGTGACCGGCGGCTACGTCTACCGGGGATCGAGGATCCCCGGCCTGACCGGCGCCTACCTGTACGGCGACTACTGCCAGGGCGAGATTCTCGCGCTGCGCCAATCGGGCGGGCAGGTCATCGAGGAGGTGGCCCTCGGCCTGAGCGTCGACGCCCTGTCCTCGTTCGGCCAGGACGCGGCAGGCGAGCTGTACGCGCTCAGTCTGAGTGGAAGCGTCTTCCGCATCGACCCCGCCTGAGTCTCGAGCTTAACGGCGTCGCACGAGACAGGACCCCGGTGGGAAACCGCCGCGCTGCTCTCATCGAGCGTCCGGCATCTTTTCCGCTTCGATCCTGGGCGGCCGCATCGTTTCCCCTTCGAGGACCAGATCCACATCAAATTTGCCTCGCTTTGCCTTGACACACGAACATATGTTCGATAGCATGGGAGTATGCCGGATGAGGGGGAAGGCGGTGGACTGGTAGGGATCGCAGCGGGCACTGCGGGCGGTGGTGGCGGGCTTCGAGCCGGCGGGCCTCGACGGCGAGGCTGCGATCCGGGCGTTGGAGCTGTTCGGGGAGATGGAGCGGCTGGTGGCGGCGGGCAAGGCCCTGGCCGCCCGCCAGGTGGAGGTGACCCGGGCCTGGCAGAGCCGGGGTGCTCGCTCGGCGGCGCACCTGGTGGCCGCCACCTGCGGGTCGTCGGTCCGCTCGGCGGTGGAGACGCTGGAGACGGCCCGTCGCCTCGATGACCTGCCGGCCACGGCCGAGGCGTTGCGTTCGGGAAAGCTGTCGGTGGCCCAGGCCAGCTCGATCGTCTCCGCCGCCGGGGATCGCCCGGCGGTCGAGTCGGAGCTGGTGGCCGCGGCCGGGTCGGAGTCGCTGCCGGCGTTGCAGCAGCGCTGCCGGGCGGTGCGGGCGGAGGGAACCGAGGCGCGGGCGGCCTACGAGCGGATACGGGCCCATCGCTACCTGCGCCACTGGAGCGACGGCGAGGGGGCGCTGTGCCTGCAGGCCCGGCTGTGTCCCGACGACGGGGCCAAGCTGCTCGCCGCCATCGACGCCCAGCGCCGGAGCGTCTTTGCCACCGCCCGCGGCGACGGGCGCCGGGAGCCGTACGAGGCCTACGCGGCCGACGCCCTGGTGGCGCTGGCCGACGGCCGAGCCGACCCGAGCAAGGGGCCGGCGGCCATGGTGCAGGTGCGGGTCGACCACGCCGCCCTGGTGCGGGGCCACGTCGAGGAGGGCGAGACGTGCGACATCGCCGGCGTCGGCCCCATCCCCGTGGCCGCGGCCCGGGCCCTGGCCGCCGACTGCATCCTCAAGGTGCTGGTGACCAAGGGGGTCGACGTGGTGGCGGTGGCGCATGCCGGGCGCACCATCCCGGCCCACGTGCGCAGCGCCCTCGAGGCCCGTGACCCGGTCTGTGTGATCCCGGGCTGTGCCGAGCGCAAGGGGTTGGAGATCGACCACGTCGTGCCCTTCGCCGAAGGCGGTCCCACCACGCTCGACAACCTGGTCCGGGCCTGCCATTTCCACCACGGCCTCAAGACCCACCACGGCTGGGTGCTCGCCGGTCGCCCCGGGGCGTGGACCTGGGACCCACCAGATGACCCACCGCCGTGACAAAAATGCGCTGACCGCCACCGGGTTCGGCACGATGGGTTCGACCGCGCCCCCTCGATGCTCGGATCCGCCGAGCCTGGCTTCGCCTTTCCGCCACGAGTCTCCAGATTCGGGAGTCGGGGCTGCGGACTCGGGGGCCGCGGGACTCGGGGGCCGCGGGACTCGGGGGCCGCGGGGACTCGGGGGCCGCGGGACTCGGGGGGCGCGCGGGACTGGGGGGGGCGGGACTGGGGGGCGGGAGTCGGGGCTGCGGACTCGGGGGCCGCGGGGACTCGGGGGCCGCGGGATCGGGGGCCGCGGGACTCGGGGGCGGCGGGACTCGGGGGCGGCGGGACTCGGGGGCCGCGGGACTCGGGGGTCGCGGGACTCGGGGGCCGCGGGACTGGGGGCCGCCTGTCCGCCACGAGCCGTGTGACTCAGGCACCGCGGGGGCGGCGGGGGCTGCCGGCTGGCCCAGACCGGAACTACAGGCCGAGTTCGGCGCGGACGGCGCCTATGTCGGCCTCCACCGGTGAGGGGACCGCGATCTCGGCGATGGCGCGGTCGGGGTCCTTGAGGCCGTGGCCGGTCAACGTGCACACCACCGTGCGCACGTCCGGGCCGACGCCCACCTTCAACAGGCCGGCGACCGATGCGGCCGAGGCCGGCTCGCAGAAGACCGACTCGGTCCCCGCCAGGAAGCGGTAGGCGGCGAGGATCTCGTCGTCGGTGACGGCGTGGATACCGCCCCCCGACTCGGACGCGGCTGCCGTCGCGCCGTACCAGGAGGCGGGATTGCCGATGCGGATGGCGGTGGCGATGGTGTCGGGCTCGGCGACGACGTGGCCGAGCACGATCGGGGCCGCCCCCGCGGCCTGGAAGCCGAACATCCTCGGCAGTCGAGTGGCGAGACCCGCGTCCTGGTACTCGCGGAACCCCTGCCAGTAGGCGGAGATGTTGCCCGCGTTGCCGACCGGGACGCAGTGCATGTCGGGGGCGTCGCCCAGGACGTCGACGATCTCGAAGGCGGCCGTCTTCTGGCCCTCGATCCGGTACCGGTTCACCGAGTTCACGATGGTGACGGGCGCCGTCTCGCCCAGGGCCCGGACCACGTCGAGGGCCTGGTCGAAGTTGGCCCGCACCTGCAGCACCCGGGCCCCGTGGATGAGGGCCTGGGCCAGCTTGCCCAGGGCGATGTAGCCCTCGGGGATGAGGACGGCGCACGTCAGCCCGGCCCGGGTGGCGTAGGCCGCGGCCGACGCCGAGGTGTTGCCGGTCGACGCGCACACCACCGCCTTGGCTCCGTCCTCCACCGCCTTGGAGATGGCCAGCGTCATGCCCCGGTCCTTGAACGACCCGGTGGGGTTGGCCCCCTCCACCTTGAGCCACACCTCGGCGCCCACCCGCTCCGACAGCCGGGGGGCAGCCAACAGCGGGGTGGCGCCCTCGAGCAGGGTGACCACCGGCGAGTCGGCCGTCACCGGCAGGTACTCGCGGTACTCCTCGATGACGCCTCGCCAGCCCGGCCTCGCCATCGCCCTACTCAGGCCCGATGACGCGGAGCAGGGAGCCCACCCGGTCGACGACCTCCAGCTCCCGGAGGTCGGCCACGGTGGCCTGCATGTCGCGCTCGCGGGCGGTGTGGGTGACGAGCACCAGCCGGGCCTCGTCGCCCATCCCCACCTGCAGGACCTGGACGATCGACACCGTGTGGCGGGAGAAGGCGGCCGCCACCTTCTCCAGCACGCCGGGACGGTCGACCACGTCGAGCGACAGGTAGTACTGCGCCGCCAGCTCGTCCATGGGCCGCAGCCGGGCCACGGCCAGCCCCGCCATGCCGGCGGACGTGCCCTGGCGGCGGTTGACGGCGGCGTCGACCACATCCCCCAGAACGGCGGACGCCGTGGGCCGTCCCCCCGCCCCCCGCCCGTAGAACATCAGCTCGCCGGCGGCCTCGCCCTGCACGAAGACGGCGTTGTAGGCGTCCCGCACCGCGGCCAGCGGGTGGGCGACGGGCACCATCGCCGGGTGCACCCGCACCGCCACCTGGTCGCCGCCCGAGCCCGGCACCGAGTCGGCCACCGCCACCAGCTTGACCACGTAGCCCAGGCGGGCGGCCATGGCGATGTCGTCGGCGGTGACGCCGGTGATGCCCTCCCGGTACACGTCGCCCACCCGCACGTCGATGCCGAAGGCGACGCTGGCGATGATGGCGGCCTTGGCCGCGGCGTCGAAGCCCTCGACGTCGGCGGTGGGGTCGCGCTCGGCGTAGCCCAGCGCCTGGGCCTCGGCCAGGGCGTCGGCGAAGCTCTCGCCCCCCTCGGTCATGCGGGTGAGGATGAAGTTGGTCGTCCCGTTGACGATGCCGATGACCCGATTGATGCGGTCGCCGGCCAGCGACTCCCGCAGCGGCCGCATCAAAGGGATGGCAGCGCACACCGCGGCCTCGAACAGGAGGTCGACGCCGGACTTCACCGCCGCGTCGAACAGCTCGGCGCCGTGGGTGGCCAACAGCTCCTTGTTGGCCGTGACGACCGGCTTGCCGCCCTCGAGAGCGGCGAGGATGAGGGTGCGGGCGGGCTCGATGCCCCCCATGACCTCGACCACCAGGTCGATCTCGGGGTCTGCCACCACCCCGGCGGCGTCGTCGGTGAGGACGCCCGGCGCCAGGGTGACCGACCGGGGGCGGGTGACGTCGCTCACCGCGACCCGGGTGACCTCCAGACGCATGCCGGAGCGGGCCGCGACCGCGTCGCCGTTGTCGGTCACCAGCTGCACCAGGGCGGCGCCGACGTTGCCGCAGCCCAGCAGGCCGATCCGGACCGTGGAATCCCCGTTCACCCGCCCAACCGTACCGGCCCGGCCACGGAGTGTCGGCTACTCGTCGAGGCGGAGGAGGTCGTCCGGGGTCTCCCGCCGGACGACCACCCGAGCGGTGCCGTTGCGCACGAACACCACCGCCGGCCGGGGCACCTTGTTGTAGTTGGAGGCCATGGCGTGGCCGTAAGCGCCGGTCACCGGGGTGCAGAGGATGTCGCCCACGGCCAGGTCGGCCGGAAGCTGGGCGTCACGTACGACGACGTCGCCCGACTCGCAGTGCTTGCCCACCACCGTCACCGTCCTCGGGCGGGGCGAGTCGGTGGCGCGGGGCAGGAAGGCCTCGTAGCCGCTGCCGTAGAGCACGGGCCGGGGGTTGTCGCTCATGCCCCCGTCGACGGACACGTAGGTGCGGACGCCAGCGACGTCCTTTATCGTGCCCACCCGGTAGAGGGTGAGGCCGGCGGCGGCGGCGATGGCTCGGCCCGGCTCGGCCGTCACCCGGGACGCGATCCCCGCCGCCAGGCACGCCTCCTGGAGGACCTTGGCCCACTGGCCGATGGTGGGCGCGTCCTCGCCGAGAACGTAGGCCACGCCCAGCCCGCCGCCCAGGCACAGCTCGGGAAGGCCGAGGGGCGCCACGAAATCGGCCAGCACCTCCACCGCCTTCTCGAACGAGTGGAGGAGGAAGATCTGGCTGCCGATGTGGGCGTGCACCCCCACCAGCTCGAAGGCGGGAGAGCCGCCGATCCGGTCGACGGCGAGCGAGGCATCGCCGCTGGCCAGCCCGAAGCCGAACTTGGAGTCGACCTGGCCCGTCATCACGTACTCGTGGGTGTGGGCCTCCACGCCCGGCGTCACCCGCACCAGCACCCGGGTCGCCGTCCCGTCCTCGGCGTGAAGGCCCTCCAGCCGCCGGATCTCGTCGAAGGAGTCGACCACGACCCTGATGCCCAGGCCGTGGGCCCGCCGCAGCTCGTCCTCGGACTTGTTGTTGCCGTGGAGGACGATCCGGGCCGGGGGCACGCCCGCGGCCAGGGCCACGTGCAGCTCGCCCCCGGTGGCCACGTCGACGTGCATCCCCTCCTCGTGCACCAGCCGGGCCATGGCCAGGCACAGGAACGCCTTCGACCCGTAGGCCACGCCGTCGCCGAAGGCGGCCACCGCCTCCCGGCAGCGGGCCCGCAGGTGGTCCTCGTCGTAGACGAACAGGGGCGTGCCGAACTCGGTGGCCAGGCCGACCACGTCGACGCCGCCCACGCTCAGACCCCCGTCCGAACCCACCTCGGCGGTGTCGGGCAGGACGTAACGGGGGAGCGGCGCCCCGATCACCCCGGTCACATCGAGCCAGTCACATCGAGCCAGTCACATCGAGCCAGTCACATCGAATCCGGCGCGCTGACCCCGAGCAGGTCGAGGCCGATGGCGAGCCCGATGCGGGTCGCCTCCACCAGGGACAGCCGGGCCTGGGTCAGCTCGGGGCTGATCCCCTCGCCCATGACGTAGCAGTCGTAGTAGAAGCCGTGGAAGTGGGCGGCCAGATCGCGGGACCAGGTGCTGACCCGGTGGGGGGCACGGGCCCGGCAGGCGTCGGCCACCGCGTCGGGCAGCTCGGCCAGCACCCGCAGCAGGTCGAGTTCGCGGGGGTGGACGAGCAGGCCGACGTCGACCTCGTCCACCGGGCGCCGCTCGATGCCGCGGGCGGCGGCGGTGACCATGATCGACCGGATGCGGGCATGGGCGTACTGCACGTAATACACGGGGTTGTCGAGCGAGTGCATGACGACCGCGGCCAGGTCGAAGGTCTGGCGGTTGTCGATCGACTGGAGCAGGAAGGTGAGCCGGGCCACGTCTGGCCCCACCTCGTCGAGGACCTCGGCCAGCTCGACGAACTCCCCGCTGCGCTTGCCCATGCGCACCACCTCGCCCGCCCGCAGGAGCGTGACCAGCTGGCCGAGGATGATCTCCAGCCGGTCGGGGTCGTAGCCGAGGGCCTGCATGCCGACCTTGAGCCGGGCCACGTGGCCGTGGTGGTCGGCCCCCCAGATGTCGATGAGGCGGTCGAAGCCCCGCTCGAACTTGTCGCGGTGGTAGGCGATGTCGCCCAGCAGGTAGGTGGGCTCGCCGCCGGTCTTGACCAGGACCTCGTCCTTGGGCAGGCCGAAGGCGGTGGCCCGCAGCCACACCGCGCCGTCGGCGTCGTAGGCGTTGCCGTTGGCCCGCAGGTCGGCCAGGGCCGCCTCGATGGCCCCCGACGCGGCCATCGAGCGCTCGCTGAACCAGGTGTCGAAGGTGACGTTGATCCGGCCCAGCGTCCGCCGCAGGTCGTCGAGCACCCGCCGCTCACCCCACTCCCGGTCGGCGTCGTCGGGCATCTCCGCCGCCCAGTCGGTGACGTACTGGCCCTGGTAGCCGTCCTCCGGCACCGGTCGGCCCGCCTTGCGGGCGGCCAGCGAGTCGAGGAACAGCTCGACCTGCCGGCCCCGGTCGTTGACGTAGTACTCCCGGTGCACCTGGTAGCCGCACCGCTGGAGGATGCGGCAGAGCGAGTCGCCGTAGGCCGCCCACCGGCCCCCACCGGCGTGCAGCGGTCCGGTGGGGTTGGCGCTCACGAACTCGACGTTGACCCGTTCGCCGGCGCCCAGGTCGGGACGGGCGTAGCCCTCCACTCCGCCCTCGACCACCTGGCGGAGCAGGTCGTGCAGCCAGGCGTGGTCGAGGCGGAAGTTCACGAACCCGGGGCCGGCCACCGTCACCTCGGCGACATAGCGGGGCGGGTCGGCCGTCAGGTGGTCGGCGATGGCGACTGCCAGCTCCCGCGGCGGGCGGTTGATGGCCTTGGCCAGGGCGAGGGCCACGTTCGACGACCAGTCCCCGTGCTCGGGACGGGCCGGCCGCTCGACGGAGATCGTGTCCGGGGGCTCGATGCCGTCCGCCACCAGGGCGGCGCGCAGCGACTCGGCCAGGAGGTCCCTAATCAATTGGGCCGATCACGGACGCCTACCGGCGGGGCTTGCCCATGACCGCGTTGAGGCGGTCGATGAGCTGGATGGGATCGAAGGGCTTGGTGATGTAGTCGTCGGCGCCCATGTCGAGGCCGTGCTGGACCTCGGATTTCTGGGCCTTGGCCGACAGCAGGATCACCGGGAGGTCCTCGGTGCGGGGGTCGCCCTTGAGGTCGGAGAGCAGCTGGAGGCCGTCGCGGCGGGGCATCATGATGTCGGATATCACCACGTCGGGGTGGATCTCCTGGGCCATGGCGAAGCCCTCGTCGCCGTCGCGGGCGCAGACCACGTCGAAGCCCTCGATCTCGAAGTTCACGCGGAGAAGCTCGAGGATCACCGGGTCGTCGTCGATGACCAGCACCGTCAGCTTGTCCACGGTTCGATGGTACCGGGGGGAGGCTCGGCCCCGGTTGTGGAGGTACGATCGACGCCGCCGCCCTCGTAGCTCAGGGGATAGAGCACCGCCCTCCGGAGGCGGGTGCGTAGGTTCGAATCCTACCGGGGGCACCCATCGGCGGCCGGACGGGAGCGGGGATGCGCACACGAGGTTTGGGACGCGGGCGGACGGCGGCCGTGGTCGGCCCGGTCGACGTCGAGCTCGAGCTGGCCGCGTCGCGGCGCCTGGTCCCCGCCCAGGTCATCGCCGGCGGCTGAGTGCGAGTCCTGTTCTGCGGGGTCCGGGGGTCGACGTGCGCCCCGGGGGCGGAGTTCGTCCGCTACGGGGGCCACACCTCCTGCGTGGCCCTGGCCCACGACGGCGAGCGGCCCACCCTCGTCCTCGACGCCGGCACCGGCATCCGCAACCTCACCCGCCACCTCGACGGCAACCCCTTCCGGGGCACCATCCTCCTCGGCCACCTGCACTGGGACCACACCCACGGCCTGCCCTTCTTCGCCGCCGGCAACGAGCCCGACAGCGCGGTCACCGTCGTCATGCCCGCCCAAGGCGACCCGGTGGAGGTGCTGGAGCGGGCCTTCTCGCCGCCCCACTTCCCCGTGACCCCGAGCCAGCTCCAAGGGCGGTGGCAGGTCACCTCGATCGAGCCGGGCGACCACCGGCTCGAGGGCTTCCAGGTGGTCGCGGCCGAGATCCCCCACACCGGGGGCCGTACGTTCGGCTACCGGATCTCCGACGGTGCGGCCACGCTCGCCTACCTGTCGGACCACAGCCCGATCGAGATCGGCAAGGGCCCCGACGGGCTGGGCACCTACCACCCGGCGGCCATCGATCTCGCCCGCGGGGTCGACGTGCTGATCCACGACGCCCAGCACACGGCGGACGAGTTCGCCGACCACGCCTTCCTCGGCCACTCCGCCGTCGAGTACGCGGTAGGTCTGGCCGAAGCCGCCGGTGCCCACCGGCTGGTGCTGTTCCACCACGACCCGTGCCGCACCGACGACCAGCTCGACGCCATAGTCGACCGGCTCCGGGGCGGTCCGGTCGAGGCCGTCGCCGGGGCCGAGGGCCTCGTCATCGACCTCTGACCCGACTGGGACTGGGGTACAGCCGGCGCTCCGACCTGCCGATCAGGAGGCTGGACCCGGCGCGCCCGCGGCCCGGGCGAGCCAGAGCCGTTGTGATTTCCGTCTCCATCCTGGTCTTGGCGGGGGCCCTATCGGCACCGCCGGCTCGGCCCGGGCCGCCACCGGCGACATCATCACCTTCGCCGGCGGTCAGGCGAGGGCGTGGCTACCAACATCGCCCAGCAGCCGGCGGCGGTGGCGGTTCGGGGACCGCTGGTCTACACCGCCGAGCACCTCACCCTGGTGCGGGTGCTCGACCTGGGCACCGGCCTGACCAGGGTGGTCGCAGGCGACGGCCGCCTCGGCTTCGGAGGCGACGGCGGCCCGGCCACGTCGGCATCGCTCGACCACCCGAGAGGGGTCGCCGTCGACGAGACGGACAACGTCTGAACCGGCTGTCCCGGCAGGCCCAGCCACTAGCGGTCCCTCTTCGTCCGGCCGAGGGCCTTGAGGGCGGACTGGGCCGCCCACCAGCCGCACATCCCGTGGACGCCGGCCCCCGGCGGCGTCGACGCCGAGCACAGGTAGGCGTCCATGCCCGTCGATCGGCAGCGAGTAGGGGTCGGCGGCCAGACGGGGCCGGGCGATCAGCTGCAGCCCGCCGTGCGACCCGCCGGCCACGTCGCCGCCCACGTTGTTGGCGTTGTGGCGCTCGAGGTCGGCCGGGAACATTGTGTGGCGGGCCAGCACCCGGTCCCGGAAGCCGGGGGCGAACCGCTCGATCTGGGCCTCGACGGCCTCGGTCATGTCGACGGTGGACCCGTGGGGCACGTGGCAGTAGGCCCAGAACGTGTGCTTGCCCTCGGGGGCCCGGGTGGCGTCGAAGAGGCTGGGCTGCGCGGTGAGCACGAACGGGCGCTCGGGATGGCGGCCCTGGGCGACGTCCCGTTCCGCGGCCACCACCTCGTCCAGCGTGCCGCCGACGTGCACCGATCCCGCCCGGGAGCACCCCTCGGCCGTCCAGGGCACCGGTCCGTCCAGGGCGTAGTCGATCTTGAACGAGCCCGGCCCGTAGCGGAAGCGGCCCAGCCGGCGCCGGGCCCGAGCGGGGAGGCGATCACCGGCCACGGCCACCAGCTGGCGGGGGGTGAGGTCGAAGAGCACGGCCCGGGCCGGGGGGAGGTCGTCGAGCGAGGCCACCCGCTGGCCGGTGACCACCTCGCCCCCAGCGACCGCAGGTAGGACACCAGGGCGTCGGTGAGGCGTTGTGAGCCGCCGCGGGCCGCGGGCCAGCCCACGGCATGGCCCGAGGCGGCGAACGTCAGCCCGAACGACGAGGTCAGGGGGCTGCCCAGGTCGAGGATGGCGTGGGCCGCCAGCCCCCCGAACAGGGCCCGGGCGTCCTCCCCCTCGAACCGGCGGCGGGCCAGCGTCCGCGCCGGCCACAGGGCCTTCAGCCCGAACCGGGTCAGGAGGACCGGGTGGCGAGGGACCCGGATCAGCGGCCCAAGGATCGACGCGGTGAGTTCGTCCCAGCGCTCGGCGAGGGGGCCGACGAGGCGGCGCCAGGCCCGGCCGTCGGCCCCGAGGGACTCGGCGGTGGCGGCCAGCGACCGTTCGAGCACCGCCGCCCGGCCGTCGGGCAGGGGGTGGGCGGCGGGCGCCTGGGGGTGAACCCACTCCAGGCCATGATCGGCCAGCGGCATCCCCGAGAAGACGGGCGACGACACGCCCAGGGGGTGGATGGCGGAGCAGACGTCGTGGACGAAGCCGGGAAGGGTCAGCTCCTCGGACCGGCAGCCGCCGCCCGCTACATCGGCCCCCTCCAGCACCACGACCGAGCAGCCGGCCCGGGCCAGGGTCACCGCCGCCGCCAGCCCGTTGGGCCCGGCCCCGACCACCACCGCGTCCGTCACCCGCCGCTCCTCACGGCGGGAACCATCGCCTCGGCCACGACCCGCCCGATGGGCACGCCGGCACCATACAGGCGGTGCCCGAGGGGGCGTCCCGTCGCTTGCCGCCGTAGGGTTGCAACACGGGCCTGAACGGGCCCCGCTGGGAGGACTGCATGACGACCGATTTTCCGCGCCGCTGGGCCTCGGTGGCCGGCATCGTCCTGATGCTCGTCGCCATCGCTGGGTGCGGCGACGACAGCTCGTCGACCGACGAGACCACCGCCACCACGGCATCGGGCGCCTCCAGCCCGTCGACCGCTCCTTCGGTCGCCTCGTCGGCTCCTTCCGGGGGCTCCGCCGATACCACCGAGGGCGCCTGCAAGTACGTGACCACCGCCGAGGCGTCGGCGTTGGCCGGCTCGCCGGTGAAGCCCGGCGTGGCCCGCAGCGTCACCACTGGTCCGGTGCCGTTCGCGTATTGCGACTTCATCTTCGATCCCGGCAACGCACCAGGCGTGACCGTCGCCGTGGCCGACCTCCTGGGCAACGGCCCCAGCCTGTTCGACCAGTTCCGACAGTCGGAGTCCTCCGGGAGCGACTACCAGGAGGTGACCGGTGTCGGCGACGAGGCCTTCTTCGCCGGTACCAACCTCAACGTGCGCAAGGGCGACACCGGCCTCATCCTGTACGTGGGACGAGCCACCGGCAGCCCCCGGGGCGTGGACGCCCTGCCCGACGAGAAGCAGCTGGCGGCGACGGTCCTCGCCCGGCTCTAGCAGTCAGCCGGACAGGAGGCTGGGGCCCGGAACGGACCCCCTGAAGTCCTTGGGGAACCAGTCGCGGGGCACGGTCGCCGCGCCCGTGGCGTCGGATGGCGCCTGTCGGGTGCCACGTCCCTCCGGTCCGCCGACAATGGCGGCGACGAGCGATTTGGCCACGAGCGCCGCCGCCCGCCACCGGTCCCGTCGGCTCCGTCGGCGCAGTCGGAACGGAGGGCGTGGTCAGGGGGTCGGGCTCGGAAGGGACGAGCAGCGGATCGGGCTCGCTCGGGACCCGCAGCGGGTCCGGGTCGGGAGCGGTGTCGGGCTCGGGCGGGACCCGCTCGGGGCCCGGGTCGGGCGGCACCTGCTCGGGGGGCACATGCTCCGGGCCAGGCGGCGGGGCGTGCTCCGGACCGGGTGTCGGCGTGGGCGTCGGACCAGGCGGCGTCGGACCGGGCGGCGCCGGACCGGGCGGCGGGACCTCGGAGGGGGTGGGTTTGGGCACGACCACGATGTCCGGCCCTCCGGGGCTGACCGGGCCCGGCACCAGGGGCCCGGCTGGCGGCTGCTGCGGCCCCGGCACCTCGATGTCCTTCACCACGACGCCGTCGGTGACCGCGAACTGCGTGGCGCCATCGAGGTCGGCGCCCCGTGCCGTGCCGCCTTCCGTGGCGCGCTCACCGGCCATGGGGCCAGCCTACCCAGGGGCGAACCGACCCATGCCCGGCGACGGACCCGGCCGGCCCCTCCGGTCGGAGGTCCGAGGGGTGACGACTACCCTGAGGGCATGGCCCGGTTCGGCGCGGTGGTCACCGCCATGGTCACTCCTTTCGATGTCGAGGGTCTCCTCGACCTCGACGGTGCGGCCGCGCTCGCCCGCTGGCTGGCCGACCACGGCAGCGACGGGCTGGTCGTCGCCGGCACCACCGGCGAGGGCTCCGTGCTCACCGACGACGAGAAGCTCGACCTCTGGCGGGCCGTCTCCGAGGCCGTCACCATCCCCGTCATCGCCGGTGCCGGCTCGCAACGACACCGCCCACTCGGTGGAGCTCGCCGACCAGGCCGCGGCGACCGGGGCGGCCGGCGTCCTGGTCGTCACGCCCTATTACAACCGGCCGTCGCCGGCCGGCATCGAGGCCCACTTCCGGGCGGTGGCCGAGGCCACCTCCCTGCCGGTGATGATCTACGACATCCCGGTGCGCACCGGCCGCAAGGTGTCCCACGACGTGCTGGTGCGCCTGGCCACTGAGGTACCCAACGTGGCCGGCGTCAAGGACGCCGCCTCCGACGTGGCCGCCTCGGCCCGCCTGGTCGCAGCCACGCCCGACAGCTTCGAGCTCTACAGCGGCAACGACGACCTCACCCTGGCCCTGCTGGCAGCGGGTGCCGTGGGCGTCGTCGGCGTGGCCACCCACTGGGTCGGGCCCCAGATGTCAGAGATGATCGCCGCCTTCGCCAAGGGCGACACGGCGCGTGCCCGGGAGGTCAACGCCACCTTGTTCGAGTCCTTCGCCTATGAATCGAGCGACAACGCCCCCAACCCCATCCCGGCCAAGGCCATGATGCGGGTCCTCGGGCTGCCCGTGGGCGAGTGCCGCCTGCCGATGGGACCGGCTCCCGCCGGCGTCGAGGACCACGCCCGACGCGTCCTCGCCGGCCTCGGTGGCCCCCCGTTGGACAGACATTGACGGCCCCCGCCAGTTCCAATCCAGTGAGGATCACCTTCCTCGGCGGCCTGGGGGAGATCGGCCGCAACTGCGCCTGCGTCGAGCAGGACGACCGCATCATGATCCTCGACTGCGGGCTGATGTTCCCCGACGCGGAGATGCTCGGCATCGACCTCGTCCTGCCCGACTTCACCTGGCTGCGGGAGAACGCCCACCGGGTGGAGGCGTGCATCGTCACCCACGGGCACGAGGACCACATGGGCGCCCTCTCCTACCTGCTGCGCGACCTCACCTTCCCGATCTACGGGTCGGCCCTCACCGTCAACCTGGCCCGCAACCGCATCGAGGAGGCGGGCCTCCTCCACCGCACCACCCTCATCCCGGTGGCCGACGGCGAACGGCGGAAGATCGGTCCCTTCGACTGCGAGTTCATCCCCGTCACCCACTCGGTCCCCCACGGCTTCGCCACCGCCTTCCACACCCCGCAGGGCGTGATCCTGCACTCGGGCGACTTCAAGATCGACCTCACGCCGGTCGATGGGCGGTGCACCGACCTGGCCCGTATCGGCGCCCTGGCCCGAGGCCCCGGCATCCGCCTGCTGCTCTCGGATTCGACCAACGCCGAGGAGCCGGGCCACACGGCCAGCGAGATCTCGGTCGGCAAGGTCCTGCGCAACCTGTTCGCGGAGCACACCGACAAGCGCATCATCACCGCCTGCTTCGCCAGCCACATCCACCGGGTGCAGCAGATCGCCGACGCCGCCGTCGCCAACGGACGGGTGGTCGCCACCCTGGGCCGGTCGATGGCCAAGAACGTGGCCCTGGCCCGCCAGATGGGCCTGTTCACCATCCCCGACGACTCGCTGGTCGACATCGAGCGCATCGGCGACTACGACCCCCGGCGGGTGTGCGTGATCTCCACCGGCTCCCAGGGCGAGCCCATGTCGGCCCTGTCCCTCATGGCCGCCGGCGAGAACAAGTGGCTCAAGGTGGCCGACGGCGACACGATCATCATCAGCGCCCACGCCATCCCCGGCAACGAGTACAGCGTGAACAAGGTGATCGACGGCCTCTATCGCCTGGGGGCGACCGTGGTGCACTCCGGCCTGGCCGACGTGCACGTCACCGGCCACGCCAAGAGCGAGGAGCTCAAGACCCTCCTCAGCCTGGCCGCGCCGGCCCACTTCATCCCCGTCCACGGCGAGTTCCGCCACCTCACCCACCACGCCCGCCTGGCCATCGAGATGGGCGTTCCCGAGAACAACGTCCTGCTGGCCGAGGACGGCGACGTGATCGAGCTCTCCGACGAGGGGATCGACTTCGTCGACTCCGTCCCCGCCGGCTACCTCTACGTCGACGGCATCGTGGGCGACGTCGGCCACGGCGTGCTGCGCGACCGCCGGGTGCTGTCGGAGGAGGGCGTGATCGTGGTGGTGGTGACGGTCGACGTCAAGAGCGGCGAGCTCCTCACCCGGCCCGAGATCATCACCAAGGGATGGGTCTTCGCCCCCGAGGCGGAGGAGCTGCTGGAGGAGGCCCGCCAGCGGGTGGTCGAGACCATCGAGCAGTCGGCCCACGAGGGCGCCACCGACATCGAGACGCTCAAGCGCCACGTGCGCCAGGCGGTGGGCCGGTTCGTGAACGAAAAGACCCGGCGCCGACCTATGATCGTCCCAGTAGTCATGGAGGCCTAGATGACCCGCGACGAGCTGTCAGACACCCTGCGGGCCCTGCACCTCGACGAGGGCGAGTCCCTCTACCTCGAGCGCCGGGGCGAGGAGTACTCGTGGTCGGAGGGCAACGGGCTGGAGGGCGTGGCCACGCTCCCCGACGCCTGGATGTCGTTCACCGGCCGCTGGCCGGCCGACGACGACGAGGCGTGGCGGGCGTTCTTCGCCGACCTCATCGCCGAGCTCGAATCGATGACCGGCGACGCCGACCGCTGCCGCTGGCCGCTCGACGACCCTTTCAGCCACCACCACTGAGCGCGCGCAAGCGACCACCACGGAGCGCGGCGAAGGCGCTGGTAGCGGGCTTGTGGAAGAAGCTTTCCGGCTCCCTTGCCGCCTACCGGGCACATAGATACACTGCCCGCACACCGCAGCCCCGGGGGAGGCCCATATATTGGAAGCGAACACTCTGACAGGTTGGTACGTCGGGTACATCATCGCCGCCGTCGTGATCGTTCTCGTGGTCGTGCTCGTCGCGCTCATCCTGTCGCTTGTGCGGCGAATCGGGCAGCAGGCGGGCGCAGTCGTTGACATCCTCGACGACATCCGCAAGAACACCACGTCGATTCCGGCGGTAGCGACGCTCAACCAGGCGCTGCTGTCCGTCGTCGAGCACGCGGCCACGGCCCGCAAAGCCCTAGGAGGGTAACGATGGGAATGATGCTGGCACTCGCAGACGAACACGTCCTGTTCTGGTGGATCTCACTGGGACTGGGGGCGGTCGTCATCTCGGCGGTCATCCTCCTCCTCTTCCTGCTCCTCCAGTACGTCAAGGACGTCAACAAGGGCGTCGCCGCCATCTGGGACATGGCCACCCATGTCGCAGCCCAGACGGTGTGCACCTGGATGCTCCCGACCACGGTCGAGATGTGCAAGGCCCTCCGCGAGGAGCTCGGCCTGCACGTCAAGCTCCTGACCCCGGCCAAGTAGAAGGCAGGCAGACATGTACGCAGCTCAAGTTTTCTTCACCTGCCTGGAGATCTTCCTCCTGGCTGCCGTCCTCATCTACTTCCTGCGGGCCATCGACTCCGAGCTCGTCGAGGTGATCGCCAACCTCGACAAGATCAACAAGGGTGTCAAGGCGGTCGAGGACCACTGCGCCATCATCGGCCCCGGTGCCGACCAGGTGAACCGCATCCTGGGCGAGGCCGCTGGCGGCCTCACCACGGCGTGCGAGTTGGCCGAGGGTCTAAGCGCCTGACCTGACGCACCATCGACAGGGGACCCGTTCCCCGACAAGAGCGGCGCCGGCCTCCGGCGCCGCTCTTGCTTTGTCGGACCTGCTACGTCAGAACAGCCGGTACTCGTCGTGTGAGACGGCGATCCCGTGGCCCGTGTCCAGGTTGACGCACTCCATGCCCGACTCCTCGCTGCGGCACTCGAAGGCTCCCCGGCGGGCGACGGACCCGTAGGGCAGGACGGCCTGCGCCCCCAGAGCGGTGTCGCCGGCGCAGCGGAACGCTCCGGGCCCTGCATCTCCCACGCCCAGGGCGTGGCCCCAGTCGAGGTCGCAGTCCGCCGGCTTCGGAGGGGTCGGCCACGTCCGGTCCCGGATGTCGCACCGGGCGCTGCGAGCACTGACGTGGCAACCGATGTTCCCCGATGGGCTGAGGAAGCCGTCCGGCCCCGCGTCCTGTCGCGGCGCCGAGCCGGAGGGGCTTTCCACCTCGACGAGGCTGCGCCGCAGGCCGTCGAGGGCGGCGGCGTCCACGCCCGACCCCCCCAGATCGGTCGCCGACAGGATCGGGCCGGACCGGGCCAGTTGCACCCAGTCGCCGCCGGAGTCACGGAACAGCGCCTCCGAGACGTGGCCGTTCGGATTCTCGACCCGATACGAGAGCACGGCCAGGGCCAGCCCTCCTCCGCAGGCGAACCGGAACACGTAGAAGTCCCGAGTAACCAGCGGGGGCCGGCTGACGTCGGAGGCGGCCAGGAGGGCTGCCGGCTCGCAGTGGGCGACAGCGGGGCCCGTAGCCGGTGGCGGCGCGGAGGTCGGTGCACCTGGCGGCCCGGGAGTCGGAGGGCTGGCGTCAGGCGCGGACCCACCACCACACCCGGCGACCGTCGCGGCCAGCAGGCCTGCCGCCGCCCATCGTCCCCACTCCGCCCGCCGCACGGCGAAACCGTACTCCTGGCGGGGGAGGACCGGGCCGTTCCCTGCCGACCCTCCTTGACTCTGCCCCTGCCCGTCTCCGGCCCGCCTTGGCCTTCTCAGGGCCCCCTCAGACCCCGGCAGGCGCGGGCCGGCGCTCCGCGGGCACCGGAAACCGGCGCCCCGGGCGCATCCGGCCCCGGACGCGCCACTGCGCCGGGCGGGAGCCCGGCGCAGCCAGCGGTGCGACGAGGCGGAGCCAGCTCCGTCCCGTCGACGACAAGGGTCTCGGACGTCCCCAGCGGGGGCGCCCGAAATGAATTGGGTCTAGCGACCGCCGCGGGCGCGGGCCACGGCCTGCGCCATCTTGGACCCACCTGCACCCGTCGAGCGGGGACGGGCGCCGGCGCCGGTGACGACCTTGGCCGCGGGCGGAGCCTTGTGGGGCGACGGCTTGCCGGCGGCCTTGGCGGCCAAGGCGGCACCGACGAGCTCGAGAAGGCCCTCGAGGTCGTCGTCGATGGCCAGCACCTCGCCAGCGATGCCGCCGACGACGCGGTTGACGGGGTCGGTCTGCTTCTTGATCCCCACCAGCGCGTCAGCGATGACGTCGAGCGCCCCGGTGACGGTCCGCAGGCCGGCGGCGATGGCGATGAGGTGGTAGGCGATGGCCAGGACGATGATGGCGACGACGACGAGCGTGGCCACAGTTTCGGGTCCCATGGAACTCCTTATGTTCTCGGGTTGCCGGGAAGGACGAGGGCTACAGAGCCCGGAGAAGGGCTGCGCCGTACCTGCCGACCAGGCGGTGGGCCGCAGTGGCCAGCTCCTGGGTCTTGACCAGCTTGGGCACCGCGTCGAGCTTCCGGCTGATGCCCCCGGCGCCCTGCGTGATGTCGCCCGCCAGGCCCTGGATCGTCTTGATGCGGCTCAGGACGCTAGCGGCGCTCTTGGCCACCACCAGCCCCGCGAGCAGCATGACGACGATGCCGATCCACCACAGAACCTCCATCTACCTTTCCCCCTTGTCTCGGTCCACGACCGGATCCCGGTGGCGCCGCTCCTCGTCCATCGGACCAGGCGGACACCGCCGAGGCGGCCCTGACGTAGCTCATCTGCCGACCGTCTCCCGGAGGAGCCAGCCGGTCCCGCAATCGACCTGTTGCACCGCCGACTCCGGCGGATGCACGCAGGACGGTAGACGCCAGAACCATGACGTGTCGAGTGGCAAAGTGGCGGACCCGTTCCGGGACCTGCCGACAGTGCCCCGACGTGTGGTGGTTCAGCCCCGCCGGAGGCCCTCGAGAGCGCCTCTCCCCGTCTTGAGCAGCTGCCCGGCCATGGGCATCGCCCCGGCCATGGCGCCGTTGAGCATCTTGGAGACCTCGCCCGACGAGGCCAGGCCGGCAACTGCCGACTTCATGTTGCTGAGGCTGCCCGTGCCCGACTTCGCGCCCATCACGAAGCCGACGGCGACGCCGATCAGAACGCCCATTTCGAAACCTCCGGTTCGTCGAATCCCTCGAAGTCGTCCCCGCCGTCGTCTGACGGCCCCCGCATCATGACCAGGCCTTGCATCGCCGACTCGGCCTCGGCGGCGTCGATCTTCTGCATGGCAAAGCCGACGTGGATGAGCACCCAGTCACCGGGGACGACGCCCTCTTCGATGAGACCGGTGTTGATGTTGCGCTTCTCCCCGAGGACGTCGACGGTCGCCAGGTCGCTGTTCTCCACCAGCTCGACGACCTTCCCGGGTATCCCGAGACACATCAGGCTTCTCCTCCTCCAGCTTCGGCGTCGTCGACGTCAGCGGCGCGGGCGCGACCGATGCGTCGGGGGAACTCCGAATCTCTCTGCTCGAACGACGGCACCGGCGCAACGAGGCCGACCCGGGGCAGGTGAGGACATGGTGTCCTCACCGGCCTCAGGGCGACCTCGGCTCCGGCATCGATGACTCCGCGGGTGGTCAAAAATCGCCCGCGGACTGGCTCACATGCCGCGAATTCTCTTGTACCGCGCCATGTCGGGGATGGACCGAAGGAACATGAACAAAAACCCGAGCACGAGCAGGGCAAGGATGACCAGTGCCACTATTCCAACAGTGTTCACGTTGCTTACATCTCCCGAATCTTGAGGTACCGCTGAATGTCAGGCACCGAGTTGACGACCACGAGGGCCACCGCGACGACGATGAGTGCTTTAAGCATGTCTAACTCCCCCTTTACATTTCCCGAATCTTGAGATAACGCTGAATATCGGGTATCGAATTGACCACTACCCCTGCGACAACTGCGACGAGGACGCTCTTTACCAGCTTACCGAGCATTTCTCAGCTCTCCTTTCCGGCAACGAGTGCCGACATCTCTTGCTGAAGTAGTTCTCCCACCACCTGTACCGCCTTGTCAACAGCGTCCGCCACCGGTGGCGACAGCCCCATCCGCTCCTCCAGCTCTGCCGGCTCGCAGCCGACTACCAACAGTCGCCTGACCTCTCCTCCAAGGTCGGCGAGCAAAGCGAGTACTGCCAACGGGTGCATCTCGTGAGCGTCGACGTCTACCTCGTCACGTTCGAATGACGTGTCGGGCTCGAAAAGATACACCGTTCCCGGCTCGTCGCCACGGGGAAGCGCGTCGAGGAGGATCACCAGGTCGTAGTCGTTGTCACGGAGATCGTAGGCCAGGTGCAGGCCCCGGATCCCGTAGTCGGTGACGGTGACGCCGTCGGGCACGGGCTCGTGCGACAGGCGCTGGGCCAGCTCGACGCCGAAGCCGTCGTCGGCCAGAAAGATGTTGCCGATCCCGGCCACGAGGATGTTGGGCCTCACTGGCTGAGCACCTCGACCTCGTGGATCCGGAAGTAGCGGAACCGGCCGATCCAGCTCGGGAGCTCGGTGGCCGCCGGGTCGTCGTCGACCGACACCGCCAGGTGGATGTCGCCGTCGATGTCGTGGAACACGCCCTCCACGGTGGCCGTGAGGCCCCGCAGGAACATGTCCTGGGCGTCGGAGCGGTTGCCGGGGTGCAGGCGGACCTTGGAGCCCTTGCCGACATCGACGGCACCCATCTTGGTGGTGTCCTCGAACGGCTTGTAGCGGGCGTCGGTCTCGGCGTCGAGCCGGACGCTGGTCATGGTGCCGTCGGGCTCGGTGTTGAAGGTGGGGAAGTCGTCGAGATCGCCGGTGAATCCGCCGGCCCCGAACTCGTTGGCCCCGAACTCGTTGGCCCCGAACTCATTGGCCCCGAACTCGTTGCCGAAGTCGCTGCCGAATGGCGCCATCTCGCCCGTCCCGACACCGGCATCGACCTGCGTCGTCGTCCTCGTCGTCCTCGTCGGCCACCGGCTGGGGGCCGAGGGGGATGGGACGCAGGGAGCGGATGGCACCGTGGAGCTTGTCCATGAGCTCGGGCGGCATGTTCTCGACCCGGTCCATGATGGCGGCCGAGCGGGGGTCGGTGCCCCGGGCCTCGGCCCGCTCCTCCTCGGTGAGGGTGTTGACGAACAGGTGCAGCATCTCGTCGACCTCGGTGGCGTCGTAGAAGTCGCCTTCGCTCTCGGGAGCGATCTCCGGGAAGTCGGACAGGGTGATGGGCGACGACAGGATCGTGTCGCGGTGCTGCTCGTCGCCGATGAGCACCGGCCAGGTACCGCTGTTGACGCAGCGGGCCACGGCCGGGCAGGCGTACTCGGGCGGGTCGGCGAGGGAGATGAACGAGCCGCCCCGAACCGACAGGAGGGTGTGGACGGCCGCCATGCAGTAGCGCACGAACTCCTCCCGCCCCGCTCCCTGCTTGACCCAGTCGGTGAGGTTCTCGATGACGACGCGGACCTTGACGATGCCGAAGGGGCTGTCGTCGCGCTCGGCGGTGACCCGGGCCACGGCGTTGAGGGGCCAGGTCTCCCGGACCATGCGGCCCACGACGGTGCCGCCGGCGTCGGTGATGGGCTCGGTGGACGTGGAGGCGGGGAAGACGAGGGGAATGTCACGAGGGGTGGCGATCAGATCGGCCAGCGGCACCTCGGCCAGGTCGATCTCCTCCTCGACCGCCTCCTGCCAGTCGGTGATGATCCGGTTGTCGACGGTGAGGGACTCGACCGGCCGGTACTCGCCGTCCTCCAGCGCCTCGACGGTGCGCCCCTGGATGCGCAGGAAGCGGAGCTTGACGTCGATCACGGTGTCACGGCCGGCGTCGACCAGGACCTCGGTCTGCATCGACCAGCGCTCGCCGGGGTCGGCCTCGGCGACCGACTTGGGGGCGACCACGCCGAACTGCCAGCGGATCTGGCTCTTGTTGCTCTTGGCCCGGTAGGGGAAGAGCACGTAGCCCTCGTACAGAACGGCGTCGGCCACCCGGCGGGCGTCGGCCAGGCTCATGAACCAACCCTCATGAGGACGCCCGGTTGCCGCCGGTGACACCGTGGGTCCCGTTGCCGCCGGAGACCGGCGCCGGCTCCAACTCGGCCTGGGCGTCGGGTTCGCGGGGCGGCACCAGGCCGTTGGGCTCGTCGGCCTCCTCCAAGAGGGCGTCGAACGAGCGCTCCCAGGTGGCCAGGCCCCGGACGGTGCGGAACCGCTCGAGCTTGTCGAGCGTTTCGCGCTGAACGCGGATCCAGCCCGTGCCCGGGAAGTAGATGTCCATGACCGCCCGCCAGATGCTGGAGGGCATCCCGAAGCGGGCTTCCTTGTTCCACGGCACCGGCTCGACGGTGAAGCCGGACTCGCCCTTGCTGAAGATGGTGCCGCCGAAGAGCAGGTTGAGGGGGACGTCGCCGGTCTCCACCGCGTGGAGGAACTTGGTGGAGCCCAGCTCGAAGTCGTAGGTACAGGGAACCTGCACCTCGACCTCGGTGCTCTCGGTGAAGGCGGTGACCAGCGTGCCCACGGTGGTCCACAGGAAGGGCTTGAGGGTCTGACCCCACCGCTCCCGCTCGCCGAACTGGGCGAGGAGCCGATCCTCCTCCTCGGGCACGTACCGGCGCCGCTGGGGCTCGATCATGATCTGGGTGCGCAGGGCCACCGCGTGGATCGTCTCGCCCGACGTCTCGGTGATGCGCACCCTGAAGGTGATGGTGGGGGCCGCGGCGTAGCGCTCGGGGGCGACGCCCACGACCTCGAAGGCGAGGTCGCTCACGGCAGGGCGGGAGCCGGCTTTGCCCGACCTCGCACTCGCGTGAAGAAGTCGGCCATGGCCTGGTGCGCCTCGGTTCCGCCGTCGAAGCCCCGCCACAGGCGGCGGAGGTAGCCCACCAGCTCGTAGCAGGCGTCGATCGGGACGATGAAGGACTCGTCGGGCCCGGACCGGTCTCCGACCCGCACCAGGAGGGCCTCGGTGTCGGGCTCCATGGTGGTGAGGGCAGGGTTGGCCTCGGTCATCTCGGCCCACGTCTCGACCGGGAGCAGGGACTCGGTGGCGCCGGCCGGGCTCGGGTAGAAGGCCACCAGCTGCTCCGCCTCCGAGTTGAAGAAGAAGAAGGCGGTGCTCACCGGGATCTGCAGCTCGTCCCACTGGGCGGGCGACAGGGCGCACGCCTCCATCGACACGTAGCGGTCGGGGACGGCACGGTAGCGACCGCCGCCGGCTCCCCCCGAGGTGAACAGGAGGTAGCACGGGCGGCAGGCGCACAGAAGGCTGCGGCTCTCGAGGTTGACGATGTGGGAGTGCTCGTCGGGAACGTCGACGGCGCACATCTCGCACTTCTCGCCGGGACGAGGACGGGGCTTGGGCTGCAAAAGCCGCTCGATGGCGGCCAGCGGTCGGGCCTCGTCCTTCTCGCCGCCCTCGGGGGCAAGCGCCCGGAAGGAACCGAGGCGTAGAAAGTCAGGATTCGACATATATGAAGATTTTACCGGTTCGCGGCGACGGGCTTGACACTCAGCTGGATCGGGGCCGAGGCCGGCAGGGGCGCCTTGGGCGCCTCCGGCTCAACGTAGCCTTCGACTTGGATATCGGTTATCTCGGGCGCGGCCTCGTGGATCGCCTGCTCCACGGAGAGCTTCAGCGTGACCGATGACGACGGACAGCCGTCGCAGCTTCCCAGCAGGCGGACCTTGACGATCCCTTCGCTGGGGATCACCGTGATCAGCTCGACGTCGCCGCCGTGGGACTCGAGGTAGGGCCGCACCGAGTCGAGCGCGTTCTGCACCCGGGTCGGCAGGTCGTCGGGATGAAGACCATGAAGCACGAGCAGGCTGCTCACCAGCTCGTCGTGGACGATTGCGGCGATGAGTGGGGTGGCTTCGGCGTCGACGAGGATCTCGAGGATCCGGTCGAGAGCACCGCCGTAGAGCTTTGCTACCAGGCCGAGGGACTCCTCGGCCAGAGCCCAGGTCGCCGGCTGGGCCGACGACCTGAGCTCACTGACCAAGTATTCGATGCGGTCACCGACCGCACGAAGGTTCTCGCTGATGACTACTCCCCGCTGTTGACCATGGTGGGCGAGTGCAGCTTCTTCACCATCTTGCCCTTGCCCAGGTACATGTGGACACCACAGGGCAGGCACGGGTCGAAGCTACGCACGGCACGCATGATGTCGATGCCCTTGAAGTTCTCACGGGTGTTCTCTTCGAAGATCGGCGTGTTCTGCACCGCGTCTTCGTAGGGACCGGGAGTTCCGTAGATGTCACGCGGGTTCGCGTTCCAGGGCGTCGGGGGGTACGGGTGGTAGTTGGCGATCTTGCCACCACGGATGACCATGTGGTGGGAGAGAACGCCACGGACGGCCTCGGTGAAACCGCAACCGATTGCCTCGTCGGGGACCGTGAACGGCTCCCAGGTCTTGGTGTGGCCAGCGCGGACTTCCTCGAGAGCCTTCTCGACGAAGTACATACCGCAGCCAGCCGCGTAGGCCTGGAAGTAGGTACGGGCCCGGTGACGCTCGATCGTGTTCGACCACTTCGGCACGTGCCACTCGAAGGTCGCCTCAGGCTTCAGGGCGGTCTTCGGGAGGTTGATGATGATCGAGTTGCCAGTTGCCTTGATCCAGCCGATGTCGACCAGACCGGACAGCGCGATGGCCATCATCCGGGCGAAAGCACCACCACCGGTGTCGGTGGCGAGGTGGTCACGTCCGTCGTACCAACGGGGAGCCATGACCCAGCTGTACTTGCCGTCGAAGTTGCGCTTCTGCGGCTGCGGGATCGTGTGCTGGTTCCACGGGTGGTTGCGGTCAACCGCGTTCCCCAGGGGGTCACGGTCGACGAACATCTCCTGACCTTCCCAGCTCTCGTAGTACGAGTGGCCGAGCAGGATGCGGAGACCGAGGTTGATGTCGACCAGGTCGTTGGTGACCAGCTTGCCGTCGACGACGATACCGGGGGTGACGAACATTGCCCGTCCCCACTGGGTCATGTCGCGGTAACGGAAGTTGCACACCTCGGGGTCCTGGAAGGCGCCCCAGCAGATGGTGAGGATACGGCGCTGGCCGTTGGCCTCGTAGCCGGGCATCGCCTCGTAGACGAAGTCGAAGAGGTCGTCGTGGATCGGGACGATCTTCTTCATGAACTCGCAGTAGCGCATCAGCCGGCTGAGGTAGTCGGTGATGAGCTGGATGGAAGCCGTGGTGCCCATACCACCCGGGTACAGGGTGGACGGGTGCACGTGGCGACCCTCCATGAGGCAGAACATCTCACGCGTGTAGCGGCTGACCTGCAGCGCCTCACGGTAGAGATCACCCGAGAACGGGTTGAGGGACCGCATGATGTCACCGATGGTGGCGTAGCCATGCTCGGCGGCACCAGGTGCCTCGGTGTCGTTCGCGAGGTCGAGAACGCCAGGGTTGGTCTCGGCGAACATCTTCTCGCAGAAGTCGACCCCGACCAGGTTCTCCTGGAAGATGTTGTGGTCGAACATGTACTCGGCTGCCTCGCCGAGGTTCAGAATCCACTCGCCCAGGTGCGGCGGCTGCACGTCGTAGGCCATCTGCTGGCAGTAACACGAGCACACGCAGTGGTTGTCACCGCAGATACCGCAGATGCGGCTGGTGATGAAGTGCGCGTCGCGCGGGTCCTTGCCCTTCATGAAGATCGAGTAGCCCCGGAAGATCGACGAGGTGCTGTGACACTCGACGACCTTGCCCTGGGCGAAGTCGATCTTGGTGTAGATACCCAGGCTGCCCACGATTCGGGTTACCGGGTCCCACGCCATCTCGACGAGGTCGCTGCCACCCCTAGCTCTTGCCCTAGCTGCCATATGTTTGTCCTCTCTCTCGAGTTCTGTTGTCTCTGCTGACCAGACTAGCGACGATCGGGACGCCTACCGCCACGTGGGCGTGTAGCCGGTGAGGAGCTTCGTGCCCTTGGCACGCCACTTCGGCTCCTTGTCGACCGTCTTACCGGTGACCTCACGCAGGCCACGGATGACCGAGCCGTAGAGGCCGGAGGCCGCGGTGGAAACCTTGCCGCCCGGGGGCTCGTCCATGAAGGGCATGAACTTGTCGGGGAAGCCAGGCATGGTGCAGCCGATGCAGATACCGCCGACGTTCGGGCAACCGCCCACGCCGTTGGTCCATCCCCGCTTGGGGACGTTGCACTTCACGACCGGGCCCCAGCAACCCAACTTGACGATGCACTTGGGGGAGCCGTACTCGGTGGCGAAGTCGCCCTGCTCGTAGTACCCGGCCCGGTCACAGCCCTGGTGGACCGTGTTGCCGAACAGCCACGCGGGCCGAAGGGCGTCGTCGAGGGGGATGAGCGGAGCCTGGCCGGTGGCCATGTAGAGCAGGTAAAGGATCGTCTCCGACAGGTTGTCGGGGTGGATCGGGCAGCCGGGAACGTTGACGACGGGCAGGCCCGCCTTCGAACGCCAGCCCCAGCCGAGGTAGTCGGCGACGCCCATGGCGCCGGTGGGGTTCCCCGACATGGCGTGCAGGCCGCCGTAGGTGGCGCAGGTGCCGACGGCCAGGATGCCGGTGCAGACGGGCGCCAGACGGTCGAGCCAGTCGCTCGTGGTCATGGGCTGGTCGGTGGCGGGGTTGTTGCCGAACCCGCACCAGTAGCCCTCGGACTTGATTGCCTCGTTCGGGATCGAACCCTCGACCACCAGCACGAAGGGCTCAAGCTCGCCACGCTCGGCCCGGAAGAACCACTCGAGGAAGTCGTCGGCACCGCCGACGGGACCGCACTCGAAGTCGATCAAGGGCCAGTGGACGGCGATCTTCGGCAGGCCGGGCAGGGCCTGCAGTGCGATCTCCTCGATGCTTGGCTGCGTTGCACTGGTGAGGGCTACGGAGTCCCCGTCGCAGCTAAGTCCGGCTTGGATCCACAGGATGTGAATGACCGGTTCGGCGGATGCTGCTGCCAATGTGTACCCCCTCTTTCGGGCGCGCGTGCGCCAACTGCCACTGGGAACCCGCTGCGCTATCGCCAACAGCGTTCTGCCGGTCAGATCTACTCCCTCCGGCACGGGCTTGTAAATAGGTGTCTTCAACCCGCTACATGGAAGGGCACTAGGTGTTGCGTGTCCCTTCCGGACGGGCACCGTACCACCAATCTCGCCCCCCGCGCCGAGGCGGCCACGGAGCGGGACAAGACCGCTCGGCGCCTGTTGCTCCTGTTACTGTTGTTGCCACTGTGGCGACGCGCCAAGAGTCCGGGACGCCGCGCCCGAGGGCTGCGACGGGCAAGCCTGCGGCAGGAAAAATCCGCCCTGCGGGGCCGTCGCGCGGCCGAGGCGGGCCCTCGACCCGGCCCGTTGCCCGCTCAACTACCCGCCGCCCGACGACGAGATCCTCAGGTTCTCCACCTCGGGCTGCGTCGCGCAAGCCGGTCCCGGCCGCGAGGAAGAAGCGGACCGGACCGATCCTCGGTGGCCACGGTCCCGACCTGGCGGGGGTCGGCCTGGTCACCGCCGGGCTGGTCGGGGCGCTGGCGATCTACGGCGGGCTGGCCGGGCCCGCGGGGCGGGCGCTGGCCGACGGCGCCGGCTCCGCCTTCGGGCTCGGTCGCTTCGGGCTGCCCCTCGCGCTCGTCGCGGCCGGCGGGCTGATCCTCTACCGGCGTGTGCTCGACGCCAACGCCCATGAGTACGGCACCAATGAGTACGGGCGCCTGGCCGCCGGCCTGGGGCTGATCGGGGTCGCCGGCTGCGGGCTCCTCCACGTGTGGGCCGGGGGGCCCGGGTTCGGTGCGCCGGTCGCCGAGCTGCGGGATGCCGGCGGGCTGCTGGGGCTGTTGGCGGGCGAGTCGCTGCGGTCGGTCCTCGCCGGCTGGGGGGCGGCCACCGTCCTGCTGGCGGTCGCCGGCATCGGCTGCCTCGTCGTGGGCCGCACCACCGTGAAGGCGGCCGGGCACCACGCGGTCACGCTGGCCCGGGCCGGGCAGCGGGGCGTCACCCGCGCCGGCCGGTCGCTGGCCACCCTCGTCCCCGCCCCCCGCCCGGTCGCCGACGACGAAGGTCACCGTGACGGGCCCCGGCTGGCGGAGCCGCCGGCGACCGTGCCGACGCTGGCCGTGCCGCCGGTCCCCGACGCCGTCCCCCCGTCCATCGCCACCAACCTGCGGGAACCCGACCCCGACCCCGAGCTCCACGCCGAGCCGGAGGCCGCCGCCGAGCCCCAGGCGGGGGCCGACCCGTCGGCTGATGTCCGGGGCGGGCGGGGCGAGCAGCTGGAGATCGACCTCGGTCCTGCGGCCGAGCGCAGCGCGTGGCGGCTGCCGCCCCTGTCGCTGCTCAAGCTGGGCAAGGCCCAGGAGGTCGACCGCCGCCTGGTCGAGGCCGAGGGTCGCACCCTCGAGGCGGCCCTGGCCGCCCACGGGGTGGAGACCTCGCTGGTGGGCATGACCGTCGGACCCACCGTCACCCGCTACGAGCTCGCCCTCGGACCGGGCGTGAAGGTGGCCCGGGTCACCAACCTCCATCGCGACATCGCCTACGCCATGGCGTCGGCCGACGTCCGCATCCTGGCCCCCATCCCCGGCCGGTCCGCCATCGGCGTCGAGGTGCCCAACAAGGCCCGCCAGCTCGTCCTCCTGGGCGACATCCTCACCTCGGCCGAGGCGGCCAAGGCCACCCACCCCCTCGAGGTGGCCCTCGGGCGCGACATCGCCGGACGGCCGGTGCTGGCCAACCTGGCCGACATGCCCCACGTCCTCATCGCCGGGGCCACCGGGGCGGGCAAGTCGTCGTGCATCAACTCCCTGATCACCTCGATCCTGGCCCGCTCGACGCCCGACCAGGTGCGGATGATCCTTATCGACCCCAAGCGGGTGGAGCTCGGGCAGTACAACGGCCTCCCCCACCTGCTGACCCAGGTCGTCGTCAACCCCAAGAAGGCAGCCAACGCCCTGGCCTGGGCGGTGCACGAGATGGAGCGCCGCTACGACCTGCTGGCCGAGGTCGGCGTCCGCGACGTCACCGGCTACAACGCGGCCTACGACCGGGGCGACCTGAAACCAAGTCCTCATGAGACGGGGCCCGGGAGCGACCAGACGTACCCTCGACTGCCGTTCATCGTGGTGGTGGTCGACGAGCTCAACGACCTGATGATGGTCGCCGCCCGCGACGTGGAGGAGTCGATCTGCCGGATCGCGCAGATGGCCCGGGCCGTCGGCATCCACCTGGTGATCGCCACCCAGCGGCCGTCGGTCGACGTGATCACCGGCGTCATCAAGGCCAACATCCCGTCCCGGCTGGCGTTCGCCGTCTCCTCGCTGGCCGACAGCCGGGTGATCCTCGACCAGCCGGGGGCGGAGCGGCTCATCGGTCAGGGCGACATGCTCCTCGCCATCGCCTCGTCCAACGTGCCCCGCCGGGTGCAGGGGGCCTGGGTGGGCGAGGACGAGGTGCGCAAGCTCGTCGCCCACTGGCGCCGGCAGGCGACCCCCCAGTACGTGGACGGGGTGGAGGGCGAGGACGGGGCCGGCGGCGGTGGCACGGCGGGCGTCGAGGACGACGACGAGGAGCACCTCGACGCGGCCATGGAGCTGGTGGTGCGCTCCCAGCTCGGCTCCACCTCGATGCTCCAGCGCAAGCTCCGGGTCGGCTTCGCCCGGGCCGGACGGCTCATGGACCTGCTCGAGCGCAGGGGCGTCGTGGGACCGTCGGAGGGGTCGAAGGCCAGGGCCGTCCTCATGACCCCCGAGGAGCTCGACGCCCTCCGGTCCCGCCAGTAGGCAGTCGCCAGCAGACGAGTCGGGAGGGGGGTCCGGACGCGCCGAGGGCGCCTCGTCGTTGAGGCGCCCTCGGTCGGCCGTTGGGGACGGCGGGATTGGGGTCAGGCGGCGATGCGGCGGGTCTCCCCTCCGCCCTTGCCCGGGCGACGCTCGGAGGTCTCGCTCAGGCCCCGGTCGAGCCAGCCGAGGAGGGCCGACCAGGCGCCGGCCAGGGAGCCGACGACGGCTCCGGTGACCCAGGTGCCCATCCAGTTCTCCCGCAGCGGGACGCCGAATCCGGCGAACAGCGAGTAGTCCACGGCGACGGTTGCCGCGAGGGCGAGAGCGAACGTGAGTAGCGTTCGGATCTTGCCCATCGACGGCACCAGCTCCACCAGTAGGTCGGCAAGCTTTAGAATCGCCAGACCGAACAGTGCGACGACGGCGAAGTGGTACATGCGACGTTCCTCCTTGAGGGCGCTCGTGTGCGCTCTCGCAGCGCGTTCGACCGCTGGCAGACCGGCGGGGTAACACGCTGGCGAACGACGATTTGAGAGAGGGAGTCATGGCGACCTACGAGGCCTACTGCGTGAAGTGCCGCGAGAAGCACGAGTTCGAGGGCGAGGAGGTCGAGCTCAAGAACGGACGGCGGGCGGCGCAGGGGCTGTGCCCCGTCTGCGGCACCAAGATGAACCGGATGCTGGGCAAGAAGGCCGAGTAACGGCCCTCGCCGGCGCCCGAGGCGCCCGTGGTACCCGGGGCGCCCGGGTCGAGCAGGCGGGCGCCCCGGGTACCCTGGGGGCGATGACCGGGTCGGAGAGCAACGCCGGCCCGGCCGTGGCCGACCCGGACGTCCCCGCCCTCCGTTTCTGGCTGGAGACCCTCGGCTGCCCCAAGAACCAGGTCGACTCCGACAAGCTGGTGGGGACGCTGCGCGCCGACGGGATGGTGGCCGCCGGCCGGCCCGAGGACGCGGATTTGGTGGTGGTCAACACTTGCGCCTTCATCGAGCCGGCCCGCAAGGAGTCGATCGACACCGTGCTGGCACTGGCCGACGTCCGCCGGCCCGGCGCCCGGCTGGTGGTCACCGGGTGCATGGCCGAGCGCTACGGCCCCGAGCTGGCGGCGGCGCTGCCCGAGGTCGACGCGGTGGCCGGTTTCGGGGTGCCGATCACCCTGGGCCGGGCCCCGACAGTGCCGGGGGCCGGCGGGGCGCCGATCACGGCCGTCGACGTGGCCCGGCTCGACCTGTTGAACCTGCCCCGGCCCAAGTCGGAGGCCCCGTGGGCGTACGTGAAGGTGGCCGAGGGCTGCGACCGCACGTGCGGGTTCTGCGCCATCCCCTCGTTCCGGGGCAAGCAGCGGTCGCGCTCGGCCGACTCGATCCTCGAGGAGGTCGACCGGCTCGAGGTCGCCGAGATCGTGCTGGTGGCCCAGGACCTGGCCTCCTACGGGCGCGACGTGGGCCGGAAGGGAGCCATCGTCCCCCTGGTGGAGGCGGTGGCGGCCCGGGTGCCCCGGGTGCGGCTGCTGTACCTGTACCCGTCCGAGCTCGACGACCGGCTGGTCGACACCATCTGCGCCACCGGCGTCCCCTACTTCGACCTCTCGCTCCAGCACGTCTCGAAGCCGCTGCTCCGGCGCATGCGCCGCTGGGGCGACGGCGACCGGTTCCTGCGCCGCATCGCCACCATTCGCGACCGGGAGCCCGACGCCGCCTTCCGCTCGTCGTTCATCGTCGGCTACCCGGGCGAGACGGAGGACGACCACGACCTGCTGCTCCGGTTCCTCGAGGACGCCCAGCTCGACTGGGCCGGCTTCTTCGCCTACTCGGCGGAGGAGGGCACCTACGCGGCCGGCCTCGAGGGGTCGGTCGACGAGGGGGTGGTCGCCGAGCGGATGCGGGAGCTGGGCGAGCTGCAGGACTCGGTCACCATGGCTCGCCGGGACGCCCTGGTGGGGTCGACGATCGAGGTCCTGGTCGACGAGCCGGGGGTGGGTCGGAGCCACCGGGAGGCGCCCGAGATCGACGGCGTGGTCAATCTGACCGGCGCCGGCGCGGCGGGTAGCTTCGCGTCCGTGACGGTCACCGGCGCGGCTGGCGTCGACCTCGAAGCCACCGTTCTGCGAGCCTCGTAGGGCCGGGCGGGCTGGTGTCCACGTCCTCCTTCGGGCCGACCGCCCTCGCCACCCCGGCCAACGCCATCACCATGGTCCGGGTGCTGGCCCTGCCCGTCGTCGTCCTGCTGATCGTGGGCACCGACACCGAGTGGCAGGCCCTGGGCCTCTGGTTCGTCCTGTCGGTGAGCGACCTGGCCGACGGCTGGCTGGCCCGGCGCCAGGGCGCGACCCGGTCGGGCGCCTTCCTCGACCCCCTGGCCGACAAGGTCCTCGTGCTGGGGGCGATGACCGCGCTGGTGGCCAAGGGCGCCATGTGGTGGGTGCCGGTGACGTTGATCGCCTCCCGCGAGGTGGCGGTGAGCGCCTACCGGTCCTATGTCGGCCGGCGCGGCATCTCGGTGCCGGCCCGGCTGTCGGGCAAGGTCAAGACGTGGGTCCAGGCCATCGCCGTGGGCCTGGCCATCGTCCCGTCCACCTCCGAGGGCTACGCCGCCCTCGTCGACGGCGTGGTGTGGGCCGCGGTGGCGATGACCCTGGTCACCGGGTTCCAGTACCTGCACGAGGGGCGGCAGGTCGTCCGTGCCCTCTGAGGGGGACGCGGAGGCGGCCGAGCCCGCCGTCCGCCCCTTCTCCTGCTCGGTCCTGGCGGTGGGGACCGAGTTGCTCCTCGGCCAGGTGGTCGACACCAACTCGGCCTTCATCGGGGAGCGCCTGGCCCTCGCCGGCATCGACTCCCACCTCCACGTCCATGTGGGCGACAACCAGGGGCGCATCGCGGCCGCCATTCGATCGCTCCTGGCGGCCGCCGACGCGGTGATCGTGTGCGGCGGACTGGGCCCGACCCAGGACGACGTCACCCGGGAGGCGATCGCAGAGGCGCTGGGCGTGGGGCTGGGACGCGACCCGTCGATGGTCGAGCGCATCGGGGACATGTTCGCCCGGCGGGGCCGGGAGATGGCTGCCAGCAACCTGCGCCAGGCCGACCGGCCCGAGGGGGCCACCTTCGTCCGGCAGGAGATCGGGACCGCACCCGGGCTGGTGTGCCCGACCGGCGAGGGGAAGGTCGTGTACGCCGTCCCGGGCGTGCCGTCGGAGATGGAGGAGATGCTCGAGCGGGCCGTCGTCCCCGACCTGCAGCGGCGGGCCGGGCCCCGGTCGGTGATCGTGAGCCGCATGCTCCGGACGTGGGGCGAGTCGGAGTCGGGGCTGGCCGAACTCATCGCCGAGCGGGTCGACCGCCAGACCAACCCCACCATCGCCTTCCTGGCGTCGGGGATCGAGGGGATCAAGGTCCGGCTCACGGCCAAGGCCGAGGACATGGAGGCGGCCACCGCCCTGCTCGACGCCGAGGAGGTCGAGCTGCGCCAGGTCCTCGGTCCCCTGGTGTTCGGGGTCGACGACGAATCGATGGAGAAGGCGGTGGGCGACCTGCTCATCGAGGCGGGGCTGACGTTGGGCGTGGCGGAGTCGTTGACGGGCGGCCTGGTGGGGTCGCGGCTGGCCGAGGTGCCCGGCTCGAGCGAGTGGTTCCGGGGCTCGATCGTGGCCTACGACAGCAAGGTGAAGTACGACCTGCTCGACGTGCCCGAGGGGCCGGTGGTGAGCGCGGCGGCGGCGTCGGCCATGGCCACTGGGGCCCGCCGCCGGCTGGAGGCCGACGTCGGCCTGGGTGTGACGGGCGTCGCCGGCCCGACCACCCAGGAGGGCAAGCCGGTGGGCACCGTCTTCACCGCCGTGGAGCTCGACGGCGAGGTCGACGTGCGGGAGCGGCACCTACCCGGCGGGCGGCAGCTCGTGCGCCAGCTGGCGGCTATCTGCCTCGTCGACCAGCTCCGCCGGCGGCTGCTCGACCGGGACTGAGGTGCCGCGCCTGTTCGTGGCCGTCTGGCCCCCGGACGAGGTGCTCGACGCGGTCGCCGGGCTGGCCCGCCCGGAGGTCCCCGGGCTGCGCTGGACCGGTCGGGAGCAGTGGCACGTCACCCTCCGCTTCCTGGGTGCGGTGGAGGATCCGTCGCCGGTGGTCGACGCCTTGGGGACTGTGGGGCGGCGGCTGGAGGCGATGGTGGCGGAGCTGGGCCCCGCCGTGGGCCGGTTCGGGCACCGGTTGCTGCACGTTCCCGTGGTCGGCCTCGACGAGCTGGCGGGAATCGTCGTGGACGCCACCACCGGGCTCGGCCGGCCCCCCGAGGACCGGGCGTTCAGCGGCCACATCACGCTGGCCCGGGTGGCGAAGAGGGCCCGCGTCGACCTCCGGCGACTGGTCGGTGAGAAGGTGGCTGAGCGGTGGACCGTGGACGACGTCTGCCTGGTGGCGAGCCGCCTGGCGCCCGCCGGGGCTCGTTACGACGTGGTGGCACGGTTCCCGCTGTCCTCGACCGGGTGACCGGTTTCACCGCCATCGTGGGCGCCGTGGGCGAGGAGGAGCTCGACGATCGCCTGGTCGTCGTGCAGGCGGGCGGCCATCAGCGCGGTGTAGCCCTCCTGCTGCTCGGCGTCAGGGTCGGCGCCCGCCTCCAGGATGAGCCGGACGGACTCGACGCTGCGGGCGGCGGTGGCGGCGTGGAGCGGTTGCACGCGCATGGCGTTGCGGGCCACGGCATGGACGTCGGCCCCCCGGCGGAGTAAGAACCGCACCGCCTCCGGGTGGCCGAAGAAGGCGGCCAGGCCGACCGGCGTGAAGCCGTCGGCCGACCAGGCGTTGGCCTGGTCCGGGTCGGCATCGACCAGCTCGGCCAGCCGGTCGAGGCGGCCGAGGGCGGCGGCGTCGAAGACGTCGAGCTCGGGGCCGGCGGCGAGGAGGGCGGCGACGATGTCGTGGTGGCTCCGGTAGCGGGCCCACAGGAGGGCCGAAACCCCGGTCGAGCTGCGGGAGGCGGCCAGCGACGGGTCTTCGGCCAGGAGAGAACGGACTTTCTCGACATTTCCGTCCTGGATGGCGTCGAAAAGGACCATAGGTTCGGTAGGCTACCTATCTATTAGCCCTTTGACAACCCCTCCGACCCCTCCTGACGTCGCCGACCGCCTCCATTCGGCCGCGATTCGCCTTTTACGCCGGGTTCGGCGGGAGGACGAGGCCACCGGGCTCACCGGCGCCCGCCTGTCGGCGCTCTCGGTCGTGGTGTTCGGAGGGCCCCTGACGGTCGGCCAGCTGGCCGCCGCCGAGCAGGTCCGGTCGCCGACGGCGAGCAAGCTCGTCACCGAGTTGGAGGCTTTGGGCCTGGTGACCAGGATCTCCTCCCCCACCGACCGGCGGGTGACCGAGGTCCGGGCCACCGCCCGCGGCCGGTGGATGCTCCAGTCCGGGCGCCGCCGGCGGGTGGCCAACCTGGCCGCCCGCCTGGCCGATCTCGGGCCCGACGACCTGGTCGTCCTCGACCGGGCGGCGGAGATCCTGGAGACGGTGCTCACCGATCCTTGACCGAACGTGCGTTCGGAACTACGCTCCTGAAGTTACAGGCCTGGAAGTGTCACACCCCCTTCGTAGGGTGATCGTTGTCCAGTCCGACGAGCAGAAGGGGAACCCCGGTGGAACGAGACAAGTCGCTCAAGAGTGGGGCGCTCGACATGGCGATGAGCCAGATCGAGAAGAGCTTCGGCAAGGGCGCCGTCATGCGCATGGGAGAGAAGACTTCGATGGACGTGGCGTCCATCCCCACCGGTGCCCTCGCCCTCGACCTCGCCCTGGGTGTCGGCGGTCTGCCCCGGGGACGGGTCGTCGAGCTGTTCGGCCCGGAGTCGTCGGGCAAGTCCACCCTCGCCATGCACGTCGTCGCCGAGGCCCAGCGCAACGGCGGCACCTGCGCCTACATCGACGCCGAGCACGCCATGGACCCCGTCTACGCCCGGGCCATCGGCGTCAACGTCGACGAGCTCCTCATCGCCCAGCCCGACACGGGCGAGCAGGCGCTGGAGATCGCCGACATGCTGATCCGCTCGGGGGCGTTGGATGTCCTCGTCGTCGACTCGGTGGCCGCCCTCACCCCCCGGGCCGAGATCGAGGGGGAGATGGGCGACAGCCACGTCGGCCTCCAGGCCCGGCTCATGTCCCAGGCCCTGCGCAAGCTCACCGCCACCCTCAACAAGACCGACACCATCGCCCTGTTCATCAACCAGCTCCGGGAGAAGATCGGCGTCATCTACGGCTGCCTGTCCTATTCGACGCGGGTCACCCTGGCCGACGGCAGCCAGGAGAAGATCGGCAAGATCGTCAACCAGCGCATGCCCGTCGAGGTCCTGTCCTACGACCCCGAGCTCGACGCGGTCGTGCCCCGCAAGATCGTCAACTGGTTCGACAACGGCCGCACCGAGCAGTTCCTGCAGTTCACCGTGGCCCGAGGGGGCGACAACGGCCGGTCGCAGTTCGGCTGCACCCCCAACCACCGGATCCGCACTGCCGGCGGCTGGCGGGAGGCAGGCGAGCTCAGCGTCGGCGACCGGGTCATGCAGGCCGTGCCCCATCGCCTCTCCGACTTCCAGTGGCAGGTGATCCTCGGTGGCCTGATGGGCGACGGCTGCCTCTCCGAGACCCGCAGCGGGCACGGCGCCCGGTACCGCTTCGGTCACGGCCCCAAGCAGGTCGAGTACTGCGACTGGCAGGCGTCGCTCTTCGCCAACATCGGCTGCAGTCGCCACGTCCGGGCGAGCGACGGCGCCGTGTTCTGCGACATGGCTCCCCTCCCCGAGCTGGCCGAGCTGCGTCGAGCCGTCTACATCGAAGGCAAGAAGGTCCTCAGCGACGACTATCTCAAGCAGCTCACCCCACTCTCCCTGGCCGTCTGGTACATGGACGACGGCGGCTTCACGATCCGGGCCAAGGGGCTCCAGGAGCGCACCAAGGATGGCAGCGGTCGCTCCGAGATCTGCGTCGAGGCCATGGAGACGACCACCCGCACCCGTCTGGCCGCCTACCTGAGCGATACCTGGGGGATCACGCCCAAGCTCCTATCCCGCGGCGGCAAGGCCACGTTCGTGTTCGCCAAGGACGAGACGGCCAAGTTGCACGCCCTGGTCGCCCCGTTCATCCACCCCTCGATGGAGTACAAGCTGCTCCCGAGGTACCGAGGCCGTTTCGCCGTCGAGCCGGTGTTCGCTCCGATGCGCTACGAGCTGACGCCAATGCCGATCACCGCGATCGCGCCGAAACCGCCCACCCGGTCGATGCACCGCTTCGACATCGAGGTGGAAGGGTCCCACAACTACTTCGCCGACGGCGTCATGGTCCACAACTCGCCGGAGGTCACCCCGGGAGGGCGGGCGCTGAAGTTCTACGCCTCCGTCCGGCTCGACATCCGCCGCATCGAGTCGATCAAGGACGGGGTCGAGGTGATCGGCAACCGCACCCGGGTCAAGGTGGTGAAGAACAAGTGCGCCGCGCCATTCCGTCAAGCGGAGTTCGACATCATGTATGGCAAGGGCATCAGCCGTGAGGGGTCCCTGCTCGACGTGGGGGTCGACATGGGCTTCGTGAAGAAGTCCGGCGCCTGGTACACCTACGACGGCGAGCAGCTGGGCCAGGGCCGGGAGAACGCCAAGGCCTTTCTCATGGAGAACCCGGAGATCATGGTCGAGATCTCCGAGCGCATCCGCCAGAAGGTGAAGGGCGTCGACCCGGCGGCGGCGGCGGGTGCCCGAGGCCGGCAACGGATCGGCACCCAATGGGTCGGCGCCCGCCGTCACCAACGGGCGGTCGGCCGGGCTCGACTGACTGACCGAGCGGCCGGGAGCGATCAGCCAGGGGCTGGCGGCGGCGGGCCGTCACCCCTGGCCGGTCGCAGCCACCGGGCGATCACGAAATACCAGGCCGGGTTGACGATGAGGCCAAACAGCACGGGGGGCGCCAGGGTGATGCGGTCGGCGGGATCGATCACTTGCGTCAGACGGCCCACATATATAAGGACAAGAAGCGCGCCCGACAGCCAGGTGAGCCGGGTGGCCAGACCGGGGAGCGAGCCGCTCCGGCCCATGAGCCAGGCGAACAGTAGAAGCGCCAGCCCGAACATCAGGTAGCGGAAGACGCCGCGAGGGTCGAGCTCGACCGGCGAGCCGCCGCGGATGGCTCCCGGCGGGGGCTTCACCACGTACTCGAGCTGCTGGCCGCCGTGGGCGATCCCCCCCATCAGGCCCATGGCGCCGACGGCCAGTGCCACCAGGCTCATCCCGCTCACCGTGTCCACCAGCCGGCGGTGGAGCGCGACCAGCACCGGCAGGCACAGCAGCTCGCCGACGATCAGGAGCACCCACCACACCCCCACCACCCAGATGGGGACACCGACGACGATGGCGGCGAAGATGACGGTAAACACCACCGCCCCCACGCCGGCGGCGGTGGCGCAGCGGGCTGCGATCTCGTCGAAGCTCGGTGGGGCGGCGGCCTCGGGCGGGGCGGGCGCCGGATGCTGAGGCTGTTCGGAGTCCACAGAACGTCCCCCTTTCGCCTACCGCCGTCGACGGGCATGTTAGATCTCCACGCGTGGGCTCGCCCCGGACGCGGGCAGGAACTCGCGCCGCTGCCGTCGAACGGTTGTACACACAGGGACGCGTCAGATGGGGGACACGTGGTCGAGGTCTTGAAGGTCTCCAGCAAGTCCAACCCGAACTCGGTGGCGGGAGCCTTGGCCGGGGTGTTGCGCCAGACAGGAGCGGTCGAGGTCCAGGTGGTGGGGGCGGGGGCCCTCAACCAGGCCATCAAAGCCATCGCCATCGCCCGGGGCTTCGTCGCGCCCTCGAACCTCGACCTGGTGTGCATCCCCACCTTCGCCGACATCGTCATCGACGGCCAGGGCCGCACCGCCATCCGCCTGGCGGTCGAGGACCGCACCCGCCGCCAGCCGGTCGAGGTCGCGGTCCCGGCCGCAGGCGCGGTGACGGCCGACGCCCAGGCGCCCGTCGTGGCCCCGGCTCCGACCGTCACCATCGGAACCGCCGCCGGGCTGGCCACCGAACCCGACGCCACCACCACTGTCACCCCCGTCCCGACGGTCTCCCCCAACGCCTACCAGAGCCCCACCAGCTCGGCCCCCGTCCTCACCTGACCGGCGGCATACGCCCGGACGGCGGGCCCCGGCGGTAGCGTGGAACGCGGCGGGCGCGTGGTGGAATCGGTAGACACGCTGGCTTTAGGTGCCAGTGCTTCGGCATGAGAGTTCGAGTCTCTCCGCGCCCACTCCTCCTGGGCCCACACCGTCCGCCGGAAATCCAGGCGGGGGCGAACCGCTACCTTGGAGCCAGCACAGGAACAACGCCAAGGAGCGTGCATGACCTCCGACCTCGTGGTCCCCCAGTACAACGCCCAGACCTATGTCGGCGACCGATCGAGCGAGGTGTACTCGCGGCTACTCAAGGAGCGCATCGTGTTCCTGGGCTCCCAGGTCGACGACGTGTCGGCCAACCTCATCTGCGCCCAGCTCCTGCTCCTCCAGAGCGAGGACCCCGATCGGGACGTCTTCCTCTACATCAACTCGCCCGGCGGGTCGGTGTCGGCCGGTATGGCCATCTACGACACGATGCAGTACATCAGCTGCGACGTGGGCACGATCTGCCTGGGCCTGGCCGCCTCCATGGGCCAGTTCCTCCTGTGCGCGGGGGCGCCGGGCAAGCGCTACGCCCTGCCCCACTCCCGGGTGCTGATGCACCAGCCGTCGGCCCAGATGCAGGGCACCGCGGTCGACATCGCCATCCACGCCAAGGAGATCATCTACACCAAGAAGATCATGGCCGAGCGCATCGCCTTCCACACCGGGCAGTCGGTCGACCAGGTCCTGCTCGACTCCGACCGTGACCGGTGGTTCACGGCCGAGGAGGCCCGCACCTACGGCATCATCGACCACGTGATCGAGCGCTCCCGCCAGGTGGCGGCCTAGCTCCGTCCCAGGCCGGCCCCGGCCATGCGCGTCGCCATCACCGGTTCCACCGGGCTCATCGGTACCGCCCTGTCCGAGGCCCTCGTCGCCGACGGGCACCAGGTCACCCGGCTCGTGCGGGGCGAGGTCCACGGCACGGGCGAGGTGCGGTGGAACCCGGCGGCGGGCACCATCGATGCCGCCGCCCTCGAGGGCCACGACGCCGTGGTCCACCTGGCCGGCGTCGGCATCGGCGACCACCGGTGGACGGCCGAGCACAAGGCGGCCGTCCTCGACAGCCGGGTGAAGGGAACGTCGCTGCTGGCCACCACCCTCGCCGGGCTCACCCGTCCTCCCGCGGTGCTGGCCTCGGCCTCGGCCGTGGGGTACTACGGCGACCGGGGGGACCAACCCCTCACCGAGGCCGACGGCCCCGGCACCGGTTTCCTGGCCGACGTGGTGCGGCAGTGGGAGGACGCGGCCCGGCCGGCGGCCGACGCCGGCATCCGGGTGGCCACCATGCGCAGCGGCGTGGTCCTCACCGACAGGGGCGGCGCCCTCGACAAGCAGCTGCTCCCGTTCAAGATGGGACTCGGCGGACGGGTCGGGATCGGGCGAGCAGTACCTCAGCTGGATCAGCCTCGACGACGAGGTGGCCGCCATCCGCCACCTGCTCGATACCGACACGGTCCGCGGCCCGGTCAACCTCACGTCGCCCGCCCCGGTGACCAACCTCGAGTTCACCAAGGCCCTGGGGGAGGTGCTCGGGCGGCCGACGGTGCTGCCGGTGCCCAAGCTGGCCCTCACCACCATGTTCGGCAAGGAGATGGTGGCGGAGATGCTCTACGCCGGCCAGCGGGTCCTGCCCGCCGTCCTCCAGGCGTCGGGGTTCACCTTCCGCGACGATGGAGATCGAGGCCGCCCTCCGCCGCATCCTGGACAAGTAGCAGCCGATCAGCGCAGGCAGGGACCGGTGTCGACCTCGTCCGACCGGGGCAGGTCGAGGACGGCGCCCAGCTCCCCGCTGGTGAGGGCGTAGGCGGTGGCGGGCTGGTCGGGCGCCACCGCGAAGGCCACGCCGACGACCTCCCCCTCGGTGTCGACCAGCGGGCCGCCCGAGTCGCCCGGCGCCAGCTGGGCGGCGAGGATGTAGATGTCGCGGCGGATGGTCGTCTCCCCGTAGAGGTCGCGGCCGAGGGCGCTGATGGCGGTCTCAATTCGTGCCGGCGAAACCTCGACCTCGTCCTGGCCGCCGGGATGCCCGAAGACGGCCCCGTCGCTGCCGACCTCGGCCGTCCCCACCGGGAGCGGCGCCTGGTCGAGCCCGGGCACGTCCATGATGGCGAGGTCTCGATTGGGGTCGAAGGCCAGCACCGTGGCCGAGAGGCGGCGGCCGTCGGGCCGGATCACCGACGGCCGGTCGACGCCGGCCAGCACGTGGGCGTTGGTGACGATCGTCTCGGCGCCGACCGCGAACCCGCTCCCGGTGAGGACCCGGCCGCACGCCTGCCCGCTCACCCTGACCGTCGAGTCGATGACCCGGTTGACCAGGTCGGGCGACAATGCGGTCGCCACCGGCGGGGTGCCCGTGCTGGGGGCGGGGCGGAGCCGGGAGAAGACCTCGGGGAAGTTGGCGTCGGCCACCTGCTGGCGCAGGTCCTGCAGCGGGCCCGGGGCCCGAGGGGCGGCCGAGTCGATGGCCCGGGCCACCCGGGAGTTGCGCACCTGCCGGGAGATCTCGCCGGGGACGTCGGACAGCGTGGGAAGAAGCAGCCACAGCACCACCAGCACGCCGAACCCGCCGGCGAACGCGCCCCCGACGTGGTCGGCCGTGCGCAGGCCGCCGAGGGGCAGGAGGCGGCGGAGCCGGAACCCCACCATCTCCCCCAGGGCCGCGCCCAGGCTGGCGACGAGGAGAAAGATGCCGACCGCCATGAGCAGCTTGACCTGGGGGTCGGGCGAGTGGACGAGGTCGAGGACGCGGTGGGAGAACGAAGCGGCCACGACCAGGCCCAGGATCCAGCCGATCCAGCCCGCCACCCGGGCCAGCAGCCCGACCCGGTAGCCGCCGACCGTGGCCCCCACCACGATCACCGCCACCGCCGCGTCGAACACGTTCACCGCTTCACCCCCTTCACCCCTCGCTGGGCGCCGAAGCTACGCCACCAGGGCCGGTTTCCGGGCGGCATGGTCGGCCGGGTTCGGTCGATCTCAGGCGGCCAGGACGGCGGCCCGCTGGAGCAGGTCGGTGTAGACCTCGGGGTCGTCGGCGTCCACCACCGGGAACCCGATGCCGTGCTCGCCCTCCCAGTGCAGCTCCACGCCCGGGTTGTGGACGTCGGTGCCGTCGGGCAGGAAGAGGTGGGGGCTCCCCTTCACCCCCAGGCCGGGAGCGGCGGCGTGCTGCTCCATCACCGCCCGGCGGGCCCGGCCGTCGTCGAGGGCGGCCCGCAGGCGGTCGACGTCGACCGACCCGCACCCACCGGCCACCTCGAGGATCACCGATCGCAGGGAGATGCACCGGCTCTCACCGAAGAAGGCCACCCGGAGGGCCCGGTCGAGCTCCTCGGCCGCGGCCAGGTCCTGCTCCTTGGCCGCCTGCACCGCCTCCAGGGCGGGCAGGACGGTCACCGGCCAACGGGACGGGTCGTCCTGCCACATCTGCCATCCGGCGCCCGGATCGAGTGCGCCCGCCACCGGGATCTCGGCGTCGAGGATGCGCCGCGGCGTGGCCCGGGCGTTGGCCACCTCCAGGACGAAGGCCCGGTGGTCGAAACGGACGGCGCCGTCCAGGTCGAGCGCCCGCCGCGCCTGGTGCAGCCGGTAGACGGCAAGATGGGCCCACGGGCAGCCCACGTCGGACCAGATGACGATGGTGCCCGGGGGGACGTCGACCACGCCCCCGTCCTACCCATGAGCGCGACCGGCCAGGCCCGTCAGCTAACTTTTCCAACAGGAGCAACATGAGCAACAGACGCGGGAGCAGGGCATGAGCGGGATCCGAGAGCTGGTGGGCCGAGAAGTCCTCGACTCGCGCGGCAACCCGACGGTCGAGGTCGAGGTCCGGCTGGACGACGGTGGCCGGGGCCGGGCCATCGTCCCCTCGGGTGCGTCCACCGGTAGCCACGAGGCGGTCGAGCGCCGCGATGGCGGTACCCGCTACCTGGGCAAGGGCGTCCAGGGGGCGGTGGCCAGCGTGAACGGCGAGATCCGCGACAGCCTGCTCGGGTTCGACGCCCTCGACCAGCGGGGCGTCGATCTCACGCTCATCTCCCTCGACGCCACCCCCAACAAGGCCCGCCTGGGCGCCAACGCCATCCTGGGGGCGTCCCTCGCCGTGGCCCGGGCCGCGGCCGATGACCTGGACGTCCCCCTCTACCGGTACCTGGGCGGGGCCAACGCCTGCGTCCTGCCCCTGCCCATGCTCAACGTCCTCAACGGGGGGGCCCATGCCGACAACCCCCTCGACATCCAGGAGTTCATGCTGGTGCCGGTGGGGGCGGCCTCGTTCTCCGAGGGCCTGCGGTGGGCCACCGAGTGCTACCACGCCCTCAAGCAGCTGCTGAAGGATCGCGGCCTGGCCACCGGGCTGGGCGACGAGGGCGGCTTCGCCCCCGACCTGGGCAACGAGGCCGGGGTGCAGGTCCTGCTGGAGGCGGTGGAGCAGGCCGGCTACCGGCCGGGCGACGACCTGGCCATCGCCCTCGACGTGGCCGCCACCGAGCTCTTCGACGCCGCCACCGGCACCTACGTGCTGGCCGGCGAGGGGCGGGAGCTCGACTCCGACGCCTTCGCCGAGCTCCTCACCGGGCTGGTCGACCGCTACCCCATCGTGTCGATCGAGGACGGGATGTCGGAGGACGACTGGGACGGGTGGACGGCCCTGTCCACCTCCCTGGGCGGGCGCATCCAGCTGGTGGGCGACGACCTGTTCGTCACCAACTCCGAGCGCCTGGAGCGGGGCATCGCCGCCGGCGTGGCCAACTCGATCCTGATCAAGGTCAACCAGGTCGGGTCGCTCACCGAGACCCTCGACACCATGGCCGTCGCCTCCCGCGCCGCCTACCGGTCGGTGATGTCGCACCGCTCGGGCGAGTCGGAGGACACCTCCATCGCCGACCTCGCCGTCGCCACCAACTGCGGGCAGATCAAGACCGGCGCCCCCGCCCGCAGCGAGCGGGTGGCCAAGTACAACCAGCTCCTGCGCATCGAGGAGGACCTGGGCGAGTCGGCCGTGTTCCGGGGCGGGGCCGAGCTGGCGGGTAGCGGGCTGCGGGCATCGGCCCCCGAGGCTGCCGCCTCATCCGAAGGAGACGGATGATCAGGCGGGCGGTGCGCCACCGGGTGGGTGTGGCGGTGGCGGCGCTGGCCCTGGTCGGCGTGCTGTTCCTGGCCGTGTTCCCCACCCAGGCCTACCTGGCCCAGCGCCGCGACCGCGACCAGCTGGCGGCCCAGGTCGCCACCCTGGCCGCCACCAACGAGGCCCTTCGGCAACGGGCGGCCGAGCTCGGCTCCGACGAGGAGATCGAGCGCCTGGCCCGCCTGCACTACCACCTCGTCCGGCCGGGCGAGGAGGCCTACGTCATCCTTCCCGACGGCACGCCGCCCGCCACGAGCGCTCCGACGCCTCAGCCGGCACCAGCCGAGGAGCAGGGCTGGCTGAGCCGGGCGTGGAGCCGGCTGACCTCCATCTTCTAACCCCGGCAGGGCCGGTCGCCACAATGCGGCGGGCGACGCGGCCGACCTATCGTGGGACCGATGTCCGGGGTGAAGGTGGGGACGAGTGGCTGGTCCTACCCCGAGTGGCTGGGCCGCTTCTATCCCAACGGCACGTCCGCGGCCCGCATGCTCGACTTCTACGGACGGCGGTTCGACACCGTCGAGGCCCACGCCACCTACCGCCGGCTGCCGACGGTCGCGGTGCTGGAACGGTGGCGCTCGCAGGTGGGGCCCGGGTTCACCTTCGCGGCCAAGGCCCACATGGGGATCACCCACCGTCGCGACCTCGACGGGCTGGAGGAGCGGGTGGACGCCTTCCTCGCGGCCATCGCCCCGCTCGGCGACAACCTCGGGCCCGTGTTGTTCAGCCTCCCCCACCAGGACCCCGACCTCCACCGCCTCGACCGCCTCCTGGGTGCGCTCCCCGTCCCGCCAGAGGGCCCGGTGGCGGCGTTCGAGCTCGGTCCGAACTGGTACACCAGTGAGGTGATCCGCCGCCTGGAGAACCACCAGGCCACCGTGGTGGTGGTCGACAACGACGCCTCGCCCGAGCCGCGCGCCCCATGACCGTGGGTCCCATCGCCTACGTCCGCCTGCGCCGGGAACGCTACGACCGGGCCGCCCTCGAGGCGTGGGCCGAGCGGCTGGCCAAGCTCCAGGCCGACGGGCGCGACAGCTACGTCTATCTCAAGCACGACGAGCAGGGCGACGGTCCCCGCTACGCCCGCCGTCTGGTCGAGCTCCTCCCCGGCCGATGACTGCGGTGACCGACGAGGACACTGCCGCGGTCACCCGGCTGCTGGGGCGGCCGCCGCAGGGCGAGTTCGAGGTGGTAGTGCGGGACGACGCCGGCCGCCCGGTCGTGATCCGCAACGCCCCCCTCCTGGGCGACGGCACGCCGATGCCCACCCGCTACTGGCTGGTGGACGAGGAGCTCCGCCGGCGGGTGAGCGGCCTTGAATCGACAGGAGGGGTGCGGGCGGCGGAAGCCGCCGTCGACCCGGCCGAGCTGGCCGGCGCACATGCCCGCCACCGGGCCGAACGCGACACCGCCCTGCCGCCGGACCACGCCGGTCCTCGACCTTCGGGCGGAGTGGCCGGCACCCGCAAGGGCGTCAAGTGCCTCCACGCCCACTACGCCTGGCACCTGGCCGGCGGCGACGACCCCGTGGGCCGATGGGTGGCCGAGCGCCTGGCCGAACCCCACGAAGCCCAGCGGGTGACCGACCGGCGGGCCGCCATCGACTGCGGCACCAACTCCACCCGCCTCCTCGTCGTCGACGAGGGGGGCGCCACGCTCGAACGGCGGATGCGGATCACCCGCCTGGGCCAGGGCGTCGACGCCACCGGCCGGTTGGCGCCGGAGGCGATCGAGCGCACGGTCGCCGTCCTCATCGAGTATCGGGCCGTCCTCGACCGCTTGAACGTCGACCGGGTGCGGATGACGGCGACCTCGGCCGCCCGGGACGCGTCCAACCGGGACGACTTCTTCGACGCCGCCGAGGCCGCCGTCGGCGTCCGTCCCGAGCTGCTGGGTGGTGAGGAGGAGGCCCGCCTGTCGTTCCTGGGCGCCACCGCCGAGCTCGATCCGGCCGACGGTCCGTTCCTGGTGATCGACATCGGCGGCGGGTCAACCGAGTTCGCGGTCGGCACGCCCAGTCCCACCGACCCGGGACCCGAGGGCGTGGTGTCCGTCGACATCGGCTGCGTCCGCATCACCGAGAAGTTCCTCCCTTCCGACCCGCCCGCCCCCGAGGAGCTGACCAACGCCCTCACCGTGGTCCGGGACTACCTCGACGACGTGGCCCGCGACGTGCCCGCGGTGGCCGAGGCCACCCGCCTGGTCGGCCTGGCCGGGACGGTGAGCACCGTGGCCACGGTGGAGCTCGGCATCGACTACGACCGCGACCGCATCCACCACTTCCGCCTCAGCCGGGACGCGGTGGAGGACGTCTTCCGCACCCTGGCCACCGAGACCCGCGCCCAGCGGGTGCACAATCCCGGGCTGGAGCCGGGCCGGGCCGACGTCATCGTCGGCGGCGTCGTCGTGCTGGTGGCGGTGATGCGCTACTTCGGCTTCGACGAGTGCCTGGTCAGCGAGGCCGACATCCTCGACGGGCTGGTGCTGAGCCTGGCCTGACCGGCGGATTGAGCGCCGGAGGTTAGGGTCGGACGGGATGGCCCTCGGTGAGCGCATCCCCACCCAGCTGCGGGGGCGGCGGGTGGTGCTACGCCCCCTGGCGGCGGGCGACTTCGACGCCTGGCGCGAGGTCCGCCAGCGCAACCGGGGCTGGCTGCTGAAGTGGGAGCCCAGGCCCCCGCCGGGGGCGCCCGACGACACCGAGAGCCGTCCCGCCTTCGTGGCCCGCTGCGGCGCCCGGGAGCGGGAGTGGCAGATGGGCTCGGGCTACGGCTTCGGGATCTTCGTCGACGGCCGCTTCGCCGGGGAGCTCAACCTGTCGGGCGTGCAGCGGGGGCCGTTCCAGAACGCCTACGTGGGCTACTGGATCGACGAGGCCCAGGCCGGCAACGGCTACGTGCCCGAGGCCCTGGTGGTGGCGGCCCGCTTCGCCTTCGAGGAGCTGGGGCTGCACCGGCTCCAGGTGGCGATCATCCCCCGCAACCGGGCCAGCCGCCGGGTGGTCGAGAAGCTGGCCCTGCGGGAGGAGGGCATCGCCCACCGCTACCTGGCCATCAACGGCGTGTGGGAGGACCACATCCGCTACGCCCTCACCACCGAGGAGTGGGCCACCCGCCGCACCGAGCTCCTGAACGACTGGGTCGGCGACCCGTCCAAGGTCAAGCCGAGACCGTAGACCCGCAACCTTAGAGGTACGGAATCGGGTTGACCGGCTCGCCGTCGATGCGGACCTCGAAGTGGAGGTGGGGGCCGGTGCAGGCGCCGGTGCAGCCCACCCGCCCGATGGTCTCGCCCGCCGCCACCCGGTCGCCCTCGGACACGAGCATGGCGCTCTGGTGCCCGTAGAGGGTGGCCATGCCGCCCCCGTGCTCGATGACGGTGGCGTTGCCGTAGCCGCCCAGGCTGCCGGCGCTGGCCACCACGCCGTCGGCCGCGGCCAGGATGGGGCTGCCGGCCGACGCCCCGATGTCGATGCCCGTGTGGAGGCGGGCGTCGCCGTAGATGGGGTGGATCCGGTACCCGTACGACGACGTGATCGGCGCCCCCGGCACCGGGAAGAGGAGCTGGCCGGGGCTGTCGGGAAGATCGTCGACGGCGGCGGTCGGTGCCGCCTCCTCGGGGTCGGCCGAGGGGTCAGCCGACGCGGCTGCGGCCTGGGCTGCGGCCGCCTGGCGGGCCGCCTCCCGGGCTGCGGCCCGTTGGCGCAGGGTCTCGGCGATGGCGGCCGACTCCTGCTCCAGGACGTCGACCTGGGCCTGGAACTCCTCCTTGCGGGCCAGCACCTCGCCCCGCAGCCGCTCCTGCTCCGACAGCTCGGCGGCCGCGTCCACCCGCACCTCGTCCTGGGCGTCGCGGGCCTCCTGGATGCGCGTGCGCTCGGTCGCCACCACGTTGCGCTGGACGACGGCGTCGTCGCGTGACCGCTGCAGCTGGTCGCGCAGGTCGGCGACCTGGTTTCGCAGCCGCTCGTTCTCGGCGATGACGTCGGCCTGGCTGCCGACCACCGCCTTCAGGTACGACCGCCGGACCACCAGCTCGTCGATGCTTCCCGCCCCCAGCAGCATCCCCGCGTAGCGGGCCGCCTCCGACTGCCCGGTGTAGGCGGCGATGGCCTGCTGGGCCAGCGCCTCCTTGGCCGACCCCAGCTGCACGGTGGCCTCACCCAGACGCATCTCGGTGCGTTGCTGCTCGGACTCCAGCGCCCCCAGCCGGGACTGGGCCGCGTCGAGGTCGACCTGCACGTCCGCGATCTGGCCGTCGATGGTCGCGACCTTGGCGTCGAGGTCGTCCAGGCGGGCCGAGCTCTCGTCGATGAGGCCCAGGAGGCGACCCTCCTCGTCCGATGCCTCGCTGACCTGACCCTCGAGCGACTCGATCTGGTCGTCGATCTTGGCCTTGTCGTCCTCCGTCTGGGCCAGCGCCTGCATGCCGCCCAGCCCGAGGAACCCGGGAAGCGCCACCAGCAGCGCGACAGCCGCCAACGCGACCCGGTCCCCCCTCCGGAGCTTCACTTTGGCCACGCTAGCAACAGCAACAACAAGCGCACCTCATCACCACGTCGTTCGACGCCCTCAGACGTCGAGGAAGCGGCTGACAGCCAGTGCAGAACCGATGGTTCCCACCAGGACACCGACGACCAGCAGCAGGATCCCCGTGCCGGCGACGTCGCCGCTGGTGACGAGGAACTGCTTGAAGAGCTGGATGTCGTTGCGGGCCCCCGTGATCCGGCTCTGGATCAGGTCGCGCCCGATCCACACCACGCCGTAGGCCAGGGCCGCTCCCGCCAGCCCCTGGATGAGGCCCTCGAGCATGAACGGTATTCGGATGAACCAGTTGGTGGCCCCCACCAGCTTCATGACCGCCACCTCACGGCGGCGGGCGAAGATCGCCATGCGGATGGTGTTGAGGATGAGCAGCGACGCCGCGGCCAGGAGCACCGCGGCCACCGCCCACAGCATGATCTGGAGGAAGTTGGTGACCGACACCAGGGCGTCGACCTCCTCCTTGGCATAGCTCACGCGGAACACCCCGGCCGTGTCCTGGAAACGCTCGCCGATGAGCTTGGTCTGCTCCGCCTGTTTGGGCACCACCCGGTACGACGGCGGGATCTGCTCCACGGTGAGGCTGTCGCGCACGTCGGGCTCGTTGGCGAAGATCTGCCGGAACTCGTCGAACGCCTCCGGCTTGCTCACGTAGTGGTAGCGCCTGACCTCGGGCATGGCCTTGAGCTGGCGGTCGATCGCCTCCGACTCCGGCGCCGCCGCGTCGGGCTTCATGAAGATGGAGAGCTCGACGTTGTCCTTCCACTGCACCGTGGCCCGGTCGACGCCCCGCTTCACCAGCAGGGCGCCACCGACCAGGGTGAGCGACACCGCCACCGTGAGGAGGGCGGCCGAGGCCATCGACAGGTTGCGGCGCAGGTTGGACACGGTTTCCCGCGCCACGTAGGAAAGGTTGACCGCCATCCGCTAGGTGAACGCGCCGTACACGCCGCGGGCCTGGTCGCGGATGAGGGAGCCCCGGTCGAGCTCGACCACCCGGCGGCGCATGGTGTCGACGATGCCGGCGTCGTGGGTGGCCATGACCACCGTGGTGCCGGTGCGGTTGATGCGGTCGAGCAGGCGCATGATGCCGACCGAGGTGTTGGGGTCGAGGTTGCCGGTGGGCTCGTCGGCCAGGAGGATCAGGGGCCGGTTGACGAACGCCCGGGCCACCGACACCCGCTGCTGCTCCCCGCCCGAGAGCTCGCTCGGGAAGTGGTCACGCTTCTTGGACAGACCGACCAGGTCGAGGACCTGGGGCACCTGGGCCTGGATGACGTGGGTCGGCCGGCCGATGACCTCGAGGGCGAAGGCCACGTTCTCGTAGGCCGTCTTGTTGGGGAGGAGCTTGAAGTCCTGGAACACGCAGCCGATGTTGCGGCGCAGGAGGGGAACCTTCCACGAGCCGAGCTGGCCGATGTCCTTGCCCGCCACCCAGATGCGGCCCGAGTCGGGCTTCTCCTCCTTGAGCAGGAGGCGGATGAGGGTCGACTTCCCGGAGCCGGTGGGGCCCACGAGGAACACGAACTCCTGCTTGGCGATGTCGAGTGACAGGCCCCGCAGGGCGGTCACGTTGCCCTTGTACACCTTGGTGACGTTGCGAAGTCTGATCATGGGTACCCGGGGTTGCCTCCCTGATTAGGTGCGGCACGGGTGATGGTAACGGCTCCGGACGGGCGCATGCCACCACCCCCGGTCGCTCCCCCGCATGGGGGACGGCCTCGGTCAGGCCCGCTGCCTCTGCCGCCATCGCAGCCAGGACTCCATGAACCCGTCGAGGTCGCCGTCGAGGACGGCCCCGATGTTGCCCACCTCGTGGTCGGTGCGCAGGTCCTTGACCATCTGGTAGGGGTGCAGGACGTAGGAGCGGATCTGGCTGCCCCAGGCCACGTCGCGCTGCTCGCCGGCCAGCGCCTCCATCTCCCGCCGCCGCTCCTCCCGGGCCCGCTCGGCCAGCTTGGCGGCCAGGATCTTCATGGCCACGTCCTTGTTCTGGTGCTGGCTGCGCTGGTTCTGGCAGGACACGACGATGCCGGTGGGCACGTGGGTGATGCGCACCGCCGAGTCGGTGACGTTGACGTGCTGGCCGCCGGCGCCGGAGGACCGGTAGGTGTCGATACGGAGGTCCTTCTCGTCGATCTCCACCTCGCCCGACAGGTCCTCGAGGAATGGGACAGCCTCGAAGGAGGCGAAGGCGGTGTGGCGGCGGGATTGGGAGTCGAACGGCGAGATCCGCACCAGGCGGTGGACGCCCTTCTCCGCGCTCAGCAGCCCGTAGGCGTGGCGGCCCCGGACGATGAAGGTGGCCGACGAGATCCCCGCCTCGGTGCCGGGCGAGACCTCCTGCAACTCGACCGCGAACCCCCGCCGCTCGGCCCACCGCAGGTACATCCGCAGCAGCATCTCGGCCCAGTCCTGGGCGTCGGTGCCGCCCGCCCCCGAGTGCACCTCGCAGACGGCGTCGAGCTCGTCGTGCTCCCCCGAGTACATGGCCCGCAGCTCGAGAACCCCCAGGTCGCCCTCGAAGCCCGTCAGCCCGGTGTCGAGCTCCCCCTCGAACGACTCGTCGTCCTCCTCCCGCGCCAGCTCGTAGAGGACCTCCAAGATCCGACAGCCGCCGCCCCAACCCCTCGAGCTCGTCCACGTCGTCCTTCACCCGCGCCAGCTCCCCCGTGACTGTGCGGGCCGCATCGGGGTCGTCCCAAAGCGACGGATCCGAGGCCAACGTCTCGAGCTCAGTGAGCCGATTCCGCCGCCCCGGCAAATCAAGCGTCTTCTCCATCTCCGCGAGCCGCCCCCGCAGCCCCCCGAGCGCGTCCGAAAAGTCCCTCATCGCAAGCGCGGGCCGGGCGGCGGTAGTGGTCCGCCAGGGCTAGCGAGCGAGCGAGCTAGCCCGATCGACCGTGAGCGAAGCGAACCTGGTCGATCGGAACAAAAAGTCAGCGCCGCCGAAGGCGGCTCAAGGCCTTTGACTTTTGGGCAGTTGACCTCCCGGGTCACTTGCCGTGGCAGTTCTTGAACTTCCTGCCGCTGTTGCACCAACACGGCTGGTTGCGGCCGATCTTCTCGTGCTCGCTGCGCACGACCTGGACCACGGGGGCGTCGTCGACCGGCGCGGCACCGCCCGGCAGCTCGGCCTCGGGGTTGGCCGCCGCCTCCCGCACCGCCGCCTGCTGCACCCCGGTGGACCCCGCCGACGAGGGGTCCTCGGGGGCCGAGTACTGCACGTTGAGCAGCTCCGGCTGGGGCGCCTGCTCGACGACGACCTCGAGGTGCATGACGTAGCGCACGAAGTCGTCGGAGATGGCGTCGATCATCTGGCCGAACATGTCGTAGCCCTCGCGCTGCCACTCCGACAGGGGGTCCTTCTGGCCCATGGCCCGGAGGTTGATGCCCTCCTGGAGGTAGTCCATCTCGTAGAGGTGCTCCCGCCAGCGCTGGTCGAGGATCGAGAGCATGACCCGACGCTCGATCTCGCGCATCGTCTCGGCGCCGAGGGACTCCTCCCGCTGCTCGTAGTACTGGAGGGACTCGGCCAGCAGGCTCTCCCGGATCTGGGCCGCGCTTTTGGCGTCGGCCAGCTCCTCGGGCGTGAAGCCGGTGGGGAAGTAGGTGGCGATGTCGTGGACGAGGCCGTCGAGGTTCCAGTCCTCGCTGTAGTCGGTGGAGCAGAACACGCCCGACCTGGCGCTCGATGACGGTGGTGAGGTGGGTGAGGGCCTCCTCCCGCAGGTCGGCCCCGTCGAGGATCTGCTGGCGGCGCCGGTAGACCACCTTGCGCTGCTCGTTCATGACCTCGTCGTACTTGAGGACGTCCTTGCGGATCTCGGCGTTGCGGGCCTCGACCGTGCCCTGGGCCTTCTCGATGGCCTTGGTGACCATCTTGGCCTCGATGGGGACGTCGTCGGGCAGGGCCTTGCCCATCACCCACGACATGGCGCCGGTGGCGAACAGGCGCATCAGCTCGTCCTCGAGCGACAGGTAGAAGCGGCTCTCGCCGGGGTCGCCCTGGCGCCCCGACCGGCCCCGGAGCTGGTTGTCGATGCGCCGGCTCTCGTGGCGCTCGGTGCCGAGCACGTAGAGACCGCCCAGGTCGCGGATCTTGTCGCCCTCGGCCGAGCATTCGGCCTGGTACTGCTGGTTGAGCTCGGCGAAACGGGCCTTGCCCTCCTCGGAGTCGAGCAGGTGGCCCTCGGCCAGGGTGTCGAGCTGGGCCAGGCCCTCGGCGTTGCCCCCGAGGATGATGTCGACGCCCCGGCCGGCCATGTTGGTGGCCACGGTGACGGAGTGGAGGCGGCCCGCCTGGGCCACGATCACGCCCTCCCGCTCGTGCTGCTTGGCGTTGAGCACCGAGTGCTGCACGCCCCGCTTCTCGAGCAGCCGGGACAGGCGCTCGGACTTCTCGACCGACACCGTGCCCACCAGCACCGGCTGGCCCGGCCTCGTAGCGCTCGGAGATGTCGTCGACGACGGCGTTGAACTTGGCTTCCTCGGTCTTGTAGATGAGGTCGGCGTGGTCCTCGCGGACCATGGGCCGGTGGGTGGGGATGGGCACCACGGCCAGGTCGTAGGTGTGGGCGAACTCGCTGGCCTCGGTCTCGGCCGTACCCGTCATGCCCGCCAGCTTCTTGTACATGCGGAAGTAGTTCTGGAGGGTGATGGTGGCCAGGGTCTGGTTCTCGTGCTTGATCCGCACCCGCTCCTTGGCCTCCACCGCCTGGTGCAGGCCCTCCGACCAGCGCCGGCCTTCGAGGATGCGGCCGGTGAACTCGTCGACGATCTTGACCTCGCCGTTCTGGATCACGTACTCGTCGTCGCGCTTGTACAGCTCCTTGGCCCGCAGGGCGGCCTGGAGCTGGTGGACGTAGTTGGCCGACAGCTCGTCGTAGAGGTTGTCGACGCCCAGGGCCCGCTCGACCTTGGTGATGCCGGCCTCGAGGGGGAAGACGGTGCGCTTCTCCTCGTCGACCTCGTAGTCGTCGTCGCGGACCAGGGTGCGGACGATGCTGGCGAACTTGTAATAGAGGGCGGCCGCGTCCTGCACCTGGCCGCTGATGATGAGGGGGGTGCGGGCCTCGTCGATGAGGATGGAGTCGACCTCGTCGACGATGGCGAAGGCGTGGCCCCGCTGCACCATCTGGTCGCGCGCCATGGCCATGTTGTCGCGCAGGTAGTCGAAGCCGAACTCGTTGTTGGTGCCGTAGGTGACGTCGGCCCCGTAGGCCAGGCGCTTCATCTCGGGCCGGTCGTACATGGGCAGGACGATGCCGACGGTGAGGCCCAGCCAGCGATGGATCTGGCCCATCCACTCCGCGTCGCGCCGGGCCAGGTAGTCGTTGACGGTGATGACGTGGACGCCCCGGCCGCTCACCCCGTTGAGGTAGACGGGCAGGGTCGACACCAGCGTCTTGCCCTCGCCGGTCTTCATCTCCGCGATCCAGCCGAAGTGCAGGGCCGCCCCGCCCATGAGCTGGACGTCGTAGTGGCGCTGGCCGATGACCCGCCGGGCCGCCTCCCGGGTGACGGCGAAGGACTCCAGGAGGATGTCGTTGAGGGCGTCGTCGACCGCCTCGTCCACGGCGTCGGGCCCGGAGGCGAGACGAGCGGGCCCGGTCGAGCTGCTCACGGAATTCCACTGTCTTGTGTTGCAGATCGGCGTCGGAGAGGGCTTCGATCTCACGCTCGAAGGCGTTGATGTCCGGAACCAGGGTGGTGAGCGCCTTGAGCTTCTTGCCCTCCCCGGCACGGAGGACCTTCGTCAGGATCGACATGGTGCCGAGTCTACCGGGGGGCGCCGGAACCGGACCCGCCGGGTGCCGGCCGTACGAGCCGGGCGCCAGTCCGGGAGCCAATCCGGGAGACGGTCCGGATGACGGCCCAGGTCGCGGCTCGGAGCGGGCGCCGGAGCCGTTCCACCCTCGGCAGGGCCGATCGTCGGCGCCAGAGCCAGCGCCCGCCCAGGCCGGCGGTGCCCAGGGTGATGGCGAGGCCCAGGTAGTCGTAGCCGTCGAGGCGGAAGTCGAGCGTCAGCCGGTGGTCGCCGGCCGGCAGATCGACCTGGATCAGTCCATCGGTTCCCTTGAACACCGGTACCGCCCGCCCGTCGACCCGGGCATGCCACTTCGGCGACCAGGCCACGGCGACATCGGCCCGGATGGTGCCGACGCTCGTCACATCGAAACTCAGGTGCTCCGGACGGGCGCCGACCAGCCGGGCCTGGATGGGTACCGGTGCGGTGATGAGGGCTCCCGGGTCGGGCTGGCCCACCCTGGGCAGCACGGCGAAGATCGAGAGCGGCGGGGAGGCCCACGCCAGGCGGAAGCGGGGCGAGGAGCCGATCTGCTGCGTGGCCACGTCGGAGAGCGCCACCAGATGGGTCACCCCGAGGCGGGAGACGGCGTCGGCGATGACCTCGGGCGGGCGATCCCGCAGGTACTCCGACTGGTAGGCCGCCTCGCCCGTCACCGACGACTCGACGTTGAAGTTGTTCAGGGTGTCCCGCCCCGACGCCCACGCCAGCCAGCGGTCGGGGTTGACGACCTTGGTCATCTCGATCTCGGTGGGAAAGAAGCGCTCGGTCACGAACCGGGCCCCGTCGGGGACGATCCGGGAGAGCTCACGGGCGGCCTCGTGCATCTGGGGGATCGCCTCCGGAGTCTGGCGAGCCATGTCTCGCAGTGGGCCCAGGGGCAGGATCACGATGCCCGCCGCCACCGCCAGGGCCACCAGGTCTCCGGCGCGCCGGAGCGGACCGGTGACGCGGGCCAGCAGCGCGGCCAGGGGCAGGACGGCCAGCGCCCCGGCGTAGCCGATACCCCGATTGGGCAGCTGGAAGGTGGCCACGTTGGGCCACTGGTGCAGGGCGATGTGGGAGAGGGCGACGTAGGCCAAGGGGGCGACGGCGACGGCGAGCGCCAGCCGCCGACCCTCCCGGACGCGGTAGAGCCCGTAGGCGAACCCGGCCAGGACGAGGAGCGAGACTCGGGGCCGGAAGAGGATGTCGCCTCGCCACACCTGGCTGAGGCGCATGCCCAGGGGCGGCGTCTCCCACCCGGTGTAGCCGCCCCGCAGGTCCCGGTGGGCGACGAAGGGCAGGAAGGTGCACGCGGCAAAGCCGACCGCGCCCGTCCCCGCGACCATGAGCCGGCGAATGCCCTGGCGGAGATCCTGGCGGCGGTCTTGCCGCTCGCGCGGGGGCTCGTCGGGAGGCCCCTGGCTCCCGTCGGCGGGGGGGCCGTCCTCCGGCGAGAGTCCCCGAGCCCGGAGCTCGGCGCTGACCTTCTCCTGGACCGCGGCGCGGAACCTCTCCGTCTGGTCGAGGGGCCGCACGTTCACCATCGCGAGCGGGATGACGACGGCGAGCACCGCGCCCAGGATGATGACGGAGATCCCGTGCGACATCAGCAGCCCACCCAGGGTGGCGGCGGTGAAGACGATCCACCTCCGGCGGGGGTCCTCCAGCACCCGCAGGACGCCCCCCAGGGCCAGGAAGAACAGCACCGACCCGAACTGGTGCGTCACCAGCCCGACGTTGAACAGCCCTTGGACGCCGACCCCGCCGAAGGGGTTGTTGACGGCCAGGACGAGGATGGCGGCCAGCGAGGCCGAGCGCCGGCTGAGGCCCATCGAGCGGGCGCAGAACGCCACCGCCAGCGGGAGCGCCACGAACGAGCCGATCACCACCACCTTGAACGCACCGGCGGTCGACAGCAGCCCCAGGGTGAGCACCCGGACGGCGAACACGGCCCAGGTGAACCCGGGCCCGATGAAGAGGAACTCCTGGTAGCCGAGGATGAACTTCGGGTGCCAGCCGTCGACCCGGCCGTGCGAGATCAGGTGGCTGATGGCGAAATCGGCCCGGGCCAGGTGGGCGAGCGTGTCCTCCCCGTTGGGAGGCCGTCGTCCCCATGCTCCGGACGTGAGCCAGATGCCGAGCACGACGGCCAGGACCAGGCCCCCGACCGGTACCAGGGATCCCTTGGCCCCGAGCTCGGAGACCTTGCTCCCGACCTGCGTTCCTTCGAAGCGCTCGAGCAACGCCGCGTACCGCGAGAAGTCGACGCTGTCCCGATCAGGCTCAGGCGGACGGGGCGCCCGCTTCGGCGCCGTCTTGGCAGGCGCACCCAGGCCGGATTCCGATCGGTCACCGAGAGGCAAGTCCGCCGGGATCTCCTCCTCGCCCGGGACCTCCGCCGGGCCGTCCGCCGCCGGGATCTCCTCCTCGCCCGGGACCTCGTCCGCCGCCGGGATCTCCTCCGCCGCCGGGACCTGGTCCGCCGGGATCTCCTCCGCCGGGGCCTGTTCGCCCGGGACTACGGGAGGAACAGCCGACATCGCAGAACACCCGCCCGATGCAGCCGGAACCGGGCGACGGTCCACAGGGTGCCGAGTCCGTACCTGATGTTGGCCCGCATCGAGGTCGACGACGCGTCGGGGTGGTAGCGGGTGCGGATCGGGACTTCGGCGACCCGTTGCTTGAACGTCACCGCCTGGGCGATCACCTCGGTGTCGAAGACGAAGTCGTCGGAGTTGCGGAGGAACGGGATCGTCTCCAGGAACTCCCTGGAGTACGCCCGGTAGCCGGTGTGGAGCTCGCTGAACGCACAGCCGAGCATGCGGTTCTCGACCGCGGTCAGCGCCCGGTTGGCCAGGAAGCGGTAGAGCGGCATCTTCCCCGCCCGGGCGCCACCGGGGATGAGCATGCGACTGCCGAGGACCATGTCCGCCTCGCCGGCGACGATGGGAGCGATCAGGTCGGGCAGGACCGCCGGGTCGTACTGGCCGTCGGGATGGAGCATGACCACGACCTCGGCCCCCAGCCGCAGCGCCTCCAGGTAGCAGGTCTTCTGATTGCCGCCGTAGCCGACGTTGTGGGGCAGGCCGATGGTGCGGAGGGTGAGGCGGGCCGCCACTTCCAGGGTGTCGTCGCGGCTGCCGTCGTCGACCAGCAGCACCTCGTCGACGACGTCGTGCGGGATTGCCTCCCACGTCGACGCCAGGGTGCGGGCCGCGTTGTACGCCGGCATGACGACCAGGACCCGAAGCGGCTTGTCTGCCACGTCTACCGAGCCGGAAGGGCGTTGCTCCTCGCGAGTGCTGCCGGAGGACGTACGCACCTCAGAATGGCTAAGGCCGGGCGCCTTGGGACCGGGGAGACGTCGATGACCTCATGGACGCGGCAGCGTAGCGGACCGAGGCCGGAACAGGGATGGAGCCGAGCCGGCGTGCGGTCGGCGTCCACCGTCGACCCGCCGCCCCGCCCAAGCTCAGTTGGCGGTCTCGATCTGGGCCCTGAGCTGGAGCTTCACCAGGATGTTGGCCACGTGGTTGCGCACCGTGTTCTCCGACACGCCGAGCCTCTCGGCCACCTCGTGGTTGCCCAGGCCGAGGGCGATCATCTTGAGGATCTCGACCTCGCGCTCGGACAGGCGGGGCCCGGCGCCCAGCACCGCATCCTTGAGGGTGCCGACCTGGCCCTCGAACTCGTTGAGCAGCTTGGACGCCAGCGAGGGCGAGATCAGGCTCTGGCCGGCGTAGACGGCCCGCACCGCGTCGGCCACCTCCTCGATGGAGACCTCCTTGAGCAGGTAGCCGTTGGCGCCCGCCTTGACCGCCCCGTAGAGGTCGTCCTCCTCGTCGCTGACGGTGAGGACGATGATCCGGGTGGTCGGGAAGAGCTGGCGGATGATGCGGGTGGCGTCGATCCCGCCCAGCCGGGGCATGCGGACGTCCATGAGCACCACGTCGGGGGCCAGCTCCTCCACCCGGGCCACGGCCTGCTCGCCGTCGCCCGCCTCGGCCACCACGACGATGTCCTCCTCCGCCTCCAGCACCATCCGCAGGCCCTTGCGGAACAGGTCGTGGTCGTCGCAGACCAGCACCCGGATGGGCTCGCGGCCAGGAACTGGCTCGATCATCGGCACTCGTTCAATGGGGGGCCCGCCTGGGCATGTTCGTCCGTGCCCGTCAGTCGGCGTCGATCAGGCCGACGTCGCCGTCGTTGCGGCGGTAGACGACCGCGGCCACGCCCGTGTCGGCGTTGGTGAACAGGTAGAAGCCGTGGCCGAGCATGTCCATCTGCAGCGCCGCTTCCTCCGGAGTCATGGGTTTGATCTCGAAGCGCTTGGTCTTGACGATCCGGTCCTGACGGGGGCCCGTGTCCTCCTCGTCGCCCTCGGGGAGCAGGTCCCTGGGTCCCGAGTCTACCGGCCCCCGCCTCGGGTGGCTCCGACTCTGCATGCGGGACTTGAGCTTCTCCATCTGATGCTCGAGCTTGTCGATGACCCGGTCGACGGCGGCGAAGGCATCGGGCGAGGCGGCCTTGGCCCGGATGACGTGCCCGTGGCCCCAGACGGTGACCTCGCACACCTCCTTGTCCGAGATGCGGGGGTTCTTCTCCTCGGAGAAATGGACCTCGGCGTGCTCCCACCCGTCGAGGTGGCGGCTGAGCTTGGAGACCTTCTCCTGGGCCACGGCCCGCAGCCCCTCGGAGATCTCGACGTTGCGCCCTCGAATGGTCACGTCCAATGTCGCTCTCCTCTCGTGCCGTCTGGGCCCAGAGTCATTGGGCGTGGCCGTGTGCGGCTGACCTGGTCTTTTCCCCCACACTCGCCTGCCGGAGAGCTCACGGGCGCCGGCAGTGGCGGCCGTCGAGGACGACCCTGCACCGCCTCTGGTACCCGTTTTCCTCCCTCTCCCGTCGACGCCCGCCAATCGGGCGCCTGCGGGGCAGGGCTTACTCCTAAGCCGCACCATGCTCAGCAACCACGGGTTGCCTTACGTGGGTCGTTTCGCCTGCGACTGGCTTCGACTTTCAACCACAGACCCACACACGGCCACACCCCGGGAGTGTAGGCCCGACCAGGGGTTCGGGCGGCGGGCGCGGCGAGCGAGGGGTGCGGGCGGCGGCCACCACGTGCACCTCGCGGGCGCCCGCGGCCCGCAACGCCCGGGCCGCGGCCGTGACCGTCGCCCCGCTGGTGACGACGTCGTCGACCAGCAAAACCCTCGGCGGACAGGGTCGGGCGGCGCGGAACACGGGCCCCGACTTCCGAGTCTGGAGCGGCTGGCCCGTCTGCGCCTGACCGGGCGGGCGCAGGAGAAGTTGACGGCAGAGGACGCTGTTGCGCCCGCGAGTGAGCCGCCGGGCGACGGCCCGGGCGAGCAGCTCGGCCTGGTCGAAGCCCCGCTCCCGGCGCCGGGCGGCGGTGGTCGGAGCCCAGGTGACCACGTCGAAGGGGCCGAGGACGTCCGCGAGGGCAGCCACGCCCCGGGCCAGGAACGGGATCGACGAACGGGCGTTGCGGTACTTCAACCGGGCCACCAGCTCCCGGCCCACCCCCTCGTAGGCCAGCAGGGCCAGACAGGAGTCCACCCCCACGGGCGGCGGCATCGACGGCGCCCGCCGCAGCTCGGCGGCACACCCCGGGCACGGCGCGGCCCCGATCGCGCCACACACCGGACAGCTCGTCGGCAGGAACACGAGCCCGCACGATACGAACCCCCTGCGACAGCCAAACGGCCAGCTGGCGGCCCTGAGGGACGGCCCCGGCTGTGTCAGGCACACCGATCGCAGCCGACGCCGCGAACGCAACGCTTGGGTGCGAAGCCGCCCCTACGCGTCAGAGTGGTCACCGGTCGCTGACGTGTGGCGGCGGGCGCAAAGAGCGGTAGTGACCGAGGACGACTGATGTATGCCCTCAACTGCGCTTTGTCGGTTTCCGCCGGGCGACGCACCGCAGGAAAGGCGCGGCTGAAGCGCTTGGTCGATCTTCCCCCCACTCAGACGCGGGGAGCTGTGAAACCACTTCAGCGCGCATCTGCCGCCAACTCCTCCCGTACCGCCGCTACCCAGCGCTTGAGCGACGGCTCTCGTAGATAGTGAGAGTGCTTGGCTAGGAGGATCCACGGCTCCAGGTCCCGCTCGAGCGGCGGTGTCAGCCGGTCAGACCCTCCAGTCCGCACGGGAATCGGGTCGGGGAGTTCCACATCGGCGATGTCCTGGCCCGGGAAGACCCGGCCGCCGATGGGGTCGGTGCTCCGGTAGAAATTGGTCCACCTCCTTCGCCTACCACCGAGAGAAGGCAGCCGCGTTTGGAGATGGTGGACCTCGTCGGTGCCGAAGTAGGCGGGAAAGAAGGCACCGAAGATGGATGTGATCGGCGACCCATAACTGACGAAGGCCACGCGCTCAAGACACTCGTTTGGGAGGGCATCAAGAGCGGCGAAGCCGAGGATCGACCCCTGACTATGGGCGCTCAACACAAGCGGACGTCCCTCGCCCACGTGGTGCTCGATCCGGCCTCGGAGCTCAGGTACGGCACGCTCCGAATAAGGGCGGACGCCGAGGGGCGAAAACCGTCGGGGCCAGAAAGTCAGGACGTCCCAGACGGTGGACGCGAACGTCTTGGCACCGCCGTAGCCCTTCCGGACGACTTGCCCGAGCACCAGGATAAGCAGTGGCAGCACGTAGGCGCCGATCTGGAACAACCGGCCGTCGGGATTCGATGGCGGGGGGAGGATCAGGGTGCGAAGCTCCCACAAGCGGAGGCGGAGGCAGACCACATAGACGTAGGCGGCTAGGAGCACCGCCGCGAACGCGAGGCCGAGCCGTCCACTCCGGCCGACCAGGTCGACGATGAACTGACTTCTCGCGACCGCCTTCAGCTGGTCCTTTTCGACGCCGTCGAGCGCGCGCCCGGGGGGAGTCGTCCGTGTGGGACGGAGGTGCCTCGTCGCACGCCGGACCTCGACGCCGCGCACCATGAGGACGACGGCGACCATGACGGCCAAGGAGATGATCACCAGTCCCCACAGGTCGACGACGTTCACCTCCGAGCCTGCCAACAGCTGTGGCGCCTCCTTCGGCCTGTTCGGCCAGTCGTTGAGGCGCTTGATCAGGAGCAGGTGGACTCCGGCAGAGGCGGCGGTGAGCACGATGAAGGCGAGGGTGGCGGCTATGGCCGGCCCACATCGGACCCATCGCTCCTCGTCGACATTGCTGGTCCGCCAGGAGAACATGAACAGGACGATGAGACCGATGATGACCACGATCGTGAACGGGATGAGTGCCTGGAAGATCCGCAGGCTCTTTTCCGAGCTGCCCGAGTCCTGCCATCCCCGCCGCACTGCCAGTCCCACGACTATGGCAAAGCCCAGCAAGACGACACCGCCGTGCCATCGGAGGATCCGCTTGGCGGCACCGGGATGAAAGAAGAAGTTGCGGTTGCGGAGCCGATCGTCATCGCCCCACCGCGCCTCGTGGGCGCGGCTCCGAGGCGGCTCCGACTCAGCGTGACTCTCCTCGAACCGCACCTGTGACCTCTGGCCGATCCTCATGAGCCCAAGAAGCCCAAGGAAGAGGACCAGCATCGCCCATTTCGTCGCCTGCTTTTGCGCGCCGAGCGTCGATTCGAGTCCATCGGCCTTCCAGGCGACTCGTCGGGACCATTGCCATCCGATGAGGTCCACGACGATCACCCCCAGGGTGATCACGTAGATGAGGGTGAGCATCACGGAAAGCCCATGGACGATGCCGCGGATCAACTTCACTCTGCGAACCGACGTCCGATCGACGGGCGGGTGCATCCAGCCGGCGACGTTTATGAGGGTGAACGGCAGGAGGAGTATCCACAGCGCCCGCACGCCTGACCCGGAAGTGAGGTCGCCCCACTCATAGCTCTCGACGCTGGGATCGCGGCGGCGGGCCAGCACCCGGGTTCCGCCGACGCCCTCGCCGACGACGACCACGTCCGTCTCCGACTCGTAGCCGAGCATCTTGGCCCCGTGGGAGCCACCGACCCCGTGGACCCGGAGCTCCACGGTCCTGCTTGGCCGGCCGGGGGTCACGTCGGGGTTGACGCGCAGGTCGGCTCTTCGAGGAACGCCCGCAGCTTGCGGATCTCGGCCTCGTTGCCGGTGTAGAGCTCGCGCTCGAGGTCGCGCCGGGAGGTCTCGGCCAGCGTCCAGCCGAGCGGTGCCTCGAGGCCTGGGTGACTCTGCGGGACGACGATGGAGTACCGAGAGACGCCGTGCCTGGCGAACTGTTCGGCCGCCGATGCCCGGGCCCGCGACGCCCGCGATTGGAGGCCGGTTGCGTTCCAGAGGGCCTGGACCGGTGCCAGCATCTGGTTCGGCGGCTTGGTCTTGTTCTTCGGCGACCCACTCGACAGGTAGCCGTTGTCGAGCTGGAGGAAGTACGGGACGATGCAGCTGTCGGCGCTCGTGTCGTTCTTGTCGGCGACTAGTTGCTCCAAGCCTTCCCAGATCGCCATGGCGGTCTCGGTGCCGGAGGTGTCGACGTAGCCTCCGTCCACGATGTACCGGGCGGTGGAGTCGTCACCGCACTTCGTGATCCGGCCCGCCGGTGAGACGTAGGGGAAGCGGGCCGACAGGAGGGCCGCGGTCGAACGGCGGAGATCGACGGCTGGCACGCAGCCGACGAGGTAGTCCAGGATGTCGGCGGTGGCCGGCAGGGGCCCCGCCTCGTCGCCCGCCGTCGACTTGTCGCGGTACCGGTCGACAGAGAGGCAGTCGGTGGGATCGGCCTTGCTTGTGCTGCCAGCCTGGAGGAGCGACACGTTCAGTGCGCAGCCGTCGAACACGCTGGCCCCGTTGAGGAGCAGGATCGGCTGGCCCCCTTCGGCGGCTGCCTGCTGGGCCGCCAGAAACCCGGTTCCCATGGGATTGTTGCCCGCCGTGTCCGACCACGCCTCCTCCCACGCCTCCTCGATGACCTCCGCCCGGTCGGCCGCCTCGAAATGGAGGAACGTGCGGGGGATCTCCGTCAGCAAGGCACGGGCCAGACTCGGAGACACGAAGTCGTCCTCGCCCAGCCGCTCGTCGACCCAGCCGTCCTGCGAGAGCCGCCTGTCCACCAGGTCCTGGTTGGCCTCCCAGGCCACCAGGCCGAGGCTTCCGCCGGAGATGCCGCTGGCCAGGAACACGTCGGCCCGGGTGACGGTGCGGGCCGCCTGCGGTCCAGGCTTACAGGGCATATCGTCGGCCGGCCCGGTCGGCGCCTGGCGGCCGGAGAAGATGCAGTCGAGGGCAAGGGCGGTCCAGTAGGCGGCCCGAATCCCGCCGCCGGAGGTGGACACGATGACCAGGGGGATGGCTCGCCGGTCGCCGGCCGTCATCGGGCCGGCTCGATTCCTTGCCTCGGTGAGCCAGGTCTCGAAAGCAGTCTCCAGGTCCATGCCCTGTGGAATGGCGCCGGGACGGGTGCGGACGTTCCAGTGTTGGCCGTCGTCGATGAGGCCGGCGACAATCCCCCAGACGAGGAACAGCGTGAAGACCGGGATCGCCTTGAGCCGAAAGGCGGCGAAGGCGGGCGGGAGGTCGTGGCGGTCGACCCACCAGTCGGCGAAGGCCACCGCGGCCCCGCCCAGCACCGCGGCCGCGGTGAAGAACGTGAGGACCACACCGAGCCCACCGAAAGCCTGGGGCCCGGTCACCGGCTCAGTGAGTTGCACCCAGACAGACCCGGCAGTGATGACGGCCGCCCCGCCCACGACGATCCGGTGGACCGTACGGTTCGGTTCGTCCGGGGCGGAGTTGTGCTTGGGAGGCAGTTTGCGGTCGACATACGTCAGCCCCGGCACCGCCGCCCAGGCGAGGAGGAGGAGGATGAACGCCAGGAGGCCGAGAAGCCGCAACGGACCCCTTTGGACGTCCGAGTTTACGAGCGCCTTGATCACGGCAAGGCCCACCGCACCCAGTGCGACGCCCGCCAGGGCGCGCGGCAGGACCCCTCCGATCCCTTCCGTCACCTTTTTGCCGCGCAGCAGGGAGGGTATGGAGCGTGGGCCGCGGATCGGAATCCCGAGCATCACCACGAGGAAGATCAGGACGACCGGCACCAACGGCGCCAAGTCCCACACCAGGGCGGCTAACACGAGGAAGGGAATGGCGAGCACGAGCACGAGCCAGCGGGGAGCCCGCGCGCCCCCGTTCACCGGATCGGTCCGGAGCGAGTGGGACGTGATGATGAGGCGACCGCCTGCCCACAGCGCGGCGGCCAGCGTCACTGCCATGGTTGCTGCGAACCACATCTGTCCCCATCCCATGCGAAGGATCACATCCGGCAGTTGGAATGGCAGTGCCATGAAGAGGGTGAACAGTGCCGTGGTCCCGACCTGGGCCCGCAGCACACGCACAACTTGCTTGGTTGCCTCGGTGCGACCCTTCATTCGGATGAATCCGATGAGAACGAAGATCAGGAGGACGACGAGGACCAGGATTGACTTCGCGCTGGTGAATGCGCCGAGGGCGAGGTCGAGGGGGCCGGCCTTCGGGGGCGCGTCCTGCCAGTAGCGGGCGATCAGCCGCCAGAGGAGGAGATCCTCCATGATGTCGGCGATAAGGAGCAGGCCCAACGCAACGCCGGTCCAGCGGAGCAGGGGCCGGAGATGGCGCTCGTGTGGGCACTCGCCCTCTGCATGATCCCGTACGAGGCCATCGATGCGCTGGTGTTCGCGCCGGAGGAGCAACAGCCCCGCCACCAGGTAGCCGGCCATGACCGCGATATCCCACCGCAGCGCCCCTTCGGCCAGGTGCCGCGGGTTCCGGAACCGTTCCCGAACCGAGGCCCGCTGCTCTAGGTCGACCGGCAGCCAGAACTGTCGCCACCCGTGGACCGCGTCCCGGATCGTCGGCCCCCCGACGGTCTTGTGCATGGGTTCGCCGGTCTGGCCGGGCGGGTGCATCGCCTGGAGCTGCTTGTCGATCACGCCGAACGCGGTGAAGCCGACCACAAGCAGGGTGATGCCGAGGGCGATGAGCGCAACGGTCAGGGGGGGCCACCGGTCCAACCTGCGGGCGACGGTCGTCAACCATCGTGGCCACCGACGCGTAGTTTCAGAATGGTCCTTCACGCATGGCGTGCCCGTGACTTCCGCCATCGCCGACCTCCGCGCCACCTCCCAGTGCGGAGACGATACCCCAGGCGTGGGAATGGAGGTCGGTTGTCGCCCGGCGGGGATGGCGAAAGTCGGCAAAGATCACGCCGATGCTGGCCCACCGACACGAGAGGTCGTCCCAGTGAGGCCCCGGCGGCAACATGTCCCCGAGCACCGCCGCCGCGTCGTGGAACTGGCCCTGCTTCATCGCCGTGCCCGATCGAAGTTTCCGAACCTCGGCGCGCGCCTACCGATCACCAAGCATCACGGTCGGGCGTTTGGCAGCGGCAGAAACTACGTGCCCACCGTCCAGGAGGTGAGGTACTCCTGCTGCTCGGGGGTGAGGACGTCGATGGTGATGCCCATGGTGTCGAGCTTGAGGCGGGCGACCTCCTCGTCGATGGCGGGCGGGACGTCGTAGACCCTCGTCTCCAGCTCGCCTCGCTGGGCCAGCACCCACTCCGCGCACAGGGCCTGGTTGGCGAAGCTCATGTCCATCACCGCCGCCGGGTGGCCCTCGGCCGCCCCCAGGTTGACCAGCCGGCCCTCGGCCACCACCAGCAGCCGGCGGCCGCCCAGGTCGAACGCCTCGACCGACGGCCGGGCCGCCTGCCGTCCGCCGGCGGCCTCGGCCATCTCGGCCAGGGCGTTGAGGTCGATCTCGATGTCGAAGTGGCCCGAGTTGGCCAGGATGGCCCCGTCCTTCATGACCTCGAAGTGCTCCCGGCGCAGCACGTCGCGGTCGCCGGTGACGGTGATGAAGATGTCGCCCTCACGGGCGGCCTCGGCCATCGGCATGACCCGGAACCCGTCCATCGTCGCCTCGAGGGCCCGCAGGGGGTCGACCTCGCAGACGATGACGTGCCCGCCCATGCCCGACGCCCTGCTGGACACGCCCTTGCCGCAGTAGCCGTAGCCGGCGACCACGATCGTCTTGCCCGCCAGCAGCACGTTGGTGGCCCGGATGATCCCGTCGAGGGTGGACTGGCCGGTGCCGTAGCGGTTGTCGAACATGTGCTTGGTGTTGGCGTCGTTGACGGCCACGATCGGGAACTTGAGGGCCCCGTCGACCTCCATGGCCCGCAGCCGGATGACGCCGGTGGTCGTCTCCTCGGTGCCGGCGATGACCTCGCCCACCTGGTCGGGACGCTCCCGGTGCAGGCGGGACACGAGGTCGCAACCGTCGTCCATGGTGACCTGGGGGTGGGCGTCGAGGATGGCGTCGAGGTGGCGGAAGTAGGTCTCGGTGTCCTCGCCCTTGATGGCGTAGGTGGGGATGCCGTCGTCGATGGCCAGGGAGGCGGCCACGTCGTCCTGGGTGGACAGGGGGTTCGAGGCGGACGCAACCACGGTGGCCCCGCCCGCCTTCAGCGTGCGCAGGAGGTTGGCCGTCTCGGTGGTGATGTGGAGGCAGCAGGCGATGGTGACGCCCTCCAGCGGGCGCTCCTTCTCGAACCGGGCCCGGATGCTGGCCAGCACCGGCATGTGGCTGTCGGCCCACGCGATGCGCTGGCGGCCGAGCTCGGCCAGGGAGGCGTCGGCGAAATCGCCGGCCGGGGTGGGGTTCTGGTCGGTCATTGGGGGCTGCTTTCTTCTTGAGGGCGTTCGCCGGCCGAGGTGGCCAGCGCGTTCTTGATCTGGTCCTGGGCGGGGATGGGCCCGGGGTCGACGCCTTCCTGCAGGGCCAGCTGGATCGACGTGACGTCGCCCACCAGGATGAGGTCGAGGAGCTGGGCCAGCTCGCCCTCGCCCTCGGCGGTGACCTCCTCGATGCCGGCCACGACCTCGTCGAGGAGCCGGTAGGTGAGCTCGAAGCGGTGCATGACCTGCGGGTGCTCGAAGTCGTGGCGCAGCCCGACCAGGGTGATGACCTGGCGGGTGACGTCGCCGTGCTGGCCCCATCCCGATACCTCGTTGTGGCACAGCTCGGGGTGGGCGTTCCAGAAGGCGGGGATCTTGGCGTTCTCGTTCATGCTGGTCTTCCAGCGGTAGGCGGCGACCGCGCCCAGCCCGCCTCCGCCGTACATGACCGGCATGGTGCGCCCGATCGACCGGGCCAGGGTCTCGGCCCGGTTGCCCGGCTTGACCAGCTGGTCGCGGCGGACCTTGAGCTGCTCGACGGCGGCGTGGACCCACGCGGTGGCTCCCGGGAACAGGCCGATGTCCTCCAGCACGGCCATGGCCGGGATGGCCAGGGCGCCCAGCCCGGTGCGGGGCTGGGGGATCCCGGGCGGGATGCGCACGACGGGCACCTCCCAGGCCTCGGCCAGGCGGGCCAGCTCGCCACCGGACGTGATGGCGACCACCCGGGCCCCGGCCAGGGCGGCCTCGGTGACCGCCTCCACCGTCTCCTCGGTGTCGCCCGAGAACGAGACCGCGAACACCAGCGACCCCTCGCCCACGAAGGCGGGGACGTTGTAGCTGCGGAACGTGAGCACGGGCACCGGCAGGAAGGGCCCGGCCACGTTGACCAGGATGTCGCCGGCGACGGCGCTGCCACCCATGCCCAGAACCACGACGTTCTCCACGTTGTCGTGGTCGGGCAGGCCCTCGAGGCCGTGGCCGGCGGCCATGGCGTCGACGATCTGCTCGGGCAGGCCCAGGGTGGACTCGAGGATGCCTTGGGTGTCGAGGGGGGTGCGACCGATGGGAGGGTGGGCGGTGGCGGTCACTGCTCGAATGTAGGCCGGATGCCGTCGGCCTCGGCTTTGGCCAGCAGGCGGTCGTGCTCGGCGTCGTCGACCGACTCGGCCTCGTCGATGAGCATGATCGGGATGCCGTCCCGGACCGCGTACCGGCGGTGGGTGCGGGGGTTGTAGAGGGAGTCCTCGTCGGCGAAGTAGAGAAGCGGGCCCCGGTCGTCGGGACAGGCCAGGATCTCCAGCAGCCGGGGGTCGAGCGCCATGGACGTCATGCCTTTCCAGAAACGGAGCTGCCGGTCATCAGGTCGCGCACCTCGGCCACGTGGGTCCGGCACGACTCGGGGTCGGCGGACTCCAGGTTGAGCCGGAGGACGGGCTCGGTGTTGGACGCCCGCAGGTTGAACCACCAGTCGCCGAGGTCGACGGTGAGACCGTCGACCCGCTCCTGGTCGGCGTCCCCGTAGGCCTCCGCCACCCGCTCGATCACCGACTGGGGATCGTCGACGGTGACGTTGATCTCGCCCGAGGCGGCGTAGCGCTCGAACGGCTGGCGCAGCTCCGACAGCGGCTGGTCGGACTTCGAAAGCAGCTCGAGGACGACCAGGGCGGCGATGATGCCGGAGTCGGCCCGGAAGTTGTCGGCGAAGTAGTAGTGGCCGCTGTGCTCGCCGCCGAAGATGGCGCCCGTCTCGGCCATCACCGACTTGATGAAGGAGTGGCCGACCCGGGTGCGCACCGGGGTGCCACCGTGCTCGGTGACCACCTCGGGGACGGCCTTGGAGCAGATCAGGTTGTAGAGGATGGTGCCGCCGGGGTGCTTCTCGAGCAGCGCCACGGCCACCATCGCCGTGGTGGTCGACCCCGACATGGGCTGGGCCTTGTCGTCGACGAGGAACACCCGGTCGGCGTCGCCGTCGAACGCCAGGCCGACGTCGGCTCCCACCTCGAGCACCCGGGCCTGCAGGTCCTTGAGGTTCTCGGGCTGGATGGGGTCGGGCGGGTGGTTGGGGAAGGTGCCGTCGAGATCGGCGTACATCAGCTCGACGTCGAACGGCAGGCCCTTGAACACCTCGGGGGCGACCAGTCCGCCCATGCCGTTGCCGGCGTCGGCCACCACCTTGAGCGGCCGCAGCACCGACCGGTCGACGAACGACCGCACGTGGTCGCCGAACTCGCCCAGCAGGTCGAGCGAGCTCACACTGCCGGCCGCCGTCCCCGGCTGGGGCTCCAGGCCCTCCTCCACCATCTTCTGGATGTCCTGGAGGCCGGTGTCCTGGCCCACCGGCTTGGCTCCTGGGAGGCACAGCTTGATGCCGTTGTACTTGGCCGGGTTGTGGGAGGCGGTGAGCATGGCCCCGGGGGCGTCGCGGCTGCCGGCGGCGTAGTAGATGAGGTCGGTGGAGATGAGGCCGAGGTCGACGACATCGGCCCCCTCGCCCGTCGCCCCCTCGGCGAAGGCGGCCGAGAGCTCGACCCCGGACGCCCGCATGTCGCGCCCCATGAGGACGCGGGAGGCGCCCGTAAAGCGGGCGAAGGCGGCCCCCACGGCCCGGGCAATGGACGCGTCGAGCTCGTCGGGCACCACCCCGCGAATGTCGTATGCCTTGAAGATCTGGGACAGATCCAACGTCTCCGGTCCTCGTGTTCGCCCGCCGCCCATGGTCGCCACAGTAGTGGGGCAGGATGAGGCCGGTGATCTCGGTGGTGATGCCCGCTCACGACGAGGAGGCCTTCCTCGCCGCTGCGGTCGGTGAGGTGGTCGAGGGCCTCCGCGGCCTGGGCGACGCCTTCGAGATCGTCGTCGTGGAGAACGGGTCCACCGACAGCACCGCGGCGGTGGCGACCAAGCTGGCGGGCGAGTACCCCGAGGTCCGCTCCCTCTCCCTCGAGCACGCCGACTACGGCAACGCCCTGCGCCAGGGCTTCCTCGTGGCTGAGGGCCGGGCGGTGGCGATCTTCGACGTCGACTACTACGACCTGGGCTTCCTCGCCCATGCCCTCGAGGTCCTCGACAAGCCGGACGGCCCGTCGATCGTCGTCGGGAGCAAGCGGGGGGTGGGGGCGGTCGACGGCCGGGCCCGGTCGCGGCAGTTCGTGACGTGGGTGTTCAGCACCGTCCTGCACGCCGGCTTCGGGCTGAAGGTGTCGGACACCCACGGGATGAAGGTGCTCCGCCGCGACGACGTGGTCGCCCTGGTCCAGGGGTCGCGGTTCGGCACCGACCTGTTCGACACCGAGCTGGTCATCCGGGCCGAGCGGGCCGGGATGCGGGTCGCCGAGCTGCCGGTGGTGGTGGAGGAGACCCGCCCGTCACGGACCTCGATCGCCCGCCGCATACCCCGCTCGATCGTTGGCCTGGCCCGCCTCCGCCTGGTCCTGTGGCGGGAGGGCCGCCCGAAACCCGGAAGCGCCTGACGGGCCGGAAGCGAAGGCGGCGACGACCTCGCCGAACCTCTCCACCGTGCCCGCGTCGAAACCGGTCCCGTCGGGCTCGGTGAGGCGCACCATGGCGGTCTGGACCCCGGCCTCGGCCAGCTCCCGGTAGCGCCCGATGTGCTCCTCCGCCGTGCCAACGACGGCCCTGACCGGCACCTTCTCGGGCGCCTCGTCGGAGACGCAGGCCGACGAGAGGTGGGTGACCCGCACGTCGGCCGGGTCCCGCCCCACGGCGGCGCAGTGGCCGTGCAGCACCTCCAGCTTGTGGCGGACCACGGCCGGGTCGCCGAACAGGTTGCAGGCGTCGGCGTACCGAGCGACCAGCCGCAGAGTGCGCTTCTCGCCCCCGCCTCCGACCAGGACCGGGATCCGCTCCTGGATCGGCCGGGGGTAGCAGATGGCCTCCGGCACCGAGATCACCGAGCCCTCGAACGCCGGCGCCCCCGGGCCCCACATGAGCGGCAGGAGCCGGAGGGCGTCCTCCAGCAGGCGGAAGCGCTGGCGGACGGGGGGGAACTCGAAACCGTAGGCCTTGTGCTCGCGCTCGAACCAGGCCGCACCCAGGCCGCACACCGCCCGTCCGCCGGACAGGACGTCGAGCGTGGCCGTGATCTTGGCCAGGTGGGCCACGTTGCGGTAGGTGACGCCGGTGACGAGGGTGCCGAGGGTGGCCGTCGTCGTGTGGCCGGCGAGGAAGCCGAGGGTTGTCCAGCTGTCGAGCATCTCGTCCCAGTGGCGGCCCACCTGCGGGATCTGGACGAAATGGTCCATCACCCACAGGCTGGTGAAGCCGGCGTCTTCCGCCGCCCGGGCGACGGCGGCCAGGCGGGGACCGATGGCCCCCGCCCCGCCCGGCCCCTGGAAGGTGGCGATCTGGAGTCCGAACTCGAGGGGCACGGGGTCCTCCTGTTGGCGCCGAGCGGCGGCGGGGGCGTCCACCAGCTGGCGGTCGACGATCCGGACCGGGCCCGTGGGGTGGACGGCGTCGAAGCCGTCGTCGGCCAGCTCCTCAAGGACTGCCGGCCAGCGGGCGAGCTGGCCGGCGAGGACCTTGGCCGGCACCGGCCGGCCAGCGCGGGCCGCGTTCCGGGCCCGGCACTCGGCCGCGGGGAGGTCGAAGGCCACCGCCACCACCGGAACGTGGTGGCGGCGGGCGAGGGTGACATAGCCCCGGCGGCGGTCACGATCGAGGCCGAGGGTGTCGACGACAGTGAGCAGCCCCCGCTGCAGCCGGCTCTCGAGGACGAGGTCGAGGACGGCGAAGGCGTCGGTGCCCGCCCGCTGGTCGTGCTCGCCCTCCCCCACCAGGGCCCGCAGGTGGTCGGCGGCCACCACCCGCCCCGGGAACCACTCGGCCGCCCACGTCGACTTGCCGCTCCCCGACGGCCCCACCAGCACCACCAGACAAGACTCCGCCAGCCGGATCACCGTACGAACTGTCGCACGCAGCCGGACGCTCCCGCCGCCGGAGGCGGCCCCTTCGGCTGGCGGCCCCGGCGAGCGAAGCTCGCCCCGAAAAGAACGCGGAGGCGGACGGCTCCGCCGGCCGCCGGAGCTCCGCCTAACTCGCCGGAGGCGGCGCAGCCGCCGAGGGCGAAACTTTGGCCTTCTCCTCGTGGTACTTGGCCTCGACGTTGACGGTCCAGATGTCGTGGGGCGGGTCGGCCCCCAGGATGTTCTCCACCGACAGCATGGCGGTGAGCATGGAGTGGTCCTGGTTGTTGTACTTGTGCATCCCGTTGCGGCCCACGGGGAACACGTTGGGCGTGTTCTCCGCCAGCCACGTCCGCAGGACGCCCACGTTGGCCTTGTAGTCGGCGTCGTACATCGGGTACGCCTTGGGCATCCGCACGACGTAGCCCGCCTCCACCTTGGACGGGTCGGCCAGCAGGCCCAGGACGTGCAGCTCGCGCTTGCCCAGCTCCACCAGGTCGGCGTCGGCCATGGTCCACAGGTCGTCGCCCTCGAAGACGAAGTACTCCAGGCCCAGGCACGTGCGGCCCTGCTTGACCAGGTAGGGCGACCACGACCCGAAGTTCTGGATGCGCCCGAGGCGCACGTCGGGCGAGTGCACGTAGATCCAGTTGTCGGGGAAGCCGGCCGACTCGGGCACGACCAGGGCGATGGTGAGGAAGTCGCGGTAGCCGAGCCCGTTGGCCGCGGCGAGCACCTCCGCCGGCGGGGGTGGGTCCATGATCTTGAGGAGGGTGCTTATCGGCATCGACGAGATCACGTGGCTGGCCGGGTAGCGGCCGGCGGGCGTCGACACCGCCACCGCCTTGCCAGCTTCGTGGTGGACGGCCGTCACCGGCGTCTCCATGATCACCTTGGTGCCCCGGGCCTCGACCAGCTCCCGGGCCCGTTCCCACATCATGCCGGGCCCGTACTTGGGGTACTGGAACTCCTCGATGAGGCTGGTGATCTCCTTCTGGTTGCGCTTGGGCAGGATGGCGTTGGTGACCGCCTTCATCAGCGACAGGTTCTTGATGCGCTGGGCGGCCCAGTCGGCCTGGATCGTCGTGGCGGGCACGCCCCAGAGCTTCTCGGTGTAGGTCTTGAAGAAGATCGAGTAGAGGCGCTTGCCGAAGCGCGACGTGGTCCAGCCCTCGAAGTTGGTCTGGTCCTTGGGCGGCCGCACCCGGGCCCAGCCGTAGGACGCCACGCACCGCGCCGCCTCGACCAGGCCCAGGTTCTTGAGCGCGTTCATGGGCTTGAGCGGGTAATCGAAGAACTTGCCGTCGTAGTAGATCCGGCTCATCCGGGGCCGGAGGAGGAACTCGTCGTCGTTCAGGATCTCGTGCCACACGTCCTCCACTGCCTGGACCTTGGTGAAGAAGCGATGGCCGCCGATGTCGAAGCGCCACCCGTCCCGCTCGGCGGTGCGGGCGATACCCCCCACCACCGAGTCGCCCTCGAGCACGGTGGACGTGAGGCCCTGCTTGGCCAGCTGCCAGGCGGCGGTCAGCCCGGCCGGGCCGGCGCCGATGATCACGACATCGAGTTCGTTGTTCGCCACGGGCCGCAGGCTACCCGGGCGGAAACTGCACCAGACCGGGCCGCTCGAACGTGTTCGTCGACACGCTGACGGCCCGTCGCTCGCCGGGCCGCGCCTGGCGCAGATCGGAGAGCAGGCCCTGGCACTTGGTGCCGAAGGTGCGGTAGCCGGGCGCCCACACCACCCAGACCGACCGGTCGGGCCCGGCCCGATCGAGGAGCATGCGGGCGAACGGGGCAGTGGCGGCGGCCTGGTTGGCCTCCTTGTACCCGACCCAGTCGATCAGCTCGGGCCCGTGGCCACGGGGGAAGGCGACCTGCACCAGCCCCGGCGCAGTCCCTTCGTCGAGGAGCCTGCTGACCGCCGGCCCTAGCTGGTCGGGGCAGTAGGCGACCACGTCGCCCGGTCGGGCGTCGGCCCGGAGGGCGGCCGCCACCCGTCCCGCCGAGGTGCGGTCGCCGGCCATATGGGGGATGGCGGTGACGAAGCCGAGCACGACGGCAACGGCCAGGACCGTAGGGCCGGCGCCCGTCCCGACCAGGGTGGACGTGCCGAGGGCGGCCAACAGGAGCACCACCGGGAGCACCACCGCCGCGTAGCGGATGGCGAAGGCGGACCCGGCGATCCGTCCGACGACGATCGCCAGGACGACGGTGAGCCCGGCGGCGGCGGCCAGCATCCGTCCCGGCGGGCGACCGCGGAGGTCGAGGACGACCAGCCTGCGCCCGGCCCGGTCGGGCGCGGCGACGGCGCCGAACAGGCCCAGGGCGACGAGGGCGTAGAGGAGGATGCCCAGGGGCAGGGCGGTGTCGGACAGGCCGGACGCGAACTGCATCACCACCTCGAACACGGATCGGGGCCGGGGCGGTCCTCCCCAGGGCGTGCCCGTCGCCGTCATCTGCTCGAGGAACGAGGGCAGCCAGGGAAGGAACAGGAGCGTCCCCCCGGCCAGGGCGGGCAGGGCCCGCCGGGCACCGGCCCGGCGGGCGGGATCGGCGTCCCTCGCCCGGACCACGAGCAGGGCGGCCACCGCCGCGGCCAGGTAGAACGCCCAGTAGTGGGTGAGGAGGAGGAGTCCGGTGACCGCGGCCAGGACCACGGACGCCGTCAGGGAGCGGCGGCGAAGGACAGTGTCGAGGGCGAGATAGCCGGCCAGCACCAGCAGCACGACCAGCGAGTACATCCGGACCTCGGTCGCGTAGCGGATGGCGAACGGCGACGAGGCCAGGAGCAGCACCGCCGCCCATGGCACCCACCGCACCCGGCCCATCCCGCTGGCCCCCGGCTCGCTGGCCCCCGCCCCGTCGGTCCCCGGCAGGTCGGTCTTCGGCAGGCCGGGCCCCGGCAGGCCGGCCCCCGGCAGGCCGGCCCCTGGCCCGTCGGTCCCCGGCAGGTCGGCCCCCGGCTCGTCGGCCCCGGGCTGGTCCGATCCGGACTGGTCACCCTCGACCAGGCGGCGACCGGCGAGCCACATGAGCGGCAGGCACGCCACCGACAGCAGCCCGGACAGGGCCCGGGACGCCACGTCGCCGCTGCCGACCAGGTCCGTCCACCAGTGGAGGAGCAGGTAGAACAGGGGCGGGGCCCCGTCGTGGCGCAGGGCCTCGAGCAGATCCCCCACCGGCAGGCGGGCGATGTTGACGGTGAGGGCCTCGTCCAGCCAGAGGGGCGACACGGCAACGAACCGGGCCACCACTCCGATGAGGAGGGCGAGGCCGGTGGCGGCGGTGACCGCCCGCCGTCGCCTGTGGGACCCGCCGGCCGGAGCCGGAGGAGCGACGGCCGCCGGCGTCGATCGCTCCTCGACCGGGGGCGCGTCGAGGTGAGCGGGCGGGTGGACGCCGAGGTCGTCGATCGTCAAGGGTGCCGCCGGGCGGGAGCGGGTGTCTCAGCCACCCCGGTCCGATACCCGAACCGGCGGCGGCTTGACCGGCGGGCCCACAGGCGGCTCGCCCGGCCGGGTGTGACCGGGCGGTGACCGCGGTCGGCCGGGCGGGTCGACGCCGGGGTCGCCATCGGCAACGACGTCCTCGAACTCGGCCCGGTCGTACTGGGGCCCGTCGTACCCGGCCCCGTCGTCGTCGTAGTCGTACTCGGGGTCCTCGACGTCGACCGGGCCCCGGCGCCACCAGGTGACCGCCAGGCCGATGCCGATGAGGCTGAGGATCCAGCCGAGGTAGTCGACCGGGGTGCGGCCGTAGTAGAGGCTCACGTGCTCCGAGTCGGGGATCACCACCATGAGGTTGGGCGAGACCCGGTAGGGGCCGCTCGCCCCCGACACCTTCCAGTTGGGGAAGTAGGACGCCTTGACCAGCACCGGCACCCCGGTGCGGTCGACATCGAAGGTGATGCGGTTGTCGCTGGTGAGGATGCCGCTGACCTGCACCGGCGGGAGCGGCCGGCGCTCGGCCGGCTCGACCTCCACGTTCGCCCCGATGATCCTGGAGGCGGGCTCGCCGGCCGGGAGATCGACGTCGTCGACCTCCACCCGCTCCCACGCCTTGGGGCCGGACGCGGCCAGGAAGACGTCGTGGCGGCCGAAGTCGTTGTACCAGTCGGCCATGACGGCCATCCACTCCCGCTCGCCCTTGCCCCCGCCGGTGATCACCGCCGGCTGGAAGCCGAGGGGAGCGACGATTTCCGAGCCCTTCACCTCGTAGGCCTTCCAGGCGCCCGTCACCCCCACCAGGGTGAGATCGGGGTGCTGGTCGGCCTGGGCCGTCGCCTCCGGGGAGAAGGCCAGGTAGTAGCGGGTGCCCATCATCTTGAGGTGCTCCACCCCCTTGGCCACGTCGAGGCTGGTGTAGGGCAGGTCCCGCTGCGGGTTGGAGGGGGCCTTGGACAGCTCGGCCGCGTTCATGAAGTGGTAGGGGACGGTGGCCGACGACTCGAAGTAGAGGCCTTCCATGGAGCCGATGCAGCCGTCGGTCCAGAAGGGCAGCAGCATCAGGGCCATGGGGGTGCCGAAACGGTCCTGCTTGCCCTCGTACTCCCAGTGGGTGCGCCCGCACCCGTGCGTGCGGCCGACGTCGTCCATCATGTCGACGACGCTCTTGTACTCCGGCCACGCCGTCTTGCGCTCGTAGCCCGAGTAGTTCCACTTGGCCCAGTCGTCGATGTAACTGGCGTCGGTGGTGGCCGGCTTGGGGATCCACTTGGGCAGCACGCCCAGGGGCAGGCCGACGAACAGCCACACCGCCAGGGCCGCGGCCAGCGGGGTGACCCACCGGGCGTAGGCCGGGGGCCGGTCGGGATCGGTGGCAAGGAGGCGCCCCACGGCGGGACCCAACTCGGACACGGCCATGCCCGCCAGCAGGTAGAGGCTGAGGAACCAGAACGGCAGGACCCGGGCGTTCCAGAGCCGTCCGGCCGGGGCCAGCACGAACAGCGAACCGGAGATGGCCGCCATGCCGACGAGGAACAGGCCTACCCGGCGACGCAGGGCCACTGCGCACAGGGCGCCCGCCGGCGCCAGCAACAGCCACAGCCAGGTGAGGTTCTGGGGGAAGAGGTTCTTGCTGTACTGGGTGATCTTCTCCCAGCCCATGTTGTTGGCGTACTCCAGGCGCATGCCGAAAGGGAACGACCAGAAGGCGGCGATGAGCGCCCCCGCACCGATGATGCCGAGGAGGAACTTCAGGCGGGCCCGGCCCGGCCGCAGCAACCACAGGACGCCCGCTCCCACCACCGCGAAGATCGTGGGGAGCAGGTGGCTCAGGCCGGTGAGGGCGAGCAGGACGGCGGCCAGGGCCCGGTTGCGGCCGGTGTCGAGGCCGCGCGCCACCACCCCGAGAAAGAGCAGGGCGAACGACAGGCTTATCGAGAAGGCGAACTCGCCGGCCAGCGTCGAGGCGATGTTGCCCCCGTAGATGGAGAACCCCCGGTCGAAGAGGAACGGCAGGGTCGCCAGCGACAGCATCGCCGGTCCCGGGAACCTCATGCCGGCCAGCCGCCCGAAGGCGTAGGCACACAGCGGCAGGGTGATCAGGCCGGCCACGGTGATCAGCTTGAAGGCCACGCCGTACGGCAGCAGGACGTCGAGCACGACGATCGCGAACGCCGGCAGCGGGAAGTAGAAGTGGTAGGCGGGGAAGCCGGCGTACCAGTCCGGTGCCCACCCGGTGAGGCGCAGGTTGGGCAGGAGGTGGTCCCGCATGTAGTCCGGGCCCCACACGTGGGCGCCCATGTCGCCGCCGGCGGGGGTGGTGTTGGCGAACAGCAGCGAGGGCTGGAGCTGGAGGAACACGAAGAGCATGGCCGAGACCACGATCCCCATCGAGAGCAGCGTCTCCGGTGACACCTGGCTGGCCCGCAGTCGAAGCTCGTCGACGGTCGGCACCCGGAACGTCGGCATCCGCAAGGTCCGAGCCCTGAGTTTCAGGTCCTCGAGCGAGGGCACCTTGAAGTTGGCGGTCCTCACGCGGTCGAGAGCCGCCCGAAGCGGCGGCCGCCGCTGCACTGCCATCTCAGTATCTTGTCATTCCCCGCCCGGCAGGTGACAGCAACCGAGGTGGGGCCCCTTCGGAGCGGGTCGTCAGCGGGTGGCGACCAGGTCGAGCACGGAGTGCAAAGCGACGCTCTCGCCCCCGCGGTCCCACCAGCGACGCTCGCACGACGGGCATGAGTGCATGGTCACCTGCTCGTCGTGGAGCCGCATGCGGATCTCGACCACGTCGCGCGAACGGCAGTACAGGCATGTCATCTCGGACCCCCCTAGCTTTCGTGCCTCCCAAGGCAATGGAGGTATCGACACAATGCGCTCGTCGCTTGAGTGACTCGCTTTCCGCGACAATTGCGCAGAATGTGGAACGATGGGCCACGGTGAGTGGTCAAATGCGGACGATGAGCGGGAGCACGGGGACATGGCGGCGGCCTCGGCCTGTCTTCGGCGCGCTCGGCGTTGACCGCCCTGCTCGCCGGCTGCTCCGCGGGCGGGGCCGAGGTGCGGACCTCGGCGAAGCCGACGACGACCACGAAGAGAGTCGCCACCTCATCGTCGACGACACCGACCACCGCCCCCACCAGCACCATCAGTGCCACCCCTCAGGCGCAGGCCCAGGCCGAGGCCCCGCCCGAGCCCTCCGCCGACGTCAGGGCCGTCCAGGAGCGACTGGCCGAGCTGGGCTACGACGTGGGCACCCCCGACGGCCACTTCGGCGGACGCACCAGCTACGCCGTGATGGCCTTCCAGAAGATGGAGGGTCTGAGCCGGACGGGCGAGATCGACGCCGAGGTGCTGGCTGCCCTCGAGACGGCCGGCCCGCCCGGTCCGATGGTGCCCGGCGGCCCGTCCACCCGGGTGGAGATCGACCTCAACCGCCAGGTCCTGATCTTCTGGAGCGGCGGCGCGCTCACCCGCATCCTGCCGATATCGAGCGGCAACGGCGAGGAGTATTGCGTCGACGGCGAGTGTGACATCGCGGTGACCCCGCCCGGATCGTTCCACATTGGCCGCAAGGCGGAGGGGCTGGAGATCGCCCCCCTCGGCGAGCTCTGGTGGCCGATGTACTTCAACGGGGGCATCGCCATCCACGGCTCGCCGTCGGTGCCGTCCTACCCGGCGTCGCACGGGTGCATCCGGATCCCCATGTACGCCGCCCCCTCCTTCTACGAGCAGGTCGGGCGGGGGACGGCGGTGATCCTGGTGGGCCGGGGTCCGGGTCCGGAGGGCGTCGAGGCGCCGCCCGAACCTCCGCCCAACCCGGTGCCCGACGCCACCATCCCACCCGACCCGGAGCCGACGACCACCACCTCCGAGCCCCCCGACGACACGACGACGACCACGCCCGAGCCCGAGCCGGAGACGACCACCACCTTCATGCCGCCCTTCGACTTCGACTGAGCCCAGGCCGACGGGCCCGCCCCTCCCGATCGACCCTTCCCCGCTAGCTGCCGGTGAAGGCGATGGCCAGGTTGACGGCGTTGAAGATGGCGTGGGCGACGATCGCCGGGCCCAGGCGACCGGTCCGCACCACCAGGGTGGCCAGGAGCACGGCCAGGGCGGCGAGGGCGGACATCACCAGGATCTGCCCACTGGCGGGAAGGTCGTTGGGGTGGGCCAGCCCGAAGAAGACCGACGATCCGGCGATCGCCCACGCCGTGCCCAGGCTCCGCTGGATCGTCCGCAGGAGCAGACCCCGGAAGAACAGCTCCTCCACGAGGGGAGCACCGACCGCGGCGATGAGGATGAGGCCCACCACCGCCGGGCCCCGGGCCTCGTCGACCAGGTCCTTCACCGGCTGGGAGACGTCGGGCGCACCCAGGAGGGGACGCAGCAGGAGACCCACCACCGGCACGACCACCACAACGGCCACGACCGCGGCGGCTGCGCCCAGGCCCACGTCGGCCCACCGGAACCGCCACCCGAAGTCGGTGGCCAGGCTCCCCGAGCCCCTGCGCCGGCTGGCCAGCACCGGGCCGCCCACCAGCCCCGCCCACAGCCCGAGCTGGCTGAACGCCTTGCCGCCGATGCTGAGCTCCTCGTCGCCGCTGATGCTCAGCCACACGCTGGCCAGGACGCTCGACAGCAGCAGGCCCGCCACCAGGCCGAGGACGACGTAACGCCCCCAGCGGGGCACCGCTGCCGCGTCGCCGTGGTCGGTGCCGGCGTCGATTGGGCCCGGCGTGGCGGCCTCGGCCTCGTCGGGGACCGGGGAGCCCGCCTGGTCGGTGCCGGGCTCGATGGGGACCGGGGTGCCGGCCTCGGCGTCGTCGGGGACCGGGGTGTCGGGATCCATCGGACGGCGAGCCTACGGCCGGATGTCGGGGGTCCTGGCGTCGAGCGGGCCGCGGTCGGGCGGCCGCCACGCCGAGCGGCGGGCCGTCGGCTGTCGAGGCTGGCGCCCCGTCCGGGGCTAGGAGGCCTGGGCCCGGACGTCGGCGGTGAGGCCGTCCGCCAGGCCGTCCGCCAGGTCGTCCGGCAGGCCAACACCGGCGCGCCCACCTTCGCCGCCGGCCGGTGCCGCGGGCGCCCGGGAGGAGGCCCGGCGATCGTGGCCGGTCCAGCCCTTGGGGGCGGCCAGGCGGTCGGCGTGGCGACCGCAGAGATCGATGGCGCTGGGCTCCTTGGGGCCGAGATCGTCGAGCCAGACGGTGCTGGAGACGTACTGGAAGCTGAGGGTGGCGGTGGCCGCCTCCCCACAGCCCGGCCGCGCGCAGAGGCGAGGGCGATGCATCCCGGCCACGCTACCCGGCCCGTCCCGGGGATCCGGGGATGGTCGGCGGCGGAGGCGGGACCAGGTTGGGGCCCGCCGACGCGTAGCATTGCCGGCGTGAGCCCGTCCACCCGCGATCAGTCAGGACGCGACCAGAAGGGCCGCGACCACAAGGGCCGCGAATCGAAGGGCCGCGAAGCGAAAGGCACGCCCGATCCCCGAGGGGCGCAGAAGGAACGTCCGCCCGGGTCGGGCCTGCCCGTCCCCGGTTCGACCTGGTCCCGGCCCCTCGTGTGGGTCCTGATCGTCGTCGCCCTCCTCGCCCTCATCGCCGCCCCCGCCGTCAACCGCACCGACGCCGACAAGATCGACTACTCCACCTTCCGCCAGCGGGTGGAGGCGGGCGAGGTGGCGAGCGTCAAGATCACCAACGAGACGTCGCGCATCAAGGGCAAGTACAAGGTGGCCCGGCCCACGGGCGAGGACGAGACCAAGATCGACTTCACCTCCACCGCCCCCGCCATCATCCCCGACGACGACCTCGCCCTCCTCCGGGAGAAGGGCGTCAAGTACGAGTTCATCCCCCCCACCTCCAACCTGGTGGGCACGCTGCTGGTGTGGCTGCTCCCGATCGGCCTGCTGATCCTGTTCTGGTGGTGGATGGGCAAGCGGGCCCAGGGCCAGATGGCCGGGATCATGTCCATCGGACGGTCGCGGGCGAAGGTGTACACCACCGAGAAGCCGAAGACGACGTTCGCCGACGTGGCCGGCTACAAGGGCGTCAAGCAGGAGATCAACGAGGTCGTCGACTTCCTGAAGCAGCCCCAGAAGTTCCGTGACATCGGCGCCCGCATCCCCAAGGGTGTCCTGCTGGTGGGCCCCCCGGGCACGGGCAAGACCCTCATCGCCCGGGCCGTGGCCGGTGAGGCGGGCGTGCCCTTCATGTCGATCACCGGGTCCGACTTCATGGAGATGTTCGTCGGCGTGGGCGCAGCCCGGGTGCGCGACCTGTTCCAGACGGCCCGCAAGCAGGCCCCCTGCATCATCTTCGTCGACGAGATCGACTCCATCGGCCGCAAGCGGGGCGCCGGCCTGGGCGGGGGCCACGACGAGCGGGAGCAGACCCTCAACCAGATGCTCTCGGAGATGGACGGCTTCGACACCACCGAGGGCGTGGTGATGATGGCCGCCACCAACCGGCCCGACATCCTCGACCCGGCCCTCCTCCGCCCCGGCCGCTTCGACCGCCAGGTGGTCGTGCCCCTCCCCGACCTCGAGGAGCGACTGCCCATCCTGCAGGTCCACTGCAAGGACAAGCGCCTGGCCCCCGACGTCGACCTCGAGGTCATCGCCCGGGGCACGCCCGGCATGAGCGGCGCCGACCTGGCCAACCTGGTCAACGAGGCCGCCCTCCACGCCGTGCGCCGGGGCGACAAGGACATCCACATGCTCGACTTCGAGTCGGCCCGCGACCGGGTGCTCATGGGCCAGCGGCGGGAGTCGATGGCGCTCTCCGACAAGGAGAAGCAGGTCATCGCCTACCACGAGGGCGGTCACGCGGTGGCCGCCTACGTGCTCGAGCACGCCGACCCCGTGCACAAGGTGACGATCCTGCCCTCGGGCATGGCCCTGGGCGTCACCCAGCAGCTGCCCATCGAGGAGCGCCACATCTACCAGCTCCCCTACCTGCAGGACTCGCTGGTCGTGCGCCTGGGCGGGCGCATCTCCGAGGAGCTCGTCTACGGAATCACCTCCACCGGCGCCAACAACGACCTGGTGGGCTGCACCGAGCTGGCCGGCAAGATGGTGCGGGAGTGGGGCATGAGCGACAAGATCGGTCCCATGGCCTGGGGCTCCCAGGGGATGGTGTTCCTGGGCGACGACCTCATGCGCCAGCGGGACTACTCGGAGGACACCGCCCGGGTGATCGACGAGGAGGTCGAGCGCATCCTGCGGGAGCAGGAGGACCGCTGCCGTGACCTGCTGCGGGAGCATCGGGGCGGCCTCGACCTGGTGGCCGCCGCCCTCATCGAGAACGAGACGATCGACGGCGACGAGGTCCGGCGCCTGGTCAACGAGGCTGCCGGGCGGGAGGTCCGCCCCCCGCTGGCCCTCCCCCCTCGCATCGCCGAGCTCAAGGAGCTTCCCGGCGGCCCGGTGAGCGCACCGATCGGTGGGGACGGGGGCAACGGCGACGCGGGCGCATCCGACGGTGAGGGCGCCCGCGACCAGGTGGGCGGGCCGGCACAGCCGGCCCGCTAGCATCGGATGAAGACCGGGACGGCGCTGTCGCGTCATCGCGCCGCCCGCACCACGACCCAGCTTCAGAAAGACAGCCTGCCTTGAGTCGCCTTACGCCGGACGCCGCCGCCGCCCTGGAAGGCCCGGATTGGCTCCGCACCCGCCGCACCGCCGCCGCCGAGCGTTTCGTGGCCGCCAGCCTGCCCACCGAGTCGGAGGAGATCTGGCGCTACAGCCGGGTGTCCGAGATCGACCTCGACGCCTACGTCCCCGCCGGCACCGGCGACGGGGCCGGGTCGGGCGCCAACGGCCACGGCGGCCGCCCCTCCGCCCTCCCCGGCCCGGTGGCGGCTGTCCTGGCCGCGTCCGGCGCCCGCTCGGGGCTGCTCATCGTCCACAACGGCCGGGTCGTGCACCGGGAGCTCGACCCCGCCCTCGAGGCGCGGGGCGTGATCCTGGGCGACGCCCTCGACCTTCCCGACGGCGAAGGGCTGCCGGCCGACACCGAGGTCGACGCCTTCACCGACCTCAACGCCGCCTTCCTGCTGGGGGTGGCGATGCTCCGGGTCCCCCCCGGCGTCGACGTCCCCGACCCGGTGATGATCCTGCACTGGTTCGACGGCGAGGGCCCCGATGGCAGCGGGGCCGATGGCAGCGGGGCCGATGGCAGCGGAATCGCCGCCTTCCCCCGCACGATGCTGTGGGCGGGCGAGGACAGCCAGGTGACGGTCGTCGAGCACCAGGCGTCGGCCGACGTCCGAGCCCTCGTCGACCCCATGGTCCAGATCGAGGTGTCCGACGCGGCCCGGCTGCGCTACCTCAACGTCCAGGATCTCGGGCCCCGTGTCTCCCAGGTCGGCTACCAGAGCAGCCGGGTAGGGCGTGACGCCAGCCTCTACTCGTCGGTGGTGGCCCTGGGCGGCGACTACGCCCGGGTCCGCACCGACTCCCGCATGATCGGCAAGGGGGGATCGGCCGAGCTCAACGCCGTCTACTTCACCGACGGCGAGCGCATGCACGACTTCCGCACCCTCCAGGACCACATCGCGCCCAACACCACCAGCGACCTGCTGTTCAAGGGCGCCCTGCAGGACCGGGGCCGGTCGGTGTACTCGGGGATGATCCGGGTGCAGCCCGAGGCCCGGGGCACCAACGCCTTCCAGACCAACCGCAACCTGGTGCTGTCGGAGGGGGCGGGCGCCGAGTCGGTGCCCAACCTCGAGATCCTCACCGACGACGTGAAGTGCAGCCACGCGTCGGCCGTGGGCCCGGTCGACGAGGAGCAGCTCTACTACATGGAGAGCCGGGGCATCCCGCCGATCGCGGCCGAGCGGCTCATCGTCCTGGGCTTCCTCGGCGAGGTCCTCGACCGCCTGCCCAGCCCGTCCCTGGTGGCCGGGCTGCGGGCCGCCATGGCCCGCCGGCTCGCCTCCCGCGACGACGCCCCGGCCGAGGCGGGCCCGCCGCAATGACACCCGTCACCGCCGTCCGGCTCTGCGCCGTCGACGACATGAAGCCCGGCACCGCTCGCCGCTTCGACGTCGGCAAGCACCGCATCGCCCTCGTCCGCCTGGGCGACCAGTTCTACGCGGTGGGCGACCGGTGCAGCCACGCCGACTTCTCCCTGTCGGAGGGCGAGGTGTGGGCCGACGAGTGCGAGATCGAGTGCTGGAAGCACGGCAGCACGTTCTCCCTGGTCACCGGCCAGCCCCAGTCGCTGCCGGCCATCAACCCCATCCCGGTCTACAAGGTCCACGTCGACGACGGCGACGTCGTGGTCGAGCTGGCCGGCCACGAGGAGCCCCGCAGATGAGCGAGTTGCGCGTCACCGGCCTGAAGGCCGGCATCGAAGGGCAGGAGATCCTGCGGGGCATCAGCCTGTCGGTGGCCAGCGGCCAGGTCCACGCCGTCATGGGCCCCAACGGCTCGGGCAAGTCCACCCTGGCCAACGTCATCATGGGCAAGGCCGGCTACTTCGTCACCGAGGGGACGATCACCCTCGACGGGGTCGAGCTGGTCGGGATGCCGGTGTGGAAGCGAGCCCAGGCGGGCCTCTTCCTCGCCATGCAGTACCCCACCGAGGTGCCGGGCGTGTCCCTGGAGGACGCCATGTCGGCCGCCCTCCATGCCCGCGGCGCCGACACGTCCGACCTCCGGGAGCGGGTGGCGGCCGAGGCGGGACGCATCGGGCTGCCGCCGGCGCTGCTCGACCGGCCGCTCAACGTCGACCTGTCGGGCGGGGAGAAGAAGCGCAACGAGACCCTGCAGCTCGGGATCCTCGAGCCCAAGATCGCGGTGCTCGACGAGATCGACTCGGGGCTCGACGTCGACGCCCTGCGGGCCGTCAGCCGCCGGGTGGAGGCCATCACCGAGGAGTTGGGCGTGGGCGTCCTCGTCATCACCCACTACAGCCGTCTGCTGCGGGAGCTCAAGCCCGACGTGGTGTCGGTGCTGCGGGCGGGTCGCATCGTCGACACCGGCGGCCCCGAGCTGGCCGAGGAGCTGGAGCGCACCGGCTACGCCGGCTACGGCCAGGCCACCAACGGCCAGGCCGCCCCGGACGCCGGCGGCTAGCGCCTAGGGCTCGGCCTACGGCTGAGGGAAGGCCGACGGCAGGGTGATGGTCGGGGCGGGGGTGGCGGGATCGGGTTCCGGCGGCGCCGGGGGCTGGGGCGGCACGATCTCGTCCCCCGGGCCGTTGGACACGAACACCGGCCAGCCCACGCCCACCGTCTCGGGGAACCACTCGGCCGCGTTCATGGGGATGCGCACGCAGCCGTGGGAGGCGGGGTACCCGGGCACCGAGTAGGCGCCGTGGAAGGCGATCCCGCCGTTGAAGTAGAGCGGGTTGTACAGGTCGCCGAGGGGCCCCGACTCCCACCCCGACCCGCCCCGGTACACCTTGTAGGCGCCGCGGGGCGTGACCGCGTACCGGCAGTAGCCCTCCGAGCAGAACCGCTCGTCCGACCCCGTGGAGACGGGGAGGATGCGGGTGAGCGACCCGCCCTGGTAGAGGAACAACACCTGGCGCCCGAGGTCGACCTCGACCCGGTTGGGTCCACCCTGGGGGGCGAGGGCGGCGTGGGTGTCGGGATCGGACGCCAGAGCCGCCACCACGTCGTCGGTGGCTCGGCCCGTGCGCTCGAGCCCCTTCACCTTCTGGAAAGCCATCACCGCGTACATGGTGATCTTGTCGAAGGTCCCGTCGAGGTCGCCGACGTCGTAGTGGAGGTCGGCCAGGCGCTGCTCGAGGGCCATCACCGCCCCGCCGGCGTCGCCCTCGCCCAGGCCGGGCAGAGCCGGCTCCGGGGGGAGGGTGGTGGTGGTCGACGTGGTGGACGTGCTGGTGCTGGTCGATGTCGTGCTCGAGGAGGTCGTGGTGGCCGGGGCGGTGGCCGTCTGGGCCGACGAGCCCGACGAGCAGGCGGCCAGGGCCGAGGCCAGGGCGAGAACGGCGGCGGCCAGCGGGCGGAGACGTGACGGGCCCGGCCGGCTCACCCTTGATCCCTCTTGACGAAGCCCTTCTCAGGCCCTTCGTCGACGAACGTGGTGATGAACCGTTCGAGGGTGTCGACCTCGATGTCGCCGCACAGGAGGCGAACGTGCCAGGCGGTCGCCGCCACCGGCGTCTCCAGGGAGGGGCGGGGGACCATGAGCACCTCGCCCGGGTGCGTCTGGGCCAGCTCCCGGATCTGGGTCAGGCGCGGCTCGTCGAGATCGGGCCGGTGCCAGAGGATGACGAAGCCGTGCTCCAGAGCGTGGACGAGCTGGCCGTCGGACGGCACCCGGTCGGAGGTGTAGATCCCCGCTCCGGCCGCGGCGGACGTGTGGTCGCCGCCCGCCGGGGGGTCGATGTCGTAGGTCGGGCTGGCCACGTGGTTGCGGCCCTGCCCGGCGTCGTCGTCGGTCTGGCGGTCGAACCGGCACGAGCCGGTCTGGAACTGGGACGCCTCCTCGGTGCGCTCCTTGCTGTCGGACACGAGCACGAACGCCACGACGAGGACGACTGCGGCCACGCCGGCCGCGAGAAGCGCCTTGTTGCGGATCGACTGCCGGCGGCGGGCGGTGGCGGCCGCCGCGATCCGCTCCTCCCGGGTGGGGCCGCCCCGGGGCCTGGCCTTGGCCGGCGGCGCGCCTTGGTCGAACCCGACCCCGTCTTGGCCGGCGGACCGTTCTTTCCCTTGGCCGGCGGAACCGCCGCCGCCTTGCCCGACGGGGGCTTGTTTGCCGGGGCCGCCTTGCCTGACGGGCCCGCCTTGCCTGACGGGGCGGCCTTGCCTGACGGGGCGGCTTTGCCCGACGGGTCGGCGTTGCCTGACGGGGTCGCGGTCGGGGCCGCCTTGGGTGGCGAGTACTTGACCGCGGCTGGCGGAGACGTAGGCGCCGGCTTCGCCGCCGCCAGCGGCTGGGCCGGAGGCTGCTTGGCCGGGGCGGACTGCCTCGCGGACGCCGGATGGGCGCCGATCCGGATGGGCCGTGGGACCGGCGGGTGCGGCGGCGCCGGAGGGAGGGGTACCAGGCGGCTTGGGCGCCTGCTTGGGGATGGTGGTGCGCTTGGCGGGGCTCGGGGGGCGAGTGGCGGGGCCCCGCCCCTTGCCCGGTCCCTTCTTCTTGGCCATCGCCGGGCGACAGTACCCCCACGGGGCACCTACATTGCAGCCATGCTGGTTCGGGGGGACCGGGCGCCGTCGTTCAACCTGCCCGACATCGACACCGGCGAGCAGGTTTCCGACCCCTGGCGGGGCGCCGGCGGCCCCACCGTGCTCGCCTTCTTCAAGGTCACCTGCCCGGTGTGCCAGATGGCCGCGCCCATGGTGCGGGCCATGGCCGAGTCGGGGGCCCGGGTGGTCGGAATCGGCGAGGATCCGGCGCCCGCCCTCGCCGGTTACCGCGACCGGTGGGGCCAGACGGTGCCCACCGTGAGCGAGCCCCGGCCCTACCGGGTGTCCGGCGCCTACGGCCTGGTGAGCGTGCCCAGCCTGGTGCTGGTGGGCCCGGACGGCGCCGTGCTCGACGTCGTCGCCGGCTGGGACCGCGACGGGTGGAACCGGGTGGCGACGGCCGCCGGAGGACGTCCGATCTCAGCCGCTGGCGACGGCCTGCCCCCCCACCGCCCCGGTTGAGGCAGCCGCAACCGCCACTGACCCGGTCGGGCCAGCCAGCCGAAACCTTGCCGGGGGGCAACATTGACAGGGTTTAAGGGATGAAACTTGAGTCGACTCGTGTTAACTCTTACGTAGACTCATCCCGAGAACCTGAGAGGAATCACCGAATGCTGAAGCAGAGCTGGTCGCGTCCGGCCACCATGCCCATGGACGCCTACCGCCAGGACAACCACCTGGTCATCACCTTCGACGTGCCCGGCGTCGAGCTGGGTGCCATGGAGCTGACCGTCGAGAACAAGATGCTCAAGGTCGTCTCTCCCCGTCCCCGCCCCGCCGGCGAGGGCATCACGTGGCTGAAGGCGGAGCGACCCCACGGCACCTCCACCTGCGAGCTCTACCTGGGCGACGGCGTCGACCTCGACGCCCTCGAGGCCCACTGCGACAACGGCGTGCTCACCGTCACGATCCCCATCGTGGAGGGGGCCCAGCGTCGCATCGAGATCACGAGCGGCGGCCACACGGCGGACAGCCCCGTCGAGAGCATCGAGGCTCCCGAAGCCGCCTGACCACCGTCACAGCGATCGGCCCCGGCCCGGTCCCCGGCGCCGGGGCCGCTTCGCGTCGGGCTTCGCATCGGGCCAACACTGACGCGGGTTCGAGGGCGGCGGCGAGGTCGGGTGGGGGTCGCCCGGGTCGCCAGCGTGGGCCTGGTGAGCGTGCGGAACCGGCCCGTGGCCGCCGGGGGCCGATCTCGGCCGCGGGCGACCGCCCGCCTCCCTACCGTCCCGGCTGAGGAAGCGACAACCGCCACCGACCCGGGCCGACCAGAGAGACACGTCGACGGAGGCGCCACTCCTGATGCCGCGACACACAGAAGTGCGCTTGACCTCACGATGGCCGGGTGCGAAGGTAGCTGAAACTCAACCCGGCGAATGGGTTGAGGGCGGGAACGCTCGAGGAGTGTGCCATGTCGCGACCGGTCGCAGCCGCGACAGACCGCTTCCTGGGCTCAGCGAGAGTCCACCCCCGCTTCGTTCGTGGAACTCTCACGCAATTGCAGAGCCTTCTCGACGGTCGGGAACGGCAAGTCGGTCTTCTGAGTAACAAAGGCGGTTGAGATGACCCTTCGGTTCGATGACCACTTCTCCGAGCTGGCCGAATGCTACGGCGCAGGCCGGCCCAGCTACCCGGAGGTCCTGTTCGAGACCGTCGTGACCGCCGCGCCGAGCCACGGGAGGGCATGGGACGCAGGGACGGGGAGCGGGCAGGCCGCAGTTCGCCTGGCCGAGTACTTCGACGAGGTCGTCGCGACCGATGCCAGCGCCGCCCAGATCGCCAACGCCTGGCCCCACCCCCGAGTGCAGTACCGGGTCGAGGCCGCCGAACAGACCACGTTGCAGGAGGGCTCGGTCGACCTGGTCACGTCCGGGCAGGCCGCACACTGGTTCCGGATCGACGACTTCTACGACGAGGTGCGCCGGGTCCTGAAGCCGGACGGGGTGCTCGCGATCTGGTGCTACGGACTCGAGTCGGTCGACGACGACGTCAACCTCGTCATCGAGAGGCTCTACGTCGAGCTCCTGGGGCCGTATTGGCCCAAGCGCACGCTTGCCGACCACACCTACCAGGACATCCCCTTCCCCTTCGAGGAGCTGCCCCGGCGCGTCTTCCGCATGCACATGGACTGGACGCTCGACCAGCTCGTCAGCGGCTTCCGAACCTGGTCGGCGGCGCTGAAGTACCGGGAGGCCCATGGCGTCGATCCACTGGACGTCCTCGCCGGTGAGTTCCGGGAGGCCTGGGGCGACCCGGAACGGGCACGACGAGTGAGTTGGCCCGTCTACCTCCGTCAAGGAACCCCGCGCTAGCCCGCACATCGCGGCATGAGAATCCTCGTCACGTACCCGATGACGGCCGGCGCAACGACCCTGCTCGGCCGCCAGTGCTCCTACCGACCGGAGCTCGCCGACCGGACCGGACAGAACGGGCACTCCCTGCGGTCGGCCATTGCCACCTACCGCCCCGACACCATCCTCACCGAGCAGGAGCTGGCGCCGGCGGACATGGAGGCCTGGCGGCGGCTCATGCCGGACAACCGTCGCTTCGTCGTCGTCAAGGACGGCGCTTCCGCCGGCACGGCTCGTCCGGCCCTCACTCGGGTGGGCGTGTCGATCCACCGGGTGTTCGCCCGAGGCCCGAATGCCGACCTCGACCTGCTCCGCGAGGCCGAACGGCTCTACAACCGCCACGTCACGTGCGCCCCAAGCCCGGCCGCCCGACCGCCGAGACGGTCCCGCCCGCCCGGACCGGGCGAATCGGTGGTCGTGGTGGGCGCGGGCATCGTCGGGGTGACGACCGCCCTCCGCCTGATCCGGGCCGGATTCCGCGTGCGCATCCTCGACGCCTGCCCCGACCCCCGCTCCTCGGCCGACTGGCGTCGCTTCGGCTGTACACGGGGGGGCGGCAACGCCCGCATGTTCACCCTGACCGAGGCCGACAACTACAACGACCAGGACGGCTCAGGGATCGCCGCACAGCTCTTCCGCGACCCCGTGTCGCGCTGCGGATGGCGCATCTGCAGCGAGGACAGCCTCGGCCCCGACGAGCGCGGGTGGATCGACGTCCATCAGCGGCTGGCGCCCTGGTTGGCCAGGTCCTTCAACCAGGACATCTTCTCGTTCAACGCCGAGAGCCGAGGGCTCTGGAAGGGCCTTCGGGCCGACATGCCCCAGCTCTTCGACGGCGTCGAGCTGCGGGACGGGATCCTTCGGCTCTACACCGACCCGGCCCATCTGGAGCGGTCGGTCGCCCGCCACCAGACCATCGGAGCTCTTCGGGAAAGGCTCGAACCGCTCGCGATCGGGCGCGGTACCCGGCCTTGGCCGACGCGTGCGGCAGCGGCCTAGTGGCCGGTGGCATCGAGGTCGTCGGTTTCACCGTGAACATCCACGACTTCGTGGCCAAGCTCCTCGACGTCCTCGAGGCCGCGGGGGCGATCATGTCGTGGGAAACGAGCGTCCGCGAGATCTGCCGCCGTGGAGATGGGCGAGTGGCGGGCCTGGCCACGGACTCGGGGGTCGTCGAGGCCGACCACTACGTGCTCTCCACCGGCGTGTACGGCCAGGAGCTCCTGGCCGGCACCGCGTCGGCCGGCCTCATCCAGGGCGTCCTCGGGGTCTGGATGACCCTGCCGAACCTCGAGCCGAAGCTGGAGAACTCCCTCAAGCTGGCCCGCAAGGGTCACATGGCCGAGGACGCCAACGTCACGGTGGCCCGCGATGCCCACGGCGACGATGTGCTGGTGTACGGCTCGGGCTACGGCTACACCGGCTTGCGTCCCGGCAACATCCTTCCCGACGAGCTCGACAGGCTCTACGCGGCGGTGGAGGAGAACGTCCGCGCCTTCTTCCCCCGGGGCCACGCGGCGGCGGTCGAAAGCGGCCTGCTCGCTTCGAGCCGCCGCCTCTGCGTCCGCCCCTGGACGGCCACCGGCCTCGGCGTCCTCGAGGTTCTTCCCGCCGCCACAGGGGTGCTGGTGGTCGTCGGCGGCCACAACACCGGCGGCTTCACACAGGCACCCAGTGTCGCCCAGGCGGTGCTGGCTGCCTTCCGGGGCCAGGGCCATCCCATGCACGAGCTGTATCACCCGGGCCGGTCGGCCAGACCTGTGGGCTCGGGCGAGACGAGGGCCGAAGCCAGGACTCCTGTCCTCGCCCAGACAAGGATGCGCCCGGGGCACGCCGACGGCTCCTCCGGGTAGGACTGCGAGCGGAGCGGTGCCGTCGTCCGTCGTGTACGTCGCCGCCTACTCGCTGGCCTACAGCGAGGGGCTCGTGCGGGAGCTTCCCTACGTCCCGCATTTCGTGGAGCGTGCGCTGTGCCACCTCGGGGCGCTCGCCCGTCCTGCGACGAAGGTCGTGCTCGTGACGCCGTCCCCCATCGCCGAGGACATTCTGGCCTACCACTTCAGGGATCTGCTCGGGTTCGATGCCGACGACGAGCGATCCGCTCGGTCCCGCCTGGTGCAGCTCTGGCCCCGCTCCCGGGACGCCCGCCCATTGGCGGAGCTGATCGTCGAGGATCGGGAGCTTCTGGAGCGGGTCCGGGGCGAGGTCGACAGCGCGGACGAGGCGGTGCTCGTCAATGTCTCGGCGTCGCCGGAGATGGAGCGACTCGAAGCCGCGCTGGGAATCCAGGCGGAGGAGGGACCGCTCACGCTGGCTCGTAGGTGGGGTAGCAAATCCGGGAGCAAGAGGCTGTTCGCGGAGGCACAGGTCCCGAGCTTCCGGGGCCGCCTCGATGCCCAGTTCTCGGTGGACGATGTGACGGCTGAGGCCAACCGCCTGGCCCGGGCGACTCCGCCCGCGACCTCCGTCGTGGTCAAGCTCGACGACGTCGGTTGGTCGGCGGGCCTCGGCAACGTCGTCATCGACTGTGCCGAGCTGCTCCGTACCGGGAGCCTGGCGGAGGCGGTCGAGACGATCATGCAGCCATGGGAGCGGTTCGAGTCGGAGATCCGGCAGGGCGGCGCGATCGTGGAAGAGTTCGTTCCGGGGGCGTCCAGCTCCCCCAGTGGGCAGGGAACCATCGACAAGGCCGGCGCGGTGAGCGTGCGGGCCACCCACGAGCAGACCGTCGAGCACGGCCACTACCTCGGCTGCACGTATCCCTGCCGCGAACAGTTCCGGGACCAGATCGCCGCCGTCGTCGCCCGGATCGGGCAGGCGCTGTCCAAGGTAGGCGTGCACGGGACGTTCGGGGTCGACTTCGTCGGCTACCCGGACGGACGACTGCTGGCGGCCGAGGTCAACGTCCGGAAGTTGGCGCCGACCCACGTTATGACCTACGTCGAGGCGGCCGTGGGCGACCGGCTCGGCCCCACCGGTACCCTCGAGCGCTCGGGACGACCGATCGCCTACGTCCACCGCCGTCTCTTCCGCCCCGACGCTCTGGCGGGCCTCACAGTCGCACGGGCGGTGGCGGCCTTGAGCCGGCGCCGACTGCTCTGGGATCCCGACCAGGGAGCGGGGGCCATGCTCCACATCCTGAGCGCCCTCCCCGCGTGTGGCTACGTCGAGACCACTTCCGTTGCCCCGTCGTTGCGGGAGGCCCGCGAGCTTCACGGGCTCGTCGAGGTGGCCTTGCTGGAGGAGGCGCAGCGGGCCACGCCGGGCTCCTCCTGAGGTCGCGCACCCGTCGCTGCGCAAGACCGGGTTCCCCTAAGAAGTTGCCGAGGGTCCCGCCCGCCGCGCTGCGTGCCGGGCACCCGGAAGGCCGGATCGTATCGACTGGCCGTTCGCCGGAACGGGTCAGGCCGGGTCGTCGAGGGCAGCCGCCAGGTCCGGCCGGGTGGCCCGGGCCGCCAGCATCACCACCACGAACACCGCGGCACAGCCGGCGGTGACCGTCCGCAGGCCGATGCGATCGCCCAGCGCCCCTTGGATCACGGAACCGATGGGGTAGACGACGCCCAGGGCCACCATGTACAGGCTGAGGATCCGGCCCCGCAGGGCGGCCGGCGCCCGCAGCTGCACCACCGTGCCCAGCCCCGAGAGGATGCCGATGTAGGCCGCCCCCACCGCGGCCAGGGCCACCGTCGCCACCAGGAGCGACCGGGCCTGCGAGTAGAGCGCCAGCAGCGCCGGCAGCACGATCAGATCCACCATCAGCACCCGTCGCCGCCCGAACCGGTTGGCCAGGCCAGGAAGGGCCAGGGCCCCCGCCACCGCCCCGACCCCCTGGGCCGTGATCAGCACCGATGTCGCCCCCTCCCCCTCACCGAGCAGCTTGAAGGCAACGGCCGGGATGAGGGCGATGAACGGGGACAGCAGGAGGGCGGCGGTGGCGATGCCGAGGATGGCGGCCCGGCAACCGGGCTCGGCCCAGGCCCCCCGGGCGCCGGTGGCGATCCGCCGCCACAAGCCGCCGCCCTCGCCGTCCGCCGCCGGTGGGGGGACCCGAACGAAGGCGATGGCCAGCAGCACCGCGCCGAACGAGACCGCGTTGAGCACGAAGGCGAAGGTGTACGACCCCACGGCCAGCACCACCCCGGCCAGGGCCGGGCCCACCACCCGGCCCAGGTTGTACTGGGCCATCGACAGGGAGGTGGCGGCCAGCAGCTCGTCGGGGGGGACCAGGTCGGGCAGGATGGCCTGGTAGGCGGGAAAGCCGAGGGCGGCCGTGCAGCCCATCCCCAGAACAGTCAGGGTCACGTTGGCCGGAGTGATCCGCCCGGTGGCGGACAGCGCGGCCAGGACACACGCGAAGCCGGTCTCGCCCAGGGTGGTGAGCAGCAGCAGCCGGCGGCGGTCGACGCGGTCGGCCAGGGCCCCGCCCACGGGCGACAGGAGGCCGAGGGGCAGGAAGGCGGCGGCCGCCACCAGTCCCGTCCACCGGGCCTGGCCGGTGAGATCGGTGACGAGGACGCCGACGGCGACCGTCTGCACCCACGACCCGATGTTGGAGACGAGGGCGGCCGCCCACACGAGGGAGAAGTTGCGGTGGCGGAGGGGCTGGAGCGACGTGAGGCCCCGCAACCCCCGGCGTCGGATCGCCGGCGAGGGCGGCGGGACTTCGGGGATCACGCGCCCGTCACGATGCCACCGTCACTGGGGCTCAGGTGCCTGGTAGCGGGTCTCCAGCCCGTAGTGGTCGTCGAGGCGGACGACGCGGTTGAAGTCGTCGAAGGTGGTGAGCAGGTCCATGTCGTCGCGCAACGATCCCTTGGCCGCCAGCACGCCGTAGGCAGTGGCCAGCGAGCGGGCGGCGGCGAAGAGGCCGGTCAGAGGTGACACGATCAGGTCGAAGCCCAGCTCGTGCAGCTCGGACGGGGTCATCAGGGGCGTACGGCCGGCCTCGATCATGTTCGCCACCCGCACCGCGCCCGGGGTGGCGTCGGCGATGGCCCGCATCTCCTCCACCGACTCGGGCGCCTCCACGAAGACGGCGTCGACGCCCAGGGCGCATGCCGCCTGGGCCCGGGCGATGGCCTCGTCGAGACCGCCTCCACCGGGGCCGACCGCGGCCCGGGCGTCGGTACGGGCCACCACGAACAGGCCCTGGGTGCGGGCGTCGAGGGCGGCCTCGAGCTTCGAGAGCCAGTCGGCCCGGGGCACGACCCGCTTGCCGGCCATGTGCCCGCACTTCTTGGGCCACACCTGGTCCTCGAGGAAGATGCCGGCCCCGCCGGCCGACTCGAACAGCTCCACCGTGCGCCGGGTGTTGAGGGCGTTGCCGTAGCCGGTGTCGGCGTCGACGATCACCGCCATCTCGGGCGCGGCCCGGCACACTCGGCGGGCGACGTCGGCCATCTCCCCCTGGGTCAGGTAGCCGAAGTCGGGCAGGCCGAGGAGGGTGGCCGACGTGGCGTAGCCGGACAGGAAGGCCACCGGAAAGCCGGCGTCGGCGGCCAGCCGGGCCGACAGGGCGTCGTAGACGCCGGGCATGAGCACGGTCTCCCCGGCCGCGAGGAGCGATCGGATCCGTTCACCGTTCATCTGGCACCGTCACGGCGTCGAACAGTAGGCCGAACCCGAGCCGGCCTCAGCTCCTAGGAGGTGATGCCGCAGACCTGGCGACCGTAGATCGTGAGGTTCTGGGCCGCGGCCTGGAACTTCGGGTCGAGGGCGATGCTGGTGTCGATCGCGCCCGACTCGGAGCTCTTCAGCAGATCGTCGAAGCCATCGGCCAGCACCTCGACGTCGCCCTTGATGGCGTCGGGGGCGGCCTCGGCGGCGTCGCGGACGGCCGGCGCCGCCTCCCGCAGCAGGTCATCGAGCTCGGCCCCGCCGCCGGCCACGAACGAGGCGCCGATGGACTGGATGCGCTCGATGTTCGAGCGGGCGATCGTGCAGAAGGCCGAGTTGGGGTCACCGGTGTAGACGGGTGTCTGGCCGACGACGGTGGTGGCGACCACGACGGTGGTGGCGGTCGACGTCTCGGCGTCGTCGTCGTCACCGCCGCAGGCGGCCAGGGTGACGGTGGCGGCAACCACGGCGAGGACGGACAGGACTCGGCGCATCATGCTCCTTGGGCTTCATTGCTGGAGGGGGTGTTGCTGGACGGCGTGGTGCTCGATTCGGCCCGCGCCGACCGATTGGTTTGGGCATCGTCCAGGGCCTGGACCAGGGTGTTCCACGACAGGGTCGCGCATTTGATCCTCACGGGAAACTTGACCACGCCCCGGAGGGCCTCGAGGTCGCCCAGCTTCACGTCGGGGTCGGGAGCGACCGCCTCCGACACCTCGTGACCGTCGCCGTCGAGCCGGTGCTCGTGGATCGACATCATGGCCTTGAAGGCCCGGATCAGGGCCCGGGCCTCGGGGGCGGTGCGGCCCTTGACCGCGGCCGACATCATCGAGGCCGACGACTGGCTGATCGAGCAGCCCTGGCCCGAGATGCGGATGTCGGCCACCCGGTCGGCGTCGTCGCCCTCCGCCGGCTCGATGTCGACGTAGAGCACGACCTCGTCGCCGCACAGGGGGTTGAAGCCCTCCACCCGCAGGGCGGGCGGGCTGGGCAGGTCACCCCGGTTCCGCGGGTTGCGGTAGTGGTCGAGGATGATCTCGCGGTACAGGTCTTCGAGCGACATCGGTGGCCTCTAGGAGAAGAACTTGGCGGCGGACAGGAGGCCCTCGGACAGGGCGTCGACATCGGACTCGTCGTTGTAGACGTAGAACGACGCCCGGGCGGTGGAGTTGACGCCCATGCGGCGCATGAGGGGCTTGGCGCAGTGGTGCCCGGCGCGGATGCAGACCCCGGTCTCGTCGAGGACCTGGGACAGGTCGTGGGGGTGGATGTCGCGGTAGGCGAAGGAGAGCACCCCGCCCCTGCCCTCGGGATCGGCCGGTCCGAAGACGCGGATGTCGTCGCCGTGGCGCTCGGCCAGCGTGGCCAGGGCGTAGGTGGTGAGCTCCACCTCGTGCCGGCGCACGGTGTCCATCCCCATGGCGGCGAGGTAGTCGACGGCCGCCCCCAGTCCCACCGCCTCGGCGATGGGGGGCGTGCCCGCTTCGAACTTCCAGGGCAGGACGTTGGGCTTCCACCCGTCGAGGCGGACGTCGGCGATCATCTCGCCCCCGCCCAGGAAGGCGGGCATGGCGTCGAGCAGGTCCTCACGGCCCCACAGCACGCCGATGCCGGTCGGCCCGCACATCTTGTGGCCGGTGAAGGCGAGCAGGTCGCAGCCCAGGGCGCCCACGTCGGTGGGCAGGTGGGGGACGTACTGCGAGCCGTCGACCACCATGATCGCCCCCACCGCGTGGGCCGCGTCGGACAGCCGGCGGATGGGGTTGAGCGTGCCCAGGACGTTCGACATGGCGGTGACGCTCACCAGCCCCACCCCGTCGAGCAGGCGGTCGAGGTCGTCGAGCACCAGCGTGCCGTCGGCCGCGACGGGCAGGTAGCGCAGCTCGACGCCCTTCTCCTCCCGCAGCATCAGCCAGGGGACAAGGTTGGCGTGGTGCTCCATCTCGGTGAGCAGGATGGCCTGGCCCGCCGGCAGGCAGTGGCGCCCGTAGCTGTGAGCCACCAGGTTGATGGCCTCGGTGGCGTTCTTGGTGAACACCACGCCCGCTGCGGAGGGGGCGCCGATGAAGCGGGCGACCTTCGATCGGGCGTCCTCGAAGGCGGCGGTGGCCTCCTCGGCCAGCCGGTAGACACCCCGGTGGACGTTGGCGTGGCTGTTCTCGTAGTAGTGGTCCATGGCGTCGAGCACCGCCCGCGGCTTCTGGGAGCTGGCGGCGGAGTCGAGGTAGACCAGGCGGCGCCGGTCGGGACCCTGGTCGAGGAGCGGGAAGTCGTCCTTGACCGTGCGGGTGCCTAGGCCGTGCGCCACGCGTCGTAGCCTTCTCGCTCCAGCCGGTGGGCCAGGTCGGCGTCGCCCTGAGCCACGATCCGGCCGTCGACCAGGATGTGCACCACGTCGGGCTCGAGGTACTGCAGGATGCGCTGGTAGTGGGTGATGAGCAGGACGCCCAGCTCGGGCCGGTCCTTGCGCACCTCCTCGACACCGTTGGCGACGACCTTCAGGGCGTCGATGTCGAGCCCGGAGTCGGTCTCGTCGAGCACTGCGAACTCGGGCTCGAGGATGGCCATCTGCAGGACCTCGTTGCGCTTCTTCTCACCACCGGAGAAGCCCTCGTTGAGGTAGCGGTCGCCGAAGGACGGGTCGATGCCCAGGCGGGCCATCCACTCCATGATCGACAGCCGCAGCTCGAGCACCGACAGGTCGATGCCCTTGCGGGCCGACAGCGCCTGGCGCAGGAACTGCACCACCGACACCCCCGGGATCTCCTCCGGGTACTGGAAGGCGAGGAACAGACCGGCCTTGCCCCGCACGTCGGTGGCCCAGTCGGTGATGTCGTCGCCCCGGAACTTGATGCTCCCGGACGTCACCTCGTAGTCGGGGTGGGCCAGCAGGGTGTTGGCTAGGGTGGACTTCCCCGAGCCGTTGGGGCCCATCAGCGCGTGCACCTCGCCCGGCATGACGGTGAGGTCGACACCCTTCAGGATCTCGGTGCCCTCGACCGAGACGTGGAGGTCGACGATCTCGAAAAGCGGCTCAGCCATCCGTCCAGATTACCACTACGTCCGTAGTGTTAATCAGGCCCGTTCGGGCGCACTCGCGACCTTGATCGGTCCTCGGCCACCAGGCTGGAATGCGTCACCGCGAGCGGACCGCCACTCTGAACGGGGACGATACGCCGTCGGGCTCGTCCGCGCCCGGCGCGACGGCACCCTCGTGACGACCGTGCTCCCCTCGGCGCTCGTCGATCCCAACGGACGTGACTCGGCGCCTGGATGGCGAGCTCTCGACGCGCACCGCGGGTGTCCCGCCACCCCGGGCGCCGTCGCTCCCTGCTCGAGCCGTTCTCCAACCTGAGCCGATTCGTCGAGCAGGTGTCGACCTCCCACGGCGCCGAGCGCTTCTGGATCTTTCGCCATAGGCTGCGAGGGCCGCAACAACCTCGAGCGGCATCGAACTTGTTCGAGTGGCTTGACAAGCCGAACATATGTTCGATAGCATGGGAACATGTCCGATGCCGGGGAAAGCGGTGGGTTGGCGGGGATCGCCTCGGCGCTGCGGGATGTGGTGGCCAGCTTCGAGCCCGGGTGCCTCGACGGCGAGGCGGCGGTGCGGGCGCTGGAAACGTTCGACGAGATCGAGCGGCTGGGAGTGGCGGGCAAGGCATTGGCGGCACGGCGGGTGGAGGAGACACGGGCCTGGCAGCGCCGGGGGATGCGCTCGGCGGCCCACTTCGTGGCTGCCACCTGCGGCTCGTCGGTGCGCTCGGCGGTGGAGACGCTGGAGACAGCCCGCCGCCTCGACGACCTGCCGGCCACCGCCGAGGCCCTGCGTTCGGGGACGCTGTCGGCGGCCCAGACCCGCGAGATCGTCTCCGCCGCCGCGTCTGCCCCGGGCGCCGAGGCGGATCTCGTGGAGGTGGCGAGGGCGTCGTCGCTGCCGGAGTTGCAGGAGCGCTGCCGGGCGCTGCGGGCCGAGGGTACGGCCGCGCTGGCGGGCTATGAGCGGATCCGGGCTCATCGCTACCTGCGCCACTGGAGCGATGGCGAGGGGGCGCTGCGGCTCGAGGCCCGGCTGTGTCCCGACGACGGGGCCAAGGTGCTGGCCGCCATCGACCGACACCACCGGAACATCTTCGCCGCCGCCCGCAGCGACGGGCGGCGGGAACCCTTCGAGGCTTACGCCGCCGACGCCCTGGTGGCGATGGCCGAGGGGGGTGGCGGCGACACGAGGGGCCGGGGGCCCTGGTCCACGTGCGCGTCGACCACGCCGCCCTGGTGCGGGGCCACACCGAGGGGGGCGAGACCTGTGACATCGCCGGCGTCGGGCCCATCCCGGTCGCCACCGCCCGGGCGTTGGCCGCCGACTGCATCCTCAAGGTGCTGGTGACCAAGGGGGTCGACATCGTGGCGGTGGCCCACGCCGGCCGCACCATTCCCGCCCACGTGCGCACCGCCCTCGAGGCCCGCGATCCCGTCTGCGTCATCCCCGGCTGCAACTCCCGAGACCGGCTGGAGATCGACCACGTCGTGCCCTTCGCCGAGGGCGGTCCCAGCACCCTCGACAACCTGGTGCGGGCGTGCCGGTTCCACCATCGCCTCAAGACCCACCACGGCTGGGTCATCGGCGGCCGCCCCGGAGCCTGGACGTGGGAGCCACCGCCCGAGGCGCCGCCGTGACGGAAGCATCCCCCAGGGCGAGGCACCCGCTCGTGGATCAACACGGGGCCTGCGCCCTCACCGGCGCCGGCACACGCTCGCGCTGGCGCCGACGAGCACGGCGCGCCTCGGCGCTGGCGAGCACCGCGCGCCGCAGTGCTGGGAGAGATCGACTCAGGATCGTGCGCCTCCACCGGCACGGAGCCGAGAGCTCGCTCGGCTCCCTTACTCGGCGCGGAGGAACTCCACCACCCGGAGGCGACGAACGGCGACCGACACGATGGCGGCGGCGACCGCGATGGTGACCACCGCCACCCCGAGGAGCAGGAGGGCGAGGGCGGGCGGGTACGACAGCCGGGGCGGGACGACGAAGATCCGGCGCAGGACCTGGATGAACATGTAGGCCATCGGCACGCCGATGATCGTGCCCGCCACCGTGCTGACCGAGGCCACGATCACCGCCTCCCCCAGCAGCACCGCCCGCAGCCGGCGCCGGGCCAGGCCGAGGGCCCGCATGACGGCCCGCTCGCCGGTGCGCTGCACGAGGAGCATGGCCACGAAGATGATGATCCCCAGGCTGGCGATCAGGAGCATGTAGAAGCCCTCGACCCGGCCCAGCCCGGTGAGGCTGAGGCCGGCGATCGAGGTCTGGTCGGGGTTGGCCGCCGCCGCGGTGGTGGAGATCCGGGCCGGGACGTCGGTGCCCAGGGCGGAGGTCACCGCGGCCGACACCCGCTCGTTGGTCTCCTCGGTGCCATCGGTGCGCAGCAGGTAGTACGACGGGCTGCCCACGCCGGTCTCCTGGCGGTAGGTGTCGAGGGTGCCGACGAAGTCGAGGCCGGTGGGGAAGCCGGGGAACTGGATGAGGGTGCCCGCCACCTTGAGGTTGACCAGCACCGGTGCGCCGAGGGAGGGGCTGGGGATCAGCAGCCGCATGACGTCGCCCTCGTCGAGGTTGAAGCTGTCGGCCGTCTCCGAATCCACCAGCACCGCGTGGGGGTCGTCGACGAGCGCCTGCATGGCGTCGGCCGCGTTGGTGTCGGTGAAGAAGCCCGAGCTCAGGGGGGCGACGGCGGGGAACGTCTCGGGGTCGATGGCCGCGAACTGGAGCTTCTCCGAGCCGAGGACGGTGTCGGGCACCTGGGCCACCGGGCTCACCGCGACCACCCCCGGCACCCGCAGCCGGGCGTCGATGTCGGGCGGGAGGACCTGGCCGGCGCCGACCGTCACCCGGACGTCGGAGCCGACGGCGAAGCGGGCGTCGACCTCCTGGCGGGCGTGGAAGGTGGCCACGAACACGGCCAGGCTCACCCCGAACGCCACCGCCAGGCTCACCGTCACCAGCCCCGCGGCCACGATGCCCGGGCGGCGGGTGACGCTGCGGCGCAGGGTGCGTCGCACCAGGTGGTGGCGGAAGTCGGTGGTGGTGGGCCCGGCCAGCCGCCGGCTGAGGGCGAAGAACCCCCGGCCCACCAGGAGGGTCGCCCCCAGCCACAGGCACCACGGGGCGAGCAGGAGGTAGAAGGACAGGGCCAGGCTGTCCTCGTGGGCCGACGCCTTGGGCTTGAACCCGCCGGTGACCACGAAGGCGAGGCTGATCACGGCGGCCACCGCCAGCAGCACCAGGTCGAGGCGGATCCGCAGCCAGCCGGGGCGCTCGGTGGCGACGACCGCCTGGCGGGCCTCGGTGACGTCGCGCAGCAGCGCCCGCCGGGCGGGACGGTAGATGGCGAGGACGGTGGTGAGGATCGCCACCACCACTCCCACACCGATGGCGAAGGTGGGGTCCCCCGGCTCGACGTCGGCCGGGAAGAGGGCGGCCGCCGCGGCCAGGGCCAGGGCCACGCCGATGGCGCTGCCCAGCACGGCGATGCCCGCCGCCTGGTAGGCCACGGCCCGGGTGAGGGTGGCCGGCCCGAAGCCGCGGGCCCGCAGCAGGGCTCGCTCCCGCCGCTCCGACTCGGCCAGGAGGCCTCCCCCGTAGAAGGCCAGGTAGCCGGCCAGGAGGGCGCCGGGCAGCCCGAGGGCCATGAACAGGATGGTGGCCAGGATGCTGTCGACCCGAGCCTTGTCGAGGCCGCCGGTGAGGTTGTCGATGACCGTCAGGTCGCCGGGCGCCACCCGCTCGATGGTGCGGCGGACGCCGGTGGTCGTGCGCCGGGCCAGGCGGGGGTTCTCCGACAGCAAGTCGCGCCGCACCTGGGCGTGGACCTCCAGCACCGGAGGCTCGGCCACGCTGGGGACGGGGGCGGCCATGTCGACCCGGATGGCGGGCAGCACGTGCTGCTGGAACGTGGCCACGTCGACGCCGACGACCATGGGTGCCGACACGAAGTCGCCCCGGGAATCCTCCACCCGGCTGGCGAACCACTGGTCGGCGGCGGCCAGGTCGGCGATGGCGCTCACCGGCAGGGAGAGGGCCGACGTCTCGGGCGTGCCCGGGATGCGCAGGCGGAGGGGCGCCCCGACCGCCGCCCCCAGCCGCTGGGACGCGGCGGGGCTGAGGAAGGCGGTGCCGGGCAGGAACTCGCCGCTCGGGAACCCGACGAGGGGGATGTCGCGGGCGTAGTCGGGGTTGACCGCCACCACCTTCACCGGCACGTTGAGCACGGTCTCGCCCGAGGCGACCGAGCCCGCCGGCAGGTCGGCCAGTCCGAACGGCTGGGCCGCCTGCACCTCGGGCTCGTCCCGCACGGTCTCCGCCAGGCCGGGCAGGTTGACGGAGGTGGGGCCGTTGGCGCACGCCGGAGATGGTTCCTCCGCGCTGCGGATCGAGGCGCCGAGGACGTCGGCGGCGGTGGCCACGGCCACCTTGACCGTGGCCTGGTAGGTGATGGTCGCCGCCGCGCCCGGCGCCAGGGTGCCGATGGTGAGTCCGGCCTCGAGCGGCGGCGCGGGCGGTGGTGGCGGCGGAGGAGGAGGCGTGCCCTCGGGCGGCGGCTCCTCGGGCGGCGGCTCCACCGGTGGCAACACGTCGGGAACCACCGCGCCGTCCCGCCGGGTCGAGTTGAGCACGTAGCCGAGCTGCGGCGGCAGGGGCGCCTCGACCACCACCCCGTTGGCGGGCAGCGAGCCGGTGTTGGTCGCCACCAGGGTGAGGACCGACTCCAGCCCGGGGGCGAGCGGCGGGCGAGGGCTGATCGACGTGGTCAGGGACAGAGAGGACGCAGTGGACTCGTTGACGCCCGCCTGCATGTCGATCGTCACGTGGGCGATGGCCCGGCGCGTCATCTGGCGGCCGGACCCGTCGACGAAGAAGGCGGCGTCGGCGAAGAGGGCGAAGGCGAGGGCAACTCCGGCGACCGCGGCCAGCGCCCGCTTGGGATTGCGCTGAAGCGACCGGGCGACGTACCCGAGCATCAGCCCCTGCCTGTAGGTGGGTTGGCCGCCGGTGGGGTGACGACGAGTGGGGTGGCGATGCGGCCGTCCCGCAAGAGGACGGTGCGGTCGAAGCGGGCCGCCACCGCGGGGTCGTGGGTGACCACGACGGCGGTCGCCTTCAGGCCCCGGACGGCCCGGAGGAAGTAGGTGATGGTCTGCTCCGAGGACTCGGCGTCGAGGCTGCCGGTGGGCTCGTCCCCCAGCACCAGCCGAGGCCGGTGGGCCAGCCCCCGCCCGATGGCCACCCGGCCCCGCTCGCCCCCCGAGAGCTGGTCGGGCAGCCGGTCGAGCTGGGTGGTGAGCCCGAGGTGCTCGAGCACCTGGCGGGGGTCGAGGGTGGCCGAGGCGCCCGACAGCCCGGTTCCGAAGGCCACGTTCTCGGCCGCGGTGAGGAACGGGAGCAGGCCCAGGTCCTGGAAGACGAACCCGATGTTCTCCCGCCGGAACCGGGCCCGGCCCTCGCTGGAGAGCCTCGACCAGTCGGTGCCCAGGACCTCGACTGTCCCCGACGACGCCCGCTCCAGCCCGCCCAGCAGGGCCAGGAGGGTTGACTTGCCCGAGCCGCTCGGGCCCATCACGGCCACGCACTCACCCGGCTCGATCCGCAGGTCGATGCCGTCGACGGCCCGGACCACGCCCGCGGGGGTCTTGTAGTGGCACGTCGCGCCCTGCAGCTCGATGGCCGGCCGGGCCTGGCCGTCGGCCGGTCCGCCGTCCCCCTCATTGGCCCCGTCATTGGGGCACGACAACGCCGCCGGCCACGGCCAGGCGGCGGTCGGCTCGGGCCGCGATGGCGGGGTTGTGGGTCACGAGGAGCATGGTGAGGCCCCGCTCCCGCTGGAACTCGGCGAGCAGGTCCATGACCTGGTCCGACGTCTCGCTGTCGAGCTCGCCGGTGACCTCGTCGCCCAGCAGCAGCCGGGGTTGGTTGGCCAGCGCCACCGCGATGCCGGCCCGCTGCGCCTCACCGCCGGAGAGCCGGCTGGGTCGGTGGTCCGCCCGCGGCCCCAGCCCCAGGCGGCCGAGCAGCTCCCGGGCCCGCTCCCGGGCCTCGTTGCGACCCACGGTGCGGCGGGCGACGAGGGCCACGTTCTCCGCCGCGCTCAGGAACGGGATCAGGTTCCCCCGCTGGAACACCACGCCCAGCCGCTCCGCCCGCCACCGGGCCCGCGCCCCCTCGTCGAGCCCGGCCAGGTCCTGGCCCTCGACGGTCACCGTGCCCGCCGACGGGGTGGTGAGTCCGGCCAGGATCGACAGGAGGCTGCTCTTGCCGCTGCCGGACGGGCCCATGAGGCTGACGAACTCGCCCTGCCCCACCTCCAGCGACGCCCCCCGGAGGGCGACCGTCTCCGCCGACCCCCGCTTGTAGATCATGAACACGTCGTGGGCGACGATCGAGGGCGGTCCCTGACCGCCAGGGCGTCCGGAAGGCCCCGGCCCGGCGGCGACCGGGGCGGGGTGGCCGGTCGTCGTCTCGTCCGTGACCATGGCGTTCGTCCTCGGGAACGGCTCGGGTCAGTCCCGTACCCGACGGGTCGGCACCGGTGCCCGGCGGCCCCCGTCCACTCTGAACCCTTGGCCCGAACGTCGCATCGGCAGCACCTCCAGCCGGGGATCAGCCAGAGCGGTCAGCTGATCCCTCAACCTCCGCCCGCTCGCGCCGCGACCGTACAACAACGACCCTCCCCACTGGGGGCCGAGTCAAGCGCCCGCCAGCTGCCGGCGGCTCTTGGCGAACCGGAGGTAGAGGGAGGGCACGACGAACAGGTTGATCAGGGTCGAGGCCACCAGTCCCCCGAAGATCACCACCGCCATGGGGTGCTCGATCTCGTGCCCCGGGATCGACCCGGCCACGATCAGGGGCACGAGGACCAGGCCCGTGGTCAGCACCGTCATCATGATCGGGACCACCCGTTCCCGGGCGCCGCGGATCACCAGGTCGGGCCCGAAGGGCTGGCCCTCGACGTCCTCCAGGTGCTGGTAGTGGCTGATCAGCATGATCCCGTTGCGAGCCACGATGCCGATGACGGTGAGGAAGCCCACCATCGAGCCGAGGGAGATCACCCCCCCGCCCAGATGGGCCGCCAGCGCCCCTCCCACCACCGCCATCGGGAGCGTGAGGAACGAGAGGAATGCCAGCCGGAAGCTGCCGAACGACGCCTGGAGGAGGAAGAGGATGGCGATGGCGGCGAAGATGCCGAGGCTGGCGAGCCTGCGGTTGGCCGCCTGCCGCTCCTGATACTCCCCCAGCATCTCGGCGTGGTACTCGGCGGGGAAGTCGATCTTGGCCAACTCGGACTCCACCTCCCGCACCACCGAGCCCAGGTCGCGCCCGTCGACCTCGGCCTCCACGTCGATCTTGCGGGCCACGCCTTCGTGCTTGACCACGTTGGGTGACGGTTTGACCTCGATCGACGCCACGTCGGCCAGGCGCACCCGTTCGCCGGTGGGGGTGTCGATGCGGAGCTCGCGCAGGTCGTTCAGGCTGTCCCGGGATTCGGGGGCGCTCCACACCGGCACGTCGTAGGCCTTGCCGTCGCGGAAGATGTCGCCCACCTCCTCCCCCGCCACCAGCACCGCCGCCGCCCGGCGCACGTCACCTGGCTTCAGCCCGTGGCGCTGGGCCGCCTCCAGGTTGACCTCGACCTGGACGTGGGGGATCTCGGTCTGGGGCTCCACGTGGAGGTCGGCGATGCCCCGGACACCGGCGATGGCGTCGTTGACCTCCTTGGCCTTGGTCCGCAGAACCTCCAGGTCGGGCCCGAAGATCCGGATGACGATGGGGTGGGCGGATCCCGCTAGCACCTCCCTGATCCTCTCCTTGAGATAGGTCTGTACGTCGCGGATGAGCCCCGGATAGCTGTCCATCACGCCTTGGACGGCGTCCCGCGTCTCGTCGTAGTCGGCCTTGGGGTCGACGCTGACCCAGTTCTCCCCGAACTCGGGCCCAACCGGCTCGTCGGACTGGTAGGCCTGGCCGATGTGGGCGCCGAAGTTGCGGATGCCGGGGATGGCCTGGAGCTCGTGGGCCGACGCGGTGGTGATGCGGACCTCCTCGCCCAGCGACGTGCCCGGCTTGGTGAGGAAGTGCATGAGGAAGTCGCGCTCCTTGAAGTCGGGGAGCAGCGACTGGCCCAGGTTGGGCACGACCGAGAGCGCGATCAGGGCGAGGACGCCGACCGACGCGAAGGCGGCCCGGGGCCGGAAGATGAGCCGGGACAGGAGCCAGCCGTAGCCCCGCTGGAGCCACACCGCCAGCGGCGACTCCCGGCGCTCCAGGGGCGCCTTGTGCAGGAAGATCAGGGCCAGGGCGGGGGTGACGGTGAGGGCCACGGCCATGGAGACGAGCAGGGCGATGGCGTAGGAGAAGACGAGCGGGCGGAAGAACGAGCCCGACAGCCCCTCGAGGAAGAAGATGGGCACGACGGCGACGACCTCGATGAGGGTGGCGTAGACGATGGCCCCCCGCACCTCGAGCGACGCCCCCAGGATCACCCCCGCGGTCGAGCGTCCGTTCCCCTCCCGTCGGTGCTGCCGGAGCCGCCGGACCACGTTCTCGATGTCGATGATGGCGTCGTCGACCACGTCGCCCAGGGCGATGGCGAAGCCGGCCAGGATCATGGTGTTGATGGTCGTGCCCCGCCAGGAGAGCACCATGGCCCCGGCGATGAGCGACAGGGGGATGGCGACGATGCTGATCAGCGCCACCCGCCACTCGTAGAGGAAGAGGAAGAGCATCACGATCATGAGCAGGCAGCCCAGGAGCAGGGCGTTGCTCAGGTTCTTCACCGAGGTCTCGATGAAGGTCGCCGGCCGGAAGATGGTGGTGTCGATCTCGAGCCCGGGCAGGCCCGGCTCCATCGCCGCGATGGCCGCCTCCACGCCCTTGGTGACGTCGAGGGTGTTGGCCCACGGCAGCTTCTCCACGATCATCATCAGGCCGGGGCCCCCGTTGATGACGGCGTCGCCGATCATCGGCGGGTGCTCGGTGACGACGGTCGCCACGTCGGCCAGCCGCAGCGGCGGCTCCCCCTCGGCCCGGGGGATCGCCACCTGGGCCAGGTCGTCGGCAGTGGTGATCGACAGGTTGTGGCGGACGTTGACCCGCTGGCTCGGGCTCTCGAAGAACCCGCCCTTGCCGATGTAGCTCCCGGCCGAGAACTGGAGCAGGCCCGAGTCGAGGGCATCGGCGGTGGTCTCCATCACCGTCTGCAGGGAGACGTTGTGGGCCGCCATCCGCTCGGGGTCGGCCCGCACCGACAGCATCTGGATGCGCTCGCCCCAGATGGGCACGTTGGCCACGCCCGGCACCCGCAGCAGCCGCTGGCGGATGGTCCAGTAGGCGATCATCGACTGCTGCATGTCGTTGAGGGAGTCGGAGGTGATCCCGATCTTCATGGCCCGGCTGGTGGCCGAGAGGGGCTGCAGCATGACGGGCGGGGCGGCCCACGTCGGCAGGTGGGGAGCCACCAGGTCCATGCGCTCCTGCACCAGCTGGCGGGCGTGGAGCAGGTCGGTGCCCCGGTCGAAGATGAGCTGGATCGCCGACAGGTCGTTCACCGACCGGGAGCGCATGACGTCGAGGCCCGGGGTGCCGGCCAGCACCTCCTCCAGGGGGACGGTGATGAGGTTCTCGACCTCGGCCGGCGACAACCCGATGCCCAGGGTCTGGATCTCGACCTTGGGCGGGGAGAACTCGGGGAACACGTCGACGGGCATGTTCCGGATCTGGCCCACCCCGACCAGGACCAGGCCGACGGCGAGGGCGACGACCAGGAAGCGGAAGCGCAGGGCAGCGGCGACGATGGTGCGCATCAGGCTCCCGTGCCCACGCCGGAGCTGGTGGTCGGCCTGCCGTCGGCCCTGGTGGTCGGCCTGCCGTCGGACGGGTCGAAGTTGCCGGCGGCGTCCATGAGCAGGAGCTCGTCCTCGAACCGGCCTACGTCGAGCTCGGTGTCGCTCCTGACCCGGGCGAAGAGCAGGTACAGCGCGGGCACGACGAACAGGCTGACGAGGGTGGCGGTGACCAGACCGCCCAGGACGACGATGCCCATCGGGCGCAGGAGCTCGTAGCCGGGCTGCCCCCCGAGCACCACGAACGGGGCGAACACCAGGGCGGTGGCCACAGCCGTCATGAGGGTCGGGGCCAGGCGCTCGCCCGCCCCCTCCACCACCAGGGCGGGACCGAAGCCGTGCTCCTCCCGGCGTTCCATCTCCTGGTAACGGGTGACCAGGAGGATGCCGTTGCGAGCGGCGATGCCCAGCACCACCAGCAGGCCGAGGGCCGCCCCCACGGTGACGTCGCCCTCCAGGGCCAGCGCCGCCGCCACCCCGCCCACCAGCGAGATGGGCAGGCTGAGGAAGAGGGCGGTGCCCAGGCGCCAGTTGCCGAAGCAGGCCTGGAGCACCAGGAGCATGGCCAGCCCGGCGAAGGCGGCGAGGAGGACGGAGCGCCGCTGATCGGCCTCGTTCTCGGCGAAGTCGTCCAGCAGCTCGGCCCGGTACTCCAACGGGAAGTCGATGCCCGTGATGGCCCGTTCGACATCGGCCGCCACTGCCGTCCGGGAGCGGCCCGAGACCTCCGCCGTCACGTCGATGCGGCGGAACACCCCCTCCCGCTCGATGACGTCGGGCGACTCGACGAGGCGGACGTCGGCCACCTCCTCCAACCGGACGAGGCCGGCATTGGGCGTCTCGACGAGGAGGTTGCGGACGTCGTCCTGGTTCTCCCGGGTGGCGGGCGTTCCCCAGACCACGACATCGAACACCTTCTGGTCGTAGAACAGCTGGCCTACGTCGATGCCGGAGAGCAGGATGGCCGCCGCCCGGCGGACGTCACCCGGCTTCACCCCCACCGCCGCCGCCTTCTGCAGGTTCACCGTGACCTCCAGCGTCGGCTCCGCCTGCGGCAGGTGGACCTGGAGCTCATCGATGCCGTCGATCTTGGCCAGCTCCTGGCCCACCTCCTGGGCCTTCTGGGTCAGGTTGGCCTGCTCGTTGCCGTAGACCCGCACCACGATGGGGGCGTCGGGCCCGGCTCCCGCGTCCTCGATCCGGGACTGCTGGTACGACTGCACGTCGCCGTCGAGGTCGGGGTAGCCGTCGAGCACGTCCTCGATGGCCGCGAGAGTGTCGGGCTGGTCGGCGCCGGCGTCGAGGCTGACCCAGAGGGCCGACGAGTTGACGTCGACCACCTGGTCGCTCGTGACCGCCCGGCCGGCGTGGCTGACCACGTTGCGGACCCCGGAAACGGCCCGCACCTTGCCGGTGACGTCGGCGGTGATCTCCTTCATCCTCTGGAGGGAGGTGCCGGGTGTCGTGTGCAGGTCGACCATCAGGTCGCGCTCCTGAAGGGGCGGCAGGACGGCGTGACGGACCTGGGGGATGGCGAGGGCGGTCACCGCCAAGCCCGCCAGGGCCAGCCCTCCCAGCAGCAGGATGCCCCGCGCCCCGCCCAGGGCGCGCCGGAGCAGCCCGCCGTAGCGGGGCCCGACCTTGCCCATCACCGCCGACTCCCGACCGGCATCGGCCGCCTTCGGGAGCAGGAGCAGCGACAGCGCCGGCGTGAGGAGGAGGGCCACGGCCGTGGAGACGAGGACAGCCAACGCGTAGGAGATCGCCAGCGGGCGACCGAAGGCCCCGAACAGGTCGCCGATCATCAGCACCGGCACCACCGGGAGGAGCACGAACAGGGTGGCGTAGGCCAGTGGCCCCCGCACCTGGAGGGAAGCGTCGGTGATCGTGCCTACCACTGGCCTCTCGCCCCCCTGCCGCAGGCGGCGGGCCACCCGGTCGGTGCCGGCGATGGCGTCGTCGATCACCACGCCCAGGGCGAGGGCCAAGCCGGCCAGGGTCATGGCGTTGAACGTCTGCCCCCGCAGGTAGAGCACGATCCCCGCGGCCAGGAGCGACACCAAGATGGTGACCACGCTGATCACGGCCAGGCGCCAGTGGCGGAAGGCGAAGGCCAGCAGCAGGATCACCAGCCCCAGCCCGAGGAAGAGGGCGGTGCTCAGATTGCCGGACGAGGACTCGATGTAGTCCGCCGGCCGGTAGACCGACGTGTCGATCTTCAGGTCCCGCAGGCCGGGCCGCATCGCCTCGAGGGCGGCCTCGACCCCCTCGGTGACGTCGACGGTGTTCGCCCCCCGCAGCTTCTCCACGACCAGGACGACCCCCGGGCCGTCGTCGACCAGGGCGTCGCCGATGAGCGGCTGGTGGTCCTCCACCACCTGGGCGATGTCGCCCAGGCGCAGCGGGGTCGGGGGCGTCGCCGGAGCCTCTGGGGCGACCTCGCCGACCGCCACCGGGGGTGTGGGGTTGCCGACGACCGCCACCTGGGCCAGGTCAGCCGCGCTCTCGATGGGCGAGACGTGGCGCACGCCGAGCCGTTGGGCCGGCGTCTCGATGAAGCCTCCGGTGCCCGGGGTCGATGCTTCGAGGAAGCTGAGGGGCGACACCCACAGGGCGTTGCCCGCGCTCTCGACCACCTGGAGCAGGCTCACCCCGGCGTCGCGCAGGCGTTGGGGGTCGACCTGGACCTGGAGCTGGCGCTCCCGCTGGCCGAAGCTGGCCACGTTGGCCACGCCTTCGACGCCCATCAGGCGGGGCCGGATCGTCCAGCGGGCGAGCTGGGAGATGTCGATGAGCGACAGGTTGTTCGAGGAGAGGGCCACCAGCATGGTGCGGCTGGTGGAGGACACCGGCTGCAGCATCTGGGGCGGCTTCGACACGTGGGGGATGGCGAAGGCCTGGGCCAGGCGCTCCTGAACCGCCTGCCGGGCCCGGTAGAGGTCGGTGCCGGGCTCGAAGGTGAGCGTGATCGACGACAATCCGGGGACGGACGCGGACTGGATGTCCTCCACCCAGGCCACGCCGTTGAGGAGGTCGGCCTCCAGGGGGACGGTGATGAGCTGCTCCACCTCGGCCGAGGAAAGCCCGAGGGCCTCGGTCTGCACCTCGATCGACAGCGGCGCGAACTCGGGGTAGACGTCGACCGGCGCCTGGCGCAGCTGCGTCACCCCGAACAGCAGGATGGCCGCGGCGACGGCCGCGGCCACCACCCGGAACCGGAGACTGGAGTTGATCAGCCTTCGCGACATGGCGCAGCCGTCTCCTTCTGGTAGGTCCCTTTGGTCACTTTCCGACGCCGAACTCGATGCCGAGCAACTCCGCTCCCCCGACGGTCACCACTGGCGTCCCCGTGGGGGGGCCGGCGTTGAGCATTGCCGTCGGACCCTGGATGACGTCGACGATGATTGGGTGGCGCACGAAGGTCAGGGGTTCGGTATTCGTGTACACGAACGTGGCCCCCTTGGCGTCGTACAGGACCGCGCCATAGGGGACGGTGGGGCGCTCGGGGTCGCCCTCCGCCGCGCCCGGCAGGGCGCCCACCGGCTCGAGCTCCACGCCGATGCGCTCGGCCGCCTGGGCCTCGAGGATGAGCTTGCTGAGGTCGGTGCCGGCGATCTTCTCCACCGTGACCGGCTCTTTCTTCTTGGCCGCGGGCTCCGGCGGGTCGGCGCAGGCGGTGAGCGAGGCGGCGACGGCGACGGCCGCGGCCAGGGCCAGCAACCGGCGTCGGGGGGAGGCGGCGGCGATGTCTCTGGCTGTATCCCTTTCCGGCATTCAGCGGGCCTTCAGGATCGATGCCGTACCGTGACCGGCATGTCGGGTCGGCAGAACCTCGGTCGCTACGGAGTGAATCTCCTGTCCGCTTAGCGGCACCAGACCGCTGATGACCGCAACCAGGCCGCGTTGAGTCAACGCAATGTCCCCTCCGGAGAACACCCTGTTCTCCCTCGTAAGATTCGAGAAACTACTCCGGAGTCGTCGAAAAATCGAGGGCAAAACGGCCGGTTGTCGTCACGGCCTCGTGCCACCCACCACCCGGTCCCCCAGCGGACTCCGGGCTCAGGTCACAGAATCACCTCCCCCATGCCTGCTCCCCCGGCCGCCCCGGGGAAGGTGTCGGGGACGATAGGGAGCGCGCCGCAGCCTGTCAATGGTTTGCCGCAAGGTCACTGACGGCAGGCCGACCTGTCGCCGCGCCCTGCGTCACCGGTAATGTCCGCCCATTGCCGACCCCTTGAACTTCGTGGGCGCCAGCCCGTCCCTCGGCCGAGCGGACGGCCACGTGACCCTGGTGGAAGGGTCGTCGTTCTGCATCTCCGATCCTACGGGTGACATACGGTCGTCGTCGGCCCAGGGCTTGTTCTTTCGCGACACCCGGTTCCTGTCGGGCCTGGAGCTGCGGATCAACGACCTCCCGCCCGAGCCCCTCGCGGCCGAGACCACCAACCCCTTCTCGGCCACGTTCGTGCTCCGCAGCCAGCCCCGGCCGGGGGCGCCCGAGAGCTCCCTCATGGTGTTCCGCTACCGCTACGTGGGCCGGGGCATGCGGGAGGACCTGGTGCTGTGCAACTACGGCGAGGAGGCGGCCTACTGCTCGGTCGAGCTGGCCTTCGGGGCCGACTTCGCCAACCTGTTCCGGGTCAAGGAGGGGTCGCAGCGCCCCGAGGGCAGCGTCGAGCTGCGTACCTCGTCGTCGGGCATGGCCTTCGACTACAAGCGGGGCCCCACCACCAAGGGGCTGCGCATCGCAGCCAGCGAGCCGGCCCGAGCCCTGGGGTCCACCCTCCACTACGAGGTGGTGATCCCGGCCCGCGACTCCTGGAACATGTGCCTGCAGTTCACCCCCGTCATCGAGGGCGAGGAGATCGAACCCCGCTATCTCTGCGGCCAGCCGGTGGAGCAGGCCACGCCCACCCAGCGCCTCGACCAGTGGCGCAGCATCGTCCCCCGGGTGGAGACCGACTTCGAGGACCTGCGCAAGGTGGTGGCCCGCTCGGCCGAGGACCTGGGCGCCCTGCGCATCTTCGACCCCGACCACCCGGAGCGCACGGTGGTGGCTGCCGGTGCGCCCTGGTTCATGACCCTCTTCGGGCGCGACTCGCTGTTGACGGCGTGGATGGCCCTGCTGGTCGACCCCGACCTGGCCAAGGGCGTCCTGCAGACCCTGGCCCGCTTCCAGGGCACCGAGGTCGACCCCCGCCAGGACGAGGAGCCGGGCAAGATCCTCCACGAGATGCGCTTCGGGAGGGCTCCCTCGCTCTCGCTGGGCGGCGGCGACGTCTACTACGGCTCGGCCGACGCCACCCCCTTGTTCGTGATGATGCTGGGCGAGCTGCGGCGGTGGGGACTGGCGCCCGAGGTGGTCGACTCGCTCCTCCCCGCCGCCGACCGGGCCCTGGCCTGGATCGAGGACTACGGCGACATGGACGGCGACGGCTACGTGGAGTATCGCCGGGCATCCGACCGGGGCCTGGCCAACCAGGGGTGGAAGGACTCCTGGGACGCCATCCGCTTCGCCGACGGTCGCCTGGCCCGGCCTCCCATCGCCCTCTGCGAGGTGCAGGGCTACGTCTATGCCGCCTACCTGGCCCGGGCCCACTTCGCCGACGAGGCGGGTGACGCGGGGCTGGCGGTCGACTACCGGGCCCGGGCCAAGGACCTCAAGGTCCAGTTCAACCGCGACTTCTGGCTGCCCAAGCAGGGGTGGTACGCCATGGCCCTCGACCGCGACAAGCGGCCGGTCGACGCCCTGGCTTCCAACATCGGGCACTGCCTGTGGACCGGCATCGTCGACGAGGAGCGGGCCCCGCTGGTGGCCGAGCGGCTGATGTCGCCCGAGATGTTCAGCGGCTGGGGCATCCGCACCCTGGCCACCACCATGGCCGGCTACAACCCGATCAGCTACCACATCGGGTCGATCTGGCCCCACGACAACGCCATCATCGCCGCCGGGCTGATGCGGTACGGCTTCGTCGACGAGGCCTACCGGGTGATCAAGGGCCTCATCGACGCCGCCGGTCATTTCGAGCACGGCCTGCCCGAGCTGTTCGGGGGGCTCAGCCGGGCCGACGTGCCGTTCCCGGTGAGCTACCCGTCGTCGTGCAAGCCCCAGGCGTGGGCCGCGGCCTCGCCGCTGCTCTTCCTGCGGACGCTGCTGCGCTTCGACCCCTGGGTGCCGCACGGCAAGGTGTGGGTCGACCCCATCCTGCCCGAGTGGATAAGCCGGCTGCGGGTGGGCAACATCCCTCTCGCCGGCCAGCGCATCACCATCGACGTCGACCGCGCCGGCACCAAGATCGAGGGCCTGCCACCGGAGATCGAAGTCGTCGGCGAGCCGCGGGACCCGCTCACCGCCTGAGCCCGACGGTCGCCTGCCTCGGCGGCCCTACCACCCCCGGTCGGCCCACTCCTGGAGGTGGGGGCGCTCGGTCCCGATCGTCGTGTCGTCGCCGTGGCCGGGCAGGACGAGGGTGTCGGGCGGGAGGGTGGAGAACAGGTGCTCGACCGACCGGATGATGGCGGGGAAGCTGCTGTAGTCCCACCGGGTGGCCCCCGGCCCACCCGGGAACAGGGTGTCGCCCGAGAACAGCACCGGTGACCCCTCGATCAGGAAGCACATCGAGCCCGGGGTGTGGCCGGGGGTGTGAATGGTGCGGAGGCGGAGGCGCCCGACGGCGATGACGGTGTCGTCCTCCAGCACGAAGTCGTAGGCCGGCAGCATGGCCGAGTCCTCGGCCGTGATCCCCACCTGGTAGCCGGCGTCCCGGACGGCGGGGACGGCCTGGATGTGGTCCCAGTGGCCGTGGGTCTCGAGCACCTGGCGGACGTCGAGCCGCCGGCACAGCTCGAGCAGCTTCTCGTGCTCGTTGGCCGCGTCGAGGAGCGCTGACTCGCCCGTCTCCCGGCAGCGGACGACGAAGACGTTGTTGGCGACCGGCCCCACCACCAGCCGGGTGATCTCCACCTGGCTGTCCTCGTAATGCCGCGTGGCCTGAGCCATGGGTGGAGTATGGCCCATGCCCTTTGTCTCCATGTCCGGCCCGGTGTGGGTGCGCACCCCAGCCGTGGGAACCGCCGTCGCCCGGCCGGCGTCGAACAGGGGGAGCCAGGCGACGGCGGCGTGCCGGTTCCGCCGAAAAGGGGGTGCCGTGGTGCCCGAGGTTCCTCGTCCGAGGGTGCCTTTCCAATCACCCTTGCCTTGGCGATGCAGCTTCACCGAGCAATAGGTAACGCCACTTGTGGCCCTCTTGAGATCACTGGTGACTCGGGCAGCCCATCGGTCGGCCGCCTCCTGTTTGGCGAGCACGCAACGATGCCAGGTCTCTTTCGGACTTGACCTTGACGATCCAATGCGTCCCTAGATCGCGTAGCCCTGAGCGTATTCGATGACGACGAAGTCGGGGTTGAAAATCGCCGGACCTCGCGCGATAGTCGGCCCCTCGTGGCGCGACGGGGTGGTGATGCTCGTCAAGCTTCGTCCGGCGCGAAGAGAACCGCAAGGTCGGCTCCGCCTGCCAGCTTGGCCTGCCGCCTCGTTGCGCTGTAGGCGATGCGGCAGTAGGCACGCCGTATTGCATCGCCCGGATCGTCGCCACTCTCGCCCCCGAGGAGGGCGTCCATTGCCGCATTGCGGAGACTCGTCGCCACGATTCGCGCCCAGGTCAAGACCGACTCCACGGTCTGCTCCGGCAAAGGCCCACCATGCGCAGCCGCGTCCCGACATCTCACCGCCCGCCGAAGGAGCCGTCGATGCTGCACAGACAGCTCGCTGAGATGGCGAGCAAGGCTGGGGCCGTCAACTAGGTGGCGGCCCAGGGTCGCCAGCTGGCGTCCGGGCGCGCAGCCGACCGGATAAAGCGAAGCGAGGGCGGACACGTCCTCGCACGCCCGCCGAACGTTGAGGACGAACGTCCCGTCGTCCTGATCGACGAGAATTGCAGAGCGAAAGGCCACGAGCTCGGCCCGAGCGGAGTCCTCCTCTAGATGATCCCCGGCGAACTCGCCGACGGCAGCGGAGACCACTCGGAAGATGTTTCGACGGACCGCTTCTTCCGCCCAGGCTGCGTCAAGGGACGAGGCGTAACCGTGCCAGCTCCTTCCGATTCGTCCCCACGCGAGGGCATCCTCGATGACGCGAACCGTCAGGAGGAGACGGCCGGCGGCATCTACCTCGTCACTTTGAGCCGCCAGGATCCCGTGCGATGCCTCGACGACTCCTTTCAGAGTCGAGGTCGTAACTGGTAAATGACGCCCGACCCTCACACCGAGCGACTCGAGCCGATCTCCCATGGGATCCGACCAATGGGAGGGTAGCGAACGGTCGGAGCGGGCGAAGCTGCTCGCGGACCAGCCGCTTGCGAGCAGAACGTGCCCCGTCATGGGCCTCCATGCGGGGTCTTGTAGGCCAGCGTTGACGAGCGCGACAAGCGCTTGGCAGTTGGCAGTGCCGACCTCAACGGCGGTGGCGGGGTTCCAGATCCCCAGATCGATGACAGCGACGACTTCATCGTCGCCGTCGGGGAGATAGTCCGCGGCACTTTCAGGGATGAGGGCGACCGGCGCTTGGCGGGGCAGTTCTCCTACAAGCGCCAGCTTCTTCGCCTCCGCTGCCGGATAGAAAGTCAGGTGATCGGTGACGGGGGTGGCGCGCACCAGTCGAGCGTGGTCGAAGCCGACACAGACGACACAGCGAGTGGGAGCCGGCTGCAGTTCGATCAGCTTCTGACACATCTCAAGCCGCTGCGCTTCGGTGAGCCCGGCGTCGTCGTCCGACGACGGCCAGCTTCCACGGGCGGGCGCGTCAACCTGGCCAAGCCGAACGCGAGCGCTCGTCACGTCGATGAGGCGGTCATCGAGGATGCCCGACAGGGTCGATGACAGCGAATCGACTGCTCGACCGGCGTGCGCCGCGACCTCGATGAAGAGGTTCCGCCGCCAAGCCCATTCAGAAGCCGAGCAAACTTCATCCTGGCTCGCAATGACCAAGTCGGCCCATGCCCCCATGACTGAGGCTTCGCTGGCGAGACGAAAGGAAAGTTCGTCTAGAGCCATTCCAGCGCGCCCCTTGGCGTCAGGATCGGGACCCTGCGGAATCGTAAGCAGGCTGATCGCCGAGTCGAGCTCATCCTTAATGACTCCGCCAAGGTGGCTACCGCCGCCCAGCCGACGCACGGTCGCGTGGAAGTCATCAATCATCGACTCCCACGCCGACCGGTGCTTTTTAACGTACTGACGGCGGTCTCGCGTCCACGCCAGTGCGTCGTTCACTGCGGCGATAAGACTGAGCTCGGCTCCATGGTCCAATCGAACGGCGGGCTGGTTGAGCGCGTCGCACAGCTCGACGATCCACCACGGCAGCTCCGCGGATCGAAAGATCCTCACAGTTCAGTCGTCCTCACTGTCAGCAGCATGGCCTGCATCGCATGAGTCGGTGTCCGGAATTTCGGAGGACGGACCGGGTCATTCCGTAACTCTACGGTCGAGCACATGCCGGGGACGCGGCTTCACGTCGTGGCCCTCCAGCAGTCGACCCCGCCGGGGTCAAGCGCTCCAAGGAGCAGGTACGGGGCGCCGGCCGCGCACATCGGCGCCCTCGATTCCTATGCCTGGTTCACCGGGGTCGTCCCCGGCGCCGCCGATCCGACCATCGCCGATCGGGTCTCGGATCCCCGATCACCCGGGGGTCACGGCTCGACGACCGCCTTCGCTAGCCTGCCGAGGTGGCCGTGTTCATCGTGGCGCTGGCGATCGCGGGGGTGTTCGCCATCGCCGCCGTCGTCATCGGGCGGGAGGTGCGGCGGCTCTCGACCCGTCCGCCGCAGCGGTCGTTCGACTTCGAGGAGGCGGTGGCCTACGTGTGCGACAACGTGGGCCTCGAGGTGGCCTCGGTCCTCAGCCCCGACGACGTGCGCAAGATCCTCGACCTGCACCTCGAGTACTTCCGCCTGCGGGGGGTGGCGTCCAACGGCGACCGGCCCCACACCGACAGCCCGGTGGTCGTGAGCGGGGCCGAGACGGTCGACTTCGTCCTCATGCGGTCGGAGGCCAGCGGCGACCTGTACACCCCCGAGCAGGTGCACGCCGTGCTCGACGCCCAGATGCGCTACCTGGAGGAGATCGGGGCCGTCGGGCCGGGTGGCCGATCCGGACGAGTGACCGCGAGTGAAACTGCACCACTTCGGTCCGCCGGTGTGCTTTCATACGTACACCGAAGAAAGGAGGTGGTCCAACTGTACGAAAGTTCGTTTGGGACCTCGGAGGTGGCTGTCCGCTAGCGGCAGCTGGACCACGCTGGCGAATTCCGCCAGTCACCGCTCGAGATGGCGTCCGGCACTGGTCCCGCCCGGAGTAGTCCGCACATCTCGGGTTTTCCTTTCCAGCAAGAGCGATGGCCGAGGGGGCGCAGACCGCGCCCCCTCGGCGCGAGGCGGAACGACGGGGAAGGAGGCGCATGCGCATCGACATCGAGTCCGACGGCTTGTGCCTGGCCGGGCACCTCTACCGGCCACCGGAGGGTGCGGGCGACGGAGTTCGGGGCCTGGTGCTCTGCCACGGCTTCCCGGCCGGCCCCGGCGGGTCGGCGACCTCGGGCCAGACGTTTCCCGAGTTCGCCGAGCGCCTGGCCACCGACACCGGCTGGACCGTGCTCACCTTCAACTTCCGGGGCACCGGCGCCTCGGAGGGCGATTTCTCCCTCGCCGGCTGGCTGACCGACCTGCGGGCGGCCATCGACCACCTGCTCGCCACCGAGCCTGTCGCCGGTGTGTGGCTGGCCGGGTCGGGCACGGGCGGGGCGCTGGCCATCTGTGCCGCGGCCGAGGACGATCGGGTGCGGGGCGTGGCCGCCATGGCCACCCACGCCGACTTCCGGGAGTGGGCCGTCGACCCCGAGGGCTTCCTCGACCACGCCCGCCGGATCGGCGTCGTGCGCCACCCCGACTTCCCGCCCGACATGGACCTGTGGACCCGTGAGCTGATGGAGATCCGTCCCATCGTCGTGATCGGGAAGGTGCCGCCCCGGCCGATCCTGCTGATTCACGGGAACGACGACGAGGTGATCCACCTCCAGGACGCCCGCTGGCTGGCCGACGCCACCGACGGCAAGGCCGAGCTGCGCATCGTCCCCGAGGCCGGGCACCGGCTGCGCCACGACCCCCGGGCGGTCGCCATCCTCATCGGCTGGATGGAACGTCAGCCGGTCGACTGAACATCAGCCGTCGACTGAACGTCGCCGGTCGCCCAGTCGCCAATGGCTTGGTCGCCGATCGCCTCGTCTATCGCCTGGCGGAGGGCGTGGGCCGCGGCCTGGGGGGCGTCCGACTCGGTCAGCCACCGCACCACGACGAACCGGCGGGCGCCGGCAACCACCATGTCGCCGACCGTGGCCGGCGTGACCCCCCCGGTGACGAACCACGGCCGGGTGGCGTTGGCCGCGGCGTAGCGCAGGTAGCCGAGGCCGGTGCCGGGCCGGCCCGGCTTGGTGGGCGTGGGCGACACGGGACCGGCCGACAGGTAGTCGACCGGCTCGCCGGCAGCCGCGTCGAGCTCGGCCGGGGCGTGGGTGGAGAACCCCACGATGGCGTCGGGCCCGAGGATGCGGCGGGCCAGGGCCGGTGGGGCGTCGTCCTGGCCCACGTGCACGCCGTCGGCCTCGCACTCGAGGGCCAGGTCGGGACGGTCGTTGAGCACGAACGGCACGCCGCGGTCGCGGCACACGGCCGCCGCCACCCGGGCCCGGGCCAGGAGGGGACGGGCGTCGAGGTGCTTGTCGCGGAGCTGCACCATGTCGACGCCGCCGGCCAGGCAGGCGTCGAGGAAGGAGGCCAGGTCGGGCCGATCGGCGGTGCAGAGGTAGAGCCGGCGGTTGGCGAGCCGGGCGGCGGCGGTCATCCGCCGGCGACGGCCCGCACCAGCTCCAGGCGATCCCCCTCGGCCAGGGTGGTGGTGGAGAGGTGGCGGCGCTCGACCGGCTCGCCGTTGCGCTCGACCAGCACCCACCTTCCCGCCCAGGCCCATGGCCGTCAGCAGGTCGTCGACCGTCGACCCGTCGGCCACCTCCACCGCATCGCCGTTGGCGACGACGTTCACCCTCGAACCCTCAACCCGTCGGGTCCGCCTGGGCCGCCTTGGCCGCCGCCTTCTTGGCCTGCTTGTAGGCCCGCACCTGGGCCAGCGTCTCGGGGCTGACGATGTCGGCCACCGAGTAGAAGCCGTCGTCGGCGTAGCCCCCGGCCGCCTCCTGCCACCCCGGGGGCTGCACGCCGAGGCGCTTGGCCAGCAGGGCGACGAAGATGCGGGCCTTCTGGTCGCCGAAACCGGGCAGGGCCTTCAGCCGCCGGTAGAGCTCGGCGCCGGAGTCAGCGGTCTCCCAGAGGGCGGACGCCGAGCCGTCGTAGTCGTCGACGAGGGCCCGGGCCAGGGCCTGGGTGCGGCCCGCCATCGAGCCCGGGTACCGGTGCAGGGCCGGGGGGCCGGCGAAGACCCGGACCAGGTCCTCGGGGTCGTGGTCGGCGATGGCGGCCGGGTCGAGCGTCCCGCCCAGGCGTTGCTGCAGGTCGTAGGGGCTGTGGAAGGCCCGCTCCATGGGGAACTGCTGGTCGAGCAGCATGCCCATGAGCAGGGCGAACGGGTCGTTGGACAGCAGCTCGTCGGCCGGGTCGTCGCCGGTGAGGTGCAGCTCGGGCATCGGTATCAGTCTGCTTGCTTCAGGTCGCGTCCGACGAAGAATCCGCCGAACGGGATGGCGGCAGCAACGATCACCCAGATGGTGCGGCCGAGGCCCCAACCCTGGCTCTCCCGCACCTTGAGGACGAGGACGACGTAGACGACGAAGATCACGCCGTGGACGGCGCCGATGACGGGCACGAGATCGGGCCCCTCCACCACCCGCTTGACAAAGCTCGCCGCCAGCAGGACCAGGAAGCTCACCGCTTCGAGATAGGCGACGGTGCGGAAGTTGGAGATCACCGTCGCAGCCTCCCATCGACCCGGGCCGGAGTACCACTCGCCCTGGCTCGCCCGCGCTCGCCTCGCACCGCGGCCTAGTCTCGTCATCGTCATGCGCTCACCCCCCAACCGGGCCGGAGTGCTGATAGTGGCCGCCCTCGGCCTGGCAGGCGTGGGCCTGGCCCACGTCCTCGAGTACCTGGCGTTGGTACCCGACGAGAGTGACCGGGCGAGGATCCTCGCCGACACCGGGCACCACTACCTGCCGTCGGCCCTCAGCGCGGTCGGGTTCCTTGCCCTCGTGGCAGTGGCGGTGGCCTTCCTCGCCGCGTTCCGCCGGGGAGGGGGAATCGGCGAGCGGTGGGCGGAGACCGCGCCGGACCGGTGGACCCGACTGCTCCCGGTCGCTCAAGTGCTTGCATTCGTCGGTCTCGAGGTGGGAGAGCGCCTGGTCACCGGCTCGTCGCTCTCCACCATCGGACCGGTGATCGTTCTCGGCCTGCCCCTCCAGCTGTTGGCCGGCGTGGCCGGAGGTCGCCTGCTGGCCGTCCTCACCCGCGCCGGTGAGCACCTCGGCCGGGCAGTGGCGGGGCGCCTACGGCCGACCGTCCGTCGCCTCGGCACCTGCTGGCGACCAGTTGCCAGCGCTTCACCGGAGTTCACTCCGTCCGGCGGACCCTCACCCGGGCGCGGCCCTCCTCTGCTCCTCACGTCCGTCTGAATCGCAGTCCATCCAGACATGCCGCCCCGACGCGGGGCGGCCGACAACGAGGAGATGTCACGATGAGATCCGTTTTCCCGAGGCTGGCCGCGGGCGCGCTGACTGGCGCCGTCCTGATCGGAGCCGCGCTGGTCGGGCCCCTGGCCGGCGGCGCACTCGCCCACGAGCGCCGCACCGTCGGCTCCCTGCAGTTCGTGGTGGGCTGGAGCGGGGAGCCGGCGTACGCCGGCTCGTTGAACGGCGTGCAGATAACCCTCCGGGACGGTTCCGCGCCGGGCGACCCAGTGCCGATCACAGACGTCGGCGACGGGCTGAAGGTAGAGGTGTCCTTCGGCACCGACAAGGTGGGCCCGCTCGATCTCCACCCGGTCTTCAACTCGCCGGGCGAGTACCGGTCACCGATGATCCCGAGCCGCGCCGGCGTGTACACCTTCCGCTTCGTCGGCACGGTCAAGGGCCAACCGGTCGACCAGGCGTTCACCTCGTCGGACACGACGTTCGACTCGCCGGAAGAGCCGTCCGCCATCGAGTTCCCGGTGAAGGACCCGAGCCGGGCCGAGCTCGGCAACCGGCTGGAACGCCTCGACCCTCGGCTCGCATCGGCCACCAGGGACGCGGACGACGCCAAGAGCTCGGCCGGGCTCGCCACCGGCCTCGCCGCCGTGAGCCTGGTCGTCGCGCTTGCCGGCGTCGCCCTGGCCGTCATCGCCCGGCGGGGGGCGAAGGCGTAGCGGTCGAATGGCCCCCGTCCGAGCCCCCCGGGCGGCCGCCGCCCTGGGGGCGCTGGCGGCTGTCGCCCTCATGGGGGTGGCCTCCCTGGTGTCGGCGCCCACCGCACTCGCCCACGGGGCGTTGCGGGCGTCCGATCCCGCCGACCGGGCCGTCCTCCAGGAACCGCCGGCCGCGGTCACCCTCAGCTTCACCGAGGCGCCCGAGGCCCGGCTCTCGTCGGTGCAGGTGTTGGACGGTTCGGGCGTCTCGTTCGGCGCGGGCGACCTCCAACCGGTCGACGGCGATCCCGAGTCGCTGCGGCTCGGGCTGAGACCGCTGGCCCGGGGTGTGTACACCGTCAACTGGCGCATCGTCTCCCGGGTGGACGGGCACCTCACAGCCGGAACGATCGTGTTCGGGTTCCAGGAGCCGGTGTCATCGATGCCGCCACCTAACCCCGGATCGCCGGTCGGCCCGCCGTCCAACCGGTCTCCGGGCGCGCTCGGGGGACGGGTGCTGCTCTACACCGGCCTGGCCGCGATGCTGGGCGGGGCGTGGACGGGTCTCGCCCTCTTCGGCGGGAACCGGCGCGGCGACCTCCTCGCTCTGGCCGCCGCCGGATGGGTGGTGGCGGTGGTCGGAGTGGCAGCCATCGGGTTGGCGCAGCAGGCGTCCACCGGCGTCTCGGTTGGGGTGTTCCTCGAGACCCGCCTCGGCCGGGGCCTGCTGTGGCGGGGAGCGGGGCTGGCGGTGGCAGGGGTGGGCCTCGTTCTCGCCCGCGGTGGCGGCCGAGGGCGGTGGCGAGGAGGGTCGGGGCTGGTGGTGGTCGGCTTCGTGGGCGTGGTCGTCGCCCACGTCGAGGCCGGTCACGCCGCCGCCGGCTCCTGGCCGTGGGTCATGGTCGGCCTCCAGGTAGCTCACGTCGTGGCCATGGCGTCGTGGATCGGCGGCCTGGCCGCCATCCTCCTCGTCCTGCGCCGTCGTCCCGCGGCGGCACCTGACGGCGACGACGGGGCCGACGACGGGGCCGACGACGGGGCCGATGATGGGGCCGACGACGGGGCCGTCCTGGCCGCGGCCCGGCGGTTCTCGGCCGTCGCCGTCGCCGCCGTCGCCACCCTGGTCGTCACCGGTGGGCTGCGGGCCATCGACGCGGTGGGCGGCTGGGCCCCCCTGTGGGACAGCGGCTACGGACGCCTGGTGGTGGTCAAGTCGGGGCTGCTCCTCGTGCTGGTTGGTCTGGGGCGCGCAACCGGTACCGCCACGTCCCCGCCGCCGGACGGTCGCTCACCGGGCTTCGACGGGTGGGGGTCGCCGAGCTGGCGGTGGCGGCCGGCGTCCTCCTCGTGACCGGGTTCCTCTCCACCTCCCCGCCGCCGGCCACGGCCCAGGCGTCGGCACCGGAGGTGGTGATCGAAGCGTCCGACTTCGGCACAACCGTCAGGGCCCGGCTGACGGTGTCGCCGGCCCAGGCCGGCGAGAACCGCTTCACCCTGCGCCTGGCCGACTACGACTCAGGCGAGCCGGTCGTCGCCGAGCTGGTGACGGCTCGACTTTGCCCTCCCCGCCTTCGCCGGCGCCAGCCCGTCGACGCTCGATCTGCAGGCGACCCAACCCGGCACCTTCGTCGCGTCCGGCGCCAACCTGTCGCTTCCCGGCCGGTGGGACGTCGTCCTCGTCATCGACCGAGGGGCACGCTCGCTCGAGCTACCTCTCGAGCTGCTCGTCCGGGCGCCTCCCAGTCCGGTCACCGTCGGCCGGGCCCCGGGCCAACCCACGATCTCCACCGCGACCCTGACCGGCGGACGCACGTTGCACCTGTACGCCGACCCCGAGCGGCCGGGACCCACCGAGCTGCACGTCACCTTCTTCACCGCCGACGGGACCGAGGAGGCAGTCGACGTGGTCACGGTGGCGACCGCCGGGACAGCAGTCGCGTCGCCGCGTCGGCTGAGCCGGGGCCACTTCGTCGCCACCGACCTGATGGCTCCCGACGGCCGGTGGCCGGTAGAGGTCACGGCGGTCACCGCCGCCGGCGACTACCTCTTCGTCGCCCTCGACCTGGAGGTTCCGGCATGATCCGAGCTCGCACCCTGGTGACACTGCTCGCCATCACCCCGATGGCCGCAGGCTGCGGCGGCGGAGGCGGCGGCGGAGCCACGACCGGTCCCACGATCACTCGTCCGGCGTCGACCGCCACGCTGGCGATCGTCGAGCCGGCCAACGAGGCCAACGTCGCCTCCGGGTCTCTCACCGTGAAGCTCGACCTCCAGGGGGCCCGGATCGTCGAGACCGCGACCACCATGCTGAGGCCGGACGAGGGCCACATCCACCTCTCCCTCGACGGGAAGCTGGTCTCCATGGCCTACGGCCTCCAGCAGCCGGTGGACGTGTCGCCTGGCATCCACGTCCTGGTCGCCGAGTTCGTGGCCGGCGATCATGCCCCGTTCAATCCCAGAGTCGCGGTGACCAGGACGTTCGCCGCGGTGACCGTCCCGTAGTGCACGGGGCCGGCGGACAAACGCTCAGGCGGGCTCGGAGGAGCCGGCCGGTGTCGGGAGCAGTCGGTGGAGGGCGGCGTCGAGCCGAGCCGACGCCAGCCGGTACAGGTGATCGTCCAGGACGGTGCGCTCCCGGATCAGGTCGGAGGTCTCGGCGTCGAGGCCGGCGAACGGGGGCCCGGGGGCCGGGTTCTCGACCGCCATCGCCCGGGGCAGGTCCCAGGAGAAGGCAGCCGCCAGGACGGCGAGGGAATCGACCATCCGCTCGACCACGCCCACGAAGGCGATCGTGTCCAACCGCTCCTGGAGCAGGGCCAGGGCCTGATCGGTCGTCACCTCGCGCCAGAGCTCTGTCCGGCGGGCGATCCACCAGTCGGGCCCCGTGACACCACCTTGGCCGCTGCAGGAAAGCCGAGGGTCGACCTCCACCAGCACCGCCCCCGCCTGGAAGTTGGCCATGAGATCGCGATGCCGGTCGTCCTTCAGGAACTCGGCCAGGGACTGACGGCGGGCGTCCTCATGATGAGGGTGACCCGGGCTCCGGCGGATGTGGCGGTAGTGCGAGATCGTGTGCTGGGCCGGATCCCTCACCAGCGTGAGCACGACCGGCGGCGACGGGAGGAGGTTGCGGAAGCCGAGGCTCAGGTGTCCCCGGAAGAGCCGGTAACGCCGGAACGCGTCCGGCGGGAGCGCGGCGAGGTCGTCAGGGATCAGCGCCGGGCAGATCTCCTCGGTCTCGAACTGTTGCTCCAGGAGCCGGCGGAACGCCGTGCCGGCCGTCTTGGGCACGTGGTCGAAGAAGAACTGCGTCCCGGACACAGTGGCGGCGGTCCGGGGCTGCCGCGGGGATCAGCGCACCCGGGGGTCGGGGAGCTCGGGGTCGAGGCCGTAGCGGGCGATGGCGTCGACGACCTCCTCGGGCTTGGCTTCGTCGGCCCGGGCCAGCGACTCGAGGACGGCGACCACCACGTGGGCGGCGTCGGTCTCGAAGTGGCGGCGGAGGTTGGCCTGGGTGTCGGACCGCCCGTAGCCGTCGGTGCCGAGGGGGACGAAGGGCGCCGGCACCCAGCGGGCCACCTGGTCGGGCACCATCTTCATGAAGTCGGTAACCGCCACCACCGGACCCTCCGCCGTCGCCAGGGCCTCGGTGACGTAGGGGGTGCGGGGCGTGTCGGTGGGATGCAGGCGGTTCCAGCGCTCGGCCGACAGGGCGTCCTCCCGCAGCGCCTTGTACGAGGTCGCGCTCCACAGCTCGACGGCCACGTCGTGGTTGTCGGCCAGGAGCTGCTGGGCCTCGCGGGCCGCGCCCTGGGCGGCGCCGCTGAACAGCACCGTCGCCCGGCGGGCCGGTCCGTCGGGGGCAGGGGCGAACCGGTAGAGGCCCTTGCGGATCCCGTCCTCGGCGCCCTCCGGCATCGGCGGCATGGAGTAGTTCTCGTTGTAGAGGGTGAGGTAGTAGAAGACGTCCTCCGGCTCCGGCCCGTACATGCGGCGGATGCCGTCCTCGACGATCACGCCCAGTTCGTAGGCGAAGGCGGGGTCGAAGGCGGCCAGGTTGGGCACCGTCGACCCGAGGACCAGGCTGTGGCCGTCGGCGTGCTGCAAGCCCTCGCCGTGGAGGGTGGTGCGCCCGGCGGTGGCCCCGCAAAGGAAGCCCCGGCCCCGGGAGTCGCCGAAGGCCCAGATCAGGTCGCCCACCCGTTGGAAGCCGAACATCGAGTAGAAGATGAAGAACGGCAGCATGGGCGTGCCGTGGGTGGCGTAGGCGGTGCCGGCGGCGGTGAAGCTGGCCATCGACCCGGCCTCGGTGATGCCCTCCTCCAGGATCTGGCCGTCCTTCGACTCCTTGTACGACAGGAGCAGGTGGGCGTCGACCGGCTCGTAGAGCTGGCCGGTGGAGGCGTAGATGCCCACCTCCGGGAACAGGCTGTCCATGCCGAAGGTGCGGGCCTCGTCGGGGATGATCGGCACCACCCGCTTGCCCATCCCCCCGTCCCGCAGGAGGTCGCGCAGCAGGCCGGCGAAGGCCATGGTGGTGGACACCTGGCGCTTCCCCGACCCCGCCTTCATCCCCGAGAAGACCTTGTCGGCCGGCATCGGCAGCTGCCGCTGGGCCCTGACCACCCGCTTGGGCAGGGAGCCGCCCATGGCCCGGCGCCGCTCCATCATGTACTCGTACTCGGGGGAGCCCTCGGTGGGGCGGAAGTAGGGCGGCTGGTCGGCCTCGAGGGCCGAGTCGGGCACCTGGTCCTGCATGTGGAGCCGGTCGCGGAACTCCTTCAGGTTCTTCTTCGACATCTTCTTGATCTGGTGCGTCGCGTTGCGGGCCTCGACCTCGGGGCCGAGGGTCCAGCCCTTGATCGTCTTGGCCAGGATGGCGGTGGGCGCCCCCTCGTGCTCGACCGCGGCCCGGTAGGCGGCGTAGAGCTTGTGGTAGTCGTGGCCGCCTCTCGGGAGGGTGCGCAGCTCGTCGTCGGTGAGGTGCTCGACCATGGCCCGCAGGCGGGGGTCGGGGCCGAAGAAGTGCTGGCGGATGTAGGCCCCGCTCTCGACCGAGTACTTCTGGAACTCGCCGTCGAGGGTGGTGTTCATCTTGTTGACGAGGACGCCGCCGACGTCTCTCGCGAGGAGCTCGTCCCACTTCGAGCCCCAGATGACCTTGATCACGTTCCAGCCCGCGCCCCGGAAGACCGCCTCCAGCTCCTGGATGATCTTGCCGTTGCCGCGCACCGGGCCGTCGAGGCGCTGGAGGTTGCAGTTGACGACGAACGTGAGGTTGTCGAGCTGCTCTCGCGCGGCCAGGGAGAGGGCGCCGAGCGACTCGGGCTCGTCGCACTCGCCGTCGCCCAGGAAGCCCCAGACTCGTGAGCGGCTGGTGTCGGCGATGCGCCGGTTGGCCAAGTAGCGGTTGAAGCGGGCCTGGTAGACGGCGTTGATGGGACCGATGCCCATGGAGACGGTGGGGTACTCCCAGAAGTCGGGCATGAGGCGGGGGTGGGGGTAGCTGGAGAGCCCGTCGCCGCCGATCTCCTGGCGGAAGTTGTCGAGCTGGGACTCGGTGAGGCGTCCCTCGAGGAAGGCGCGGGCGTAGATGCCGGGGGCGGCGTGGCCCTGGAAGTAGACCTGGTCGCCGGGCTGGCCGTCGTCCTTGCCCCGGAAGAAGTGGTTGAAGCCGACCTCGTAGAGAGCGGCCGAGCTGGCATAAGTGGCCAGGTGCCCGCCGATGCCCGGGGCCTTGGCGTTGGCCCTCGTGACCATCACCGCCGCGTTCCACCGCACGAAAGCCCGGATGCGGCGCTCCATGTGCTCGTCCCCGGGGAACCATGGCTCCCGCTCGGGGGGGATGGAGTTGATGTAGTCGCTCGAGACGGTGGCCGGGAAGCCGACCTGGAGCTCGCGGGCCCGTTCGAGGAGCTTCATGACCAGGAACCGAGCCCGGGTCTTGCCCCGGACGTCGACCACCTCGTCGAGCGAGTCGACCCACTCGGACGTCTCCTGGGGATCGATGTCGGGGAGCTGCGCGGAGAAACCGTCGAAGATCACCCCTCCATGCTCGCATCCGCCGCCACCCATCGCATTCCGCCCTCATCGAGCGGGTGGCGGGGAGGGGTTGGGGAGGGGCCCGTGGCGATCGCGCGGGGGCGTCGGTCGTCGGCCGGCGAGCGGATGGCGCGGGTGGGCCCTTGGTGGGGCTACTTGTGGCGATCGTTCGGTGGGGCCGGGCGTCTTCGGGCGAGCGGGTGGCGCGGGTGCGACCCTGTGGGTACCACGTGCGCCGATCGCTCGGAGGGGTCGTCGCCGACGGACGAGCGGATGGCGCGGGTGGGCCCGGGGAGGGGCCACGTAGTGTGGCGAAGGTTCGGAGGGGCGGCGTTCGGCGGACGAGCGAATGGCGCGGGTGGGCCCGGGGAGGGACCACGTGTGGCGAACGTTCGGTGGAGCGGGCGTTCGGCCGGACGAGCGAATGGCGCGGGTGGGCCCGGGGAGGGACCACTTGTGGCGATCGCTCGGAGGGGCGGTCGTCGGCGGACGAGCGAATGGCGCGGGTGGGCCCGGGGAGGGACCACGTGTGGCGAACGTTCGGGGGGCGGGCGTTCGGCGGACGAGCGAATGGCGCGGGTGGGCCCGTGGAGGGACCACTTGTGGCGATCGCTCGGGGGGCGGCGTCGGCGGACGAGCGGATGGCGCGGGTGGGCCCGTGGAGGGACCACGTGTGGCGATCGCTCGGGGGGCGGGCGTCGCCGGACGAGCGAATGGCGCGGGTGGGCCCGTGGAGGGACCACTTGTGGCGATCGCTCGGAGGGGCGGCGTTCGGCGGACGAGCGAATGGCGCGGGTGGGCCCGTGGAGGGACCACTTGTGGCGATCGCTCGGAGGGGCGGCGTTCGGCGGACGAGCGAATGGCGCGGGTGGGCCCGTGGAGGGACCACTTGTGGCGAACGTTCGGGGGGCGGGCGTTCGGCGGACGAGCGAATGGCGCGGGTGGGCCCTTGGTGGGCCCTCACTTCTGGCGGTCGTTCGCTCGGTGTCGTACCCGCCCGATTGAATGGGCGGCATGGCCGACAGAGAGCTGGCCGCCCTCGCCACCAACCAAGGGGGACTCGTCACGTACCACCAGGTGCGCGACCACCTCAGCCACAAGCAGCTCAAGTCCCGCCTCTCCTCCGGACGGCTCTTCGTCGTGCGCTGGGGGGTCTACCGCCTCGCGGGCGTGCCCGTCACCCGATGGCAGCCCCTCCGGGCCGCGCTCCTGGCCGCCGGGCCGGCGGCGGTCGCCTCGCACCGGTCAGCGGCCGAGGTCTGGGGGCTAACGGGGTTTGTCGCCCAGGAACCGGAGCTGACCGTGCCGTGGCCGGCGCGGGTCCGCCTCACAGGCGTGCGGTCGCATCAGTCCCAGTCCCTCCCCGATCACCACAGCACCACCCACCTCGGGTTCCGAATCACCACACCCGCCCGCACCCTGGCCGACCTTTCCGCATTGGTGGGGCCGAGGCGCCTCGGCCAGCTGGTCGACGACGCCCTTCGCCGGCGTTTGCTCGACCTGGACGAGCTGCGGGAGGCGTACGACGCGCTCGCATGCCGTGGCCGGCATCGGCTCACCGTCCTCCGGGCGGCCCTCGACGCACGCCAGCCCGGGTTCCAACCGGGGGACAGCGCACCCGAGCTCGACGTCCGGCGCATTCTGGTCGAGGCCGGCCTCGGCGAGCCCGTCGGCCAGCACCAGGTGGTGGCCGGCGGCACCGTCTACCTCATCGACTGGTCCTACCCCTCCGACCTCATCGGCATCGACTACCACGGCTGGGAGTTCCACCAGAGCCGAAGCTCGTTCGACCACGACGCCGCCCGTACGAGCGCGCTGACGGCCGCCGGCTGGCGACTGCTCATCGTCACGTCGGCCACCATCCCCCGAGAGCTGGTCGGGAACGTGCGTGCTCTTCGGGTAGCGGTCGCCGCGTGACGACGACGGTATTCACAGACGGGGCGTGCCTGGGGAATCCGGGGCCGGGGGGGTGGGCGTGGGCGGTGCCGGGGGGGCGCTACGCCAGCGGGGCCGAGGTCCACACCACCAACCAGCGGATGGAGATCAAGGCCGTGCTGGAGGCGGTGCGGGCGCTGCCCGGCCCGCTGGAGGTGGTGAGCGACTCGACGTACGTCGTGAATTGCTTCCGAGACCGCTGGTGGGAGGCGTGGATGAAACGGGGCTGGCTGACCTCGGCCAAGAAGCCGGTGGCCAACCGCGACCTCTGGGAGCCGCTGATCGAAGAGCATCGGCGCGATCCCGGCCGCGATCGTGTTCCGGTGGGTCAAGGGTCACAGCGGCGACATCTCCAACGACCTAGTCGACCGGCTGGCGGTCGAGGCGGCCCGCACCCAGGAGGGTCGCACCGGAACCGGCACGCCCACCGACCTCGACGCTCCGGACGATCCCACTGGCGATCCCGCCGGCGCCCGTGGCTCATCGGTACCCGACCCGCGCTTGCCGGCCGGACGCCTGGTGGCGGTCACCGGCCACCGGCCGCCCGATCTCGGTGGCTACGGCGAGCCCAACCCGGTCGCAGCCACCGTCCGGGACAAGCTGGCCGAGATCCTCGCCGCCAAGCACCAGCTCCATCCCGACCTGGTGGTTCTCACCGGGCTGGGCCTGGGCGCGGAGCAGCTGGCGGCCGAGGCGGCGGTGGCGGCGGGCGTGCCCTTCGTGGCCGTCCTCCCCTATCCCGACCCGGACGCGGTGTGGCCGGCCGATGCCAAGCAGAGGTTCCGGCGCCACCTCGATCGGGCCGTCGACACCATCGTCGTCCAGAACCGGAAGCCGGCCACCAAGCAGCTGGCGGGCGCCGCCTTGCGCCGGCGCGACGGCTGGATCGCCCGCCACGCGTCGGAGGCCATCGTGGTGTGGGACGGCAACGACCCGGCGGTGGGCCGGACCGTTCGGTCCCTCCAGGAGGCGCTGGGCGAGGACGAGGTGTGGATCGTCACCCCGCCCGACCGGGCCGGGGTGCCAGCCGGCTGACGGGCAGCCGGTCGCGGACCACCCCCACCGGGTCGTCGCGCACCCGGGCCAACCAGGCGAGGAAGTCAGCTCGGGGGACGTCCCCCACGCCCAGGCTGACGAGGTGCGCGGTGGGGAGCTGCACGTCGATCACCGAGCCGCCCGCCTCCTGCCAGCGGTCCACCAGGTCGACGAACGCGACCTTCGACGCGTCCGCCTCCCAGTGGAACATCGACTCCCCGGTGAAGCACCCGCCCACCCGCACCCCGTAGAGCCCGCCCACCAGCCGGTCGCCGTCCCACACCTCCAGGCTGTGGGCCCAACCCAGCCGGTGCAGCCGGCGGTAGGCAGCCTGCATGTCGGGGATGATCCACGTGCCCTCCCCCGCCGGACGCTCGGCGCAGGCGGCCACCACATCGTCGAACCGGGCGTCCACCGTGGTCGACCACCCGCAGCGCCGCAGCCGCTGGCGCAGGGACTTCGACACGACCGCGCCCCGGACCACGTCGAGCACGCCTCGGGGGTCGGGAGAGAACCACGGCAGCGGCACCCCCTCATGGGGCCACGGGAAGATGCCCCGCCGGTAGGCGTCAACCAGCGTCTCCGCGGCCAGGTCGGCGCCGAAGGCCACCAGGCCCGTGCCGTCGTCGTCCCCGGCCGGCGCCGCTCGGGCAGCGCCCATGCCGAGCGGGTGATCGGCCGGGGGGGAGGAGCCGGTCCCGCCCGCTCGAGGGGGCGGGACGGGGGTCGGGCGCGTCCACCGGGACAGTGTGGACGCAGCCGCCCCGGCGCCGTCAGTCCCGGCTGGAGTCCGCCGGGAAGGTCGGGAGCGACCAGCCCCAGGGCAGCTGCGGCAGCTGGGGCGCGAGGGGCGGCGTGGGGAGGGACGTCGGCTCCGGGGGCGGACCGCCCGCCTGATCCGGCACGTCCGTCGCCTCCGGCGGCTCCCCGGTTGCGACCGGCGCGTCGAGGGCGACGAACCACCAGGTGGAGCCGAGGTCGACAAGATCCGGGAGGCTGAACGGGAGGTCGGAGACGTCGGGAAGTTCGGGGAGGTCGGGAAGGTCGGGGAGGTCGGGAAGGTCAGGCGGGAAGCCGCCGCCCGCGAGATCCGGCAGATGCGGCAGGTCCGGCAGGTCCGGACTGTCCGGCCCGTCCGGCCCGTCCGGCCCATCGTCCGACGACGGGGGGAAGGGGAGGTCCGGAACCCCGGACAGGAAGCCACAGACTGCGGACAGGTCGACCAGGCGGGACTCGATCCCCACCAGGCGGGACTCCACGCCCACGGGCAGGGAGAGCCTCCCCAGGATCTCCGAGACGCGCGACGATGCGCCGACCAACTTGGACTCGCAGCCCACCGGCGGCGATTTCGAGCCGAGCGCCGGCAGCACCGGGGCGAGCAGGCCGAGGGCGACGCCGGCGGCGATGCCAGCCCCGGTTCGAACCATCGATCGATCAACTCTCATGTGTGGGCTCCGCTCGTTGGTGAAGAGTGACGCCGACGAGCAGCCCGCCGACGAGTGGGATGACTGGGATGTGCCAGAGAAAATCGAAGGCGCTGTGGACGGGGAGGGCGACGAGGCCCGCCACCGCTCCCGCCCAGATCTCGGGTGAGGACGGACCCGCCCGGCTCCGCCAGACGGCGCGGCCGAGGACAGCGAGCACCGCGGCACCGAGGAGGAGGGCGAGGAGCCCGGCTCGGCTGAGGGTGGACCCGACGCCCACCAGGAGGAGGCACGTGCAGGCGACGGGGACGGGCGAGCGGCGGTGCCGCGACAGCCGGGCCCACGCCACCAGCGTCACTGGCACGAGGAGTCCTGCAGTCGCGTTGGCGTAGGTGAGGACGGTCGCCGCCCGCCAGAGGCCGCCATCCTCCAGTGCCCAGGGGGTGGCCCGCCACGCCACCCCGACCCAACCCGTGACCGCTGCCACCACGCCCACCGCGACCATCGCTCCGACGAGCGAGTCGCGCTGGGCCGGCGTGGTGTGACGACAGACGAGCAGCACGGTGACGATCCCGGCGAGCAGGGCGACCGTGGACCCAGCGGCGGCGGCGTCACCGGCGACGATCGCACTGAGCACCGCCCACGCGGCCAGGATGCCCGCGGCTCGTACTGGTGCCAGGCGAGCGTCGGCGGCCGACCAGCCGTTGCTCCACCACCCGGTCACCAGCGCCGCCCCCAAGACAGCGACCATCACCCGCTGGCCGTCCGGGTAGTAGGCCCCCTGGGCCACGACGCCGGCGGTGAGCGCGACGAGGACCAGCAGTGCAGGGGCAGGGAGGCTGCGGGCGACTGCGTCGTCGGCATCCCGGCGGTCGCCCGCCCCGCCGCGGGCGGCGCTGAGGGGCTCGCACCCCAGCTCCCGCTCGATCGTCGCCCCCGCCATTTCCGCCTTCCGCCGGTCGTGTGACGGCTCACCCTAGAGGCCGACGACGAGCGGGATCAAGCGGCAGTGACCGCTGGTTCCAAACGCCTGGGCCGCGAATAGCCTCGCCCCCGGATGCGCGTTGGGGTCGACACCGGGGGGACGTTCACCGACGTGGTCGCCGACGACGGCTCGGTGGTGAAGGTGCTGAGCACGCCGGACGACCCGGCGCGAGCCGTGGCCGCGGGGGTGGCGACCGTGGTCGAGGGGCTTCCTCAACTCCTGGCCCACGGCACGACCGTCGCCACCAACGCCCTCCTCCAACGGCGGGGGGCGGTGGTCGCCCTGGTCACCAACCGGGGCTTCGCCGACGTGATCGAGATCGGCCGCCAGGACCGGCCGTCGCTCTACGACCTGTGGGCCGACCGTCCCGAGCCCCTGGTCCCCCGCCACCTCCGCCTGGAAGTGGATGGACGGCTGGACGCCGCCGGCCATGAAATCGAGCCCGTCGACCGACGACCTGCCCGACGTCCCCGACGGGGTGGAGGCGGTGGCCGTCTGCCTCCTCCACGCCGACCTCGACCCCGCCCACGAGCGGAAGGTGGCCGACGGGCTGCGGTCCCGGGGCCTCGACGTCACCTGCTCGTCCGATGTCTCGCCCGAGTTCCGGGAGTACGAGCGCACGGTCACGACCGTCCTCAACGCCTACCTGCGGCCCCTGTGCCGCGACTACCTCCGCCGCCTCGACCGGCTGGCCGACGAGGTGCTGGTGATGACCTCGGCGGGAGGGCTGGTGCCGGCGGACGAGGCGGCCGAGTTGCCAGTGTCCCTGCTCCTGTCGGGACCGGCGGGCGGGGTGGTGGCCGGCGCCGCCGCCGCTCGGGGGGCCGGGTTCGCCGATGCCGTCACGTTCGACATGGGCGGGACGTCCACCGACGTGTGCCTCGTCCAGGGGGGCAGCCCCGAGCCGGCGCCGGGCCGGGTGGCGGCCGGCTTCCCCGTCCGCCTGCCCGCCCTCGACATCCACACCATCGGCGCCGGGGGCGGGTCGATCGCGTCCATCGACCCCGGGGGCGCCCTGGTCGTGGGACCGGAGAGCGCGGGCGCCGATCCCGGGCCAGCCTGCTACGGACGGGGTGGGCGGCGGCCCACCGTCACCGACGCCGACCTCGTGTTGGGCCGGATCCCGGCCGACGCCACCCTCGGCGACCTCGGCCGCCTGGACGTCGACGCGGCCCGGGCTGCCCTCGACGCGGCCGGAGTGTCCGCCGAAGGGGTGGTGGCGGTGGTCGACGCGGCCATGGAACGGGCGGTGCGGGCCGTGACCGTCGAGCGGGGCGTCGATCCGTCGGAGCTGGCCCTGGTGGCCTTCGGGGGGGCGGGACCCCTCCACGCCTGCGCGGTGGCCGAGGCGCTGGGCATGGCCGCGGTGGTCGTGCCTCCCCGGGCGGGCGTGCTGTCGGCGGTCGGGCTGCTGTGCTCGCCCCACCAGCGCGACCTGGTGCGGTCGTGGCCCACGCCCGGCGACCACTCCAGCCTCGCCGCGGGCGCGGCCGCCCTGGCCGACGACGCTCTCGGGGCCGTCGGGGGCGGAGATGGGGCCGAGGTCACCACGTCGTACGACTGCCGCTACGCCGGTCAGAGCCACGAGCTGACCGTGGCATCCGTCGACGACTTCCCCGCCGAGCACCGCCGGCGCAACGGCTACGCCCGGCCGGGGGCGCCGGTGGAGGTGGTCGCCATCAGGGCCCGGGCCCGCCGGCCGCCGCCGCTGGAGGTCGATGAGCTGCCTCCTCCCCCGGTCGAGCGCCGGCCGACCTCTGGTCCCGAGGTCGTGGCCGAGCCAGACTGCACCGTGTGGATCCCCGCCGGCTGGTCGGCCGAAGTGGCCGACGACGGCAGTTGGGTGCTCACCCGGTGAGCCCGGCGGTCGTCCCGACCGGGACGACGCGGTGAGCGTCCGGAAGGTGACGCTGCGGGCCGAGAGCAACGGCCCCGACCACCGGTTCCTGTGGGCCTACGTCGACGAGGGCGGCGCCCTCCACATCGACGGCCAGGACCTCGGCCCGGGCACCGGCATGGTCAGCGGCGACGGCGAGTACGAGTGGTTCAAGACGATCGCGGCGGCCGACGTCCCCCGGGTGGTGGTCCTGCTCGGGGGCCAGCCGGGCGACGACGTCCTCGACCTGCTCGAACGGGACTTCACCGGCCCCGGCTCCTACGAGCTGGAGTCCCGGCTGCGGGCAAGCGACATCCCGGTCCAGCTCCACGTCTGGTGAGCGGGCTGGGCCCGGCCGAGCTCCAGATCCTCATCTCCCGGCTCACCGGCGTGGCCGAGGAGATGGGGGCTGTGCTGCGCCGGGCCGCCTTCAGCCCCAACATCAAGGAGCGGGCCGACTGCTCGGCCGCCCTGTTCACCGCCGACGGCGAGCTGCTGGTGCAGGCCGAGCACATCCCCGTCCACCTGGGCTCGATGCCGGCGTCGGTGGCGGCTGCCATCCAGGCCTTCGGCCGTGACACGCTCACCCCCGGCGACCAGGTCGTCCTCAACGACCCGTTCGCCGGCGGCACCCACCTCAACGACCTCACCCTGGTCGGCCCCCTGCTTCCTCGACGGCCGGCTGGTGGGCTGGGCCGCCAACCGGGCCCACCACGCCGACGTGGGCGGGATGGCGCCGGGGTCGATCCCGGCCGACGCCACCGAGATCTACCAGGAGGGGCTGCGCATCCCGCCGGTGCTGCTCACGTCGGCGGTGGAGGACATCCTCTGCGCCAACTCCCGCACGCCCGACGAGCGCCGGGGCGATCTCGACGCCCAGCGGGGGGCCAACGTGGTGGGAGTCGAGCGGCTGGCCGCCCTGGCCGCCACCGGCGCCCCGTTCGACGAGGTCACCGCCTACGGCGAGCGGCGCATGCGGGCGGCCCTGGCCGACGTCCCCGACGGGCGGTGGACCTTCGACGACGTCATCGACTCGTGCGGGCCGTCGCCCGAGCAGCAGCGCCCGGCCCGGGTCGAGGTCACCCTCACCATCGAGGGCGAGACCGCCGTCTTCGACTTCACCGGCACCGACGCCCAGCGTCCGGGGAACGTCAACGCGGTCGAGGCCGTCACCGTCAGCGCCGTCGCCTTCGCCCTGCGCTCGGCGACCGACCCCACCATCCCCGCCAACGGCGGCGCCCTGCGGCCGGTCGAGGTGATCGCGCCCCCCGGCACCCTGGTCGCGGCCCGCCCGCCGGCGGCGGTGGGGGCGGGCAACGTCGAGGTCAGCCAGCGGGTGGCCGACGTGTGCCTGGGGGCTTTGGCGTTGGCCTTGCCCGGCCGCCTGGGCGCCGCCAACCAGGGGACGATGAACAACACCCTCGTGGGCGGGACGGGCTGGGTGTACTACGAGACCGTCGCCGGAGGCCAGGGCGGACGCCCGGGGCGGGCGGGGATGTCGGGGGTCCAGACCGGGATGACGAACACCAAGAACACGCCCACCGAGGCGTTGGAGCGGGCCTATCCGATGCGGGTGCGCCGGTACCGGCTGCGGCACGGGAGCGGCGGAGAGGGATCGTCGCCCGGCGGCGAGGGGATCGAGCGTGACCTGGAGATGCTGGAGGACGTCACCGTCTCCCTCATCACCGAGCGTCGGGTGTCGCGACCGTGGGGCCTGGAAGGCGGCGGACCGGGCGCCACCGGCGAAAACTGGCTGCTGCCGGAAGGCGACGAGTCCCGGGCCGAGCGCCTCCCCGACAAGTGCACCATCCGCCTCGGCGCGGGCGACGTGCTCCGCGTCCTCACCCCCGGCGGCGGCGGGTGGGGCGTCGTCGGCGCTGGACGGGACGCAACATAAGGTTTTCGCGTCTTAGCCGGAAGCTCCATAAGTTGAGTAAGGTCCGTTGACGTGGACGCACTCGACAATCCATATCGGCCAGGAGCTGGTACACCCCCACCTGCGCTCCTCGGCCGGGATGCCCTCATCGACGCCTTCGGGGTCACGGTCCGCCGGGCGGTTTCGGGGATGCCCGGAAAGAGCCTCATGCCCATCGGCCTCCGTGGAGTCGGGAAAACCGTTCTGCTGAACCGGTTCGGTGACATCGCTCAGGATTCCGGCATGACCACCGCTTTCATCGAAGCACCGGAGACGGGCGACTTTCGGACCATCCTCGCTATCCGAATTCGCAAGGTCCTGCTCGGCTTGGAGCGCAATGGGACCCGCCGCGCCGCCCTGCGAGCGCTGCGGGTGCTGAAGACCTTCACGTTGCAGCTCCCGGATGGATCTCGGCTCGCCATCGATGTCGATGCGCTCGCAGGGGAAGCCGATTCCGGCGACCTGGCCAGCGACCTCACGGACCTGCTGGTGGCTACGGGCGAAGCGGCGAAGGACCGCAGTGCGGGGCTGCTGCTGGCGATTGACGAGGTGCAGTACCTGAAGCCGGAGGAGCTCGGTGCTCTGATCAGCGCCATTCACCGGACGACGCAGCTGAGCCTGCCTGTTGTCCTGGTCGGGGCCGGACTCCCCCAGCTCCCCGGACTCGCCGGTGAGGCAAAGTCGTACGCCGAGCGCCTCTTCGACTTCCCGACGATCGGTTCGCTGAGCAACAGTGACGCAAGGGGGGCGATCGCGATCCCTGCCCAGGAGCGGGGCGCTGACTTCACGGATGACGCCTTGGAGCTGATCGTCGCTGAATCGCACGGATATCCGTACTTTCTCCAGGAGTGGGGGTACCACGTGTGGAACAACTCGGCCGGTACGCCGATCACCGTGGATGACGTGACGTCTGTTCGGCCGATCGTCGTCGACCAGCTGGATCGCAACTTCTTCCTCGTCAGGGCCGACCGCCTCACGCCGAGGGAGCGCGACTACCTGAGGGCGATGGCCGAACTTGGTCCAGGCCCTCACCGGTCCGGTGACGTCGCCTCGATGCTCGGCGTGAAGGTCGAGTCAGTTGCGCCGCGTCGATCACAACTGATTTCCAAGGGGATGATCTTCAGCCCGGCGCATGGTGACACGGCATTCACTGTCCCGCTGTTCGACGAATACCTACGCCGTACGATGCCGCGCTGGAGGAACCCGAACGAGAGATGATGACCGCACCTGCGGTCGGGCAGGTGGTCTCCATGCGTAGTCCTCTCGGCGTAACGGGTTCGGAGCCGGTCCTGAAGGGGACGCGCCGTCAGCGGGTGCGGGCGTGGGAGCGGGCCCGGCGGCGGGCGAGGAGGGCGGCGATCGGGGCCGCCACCACGCCGGCGGTCAGCGCGGTTTCGAGGCCCCGACGCGCCCGGCGCCGCCAGCGGAGCTGCTTCAAGTCGGTCGGACGTGGAGGCAGGGGCGCGGGCAAGCCGGGACGGACGGGGTCGGCGGTCGAGGACGCCGGCCCCCAGCGGGGCGGCCGGTCCGCCTGCCCGGTGGCGAAGGCGGCCCCGCAGACGGCGCTCCCGGTCGGGTCGCCGCTGAAGGCGTCGACGAACCACCATTCGGCCACCGCCCGGTCGGGGGTCAGGTCGAGGATCGAGTAGCCCCGCTCGGTGAGCTCGGCCCACCGCACGTGGGGCAGGCGGCCGGCGCGGCGGTCGATCACCCGCCACAGCCCTGGCGGGTGGGTGCGGGCCATGGGGATCGACGTGGTGGCGGGGACGGTCATCTCGACCGCCACGGGCGGCGGGTCGCCGTCGTCGTTGCCACCATCGGGATCGGTGGGGCCGTCGAATGCCCACGACGAGTGGATGTCGCCCGAGACCACGACCGTCGCCCCGCCTGACGACCCCCGCTCCCGCATCCAGCGGGCCACCCGGGCCTGCTCGGCGGGATAGCCGTCCCACTGGTCGTCGTGCAGCAACCTCCCGTCGACGACCCCATAGCCGTTGGGCAGGAGGGGGTCGATCCCCGGCACCGGAGGGAGTCCCAACGACAGCTCGCTCACGACCACGCCGCTGTGCACGAGCGCCCACGGACGGGTGACGTCGGCCAGCCGCTCGTCCAGCCAGGCCCGCTGTTCGTCACCCAGGAGCGACCGGCGGGGGTCGTCGCGGGGGAGGGCGCCGTCGTCGCCCGGCTGGCGGTCGCGCCCCACGAGGCGGGTGTCGAGGAGCACCAGCTCGGCCAGATCACCGACCGTCACCGATCGCCAGGTGCGCAGCGGCTGGGACGGGTCGGGAAGCCGGGTCGGGAGCCACTCCTGCCGGGCCCGCACCGCGGCCTCGACCCGGGCCGCCCACGGCCCGTCCTCGGCGTCGTCGTGGTGCTTGGCGCCGCCCCGCCAGGCGTTGTCGGCGAAGTCGTGGTCGTCCCAGATGGCGGTCATGGGATGGCGCAGGTGCAGCGCCTGACAGTCGGGGTCCTCCCGCACCTGGGCCAGCCGCTGACGGTAGTCGTCCAGCGTCACCGCCGGCCGGGGAGGACGGTGGCGTCGGGGACCGCGCTTCTCGTCGTCCTCGTAGATGTAGTCGCCGAGGTGGACGACCAGGTCGACCTCGCGGTCGGCCACGGCCCGGTACACGCCGAGCGGGGCCACCGAGAACCGGGAGCAGCAGACGTAGCCGATCCGGAACCGGGGGGTCGGACCCGCCGGCAGGGTGCGGGTGCGCCCGACGGGCGACCACGTCGGCCCGGACCGGAACCGGTACCAGTAGGTGGTGCCAGGGGTGAGGCCGGTGGCGTCGACGCAGACGGTGTGATCCCGCTCGGCGTCGGTCGACGCCTCCCCCCCGGCGACCACCTCGTAGAAGTCCGGATCGAGGGCCAGCTCCCAGCTCGCCTCGACCGGCTGACGAGGGTCGAGCCTGGTCCACAGGAGCACCGCGTCGGCGACCGGCTCGAACGAGGCGACGCCCCAGGGGAAGGCCATGCGGCCACCTTTGTACCCCGGCCCCGGTGCGATGATCACGTTCGTGGACGAGGACGCCGACCGCCGGTTCGAGCGGGTCCGTGAGCTGTGCCTGGCCCTACCCGAAGCGGAGGCGGCCCCCGCCGGCGACCGGCACACGGCCTTCACCGTGCGCAAGCGGATCTTCGCCTACCACCTGGTCGACCACCACGGCGACGGCCGGGTGGCCCTGGTCGCCAAGGTGCCGGCGGGCGAGAACGACGGCCCTCATCGACCAGGACCCGAGCCGCTGGTTCATGCCCGCCTACGTCGGTCCCCGGGGTTGGGTCGGCCTCGATCTCGAAGCGACCCCTCTCGACTGGGACGAGGTCGGCGACCTGGTCACCGGGAGCTACCGGCTGGTTGCGCCCACGACGCTCGTCCGCCAGCTCGACCCGCCCGCCCCGTCGTGACCGTCGCCGCGGTCGTGTTCGACTGGGGCGGGACCCTTGCCGAGTTCGTGGCGGCCGAGCTGGTGGACGCCTGGCGGCTGGCCGCCCGTCACCTGGCCCCGGACCGGGAGGACGAGCTCACCGACCGGCTGGTGGCGGTGGAGGCCGCCTTCTGGACGACGACCGCCACCCACCAACGCAGCGCCACCCTGGCCGACCTGCTGGCCGCGGCCGCGGCCGAGCTCCACCTCGACGTGGCCGAGGCCCTGCTGGAGGAGGCGGCCGTCCGCCACCTCGACTCGTGGACGCCCCACGTCCGCCACGACCCCGACGCCGCCCCCACCCTCTCCGCCCTTCGGGAGCGCGGGCTGCGGATCGGGCTCCTGTCCAACACCCACTGGCCCCGGCCCTTCCTCGAGCGCTTCCTGGACCGGGACGGGCTGGCCGACCTGATCGACGCCCGCCTCTACACCAGCGAGATGGCCTTCCAGAAGCCCCACCCCACCGCCTTCCGGGCCGCCCTCGACGCCCTCGGCGTCGACGACCCGTCCACCGCCGTGTTCGTGGGCGACCGCCCGTGGGACGACATCTCGGGCGCCACCTCGGTGGGCATGCGCACCGTCCTGCGTCCGAACCCCATGGTCGACGAGGACGGGCCCCCGCCCGACGCCCGCATCGCCGCCCTGCCCGAGCTGCTGGCCCTGGTCGACGGCTGGGGCGACGGCCGTCACACGACCGATACGGTGCCCCGCATGCCGTAGGCCCAGTGGCCGGGCAGGTGGCACCCGAACTCCACCACCTGGCCCGGCGTGGCGTCGAAGGTGAACGTCGTGGCCCGGGTCTCGCCGGCCGGCACCGAGACCTCGCCCGGCCGGGGCGGATGGTAGGGCTCCGTCCCCTGCTCGTGGCGCTGGTGGACCCCGGCGTCGCCGATGATCAGCTCGTGGCCGATGGGGTCGAGGTTGTGGACCACGAGCGTCACCGTCGTCCCCGACTCCGCCACGAACGTCGCCGGCGAGAACTTCGAGAAGCGGGCGGTGAGCTCGATGGTCCGGTCGGAACCGGGTCCGCCGCACCCGGCCAGCCCCACCATCGTGACCAGGACCAGGCCGGCCAGGAGAGTGGGAGCCGGCCGGGTGCGGTGGCCGGGCACTACTTGCGCCGGTAGGCGAGGGCGACGCCGCCGCCCACACCCAGCAGGACGAGAGCGCCGATGCCCACCAGGGCGATGGTGCGGCCGGACCCGCTGCCGTCCTCGGTGCCCGTGCCGGTGGTCGGGCCGAGCAGTCCGCCATCGGTCTCGCCCGGGTCGGTGCCGAGCAGCCCGGCTGCTTCGGCCGAGGGCTTCCCGGCGCCAGTGGCGTCGATGGCCAGGTCGTAGGTGAGCTCGGACGGTGACGCCGCCACCTTCAGGTACGACAGCCACATCGACTGCGGCAGCCAGTCCATCCCCTTGTCGGTGCGGAGGTCGGCCAGCAGCGACTCGGATGCCGGCTCCTGGCGGTCGAGGACGACGCCGGCCGAGTCCCGCCCGGCCAGGAGGGTGGGCTTCAGCTCGGTGAGGACGAAGACGTCGGCGTCGATGCGCTCGCCCGGCACCCGCCCCAGGCCGAGGATTCGCAGGGGGACCCACGGGTTCGAGGTGGGGATGGTGATGTGGACGGGCGTACCGTCCCCCAGGTTGACGCCCTTGTCGACCACGGCCGCGGCGTCGAAGCGGGCGGCGAGGAAGATCTGGCTGCGCTGGGCGTAGAAGTCGAGGACCTCGGGGGCGTCGGGCGAGAGCAGGAACCCGTTCTCGACCGCCCAGTCGCCCACCGCGTCGGACCCGCCCTTGAGGACGGTCAGGTCGAGGGCGCCCACCCGGGTCTCGAGCAGGACCTCGGCCGGGGCACCGGCGGCGGTGGCGAAGACGGCGTCCTCGTTCAACTGACGCCGCGACACCGGCGTCACCTCCTTGACCAGGCGCTGGAGCGTCCACTCCCCGCCCTCCTCCACCGACGTGGGAACGCCGGGCAGGGGGACGATCGAGCCGAAGGCCCCGCCCGCGCCGGCGAACTCGAAGGCGGTGACGTAGTGCTCCACACCGTCGGCGTAGGCGGCCAGGGTGGTGGTGCGGGTGAGGTTGACCTCGCCGTTGGTGCTGAAGATGCCGCCGCAGGCGAGGGCGGGGCCGGCCATGCCGACCATCGCCACCGTCGCCGCCGCGGTGAGGGTGAGCATCCGGTTCCTTCGTCGAGTGGGGCGCATCATCGACCTCCCGTGTGATTGCCCATACGACGCCCGCCGACGGAGGGTCGGTTCCCGGGCCGTATCGTCTTTCTGTGAGATACCGGGAGGTGGGTGGGGCCCGGGTCTCGCTCGTCGGCGTCGGCACGTGGCAGTTCGGGTCCGCCGAATGGGGGTACGGCGACCGCTACGCGGCGCTGGAGGCGGAGGCGATCGTCCACCGGGCCCTCGATTTGGGGGTGAACCTGATCGACACGGCCGAGGCCTACGCCGGCGGGCGCTCGGAGGTCATCGTCGGCCAGGCCATCGCCGACCCGGCCGCCGGGACCAGGCCTTCGTGGCCACCAAGGTGTGGCCGGTGGCGCCCTTCGCATCGGTCGTGGAGCACCACGGCCGGCGCAGCGCGGGACGCATGGGGATCGACGCCATCGACCTCTACCAGGTGCACTGGCCCAACCCGCTGGTGCCCCTGGGCTCGACCATGGAGGGCATGCGCCGGCTCCTCGAGGCGGGCGTGATCCGCCACGTGGGGGTGAGCAACTTCTCGCTCGACCGGTGGCGGGCGGCGGAGCGGAAGCTGGGGACGCCGGTGCTCTCGAACCAGGTCCGCTACAACCTGGTGGCCCGCAAGCCCGAGCGGGAGCTGCTCCCCTACGCGGCGGCCGAGGACCGGCTGGTCATCGCCTACAGCCCGCTGGCCCAGGGCCTGCTGGGCGGCCGCTACGACGAGACCAACCGCCCGTCGGCCGCCATCCGCCGGGTCAACCCCCTGTTCAGCCCCGAGAACCTGCGCCGGGCCGCGCCCCTCCTCGACGCCCTGCGGGAGGTGGCCGCGGCCCACGACGCCCGTCCCGCCCAGGTCGCCCTGGCCTGGGTCCTGCGCCGGCCCAACACGGTCGTGATCCCCGGCGCTCGCACCGTCGAGCAGCTCGAGTCGAACGTGGCCGCCGCCGACCTCGAGCTCACCGACGACGAGGGCGACCGCCTGACGGAGGCATCCGACGGCTTCCACCGGGCCTCGCTGGTGCGGGCCGTCCCCGGCCTCCTCCGCACGCCCACCGCACCGGCCTGAATCCCTTCGGCCGTCCCATCCGTAGGATCTGGTTGGACCGGAGCCGCCGGGAGGCTTCGGCGAACACCAGGAGGTAGGTCCATGCGCCGAGTAGTCGCCGCTCTCGCCCTCGCCCTCGCCCTCGTCGCCGGGTCGGCGACGCCCTCACCGGCTGTCATCCGGGGTGGATCGGCCACCGTGCTCCTCGGGTCCGAGGAAGTCCCGCCGGCCGACCCCGACGGGTTCGGCTTCGCGGTGGTCACCTTCGACCCCGACCGCAACCAGGTCTGCTACTTCCTCGCCGTCTTCCGCATCGCCCCCGCCACCGCCGCCCACATCCACGTCGCGCCCCGGGGCGCCAACGGTCCCGTCGTCGTCCACTTCAACCCTCCGACCAACGGGAGGTCGTCCGGCTGCGCCCCTGCCACCAACGCGGTCGTCCAGAACCTGATCGCCAATCCGAGCCAGTACTACGTCAACGTGCACAACGCCGAGTACCCGGGGGGAGCGGTCCGAGGCCAACTCGTCTGACCCACGAGCGATCGGTCGGCAGCCCGCCGCCCGCCGGGTTCAGACCCGGTGGCGGCGGGCCCCGATGGTGTCCTTCCAGACCGGCTCGTAGCCAGCGGCGCGGAGCATGTCGGCGACCTCGGACGGCGAGCGGTCGTCGGCCACCTCGAACTGGGGCTCGGCGTCGCTGGGCTCGGCGTAGCCGCCCGGCTCGGTGTGGGCCCCGGCCGACATCGACGTCACGCCCAGCCGAAAGATGCCGTCCCGCAGGTGGGGCGCCTCGCGGGTCGAGAGGGTAATGCCGACCGCCGGCAGGCACAGCCGGAGGGCGCACAGGACCTGCACGAACTCGGCGTCGGTGAGAGGCCGCTCCGGCTCGTAACCCCCCGCCGCCGGCCGCAGCCGAGGTAGCGACACCGACACCTCGCACCGCCACCAGCGCCGGAGCAGGGCCGACGCGTGGGCGCCCACCGCCAGCACCTCCCGCCGCCAGTCGGGCTCCAGGCCCAAGAGAGCGCCGATACCCAGGCTGCGCATCCCCGCCTCCGCCCCCCGGTCGGGTGCGGCCAGCCGCCAGTCGTAGTTGCGTTTCTTGCCCTTGAGATGGCAGGCCTCGTAGGTGGCCCGGTCGTAGACCTCCTGGTAGACCACCAACCCCTCGCAGCCGGCGTCGACCAACCGGCGGTAGGTGGCGGAGTCCCAGACCTGGACCTCCACCGAGATGGACGGGATGACCGGCGCGAGGGCCCGCACGCAGTCGACCAGGTAGTCCTTGGACACGATGCGGGCGTGCTCGCCCGCCACCAGCAGCACGTGGCGGAAGCCCCGGGCCACCAGCTCCCGGCCCTCGGCCGCCACCTCGTCGGGGGTCAGCGTGCGGCGGGCGATGTCGTTGCCGGCCGAGAACCCGCAGTACGTGCACACCGAGACACACTCGTTCGACAGGTAGAGAGGGGCGAACAGGCGCACGACCCGTCCGAAGCGCTGCACGGTGGCCCGGGCCGCGGCCGCGGCCAGGTCCTCCAACCGGTCGCCGGCAGCCGGGGAGATGAGGACGGCCAGGTCGTCGAGGGTCCGCCGGCCGGGCCGCAACGAGCGTTCGACGTCGGCCGCGGTGGCCGTGCCCGACCGGGCGCTCAGCTCCTCGAGGTCGGTGGCCAGGAGGTCGGCCGCCGCCGTCCCCGGGGGGACGCCCGCGGGACGGGATTCCAGCTCAATGGCCGTCACGGGTGGGTCGCCGCCCGAAGTGTGCCGTCCTGATGTCGCTGAACGACATCGAAACGGCACAGTTCCACTGGCGACGTCACGACAGGAAGCCGGTGAGCGGCGATGAGGCGTCGGCCGTGCGACCGACGCCGGGCAGGCCGGCCAGGTAGCCCCGGCGGCCGGCGTCGACGGCCAGGCGGAAGGCGGCGGCCATGGCCGCGGGGTCGCCGGCGGTGCCGATGGCGGTGTTGACCAGCACCGCCGCCGCCCCCATCTCCAGGGCCTCGGCCGCCTGCGACGGGGCCCCGATGCCGGCGTCGACCACCACCGGCACGAGCGACTGCTCGATGATGATCTCCAGCGCCCCCCGGGTGCGCAGGCCCTGGTTCGACCCGATCCAGGAGCCGAGGGGCATCACCGTGGCGCACCCCACCTCCTCCAGCCGCTTGCACAGCACCGGGTCGGCGTTGACGTAGGGCAGCACCGTGAACCCCTCCCGGCACAGGATCTCGGCCGCCTTCAGCGTCTCCACCGGGTCGGGCAGCAGGTACCGGGGCTCGGGGGTGATCTCCAGCTTGATCCAGGTGGGCAACCCCGCGGCCCGGGCCAGGCGGGCCAGGCGCACGGCCTCCTCGGCGTCGTCCGCCCCGCTCGTGTTCGTCAACAGCAACACCCGGTCGGGGTCGATGGCGTCGAGGATGTCGCCGTCGGCCGCGGTGGCGTCCACCCGCCGCAGGGCGACGGTGACCATCTCCGTGCCCGACGCCTCGATCGCCGCCCGCAAGGAGGCGTTGGACGGGAACTTGCCCGTGCCCAGGAACAGGCGCGACCCGAACTCCCGCCCCGCGATCACCAACGAGTCCGACAACTGACGCTCCCTTTCGCCCGCATTACCGGGCCGGTCGAGAGGGTCGCGGGCCGGTCGTGCCCGCCTCTCAGCCCGGCGCTCCGAGCTCCCCTGCGTGTCCCCTACCGTACAACCGTGCGCTACTGGACTCTGGAGGAGGCGCAGGAGTACCTGCCCCGCTTGAAGCAGCTGGTGGAGACCGTCCGCCACAGCAGCCAGGTGCAGGCGGGCAAAACCGGGTCCCGCAACGGCAACCGTTCGCCTGTCGCCGATGCCGTGGCCGCGGTCGAGGAGCTGAAGGCGGGCGACATCATCCTGCGCGACGCCACCACCGGCCTGAGCGACTTCCCGGCCATGGGGGAGGACGGGGTGGTCTACTACCTGTGCTGGCGGCTGGGCGAGGACGACCTGGCCTGGTGGCACCTGCCCGAGGAGGGCTTCCCCGGCCGCAAGCCCCTCCCCCGCTTCCCCCGCGGCCCGGGAGGGTCCCTATGAGATGGGCGACGTGAGCACCCGGAAGCTGATCGTGCTGGCCCTGCTGGCGGGACTGGCGATCCTGCTCGCCTTCACCATCCAGATCACCCAGGCCACCGGGGGCTGACGGCCACATAGGGGCGTTCGGGCCCGCGACCCAGTCGGTAGGCTCTGCCCGATGGCCGACCAGTACGACATCGTGGTGATCGGGGGCGGGCCGGGCGGGTACGCGGCCGCCCTCTACGCCGCCGGGGCCGGGCTGACGGTGGCGGTCGTCGAGAAGGACAAGGTGGGCGGCACCTGCCTGCACCGGGGCTGCATCCCGGCCAAGCAGTTCCTGGAGACGGCCAGCGTCTTCCGCACGGTGGCCGGGGCCAAGGAGTTCGGCGTCAACGCCGACCAGCCCACCATCGACTTCGGGGTCAGCCAGGCCCGCAAGCAGAAGGTGGTCGCCCAGCTCTGGAAGGGCCTCCAGTCGCTGATGAAGAGCCGCAAGATCGTCACCGTCACCGGCACCGGCACGCTGGGTGCGGGCCGGGTCGTGTGGGTCGACGACGGGTCGGGCGGGCTGCCCCTCGAGCTCACCGGCCGGCACGTCATCCTCGCCTCGGGTTCGGTGCCCCGCACCCTTCCCGGCTTCGCGGTCGACGGGCGGTTCGTCCTGACGTCCGACGAGGTGCTCGCTCTCGACCGCCTGCCCGGCTCGGCGGTCGTGGTGGGCGGGGGGGCCATCGGCTGCGAGTTCGCGTCGATGATGAGCGACCTCGGCACCCAGGTGACCCTGCTCGAGGCCCTCCCCCGCATCTTGGCTGGCTGCGACGCCGACGTGGCCGAGGTCGTCGCCCGATCGTTCAAGCGCCGGGGCATCGACGTCCACACCGGGATCCCGGTCCACGGCCACGAGCCCGGCCAAGGCCAGACCACGGTGCGCTACGGCGACGGCGGGTCGGTCACCGTCGACATGGTGGTCGTGTCCGTCGGGCGCCGCCCGTTGAGCGACGGCCTCGTCGCCGACGGCACCGCGGTGGAGGTCGACCAGCGGGGCTTCGTGGTGGTCGACGAGCTCATGCGCACGGGCGAGGACGGCGTCTACGCGGTGGGCGACCTGGTCGCCACCCCGCAACTGGCCCACGTCGGCTTCGCCGAGGCCATGGTGGCGGTGAAGGACATCCTGGGCGAGAACCCCATCCCGGTCGACTACGGCAACGTGCCGTGGGCCATCTACTGCCATCCCGAGGTCGCCTTCGCCGGCGTGTCCGAGCAGGCGGCCCGTGACGCGGGGCGGGACGTGGTCGTGTCGAAGCATCGGTTCGCCTCCAGCAGCCGGGCCATGATCGTGGGCGAGACGGAGGGCCTGGTGAAGGTGATCGCGGAGAAGATGCCGGACGGCCGGGCGGGCAAGCTGCTCGGCGTCCACATGGCCGGGCCATGGGTGACGGAGCAGCTGGCCGAGGGCTGGCTGGCCGTCAACTGGGAGGCCACCCCGGACGACATGGCGCCGTTCGTCCACCCCCACCCAACCCTGTCGGAGACGTTCGGCGAGGCCGTCCTGACCCTCACCGGAAGGGGACTGCACGGCTGATGGCCGACGTCACCATGCCCCAGCTGGGCGAAACCGTCACCGAGGGAACGATCACCCGGTGGTTCAAGCAGGTCGGCGACAAGGTCGAGGAGGACGAGGCCCTCTTCGAGGTCTCCACCGACAAGGTCGACTCCGAGGTGCCGGCGTCCACCTCCGGCTACCTGGCCGAGATCCTGGTGCAGGAGGGCGAGACGGTCGACGTCGGCGCCAAGCTGGCCGTCATCTCCGACGAGCCCGCCGGCAGCGGGGACGCCGCCAGCGACAACGGCCAGGGGGCGGCGGAGGCGACCGAGGCCGAGGCGCCGGCCGAGGCCACCGAGGCGGAGGCCACTAAGCCGGGGGCGGCGGCTGAGCAGGAGCTGGCGTCGGCCGAGTCCGATTCGGGCGACGACTCCGGGTTCACGTCCTCCAAGGGGGACGGCCAGGGCGCGGCGTCCGCCAATGACGGTGGTGGCGACGAAAGGCGGGCGCCGTCCGCACCGTCCGGCGAGAGCGACTCGCCTCGATCGACCGCACCGGCCGGGCCCAAACGAGACGAGCCGCGGCCCGACGGGTCCGGTTTGGCCATCGGCCCCCGCCGGGTGCTCTCGCCCGTCGTCCGCCGCCTCATCGCCGAGCACGACCTCGATCCCGACGACATCGCCGGCTCCGGCTACCAGAACCGCATCACCCGTGACGACGTGCTCGCCCACCTCGACCGGGGGGCGGCCGGCGCCAGCCCCCGACCAGCCGCGGCCACGGCGTCGAAGTCGGACGCCGCCGCCCGCCTCCGCTCCCGCCCCCCGGGCCGACGGCGACCAGGTCATCCCCTTCTCCAACATCCGCCGCCGGACGGCGGAGCACATGGTCCGGTCGCTCGACACCTCGGCCCACGTCCTCACCGTCATCGAGGTCGACTTCGACGCCGTCGACCGGGTCCGGCAGGCGGCCAAGGCCGGGTGGAAGGAGGAGGAGGGCTTCTCCCTCACCTACCTCCCGTTCGTGTCCCGAGCCGTCATCGACGCCATCCGCGACTTCCCCCTGGTCAACTCCTCCGTCGACGGCGACTCGCTCGTCGTCCACCGGGCCGTCCACCTCGGCTTCGCCGTCGACCTCAGCTTCGAGGGCCTCATCGTGCCCGTGATCCACGACGCCGACTCCAAGCGCATGCGCTCGCTGGCCCGCGAGCTGGCCGACCTGGCCGCCCGGGCCCGGGGCAAGAAGCTCAACGCCGACGAGATCTCGGGGGGCACGTTCACCATCACCAACCCCGGCGGCTTCGGCACCCTGCTCACCGCCCCGGTCATCAACCAGCCCAACGTGGCCATCATCTCCACCGACGGGGTGAAGAAGCGGCCGGTGGTGCTGGAGCTGCCCGACGGCTCCGACGCCATCGCCATCCACCCGGTCGGAAACCTGGCCCTGAGCTTCGACCACCGGGCCTTCGACGGCGCCTACGCCTCGGCCTTCATCGCTCGCGTCCGCGACATCCTCGAGACCCGCGACTGGTCCCAGGAGCTGTGACACCCGTCGAACTGGTGACACTTCGGGGCGTCCTGGCGCCCAAAACCGTCACCAGTTCGGGTTAGGCGGCCGCGCCGTGCTCCGCGCCCGATGGCTGGGGCGGACCCACTTCGCCGACGCCCACGCCCTCCAGCGGGGCCTGTTCGAGCGGGCCACCGACCCCTACCTGCTCCTCCTCGAGCACCCGCACGTCTACACCATGGGCCTGCGGGGCTCGCTCGACAACGTGCTGGCCGACGACCTTGGTGCCCCCCTGGTGCGCACCGACCGGGGCGGCGACGTCACCTACCACGGGCCGGGCCAGCTCGTCGGCTACCCGATCCTCACCTGGCCGACCGGCCCCGGCGCCACCCCGGCCTACGTCCGCAGCGTCGAGCAGGTGGTCATCGACGTGTGCACCGACCTGGGCCTGCCCGGCACCGGTCGGGTCGACGGCTACCCGGGGGTGTGGGTCGACCCCACCGGCGACCGGCCCCGCAAGGTGTGTGCCATCGGCGTCCGCCGCAGCCGGGGCCGCACCATGCACGGCTTCGCCCTCAACGTCGACCCCGACCTGTCGTGGTTCGACCGCATCGTCCCCTGCGGCATCCCCGACCGGGACGTCACCTCGCTGGCCGCCGAGGGCGTCCGGGCGACGCTGGCCGACGTGGTCGGGAGGGTCGTGGCCCGGGCGGCCGACGCATGGGACGGCGGACGGTACGAGCTCACGTCGGTCGACGGCGAGCGCCCCACCGGCGGGCTGCCGGTGGACGAACGGAAGCCGGTGTGGCTGCGGGTGCGGGCCGACCTCGGGGACGGGTTCCGGCAGGTCAAGCGCACCATGCGCAGCCTCGACCTGGTCACCGTGTGCGAGGAGGCGGGCTGTCCCAACATCTTCGAGTGCTGGGCCGACGGCACGGCCACCTTCATGGTCAACGGCGACCAGTGCACCCGGGCCTGCCGGTTCTGCCTGGTCGACACCTCCCGCCCTTCGGGACCGCCCGACCCGGCCGAGCCCGAGCGGGTGGCGGAGGCGGTCGCCTCCATGGGACTGGCCCACGCGGTGGTCACCGCGGTGGCCCGGGACGACCTGCCCGACGGAGGGGCGGCGGCCATCGGCGGCGACCGTGGAGGCCATCCGCCGGCGCACGCCCGCCACCACCGTCGAGGTGCTGATCCCCGACTGCAAGGGCGACCCCGAGGCGCTGGCCGCCATCTTCGCCACCCGCCCCGACGTCCTCAACCACAACCTGGAGACCGTCGCCCGCCTGCAGCGGGTCGTGCGCCCGTCGGCCTCCTACGCCCGCAGCCTGGCCGTGCTGGCCCGGGGCCGGGCCGCCGGCCTCACCACCAAGTCGGGCCTGATCGTGGGCATGGGCGAGTCGGAGGACGAGGTGCTGGCGGCCATGACCGACCTGCGCAGCGTCGGCGTCGACATCCTCACCGTCGGCCAGTACCTGCGGCCCTCGGCCGGCCACCTCCCCGTCGACCGGTGGTGGACGCCGGAGGAGTTCGGCCGCCTGCGGGCCGCCGGCGCCGCCCTCGGCTTCGCCCACGTGGAGGCGTCTCCCCTCACCCGCTCGAGCTACCACGCCCGCCAAGCGGCCGAGGCCGCCCGCTGAGCACCGCGATCTTCTGGTTCCGGCGGGACCTGCGCCTGGCCGACAACCCGGCGCTGCTGACCGCCCTCGACGTCGGCCGACGAGGTCGTGCCCTCTGTTCGTGCTCGACCCCCGCCTGCAGTCGGCATCGGGCGCCCCCCGCCTGGCCTTCCTCGCCGGCTGCCTGGCCGAGCTCCACGAGCGCACCGAAGGCCGCTTGGTCTTGCGCACCGGCTCGCCGGCCACGGAGGTGGAAGCGGTCGCCCGGGAGGTGGAGGCGGCCGAGGTCTTCGTCACCGCCGACTACGGCCCCTACGGCGCCCGCCGGGACGACGCGGTCGACCGCGCCCTCCACGAGGGTCCGTTGTCCGCCGGCCTCACCGCGGTCGACTCGCCCTACGCGGTGGCTCCGGGCGACGTGACCACGGCCGACGGCGAGCCCTTCCGGGTGTTCACGCCGTTCCACCGCCGGTGGCGCGACCACGGCTGGGGGACGCCGGCGGCGGCCCCCGCCACGCCCCGGTGGGCCACCGGCCTGCGCTCCGAGCCCGTCCCCCAGGGCCCCGATCTGGGCGGCGCCACCATCCTGGCGCCGGGCGAGGAGGCCGGCCTCCGCCGCCTCGCCGACTTCGCCGACCGGGTCACCGCCTACGCCCGGGGCCGGGACTTCCCGGCCGAGGACGCCACCAGCCGCCTGAGCGCCTACCTGAAGTTCGGCTGCATCCATCCCCGCCAGGCCCTGGACGCGGTCAAGAACCACCGGGGCCAGGGCGCGGAGCGGTTCCGCACCGAGCTGGCCTGGCGGGACTTCTACGCCTCGGTGCTGGCCGCGTTCCCGGAATCGGCCCGCCACTCGCTCCGCCCGGAGATGGCGGCCATGAAGCTCGACACCGGCCCCGACGCCGACCGCCGGTTCGAGGCCTGGGCCGAGGGCCGCACCGGCTACCCCATCGTCGACGCCGGCATGCGCCAGCTGAAGGCCGAGGCCTGGATGCACAACCGGGTGCGGATGATCGTGGCCAGCTTCCTGGTCAAGGACCTCCACCTCGACTGGGTGCGGGGCGCCGACCTGTTCATGGACCGCCTCCAGGACGGCGACCTGGCGTCCAACAACCACGGGTGGCAGTGGGTGGCCGGCACCGGCACCGACCCGGCGCCGTACTTCCGCATCTTCAACCCCACCAGCCAGGGCAAGCGGTTCGACCCCGCCGGCGACTACGTCCGCCGGTGGGTGCCCGAGCTGCGCCAGGTGGCAGGCGCTGCCGTCCACGAGCCATGGCGGCTGGGCGGCGGGCCGCCGTGGGGGTACCCCCTGCCGATCGTCGACCACGGCGAGGAGCGCAAGGAGGCGCTGGCCCGGTATGGGGCGATTCGGGAGCACACAACGGAGCGCCAGATCCGGCCTCCGGCGCGACGATCGTCCCCATGACGGAAACCTTCATGACGGACGACGACAGGTGGGCCGCCGTCGTGGCCCGGGACGACGCCGACTTCTACTACTCGGTCCGGACCACGGGCGTGTACTGCCGGCCTACGTGCGCCGCCCGTCGCCCCCGCCGGGAGAACGTGGCCTTCCACGCCACCACCGCCGACGCCGAAGGAGCCGGGTTCCGCCCCTGCCGCCGGTGCCGACCGGACGAGGCGCCGGCCGCCGACCGCCGGGCGGCTGCCATCGCCTGCCGCCTGCCGGGCCATCGAGGCCGCCGACCAGCCGCCCTCGGTCGACGACCTGGCCGCGGCCGCGGGCATGAGCCGCTCCCACTTCCACCGGTCGTTCCTGGCCGTCACCGGGGTGACGCCGAAGGCCTACGCCACGGCCGTCCGCAACCGGCGGGTGCGGGAGCGCCTGGCCGAGCGGCCCGGCCCGCGCCACCATCACCGAGGCGGTGTACGACTCCGGGTTCAACTCCAACGGCCGCTTCTACGCCACGTCGGGGGCCACCCTGGGGATGACGCCTACCGACTTCCGAGCCGGCGGCGGCGGGGCCGCCATCCGCTTCGGCGTGGGCCGGTGCTCCTTGGGATCGGTGCTGGTGGCGGCGACGGACGTCGGCATCTGCGCCATCACCCTGGGCGACGATCCGGACGCCCTCGTGCACGACCTCGAGGACCGCTTCCCGACGGCGTCCCTCGCGGGCGGCAGCGCCGACTTCGAGCGGTGGATGGCCGCGGTGGTGGCCCTGGTCGACGACCCCTCCATCGGCCTCGACCTCCCCCTCGACGTGCGGGGGACCGCCTTCCAGCAGCGGGTGTGGCAGGCCCTGCGGGCGATCCCGGTGGGGACGACGCAGGACCTACTCGGAGATCGCCGCCGCCATCGACGCCCCCCGGGCGGTGCGGGCGGTGGCCGCCGCCTGCGCCGCCAACAAGCTGGCGGTGGCGATCCCCTGCCACCGGGTGGTGCGCACCGACGGGTCCCTGTCCGGCTACCGCTGGGGCATCGACCGCAAGCGCCTGCTCCTGGAACGGGAAGCCGCCACCTAGCCTGTCCCCATGGACGAATCGGCCCTCGAACGCCGCACCGAACGGGTGCGGGCCCGGATGGCCGAGCTGGAGGTCGACGTCCTCCTCCTCTCGCTGGGCGCCGACCTGCCCTGGCTCACCGGCTACCAGGCCATGCCCCTCGAGCGGCTGACCATGCTCGTCCTCCCGGTCGAGGGCGACGCCACCCTCGTCGTGCCCCGCCTGGAGGCGCCCCGGGTCGAGCCCCACCCCGACCTGTTCGACATCCTCGCCTGGGACGAGTCGGAGGACCCGGTCACCTTGGTGGCCGACCTGGCCGGCCGCCGCCGCCACCGGGTGGCGGTGTCCGACCGCACCTGGGCCACGTTCGTCCTCCGCCTCCAGGAGGCGCTGCCCGGCTGCTGGTGGCTACCGGCCTCCGAGGTGACCTCACCCCTGCGAGCGGTGAAGGACCCGTCCGAGATCGACGCCCTTCGCCGGGCGTCGGCCGCCGCCGACCGGGTGGCGGCCCAGCTCGTCGGCGGCGACATCGCCCTCGTGGGCCGCACCGAGGCCGACGTCTCCCGAGACATCGGCGACCGACTGCTGGCCGAGGGCCACCAGCGGGTCAACTTCGCCATCGTCGGCAGCGGGCCCAACTCGGCCAGCCCCCACCACGAGCCCGGGCCCCGAGTCATCGGGCGGGACGAGGCGGTGGTCTGCGACTTCGGCGGCACCCTCGACGGCTACTGCTCCGACATCACCCGCACCGTGTTCACCGGCCGTCCGCCCATCGAGTTCCGCACCCTCTACGACGTCCTCGAGGAGGCCCAGGCCATGGCCGTGGGGGCGGCCACCGTCGGCACCCGCTGCCAGGACGTCGACCTGGTGGCCCGGTCCCACATCCACGACGCCGGCTTCGGGGCCTACATCGTCCATCGCACCGGCCACGGCATCGGCCTGGAGGAGCACGAGGACCCCTACATCGCCGGCGGCAACGTCCTGCCCTTGGCCCACGGCCACGCCTTCTCCATCGAGCCCGGCATCTACGTCCCCGGCCGCTACGGGGCCCGAATCGAGGACATCGTGGTCGCCACCGACGCCGGCCCCGAGGCCCTCAACCAGGTCGACCACGCCCTGGCCCTGGTCGACAGCTAGCGGTGGACCTCGGCCTCGCCGGCAAGGTGGCCATGGTCACGGCCGCCTCCAAGGGGCTGGGACGAGCCGCGGCGCAGGCCCTGGCCGAGGAGGGCGCCCGGTTGGTGATCTGCGCCCGGGGGGAGGAGGCGCTGGAGAAGGCGAGGGCGGAGCTGGCCGCCATCACCGAGGTGGTGGGCGTGGTGGCCGACGTCACCCGCCCCGACGTGCCCCGGGCCCTCGTCGGCACTGCCCTCGACCGCTTCGGCGGCCTCGACGTCCTGGTCGCCAACTCGGGCGGACCGCCGCCCATGCGGGCCCTCGAGGTCGACGACGCCTCGCTGAGCGCGGCCCTCAACGCCAACCTGATGACGTCCGTCCGCCTGGTGCAGGCCGCCGTACCCCCGATGCGGACCGCGGGATGGGGCCGGATCGTCCTCATCACGTCGATCTCGGTGAAGCAGCCCCTCCCCCACCTGGCCCTGTCGAACGCGGCCCGGGCCGGGCTGTGGGGATGGGCCAAGACGGCGGCGGCCGATCTCTTCGACGACGGGATCACGCTCAACCTGGCCCTTCCCGGCTACCACGCCACCGAACGGGTCGTCGCGGTGGGCACCCCGGAAGGTGTGCCACTGGGGGATCCCGCCGATTTCGGCCGGGTGGTGGCTTTCCTCTGCTCGGATCCGGCCCGGTTCGTGAGCGGGTCGGCGGTCGCCGTCGACGGAGCGAGAACGCTCGGGCTCTAAGTCAGCTCGCTGTGGGCCCCGTCGAGGCGGGGACCCGGCTCGCCCGGGTCAGCCCTGGTCGGACGAACCGCGATGGTGCTGGCGGCGGGGGGCCGGACGGTCGCGGCGGACCGGCTCCTCCTGCAGGTGCTCCATGGCGCCCATCGCCCTGGTCCACTCGGCGGGCACGCCGTCGAGCTTGCGCAGGGTGTGGCGGAATCGCAGCACGCCCGTCGCCCGCTTGATGCGCTCGCCGAACAGGCGGACGACGAGGAGAGCAACTCCGAGCGCGAGGCATACGTACGCCGCAACTTCCAGAACTGCATCGCTCATGGTCTCGTCTCCCCGGTGATCATCTTGTCCTCGTCTTTGTTTTCGGCATCCGGTGCTCGAATCTTGAGCCCGGGCATCTGGTGTGTTTCCTCTCCGGGCATGCCCAAACCGAGGTGGCTACGCCGGGGTCGGGGCGGCCCCCACGTCGGTCACGGCCGGCTGCTCACCTCGAGGTCCGGTGCGGGACGTGGCCGCGATGACTCCGGCGGCCACGAGGATGGCGCCGCCACCGGCCATCTGGGCGACGGTCACCCCCTCCCCCAGGAAGACGGCCGCCAGGACGATGGCGGAGAAGGCCTCCAGCGTCGACACGACGGCCGTGCGGGCGGTGCCGATCCGGGCCAGGGCGGCGAAGGTCAGCGAGAAGGCGAGGGCGGTGGCGATGCCGTACAACGCCAGCTGGCCCAGGTGGCTGCGGGGGTCGGTCAGCGACGAGGTGACGAGGCCCCGGACCAGGCAGCTGGACGAGGCCCCGATGGCGACCCAGCAGGCGGCAGTCATGGAATCGCTCCGCCGGCCGAGCTCGCGGCCGATGATCAGGTAGATCGCGTAGGTGAACGCGGACGCGAGGGCGAACGCGGTGCCGGCGACGCTGATGGACACCTCTCCCGCGGAGGCCACGACGAGGACGGTGCCGCACACCGACAGGCCGAGCGCCAGCAACGTGGCCCGCGTGGGCCGCTCGCGGCCGCGGACCAGTTCGATCGCGGCCACGACCGCCGGATAGGCGTAGAAGAGCAGGGCGCAGGCGGCGGCGGTGCCCCGCTGAAGGGACAGGTAGAACAGGGTCGACTCCGTCGTGTACCCGATGGCGCCGAGCAGCAAAATCCGCACCAGCTCGCCCGGCAGCGGCCGCAGCGGGGCGCGTCGCAGCCGCAGCACCACGAGCAGGCAGAGGGCGGCCACACCGAACCGGATCCCGAGGGCGGTCGCCGATCCGAGCCCGGCGTCGGCGAGGCTCCGTCCGACGACCACCGTCACGCCGTAGCTGACCGCCCCTCCGGCCGCCAGGGCGGTCCCCCCGAAGGCGGCGCCCCGCGCACCGGACGAGCCCATCGCCTACGAGCCCATCGCCTTAGGAGGGCGTGCCGGCGAGAACGAGATCCTCGCCGAGGGCGGCCAGCGCGGCGGCGAAGGCGACCCGTTCGTCCGTCCTCGGCGCCACGATGCGCAGCGCGCCCGGTCGCACCCCGTGGGCGGCACCGAGGGGCCGCACACCGATCCCGTGGGTCGCCAGGGCGGCGGCCAGGTCGTGCGCCCGCTCGGTCCATCCGTACTGGAAGTGGACGTTCTCGTTGGCCCACAGCTCGAAGGACGGCAGGTCGGCGAGGGCCCCCGCCAGCCACCGGTTGTCCTCGTGCATGCGGGCCCGCACCTCGTCGGCCCAGTCCCACGAGTGCACCGCGGCGCATGCGACCCGAACGTCGAGACCCGACAGGCCCCAGTTCTCCTGCACGCCGATGAGCCGCCGCAACCGGCTGCGATCCCTGCACCAGGCGATACCGGCCCGGGCGGCGGCGATGCCGTAGAACTTCGACGTCGAACGGAGGACCACCACGTTGGGGAGGTCGCATCCGATCACGGTGTTGCCGATGGGGTCGGGCGAGAAGTTGATGTACGACTCGTCGACGACGAGCGTCGAGCCCGGGTGCCGGCCGGCCACCTCGAGGACGCCGTCGCGGGGGAGCAGGGCTCCCGTCGGGTTGTGCGGATTCGAGACGATGACGAACTCGGCCGCGCCCAGCGCTCCATCGAGCTGTTCGAGCGACGGGACCTGCTCGCCGGCCACGGTGAAGCCCCGGCCGGGGAACGCCTTCAGGTAGTCGGTATAGGCGGGAAGGGGTACCGCGACCGTGGCGTGGTCGACGTTGCGGCCGAGGGCCCAGATGAATTCGCTGGCGCCCCGGCCGGCGAGCATCTCATCTCCGTCGATCCCGACCGCCCACGTGTAGAGCGCCTTGAGCCGGTCCGCGGCGTCGTAGGGGTGGAGCTGCATGTCACCCGCCTCGATCGAGTGGAGTGCCTCCAGGGCGGCCAGTGGCGGCCCGTACCGGTTGACGCATGTGCTGAGGTCCATCGTGACCCCCCGTGCCGGATCTCCACCCTGCGGACCGAACCCGTCCACCGTCGTGATCCCTCCCCTGCTCGTCACGCGCCGGTGCGCACCCTCCCGTTAGTCAACTCGTAAGGCGGCGTTCATTCCAGGGTGCCAGCCCCCCTCTTTGGCGGCCCATGGGAGGCTGACCGGCGAAGATGGGGACGACGTGATCCGCCTCGACGCCGCCACCGTCCTGCTCCAATGGGCCACCGGCGGGCTGTTGTTCCTGTGGGTAACGTCCCGGCGACGGCTGCTCGGCATCGGGTACGGGTGGCTCCTCCGGACCGTCTACCTGGTCCTGGCCGTGGGCGCGGTGGTCGCCGGGCAGCTGATGGACTCCGTGCCCGTGCGTGACGTCTCCGCTGCCCTGGTGGCGGTGGCGGCGGCGGCCGCCCTGGCCGTCTCGATCATCCGGCGCCAGGCCGGCGTGTCCGGCCAGCGGGCCCTCCGTGAGCGAAAGGCGGCCCGGGTCGCCGCCATGCTGGGCCAGGGCGAGGCCAACGACGCCGGCCCGGGGCAACCGGTGGCGGACGTGACCGTGGCCCTCGCCCCACCCCGGGAGTTCCCGCCCGTCCTCGACCTGGTGGCGCCCGTCATCGGCGTCGTCGGCCTGGTGGCGGCCGCCATCGACGCCGGCGGCCCCACCGCCCTCGCCCTCGTGCGCATCCTGGCCGGTGCCGCCTTCCTGGGGGCGGTGTCCGACGCCATGCTGCTGGGCCACTGGTACCTGGTGCAGCCCGGACTGGGCCGGGAACCGCTGCTGGAGCTCAACCGGTGGCTGGCGATCACCTGGCCGGTGGAGGTGGGCGCCCTCCTCTGGCCCACGGGCATGCTCTCGGTGCTCTCGGGCTCGATCGACGACGGCTGGAACGGCACCCTCGGCTGGTTCTGGGTGGCCTGCGCCGTCACCACCCTCGTGCTCACCGTCGTCACCCGCAAGGCGCTCGAGGAGAAGTCCTACTCGGCGGTCATGGCCGCCACCGGGCTGCTCTACCTGGCCATCCTCATGGCCTTCGGCACCGACCTGGTGGCCCGGGCGGTGCTGGCCGGCTGAGCTGAGCGTGAAGGTGGTGCGGCCGGCGGCCGATCGACCGCCGGCCGCACCACGTGGATCAGAACAGGTCGTACGCCGGCCAGCTGACCGAGCTCGACACGACGGCGTCGATCACCCCCTTCAGCTCGAAGCAGAAGCCGTCGTTGGCGGGACGGGTGTTGCAGAGCACGGCGAACGAGAACCCGTCGTTGCGGCGGACCAGGAACCCGATGGTCCCCCTCATGGCCCCGTTGTGGCCCCGGTAGTTGGTGTCGACGATCCAGCCCAGCCCGTAGCCGGGGTTGGCCGGCGCCCCCGAGAACATGGTCGTCTCGGTGTTGGCGAACAGGATGTCGGTCTTGGCCGCGAACCCGTCGGTCCGCACCATGAGGCGCAGGAGGTCGATGGGCGTCGCGATCCATCCGCCGTGGGCGTCCATGTGGCGGGGACGCAGGTTGTACGCACCGCTTCCCTGGTAGACGACCTCGGCCGGCTTGCGGTCGGCCAGGGTGTCGCCGCCGATCTCCATCCGGGAGATGCCGCAGCCGCCGAGCATGAGCTTGACGTGGTTCTCGTAGGTCTGGCCGGTGACCTTCTCGATGACCCGCCCCAGGACGCAGTACCCGAAGTTGCTGTACTCGTTGGCCATGCCCGGCGTGGTCTTCAGCGGCCGGTTGTCGAGCATCCAGTCGATCACCGCCTTGTGGGTGGCGTGGCCCGCGAACATCGGGTCGCCGCCGTCGTTGGTGAACCCGCTGGTGTGCTGGAGCAGGTGGCGGACGGTGATCTTCTTCACCTCGTCCGAGTAGGCCTTGGTGCCGTAGGTGGTCCCCAGGATGGCGCCGGTGCCGAAGACCTTGCCGTCGAGCTGGAGCTTCCCCGCCTCGATCAGGTCCATGACGTCGACCGCGGTGATGGGCTTGGACACGCTGGCCACCCGGAAGCGGTGCTTGGGGTTGACCTTCTCCCCGGCGGACGGGTCGGCCTCGCCGTAGCCCTTGGCGAAGACCAGCCGCTCGTCCTTGGTGATGGCCACCGACAGGCCGGGGATGGAGTGCTTGGTCATGTAGGCCTTGACCTTGGTGTCGATCGACCCGAGGTCGGAGCCGGCGATGCCCTCCGCCTTCCAGATGGCGGCGTAGCGGGCGCCGGCGGTGATGCCGTAGCCGCTCACCCACGCCAGCCGGTAGCCCTGGTAGTAGGCGTTGTCGAACTCGCCCTGGTACTGGGCCGAGCTCATCCCGTGGCGGGCCAGCCAGGCCGGTCCCGACGACTTGTCCCAGATGGCCGCGTAGCGGTCCTGGCCGCCGACGCTGTAGCCGCTGACCTGGATCAGGCGGAAGCCCTGGCCGATGAGGGAGTTGAACTCGGCCTGGTACTGGGCCGAGGTCATCCCATGGCGGGCGGCCCACGCCGGTCCCGAGGCCTTGCTCCAGATTGCCGCGTAGCGGGCCTGGCCGCCGACCTCGTAGCCGCTGACCAGCACCAGCCGGAAGCCCTGGCCCACGAACTTGTCGAACTCGGCCTGGTACTGGGCCGAGGACATCCCGTGGCGGGCGACCCATCCGGGGCTGGGGGACTTGTCCCAGATGGCGGCGTAGCGGTCCTGGCCGTCGCGCGTGTAGCCGCTCACCTCGACCAACCGGAAGCCCTGGCCGACGAACTTGTCGAACTCGGTCTGGTACTGGGCCGCCGTCATCCCGTGGCGGGCGACCCACCCCGGGCTGGGCGACTTGTCCCAGATGGCGGCGTACCGGTCGGTGCCATTGACGGTGTAGCCGTTCACGTGGACCAGCCGGAACCCCTGGCCCACCAGCTTGTCGAACTCCACCTGATACTGATCGGACGTCAGCCCGTGCCGGGCCGCCCATGCTGTCGCCATCGTCGGCAACCTCCTTGGAAGCGTGCCTCCCTAGAGTGCGCCGACCGAGCCAAAATTCAATGGGTCAGATGACCCTTCGCGGCTGACCGACCCCGGCGGTCAGGCATCGTCGTCCCCTGGGCCGGCGTCGCCCCCGCCCGCCCCGGGCGCGGCCGACCGGTAGACCGATCGGCGGCGGAACAGCAGGCCGATCTCGACGAGGAGAAGCAGCAGGCCGATGCCGGCGAAGACCGACCACATCCACTTCCCCGGCTGGTCGGCCCACTGGGCCCGGGACGGGTTGGAGGGGTCGTAGCGGACCTCGACGACGTCGCCGATGTCCTCGCCGAACCCGCTCATCTCGGCCTCGAAGCGGTGCTCGCGCTCGAACCGGTCGGTGAACTCGATGATCGGCATCCTGAAGGTCGAGGTGTGACCGTCCGAGTCGGTCGACTGGCGGGTCACCTTGTCGACGATCGTGCCGGTGGTCAGCACGCCCCCCTCGATCGGCTGCTGCGACCGCCACGTCCCCAGGCCGGCGAGCAGGAAGCCAACACCGACCGCCGTCAGGAGGAGGTCGATCACGATGGTGGTCCAGTCCCGTTCCCGCCATGGCTTCGTGAACCATCCGCCCCGGGCCACGCCGGCTCCTACCGGGCGACGAAGTACTTGGCTTGGGGGTGGTGGCAGATCAGGGCCGACGTGGTCTGCTCGGGGACGAACTGGAAGTCCTCGCTCACGACCACGCCGATGCGGTCGGCATCGAGCAGCTCGGCCACCTTGGCGTTGTCCTCCAGGTCGGGGCAGGCGGGGTAGCCCCATGAATAGCGCCCGCCCCGATAGCCCTGGCGCACGAGCATGTCGGTGAGGCGACCGTCCTCGCCGCCGAAGCCCCACTCGTCGCGGATGCGCTTGTGCCAGTACTCGGCCAGGGCCTCGGCCATCTCGACGCCCAGTCCATGCAACATCAAGTACTCGGTGTACCGGTCCTCGGCGAACAGCTCGGCCGTCGCCTCCGACACCCTCGAGCCGATGGTGACGATGTGGAAACCGGCGTAGTCGACCTCCCCCGACTCGACGACGGCCGGAAGAAGTCGGCGATGCAGCGCCAGGGCGTCACCCGCTCGCGGGGGTACGAGAAGCGCATCCACTCCGAGGTCCGGGTGTCGTCCTTCCACAGGACCAGGTCGTTGCCGTCGCCGTTGGCCGGGTAGTAGCCGTAGACCACCTGGGGCAGGAGCAGCCCGCCCTCCACCGCCTTGGCCAGCTCCTCCCGCAGCTTCGGCCGGATGCGGCCCTTGAACTCGGCGTCGGGCTCGCCCTTGTGGGGTCGGAACTGCCACTGGTTGCGGTACAGGGCGGTCTCGTTGACGTAGCCGGCGATGTCGTCGATGGCGATCCCCTTGACCACCCGCGAGCCCAGGAACGGGGGGACGAAGACCTGGTTGTCGTCCTCCACCGCCGGCGATCGGGATGGGATCGCCTCCTCGTCGGCGGCATCGCCCGGCCGCTCGAAGCTGGGCAGCACCCGGCCCGTCGCCTCCCGTCCGAACGACGGGTCGTCGACACCCGACCGCTTGATCTCCATCAGCCGGTCCATGGTGCGCAGCCCCTCGAAGGCGTCCTTGCCGTAGAAGACCCGGCCGTCGTAGACCTCCCGCAGGTCGCGCTCCACGTAGCGCCGGGTGAGGGCGGCCCCGCCCAGCAGCACGGGCACCTCGGCCAGCCCCCGCCGGTTCAGCTCCTCCAGGTTCTCCCGCATGATGAGCGTGCTCTTGACGAGCAGACCGCTCATCCCGATGACGTCGGCGTCGACCTCCTCGTACTTGGCGATCATCTCCGCCAGCGAGACCTTGATCCCGATGTTGTGGACCTCGTAGCCGTTGTTGGTCAGGATGATGTCGACCAGGTTCTTGCCGATGTCGTGGACGTCGCCCTTGACCGTGGCGATCACCAGGCGACCCTTGCCGCCGCTGCTGCTCTTCTCCATGTGGGGCTCGAGGTGGGCGACGGCCGCCTTCATGGCCTCGGCCGACTGGAGGACGAACGGGAGCTGCATCTCGCCCGACGCGAACAGCTCGCCCACCACCTTCATCCCCTCCAGGAGGGTGTCGTTGACGATGGTGAGGGCGGGGGTGGTGGTGAGGGCCTCGTCGAGGTCGGCGGTGAGGCCGTCGCGGTCACCGTCGATGATGCGGGCCTTGAGCCGCTCGTCGACTGCCCACCCGCTGCGGTCCTCCTTGACCAGGGTGGCCGACGTCACCCCCTCGAACAGCTTCAGCAGGGCCTGCAGGGGGTCGTAGCCGGGCTTGCGCCGGTCGTAGACCAGGTCGAGGCAGACCCGGCGCTGCTCCTCGGGGATCTTGTTCAGGGGCATGATGCGGGCCGCGTGGACGATGGCCGCGTCGAGCCCCGCCTCCACGCACTCGTTGAGGTACACCGAGTTGAGGACGTGGCGGGCGGCGGGCGTGAGGCCGAAGGACACGTTCGACAGCCCGAGGATGGTGTGGACCCCGGGCAGCTCCTTCTTGATGAGCTCGATGCCCTTGATGGTCTCGATGCCGTCCTTGCGGCTCTCCTCCATGCCCGTCGACAGCGGCAGGGCGAGGGGGTCGAAGAACAGGTCGGACGGCTCCAGGCCGTAGCGGTCGACGGCCAGGTCGTGGATGGCCTGGGCCGAGCGCAGCTTCCACTCCGCGGTGCGGGCCTGTCCCTCCTGGTCGATGCAGGTGCAGACCACGGCCGCGCCGTACTCCCTCGCCAGCGTGAGGAAGCGGTCGAGGCGGGTGCCGGGGGCGTCGCCGTCCTCCAGGTTGACCGAGTTGAGGACGGCCTTGCCCCCGATCCACATGAGGGCGGCCTCGATCACGGGCGGCTCGGTGGAGTCGATGACCAGGGGGAGGCTGGCCGCGGTGGCGAACCGCTTGGCGATCTCGTCCATGTCCTCGACGCCGTTCTCGCCCGTGTAGTCGACGCACACGTCGAGCAGGTGGGCGCCCTCCTTCACCTGGTCGCGGGCCATGGCCACGCACGTGTCCCAGTCGGAGGCGAGCATGGCGTCGCGGAACTTCTTCGACCCGTTGGCGTTGGTGCGCTCGCCCACGACCAGGAAGCTCGTGTCCTGGCGGAAGGGGACGTGGGTGTAGATGCTGGCCGCGCCGGCCTCGAGCGTGGGGTTGCGGGGAGCGGGCGTGAGGCTGGCGCAGCGGTCGATGACGGCCTTGAGGTGCTCGGGCGTGGTGCCGCAGCACCCGCCGATGGCCGTGACCCCCAGCTCGGTGACGAAGCCGTGGTGGTACTCGGCCAGCTGGTCGGGGGTGAGGTCGTAGTGCATCTTGCCGTCAACCACCGACGGCAGCCCGGCGTTGGGCAGGCACGAGATCGGCACCCGGCAGTGCTGCGACAGGTGGCGGAGGTGCTCGTGCATCTCGGCCGGGCCGGTGGCGCAGTTGAGCCCGATGACGTCGGGGCGCATGGCCTCCAGGGCGGTGAGGGCGGCCCCGATCTCGGTGCCGGGCAGCATGCGGCCGGTGAGCTCGATGGTGACCTGCACCTGGATCGGGATCTGGCGGCCGACCGCGGCCATGGCCCGCCGGCAGCCGACGATGGCGGTCTTGGCCTGGAGGAGGTCGAAGACGGTCTCGATGATGAACAGGTCGACGCCGCCATCGAGGAGGCCCGCGGGCCTGCACCTCGTAGGCGTCGCGCATCTCGGCGAAGCGGATCTGGCCCAGGGACGGGAACTTGGTGCCGGGCCCGATGGATCCCGCCACCCACCGGGGGGGGTCGGGGGTGGTGAAGCCGTGGGCCACCTCCCTGGCGATCTCGGCCGCCTTCCGGTTGAGCTCGTAGGCCCGGTCGGCGATGCCGTACTCGTTGAGCGTGATCGACAGCGACCCGAACGAGTCGGTCTCCACCACCTCGCTGCCCACCTCGAAGAACGACCGGTGGAGGTCGGCGATCACGTCGGGCCGGGTGTCGACCAGGATCTCGTTGCACCCCTCGAACTGGGGGCCGCCGAAGTCGTCGGCCGTCAGCCCCCGGAGCTGGAGGTTGGTGCCGGTGGCGCCGTCGTAGACGACCACCCGCTGGCGGACGGCGTCGAGGTAGCTGCTCACCGGGCCGCCGCCGCCTCCAGGGACCGGGCCGCTCTGTCCATTCCTTCGCTCGCCTGGCTCGCTCATGTGGGAGTCCAGGCTAATGGGGCCACCCTGGGTGCTCGGTCGGGATTCGCCGCCACCTGCCTTCGAGCACGAGGAAGGACACAACTGTCGCCGCGCCCGAGGCCGCCGCATGCGCGATCGCCGGCGCCGCCAGCCCGCCCGACCACACCCGGAGCCACGACAGCCCGGCGCCGACCGCCGCCGTGGCCACGACCACCCCGCCGAGCAGCACCGGGCCGGCGGGCAGGTGGTTGGTCCGGAGCGTCGCCCTGGTCGGCACCACGTGCCACAGTCCGAACAGGACACAGGAGGCGGCTGCCGCCCACCCCAGGGGCACGAGCCGGTCGAGGAGGGCCGGCAACACGCCCCGGAAGGCGATCTCCTCCACTACCACCGTCCCCAGGGGGATGCGGACAAGCACCCGGTAGGCCATGCCCAGCGGGCGCACTCGGGACATCCGTCGATCCGCGAACACAGGACGGATGGACGGGAGCAGGCCGGCGATCCCGACCAGCAGCGCCGCCGCCCCGCCGATCACCAACCCGGCGCCGACACCGGCCGCCGACAGGCCCAGCTCGCCGGCGTCGAGCCCGGCCCACCGGGCGAAGCCCACCAGCGCCGTCGCCGAGGCCAGGCAGGCCGGGACGTAGAGCCACCTCGGCAGCCGTTCGACCCGCAGGTTGTGGACGGTGAGGACGACGACGCCCGCCAACAGGGCCAGCGCCGGTGCCAGTTCTGCGCCTTTCAAACGCGAGCGGACCGGGCGCCGACCAGACACCCGGCGGTGCCGAGGAGGCCGAGGGCCACCACCGGCAGGCCGGCGGGCATGCCCGCCACCGCGAACCCCCGCCGGGCGAGCATCCCCATGGCGATGGTGATGGCGGCGGCGGCCGCCACCGCCCGCCAGCGGGCAACGTCGGACTTCGTGAGAGGAGCCGACTCGACCCGGGCGAAGAGGGCGACCAGGGGCACCATCGCCGCCGCCAGCAGCACGATCCACACCGGGCGCCACGCCCACCAGGCCAACGTTCCGGCTTCGGGGGAGGGCAGCAGGCCGGCGGGCAGCACGGCCGCGGTGACGACGACCAGGGCGGTGATGTGCCAGAGGTACAGGGTCATGGCCATCCCGTTGGCGGCCACGACCGTCGCCCACACCCGGGGCCGGGCCAGCCACCGGTCCACCAGCGGCCGCAGGGCGAGGACGGCGCCGAACTGCCACACGGCCAGGGCCACGATGGCGAACGACGGCGGGAAGGTGTTCGTCCGGCCCGCCTCGATGCCGCCCACCATCGACCCGGGGTACCCGAACCACGACGTGAGCACGACCAGGGTGCCCATGCCCACCGCCGCCAGCCCGACGTGCCGCCCCCTCGACCAGCCCGTCACCGAACCCGACCGCCAGGCCACGCCCAGCTGGTGGGCGAACAACCACACCAGGCCCAGGTTGAGCCAGCCGACGACGGGGACACCGAAGCTCCAGCGGGCGATGTCGACCGCCAGAACGGTGGCGCCCAGGGTGAGGGTGACACCCCAGCCCCAGCGCTGCTGGGCCGAAAGCATGGCCGGCGCCAAGGCCACGACCGCCACATAGACGGCGAGGAACCACAGGGGCTGGGCAATGGAGCCGGCCCGCAGGTCGCGGGGGTTCAGGCCGGCGACGACCATGGCCGCGGCGAGCGCCGTCCAGACCAGGGCGAAGGCGAGGACGGGCCGCACCAGGCGTCGCAGCCGGCTCCCGAGCCACGTTCCGTAGTCGATTCCGTCCCGTCGGGCGGCGGCCAGCGAGGCCGAGTTGGAGAACCCGCCCACGATGAAGAAGACCGGCATGACCTGGAACAACCACGTCAGCCAGCGGGCGGCCGGAGTGACCTCGAGGACGTTGGAGGTATGCAGCCGGCCGTCGGACCACACCACCACGGCCATCAGCCAGTGGCCGAGCATGACCACCGCGAGCGAGGCGACCCGGAGGAAGTCGACGTAGCGGTCGCGGGTCTTGGGGGTGGCTGAGGCCAGGTGACCTGCGGTGCGGGTGAGGGTGGTCGTCATGACCTCATGGTCGGCCCCGGGGCCGGCGGGCCCCAGCCGGGTTGCCCCCCAAGATCCCTGGGGTCTCACCCCAGGCGGATTGGGGGCGGCGCCGCCTGGTCGCGCCCTGTGAGAGGGCCGACAGTCGAACCATGACATCTCATCCCGCCCTGGCCCCCCTCGACTTCGTCCCCGTCGATTCGGAGATCGTCAACCTGGCGTCCGTCCTGGCCGAGTCCGCCGCCCGTCATCCCGACCAGGCCGCCCTGATCGCCGGGGACACGACCGTGGATTACGCCGGCCTCGACACCTTCGCCCGCATGTTCGCCGGCGCCCTCGCCAACCTGGGGGTGCGTCCCGGCGAGCATGTCGCCCTCCTCCTGCCCAACGTCCCGCAGTTCACCGTCGCCTACTTCGGCTGCCACTATGCGGGCAACCCGGTCGTGCCCCTCAACGTGCTGCTCACCGCCGACGAGCTCGCCTACCACCTGGAGGACTCCCAGGCCTCGGTGGTCGTGGCCTGGGAACTGTTCCTCGGGCCGCTGCAGGAGGCGGTGGCCCGGACGGGCACCGTCCGCCACGTCATCGTGTGCCGGGCCGACCTGGCCGACCGGACGGCGCCCGCCGGCTGCGACAACCTGGTCACGCTGATGGCCGGGGCGTCGCCGGTGGAGGCGGCCCACCCGACGGTCGCCGACGACACCGCCGTCGTGCTCTACACCTCGGGCACGACCGGCCGGCCCAAGGGCGCCGAACTCACCCACGCCAACCTGCTGTCCAACGCCCGGGCCGCGGCCGGTCTCGTCGACCTGGGGCCGGACACCGTCGCCCTCGTCTCCCTCCCCCTCTTCCACGCCTTCGGGATGACCGTCATGCACAACGCCGTGCTCTCGGTCGGCGGCACCGTGGTGCTGCTTCCCCGCTTCCACCCCCGGACCGCCATCGAGCTCATGGACCGCCACCGGGTCACGTTCCTGGGGGGCGTGCCGACCATGTTCATGGCCCTCCTGGACGCGGACACTTCGGGCTGCGACCTGTCCGGCCTGCGCTGGTGCGTGTCCGGCGGCGCCCCCATGCCGGCCCCGGTGATGGCCGCGTTCGAGGATCGCTTCGGGGTGACCTTGCTCGAGGGCTACGGCCTGTCGGAGACCTCGCCCGCAGTGAGCTTCACCGTCCCCGACCGGCCCCGCACCCCGGGCTCGATCGGGTACCCCCTGCCCGGCGTGGCGGTCCGCTTGGTGGACGAGGACGGACGGGTCGTCACCGCGCCCGACACGGCCGGCGAGATCCAGGTCAAGGGGCCCAACGTGATGAAGGGGTACTGGCGCAACCCGGCGGCGACGGCCGAGGCGGTGGTCGACGGCTGGCTGCGCACGGGCGACATCGGCATGACCGACTCGGACGGGGCCCTCCGCATCGTCGACCGCAAGAAGGACCTGGTCATCCGGGGCGGCTACAACGTCTACCCCCGCGAGATCGAGGGGGTGCTCCACTCCCACCCGGCGATCGCCATGGCCGCAGTAGTGGGCGTGCCCGACGCCCGGCTGGGCGAAGAGGTCAAGGCGGTCGTCACCCTCAAGCCGGGCGCCTCGGCCACCCCGAAGGAGATCGTGGCCTTCTGCCGGCGCCACCTGGCCGCCTACAAGTACCCCCGGGTGGTCGAGGTCCGGGACTCGCTGCCCCTCGGCCCCACCGGCAAGGTGCTCAAGAACGTCCTCCGGGAGCCGGTCGAGCTGGCCGTGTCCGCCTGACCGACACACGTGGTCCCTCCAGGGGCCCATCCGTGCCATCCGCTCACCGCCGGCCGGTCCTCACGCCGAACGTTCGCCACACGTGGTCCCTCCATGGGCCCACCCGTGCCATCTGCTCGCCGCCGGCCGGTCCTCACGCCGAACGTTCGCCACTCGGGGTCCCTCCATGGGCCCACCCGTGCCATACGCTCATCGCCGGCCGGTCCTCACGCCGAACGATCGCCACTCGTGGTCCCTCTATGGGCCCACCCGCGCCATCCGCTCGCCGGGGGCCGGTCCGCACGCCGAACGATCGCCACTCGTGGTCCCTCTATGGGCCCACCCGCGCCATCCGCTCGCCGGGGGCGGTTTCTCCCGGCCGAACGATCGCCACACGTGGTCCCTCCAGGGGCCCACCCGTGCCAGACGCTCGTCGCCGGCGGCACGTACCGGCAGAACGATCGCCACTTGTAGTCCCTCTTTGGGCCCACCCGCGCCATTCGCTCGCAGGCGCGTGGCTCGTCAGCGGCTGCGGCCGTAGCGCTCGGCCCGGTTGCGGTGGCGGGCCAGGCCGGCGTCGACCAGCTCGTCGATGAGCTTCCGGTAGGGGATCCCGGTGGCCGCCCACATCTTGGGGTACATCGAGATCGGCGTGAAGCCAGGGATGGTGTTGACCTCGTTGAGGAGCAGGCCCCGGCCCTGCTCCTCGTAGAAGAAGTCGACCCGGGCCATGCCGTCGACCCGGAGGGCGGTGGCGGCGGCGACCGCCAGCCGGCGCACCTCGTCCGCCACCCCGGGCGGGAGGGGCGCCGGCACCAGCAGCTCGGCCGCCCCGTCGGCGTACTTGTCGTCGTAGTCGTAGAAGTCGTGGCTGGGCCGGATCTCGCCCGGCACCGACGCCCGCAGGCGGCCGTAGCCGAGCACCCCGCACTCGATCTCCCGGGCGTTGACGGCCTCCTCGACCACGACCCACTCGTCGTAGTCGAGGGCCAGCTTCACCGCTGTGGCCAGCTCGCCGACGTCGGTGGCCCGGGTGACGCCCACCGACGACCCGAGGTTGGCCGGCTTCACGAACACCGGCAGACCGAGGTCGGCCGCCATCCGAGACACCGCCCCGTCGAAGTCGCCCTCCAGGTCGACGTCGCGAAAGGCCAGGTGGCGGACCTGGGGCAGGCCGTGGGCGGCAGCCGCGTCCTTGGCCATGGCCTTGTCCATGCAGAGGGCGGAGCCGAGCACGCCGGTGCCGACGTAGGGCACGCCCAGCATCTCCAGGAGGCCCTGGGCCGTGCCGTCCTCCCCGAAGGGGCCGTGCAGCACCGGGAAGGCGACCGTGTCGGGCTGGGCCAGGACGTCGGCCGGCTGCACCTCCGGCCCCTCGGCCGTGAGACGGTCGTCGGTCGCCTCGGCCAGCACCCACCGGCCGCCGTGGGTGATGCCGACGGGGACGACGTCGTACCGGGCAGGATCAGCCGCAGCCAGCACGTGGGCCCCGGTCACGCACGACACGTCGTGCTCCGCCGAGCGCCCGCCGAAGAGGAGCACCAGGCGCATCTCAGTCCCCTCCCCGGGCGGGGGCGGTCCGACACCCGGGGCGCGACGGCGTGCGAAGTGGGCCCACAAAGGTGCGAGTGTAGGAACCGATGGAGCTCCTGGCCTCGGAGGTGGCGCGCGTCACCGGCGGCACCCTGGTGGGACCGGACGTGGTCGTGCGGGGGGTGGCCATCGATTCCCGGCTGGTGGAGGGGGGCGAGCTGTTCGTCCCCATCGTCGACGTCCGGGACGGGCACGACTTCGTCGGCGCGGCCCGGGCCGCGGGGGCGGCGGCCTACGTCACCTCCCGGGCACCGAGGAACGATGGGTCGACCACGATCGTGGTGGCCGACACCCGCGCCGCCCTCACCGCCCTCGGCCGGGCCGCCCGCGACCGCCTGCCCGACCGGGTCGTGGGCATCACCGGCTCGGTGGGCAAGACGTCGACCAAGGACCTGCTGGCCTCCGTCTTCGGCCGCCGGCTGCGCACCGCGGCCAGCCCGAGGTCGTTCAACAACGAGCTCGGCGTTCCGCTGACGCTGATCAATGCTGCGGCCGACACCGAGGCGGTGGTGGTGGAGATGGGCGCCCGCGGCCGGGGCCACGTCGCCGCCCTGTGCGCCGTCGCCCGGCCCACGGTCGGGGTGGTCACCACCGTCGGCCTGGCCCACACCGAGCTGTTCGGGTCGGTGGAGGAGGTGGCCGCGGCCAAATCCGAGCTGGTCGAGAGCTTGCCGTCGACCGGCACCGCCGTTCTCAACGCCGGCGTCCCCCTCGTGGCGGCCATGGCCAGCCGCACCCAGGCCACGGTCCTCACCTTCGGGATGGGGTGCGGGGAGGTCAGTGGGGAGGTGCTGGGCCTCGACGGCACCCTCCGACCCTGCCTCGAGCTGCGGACGCCATGGGGGTCGGCCACCTTCTGGCTGCCGGTGCGGGGCGTCCACCAGGCGGAGAACGCAGTGGCGGCGGCGGCCGCCGCCCTGGCATCGGGCGTCAGCCTCGCCCTGGTGGTACAGGGACTGCGGCGGGCCCGGTTGTCGGCGTGGCGGATGCAGCTCGACCAGGCGCCGTCGGGGGCGTTGGTGTTGAACGACGCCTACAACGCCAACCCCGTCTCCACCGAGGCCGCCCTCCGGTCGCTGGCCCAGCTCCCGGTCGAGCGGCGGACGGCCATCCTCGGGATCATGGCCGAGCTGGGCGAGGTGGGCCCGGCCGAGCACCGCCGCCTGGGTGGGCTGGCCACCGAGCTCGGGCTGCGGGTCATCGCGGTGGCCGCCCCCGACTACGGCGGCGAGCAGGCGGTCGACCCCGAAGACGCCCTCCGCCTGCTGGGGCCCATCGGTGAGGGCGACGGGGTGCTGGTGAAGGGCAGCCGGGCGGCCGGGCTCGAAGGCCTCGCCGGTAGGTTGGCCAGCCAGTGACCAAGATCTACACCCGCACCGGCGACGACGGCACCACCGGCCTCCTCTTCGGCGGGCGGGTGCGCAAGGACCACCCCTCTCCCGCCTCCTGCGGGGACGTCGACGAGGCCCAGGCCGCCCTGGGGATGGCGCGGGCCCTCGCCGCCACCGAAGCCGGCGCCGGCCCCGCCACCGAGGTGGGCGAGCTGCTGGTCGGCCTCGAACGCGACCTCTGGGTGCTCATGGCCGAGCTGGCGACCGCCCCCGAGAACCGGCCCAAGCTCGTCCCCGGACGGACGCTGGTGACGGCCGACATGGTGTCCGCCCTCGAATCTCTCATCGACGACGTCACCGGCCGCTTCCCGGCCCCCCGGGAGTTCGTGCTGCCGGGCCAGACGACCGTGTCCGCCGCCCTCGACGTGGCCCGCAGCGTCGTGCGCCGGGCGGAGCGCACCGCCCTGGCCGCGGCCGCCGACGGGTCGCTGACCGTCCCCTACCTGAACCGGCTGTCCGACCTGCTGTGGGCCCTGGCCCGCTGGCAGGAGGGCACGCCCCTACCCTCACGACCCACCACGGAGGACTGAACCGCATCATGTCGACATCGCCCATCGCCGTCACCCCCATCGCCGTCAGCCTCGCCGCCTCCGTGCCCGACGACACCCGGATCGTCGGGGTTCCCGTGTTCGCCGGGCGCACCGTGCCCGACGGAGCCGGCCCCGGGGTGGACCCCGCCTACCTGGCCGAGCGGGGCTTCGAGGGCAAGGTGGGCGAGACCACCACCGTCCCCGGGCCCGGCGGCGGCATCACCGTCGTGGCGGTGGGCGTCGGGGAGCGGGAGAAGATCACCGCCGAGACACTGCGCCGGTCGGCGGCCGCCCTGGTGAAGGCGGCCTGGCGCGACAGCCGGGTGGCCACCACCCTGCTGGCCGCCGCCCCCGCCGAGCTCGATCCGATCCACGCGGCCCAGGCGGTGGCCGAGGGGGCGCTGCTGGCGTCGTACCGGTTCACCACCTACAAGAGCGACCCCAAGGGGTGCCGGATCGAGTCCCTGGCCGTGGTCGGGGAGGGCACCGAGGCCGATCAGGGAATCCAGCGGGGCGTCCGCATCGCCCGGGCGGTGGCCCTGGCCCGCGACGTGGTCAACGAGCCGGCAGGGGCCATGACCCCCCGGCGACTGGCCGAGATCGCCACCCAGGTGGCGGAGGACGAGGGCCTGCAGATCGAGGTCCTCGACGAGATCGCCATCGACAACGAGGGCCTAGGCGGCCTGGCCGGGGTGGCCCAGGGGTCGGACGAGCCGGCCCGCCTCATCCGCCTCGTCTACGACCCGCCGGGGGCGACGGGCACCATCGCCCTCGTGGGCAAGGGGATCACCTTCGACTCGGGCGGCCTGTCGATCAAGACGGCCGAGGGTATGGAGACGATGAAGACCGACAAGTCGGGGGCGGCCGCGGTGCTGGGGGCGATGTCGGCCCTGCCCGCCCTGGCCGAGCTCAATGGGGTGGCGGTGAAGGTCGTCGCCATCATCCCCGCCACCGAGAACATGCCCGGGGGGGCGGCCGTCAAGCCGGGCGACGTCCTCAAGATCCGCAACGGCAAGACGGTCGAGGTGCTCAACACCGACGCCGAGGGCCGGCTGGTGCTGGCCGACGGCCTGTCGCTGGCGGTCGAGGCGGGGGCCGACGCCATCCTCGACCTGGCCACCCTCACCGGCGCCTGCGTGGTGGCCCTGGGCAAGCGGATCGCCGGGCTGATGGGCAACCACGAGGGGTGGATGGGACAGGTGCAGGCGGCCGCCGGGCGGGCCGGGGAGTCGGTCTGGCCCCTGCCCCTGCCCACCGAGTACCGCAAGCTGATCGACTCCGACGTGGCCGACATCAAGAACATCGGCGGCGGCCGTCACGCGGGGGCCCTCACCGCCGGCCTGTTCCTGCAGGAGTTCGTGGGCGACGTGCCGTGGGTCCACCTCGACATCGCCGGGCCGGCCCGGAGCGACGACGACGAGGGCTACCTGTCGAAGGGGGGCACCGGCTTCGGCGTCCGCACCATCCTGGAGGCGGTCATCGGGTTCCGCACGCCGTGACCCGTTCCGACAGTCCGAGACGGCTCGGCCAGGGGGGGATGACCGAGCCGCCTCGAAGACCTGGTGGGGTCAGCCGGCGACGCCCAGCTCGAGGGGGGCGGGGGCGGCGGTGAGGGCGTGGACGGCGGCGGTGAGGGCGGCCCGCTCCGACACCCGGGGGGCGGCGACGCGGATCCCGCCGGGGTACATGCCCTCGGCCGGGCTCAGGACGAGCACGTCGACACCGTGGGCGGCGAGGCCCGGCGGCCAGCTCCTGGGCCCGGTCGGTGACGACGCAGCGGAACGGGGTGGTGACGTTGTCGTCGACGACCCGTCCCAGAGGGGCCAATGCGGTGGCGAGCCAACCGCCATCCTCGGCCAGCTGGCGGCGGACGGCGTCGGCCCACACCCGGCTGGCCAGGGCCGCCTCGGTGGCGACCACGTCGAGGCCGGAGACCGGCGAGGCCAGGCGGGGGTCGAAGAGGACCCGCAACAGGTAGCGGTCGCGGCTCCAGGCCACACCCGAGCGGATGGAGCCGATGCCGGAGAACTCGGACGCCGAGCGGAGCACGATCACGTTGTCGGCGGCGGTGCCGACCAGCGACCAGCGGCCGGCGTCGGCGAGGAACTCGATGCCGGACTCGTCGACCACGAGGGTGGACGCCGGGTGGCGGTTGGCGATCTCGGCCAGCGCTTCGGGATCGAGCACGACACCGGTGAGGGCGTGGGGATTGGACATGACCACCGTGTCGGCCTGGGCCAGGGCCTCGTCGACCTGGTCGAGGGTGGGGACCTGGCGGCCGGAGAAGCAGGTGAAGCCCCGGCCGGGGAAGATCGACAGCACGTCGGCGGGGGCCGGCAGGAGCACGGCCACCGAGGCGCGGGGGGCCCGGGCGGCGATGGCCTGGAGGAAGTCGGACGGGCCACGGCCGGCCACCAACTCGTCGACGTCGACGCCCAGCACCTCGGCGTAGCGCTCGGTGAGGCGGGCCGCGGCGGCCGCCGGCTGGGCCTGGATGTCGCGGGGCGAGAGGGTGCGCAGGGCGCGCAGCACCGCCTCGGGGGGCCCGTAGCGGTTGACCGTGCCGGCCAGGTCGAGGCGGCTGCCCACGGTGCCCCGCAGCCGGCGCTCGGCCAGCGTGGTGGTCGAACGGTGCGATCTGTCGAACGATTGGCTCGCCATCGGACTCTCGTCTCCCCCAGTGTCGTTGGTCCTTATTTCGACACGCGCGGCACCTTTCTGTAACGGGTGCTGACCAGTTTGTTGGAAGGGGGTGCCACCACCCCCCGGGCGGGTCCGGGGGGTGGTGGCGGACGCTCGGCAGTCCGGGGTCGTGGGGACCGGCCGCCGAGTCGGGCTGCGACGATGTGGTCACGCGGCGTCGTGACCCCCGTCGTCCAACTGGTAGTCAACGGCCGATGGGTCGTCGGCCGATGGGTCGTCGCCCGAGAGGGCCCGGCGGTGGCGGTCCCAGGCCCAGGCGGCCGACTCCCGGCACAGGCCGGGATGGAACTTCCACCGCAGGAGCTGGCGTTCGGCGGCGTCGACGTCCTCCCCCAGCTCGAGCAGGCTGAGGGCCAGGCGCCGGGCCCGCCGGCGTTGCTGCTCGTGGGCCGGCGTGGCCAGCTCCCCCTCCTGCCACGCCTGGTGGGCGGCGACCAGCGACGGCGGCAGCCGCAGCACCTGGCGCCGGTTGAGGGGCGGGACCTTGCGGCGCACGGCCAGGGTGCCGTCGGCCCCGGCCATGGCCAGGTCGAACTGGCAGCACCGGCCCAGGGCCCGCATGAAGGGGGAGTGGCGGCCGCCGCGGGCGCCCAGGCCGAGGGCGGCGGCGGTGTCGGCCAGGTCGAGGTCGAAGCCGGCGGGGGACGCATCGAGGCCGGCCGCCAGCCGGCGCAGGAGCCAGGTTGTCGACGGGCCGAGGATGCCGAGCCAGAACTGCTCGACGTAGGTGGAGCGGGGATCGTGGCCCAGGGCGTCGATGACGGGATCGGGCCACGAGCGGATGGGCAGGACGGTGGCGGGCGGGGTGTCGACGGGGAGCAGCGAAACCGTGCTCATGAAGCCTCCAGGGTGCGGCAAGAAGGGAGGGGGAAGCAGCAACCCGGGGAAGCTCGGGATGTTTCGTGTCGTTTCATTGTTTCCCAGGACGGAGGCATCCGTCAAGGGTGGGGAATGTCGACCATCGCTGTAGGGTTTGCCGGAGTAATCCCTTCACGGGAACCCCTCTGGAGGACGATCGCCCATGCCCAGCTTCCGTGACCTCCTCGCCGAGACCAAGGCCACCATCCGCGAGGTCGACACCGCCACCGCCGCGTCCACCCTCGACGCCGCGCCCGCCACCGTCGTCCTCGACGTGCGGGAGGCCGACGAGTACCAGCAGGGGGCCCTGCCGGGAGCGGTCCACATCCCCCGGGGCTTCCTCGAGAGCCAGGTCGAGTCGCGGGTACCGGACCACGCGGCGCCGGTGGTCGTGTACTGCGCCGGCGGAACCCGGTCGGCGTTCGCGGCCAAGACCCTCGCCGACCTCGGCTACACCGACGTGGTGTCGATGAACGGCGGCTTCAACAAGTGGAAGAACGAGGGCCGCGACTGGTCGACGCCCCGCACCCTGTCGGCCGAGCAGCGCAACCGCTACCACCGCCATCTCCTCCTGCCCGAGGTGGGCGAAGAGGGCCAGATGAAGCTGCTCGACGCCAAGGTCCTGCTGCTGGGGGCGGGTGGTCTGGGCTCGCCCGCCGCCCTCTACCTGGCCGCCGCCGGCGTGGGCACCCTGGGCATCGTCGACATGGACGTCGTCGACGAGTCCAACCTCCAGCGCCAGATCCTCCACAACATCGACCGCATCGGCGAGCGCAAGGTCGACTCGGCCAAGAAGACGCTCGTCGGCCTCAACCCCGACGTCAACGTGGTCACCTACGACGTCCGGCTGGGGGCCGACAACGTCCTCGACGTCATCGACGGCTACGACGTGATCGTCGACGGCACCGACAACTTCCCCACCCGCTACCTGGTGAACGACGCCGCCCTGCTCAAGAAGATCCCCGTCGTGCACGGCTCGATCTTCCGGTTCGAGGGCCAGGCCACCGTCTTCGCCCCCTATGTGGGCCCCTGCTACCGGTGCCTCATCCCCGAGCCGCCGCCGCCCGAGCTGGCCCCGTCGTGCGCCGAGGCCGGGGTGCTGGGCGTGCTGCCCGGCATCATCGGGTCGATCCAGGCCATGGAGGCCATCAAGGTCATCCTCGGACTGGGCGATCCCCTCATCGGCCGGCTGCTGGCCTACGACGCCCAGGAGGAGAGCTTCCGCACCTTCAAGGTAGGCCGGGATCCGTCGTGCCCGGCCTGCGGTCCCGACGCCGAGATCGTCATCGCCGAGTACGACGAGCTGTGCATGCCCCACGTGGCGGGCGCCCCCGCCCACTGAGGCCGGGGGCCGTTCGGGCGCGGCCGTTAACAACGGCCGGCCCGGTAGCGTGAGCCGCATGCGAGTCAGGCGGACGACCGCGCTGAAGCCGGGCGTCCGCTCCGTGATCGGTGCGGTGGCGCTGGTCGTGGCGGCGGGCGTGGGCGTGGGCCTCGTCGCCGGTCCCGCCGCCGCCGCCGCTGGACCATCGCCCCGGAGCCGGGCGTGGGTCCTGTCCGGGCAACCCTGCCGCCTTGTCTCCACGGCGGCCCCCACGGCCCTGGCCGGGGCCGACGCCTGCCCGGGGGTCCGTCCCGGAGCCCCGGTGCTGACGCCCATCGGCCAGTGCACCCTCAACTTCCTCTGGACGGCCACCGACGGGCGCCGCTACATCGGCACCGCCGGGCATTGTCTGCTCGAGGGGACTGGCCTACAGCAGGTCGTGTTCGCGCCGGGCGACGGTCCTGCCGCCCGCGACGCGTCCGGCACCCGGATCGGGGAGTTCGCCTACGCCGCCCTGGACGAGACCAGCGACTTCGCCCTCATCCGGCTCGACCCGTCCGTGGCCGCCAACCCCGAGGTGTGCCGTTTCGGCGGACCCACCGGGTACGACCCCGGCCCCGTCCCCCTGCTCACCCCCCTCCAGCACGTGGGCCGGGGCTCGCTCACCGGCACGCTGGTGCCGGCCCGAACCCAGCTGGCGGTCGACAGCGGCGGCACCCGCGTGCTCACCGGCCTCGGGGTGGCCTCCCCCGGCGACTCGGGCAGCCCCGTGGTCGGGCCCGGCGGCAGGGCCGTCGGCGTCCTGGTGGCCACCGGGCCGGCCATCCCCCTGGTGCCGACCGGCCTGTTCGTGTTCAGCGTGCGCATCGCTCCCGAGATGGGACGGGCGGGCGCGGCCATGGGCCTCGGCTTCGACCTCGTCACCCCTCCCTAAGGGCGCGGCCCCTTCCCTACCTGAGCACGGCCGTCCCGTACCGTGGTGCGCATGCCCGAGGTGCGGCTGGTCATCATCGGCGGCGGGCCGGCCGGGAACTCGGCCGCCACGGCCGCCGCCCGCCTGGGCGCCCGCGTCACCCTGATCGAGCGGGACGTCCTCGGCGGGGCCGCCCACCTGTGGGACTGCATCCCGTCCAAGGCCATGATCGCCAGCGGCGGGGCCATGTCGTTCGTACGCCGGTCGACGGGCATGGGCCTGACCCAGCCGGCGGCGGCCGAGATCGACCTGGAGGCGATGAAGCGGCGGGTGGCCGACATCGAGGAGCGGCTCCACCGGTCGGTGAGCACCCTCCTGGCCGACCAGGGCGTGCGCATCGTCGTCGGCAAGGGCCGCCTGACCGGTCCCCACCAGGTGGTGGCCGAGACCATCGACGCCGGCGGCGTGACGAACGAGGAAGAACTGGAGGCCGACGCCATCCTGCTCGCCACCGGCAGCCGGCCCCGCATTCCCGACTGGGCCCGTCCCGACGGCGACCGGGTGCTGCTCACCCGCCAGGCCTACCCGCCGCCTGTCCTGCCCGGGCACTTGGTGGTGATCGGATCGGGCGTCACCGGGGTGGAGTTCGTGCACATGTTCGCGTCCCTCGGGTCGCAGGTGACGCTCGTAGTCAGCCGCCAGCACGTCCTGCCCAACAAGGACCCCGAGGTGGCCCAGGCCCTGGAGGACGACTTCCTGCGGCGCGGCGTCCGCCTGCTCAAGGGGGCCCGGGCGGTGGGGATCGACCGCCACCACGACGGGGGCGAGGACGGGGTGCTCGTGCGCTGCGACGACGGTCGGGTGGCCCGGGGCACCCACGCCCTGCTGGCGGTGGGTTCGGTCCCGAACTCGGAGGACCTGGGCCTGGAGGCGGCCGGCGTGGAGTCGGAACGGGGCTACGTGCCGGTGAACCAGCACTGCCAGTCGAACGTGCGCCACATCTACGCCGCCGGCGACCTGTCGGGGAAGCTGCCCCTGTCGTCGGTGGCGACCATGCAGGGGCGCAAGATCGCCGAGCACGTCATGCACGGCCACCTCTACAAGCACCGCCACCTCGACTACGACAAGGCGGCCCAGGCCGTGTTCACCGAGCCCGAGATCGCCGAGGTCGGCATCGCCGAGGCCGAGGCCTTCGCCTCGGGACGAAAGATCCGGGTCACCAAGGTGCCGTTCTCGTCCAACGCCAAGGCCCTGATCAACGACGACTGGCGGGGGTTCGTGAAGATCGTGTCCGACCCCGCCACCGGCGTGGTGCTGGGCGGATCGATCGTCGGTCTCCACGCGGCCGAGCTCATCTCGGTGATCGCCCTGGCCGTCAACTGCGGGCTGAAGGTGAGCGACGTGGTCGACTGCCTCCTCGTCCACCCGACCCTGGGCCAGTCCCTGGCCGACGCCGCCGAATAGCTACTCGATCACCGCCAGCACGTCGCCGCCCCCCACGTTGTCGCCGGGGACGACGCGCACCTCGGTCACCCGTCCCGCCCGCCCCGTCTCCACCAGGTTCTCCATCTTCATGGCCTCGAGCAGGCAGATGCCCTGGCCGGCGGCGACGGTGTCCCCCACCGCCACCAGCACCTCCACGATCGTCCCCTGCATGGGGGCGACCACCCGTCCTCCACCGGCGGCCGGGGCAGTCGCACCGCCGCTGCCCCCGCCCGGCCGCCGGGGGCGGGCCGGCGCGCTCGCCCCGCCGGCGGCAGCCGCGCCCGCGGCCGCCGCCGCCGGGCCGGAGCCCGAGCCCTCCGGCATCCACACCCGCACCGCGTAACGGCGGCCCTCGACCTCGACGTCGACCGGCCGAGGTTGGCCGGGCACCGACGCCGGCCCGCCCGGACGGCGGCCCCGGCGGGATGTCGGAGAAGTCGAGGCGGTCCTCGACCCACCGGGTGGAGTGGGTGCCGGCCACGAAGTCGGGATGCTCGAGGATGCGCAGGTGGGCGGCCATGTTGGTGGTGACGCCCTCGATGGTCGTCTCCCGCAGCACCCGCAGCATGCGCCGGCGGGCCTCCTCCCGGTCCTGGCCCCAGGTGAGGAACTTGGCGATGAGGTTGTCGTAGTGCTGGCTGATGGCGTCGCCCTCGCCGTAGCCGGCGTCGATGCGCACGCCGAAGCCTCCCGGGCGGGAGAAGCGGGTGAGGGTGCCGGGCGAGGGCAGGAAGCGTCCCCCGGCGGGGTCCTCGGCATTGATCCGGCACTCGATGGCGTGGCCCCGGGGGGACAAAGTGTCCTGGGTGAAGGACAGCGGCTCGCCCGACGCCACCCGCAGCTGCTCGGCCACCATGTCGAGCCCGCACGCCAGCTCGGTGACGGTGTGCTCCACCTGGAGCCGGGTGTTCATCTCGAGGAAGAAGAACTCTCCGTCCTGGTAGAGGAACTCGACGGTGCCGGCGTTGACATAGCCGCAGGCCCGGGCCACCGCAACCGACGCCTCGCCCATGGCCCGCCGGACGTCGTCGGGCAGGCCCGGAGCCGGCGTCTCCTCGATGAGCTTCTGGTGGCGGCGCTGGGTGGAGCAGTCCCGCTCTCCCATCCACACGACGTGCCCGTGAGTGTCGGCGAAGATCTGCATCTCGACGTGACGGGGCCAGTCGAGGTAGCGCTCGAGGTAGACCTCGTCCCGGCCGAAGTAGGCGTGTCCCTCCCGCCGGGCGGCCTCCAGCGACGTGGCCGCCGACCCGGCGTCGCCGACGACCCGCATCCCCCGGCCGCCGCCGCCGAACGCGGCCTTGATGGCGACCGGCCACCCGTGCCGCTCGCCGAAGGCGATCACGTCGGCGGCCGCCGTCACCGACCCGTCGCTGCCGGGGACGACAGGCACCCCGGCACCGACGGCGGTCGTGCGGGCCGACAGCTTGTCGCCCATGAGGTCGATGGCTTCGGGCGGGGGGCCGACGAAGGCCACGCCCTCGGCCGTGATGCGGCGGGCGAAGTCGGCGTTCTCGGAGAAGAACCCGTAGCCGGGGTGGACGGCGTCGGCGCCGCTGCGGGCGATGGCGCCGAGGATGGCGTCGGTGTTGAGGTAGCTCTCGGCCGCGGTCACCCCTCCCAGGGCGTAGGCCTCGTCGGCCAGGCGGACGTGGAGCGACCGGCGGTCGAGGTCGGAGTACACCGCCACGGTGGCGATACCCAGCTCCTGGCAGGCCCGGATCACCCGGACGGCGATCTCGGCCCGGTTGGCGATGAGCACCTTGTCGAACATGGGTGGCCCCTATCGTGCAGCCGTGCTGGACACTGGCGCCAGAAGGACGCTCGCCACCACCCGTTTCTCCGACGTCACGTGGCTGGCGGAGGTGACGTCGACCAACGACGAGGTCGCGGCCCGGGCCCGGGCGGGTGCCCCCGAGGGGGTGGTCGTGGTCGCCGACGCCCAGACCCGGGGCCGGGGCCGGCGGGGGCGCACGTGGGAGGCGCCTTCGGGATCGTCGCTGCTGGTGTCGGTGCTGCTCCAGCCTTTGGCTCCGCATCTTGGACTGGTCGCGGCCGGCCTGGCCACGGTCGACGCCTGCCGGTCGGTGGCCGGCGTCGAAGCGACCCTGAAGTGGCCCAACGACCTGGTCGTCGAGGGCCACGGCAAGCTGGCCGGGATCCTGGCCGAGACCGCGCCGGACGGAGGCGTGGTCGTGGGACTCGGCCTCAACGTCGACTGGGGGACGGCACCGCTACCCGACGGGGCGACGTCACTGACCGTCGTGGCCGGGACAGGCGCCACGCTCGACCGGGCCCGGCTGCTCGTCGCCTACCTCGTCGCCTTGGAGGACCGCTGCCTCCGCCCCCCCGGCGCCCTCATGGACGACTATCGGGCCGCCTGCTCCACCATCGGTCGCCGGGTGCGGGTCGAGCTCCCAGGCGGCGAGGTCGCTCGAGGGCGTGGCCACACGGGTGGACGACGAGGGCCGCCTCGTCGTCGACGGCCGTCCCGTGGCCGCCGGCGACGTGGTGCACGTTCGGTAACCCTCAGGGGTCGATGTCCCGCCGGACGAGGTCCCGGAAGGTGGCGGCCGCGGCCTGGGTGAGCCCGCCGCGCCGATGTCGCCGGGCAAGACGACGCCCGTCGACCGACAGGATGGGCTGCACCTCCCTCGTGCTCGAGCTGAGGAACGCCTCCTCGGCGTCGGCCAGGGCGGACAGCGGGAGGTCGTCCTCGACCACGTCGAGCAGCTCGAGGAGCAGGTCGCGAGTGACCCCCGCCAGGCAGCCCGACGACAGAGGCGGCGTCACCAGTCGGGATCCGACCACCACGAAGACGTTGGTGCCCGTGCCCTCGCACAGGTTGCCGGCCAGGTTGGCGAAGATGGCCTCCCCCGCGCCCCGCTCGTGGGCGTAGGCGAGGGCGACCACGTTCTCGCCGTAGGAGATCGTCTTGACCCCGGCCAGGGCGGCCCGCTCGTTGCGGGGCCAGGGCACGGTGACGACCGGGGTGGCCGCCGGCCACTCCGTCAGCGGCCCCGCGGCCACGATGACGGTGGGACCGGCGTCGCCCCGGCCCGACCCGAGGGGCGCAGGGCCGCCGGTGACGGTGATCCGCACCCGTCCTTCCGCCAGCTCGTCGGCCGCGATCACATCGGCCATTGCCTGGCGCAGCACGTCCGGCTCCGGCGACGCCAACCCCATGGCGGCGGCCGACAGCGCCAATCGCTCCAAGTGGCGGCGGGTGGCGAAGGGCTCGCCCCCGTAGATCCGCAGCGTCTCGAACACGCCGTCGCCCGTGAGCAGGCCGTGGTCGAACGGCGACACCCGGGCCCGGTCGGCATCGAGCACCTCCCCGTCGATCCAGACGTGGGTCACCGCTGCACCGACCCCCCGCCGGCCACGGCGAGCAGCTGGCGGGCCTTGAGCTCGGTCTCGTCCCACTCGGCCTCCGGGTCGGAGTCCCAGGTGATCCCGGCGCCCGTACCCAGGTGGAGCCGGCCGCCTTCGACCCAGAACGTGCGGATGGCGACGTTGAGGTCGGCCTCGCCCCGGTCGGCGTCCACCCACCCCACCGCCCCGCAGTAGACGCCCCGCGGCACCGGCTCCAGGGCGCCGATCACTCCCAGGGCAGCCAGCTTGGGCGCGCCGGTCACCGAGCCCGGGGGGAAGGTGGCGTCGAGGAGGTCGCCCCACCCGGTGCCCGGCCGCAGGCGGCCCCGGACGGTGCTGACCAGGTGGACGAGGCCGGGCTGCGACTCCACCTGCCACAGCGCCGGCACCTCCACCGACCCGTACTCGCACACCCGGCCGAGGTCGTTGCGGACCAGGTCGACGATCATCACGTTCTCGGCCCGGTCCTTGGTCGTCAGCCCGCCGGGGGTGACGGCGGTGCCCTTGATGGGGGACGACTCCACCAGGTCGCCCCGCCGGCGCAGAAAGCGCTCGGGCGACGCCGACGCCACCGCCACGCCCGCCGCCGGCAGGTGGACGAGGGCCTGGTGGGGGGCGGGGTGGGACGAGAACAGGGCCGCCCCCAGGCTGAGGAGGTCGAAGCCGGCGGGCACCGGAGCCGACAGCCGGCGGCACAGGTTGACCTGGTAGACGTCGCCGGCCGCGATCGACTCCCGGATGGCGGCCACCCCCTTGACGTAGGCGGGGCGGTCGAGGCTCGACTCCCAACCCGCCACTCGCGGCGCCCGTGCCCGCCGCCGCCCCCACTCGGGCCCCAGCCCGGCCGGCCATCCCACCTCGGGAGTGGTCGAGCGTTCGAAGCGGGCGCAGACCGGCGGGGCGTCGAAGGGCAGCACCACCGCCCAGGTGCCGGTGCCGTCCAGCGCCGACACGTCCGACGTCACGTCGACCAGGCCGGTCAGGATCCGCCCCCCCACGATCGCCATGTCCCCGATCCCGTGGTCGCCGGGAAACCCGATCCCCGTGGTTGCGACATCGGGCCCGGGCCTCACGGGACCAGCGTAGGGCCACCACCGCTCGGCCCCCTCAGGCGCCGGGGGCGCCCCCGGGCGCCGTCAGAGCGGGGCTAGCCTCCCGTCGTGGTAGGACGGTGAGCGCGTACGGATACAGGGTGTGGCCGATGCGCGTCCTCAAGGGCGCCATCGTCTTCCTCACCCTGTGCGTCCTCGCCGCCGGGTCGGGCTACCTCTACCTGCGCCACCAGCTGGGCAAGATCGACCGCTTGTCCATCCCGGGGCTCGACGAGTCGGGTGACGTCATGAACGTTCTCCTCGTCGGCTCCGACAGCCGGGAGAACGTCACCGGCGACCTTGCCGACACCACCGGCAAGGGCCAGGTGAGTGGCCAGCGGAGCGACACCATGATGGTGCTGCACGTCGACCCCGAGCACTCCAAGGCCGCCATCTTCTCGATCCCGCGCGACCTGTACCTGCCGATCGCGGGCGAGGGGTACTCGGACCGGGTCAACACCGCCTTCTCGGTCGCCGGTGCGCCGGGGCTGATCGCCACCATCGAGGAGGCGCTGGGCTTTCCCATCAACCACTACGTCGAGATCGACTTCACCGGCTTCCGCGACATAGTCAACGCGGTGGGCGGGGTGAAGGTCTATTTCCCCTCCCCGGTGCGCGACGAGGTGGCCGGCCTGGCCGTCGATGATCCCGGGTGCGTGAAGCTCGACGGCGACGCCGGGCTGGCCTTCGTCCGCAGCCGGAACTTCGAGAGCTACGAGTCGGGCGAGTGGCAGATCGACCCCACCGCCGATCTGGGCCGAATCCAGCGCCAGCAGGACTTCATCCGACGCATGCTGCGCAAGGCGGTGGCGTCGGGGCTGAGCAACCCGATCACCCTCAACCGCCTGGTCGGCATCGGGGTGCGGGACGTGAAGCTCGACGACCAGATGACCACCGGCGACATCGTCCGCCTGGCCCGGCGGTTCAAGTCGCTCGACGCCGACACCGTCGACATGCTGACGTTCCCCACCGAGGCGGCCGACATCGACGGGGCCGAGGTGCTGCTCCTCAACGAGGCCGAGGCCCAGCCCTACATCGACCGGCTGAACGGGTTCGGCCCACCGGACGACGGCGGTGCCGGCCCGGCCCGACCCTCCGACATACGGGTGCGGATCCTGAACGGCTACGGCGCCGACGGCGTGGCCGGCGAGGCCGCCGTCGACCTCAGCGGCGTGGGCTTCAACGTGGCCGACCGGGGCGACGCCGACTCCTACAACTACAGCGCCACCGTGATCCGTCACGCCCCGGGGGCGGAGGCCAAGGCCGACGTCCTCAACCAGTACGTCGATGGCGGTGCCGTCATCGAGGAGGACTCGTCGCTGCGCACGGTCGACGTGACGCTGGTTCTCGGCGCCGATTACACCGGAATCGTGACCGAGGCGAGCGCTGGCGCCGAGACCACGGAGACAACCGAGGCACCGGCGGATCCCGAACCGTCGTCGCCCTCGAAGGGCGCCGCGGCCGGCCCCTCGTGCTAGAGGGTCCGGACCGGCCCGGTCCTACCCGCTCCTGGTTCCGAGCTCCTGTCGCCGGCGGTAACGACGACGTTCCGGACGCCGCCGGCGACGAGGTGGCGGAGGACGAGGAGGCCGATGACGGTGAGCTCGGGGACGACGAGGTCACCGCCGCCGACGACGAGGTCGAGGTCGGCGACGAGGAGGCCGTGGACGGCGCGCTCGACGAGGTCGAGGTGGGCGACGAGGTCGACGACGACGAGTACGAGGGCGAGGCCGACGAGTACGAGGGCGAGGAGCTCGACTTCGACGAGGTCGCCGACGCCGACGAAACCGACCAGGACGGGACCGACAGGCGAGGAGTTCGACTACGACGAGTTCGACGACGACGAGGTCGACGACGACGGTATCGGGGCCGGCCGGGTCGTCACCGACGACTGGGGCGGCGGCGAATCGGACGAGCCCGACAGACGCGACGCCACCCGGGCCTATCCCGCCATCGGGGCCCTTCCCGACGACGCGTGGAGCGAGGACGAGCCGGCCTACCGGAGGCCGCCGTCCGGTCCCCCGGGACCGCCCCGGCCGCCGTCGAAGGTGCCCCGGGCGGTCGTGCTCAAGCATCGGGCCCGGCGCCGACGCTTCATCATCGGCCTGACGTTCTTCCTGTCCGTCACCGTCACCCTCATGGGCACGGGCTACGTCTACCTCCAGTACCGGATCGGCCAGATCCCCCGGGTCGACATCCCCAGCCTGGTGGGCGACGACCCGAACGGGGTCATGAACGTGCTCCTCGTCGGCTCCGACAGCCGGGCCAACCTCGAAGGCGAGTTGGCCATCCAGGCCGGCACCCCCCGGGGCCAGCGCAGCGACACGATCATGGTGCTGCACATCGACCAGAAGCAGGAGAAGGCGGCGATCCTGTCGATCCCGCGCGACCTGTACCTGCCGATCGCAGGCGAGGACTATTCCGACCGGGTCAACGCCGCCTTCTCCCTCGGCGGGCCGGAAGGGCTGAGCGAGACCATCCAGGAAGCGCTGGGCATCACCATCAACCACTACGTGGAGGTCGACTTCGTCGGCTTCAAGGACATCGTCGACGCGGTGGGCGGGGTCGAGCTCTACCTGCCGGCCTGGGCCCGGGACTTCACCAGCGGCCTCGACCTGCCCTACATGGGCTGCGTCAACGTCAACGGCACCCAGGGCCTGGCGTGGGTGCGCAGCCGGGAGTTCGAGTACCTGGTGGACGGGGCGTGGATCCCCGACCCGCGGGGCGACCTCGGGCGCATCGAGCGCCAGCAGGACTTCATCCGCCGGATGCTCAAGCGGGCGCTGTCGTCGGGGCTCACCAACCCGCTCCAGCTCAACCGGCTGATCGGCATCGGGGTGAGGGACGTGACCCTCGACGAGACCTTGTCGACCAAGGACATCACCACCCTGGCCCGGCGGTTCAACGACCTCGACCCGGACAGCGTCCAGCTCCTCACCCTTCCCACCACGCCCGCCGACATCGACGGCAAGTCGGTGCTCGAGCTGCGGGAGGAGGAGGCCAAGCCCTTCCTCGACCGCATCAACGGCCTCGACGGATCCGCCGGCGCCACCCCCGCCGGCCCGGGCGAGACCACGACGACCCTGCCCGCCGAGTTGCTGCTGTTCCCCGCCGACATCGACATCCGGGTGCTCAACGGGGAGGGCACACCGGGGACCGCGGCCCGGTCCGCGACCGCCCTCCAGGAGGTCGGCTTCACCGTCAGCGGTACCGGCGACGCCACTGAGATCGGGCGAACGACAATCCGCTACGGACCTGATTCCGAGGCCGCGGCCCAGCTGCTCGACCAAGCCCTCGTGGGCGGGGCCGACCTGATCGTCGACGAGACAGTCACCGCCACCGACCTGGTGCTCGTGCTCGGTGCCGACTACCAGGGCGTCAAGCCGGGCCCGGTGACGCCGGTACCCCGCCCATCGACCACCGTCACCACCGAGGTCGACGAGACCGAGGTCGACGAGACTGGGGCCGACGAGACTGGGGCCGACGAGACCGGGGCCGACGGGACCGAGTCCACGACCAGCACGCTCGTCACCCCGTCGACCGCCCCGCCGACCACCGCCGGTCCTCCGACCCTTCCCCCCGGTGTCGAGTGCTGACGGCGTTTCCCCCGCGGGCGGCGGGTCCCCTACCGTTGGAGCGGTGAGACTCCTCGTTACCGGCGGCGCCGGCTTCATCGGCTCGAACTTCGTCCGCTACTGGGCCGAGAACCACTACCGGGACCACGTGGTGGCCTACGACCTGCTCACCTACGCCGGGAACCTGTCCAGCCTCGACGACATCCGCGACCGGATCGCCTTCGTCCGGGGCGACATCGGCGACCTCGAGCTGGCCGAGCGCACCCTCCGGGAGCACCGCATCGACGTGGTGGTGAACTTCGCCGCCGAGTCCCACAACAGCCTGGCCGTGCTCGATCCGGGCCGGTTCTTCCTGACCAACGTCATGGGCACCCAGACCCTCCTCGAGGCGGCCCGGCGGGCGGGCGGCATCACCCGCTTCCACCACATCTCCACCTGCGAGGTCTACGGCGACCTCGACCTCGACAGCGACGAGATGTTCCACGAGGACACGCCCTACCGGCCCCGCACGCCCTACAACGCGTCCAAGGCAGGGGCCGACCACGCAGTGCGGGCCTACCACGAGACGTTCGGCCTGCCAGTGTCGATCACCAACTGCTGCAACAACTACGGGCCCTACCAGTTCCCGGAGAAGGTGATCCCCCTCTTCACCTGCAACGCCATCGACGACCACCCCATCCCGCTGTACGCGTCCACCCAGAACCGGCGGGAGTGGCTGCACGTGATCGACCACTGCCGGGCGGTGGAGGCGGTACTGCTCGAGGGTCGGGTGGGCGAGACCTATCACGTGGGCAGCGGCGTCGAGCGCAGCATCGCCGAGATCGCCGATGGGGTGCTGGCCGAGCTGGGCAAGCCCCAGTCGCTCAAGATGATCGTCCCCGACCGTCCCGGCCACGACCGCCGCTACCTGCTCGACTCGTCCAAGATCGCCGGCGAGCTGGGCTGGAAGCCGACGATCTCGTTCGAGCAGGGCATCGCCGAGACGGTGCAGTGGTACGTCGCCAACCGGGCCTGGTGGGAGCCGCTGCTGGAGCGGGCCCCGGTCGAGGAGTCGAAGGCCTGGGACGAGCCCGTCGACGCCCAGTCCCTCGAGCTCTGATGCGCGTCCTCGTCACCGGCGCCTCCGGGCAGTTGGGACGGGAGGTGGTGGACGCCTTCGCCACCGCCCCCCACCACGAAGTGCTGGCCTGCGATCGGGGCGGGCTCGACGTGAGCAACCGGGACGCCTGCCTGCAGGTGATCGGGGCGTCGGCGCCCGACACCGTCGTGCACACCGCGGCCTGGACCGACGTCGACGGCTGCGAGGGCGACCCCGACCGGGCGTGGCGGGTCAACGCCCTCGGCACCCGCAACGTGGCCGAGGCGGCCCGCCTGGTGGGGGCGAGGGTCTGCTACGTCTCGACCGACTACGTGTTCGACGGCACCGCCGCCAGCCCGTACATCGAGTGGGACGACACCAACCCGCTGTCGGTGTACGGACGCTCCAAACGGGCGGGCGAGTCGGTGCTCGGGCCGGACGACACCGTCGTGCGCACCTCCTGGGTCTGCGGCCGCCACGGGCGGAACTTCGTGAAGACGGTGCTCGGCCTGGTGGCGGCCGGCAAGCCGATGAAGGTGGTCGACGACCAGCACGGCTGCCCGTCGTTCGCCGACGACCTGGCCGGGATGATCTGCCGGCTGGTCGTGGCCCGCCGGCCGGGGCTGTTCCACGTCACCAACCAGGGGCCGACCACCTGGTACCGGTTCGCGGTCGACATCGCCGCCGCCGCCGGCCTCGACCCCACGCTGGTCACGCCCATCACCACGGCCGAGCTGCAGCCGGCCCGGCCTGCCCCCCGCCCGGCCAACTCGGTCCTCGACAACGCCGCCCTCCGCCTGTCGGGCACACCCCTCCTCGACGACCACCACGTCCCCCTCGAGCGGCTGGTGAAGGAGCTGACCGCCAGATGAGCAGGCCCAGATAGAGCAGGCCCAGATGAGCCGGCAACCATGAGCAACGTCGCCGTCATCGGTGCCGGCTACGTCGGGCTCACCACGGCCGCCTGCTTCGCGTCCATCGGTCACCGGGTCACCTGCGCCGACATCGACGAGGACAAGGTCGCCGGCCTCAAGGAGGGCGTGGTTCCCATCGTCGAGGCGGGGCTGGCCGAGCTGGTGCGGGCCGGGCTCGACACCGGACGGCTGTCGTTCGTGGTGGGCGCGGCGGCCGCGGTCGCCGACTGCGAGTTCGCCTACCTCTGCGTGCCGACGCCCCAGGCCGCCGACGGGTCGGCCGACCTGTCCTACATCCGGTCGGCGGCGGCCGAGATCGGGCCCCTCCTTCCCGCCGAGGCCATCGTGGTCAACAAGTCCACCGTGCCCGTGGGCTCGACCCGCGTGGTCGAGGAGGTCCTCGGGCGCGACGACGTGCGGGTGGTCTCCAACCCCGAGTTCCTCCGCGAGGGATCGGCGGTGCACGACTTCCTCAACCCCGACCGGGTGGTCATCGGCTCCGACGACTACGCGGCCGCCTTCCGGGTGGCCGGCCTCTTCGACTCCCTGCGGCCCCAGCTGCTCATCACCGACCCCGCCTCGGCCGAGACGATCAAGTACGCGTCCAACGCCTTCCTGGCGGCCAAGGTGTCGTTCGTCAACGCCATCGCCAACGTGTGCGAGGCGGTGGGCGCCGACGTCCGCGACGTCCTCCTGGGCATGAGCTACGACAGGCGCATCGGCTCCGAGTTCATGAAGCCCGGCCCTGGGTTTGGTGGTAGCTGCTTCCTGGGTGAGCGACACTGTCCTCACCCGGCGCCACGGCCGCACCCGCCTGCTCACCTTCGCCGCCCTCATGGCGGAGGTCGACCTCCTCGGTGCCGGCGGCTGGGACGCTCTCGCCTGGCGTCCGGGAGAGCCGACGCCCGAGTTCCTGCGGGTTGCCGTCTTCACCAGCCGTCCGTACGAAGGTGACGTGGTGACGGTGACCACCAAGATGGGGCGCCGCATCACGGTCACCGAGGACCACCCGTTCGTGGTCGCTGACGGACGCCACGCGGAGTCGGCCCACCGCCTCCTGGCCCACGAGGTCGGCGACACAGATTGGCTGCCCATCGCCCAGCATGCCCCGCTGGTCGACGTCCCCCCTACCCGGTTGTGCCTCACCGACGCCGCCGCTGCGGCCGGCATCCCCGACACCAAGATCATCGTCTGGGTGTCGGAAGGGCGGCGGGCCGACCTCCGCGCTCGCGCCATGAACCTGCCGGCCGTCCGGCGCCATGAGGTCAACCGGCTCGGCGCCCTCCGCCTCCACGAGGCACGCCAGATCGGCTTCGTCGACCCTCTCGCCCGCATCGGGACAGTCTCGAATGGCACCTCGACGCCGATGGAGCTCGAGGTGGACGAGGACCTCTGGCGGATGGTCGGGCTCTACCTCGCCGAAGGATGGGTGACCCGGGACGGGGCCCGGGACCGGATCTCCTGGGCCTTCCACCTCACCAAGGAAGCCGAGCTCGTCCAGTTCCTGGTCGACTACTGGACTCGGCTCGGCGTCAAAGTCACGGTGCGGCGGCGGCTACGGCCATGAACGCTGTCCATCTCCTCGCGAGTTCTCGCGGGCGCCCTCACGAGGGTGCTCGGGCTCGGGACGAACTGTTACACGAAGCGGGTTCCCGACCTCATCTGGGATGCGCCTCCGTCGCACAAGCGGGCTTTGCTTCGTGGCCTCTGGGACGGCGACGGGTCATGGTCGAAGGTGGCCGGTGGTCCGAGCGTGGTCCTCGAGTACGGCACTGCGTCGTCCCGGTTGGCCGACGGGATGCTGCGCCTGCTCGGTGACCTGGGGATCACCGCCCGCCTACGCGTCGCCCGCGTGGCCAAGTCCACAGTCGACACGTCGTGGATCATGATCTCTGGCGCAAACCAGGTCGAGCGCTGCCTGTGGCTGTTCCCGGAGGCGGAACGGCTAGAAATCGCCAACTCGTTCGGCGCCCAGGCCAAGCGGATCGCGCCCACCGGTTACCGCCGACTGTCCAAGAACGCGTCATGGGCCCGGGTGACGAGCGTCTCCCGCCACCACTACGAAGGCCCTGTCTATTCGCTGAAAGTGCCGGATGCGGGCACGGTCGTCACCACCGGCGGGCTCGTCGTCGGCCAGTGCTTTCCAAAAGATACGGCCGCCCTCATCCGCATCGCGGAGGATGCGGGGTACGACTTCGGGCTGCTCAAGGGGGTCACCCAGGTCAACGTCGAGCAGTTCGAGCGGGTGGTCGCCAAGGTCGAGGCGGCGGCCGGAGGATCGGTCGAGGGGGTCACGGTGGCGGCCTGGGGGCTGGCGTTCAAAGCCCGCACCGACGACCTGCGCATGTCACCTGCCCTCGAGGTGATCGGCCGCCTGCTGGCACGGGGGGCTCGGGTGCAGGCGTTCGACCCGGCCGTCGGGCCCCGGCCCGGCGATCCCGCCCTGAACGGGATCGAGGTCTGCGCCGACGCCTACGGAGCCTGCGACGGGGCCGCGGTGCTGGTGGTGCTCACCGAGTGGGAGGACTTCCGGCGGGTCGACCTCACCAAGGTGGCCGGCCTCATGGTGCGCCCCCTGCGGGTGGTCGACGCCCGCAACCTGCTCGACCCGGCCGAGCTGCGCAAGCACGGGTTCCAGTACACGGGGATCGGCCGCTAGTGCCAGGAGCCGGCTCGGGAGACGGGTCATCCGGCAGGCGCGTGGTCGTCACCGGGGGCGCCGGCTTCCTCGGGTCACACCTGTGCCGGGAGCTGCTGGCCAGGGGCGACGAGGTGGTGGCGGTCGACAACCTCATCACTGGCCGGCGGGAGAACCTGGCCGACCTGTTCGGCAAGCCCGGGTTCATGTTCCAGCTCCACGACGTGAGCAACTACGTGCACGTCCCCGGGCCGGTGGACGCCGTGCTCCACTTCGCCAGCCCGGCCTCGCCCATCGACTATCTCGAGCACCCCATCCCCACCCTCAAGGTGGGCAGCCTGGGCACCCACAACACGCTCGGCCTGGCCCTCCACAAGGGGGCCCGGTACCTGCTGGCGTCCACCAGCGAGGTGTACGGCGATCCTCTCGTCCACCCCCAGCCCGAGGACTACTGGGGCAATGTCAACCCGATCGGCCCCCGGGGCGTCTACGACGAGGCCAAGCGCTTCGCCGAGGCCATGGCCACCGCCTACCAGCGCTACCACGGCCTCGACGTCCGCATCGTGCGCATCTTCAACACCTACGGACCCCACCAGCGCCGGCGCGACGGGCGAGCGGTCTCCAACTTCCTCACCCAGGCCCTCGACGGCAAGCCCCTCACGATCTACGGCGACGGCAGCCAGACCCGCAGCTTCTGCTACGTCGACGACGAGGTGCGGGGGATCCTGGCCCTGCTCGACAGCGACCACGTCGGGCCCATGAACATCGGCAACCCCGACGAGTACACCATCCTCCAGCTGGCCGAGACCGTCCTCGAGGTCACCGGGTCGTCGTCGAGCCTGGTGATCGAGCCCCTCCCCGTCGACGACCCCAGGGTGCGCCGGCCCGACATCAGCCTTGCCCGCCGGGTGCTCGGGTGGGAACCGGAGGTCCCCCTCCGGGAGGGCCTGGCCCGCACCGCCGAGTGGTTCCGCCGTGGCGACGCCTGACGCAATGCCGACCTTCGAGAGCCCGGCCGTCTCCGCCGTCATCGTGAACTTCAACGCCCGCGACCACCTTGTCGAGTGCGTGCGCAGCCTGCGGGCCGACGGAGTGGCCGACGTGGTGGTCGTCGACAACGCCTCGTCCGACGGCTCGGAGGAGGCCCTGGCTGCGGCCGATCCCGACAGCCGCTTCCTCCCCACCGGCTCGAACCTCGGGTTCGGCCGGGCCGCCAACATGGGGGTGGCCAACACCGGTGCCGGCTACGTCCTGGTCCTCAACCCCGACACCATCGTCGAGCCGGGGACCACCAAGGCGCTCCTGGCCGCTCTCGACGGCGACCCCCGCCTGGCGGTGGTGGGGCCCCGGGTGGACAACCCCGACGGCACCCTCTATCCGTCGGCCCGGCGCTTCCCGAAGATGACCGACGCCCTGGGCCATGCGTTCCTGGGCGTGGTGTGGCGGAGGAACCCGTTCACCGTCCGCTACCGGATGCTCGACTGGGACCACGCCCACGCGGGCCCCGTCGACTGGGTGGGCGGGGCGTGCATGCTCGTCCGGCGCACCGCGTTCGAGCAGGTGGGGGGCTTCGATCCCGCCTATTTCATGTACGTGGAGGACGTCGACCTCTGCTGGCGGCTGCGCCAGGCGGGATGGACGGTCGGCTACGAGCCGGCGGGGCGGGTGATGCACACGGTGGGCGCGTCCAGCCAGCTCGCCCCCTACCGCATGATCCTGGCCCACCACCGCTCACTGCTCCGGTTCGCCAACCGAACCACCACGGGACCCAGGCGGGTGGTCCTGCCGGCGGTGGCGGCGGGGCTGAGCGTGCGGACGGTGCTGGCCTGGGCCCAGCACCGCCTCGACCGCCGGCCCCCGGCGACTCACTGACCGAAGGCCGGCACGGGCCGGAGTAGCGTCTCCGGGGCGGTCCGGAGGCCTGGTGCGGTCTGAGCCGGCCCGGCTGTCCGAGTACCTTCGAGGGGGTCATGGGAAAGGCATCGTCAAGCAAAAAGGTCGCGCGCGCGCGGCCCGGACGGGTGGTGGACGCACCCGACGGGGGGCCATCGTCGTGGCTGTGGCCGACGCTGATGGCGCTCATCGTGCTCCTCGGCACCGCCGGCGTCGTCTACTCGCGCGAGCAGCGGGCGCCCGACAACAGCCGGCCGGTGGCCGCCGGCGGCGGGCGCCAGGGCGACCACTGGCACTCCGCCATCGGCTTCTACGTCTGCGGAACGTTCGCACCCGACATCGTCGAGGCGGCCGACCCCCTCGGGATCCACACCCACGGCGACGGTGTGGTCCACACCCATCCCTTCACCTCCCGGGCGGCGGGCAAGAAGGCGAAGCTGGGCATCTTCTTCGACACGGTGAACGCCAAGGTCACCAGCACCGAGCTGCAGCTTCCGGGTCAGGACAGCAAGAAGAACGGCGACGAGTGCGACGGCAAGGCGGCCACCGTCCAGGTCAAGACGTGGCCCAGCCGCGACCCGGCCGAGGAGGGCACGGTCTACAAGGGCGACCCGAGCGACATCCGGCTCACCGACAGCCAGCTCATCACAGTGGCCTTCGTCCCCGACGGCACCGACATCCCCCGGCCCCCGTCCGAGCCCAGGCTCGACAGCCTCACCGACCTGGCCACCACGCCGGTGCCCGACGAGCTGGCCACCACCACCGTCCCGGGCGACGCCTCCACCACCGTTCCCGGGGCCCCCGCGCCGGGCGACTCCACCAGCGTCCCGCCGACAACGGCCGCCCCCCAGATCCCTCCCGACCAGACCCCTTCCGAGACGACATCCCCGCCGGCCCCGTGACCCTGCGGGCGGTCGTCCTGCTCGGGGGTATCGGTACCCGCCTGCGGCCCCTCACCTACTCGGCACCCAAGCAGGCCCTGCCGATCGCGGAGGTGCCCATGATCGAGCGGGTGCTGGGCCACCTGCTCGACCACGGCGTCACCGGGGCCGTGCTGTCCCTCGGCTACCTCCACGAGGCCTTCGCCTCGCTGTTCCCCGACGGGCGGTACCGCACCATGGACGTCCGGTTCGCGGTGGAGCCGGAGCCCCTCGACACCGGCGGCGCCATCCGCTTCGCGGCCGAGTCGGCGGGCATCCAGGAGCGCTTCCTCGTGGTCAACGGCGACGTCCTCACCGACCTCGACATCACGGCCATGCTCGAGTTCCACGACTCCCGCAATGGGGCCGAGGCCACCATCGCCCTGGCCCACGTGGTCGACTCCTCCGCCTTCGGCCTGGTCATCACCGACGCTGCCGACGGCCGGGTCGAACGCTTCGTCGAGAAGCCGCCCGCCGACCAGGCCGGTCCCGGGCACGTGAACGCCGGCACCTACGTGTTCGAGGCCCGGGTCCTGCGCCGCATCGCCCAGGGCCGCCGGGTCTCGGTTGAGCGCGAAGTCTTTCCCGGCATCGTGGGCGACCGGGCCCTGTTCGCCTTCCCGTCGACCGCCTACTGGACCGACACGGGCACGCCCCGGCAGTACCTCCAGGCCCAGCTCGACATCATCGGTGGCCGGCGTCCGGGCCCGGCCGCACCGGGTGCGGTCACCGACGGCGACGGGGTGTGGCGAATGGGTGACGCTACCGTCGACGGAGAGGTGCACGGCCCCGCTCTCCTGGGGGTCGACGCCCGGGTGGCGACGGGGGCGACGGTGCGCAACTCGGTGGTCGGCGCCGGTGCTGGCGTCGACGAGGGAGCGGTCGTCGAGAACTCCGTCCTGCTGGCGGGGGCGTGGGTGACCGCCGGCGCCACCGTGCGGGCCTCGATCGTCGGTCCGGGGGCGGTCATCGGCGAGGGGGCCCAGGTCACGGATTCGGTGGTCGGCGGCAGCGTGAAAGTCGACCCCGGGGCCCGCGTCTCGGGGGCCCGGGTGCCGGGCGACCCCGTGGCTCCGGCCGGTTGAGGTCGGCGTGAGAGCCCTGGTCACCGGGGGTGCTGGCTTCATCGGGTCGACCCTCGTCGACCGGCTCCTGGCCGAGGGCCACGCCGTCGACGTGGTCGACGACCTGTCGAGCGGCACCCTGGCCAACCTGGCCGACGCCCGCAGCACGCCCGGCCACGACCTGAGCTTCCACCACCTCGACATCCGGGCCCCGGCCGTCACCGAGCTGATGGCCCGGCGCCGGCCCGAGGTCGTGTTCCACCTGGCCGCCCAGGCCGACGTCCGGGTGTCGGTGGAGCGTCCGGTGTTCGACGCCGAGGTCAACATCCTCGGCACCCTGAACGTGCTGGAGGGGGCCCGGGCCGCGGGGACGTCGAAGATCGTGCTGGCCGCCAGCGGCGGCACCCTCTACGGCGAGCCCGACCAGCTCCCGGTGCGGGAGTCGGCGCCGCAGCGGCCGCTGTCGCCCTACGGCGTCTCCAAGAAGGCGGCCGGCGACTACCTGGCCGCCTACCGCGAGCTGCACGGCATCGAGTTCACCGCCCTGGCCCTGGCCAACGTCTACGGCCCCCGCCAGGATCCCCACGGCGAGGCGGGGGTCGTCGCCATCTTCGCCGGGCGCCTCCTGGCCGGGGAGCCGTGCACGATCTTCGGCACCGGCGAGCAGACCCGTGACTTCGTCTACGTCGACGACGTGGTCGACGCCTTCGCCCGGGCCGCCACCCGGGGCAGCGGGCTGCTCATGAACATCGGCACCGGCCGGGAGACGTCGGTGAACCGGCTGTACGCGGCCATGGCCGATGCGGCCGGCGTGGCCCTCCCCCCGCGGTACGCCCCGCCCCGTCCCGGCGAGCTGGCCCGATCGTCGCTCGACCCGGGCCGGGCCGCCATCCACCTGGGCTGGGAGTCGTGGACGACGCTGGAGCAGGGCACGGCCGAGGTCCTGCGCTGGTTCCACGACCGCCGGGCCTGACTTTGGGGTAGCCACGGCGTACGCCCTGGCTACCGGAACAGGTCCTCCGCCGGGGGACGGACGATCTCGGCCCGCACCGAACCCCCGTCGCGCAGCCACGCACGGTCGACGCCCCGCACGACGGCGGCGCAGATGCCGGTCGCCTTGCCCATCACCAGCTCGGCGGCCGCGGCCAGCTCGTCGGCCACCGCCACCTCGGTGACAAGGAGCTCCCGGCCCTGGGCTGTCGGCCGTGCCCCGCAGGTCGACGACGGCCGCCATCCCCGCGCAGCCGATGGCCACGTCGGTCAGGCCCCGGCGCCAGGGACGCCCGAACGTGTCGGAGACCACCACCGCCACCTCCACCCCGACTCGGGCCCGCAGGCCGTCCCGGATGCGGCGGGCCGAGCGGTCGGCGTCGACGGGCAGGAGTGTCGCGTAACCGTCGGGCACGTTCGACAGGTCGACGCCGGAGTTGGCGCACACGAAGCCGGCCCTCGTCTCGCTGATGACCAGGTCGCCCCGCCGGCGCAGCACCCGCACCGCCTCCCCCTCCACCACCGCGGCCCGGGCCCGCCGGTCGTCGTGGTCGACGGCCACCATCCGTCCCTCGGCCTTCGACACCACCTTCTGGGTGACGACGACCACGTCGCCGTCCTCGAACGGCCCCCACGACGACGACGACGACGAGGCGGCCGCCACCAGCAGGTCGGCCAGGACGTCGCCCGGCCGCACCTCGGGCACGCCCTCGACGGGGATGATCTCCAGCCGGCCCACCACGCCGCTCAGGCCCCGAGGACGGCGGCGGCCAGGGCCACCGCCTCGGGCCGGCCCCGCATGACGGCGGGAACCACCACGCAGCGGATGCCCTCGGCCTCGACCGCCCCCGCCAGCCACCCGTCGACCTCGTCCACCACCAGCACCGACGCGAGAGGGGCGTAAAGGCGGGCCACGCCCACCACCGAGACGTCGTGGCCCAGGTCGGCCAGGAGGCGGGCGGCAGGGCCCTTGAGGGCAGCCCCGGCCACGATGGGCGACACCGCCACCACGTCGTCCCGGCGGGCCGTCACCGCCTCCCGCAGGCCGGGGACGGCCAGGATGGGATCGATCGACACGACCGGGTTGGACGGGCAGATGACCACCCGGCCGGCCCCGGCCAGCGCCGCCAGCACGCCCGGAGCGGGCCGCGACGCCTCCGCCCCTGCGAACCGCACACCTCGGACGGGCACGTCGTGGCGGCGGCGGACGAAGTAGTCCTGGAAGTCGATCTCGCCCTCGCCGACCACGTCGACGCGAGTGGCGACCGGGTCGTCGGTCATCGGCAGGAGGCGGGCGCCGATGCCGAAGGCGGCGACGACCTCGTCCGTCACCGTCGACAGGGGGGCGCCCTCGCCCAGGCGCCGGGTGCGGTAGAGGTGGGTGGCCAGGTCGCGGTCGCCCAGGCGGAACCAGGTGAGCTCCGGCCCGAAGCGGTCGAGCGCCTCCATGGCCGTCCACGTCTCGCCGGCCAGTCCCCAACCCGTCTCCGGGTTGACCGCGTCGGCCAGGGTGTAGGTGACGGTGTCGAGGTCGGGACTCACGTGCAGCCCGTGGATGACGAAGTCGTCGCCCGTGTTGACGATGGCCGTCACCGAAGCCGGGTCGACGACCTCCACCATGCCCCGGAGGAGCCGGGCCGCCCCCACCCCTCCGGCGAGGGCCGCGATGCGCACGGCTGCGAGGTTACCGGGAGCCCCGCCCGGCCCCGCCGGGGCCCGCAGTCGCGCTCGACCCCTTGCCGGCGCGACGCCTGGCTGCGCATGCCCCGCCGGGTAGCCTCCCTCGGATGACGGGCCTCCGCACATGACGGCCCTGCCCCATGACGGGCCCGCCCCGATGGAGCGTCGGCCGGTGACCGACGGGATCCGCAAGGAACACCGGCACGTCGAGTTCCCGGGGGCGACGTGGACCGCCTTCGACCGCTACGGCCGCTACGGCGCCATCGTCCGCGCCCTGCGCGCCACCCTCGGGGCGGGTCACCTGCGGGTGCTCGACGTCGGCGACGGCAGCGGCTACCTCTCCGCCTTCGACGCCGGCCTCGAGGCGGTGGCGGCCGACCTCCACCCGAGCCCCGACCCCCTGCCCGGCACCGTCCGACTGAGTGCCGACGGCACCCGTCTCCCGTTCGCCGACCGCAGCTTCGACGCGGTCGTGAGCAGCGACGCCCTCGAGCACGTCCCCCCGCACCGGCGGGACGCCTTCGTGGCCGAGCTGGTGCGTACCAGCCGGGAGCTGGTGCTCCTCGCCGCCCCCTTCGACACGCCCGGGGTGGCCGGCGCCGAGGAGCTCGTGCGGCGGTTCGTCCTGCTCGTCACCGGTGGTCCCCAGGCCCAGCTCGACGAGCACCGTGACCACGGGCTCCCCGACCTCGAGGCCACGAGCGCCCGGTTCGCCGACCTCGGCCTTCAGGTCGGCACGGCCGGCGTCGGCAACCTCCACGACTGGCTGGGCATGATGCTGGTCAAGCACCAGCTGGTCGCCCGCCCCGCGCTCGCACCGTTGGAGGCGGGCTACGACGTCGCCTACAACTGGCTGTACTCGGGCCGGGACCAGGTGCCGCCCTTCTACCGGCACCTCATCGCCGCCGGCCGCAGCGGGCCGCCGGTGCTCGGCGACGACGCGCCCCTCGACGAGCGGTCGTCGGACGGGATCTCAGGCGTGCTGGCCATGTTCGCCGCGGCCAACGTGGCCGAGGCCGTCCGGCAGGACACCAACACCCGGTTGGCCGTCACCGAGCGCCTGGTGAACGAGCTGGCTTCGGGCCTCGGCCCCCGGCTGGACGCCATCGACGAGGCGCTGGTCCAACTCGACGCCCGGTCCCGGACCATCGAGCACCTGCTCAACGTCTTCCGGCACCCGATGGCCAGCGCCGCGGGCAAGGTCCGCCGGGGCCTTCCGGGGGCGCGCCAGCCCTGATCCGGTCAGGCGGCCCGATGGCCGCCGGTCAGCGGCCGAGCCGGCGGACGGCCGCCCGGCCCGCCCGGGCCGAATAGTGGGTCACCCGCCGAGCCGTCGACCGGCCCCCCTCGGTACGCACGCTCTCCCGGAGCACGGAGACCAGCCGGCCGGCCTCGGTCAACGCCGCCTGGGCCCGGCGGGTGGCGGCCGGCACGGCGTCGATGCGCACGTCCGGCGGGGTCGTCGCGCCCGGCGGCAGGGCGTAGGGCTCCAGCTCGAACGGATGGGGCGGCTCGACGTGGACCACGGGGACGAAGCCTGACCCCAGCGGGTGGCCTCGCAGCACGGCTCCTTCGAGGATCTCTCGGTACCGGTTGCCCTGGAGGTGGGGCGACCAGCGCAGGAGGGCCTCCCGCCGGGCCCGGCGGCCGATGGACGACCGTAGGTCGTCGTCGACCAGCAGGCGATCGATGGCCTCCACCCACTCCTCGGGCCCGGACGCCAGCATCCCGGTGACGTCGGCCGGGCCCCGGACGTCGGGGGGGATGGCCTCCCGGAAGGGCTCGGTGGGACTGGCGACGGTCGGCGTCTCGACCAGGGCCGCCTCCAGCCACTTGATGGCGCTCTTGGCCTCGTTGAACCGGCCGCCGGGGGCGAGGGGCGCCAGGTTGACGTCGATCTCGCGCAGCAGCCTCGGCAGCTCCGGCCACGGCAGGAAGGGGAGGCGCACGATCCGATCGGAGAACGGGTCCAGCGCCGGTGTGGGCGTGACCAGCCCGGCCAGCCACAGCTCCACCCCCGGGTGGCGGGTGAGGATCTCGAGGATCGCCGGCTCGACGTGGGCCCAGTCGACGTCATGGGTCTTGGTGCCGCTCAGGTAGCCGATGCGGGGCGGGCCGGGGTGGCGGCTGCGGCGCAGGGCGTCGTCGGACGCCCGGCCCAGCAGGACGCCCACGCCGTTGGCGAACCGCCAGGCCGGCATCCCGGTGACATCGGTGGCGTGCCGGCACAACGACGGCGTGGCGCCGATGAAGGCGTCGCACGCCTCCATCGTGGTGCGGTAGCGGCGAACGCCCTCCATCCACAGCTCCGCCTCCTCCACCGGCAGGGTCTTCAGGGCCGGGATCTCGGCGGCCACGTCGGGGTCGAAGATGAGGTCGTCGACGTCGAAGAGGACGGGCACCCCGCGTTCCCTGACCGTCGCGATGAGATCCAGCACCCCGACCGTGGCCGGCACGCGGTACACCACCACCGCGTCGGCCCGGGCTGCCAGCGCGGGCACGTCGGGGTGGCGGTAGTGGCGGACGTCGCTGGCCACGCCCACGAGGGCCAGCGCCTCCGCCGGCAGCCGGGCCCGGTAGCGCAGGGGTGCGCCCTCGATCCCGACCACGAACAGCACCCGGCGGACGGCTCTCCCGGTGGCCGCCCGGGGCGGCGGGACCAGGCTCGGCACCGCGTTCGAGTGCGCCTCCACCCCGTCGCCGGACACGCCCCTCACGGGCCCAGGCCCAGGGCTCCCGAGGAGTTCGGCGTAGGCCCGCTCCAGCCCGTCGACCTGCTCTTCCAGCGACCGCACGCGCAGCAGCGGCCGGCATCCGGCCCGCAGCCGGTCGAGGAGTCGGGGGTCGCGTACGAGGGAGCGGAGGGCGGCCGCCAGCGCCCGGGGATCGCCGGCGGGGACGACCAGGCCGTTGCGACCGTGGTCGACCACCTCCTCCGGGCCGGGGGTGTCGGTGCAGACCACGGGGGTGCCGCGCGTCAACGCCTCCCGGGTGACCAGCGAGTACGACTCCCGAGCGAGGGAGGGGACGACGACCACGTCGGCTGCCGCGTACACCGCGTCCAGCTCCGCCGCTTCGAAGGGGGGGCGGACGTCGACCGGCAGACCCTTCCAGAGCGCGGCCCCCTCGCCGTCGTGGGCCACGTCGTCCGCCGGGCTGTCCCAGCCGTAGGTGGTCAGCCGCCAGCCCGGGATCGACGCCATCGACCGGAGCGCCTCGAACAGGACCTGGCTGCCCTTGAGCGGGTGGCTCCCGCCGATGTACACGAACCGCACCGGGGAGGCGTCGGAGCGGAGGCCGCCTTCGACGGCCGGCGGGGTCGTGTCATCGGCCCGTCCGTGCCCGGTGTCGACCAGGCCGTTCTCGTCGGCGGCCAGGCGGTGCGGATCGACCCCGTTGGCGGCGAGGACGCGGGCCGCGGTCGCCGACGGCGTCAGGATCAGGTCGGCCGCGTCCAGCATGCGGGCCAGCCTCCGGTTCCGGGCCTCCAGCCACTCGCGGTCGACCTGGCACGGGCAGTTCCCGGCGGCAACGACCAGCGGGCAGGGCCGCATGGCCCGGTCGACCAGGAACTGCCGGGGGCAGCACCACCAGAAGTCGTGCATGGTGACGACGACCCTGGCGCCGGAGGCGGCGGCGATGGGAACCAGGGTGCCGCCCAGCGACTGCAACGCGTTGAGGTGGACGACGTCGGGCCGGACGTCGGCCAGGTGGGCCGCGAAGTGGCGGCCGACGTCCGGATTGTCGAAGTTGCGCTCGTCGCCCCAGCCGATCCACCGGCCGCTGACGACCCATCGCACCGCCATGCCGGTCTCGTCGGTGTCCTCCCAGCTCTCCAGCGGCGGGCGTGGTCCCAACCACCCGGCGTAGACGCTGACGTCGTGGCCCCGCGACCGCAGGGCCCGGGCCAGGCGCTGGGGCTGGAGGGTCCCCCCGCTCACGAAGTTCGGCGGGAAGTGGGCCGACACGACGACGATCCGCATCCGGCGACGACCCTACCGCCGGATGCGACGAGGCCTCCCCGATCCATCGAGGGAGGGGCGGGGGAAGTATCCTGCCGGGTGACGATGCGTCACGTCTCCGGCCGATGACGCCCCCCTCGACCCCGAGACCGCCTGCGGGGAGGGCATAGGTTCATGCGGGTGCTCGAAGACGACGCCAACCCGGCGATTGACAGGGCGACGCCGAAGGGCAGCCGCAGATCGGTCCGGCCGCGGCTCTGGTCGGCCTCCGTGGGCAGCGTCCGGGAGCTGTGGGATGGCGCGCGACCTGCTGGCCAACCTGACGCTGCGGGAGCTGCGGGGCAAGTACAAGCGGTCGCTGCTGGGCTGGGCCTGGTCGCTGGTGAACCCGCTGGCCACCATGCTCATCTTCACCCTCGTCTTCCGGTTCTTCCTCAAGGTTCCCGTGCCGCGGGGCGACCCCAGCGGCCTGAAGGTCTTCGCCCTGTTCCTGCTCTGTGGCCTGCTGCCGTGGAACCTCCTCGCCAACGGCATCACCGGGGGCATGGGCACCATGCTGGCCAACGCCAACCTCATCAAGAAGGTCTACTTCCCCCGCCAGGTGCTCATTGCCGCCGACGTGGCCTCGTGGGTCGTGGCCTTCCTCATCGAGATCGGCGTCCTGGCCATCGCCCTGCTCGTCGCCGGCAACTTCGTGCTCCCCTGGCTGGTGCCGCTGGTCGCCCTGGTCGTGGTGCAGTCCGTGTTCGTCCTGGGGATCGGGCTGGCCCTGGGCGTGCTCAACGTGTACTTCCGCGACGTCCAGCACTTCACCGGCATCCTGCTCCAACTCTGGTTCTATTCGACCCCCGTCGTGTACCCGGTGTCGGTCGTGCCCCGGACGGCCGAGCTGTTCGGCACCGAGATCCCGGTGCGGTTCCTGTACGACCTCAACCCCATGGTGCACTTCGTCGCCGTCTACCGCGACCTCCTCTACAACGTGCGGGCACCCGCGGCCGGCGACCTCGCCTACCTGCTGGCCGTGTCGCTGGTCGTCCTCGTCGGCGGGCTGATGGTGTTCGCCCGCCTGGAGCCCAAGCTGGCGGAGGAGCTGTGAACGCCGACCCCACCATGGCCCCGGGCGGTGCACCCGATCCCACCACCTCGGCGGTGGTCGTCGACCACGTCACCAAGCACTTCCGCCTCTACCACGAGCGCAACCGCCACCTGAAGACCACCCTGCTCCGCCGCCGGCGAGCCCGGTTCGAGGAGTTCTTCGCGCTCCGCGACGTCGCCTTCACCGTGCCCGAGGGCAGCACCTTCGGGCTCATCGGCGAGAACGGATCGGGCAAGAGCACGCTCCTCAAGTGCATGGCCCGGATCCTGCGTCCCGACGAGGGCCACATCGAGGTCCGGGGCAAGGTGTCGGCCCTGCTCGAGCTGGGGGCCGGCTTCCACCCCGAGCTGTCGGGACGGGAGAACGTCCACCTCAACGGCTCGATCCTCGGGCTGGGGAAGAAGGAGATGGCCCGCAAGTTCGACGAGATCGTCGAGTTCGCCGGCCTCGACCGGTTCATCGACACCCCGGTGAAGAACTACTCCTCGGGGATGTACATCCGCCTCGGGTTCTCCGTGGCCATCAACGTCCAACCCGACGTGCTGCTGGTCGACGAGGTGCTCTCCGTCGGCGACGAGCACTTCCAGCGCAAGTGCAACGAGAAGTTCGCCGAGCTGAAGGCGGCCAAGAAGACGGTCGTCGTCGTGTCCCACGGGCTGGCGGGCATCCGCAGCCTGTGCGACCAGGTGGCCTGGCTGCGGGAGGGGACGCTTCACGCCCTCGGGCCCGCCGGTGAGGTGGTCGACAAATACATCGACGAGGTCCACCCCGACCGCCAGCAGGTATCCGGCGCCGGCACCCGGTGGGGCTCGGGCGAGGCCCGGATCGACCGGATCGAGCTGATCGACGGGACCGGATCGCCGGCGGGGAAGGTCCGCACCGGAGAACGGGTCACCTTCCGCTTCCACTACGCGATGGGCGAGCCCATCCCCCGACCGGTGTTCGGGATGGCGATCCACACCCTCGACGGCCAGCACGTCACCGGGCCCAACACCCGCGAGGCGGGGTGCGTCCCCGAGCGCCTGGAGGGGGAGGGCCACGTCGACCTGGTCGTGCCGACCCTCATGCTCCTCCCCGGCACCTACGACGTGTCGACCGCCATCACCGACTTCGCCACGCTGCACACGTTCGACTTCCGGCACCGCACCTTCCGCTTCGACGTCGAGCCGGGCCAGCCCAAGGAGTCGTACGGCGGGGTGGTCTCGCTCGGCGGGCTCTGGCAGATCCATTCCCCCGACCCCGCCCCCTGACGAGGAGCCAGATGCCGGTCCCCAACCAAGCGCCGGAGGTGGTGTCCGTGGTGGTCCTCCCCGGGGGTGCCATCGCCGACACAGCGGCCACCATCGACGGGGTGGCGGCCATGGACATCCCTCCCGACCAGGTCGAGCTCCTCCTGGTCGACCTGGGCGCGCTCAGGGGGAGCCGGAAACGGCTGCGCCAGGCCGCCCCCGGAGCCATCGTGGTGACCCTCGCGAGCGATCGCGGACGGGCGCACGCACTCAACCGGGCGGCCGGTGCGTCCACTGGCGCCTCCATCGCCTTCCTCGGCGCGGGCCACGTCCCCGACCGAGGTTGGTTGCGGGCGTCGCTCGAGATCCTCGACCGCGACCGCTCCATCGCCTGCGCGGCCACCCGGGTGGAGCGCCCAGGCTCCGAGGTCGAGGGCGAGGCCGACACCTGGCCCCCGGCCGTCTCGTTCCTCGGCCATCCGGTGACCGGGCCCGGGCACGACCGATCGGCCGGCGTCCAGGAGGTGCTCTACGCCCCGGTCGAGGCCATGGTGGTCCGGGCCGACGTCTTCCGCGCCGTCGGCGGCTTCGACGACCGTTACGAGAGCTTCCTGGAGGACGTCGACCTGGGGTGGCGGCTGTGGCTGCTCGGCCACCGGGTGGTCTCGGTGCCCGACGTCGCCGTCACCGCCCCGCGGGCCAGCAGTCCCGTGCCGTCCGTACGGGAGCGGTTCCTCCGGGATCGGAACGCCCTGTTCACGATCTACAAGAACTACGACGACGCCAGCCTGGCCGCGGCCCTGCCCGCGGCCCTCGCCCTCGGGATCCGGCGGGGCGTCCTGCTCGGCGGCGACCGGCCGTTGCCGACCAGCTCCGTCCCCATCGACCTGTCCCCCGGGCCGACCACGGCCGCGTCGCCCCAACTGATCGCATCCGCGCACGCCATCGACTCCTTCCTCAGCCACCTGCCCGACCTCACGGCCACCCGCAAGGCGCTCCAGGCCAACCGGCAGCGCACCGACCCGGAGATCATCCGCGTCCTCCGGCATCCGTTCGGGGCCGATGTCGACGACCCCGCCTACCGGGCCGGCCTGGCCGACGTGACCGACGCCATGGGCGTGCGGGAGCGATTCGGCAGCCGGCGGCGCATCGTGGTGGCCACGTGCGACACCCTCGCCCCGGCCATGGCCGGTCCCGCCATCCGGGCCTGGCAGATCGCGTCGGCCCTGTCGCTCGAGCACGACGTGCAGCTCGTGACCACGTCGACCGCCACCGTCAGCCACCCCCGGTTCCGGGTGCGCTCGGTCGACGACCACGACCTACGCCAGCTGGAGGAGTGGTGCGACGTCCTGCTGTTCCAGGGGTGGCTGCTCACCGGCCGCCCCTTCCTCCTCTCGTCGGACAAGGTGGTGATCGCCGACATCTACGATCCGCTCCACCTCGAGCAGCTGGAGCAGGGTCGGGACGAGGGCGAGAAGCGGCGGGTCGAGCTGGTGTCCGAGGCCGTCGGCGTCCTCAACGAGCAGCTCCTCCGGGGCGACTTCTTCCTGTGTGCCAGCGAGAAGCAGCGGGACTTCTGGCTGGGCCAGCTGTCGGCCCTGGGCCGGGTGAACCCCCTCACCTACGACGAGGACGGCACCATGCGATCGCTGATCGCGGTGGTGCCCTTCGGGATCTCCGACGCCCCACCGGTGCACAGCCGGCCCGCCCTCAAGGGAGTGCTCCCCGGCATCGGCCTCGACGACAAGGTCGTCCTGTGGGGCGGTGGCATCTACAACTGGTTCGACCCCCTCACCCTCCTCCACGCCGTCGACCGTCTCCGGCACCGCCTGCCGAACGTCCGGCTGTTCTTCATGGGGCTGCGCCACCCCAACCCCGACATTCCCGAGATGCGGATGGCGGTGGCGGCCCGGGCCCTCTCCGACCAGTTGGGCCTCACCGACACCCACGTCTTCTTCAACGAGGGCTGGGTCGAGTACGAGGACCGCCAGAACTACCTGCTGGAGGCCGACGTCGGCGTGAGCACCCACATCGACCACCTCGAGACGGCGATGTCGTTCCGTACCCGGATCCTCGACTACCTGTGGGCGTCACTGCCCGTCGTGTGCACCGCGGGCGACTCGCTGGCCGACATGGTGGAGGCGCAGGGCCTGGGGCTCACGGTCCCGTCGGGCGACGTCGAGGCCCTGGAGGCGGCCCTGTTCCGACTCCTCGACGACGAGGGGTTCCGCAAGGGCTGCGCCGAGAACGTGGTGCGGGTCGTACCCGGCCTGCTGTGGTCGCAGGGCCTCCGCCCCCTGGTCGAGTTCTGCCGGGCGCCCCGGCGGGCCCCCGACCTGCTCCACACCGACGCCGCCCTCCACCTGCGCACCGGCCTGGCCCCGGGCCGGAAGCGACGCACCGGGTTGCGGGCCGACCTGCGGGCGGGCATCGAGTACCTGCAGTGGGGTGGCCCCCGGCTGGTGGCGAAGAAGGCCTTGGGCCGGGCCCGCCGGCTCCTGTCCTGAGCCTGGGCGGACGGGCGGTGCCTACCCCCCGCCTGCGCCTTCGTCCGCCTCAGCTCAGTGCTCGACGGGCTGGGCCTTCGGATCGAGGCCCCGGGCGCTGGCGCCCCCCCGCCGCCGCAGGGGCGTCCGGCTGAAGATCGCCACCATCACCCGCAGGTAGTGGTAGGCCAGCCTCAGGTGCCGGTTCGACGGGCTGCCCCCGGCCCGCACCCTCATCTTCACCGGCACCTCGACGACCCGGAAGCCGAGCTGGCAGGCGATCATGAGCGCCTCGGCCGACTCCATGTACTCGGTGGGGTAGTTCCGGGCGTAGAAGGCGAGCAAGCGGAGTTGAGAACCCCCGAAAGCCCGACGACGCATCGGTGAAGCGCTGGCCGGTGAGGATCCGGATCGACGTCCGGAGGAGGCGCATGGCGCCCCCGCGCACCGGCGACACCACGTAGTCGCTGGCGGCTTCGGCGAACCGGCTGCCGATGACCAGGTCGGCCCCCTCGTCGAGCGCATCGAGCAGGGCGCCGATCTGGGTGGGGTCGTGCTGGCCGTCGGCGTCGAACTGGACGGCCCGGGCGTAGCCGTGCTGGACGGCGTAGCGGAACCCGGTCTGGAGGGCGGCACCGATCCCGAGGTTGAAGGGCAGGACGACGACCCTGACCCCCGACCGGCGGGCCACCGCCGCGGTGTCGTCGGTGGACCCGTCGTCGACCACCAGCACGTCGATCTGCGGCCACCACCGGCGCAGCTCGGCGAGCACGTCCGGCAGGCTGGCCGCCTCGTTCAGGGCAGGCAGGATGGCCAACGTCGGAGGAAACGGTGAGCCCACGGGCACGGTTTGATCGGGCACGCCATGATCCGTGCTCATTGACTCGGGCTGCTCACGGATGCGGGCTGCTCACGGATTTGGGGGCCGGGCGCCGCCGATGCCGCCGGTGGCGGCTGCGGTCCGGGCCACCACGACGAACTCGTTGTGCGGGAACACCCGTCCGAAGGCCCGCGGCAGCGGGAACGAGTACCGGCGCAGCATCTCCAGGCCGGCCTTGGCCGCCAGTCGCTCCAAGGTGGCGAAGTCGACGAACTGGACGTGGGTGGCGTCTCGGGCGTACCCCAGCTCCTGGGGGCAGATGAAGACCACGGAGCCGGCCGGCCGCACGTAGGGCAGGTACGACGCCACCAGCTCCTCCGCCAGAGGTGCCGGCAGGTGCTCGAGGACGTGCGAGCACAGCAGCGCGTCGAAGGTGGCGGGCCGAGCCAGCGGCGAGGCGGCGAACTCGTCGGGAGTGAAGGCCCGCAGCCCCCGGGAGCGGGCCATCGTGACGGTGCTGGCGTTGGTGTCGATCCCCACGCTCCCGGGGGCCAGACCGGCGAGGTTGCGACCGAGCCCGCAGCCGACGTCGAGCGTGCGACCCAGGCCGAGGCGGCGCAGGTTCCACCGGTAGGGACGCTGGACGTCGAGCACCTGCTTCCACCGCGCCGACTCGAGCCGGGCCAGGCGCTGCGTGTAGGAGGCGTCCTCCGTGCCTGCGGACTCCTCCTCGTCGAGCCGCCGGACGAGCCTCACGCATACCATCCCTGGACATCGGCCAGCAGGTGAGCCTGGCCCACGTGGTTGTAGAGGGCCACCTTTCCGTCGCTGCCCACCTGCACGGTCACCAGGTTGGCCCGGGTCTGGCCGGCCACCATGTTCAGGTTGGAGGCCAGGGGCCGGCCCCCGCCCGCCGGGTAGGCCGTCAGGTAGCTCTCCAGCCCGCTGTGGTCGGTGACGGTGAGGTTGAGCACGATGGCGCTGATCGCCGATGGCACGCCGTTGACGCCGGCGACGAGGAGCTCGATGGTCTGGTCGGGGCCGACCCGGCCGGACGTTCCGCCGACGCCAGAGCGGGTGTCCAGGCCCCTCACGGGCGGGGTGGACACGTACTCCGTCGCCGCCCCGGGCCCGAACCATCCCTGGACGTCGACGATGAGGTCGACCGATCCGGCGTTGTTGTAGAGCATCACCCGGCCGTTGCTGACCATGGCCATGACCAGGTTCGGCACCGACTGCCCGGAGGTCACGTTGAGGTTCGACGCGAAGGGCCGGGACGCCCCGAAGGGGAAGACGGTGACGTAGCTGCCGGGACCCTGCAACCCGGCGGCGGTGACGTTGAGCACAACGGCACCGACGAACGACGGCGGGACGCCACCCGCCCCGGCCACGACGAGCTCGACGGTGCCGCCCCCGGGCACCTGGCCCACGACGCCACCCCGGCCGGTGCCGTCGCGCGTGTCGAGGATTCGGGCCGGCGCGACCGGCGTGTACCGGGCGCCGATGGTCGTCGAGGCCGCGTACCAGCCCTGCACGTCGGCCAGCACGGAGACGTTGCCGAAGTGGTTGTAGATCGACACCTTCCCGTTCGCGCCGACACGCGCCACGACCAGGTTCGGCACCGTGCGCCCCTCGGTCAGGTTCAGGGTGGAGGCGACGGGTCTGGGCGACCCGGTCGGGAAGACCGTGAGAAAGGTCTCCGGCCCGACCATGTCGGTGGCGGTCACGTTGAGGACCACCGCGCTCACGCCGGCCACGGGAACCCCGCCCACGCCGGTCACGGTGACGTCGATCGTCCGGTCCGGGCCCAGGGGCGTGCGGGGTGCACCCTGGCCGATGCGGGTGTCGAGGATCCGCGCCGGGGGGATGGCCACGTACGTCGAGTCGGCCGGCTCCCAGAGGAACGACACGGTCAGCCACGCGTTCTCCCGGGTACCGAGGCCCAGCTGGGCGGCGGCAGCCACCGAGAGGTCGAGGCCGGCCGGGTTCAGCACGCAGCGGCCGAACTGGTCGGCCGGCCCCGGGCGGCCCGTGGGGTTCTGGCCCAGGTCCCCGCAGTTGCTGACGATGTTGTAGCCGTTGTAGAAGGCGGCCTGGGATTCGGGGGTGCCGGTGGGCAGGTCGGCGAAGCGCCGGCGGGGGCGGAGCGTGCCCGAGGGCGGGTTCCACCAGTTGTCGTCGAGGTTCCAGGGGCCGACCTCCTTCACCGGGATGGTGGCGGTACGGCCGTTGTCGAGGGTGAGCGCGACCCGGTAGTCGAGGTCGAGGGGGTAGCCCGGCCCGCAGTTGGCCGCGGCCAGGGCCGACGTGTTGCGCAAGGAGGCGAACTTCACGCACCGGTCGGGGATGGCCACCTCGACCGCCCCCGCGGTGTTGGGCTCGTACTGGGTGGCGAAGACCCGGTAGGTGACGAACCTGGGCTGGCCGATCGCCTCGGCTGCGACCTGGGCCCCCTCGGCGGCGATGGCGGCCTGGGGGGCCGACTCATTGGCCCCGGTGGATTCGGCGGACGGCTCGGGCCCGGCGTCGAGGCCGGCCTGGGCCGCGAGCTCGGCGTCCGACGGAGTGGGTGGAGGGTCACCGGTTGGGTCGGATTGGGCCAGCGCCGGGCCCAGGTCGAGGAGCACGAGGCTCCACAGCACAGCCGTCACGATCACCAGGGTCCGCCGCCTGGTCCGCATGGGGTCAGCCACGGGCGACCGCTCCTTCCTCGTTGTCGGCGCGCAGGAGCGCCACCTCCTCGGCCAGGACGTGCGTCCGTTCCTCCAACCGGGAGAGCTCCCAGGAGAAGTGGATCACGATGATGAACAACACGGTGATGGCTCCCAGGAAGAAGGTGGCCGGGCCGTAGGAGATCCCGAGCCACGACGACACGCGGTCGAAGGTGCCGGGAAAGGTGGCCAGGAACAGCAGGACGACGCCGATCGACATCCACAGCAGGGCGTAGCGGGCGGCAAGCTGGCTGCGGCGCAGCAGGCGGACGACGAACAGCAGACTGCCCAGGGTCACCAGCAGAACCACGATGTGGCCTCTCGTACTCATGGTCTGCTCCCCGTGTGGCGCTGCGGTGCCGCTGCCAATCCCGCCTCCGACCGCTTGGTCCCGTCGATCGTAGGCGCTGGGCCGGGCCCCCGTGAGGTCGTCAGATCGCCCGCCGCACCACTGACCAGTAGGCGGCCACCACGGCGTCGAGGGGCCGGGCCCACTCGGGCAGCAGGAGGTTGCCGGCGTCGAAGCGGGCCACCAGGTGGGAGGCCAGCTCGCGGTCGCCCATGACGCGCTCGCCCTGGAGGAGGCGCCGGCGGGCACGCACCCGGCCGCGGTTGCGCCACAGCCAGCCCCACGACCCGACCTTCTGGCGGGCCCAACCGGCCTGAAGGGCCACGGCCAGCATGCCCACCTCGGTCACCGCAAGGGCGGGGAACAGGAGGGCGAGGGTCCGCCGCTCGTAGAGGCTGGCGACAAGGAAGAGCCGATTGCGCTCCAGCAGGAAGAACTTGGTAGGGGTCCGCGACATCTCGTAGCGGTGGGTGACGACGGCGTCGGGCACGTAGACCACGACCAGGCCCCGAAGCCAGCACCGGAGGCTCAGCTCGAGATCCTCGTGGTAGGCGAAGTAGTCCTCCGCGAAGCCACCCAGCTCCTCGAGGACCGACCGGCGTACGGCCATGGCCGTGCCGCTCGCCCCGGTGACCTCCCGGCGGACGTCGTCGGGCGGGACCGGCTCCCCGAACCCGCCGGACCAGCTGAACCCGAGGAAGTGGAGCGGGTTGCCCCACGAGTTCACCCGGCCCGGGTCGTCGGCCAGCCGCACGCTGCCGGTGGCCACGCCCACCTTCGGGTCGAGCGCCACCTCGGCCAGGCGGGCGAGGGCGTCGGGCGACAGGACGGCGTCCTGGTTCAGAAAGAACACGACCTCGCCCTGGGCGAGCCGGAAGCCGGCGTTGCACCCCCCGGCGAAGCCGAGGTTCGACTCCGGCCGGAAGATCGTCACCCCGTCCAACCCCTCCAGGCGCCCGATGGTGGTGTCGGTGCCGCCGTTGTCGACCACGATCACCTCGGTGTCCACGCCCGTCGAGGCGAGGGCCGAGGCCACCGACCGCTCCAGCCAGGGATCGGTCCCGTAGGCGGGGACCACCACGCTCACCAGCGGCCGGCGAGCGGCGTCGGGGGGGTCCATCTGCTGGTCGACCCTACCCGCCCGGTAATCTCCGCGAGCCGGTACACGCGGCACGCGAGGAGTACGGAGGACATGGCCCGGTCGGTCGCAGATCCCGCAGCCCCGGCGCCTGAGGCGCAGGACGGATCCGCGCCCGCCAAGGCCGTGCCACCCGCCGAGCGCCCTCCCTTCCGCCGGAGGCGCGGGGTGGCGCCCCTGGGTCTGTTCGCGCTGCTTCTCGCCGTGTGTGCACCGCTGGTGGCCCTCAACGAGTCCAAGAACCAGCCGATCTTCGTGCTCGACGAGTTCGCCTACGCCGACTACCTGCACAAGGTCCACGACGGGCAGCTGTACGTCCGCACCGGGGAGATCACCGGCCAGGAGACGCTGCGGGAGCTGGCCTGCCGCGGATACAACCTCGACACCATCTTTCCCGTCCGTCCACCGTGCGACGCGCCGTCGTTCGACCCGGCCGGGTTCCCGAACAACGGCATCGACAGCGCCGACGTGCATCCGCCCACCTACTTCATCGTCACCGACCTGGGGGCCCGGGTGATCATGGCCCTGGGCGTCACCGACAATCTCATCCGGGCCGGCCGGCTCTTCGGCGCGGTATGGATGGCCGCCGGATTCTTGGCCCTCTGGTACCTGATGCGCGCGTTCGGTGCCAACCGCGGAGCCGCGATCCTGGCCTTGGCGCTGGTGGCGGCCAGCCCGAGCCTCCTCGTGACCTGGTACTACCTCACCCCCGACTCGGCCAACATCCTGGTTGGCGCCCTGGTCGTGCTGGCCGCCCTGCGGTGGGAGCGGACGGGCCGGGGACTGCCGATGCTCGCCGGGGCAGGTGCTCTGGCCCTGGCGTTCAAAGCCCCCAACCTCATCGTGGTGGTAGCCGTGGCCGGCTATCTGGTCGTGCGGGGGCTGCTGGCCAGGCGGGCGGCCGCCGCCGACGCTGCCCCGCCTGCCGACGCCCCCCCGCCGCCCGACGGCGCCGCCGTCCCCGACGACGGCCCCGGGCTGCTGGCCAGACGGGTCGCTCCCCCCGACCACGCCGCCGCCCAGCCCGAAGATGCCGTCGCGGCCGTCGACGCCCCCGTCGACGCCCCCGTCGAGGCCGCCGCCGGCGCCCCCGCTCCCCGCCGGTACCTGGTGGCCGCGGCGTGCGTCTCGGCCGGCGCCCTGGTCGTGGCCGGGGGCTGGCTCGTGGTGCGGATGGCGCTGGCCATGCCCGACGCGACCTCGCCGATGGAAGAGCGCTTCGCGGTCGACGGCATCGGCGTCAGCGAGATCACCGACAACCTCGGTGGGTTCATCAGCGTCTGGGACCAGGGATCGAGGGCCTACCCCTGGGCCCGGATCGCGTCGTACTTGCTGGCCGGCTCGCTGCTGGCCGCCCTCGTGAAGTTCGACCATCGCGACCGTCGGCACACGCTCGCCGCCGTCACCGGCGTGATGTTGCTGGTCGGGCCGATCCTGCTCGTCGTGTCGAACGTCATCACGACCGGCACCTACTTCGTGGTGCAGCCCCGGTACGGGGCCACGCTCGTGCCGCTGGAGTGCGCCCTGGCGGCGTGCCTGTGGCGGGGTCGGGCCGCGCTCGTCGCGGTGGCCACACTGGTCGTGAGCTATCTCACCGTTGTCCTGATCCTGTTCCTACGCCTGTAGGCCGGCGGCCTTCTCGGTGCAGCCAGCCCGCCGGCAGTGGTGGTCGCTCTTCGGGGCCCTTTTCCTGATCGGTGCCCTGTGGTCGGTCGCCAGCCCGCTGTTCAGCATCCCCGACGAGCCGGCCCACGTCGTGCGGGCGGCGGCCGTCGCCCGCGGCCAGCTGGTGGGCCAGGAACGCGTGGGCGAGGGCCCCACCGACCAGTGCGTGCGTGACGTCGCCGGACCGACCACCGGCCCCGTCACCTGCATCTACTTCACCCTGCCCGCCATCTTCGGCGCCGGCTACGGCGTGCCCGGGTGCTTCAGCTACACGCCTGACGTCACCGCCGACTGCGCCCCCGACCTCCGGGGATCGACCTCCACCGCCCGGGTGGCGTCGACCTCCGGCTCGAACCCGCCGTTGTACTACTTCGTGGTCGGGCTCCCGTCGCTGGTCTTCCGCTCCGCGTTCGGCGTGCACCTCATGCGCCTGGCCAGCGCCGCGGCCGCAGCCGCCCTCCTCGCGTCCGCCTTCGTCTCGGCCCGGGCCGTGGGCGGGGGCCGGGTCGCTCCCGCCGGCGTGCTCGTCGCGGCCACGCCGATGGTCCTCTACCTGGCCGGGTCGGTGAACCCCAACGGGTTCGAAGCGGCGGCCGCCATCGGCCTCTGGGCCGCGGGGACCGCCCTCCTGGGCGGCAGCGAGGACCGCCGGCTGCCGGTGCGGGCGGCTGTCGCCGGCATCGCCCTGGCCCTGACCCGACCCCTCTCGCCGCTGTGGACAGCCATGATCGGCCTGACCCTGGTGGCCGCCACACCCGGTCCGCTCCTTCGTCAGCGCGGGCGCGACCGGCGCCTGCAAAGGGCCGGGGCCGCCATCGTGGTCGGAGCAGGCGTGGGCTCGGCGTGGCACCTGTTGGCCCAGCCGCTCGGGGGCTCCCTGGGAGGTGGCTCGACCCTCGGACCGGGCGCGCACCTGCGCCAGTCGCTCGGCGCCACCATGCACCGGCTGGCCAACATGGTCGGCGAGCTGGGATGGCTCGACACCCCGGCGCCCGCCCTGGCCGTCGTGATCTGGCTCGGCTTCGTGGGCTTCTTCCTCGTCGCCGCCCTGAGCACGGCCCCGCCCCGCCCGGCGGTCGTCCTCATCGGGTTGGTGGCGGCCGTGGTCGCCGTTCCCGTCGCCCTGGAGGTGTCCCAGGCCCCCCGCCTGGGACTGGTCTGGCAGGGGCGACACGCCCTGCCCCTTGCGGTGGGCGTGCCCCTGCTGGCGGCGGTGCTGGCCGGACCCCTGCTCGAGGGGGCGGGGCGGAGGGTTCTGGCCGTCACCGCCGTAGCCACCGCGGTGGGCCACGCGGCAGTGTTCTGGTGGGGGCTCCGCCGCTACTCGGTCGGCTTCGACCATCTCTTCGGACCGGTCCGATGGTCGCCCCCGCTCGTCCCCGCGGTCGTGCTCGGTGTGCTCTTCACCGCCGCCGTGTCGGCGTTCTCTCTCCTGGTCCTCAGGTTCGTTCCCGAGGAGGGACATCAGTCTGCTTGAGCCGTGCCTGGCGAGCCTTCCACCAGGACATTCCCTGGTTCGGGTTGATCAGGTGGGCCATCAGTGAGAAGCCCCGCGAGACCTGCAACAGGCCGCGGTAGGCGGCCACGCGAGCCTTCTGGGCACCGGACTGGGCCCGGTGCTCGCGCCAGAAGGTGGTGGCGTCGCCGCTGAAGTCGGCCGCCTCCTGGCTCGTGTAGTAGTAGAGGGCCAACGACCGGCGCCAGCGCCCGTCGACGATCGGATCCGGGAAGCCGTGCACCGACTTGTCGTCGGTCGTGAAGATCACACACCGGCCGAGCTCGGGAACGACGGTCTTGCGTTCGCCCCCGCCACCGTCGGTGCGCAGCTCCAGGCACCCCCCGAACTCCTCCCGCCAGCCCTCGTTCAGGTAGACGAGCACGTTGACCCGGCGGTACAGGTTCATCTGGGAGTAGATGTGGAAGTCGGTGTGGGGCATCAGCACCCCGCCCGGACCACTCAGGTGGAGGCCGCCGCCCGTCAGGTACGGGTCGGGAAGGAGGGCGGGGATGCCGGTGATCTGCTCGAGGATGCGGAGGAACCTCGGCCGGGAGAGATCGTCGATGAGCTGGGCGAAGGGCTCGGGAATCCGGGCGATGTCGGCGCAGACGAACTTCTGGAACTCATAGGAGGTCCCAAGTGCCTGCCAGCCGTCCCACTCCGGCGGGGGGAAGTGCTCCAGGTCCTGAGGGCTGACGTCGACCACGCCGTCGAGCACGACGTGGGGGAACGGACGGGCCGCCCGGTACTCGGCCGCCAGCGTCCCCGCCTGGTCTCGGAGCCGGTCCAGGTCGACCGAGACCTGCCTGAGAGCCATGGCTCAGTATCGTGCAGGCCCTTGGGCCCCACAAGTAGCGGGCCCGGGCGCTACGTGACCGCGGGCGGGGGGATCCCCGGCTCGGTACCGGCCGGGGTCTCCGCCCGCGATCCTCGAGGAAGCAAGGGCAGCAGGGCCGCGGCCATCACCCCGAGAGCCACCAGCGAACCGGCCAGCAGCCCCCGCTCGGCCCGTTCGACCAGCCCCGAGCTGAGCGCGGCGACGAGGGCGAAGGTGACGACGCCGGCCAGCCAGGCCGCCGCCACCCGCGACTGGGAGCGAAGGGCGATCAGCGCCTGGCCGACGGTCATGGCCAGCATGTAGCTGGCACTGGCTGATGCGAGGTAGACGAGGTGGTGGCGGGCCAGGCCGAACTCCTGTCCGAACAGCAGCTCCAGCACCGTCGGCCCGACGACGGCGACGCCGAGGATGCCGGCCACCGCAAACCCGCCGACCACGCCCACCAGTCGGAGGAGGACGTGCCGGAAGTCGTCGAAGCGGCCGGACGCGGCCAGGCCGGAGAGCTTGGGCAGGGCGAACGACTGGATTGCGGAAAAGAGGAAGAGCGGGATGCGGGCCACGATGAGCCCGGCGACGAAGCGGCTCACCAGCGCCGCCTGTTCCGGTGTCGCCAGCAGCTTGACCGTCACCGGGGCCACGTTCACCAGGAGCTGGGCGAAGAGCGACGCGGCCAGCAACCATCCGAGGGCGGTGGTGAGGCTGGGCCCGACCCGCTCCCCGCCCGCCGGCAGCGGCCCCGGCGGCAGCAGGGCGTGGCCCACGGCCCCGATGGCGGCGGCGAACAGCGGGGTGGCGCCGAGCACCAGACCGTACGGGCCCGGGCTCGAGACGCCGAGGGCGGCGAGAACCAGGCACCCGGCCAGGCGGAGGGCCCCCTCGGCGCCCAGGATCACGCCGTAGGACGTGAACTTCCCGGTGCCCGCCAGCACGCCGCGGACGAGGTGCTCGTAGAAGTAGCCGACGACCGACAGGACGAGGCCGGCGAGGAGCAAGGTCTGGTCGTCGAAGAGGCGGGGCAGCAGCCAGGGGCCCGCGGCCACGATGGCGACGACCAGGACGGCGACCGCCGCCCCCGAGGCCACCGCCGCCTTCCGGACGAGATCGGCCGAGCCGAACCCGGTGGCCTCCCGGGCGGAGATGGCGCGTGTCAGCTCCTGCTCCAGGGGATAGAAGAGCCCGGGGCCCACCAGGAACACGAGCGCCCACAGGACCGACAGAGGTGCGTAGCGCTCTGGGCCCAGGGTACGAGCCGAGATGATGAGGAAGCCGTAGGCGGTGAGCCCCAGGACGACGACCCCTGCCCCCATCGGGACTATGGCCCCGGGCAGGCGACTGCGCCACAGCACCCGCGCCGGCGGGGTGTCGGGCTCGTCCTCGTGCATCGGCTGGGTCACCCTACCGGGACGCCTCGAACCGGCCCAACCGCGTGAGCCGGCGGGGCGGCGCTGCTGCCCGACGCCGAGCGGGCGGCGGATGCCGAGCGGGCCGCGGCTCGGGCGCCATCCGGCCGACCTACACTGCGGACCGTGAGCCGGGCGGCGGGTGTTCCGGTGCGGCGGAGAAGGGGGCGGCAGCCACTCCCCGACTCCGGACCGAGATGACCGGTCGGCGCGTGCGCGTCGTCGTGGTCAACTACAACGGCGGCGACTACACCTTGGCGTGCCTGCGCAGCGTCCTCGGCTCCGACTGGCCGGCCGAGGACCTCGAGGTGGTCCTCGTCGACAACGACTCGTCCGACGGGGTGGCCGCCTCCGTCAAAGCCGACCTCCCGGCGGTGTCGGTGATCGAGGCCGGCTCGAACCGAGGCTTCGCCGGCGGCTGCAACCTGGCTCTCTTCGATCTGTCGGGCATCGACTACGTCGCCCTCCTGAACAACGACGCCACGGTCGACCCCGGGTGGCTGCGACCGCTCGTGGCCGCGGTGGCGGCCGATCCCGCCATCGGCGCGGCCAACCCCAAGATCCTCTTCACCGGGTCGTACGTCGACCTCGTGCTCGAGTCGTCCACCGCCGTCCGGGGACTGGGCGACCGCCGGCCCCTCGGGGTGCGCCTCAGCGGGGCCCGCCTCGACGGCGAGGACGCTTTCGGCCGGGTCCAGCTGGTCGACGGGTTCTGGGGGCTCGAGCACGGCCACAACGGCGAAGCCGTCTTCCAGTGGAGCAACGGCGCCGCTCATTTGCGAGTGCCCGCCCGTCACGATGGGTCGCTGCCCAGAGTCGAGCTGCGCCTCGCCTCCGACAACCACCGGACGGTGGTGGTGCGGTCCGACCCGGAGGAGGCGCAGCTGGCGGTGACGCCGAAGCCGACGTGGTTCGACGTCCCCGTCGCCGGCCTGCCGTTCCCCGTCCTCAACAACGTGGGATCGGTCCTGCTGGCCGACGGCTACGGCGCCGATCGTGGGTACCAGCAGCGCGACGGCGGCCAGTTCGACGAGCCGGGCGAGGTCTTCGCCTGGTGCGGGGCGGCGGTGCTGCTCTCCGTGCCCTACCTGCGGTCGGTCGGCCTCTTCGAGAAGAAGTTCTTCCTCTATTACGAGGATTTCGACCTCTCGTGGCGGGGGCGGGCCCAGGGCTGGCGCTACGTCTACGTACCCGACTCGGTGGTCCACCACGTCCACTCGGCCTCGTCGATCGAGGGATCGCGGCTGTTCGCCCACTACGTCGAGCGCAACCGGCTCCTCACCCTCACCCGCAACGCCCCCCTCGCTTTCGCCGGCCGGGCCGCCGGCCGCCACCTGCTGATCACCGGGTCCTACGCCCGGCGCGACATCGTCAGTCCCCTGGCCCACGCCCGCCGGCCCACGGTCGAGACCGTCCGCCGGCGGCTGCGCTCGCTGGGCGCCTACGTCCGGCTGCTGCCGGCCACCATGGCCGACCGTCGGGAGCTGCGCCGCCGTCGCACCGTCGACGACCACCGCCTCCTCGACCAGTGGACCACCAAGGCCTGACGGCGGGCTCTGGACGCCTCCCAGAGACTCATCGGACGGGAAACGGGGTAGGCTGGGAACAAGCCTTGAGTTGGCCCTCCACCCCTCTGGTCCCAGGGATGTGACTCGCTCACCGTCGTCGGGAGTGAGCCGTGACAGCCAATTCGGAATCCTTGAGCCAGGGTCTGGTTGCGATGTCGCGCTTCTTCGTCGGCGATGCCACCCTCCAGGAGACGCTGCAGCAGGTCTCCGACCTGGCCTGTGCGGCCGTGCCCACGGCCGACATGGTGGGCCTCACCATGCTGGTGGAGGGTCGGGCCAAGACGGCGGTGTTCACCGACGACGACGCCCCCCAGATCGACACCGCCCAGTACGAGACCGGCCACGGCCCGTGCCTCGACGCCTTCCGCCACCAGCAGGTCTACCGCATCGACGACATGGTCAAGGACAGCCAGTGGCCGGCGTTCAGCGAGGCCGCCGCCTCCTTCGGGGTGCAGAGCAGCATGTCGATTCCCCTGCAGGCCCGGCACGAAGGCGTGGGCGCCCTCAACTTCTACTCCCGGGGCGATACCGCCTTCTCGGAGGGCGACGTGGAGGTGGGCCTGCAGTTCGCGGCCCACGCCGCCATCGTGCTGGCCAACGCCCAGGCCTACTGGGACGCCCACCAGCTCAGCCAGGACCTGCTCCAGGCCATGAAGTCGCGGGCCGCCATCGAGCAGGCCAAGGGCATCCTCATGGGGGCCCAGCGCTGCAGCGCGGACGAGGCCTTCCAGATCCTCGTGCGGGCGTCGCAGCGGGAGAATCGCAAGCTGCGGGAGATCGCCGACGAGATCGTGGCCAAGACCTCCGATCCCCGTCGGAGCCACGCCGTCACCTAGTCCAGGGCGGGCGGGCCGGGCGGGCCGGGCGGCCGGCGCCGAGACTAGGACTGGGACTGGCTGCCGGGGAAGGGCCCGCGGACGTCGACGGTGCGCTTCAGCAGGGTGAGGCTGGGCCGGCCGCCGTCGGGCACGAGCCGCTTCCAGATGAGCTCGATCTCGGGGTCGTGGATCTCGCCGGCCGCCGTCGCCAGCGCCTCGGCCAGCCACTCGAAGGCCTCGATCAGCTTGCCCTCCGGTAGCTGCAACTCGTCGGCCCGCTCGCCGTAGGCCCGGAAGCGGGCCCGGGTGGGCTGATCCCACTTGGGGGTCACGGTGGGGCTCATCACCGTCGCCGCCCGCAGCAGGTTGGCGTAGCGGGGCACGAGCATCGCCTCGTCCATCCTCAGGCACGCCTCGCCGATCTCGACCAGGGCGATCTTGGCGTCGGTGTAGGTGACCGGGCCCATGCGCCGGACGTCGGTCAGCGACAGCCCGGCCAGGACGATCGTCTCCAGGTCGTGGCCCTGGGCCGCCTCGGCCAGCGCCATCTCGTAGAGGTAGCCCCGGGCGATGCGGTCCCAGTCCTGCTTGCGGAGGTCGTCGGAGAACGCCTTGCGCAGGATCGCCGACGCCTCCGCCGGCAGGCCGCTGAGCCGGTAGGTGCGGGCCTGGAGCACCGAGAACAGCCCGAAGCGGTCGCCCATGGCGGCCATGCCCTCGTCGGCCACCACCCGGGCGGTGCGGTCGGCCCGGTCGCGGGGGATGCCGAAGCGCTCGTAGCGGTCGCCCAGCACCGGCCCCGCGGTCATGATCGGGCCGTCGGACAGGAGGGGGCCGAGCTCACGGCCCATCTTCCCCGTCGACTGCACCAGCTTGCGCCAGATGTCGTCGAGGTTGCGGTCGCCGGCCCGGCCGGCGTCGACCAGCCGCACCGCGCTGCGGGCGATGGCCGGGTGGCGGCTGCGCAGGGCGGGTCCGCTTCCGGAGCACAGGCCGTGGGCGATGAGGCGCTGGCGGATGGCGGGCGCCTCCGCCCGGTCCACCCCGGCCAGATCGGCGATCACGGCCATATCGACGCCGTCGAAATCGCAGGCGTCGGCCACGGCGACGTACAGGAACGAGTCAAGATCGCTGGCGTCGACCGGCGCCATGAGCCCGGCGACGTGGTCGAGCAGGAGCTCGGGGCCGAAGCGCTGGTCGAGGATGCCGCCCAGGAGGGTCTTGTCCGACATCCCCTGGCGGGACTCGACCGCGCCCAGCAGGTACTGGCCCCGCTCCTCCTCGGGGTCGGTCTCGAGCGCCCGCAGGGACCCGTTGGCGGTCCACGCCGCGGCCAGGCGGTCGGCGTCGGCCGGGGCCAGCTCGAGGAGCTTGGCCCGCATGCCCAGGGTGGGCCACAGGCTGACGAACTTCTCCCACGGCGGCTCCGCGCTCCGACCCTGCTGCTTGAACTTCGACTCCCAGTCGGGGCTGCGTCCGACCAGCACCCAGTGCAGGTCCTTGCGCCGCTTGGCGAGGGGGGTGACCGTGGTCTCCAGATCGGCCGCGATCTCCTCGGCGTCGTCGCTGACCAGCACCCACGGTCCCTCGGGGAGCGCGGCGACCGCATCGATGTCGAGGGGGGTCCCGGGGTCGCGGAAGAGCACCTTGGTGCCGGCCCGCACCAGGTCGACCGCGATCTGGCGGATGGTGGTGCTCTTGCCCTGGCCCCGGGGGCCGACCAGCAGCACCATCGTCATCTCGATCGACCCGACGTTGGCAGCCACGGCCGGCGCCACCGCCTGGCGGCGCAGGACCTGGCTCTCGGGGGCCTGGGCCACCCGCCAGTCGGGGGTCCGCCGTCGTAGAAGCGGACGAGCTCGTCGGGGGCGAGCGAATCGCCCGCCGCGGCCAGCAGATCGGGCGTGACCTCGGTCCAACCTTCGAGAACCCCTTGTTCAGGCACGTTCAGTTCCTCCCTCGACGCCCTCGCCCAGCTGGCGTAGTGCTTCGGCCAGCGCCGCCCGCAGCCGGCGGGCCGACTGGGGCGTCAGGTGGCTGATGACCCCGGTACCGCGCCGGTCCTGCTCCTCCGTGGTGAGCTCGACCCGGATGTCCTGGCATTCGTCGCAGTCGTCGGCGATGGCGACGGCCCATGAGGACGGCAGCCGCTCCCCGCCGCTCGGGTGGTCGTCCATGGCGAAATCGATCGACTTCTTCACGTCACAGGGCCCGGACCTTCGCCGCCTGGAGGTCCTGGCCCGCTATCCCACCGGGATGGGTGGCCGCGATCTTGGTGATCTCGCCCTCCACCACCTGGTCGAGGTTCGGCGTCTGGGAGTCGACCAGGGGGTCCCAGCCGGGGCGGGCGCTCACGTCGTAGCCAGCCTCCAGCATCAGCTTCTCGATGTGGAGCTGGGCCTCGGGGCGGAAGCGCCGGGGCACGCCGTTGGGGAGCACCGGCAGGGGGATGTTGAGCAGCTCGGTGGCCACCTCGAGGGTGGCGTCGTACTGGCGGATGAAGTCGGTCCACTCCCGGGTCTGGTCCTCGTACTCGATCCGGGTGAACTTGGAGTAACCGGCCATGATCGTGTTGAGCCGCCGCAGCTGGGCGCCCACGATCACGATGTCGAGGTCGGCGCCCGGGGCCTCCAGCAGCCACTCGTCGACCTCGTGGCGCTTGGCCAGCTGCTGCGCCTTGCGGGTGTAGACCGCGATCTCCTCGGGATACGTGCTCGACTGGGCCTGGGCCAGCATGGCGCGGATGCGCACCACCGTCTTGAGCCACTCGGCTTCGGCCCGCGCTTCGTCTTGTTGGTCGTCGGTCATGGCGCAGCCTCGGAAAAGCTCGTTTCAGGGTGGGCGTCATCGCAGGTGGACGACATCTCCACCCCCGATGATAGCCGGGGGGTCAGGAAAGTCGGCCGTCCACCCTGATCTCCACCGACCCCCGAAGGGCGTTCGACACCGGGCACGATCCCTCCGCCGCGGTGAGCGCCTCCCGGAAGGCGGCCTCGTCGGCGCCGGGGACGACCGCCACCACCGCCAGATCCACCGCCGTGATCGTGGGCGGGTCGAAGGTGCACGTGGCCTGCACCTCGACGAGCGCGGGCGGGTTGCCCCGGGAGGCGAGCTCGTTGGACAGGGCCATCGAGAAGCAGGAGGCATGGGCGGCCGCGATCAGCTCCTCGGGGCTGGTCTTGCCGTCTGGCTCCTCGGTGCGGGCGGCCCAGCTCACCGGGGCGTCGGTGAACAGCCCGGTGCTGGTGGCCGACACCGTCCCGCGGCCGCCGAAGAGGTCGCCTTCCCACCTTGCACTCGCCCTGCGCTGCGCCACCGCATCCTCCTCGTCGTCGTCCTCGTCCTCGTCCTGCGAAGGATGACCAACCTAGGCGGGGCGACGAATGGCGGGGGGCGGATCGGGGCACACCCTGGACGTGAGCAATCAAGCCGTGCTGTGGAAGGGCGCCGGCACCTTGAGTGGTGTGGCGGCGGGCGGGCTGACCCGGACCGCGTTGAAGAAGGGCTGGCAGGGATGGAAGGGCTCGGACCCGCCCACCAACCCGGCCTCCCCCTCGACCAAGTGGTCGGAGGCGCTGGCCTGGGCGGTGGCCTGCGGCGTCGCCATCGCCGTGGCCCGCCTGGTGGCCCAACGGGCGGCGGCCGAGGTGTGGAGAAAGGCCACCGGGAGCTACCCCGAGGGACTGGAGGCCGTCAGCCCGTAGTCCCCTCGACTCGGCGGCGACGACAAAGGCCTGGTCAACAGCCCGTTCGTGCGCGAGGGTGGGACCTGAAGGCTGGCGCTGCACCAACAGACGCCGGATCGGTGAGCCCGTTCACGCCTCGCGTGGCGACGGTGGGGCGGCGGCGGAAGGAGGTCGGCGAGATGGCGGAAAACCAAGTTCCGGACCCTGATGACGTCCCGTTCGAGGACGAGGCGCTTATCGGAGGTCCGCCTGGGGATGGCCCAGAGGGGGGAACGGTGGCCGGCGGTCCCGTCCTGGACCACGTCCAGGCGTTCGTGAACGCGGTCGCCGAAGCCACCGGGGCGCGGGGGATCTCCACCTACGAGGGCCACCACCCCGACCGCACCCGCGCTCTCGACATCCTGGTGTCCTCCGCCTACGGCGAGGAGCCGGACGACTCGTCGTTGGGAGACAGCGTGGCCGACTTCACCCTGCGTGAGGCCTCGTCGTTCGGCGTGGAGTACGTCATCTGGAACCAACGCATCCACACCCTCGACGACCGTGGATGGCGGGACATGGCCGACCGCGGCAGCATCACCCAGAACCACCTCGACCACAACCACGTCAGCTTCGCGGCCACCGGCGGCACTGGCGGTGGCGGTGGCGGTGGCGGTCTGGGTGGAGGCGGCGGTGGCGGTGGCGGTGGCGGTGGCGGGGTGGTGGCGGCGGCTTGCTCAAGAAAGGCAGCCGAGGCGAGCGGGTGCGCCAATTGCAGGCCCGTCTGAACGAGCTCGGGTTCAACCTGAGCGCCGACGGGGACTTCGGCCCGATGACCGAGGCGGCCGTCATCCAGTTCCAGGCCCAACACGGCCTCGACCAGGACGGCGTCGTAGGACCCATGACCTCGGCCGCCCTCGGCTTGGGCTGAAGCGCGCGGAGGATCCCCGTCCCCGTCAAGGCGGCTGTTCGTTGGGGGGATCCCAGGTCCAGGCGCCCGGTCGCCCGCCCAGGACCCAGCCGTGATGGGTCTTGAGGTAGTGGTGGAAGTGGCAGGCCCGGGCCAGGTTGTCGAGGGTGCTGGGACCACCCTCGGCGAAGGGCATTACGTGGTCGATCTCGAGTCGGTCGCGCATGTTGCAGCCGGGGATCACGCACGTCGGGTCGCGGGCCTCGAGCGCGCTGCGCACGTGAGCGGGGATCGTGCGTCCCCCGTGGGCCACCGCCACCACGTCGACGCCCTTGGTCACCAGCACCTTGAGGATGCAGTCGTCGGCCAGAGCCCGGGCGCTGGCCACCGGGATGGGACCCACCCCGGCGATCTCGCACGTCTCGCCCTCCTCGACGTGGCCCCGCACCAGGGCGGCGTGGTCGACCCGCACGTGCACCACTGCTTCGGGACCTGAGCCCGTCCCGGTGCGCTGGGCCAGCGCCACCAGGGCGTCGGCGGCGTAGGCCTCGTACGGCTCACGCCGGCCGTCGCTGCGGGCGGTGGCGAAGATGCGCCGCCGCTCGACGTCGATGGCGGCGATGACGCGGGCCCCGTCGTCGGGACACAAACGGGCCTCGATCCGCAGTCCGCCCTCGGCGTCGCTCCAGTGGCGCAGGTAGCGCCGGGCCCGCACCCGCTCGTACGCCTCCGGCCCGGCCGCGCCCTCGGCCCTGACCGCCCGGCAGCGCTGCTGGAGGGCGGGCAGCGTCTCGGTGCCGGCCGCCGCCACCAGCTCGGCCTCGACGCCCGGTCGGCGGCCGGCGGTGGCCACGATCTCGCTGGCCTGGGCCGTCGACAGCCTGCCCGCCCGCAGGGCCTCGGCGGTGGCGGGCAGGTCGTCGAGGGCGCGGGCGGTCTCCAGCGTCGTCACCGCCGAGCGGACCGACGAGCCACAGGTGGCGGCCACGAAGTGCGCCGCCGAGCGAGTCCCCCGGCCCTGCCAGGCCCGGGTCACCTCCACCTGGCGGGCGGCCAGGGCCTTTCCCGCCGCCGCCAGCCGCTCGATCTCGCCGAAGAGCTCCAGCGCGGCCACTGCCGGCTCCGCCGCCAGTCGTTCGGGCTCGAAGTCCGCCACCACGTCGCGCAGTGCCGACGCAACCGCCGCTAGCTCACGTCCTTCGCTGGCCTCTGCCATACTGCGATTATACCGAACACATGTTCGGCTTGTCAAGTTATTCTATGTGTTCGCGCCTCTCCCCATGGTCGACCGAACCTCAGAAATCCTGGGACTCGACCTCGGTGAGGGCGAAGAAGTCTCGGGTGTAAGCGATCGCCGACGACTCGTCGAAGCGCTTGCAGGTGAAGAGCACGACGGCGAGAAAGCGGGCGGTGGTCCAGACGTAGAGCGAGATGCCGGAGTCGATCAGCGGCAGGAAGGCGTCGAAGCCCTCGTTCTCGGTCCGGCCCTCGCCGGCGGGGGCAAAGATCGCCGAACGGGCGTAGGCCCGCAGCCCGAGGTGGACCGCCAGTCCTCGCAAGTATTCCTCTACCCGCTGCTCGTCGACGTCGGCCGTGTAGAGGCCCTCGATCAGCAGGCGCTGCCGGGTGATCTCCGGCGCCAGATCGCGCATGTCCGAGTCTCGCGTGCCGGTGCACTCTCCGGCCGGGTGGCCCGCCCTCGCGGCTCCGCCGCGAGTTCGACGCCGACCGGCAGAGGCCGACGCCGGCCCTCGCCTCCACTACGTCGGCGGCAGGGTCAGGCTGAGCAGCATCTCCTGGAAGTCGACGGCCGACTGTCCGGCGCCGTCGGAGCGGTAGGTGGCCACCCAGATCTCGCCGCTGCCGGGCACCAGTACCACTCGCCCGTCGCCACCGTCGATCTCGGCCTCCATCGACACCGCCCGGCCAGCGGGAAGGTCGACGACCGTCACCGACGACGACTCGATTTGGATCTCGGGAGGCAGGGGCAGTCCCCCGAGGGCGAGAACCCGGCTCAGGTCGTCGGCCGCGGGAGCGGGCCCGGGGAGCTCGACACGGGCCAGCTCGACGACGGCGCCCAGTGGCCCCTCGGCCACCAGGTCGTCGTCGCCGAGGAAGGGGGTGCCCACCTGGTACGTCCCCGGGATGGCGATGGTCGCCCCTGCCACCCGGTGCTCCACCGCCGGCCCGTGGGCCGCGGCCACCGCCACCGCCAGCAGCACACCGTTGAAGGCGGCGTGGGCGGCGATGGACCCCACCAGCCCCCGGCGCCAATAGACGAAGCCGAGGAGCACACCCATGGCCAGGTAGTAGCGGAGCTGGGCGGGCGAGAGGTGGGCCAGGCTGAAGGCCCCCGCGCTGAGGATGATCGCCAGCCGGCTCCCGTGGGGGCGGTAGGACTCGGCCATGAAGCCGCGGAAGACGAGCTCCTCGACGACCGGCGCCGCCACCACGATGACTACGAAGCCGAGGAGCAGGGCGCCCCACGAGCCCTGGGACGCGAGGAAGGCGGTCGTCGGGTCGAGCGCCGGGTGGCCGGTGATGAGGCGGAGGCCTCCCACCAGCAGCACGGCCGTCACCCCGCCGACGATCACACCCTCGGCCGCCCCCACCGCAGCCGTCTCCAGGCCCAGGACGGGCCGGATCCTGAGCGACGCCGAGCGGGCCAGCACCCACAGGGCGGCGACGGCGTAGAAGGCGAGGCCGGTGACCAGAGACACCTGGATCGCCGTCGCCCGGGGCACGTCGTTGGCCGTGAAGTACACCAGCTCGGCCGCCTGCAGCACCACGTTGGCAAGGATGAAGCCGATCACGGTGCGGTTGGCCCCGGTGCCGGTCTTCACCGGCGGTCCGTACACGGGCACCACCACCTCGGGCGCCGGGAACAGCGCCGGATTGTCGAGGAACGCGGCCGGGGCGGGGCCGTCGCAGATCAGGCAGCGGTCACGGCCGGTGTTGTCGTACCCGCACTGGCACCGCCAGCGGGTGGCCCAGCCGTTGTCGGCCAGGACGAATGATTCACTGCTCCGACGCGCCATGCCAAGCCTCCGTGCCCGTAGGGCCGCCGTGTCTCGGTGGCGAAGAGTCGTCGTCCCCCTCTTCGACTGCCGGGGGACGGGACTTGAGGACTACAGGACCTGTTCGACGAGGGCAGGCACGCCGGCGGGGTCGAAGGGCTCGTGCAGGAGCAGGCGACGAATCACCAGCGGTCCGATGAGGCACTCGGCGAGCACGAAGAGGTCGACGTCCGCCGCGACCTCGCCCGTCTCGACCCCCTCGACCAGCAGGTCGACCAGGACCTGGCGCCGCTCCAGGGCCAGGCGGCGGTGGATGGCGAGGATCTCCGAATCGCGCTCGGCGGCGTCGATGATGGCGGGCAGGCACGACGACCAGGCGGAGTCGGCCAGTCCGGTGGCTATCTGGACGAGCAAGGCGATGATCCGCTCCCGGACCGTCCCGCCGGCCGAGGGGCTCATCACCGGCTTGAGGGTGCGGATGGCGTCCTCGACCAGCTCGACCTTGCCCGGCCAGTGCCGGTAGACGGTGCTCTTGCCCACCCCGGCCCGGGCCGCCACCGCCTCCATGGTCAGGCCCCCGCACCCGACCTCGGCCAGCAGGTCGAGGGCGGCGGCGAGGATCACCCGGCGGGATCGCTCGACCCGGGGGTCGACCTCGACCACCGCGGCCGCGGTGCCGGCCCGAGCGCCCGGGCCCTCGCCGGGCTCGGCGCTCAGCTGCCGACCTCCACCAATGGGTCCGACGGTGCGGCGGTGCCGGCCACCGCCGCCTGCTCGCGGCGCCGGCTGAACGCCGCGGCCACTGCCACCGCCGCCACCAGGGCCAGGGCCGCGGCCACGGTGCTGACCACGTTGAACGCCTCGGTGAAGGCCGTCCCCGCCCGGGCGGCCAGCTCGGCCCCGCCCCGACCCGCCTGGTCGGCGATGAAGGTGGCCGCCCCCACCGACTCGGTGGCCGCCTCCCGGACCGGCGGCGGAAGGTCGAGGCCGCCCAGGTCGACCGACGACCGGTAGACGGCGCTGGCGATGCTGCCCAGGACGGCGATGCCCAGGGCCCCGCCCACCTCACGGGTGGTGTCGTTGACGGCCGAGCCCACTCCCGCCTTGGCCGGGGGGACGGCGCTCATGATGCTGCCGGTGGCAGGAGCGGCGGTGAGGCTCATGCCCGCCCCGAGCAGGACCATGGCCAGGGCCAGCACCGCGTACGGGGTGGTCGTCGAGACCAGGGCCAGGACGACGAACCCGGCCGAGACCAGCACGAAGCCGCCCGACATCACCGGACCGGTGCCCAAGTCGCTCGGACAGGGCCGCGCTGCGGGGGGCGATCGCCACCAGCGCCACCGCCAGGGGCAGGGTCGACAGGCCCGCGCTCAGCGGGGAGTACCCCCGGACGAACTGCAGGTAGAGCGTGAACAGGAAAAAGAGGCCGAACATGATGAAGAAGGCGACGGTGACCACCGCGCTGCCCACGCTCATGCGCCGGTCCTTGAACAGGTGCAGGGGCAGCATCGGGTGCTTCGTCCGCCGCTCCCAGAGCACGAACCCGGCCAGGCCCACGAACGCCACTGCGAACGAGACCAGCACCGTCCCGCTGCTCCAGCCCCGCTCCGGGCCCTCGATGATGGCGAAGACCAGCGCCCCCAGGCCCACGAGGGAGAGCACCGCGCCCATGGGGTCGAGGGGGGTCGCTTCCGGGTCCTTGGACGTGGGCGAGAACAGGGCCACCGCCAGCAGGACGAAGGCGACGATCGGCACGTTCACGAGGAACGCGGACCCCCACCAGTAGCTCTCCAGCAGGGCACCGGAGACGATGGGGCCGAGCGCCCCGCCGGCCCCGGCGAAGCCGGCCCAGAGGGCGATCGCCTTGCGCCGCTCCTCGGGGGGGAAGATCGTCGTCAGCAGCGAGAGGGTGGCCGGCATCACGAAGGCGGCCCCGATGCCGGTGATCACCCGGCCGACGATGACCTGGCCCGCCCCGGTGCCCAGCCCACCCACGAACGAGCCGGTGGTGAACACGACCAGGCCGAACATCAGGGCCCGCTTCCGTCCGAAGCGGTCGCCCAGGGCGCCGGCGGGGAGGAGGAGGGCGGCGAACACCAGGGCGTAGGAGTCGACGATCCACTGGAGGGCGCTCGAGCTCGAGCCCAGGTCGCGCTGCAGGCTGGGGAGGGCGACGTTGAGGCCGGCCACGGACATCACGACCATCACCAGCGACAGGCACATGATCCCCAGCAGGAACCACCGCCGGCGGTAGACCACCGGATCCTCGTGGAGCGGCCCGGTGGGGGCGGGGACACGCAACTGGGGCATCGTCAGACGTCCTTTCGACACGGCGCTGTATCGCTGCGAGACGCTACCGTATCGGAGGGTCGGCTGTCGACGCGAAGTGGAAGGCGATCCAGTTCGTGCCCTCCTCCACCCTGACAAGTTGGTGGGGCACGTCCGCCGGCAGCAGCACCCAGTCGCCGGCCGCCAGCTCGACCACCTCGCCTCCGACGTCGAGCACCGCCCCACCGGCCAGGACCGCCACCCACTCGTCGTGGTCCTGGAGGTAGTCCAGCGGGCCTTCGACCCTGCCGCTGAGGATCTGCTCCACGACCACCCGGCCGTCGACGACCACCAGCTCCTCGAGCCGCTCCCCCTCGGCCGGTGCGTCCGAGGGGGGCCGCAGACGGCCACGCTCGACGATGGCTAGCCCTTGTTGGCCCCGTGGGCCCGCACGTGGTCGTTGACCTCGTAGTAGGCGTCGATCGACTCGCCGGCGTCGCCCCAGAACCCGTCGAGGACGTCGTACTCGATGGTGCGCTGGTCGACGTACCAGTTGTTGACGTCGGTGATCTCCAGCTCCCCCCGGCCCGAGGGCACCAGGTGGGTGATGATCTCGAACACCGACTGGTCGTAGAAGTAGATCCCGGTGACGGCGTAGTCGCTGGCCGGGACGTCGGGCTTCTCCACGATGCGCACCACCCGCCCGTCGCCGTCGAGCTCGGGGACGCCCAGGTGGCTGAGGTGGGCGGGGTCCTCCATCCGGGACAGCAGGATGCGGGCCCCCCGCTCCTGGCGCCGGAAGTTCTCGACCGCAGGACGGATGGACCGACCCACGATGTTGTCGGCCAGCATGACCACCACCCGGTCGCCGTCGACGAAGCGCTCGGCCAGCGACAGGGCCTCGGCGATGCCGCCGGCCCGCTCCTGGTAGGCGTACGACAGCCGGTCGATGCCCCACTCGTTGCCGCTGCCGAGGAGCCGGAGGAACTCGCCGGCGTGGGTGCCGCCCGTGACCATCATGATCTCGTCGACCCCGGCCGTCACCAGCGCCTCGATGGCGTAGGTGACCATCGGCCGGTCGTAGATCGGCAGGAGGTGCTTGTTGGTGATGCGGGTGAGGGGGTGGAGCCGGGTTCCTGTCCCCCCGGCGAGGATCACGCCTTTCACGGAAGGCGCGACGTTAGCCGCCGGGCGTGGCCGGCGACGGTCCCGGATGGCCGTCGGGCGGCGCCGCTAGTCTCCTGGGATGGACCTGCCGCCCCCGGTGCAGGACCCCGCCCCCCCGGACGAGGCCGACGAGCCGACCGACCGGTTGGCGGCCGTGGAAGCCGAGCTGATCGCCCTGGGGGCCCGGTTGGAGCAGCTGGAGGCCTCCCTGCAGCAGGCGGTGCGGGAGGAGACCCGGCGGGCGTCGAACGAGATCCGCCACACGGTCAGCGAGCTCGGGCGGCGGCTGGCGCTCGATCTCCCCCAGTTCCTCGACCGCCACCGCCAGCTCATCGTGGGCGAGCTGAAGGGCCCGGGCCCCGCCGCCACATCACCTGCGGCCTCCGCGACCGACGCGGTGGGCGACGGCACCGCGGCCACCACCGGCGCCCAGGCGTCAGACTCGGGCGCAGACGACGACTCCTCCGACGAGGCCGCCCGGCGCCGAAAGCGCCGGCGCCGGAAGGAAGGCTGAGCGGGTGCGCATCGGCTTCGACGGCACCCCCCTGCTCGGGCGCAAGACCGGGCGTGGGCTGGTACACCCACGAGCTGATCGACGCGGTCGCCCTGCTCGCTCCGGAGGACGAGATGATCGTCTTCCCCATCTCCTGGCGAACCGCCCGCTACCTCAACCTCGATCCGCCCCACCGGCCCAACGTGGGCGTGGAGCGCAAGCTGGCCCCGGCCCGGCCACTGTGGGCCATGTGGGACCGGGTCCCGTTCCCGCCCGTCGAGTGGCTGGTCAACTGCGACGTGTTCCACGCCACCAACTTCATCGCCCCTCCGTCCCGCAAGGTGCCGGTGGTGGTCACCGTGCACGACATCGGCTTCGTCCACCACCCGGCCGACGTCTCCCCTGGGCGTGCGGCGCATGGCCCGGCTCCTGCCCCAGATCCTGTCCCGGGCGGCGGCGGTGGTGACCGTGTCCGAGTTCACCCGCACCGAGCTTCTCGACTGGCAGCCCCACCTGGCCGACAAGATCACCGTGATCCCCAATGGGAGCCACAGCCGGTTGGACGCGGTCAACAACGGCGAACCCGCGTCGGGCTCGCCCTACGCCCTCATGCTCGGCACCCTCGAGCCCCGCAAGAACCTGCCCCTGGCCCTCGACGCCCTCAGCATCCTGCGCTCACGGGGCGTCGACCTGCGGCTGGTGCTGGCCGGCGGGCGCAGCAACCTCATCGACCTGCCCTCCATGCTGAGCGAGCGGGGCCTGGGCAGCCCCGAGGTGGTGTGCACCGGCTACATCGACGACAACCGGGTGGCGTCGCTGATGGCCGGGGCCCGCATGCTGGTCTTCCCCTCGCTCTACGAGGGCTTCGGGATGCCGCTGCTGGAGGCCATGCAGTCGGGCGTGCCGGTCGTGGCCGCCCGGGCCGGGGCCTCCCCGGAGACGGTGGGCGACGCCGGCCTGCTGGTGGAGCCGGGCGACGCCGAGGGCTTCGCCGACGCCATGGCCCAGCTCGTGTTCGACGACGAGCTGCGGGCCACGCTCATCAAGGCGGGGCGGGCCCGAGCGTCCGAGTTCACCTGGGAGCGGGCCGCGGCCGCCTGCCTGCGCCTGTACCGACAGGTGGCCGCCTGACGGCGGATGGGGCGCCGCTGCGGGTCGTCGTGGTGGCCGACCAGCTTCGCCGTCAGGTGCCCGGGGGCATCGGCACCTACGTCCGGGGACTCGTCGGAGGGCTGCGGACGGCGGGCCCGGAGCGGGTTGACGTCACCCTGTGGACGAGCCGGGCCCCGAGTCGTCGTAATCGTCGGGGCCCGACCCGCTCGCCGCCCTCGGGCGGGTGGTGGCCTCGAACCTGCCCGGGCCGCTTCTCACCCGGGCCTGGGACCGGGGCCGGTGCCCGCCCCCGCCGGGGGCCGACGTCGTGCACGCCACGTCGCTGGCCGTCCCCCCGTCGGGACCGGCGCCCATGACGGTGATGGTGCACGACCTGGCCTGGCGCCACGAGCCCGACGCCTACCCCCGCCGGGGCCGGGAGTGGCACGAGGCGGCCCTGGGTCGGGCCCGGGAACGGGCCGCCCTCCTCCTGGCCCCGTCGGCCGCCACCGCCGACGACCTGGTCGCGGCGGGCGTGCCCGAGGACCGGGTGGCGGTGGTGGAGGAGGGCTGCGACCACCTGGCCGAGCCCGACCACGAGGCGGCGGCGGCGCTGCTGGCGGGCCTGGGCGTGGCGACCGACGGCGACGGCGACGGCGCACCGGCGGCTTCCTGCTCACCGTGTCCACCCTCGAGCCCCGCAAGAACCTGCCCCGCCTGCTCGACGCCCACGCCCTGGCCCTGCCCCGGCTGCCCGAGCCGTGGCCCCTGGTCGTGGTCGGGCCGGCGGGCTGGGGCCCGGCCCTGCCCCCCCGTCCGTCGGTGCTGCTGGCCGGGGAGGTGACCCCTGGTGTGCTGTCCGCCCTCTACGCCTCCGCCCGCCTGGTGGCGTTCGTCCCCCGCCGGGAGGGCTGGGGCCTGCCGGCGGTGGAGGCCATGGCCTGCGGGACGCCGGTGGTGGCCACCCCGATGCCAAGCACGGGGGGCGCCGCCTTCGAGGTCCCCCCCGACGACGTGGAGGCCATCGCCGACGGGCTGGTGGCGGTGGCGGGCGACGAGGCTGTCCGGGCCCGGCTCGTCGAGGCCGGGCTGCGCCGGGCCGCGGAACTCACCTGGGAGCGGGCCGCCGCCCGCCACCTGGAGCTGTGGCGGGAGGTGGTCGCCCGGTGCGGGTGAGCCTCGACGCCACCGCCGTCCCGGCCAAGCCGGGGGGCGCCGGCCGCTACGTGCTCAGCCTGGCCGGGGAGCTGACCGGCCCGGTGGGAGCGGGTGACGGCGTCGAGGTCACCGTCGTGTGCCGGCAGGGCGACCGGTCGCGGTGGGAGGCCCAGGCCGGCGCGGGGCGGGTGGTCGACGTGGCGCCCACCCGGCGCCCCCTCCGTCTGGCCTGGGAGCAGACCGCCCTGCCCCGGCTCCTCAACCGCATGCCGATCGACGTCCACCACGGTCCGCACTACACGATGCCCCTGGCCGCCCGGGGCCCGAGCGTGGTCACCGTGCACGACCTCTCCTTCTTCTCCCATCCGGAGTGGCACCAGCCGGCCAAGGTCGCTTTCTTCCGGGGCGCCATCCGGGTGGCGGCCGCCCGGGCGGCCGCCATCGTCGCCGTCAGCCAGGCCACCGCCGACCGCCTGGACGCCCGGGCCCGGCCCCGGGGCCACGTCCACGTCATCCCCCACGGCGTCGACCACGCCCGCTTCCGCCCCGCCGCCGGCCCCGAGGAAGAGGCGGCCGACGTCGAGGCCCGCCAGCGGTTGGGGGTCGAAGCGGACCGGCCCTACGTGGCCTTCGTCGGCACCCTCGAGCCCCGTAAGGACGTGCCCACGCTGGTGCGGGCCTTCGACCTCATCGCCGGCGGTCACCCCGACACCGTCCTCGTGCTCGCCGGCCAGCGGGGATGGGGCGTCGACGCGGTGGAGGCGGCCGTCGTGATCGCCCGGGCCCGCGACCGCATCCGGCTGACGGGTTACGTGAGCGAGGACGAGAACGTCGCCCTCCTCCGGGGAGCGGCGGTGGTGGTCTACCCCTCACTCGAGGAGGGGTTCGGGCTCCCCGCCCTCGAGACCATGGCCTGCGGTACCCCCTTGGTGACGACGTCGGGCTCGGCCATGGAAGAGGTGGTGGGCGCAGCCGGCCTGCTGGTGGCGCCGGGCGACGCCGTGGGCCTGGCCGAGGCCATCGAGGCGACCCTCGCCGGCGGGGCCGACGTGGAGCGCCGTCGGCTCCTGGGCCTCGATGTGGCCGCCCGCCACCGCTGGGCGACCGCGGCCCGGGCCCACGTGGAGGTCTACCGGTCCGTCGTCTGAGGCTCCGGCCTCTCGCTACCGGCTGCGGAGCTTGCTCATGAGGCGCAACAGCTCGAGGTAGAGCCACACCAGGGTGACCATCAGCCCGAAGGCGCCGTACCACTCCATGTACTTGGGTGCGCCGCGGTTGGCGCCCTGCTCGATGAAGTCGAAGTCGAGCACCAGGTTGAGTGACGCGATCACCACCACCACCAGGCTGAAGAGGATGCCCATCGGGCCGGTGTCGTGGATGAAGGGGAAGTTGGCGCCGAACAGCCGGGCCACCAGGCTCACCAGGTAGACCAGCATCACCGCGCCGGTGGCGACCACGATGCCCATCCGCAACTTGTCGGTGACCTTGATCACCCGGGTCGCGTAGAGCACGAGCATGATGGCGAAGACCCCGAGGGTGAGCCCCACGGCCTGGACCACGATCCCGTCGAACTGCAGGTTGTAGAGGTGGGAGATGGCGCCCAGCAGGAGCCCTTCCACCAGGGCGTAGACAGGGGCGGTGAAGCGGGCCAGCTTGGGCTTGAAGATGGTGAGGATGGCGATCCCGAGCCCCACCAGCATCACCGGCAGGAGCCACCCGGGAAGGCGGACGCCCTCGGGCGAGGGGTCGACCTGGGCCCAACCCACGAATCCCGCGGCCAGCAGCAGCACCAAGAGGACGGCGGAGGCGGCGACGGTGCCGCCGACGGTCATGGTCTCGTAGGACTGCGGTGGGGTCCACGGGGAGACCTGGTCGTCGACCGGCGGCCGGGTCATCCGGCCGCCCGCGCCGGCAGCCCGGGCCTCCTCGATCTGACGGTTGAAGACCTTGTCGTTCAGGGCCGGGTTGGTCGAGCGCATGACCGTCAGAGTACCGCCGCCGGGACCGATATGACCGCCGCGTGCGGCGCCTGTCAGGGGCCCACCCGGCGCTCCCGGCGCCAGGCGGCGATGAGCTGCTCCCGCCACACGAGGACGGCGACGAGGGAGATCGTCCCCGCCCCTACCGCGCTGAGCACCAGGGGCTCGCTGCCGCCGACCAGGCCGACCACGAGGAGCACCGTCCCGATGACGCCGAAGACGACCGAGGTGACCAGTGCCGGCGGCGAACGGCGGCGTCCACCGAGGTCGTCGCCGGGCGGGGTCGCGGGCCGGTCGTCTGGCGGCCCGGGACGCTGACCGTTGCCGTCGTCCACCAGTGGATAGTCGCAGAACGTGCGGCCCGACGTCGACCGCACCCGGCGGGCGGTAGGTTCCGCGGGTGGCCGAGCCGGGAGCGGACCCGATGAGCACACCGGGGCCCGATTCGCCCGCTCGCCCGCCGGTGCTGGCCGTGCGCGACCTTTCCGTCGCCTACGGCGGCGCCCCCGCCCTGCAGGGCGTGACGATCGAGGTGGCGTCGGGGTCGGTGGTCGCGGTGGTGGGGGCCAACGGGGCGGGCAAGACCACCCTGCTGCGGGCCGTCTCGGGGCTCCTCGGCTTCCACCGGGGGACGATCGTGGGCGGCTCTGTCGAGCTCGACGGCGGGGTACTGGGGACCTCGACCAAGGCTTGGGACGCGGCGGCGGCGGGCATGGTGCGCCGGGGCGTCGCCCACGTGATGGAGGGGGGCCGGGTGTTCCCCGGGCTCACCGTCGACGAGAACCTGCAGGTCGGGGCCCTGACCCGCCGCAACCGGGACCGGGAGGCGATGGCCGAGATCCGGGCGCGCGTGCTCTCGCTGTTCCCGGCGCTCGTCCCCCTGCGGCGCACCCCGGCCGGGCGCCTGTCGGGGGGCGAGCGCCAGATGGTGGCGATCGGTCGGGCCCTCATGAGCTCCCCCGGCTGCTGTTGCTGGACGAGCCGTTCCTCGGCCTGGCGCCCACCCTGGTGGTGCAGGTCCAGGAGTTCCTGCGTGGCATCAACGCCGCCGGCACGACCGTCGTGCTCGCCGAACAGAGCGCCGACGCCGCCCTCGCCGTGGCCCACCGGGCCTACGTGCTGGCCGACGGCACCGTGGCCGCATCGGGGCTGGCCCGAGACCTGGTCGGCCGCGACATGGGCCGCCTCTACCTCCCGAGATCCGGAAGTGCGGTGGCCGATGTGGCGCCCGCCCCGGCCATCCCTTCCCGGACGGCTGCGCCTGGGGGGTTGCCGACACCCGACGGGCGCCTGCTCGAACTGTCCGACGTCAGCCTCCGCTTCGGCTCGGTCACCGCCCTCGACGGACTGACGATGGGGGTGGCCGAGGCCGAGATCGTCGCCGTGGTCGGGCCCAACGGGGCGGGCAAGACCTCGGTGCTCAACTGCGTGAACCAGCTCTACCGGCCGAGCGGGGGCAGCATCCGCCTGGCCGGCACCGACCTGGTGGGCCGGCGGCCGTGGGAGGTCGCCCGCCTCGGCGTCGCCCGCAGCTTCCAGCGCCCCGCCCTGCTGGCCGACCTCGACGTGGTCGACAACCTCCTGGTGGGCCGCCACCGGCTCATGTCCAACAGGCTCGCCTCCAACGCCCTCCGGCTGGGGCGGTCCCGCCGGGAGGAGGCCGGGCACCGGCGGCGGTGCCACGAGATCGTCGACCTGCTCGAGCTGGGCCCGTACCGGACCCGGCTGGCGGGCGAGCTCCCCTTCGGGATCCAGAAGGTGGTCGAGCTCGGCCGGGCCCTGGCCATGGAGGCCCGGCTGATCCTGCTCGACGAGCCGTCGGCCGGGATGAGCGCGGAGGAGACCGACCACCTGGCCCGGTGCATCCTCGGCCTGCGGGCCGACCGGGGCATGGCCGTGCTCCTGGTCGAGCACCGGGTCGGCCTGGTGGGCCGGCTGGCCGATCGCGTCGTCGTCCTCGACTCGGGCCGGCTGGTGGCCGACGGCCCCCCGGCCGCCGTGCTCAACGACCCCGTGGTGGCCCGGGTCTACCTCGGCCGAAGCCCTGAATCCGGCGCCGGCACCCGTCCCGAGACCGCCGTCCGGTGACCAAGCTGGCCCAGCTGGTGGTGGCCGGGGTTGCGGTCGGCTCCCTCTACGGCCTGGTGGCCCTCGGCTTCGTCGTGATCTACCGGGCCAGCCACGTGTTCAACTTCGCCCACGGGAGCTTCCTGCTCCTCGGCGCCTACCTCACCTACGGCTTCCACCGGCAACTGGGGATGCCGTTCTTCGGCGCCCTCGCCCTGGCCGCGGTGGCGGCGGCCGCGGTCGGGCTGGTGGTCGAACGGGTGGCATTGCGGCGGATGGTGGGCCAGTCGGTCTTCGCCGTGCTCATGGTGACGATCGGGCTGGCCGTGGTCATCGACGCCCTGGCCGTGTGGGGGTGGGGCGCCGAGCGCCTGAGCCTCGGGGACCCCTGGGGTCTGACCACGTTCCGGGTGGGTGGCGACGGCGGGATCCGGGTGGCGGCGCTCGACGTGGCCCGTCTGGTGGGCGCGGGCGCGGTGCTGGCCGCCTACCAGCTGTTCTGCCGGTTCTCGACCCTCGGCATCGCCATACGAGCCACGGCGTCCGACCAGGAGGCGGCTGTCGCCAGCGGCATCGACGTCAGCCGGGTCCACGCCGTGTGTTGGGCCATCGCCGCCGCCACCGCGACCGTCGCCGGGGTGCTGCTGGCGTCGGGCGCCCGGGGCATCGACCCCACCCTGTCGGCGGTGGCCCTGGCCGCCTTCCCTGCCCTCGTCCTCGGCGGAGTCGACTCACCGGCCGGCGCCGTCGTCGCCGGGATCGTCCTGGGCGTGGTCGAGGTTCTGGCCGCCGGCTACCTGCCCGGGTGGCTGCCGGGGACGTTGGGCGCCAACGTCCACACCGTGGTCCCCTACCTCGTGCTCCTGGCGGTGCTGCTCGTACGGCCCTCGGGCATGTTCGGCGACCGCGAGCAGGCCCGTCTGTGAACGAGCCGACCGCGACCGCGCCGTCTCTGACGGCCTCGGCTGCGACGGGGCCGGCTGCGACGGGGCCGGCTGCCGACTGGCCCGTCGGCAAGGGGGCCGTCTGGGCGGCGGAGGTGGGCGGTGGCGGTGGTGGCGGTGATCGCCTACGCGGCCACCCCCCTGGCCATCGGGGACTTCGGGCTGTCGGTGCTGATCTTCGCCGGGATCTTCGCCATCGGCGCCATCGGGCTCGACCTCCTGGTGGGGCACGCCGGCCAGATCTCCCTCGGTCACGCCTTCTTCATGGGCGCCGGCGCCTACGTGAGCGTCAACCTGGGGGCGAGGTCGGGGCTGGCCATGCCCATCTGGCTGGTCGCGGCGGCCGCCGTCGGTGGTGCCCTGGGCGCCGTCCTCGGCCTGGCCTCGATGAGGCTGCGGGGGGCCTACCTGGCCATCATCACCGTCGGCCTGGTGTTCATCGGCCTCTACGTCTGGAACAACGTCCCCGCCATCACCGGCGGAGCCGCCGGGGCCGCAGGTGAGGCGCCGGTCGCGTGGGGGCCGCTCGACTTCAACCGCCTGCGGATCGCGGGCCAGGCCTACTCGAGGGAGCAATCGTGGTTCTGGCTGGTCTGGGGACTGGTGGCGGCGGCCGCGGCGGTAGCTGCCAACCTGGTCCGCAGCCGGACGGGCCGAGCCTGGCAGGCGGTCCACGAGCACGAGCTGGCGGCGTCGGCCATCGGCATCGACGTCAACCGGGCCAAGGTGTCGGCCTTCGCGGTGGCGGGCGCCATGGGGGCGGTGGCCGGGTCCGTCTACTTCGGGTACGTGAAGTACGTCGGTCCCGACGAGTGGAGCCTCTTCCTCTCCGTCCAGTTCGTCGCCATCGTGCTGGTGGGCGGGAGCGGCCGGCTGTGGGGCCCGGTCCTGGGAGCCCTCCTGCTGGGCGGGGCGCCCCGGCTGGTGGAGGAGCTGAGCGTCCACCTGCCCATCGGCGGCCTCGGGCTGACCGTGGCCAACCTCAACCGTCTACTGTTCGGCGTCCTTGTCGTGGGCTTCGTGGTGCTCGCTCCGCGGGGCCTGGCGGGGACCACGAGGCCGAGGCGGGCGGGCCGCTGGTCTCGCCGGCGGCCAGCGGCGCCAAGAGAGGAGCAGGCGTGAACATACGGACAATTCATCCCCGTCTCGTAGCCATCGTCGTCGTGGTGCTGGCGCTGGTGGCGGTCGGCTGCGGTCGGGGCGACAGCGAGTCCACGGAAGCCGCCGGGCTCGCCGACGCGCCCGGGTTCGACCTTTCGTCCGCCACCATCCGGGTGGCCCTGCTCACCCCCCTCTCGGGACCGGTCCAGGTCATCGGTGAGCCGTTCCTCGCCGGCTTCCGGGCCCACTTCGAGGGGATCAACGCCAAGGGGGGGATCGGCGGGCGCTTCAAGGTGGAGGTCGTCGGCGAGGACAACCAGTACGACGCCCCGACGTCGGTGCAGCTCTACCAGAAGGTCAAGGACCAGGTGACGGTGCTCGGGCTGGTGGGCACTCCCCACGTGAACGCGGTCCTCCCCCAGCTCAAGGCCGACGGCGTCGTCGCCCTGGCCGGGTCGCTGGACGCCAACTGGATCAACGAGATCAACCTGGTTCCCTACGGCGGGCCCTACCAGATCCAGTTCCTGAACGGCGCCAACTGGTACCTCAACGAGGGCGGCGGCCGGGGCCAGCGGATCTGCGCCATGGCCATCGAGGGCCCCTATGGCGACGCCGGTGTGGCGGGACTGGAGGCGGCGGCCACCGCCGAGGGCTTCACCGTCGAGGAGACGGCGCGCTACCGGGCCACCGACACCGAGTTCACCGCCCAGGTGGGCCGGCTGGCCGACGCCCGCTGCGACGCGGTGTTCCTCACCGGCCTGCCGGCGACGACCGGCCCGATCCTCGGGACGGGGGCCAAGCTGGAGTTCACCCCGCTGTGGCTGGGCCAGTCGCCCACGTGGAGCACCGCCTTCTCCCGGTCGGAGGAGCTGCTGCCCCTCCTCGAGAGAAACTTCGTGCTGCTCACCGACGGCCCGGAGTGGGGCGACGAGTCGGAGCCGGGGATGCGCCAGATGCTCGCCGACATCCGCCAGTTCGATCCCGATCAGCAGCCCGACATCTACTTCCAGGCCGGGTACCTGCAAGCCATGGCCATGGTGGCCCTGCTGGAGAAGGCCGTCTCCCTGGACGATCTCAGCCGACCCGGGATCCTCGAGGCGCAGCGCCAGCTCGGGCGGGTGAGCTTCGGTGGGCTCGCCGGCGAGTGGACCTACGGGCCGCCCGACCAGCGCAACCCGTCCCGGGTCACGACGGTGTTCCGGCCCAATGCGGCCAAGCCCGGGGGCCTGGAGGCGGTGCGCAAGAATATCTCCAGCCCTTCCGCCCAGGCGTACCGCTTCGGCCCCTGACCCGCCTGGGACGGCCGTCAGTTCATCGACGGGTCCGGGGGGTAGTCGGCGAAGAGGGACACCGTGCCCTTCTGGCGGCGCAGGACCTGGCGCCAGAGGTCGTCGGGCAGCGGTGAGAGGGCGTCGCACGGGTCGGCGTCGACCACGAACCAGCCCCCGTCGGCGATCTCGGCCTCCAGCTGCCCGGGCGCCCACCCGGAGTAGCCGGCGAAGATGCGCACCTCGGCCACCCCCGGCATGGCGTGGGCCGGGTCGAGGGCGAGGTCGACGGTGCCCACCAGGCCGACCAGGGGGTCCCAGCCCTCGTGCAGGGAGGACTCGACCCGGGCCAGGCACAGGGCGGCGTTGGGACTGACCGGCCCGCCCAGGAAGACCACCGGCGGCGACACCACGACCTCGGTCCAACCGGGCAGGTGGTCGGCGACGTCGATCTCGCTGGGCCGGTTGAGGACGATGCCCATGGCGCCCTCGTCTGAGTGCTCGAGCATGAGGACCACCGTGCCCGCGAAGTTGGGGTCGCCGACGCTCGGGGTGGCCACCAACAGGCGGCCCCTGAGCTTGGTGTCCGGGGGCCATTCGAGACTGCGCCATGCGTGCTCGGGCAGCTCCCCGCCGGGCCCGTCATCCTCCGTGCGCCCGTCTGTCACCGGCACCAGGAAACCACACCCGTTCCCAGGAGGGCACGGAGAGCGGACGGCTAGCCTCACCCCCACGAGCATGGAACCGCAGCCCTCCGCCCCACCGGTGGTAGCGGTGGTCGTGGCCAACGAACCGGGCGACTGGTTCGAGGAAGCCCTGGTGGCGCTGGGCGGTCAGGACTACCCCAACCAGTCGGTGCTGGTGATGGACGCCGGAGGCGACGCCGAATCGGCCCGCCGGGTGGCGTCCATCCTGCCCGACGCGTACCTGCGCCGGGTCCCGACCCGACCCGGGTTCGCGGCCGCCGCCAACGACGTCCTCCAGACGGTGCAGGGCGCCTCCTTCCTCGTGTTCTGCCACGACGACGTGGCCATGGAGCCGGACGCCATCCGCCTCATGGTGGAGGAGGCCATGCGCTCCAACGCCGGCATCGTCGCCCCCAAGGTCGTCGAGTGGGACCATCCCGACCGCCTCCTCGAGGTGGGCCTGGTCGTCGACAAGACCGGCGCCTGTGCCTCGGTGGTCGACCGGGGCGAGCTCGACCAGGAGCAGCACGACGCGGTCAAGGACGTCTTCGCCGTGTCCAGCACCTGCCTGCTGGTGCGCAGCGACCTGTTCAACGAGCTAGGCGGCTTCGACCCGGAGATGGGCGACCACGGGGCCGACGTCGACCTCTGCTGGCGGGCCCAGGTGGCCGGGGCCCGGGTGCTGGTGGCCCCCCAGGCCCGCGTCCGCCACCACAACGGCAGCGCCCGCCACCCCGAGGATCCGGTCGACAAGGAGGGCATCCAGTCCCGCCACCACCTGCGGGCCATGTTCAAGAGCTACTCGGTGCTGACCCTCCTGCGGGTGGTGCCCCAGGCCATGGTCGTCACCCTGGTGGAGGCGGTGGTCGCCCTCTTCAGCCGCCGGTTCGGGGAGGCTCGCCAGCTCACCGGCGCTTGGCTCTGGAACCTGCGCCAGCTGCGGAAGCTTCGCCCCCTGCGACGGGCGGTCCACCGGTCGCGGGCGGTGCCCGACAGCGAGGTGCGCCGCCTCCAGGTGCGGGGCAGCGTCCGCCTCACCAACTACCTCCAACGCCGGCTCCACGCCGAGGAGCGGGCGCGGGCCCTCGTGCTGGCCGGCCACTCCCTGGTCGAGTCGGTGTGGCAGGGCCCGGCCCGGGCCGCGGCCGCCTTGCTCGGGCTGCTCGTCCTGGCCTTCCTCGTCGGCAGCCGGGAGCTGTTCACCGGGCGCCTGCCGGCGGTGGGCCAGCTCGGGCCCTTTCCCCGGCCCTCCACCTTGCTCACCCACTTCGTCGACGGCTGGCGCACCACCGGGTTGGGCTCCCAGTCGTCGGCCCCGCCGATGCTGGGCCTGCTCGGCTTCGCCGGCACGGTGCTGCTGGGGGGCGTCGGCCTCCTCCAGAAGCTGCTGGTCCTGGGCGTGTGGCCGGTCGCCGCCGTCGGCGCCTGGCGCTTCGGCCGCCGCCTGGGCTCACCCCTGGGCCGGCTGGTGGGCGTGATCGCCTACCTGGCCGTCCCACTGCCCTACAACTCGCTGTCCCGGGGGCAATGGGGAGGACTGCTGGCCTACGCCGCCGCCCCCTGGATGCTGGCCGCGGTCGTGCGCCTCACCGGCCTGGCCCCGTTCCACACCGAGGACGACGACCCACCCACCCGCCGCGACATCCTCCTCCTCGGCGTGGGGCTGGCCGCGGTCGCCGCCTTCGTTCCCTCCATCGCCCTGGCCCTGCTGGTGGCGACGGTCGGGCTGCTGCTCGGCTCCCTGGTGGCAGGGAAGTCGGGGGCGGGGTCGACCGCCTTCCTGGGCGCCCTGGGGGCGGTGGGCGTGGCCATCGTCCTGCTCGTCCCGTGGTCACTCGAGCTGCTCCTGCCGAGCGGCTGGTCGACGGTCACCGGCGTGCCCCGCCTCCCCGGCCTGCAGCCAGGACTGGGCGAGTTGCTGCGCTTCCAGGTCGGCCCCATGGGGGCGGCGCCCCTGGGGTGGGCCATGTTGGTGGTCGCCGCGGTGCCCCTCGTGCTCGGCCGCGACTGGCGCCTGGCCTGGGCCGTGCGGCTGTGGATGGTGGCCCTGACCTGCGTGGGCGTGGCCTGGGTCGGCGGCCAGGGGTGGTTCCCGCTCCGGCTGCAGTCGCCCGACGTGCTCCTCGCCTTCGCCGCCGCCGCCCTGGCCGGCGCCGTCGCCCTGGGCGCGGTCGCCTTCGAGTCCGACCTCCGGGGCCAGCGCTTCGGGTGGCGGCAGGCCCTCTCGGTGGGCGCCGGCGCCACCATCGCCGCCATCACCCTGCCCGTCCTCGGCGGCGCCGCCGACGGCAAGTGGCACATGCCGTCCACCGACCTGGCCCGCTCGGTGGCATGGATGGATCCGGAGCCGGGCGCCGGCGCCTTCCGCGTGCTGTGGCTGGGCGACCCCGACGTGCTCCCCCTCGGCAGCTGGCGCTTCCAGGAGGGGGTCGGCTACGCCACGTCCCGCAACGGCGCTCCCGACGCCTCCGACCTGCTGCCGGGGGCGCCGTCGGGCGCCACCGAGACGATCGCCGAGGTGTTGCGGGTGGCCCAGAACGGCGGCACCGCCCGCCTCGGGCGGCTGCTGGCCCCCATGGCCGTGCGCTACATCGTCGTGCCCACCCAGACCGCGGCCCAGGACTCCGTCCCGCCCACGCCCGGCATCCCCCCCGCCCTCACCCAGGCCCTCGGGTCCCAGCTCGACCTGCGCCTGCTGCCGGCCGACGCCTCGCTCGCGGTGTACGAAAACACCGCCTGGGGCCCGGCCCGGGCCCTCTTCGCCGGCGACCAGGTCCTTGGAGGCGCCGGCGTCGGCGCCTCGGCGACGGCCGTTCCCACCGAGCTGGGGGGCGGGGCCGACCTGTCCGGCGGCCAGGCGATCCTGCCGGGGGACGGGCCGGTGCGCTTCCGGGGCCCCGTGCCGGGCACGGGCACCGTCGTTTTGGCCGAAAGCCCGTCATCGCGCTGGTCGCTCGACGTTGGGGGACGGGGCGCCGACCGCACCACCGCCTTCGACGTGGCCAACGCCTTCGACGTCGAGCGCCCGGGCGGCGGCACGCTGCGCTTCAACACCCCCTTCCTCCGCTACGGGCTGGTGCTCGTCCAGCTCGCCATCTGGATCGCAGTCCTTCGGTACCTGGTGGTCACCCGCCCGCGGCGCAAGCCCGCCGCCGCTCCGCCCGCCGACCAGTGACCTCGTCCCGGCACGAGGTGCTCGATGGCTAAGCGGCTCCCCGCCCTGCTCGTGATCCTGCTGTTGCTGGTCGCCGGGGGCGCGATCGACCGGTGGGTTCGCTCGTCGGACGACACCGTGCCCGGCGACACAGGGGACGAGATCGATCTGTCCGGGCCCACCGCCGCCCCTGCCTCCGCTCGGTCCTCGGCGTGGTACTGCACCGGGGCCACCGGTGACCCGAACGCGGCGGCCGACGGCACCGTGGTCATCGCCAACGCCGGCAGCCGCGCCCTGCGGGCCGACATCACCGTCATCCCCATCGCCGGCGACCCCGGCCAGAGATCGGTCGCGGTGGCGCCCAACGGCCGGGCCGCCCTCCGCCTGGCCGACGTGGTGGTGGCCGCCCACCTCTCGGCCGTCGTCGAGCTCGACGGAGGCGAGGCGGTGGTCGAGCTGATGACCACCGGGCCCCTCGGCGCCAGCGTCACCCCGTGCGCCTCGTCGGCGTCGCCCACCTGGTACTTCGCCGAGGGGGTGACGACCCGGGACGCCACGGAGACACTCCTCGTGCTCAACCCCTTCCCCGAGGACGCGGTGGTCGACTTCGCCTTCACCACCGAGGAAGGGCAGGTGACGCCGCAGGCCCTCACCGGGCTGGCAGTGCGGGGCCGGGGCATGGCCGCCATCAACGTGGGCGAGTTCGTCCAGCGCCGGGAGGCGGTGGCGGCCCGCATCAACGCCCGCACCGGTCGCCTGGTGGTCACCCGCCTCCAGGTCTTCGACGGCAGCGTCGGGCGAAAGGGGGCGTCGGTCACCCTGGGGGTCCCCGAGCCGGAACCGGCGTGGTTCTTCGCCGACGGCCTGGCCGCCGACGGCCTGGCCGAGCGCTTCCAGGTCTACAACCCGACCCAGTCCGAGGCCCAGGTGGAACTGGCCATCGACCTCGACGACGGCGAGGCCGAGCCGCTGCGCATCACCGTGCCCCGGGAGTCGAGGGTCAGCGTGGTGGCCAACGACGAGACCCGCATCCCCAAGGGCGTGGGCCACGCTGTGACCGTGCGCAGCACCAACGGGGTCGACGTCGTCGTCGAGCGCAGCATCGACTCCACCGGCGCCGCTGGCCGGTCGGGGGTGGGCTCGTCGCCGGGGGCCCGGGCGCCGGCCAAGGGGTGGGTGTTCGCCACCGGCCAGGTCGACGCGTCCTTCGAGGAGTTCCTGGCCGTGTCCAACCCCGGCCCGGCCCCGGCCGAGGTGTCGGTGGTCGTGCTGGCCGAGGGCTCCCGGCGCGAGATCCCGGCCCTGCGCCGGCTCCAGCTCCCGCCAGGGGGGCGCACGCTGGTGCGGATGGGAGAGCACGTCGCCGTCCCTGCCCCCGCCCTGTCGCTGCTCGTCAGCGGTACCCAGCCGGTGGTGGCGGAGCGGATCCTGCTGGCCCAGGGCGCCCTCGGCCTCACCGTCACGCCCGGCATCGCCCTCCGGGACTGACCGGTCGGGCAGCGGGACACCGACCGTTCCCGAGCTCCGACAATGCCCGAAGTCGGCACTCTCTGGTGGACCCGCAACGGGAACGGCAATCCCGGTCGTCTGCACCCGAGGAACGGTGCCAACGTACTCGCTTACTGCATCGATGGAGCGCAGGGCTTGCTGAAGGGGAACAAGCGCGCTGCCCTGCTGGTAGCGATGTGGCAGCAGAACGGCCGTTGCATGCTACCGACTACGCTCGGGAACTCCAGACGCTAGGACATGTCGATCAGCGGCGGCGCATTGTAATGATGAGCCCCGGGCGCCAGCAGGCAAGGGTGACATCGATGCCGCGGGGAGGGTTCTCGTGAACTTCAAGCCGTCCGACTTTTACCTCGGGGTGGTGGAGTTGTTCGGGGTGCTGTTGCCGGGTGTCCTGCTGACCGCACTTCTCCATCAGCCACTCAGTGACGATGTCTTCAAAGCCCTGCCGCCGCCGAAAGGCGCGGCAGCGACACTTGCGACATACCTGATTGCAGGCTATGTCCTAGGCAACGCTCTCCGGGCCGCCGGTCAGCTGCTTGATATCGGGCTGTACGGCTTATGGGTCAAGTTCAGAGGAGGCCAAGAAGATGGACGCGCTCTTCTGGCCTGTGCCGAGCAGCTTATGGAGAAGCACATCACAGGCTTGGAACGCAAACGATCGGGAACCTACAAATGGGCAGTTTCCTATCTTGCCATTGTGAATCCAACTGCTCTCGCGTCGGTGTCACAAGCGACTGCCGAATCCAAGTTCTTTCGAAGTCTCACCATTGTCATCGTCGTTGCGTGTTTCCTTCACGGGTCGGGTTGGACTGTCGTGATCTGTGTAGTCGCCGCATTGTCGTCGCTCTTCGCATATCTGGAAGCGAAATGGGATGCGACCACCGTGCTCTATCGTGCGTATATCCTAGTACGCTTGGATGCCCCGGCCTCGGCCAATCGCGCTATGGGATAGACGTCCAGCTCTAGGTCATACCGGCCGAGCAGGGTTGGGTGATGGTACGCAATTCCGGATGACGCGCTGCCGCCGACCCGGCGCCACATCCGGCATCCTTCACAGCCGGCGTCGTGCGCGGTTCCACTCGGACGAGGATGAGTCCATCATCGGGTCTGACGACGCCTTGCTGCTGTGGCATGGCGATGGCATTCTTATGGCATGGCACGAATTCGAGTGAGCACGACCGTCGACGAGGAGCTGTTGGGTGAGGCTCGGGGGCTGTGCGGCGCTGTCACGACCGCGGCCCTGCTCGATCAGGCGCTCCGGGCGCTGGTGGCCCGCCACCGCGCGACCCAGATCGACGCGTCCTACGACGTGTACGACGAGCGCCCACTCCACGAGGCCGACGCCTGGGGCGACCTGGCGTCGTTCCGGGAGGCGGCGGCGGCTTCGTGACGGCTCTGCCTGGAAGGGGTGAGCTGTGGTGGTGCGAGCTACCCGAGATCGGCCGGCGGCCGGTTGTGATCCTGTCCCGCGACGCCGCCATCCCGCGGCTCCGCCGCGCCCTCATTGCGCCGTGCACGACGACGATCCGGGGGTTGCCGAGCGAGGTCCTGCTCGAGCCGGGGGACGATCCCGTTCCGCAACGGAGCGCCGTCAATCTGGATTCCGTCGAGAGCGTCTCTGTCGCCGTGCTGGTCCAGAGGCTCGGCACGCTGAGCGATGACCGAATGCGCGATGTGTGCCGAGCGCTCGCAGTAGCCGTCGACTGCACCGATTGAGGAGTCGGCGCTCTCCTCCTCTCGCGCCGACGTCCGGAATTGCCGGCGGTGCGCTCGCCGACGCCAGACCAGAGGATCCCGCCCGACTCCGTTCGCAGTCGTCGCGGTGGGTTGCGGTCAAGGGTCACAGGGTCCCCAGCGCGTAACTGGGAGGCGAAGTGCGCTTGCGGTCGCCACCGACGGTCGGTGGTGACGAATCGTCGTGAGCGCTCCTCACCGGGTCGTTGAACCGGTGGGGCGGCCGGCAGCCGGCTTTCCGCGGTCATGCTACTTGGGCGAATGCCTTAGTTTCGCGATACGATATTCTCCTCTCTGTGGAGATCTATGCCTCCGCACTCAGGCATGGGATTGATGTTGCAGACATCAAGCACGCCGTTGACCACGCGTTTGCCGCCGGCGACGAGGAGGACGGGAAGGTGCTCTACCTCGGACCCGACCGAGCTGGGAATCTCCTCGAGGTCGTGTCCGTGCTGCGTGACGACGGAACCGAGATTGCCATCCACAGCCATGAGGATGCGGCGGATGTACGAGCCCTACCTCCGAGAAATGGGAGAGGTCGATGAGTGACGACAGGACGCACGGGGGATCGAAGACCGGCGTGCCGCTCACCGACGAGGTGCTGCAGCGGATGGCATGCGAGGCTGAAGCTGGCCTTGACGTCGCCACGCTGAAGCGCCGGCCTGGCAGACCGGCAATGGGCTCGGGTCCCGCCGACTCGCTCCCCGTGCGGCTGGATCCCGAACTACGCAAAGCGCTCGACGACCGAGCCGCGGCCGATCAGACAACCGCCTCCGACGTAGTCCGCGAGGCTCTTCGCCGATACCTCAAGGTGAGTTGACGCTCCTGTCGGGTAGCCGACTCAGAGTTCGCGGTGAGACCTCCGCCCCCTTCCCCTGCGAGGGCGAGCGGGAACGACGGCAATGCGCCGTTCTCCGCGATAACCGTGAGCGGCCAGTCTTGGGTAACCGGCAATCCTGCCTCGGGTGATCGGGCACCGGAGCTGTCTCGCTCCTCAGGGAGAACTCACAGTCTTCTCCCGCGGCGTCATCGTCGCCCCGCCTCGGGTAATCGCCCCCTGGAAGCCAAATCCGGTCCAGCACGTGGAACGAAACTCCAGTACCTGGCGAATGCCGGCCGGGCAATCAGCGACGGGCGAGTCCCGGCACTTTCCCCTCTAGTCGTTCAGCGGACCGTTTGGAAGCGCGAGCCGCCGCGGCGAGCCTGACCCAGGAAACCTGTCCAGAAGTCATCGGAATGCTGCCATAGGTGTCGCAGGGGGATGGTAGAATCGAACGTATGATCGGCCTTCGGGTGGGCGAGCTGGTGGCGGGATTGGAAGAGGTGCTGGCCGAGCTCGACCCCGAGGCGCTGGGTGCGAGCGAGTCGCTCGAGCTGATGGGCGCCTTCGCCCGCATGCAGCGCCTGGGGGCGGCGGGCACGGTGCTGTGTTCGCGGCGGATGGCTGAATCCCAGGCCTGGTTCTCGACTGGCCATCGCTCGCCGGCGCATCTGCTGGCCGATGCCACCGGTGTCGGCGTCGGCCAGGCGGTGGACCTGCTGGAGGCGGCCGAGGCCATGCGGGCGCCTGCCGGCCACGGAGGACAGGTTCCGCTCCGGTGCGCTCACCGAGCGCCAGGCGGTGGAGGTGGCCACTGCCGCAGTCGCCGATCAGGGCTCGGAAGCGGAGCTGTTGGAGCTGGCCGAGGCCGGGTCCTTCCCCGAGCTGCAACGGGCGGCGGCCCGGGTGCGGGCGGCGGCCACCGACGACGACGAGCGCCACCGCCGGGCGCATCGTCGGCGCCACCTGCGCCACTGGGTCGATCTCGAAGGGTCATTCCGCTTCTCCGGCAGCCTCACCCCCGAAGCGGGCGCCATCGTGCTGGCCGCCCTCGAGCCCCACCGCCAGGCCATCGCCCGACGGGCGGCGGAGGACCATCGGGGCCGGAGTCGCAAACGTCGGGATGCCGATAGCGCAGTGGTGGCCGACGCGCTGGTGGCCATGGCCCGGGCCGCGACCGCCGCCCAGCCCGCCGATGCCCTGCGACCCCCGTCGGCCATGATCCACGTGCGGGTCGACCACGGTGCGCTGCGGCGGGGCCACACCGAGCGGGGTGAGGTGTGCGAGGTGCCGGGGGCGGGGCCGGTCACGGTGGGCTGGGTCAACAGCCTGCTGGCCGACGCCGTCGTGGCCGCGCTCGAGGTCGACGACGGCGAGGTGCGCAAGGTGGTGCACCTGGGCCGTGGCATTCCCGCCCGGGTGCGCACCGCGCTGCTGGAGCGAGACCCGGTCTGCGTGGTGCCCGGCTGTGGCGTCGCCAACGACCTGGAGATCGACCACGTCCGCCCCGTCGCCGAGGGCGGCCGCAGCGAGCTGGCCAACCTCTGCCGCCTCTGCCGGTTCCACCACTACCTCAAGACCCACCACCGCTGGCGCGTCTCCCGGCGGGGCAAACGTTGGCTATGGGAGGGGCCCCACGGCCCCCCTCCCGACCCCCGGGCCCGCCAACCCGAGCTGACGGCCGCCTCGGGCTAGACCGCGCCCGTCGGGCGCCCGGGGCCACGAACGACCGTCACCGCGCCCATCGAGCATGGGGGCCCACCGGCGGCGATCGCTCTAGACCGTCGCCGGAGGGTCTCCGAGATGTGCCGGAGCATCGCTGGCGCCGTCGTGCTCGGCGATGAACCCTCGGTGGGCGTCGACGTCACGCCTTCCAGACATGCTCGGCGGCCAGGGGGTCTCCGGTAAGTGCCGATCCCCCTTGGCCCTGGCGGATGTCGCCGGTGCTTGGGAGCGACCGGTACCAACTCGGGCAGCGTTCGGAGAGCGATCCGGCGGGGTGACCGCAGGAACCGTGATCGCCTCGAGCGCCCGTCGGGGGCGCGAGCGCACGACACGACCTGGTCGGAAGCGGCTCCACCCGGCAGCGATACTGGCGGCCATGGAGCGGATCGTGGTGGTGGCGGTGGTCGTCGCCGCCGCCATCGTGCTCGCCCTCGTCGTCGAGCGGCGCCGGCCCGACGCGCCCACCCAGGGGGAGTGGCCCGTCCCCCGCCAGCTCGACCGGGCCGACTTCGACCGGGCGGACGCGCCCTGGCTGGTGGCCGTCTTCTCGTCCGCCACCTGTGACTCGTGCGCGACCGTCCTGCGCAAGTCGGCCGTGCTGGCCAGCGCCGAGGTGGTCGTGCAGGACGTCGAGGTCGGGGCCAAGGGCGACCTGCACAAGCGCTACGGCATCGAGGCGGTGCCCACCATCGTGGTCGCCGACGCCGAAGGGGTGGTGCGGGCCTCGTTCGTCGGTCCCCCGTCGGCCACCGACCTGTGGGCGGCGGTGGCCGAGGTCCGGGAGCCGGGATCGAGCCCCGAGCCCCATCTCGGCCGCTCCGACGGAACCCCGGGCGACTAGGCCGGCTGGCAGAGGACGTTCATGCTGCTCCCGTCCGGGATCCGGGCCCTGAGGGAGTCGGCGTCCACCGGCAGGGGCCGGCCGGTGCGGAGGTGCTCGATGCGATAGTCGTGGTCGACCAGGAAGGCGACGATCCGCTCGAAGCCGTCATCCCCCTCGTACAGGCACGGCGCCATCTCCATCATGATCCCCGGCCGCCGGCGGGCGATGGTGTCCGCCCCCCCGGCCAGCACGTCCGGCTCCGAGCCGTCCACGTCGAGCTTGACGAAGTCGACCCGGTCGATTCCCACGTCCGCCAGGTAGCCGTCGAGGGTGACGGGGCGGGCATCGTCGGTGCTCATCAGCCGTCCCCGGTGGACGGGGTGGAGTTGGGTCCCCGAGGCGAGGGGCCAGCTCGAGTAGATGGCGCCCGGCACGGTGGACTCGCCGGGCCCCACCAGCATCACCTGCTCAGCAGTCACCCGAGACGCCAAATCGGGGTTGAGGGCGAGGTTGGCCTGCAGCTTGGAGAACGCCCAGCCGGTGGGCTCGAAGGCGAACACCCGCCCGGAGTCCCCCACCGCCCGGGCCAGCGGCAGCGTGTGGGAGCCGACGTTGGCCCCGATGTCGAGGACGACGTCGCCGGGCGACACCAGCCGCCGGTAGCTCTTGGTCACCGACGGCTCGAACGAGCCCAGCAGGTAGATCGACAGGTCGATGCCCTCCCGCAGGTCGAGCCGCCAGCGCAGCCCGCCGCGGCTCACCTCCACCTCCTTGTCCCGCCACGGCCCCCTCGCCAGGTTGACGACGTGGTAGGCGGCGCGGGCGCCCGCCATCATCGTGCGGGCGGGAACGGTGACGATCGGGACGCGCACGAGGAACGGCGGCAGGCCCGACTCAGTCCGGGGGCGGGGGCGGCGCCTGCCGGGAGCGGACCGCCTCCCACAGGTCGTTCTCCAGCCGGTTGATGCGCTCGCCCTGGAGGCGGATGGCGTCCCAGATACGGCCGTTGAGCTCGGTGAGCGGCACCCCACCCGACCGGGTGGCGGCGGACACGCTGGAGTCCAGCTCCCACAGGGCGGTGAACAGGGCCTCGTCGACCTCCCGCTGGTGGACGGCGACCCGGCGCTGGACCCCGGCCGTCCCCAGCAGCTTGTCGACCACCCGCCGGCCGACCTTGCCCAGCACACCCTTGGGCTGGCCCGCGTCGATGTCGACGCCGTCGTGCAACAGGCGCCCGGCCCGGTACAGGGCCGTCTCCGCCGTCTCGACCGGCGCCCCACCCCCGGCCGCGGTGGAGGCCGCCCCCGCGCGATGGGCACCACCTGCCCGTTGGACGCGACCGCTTCGGCGTCCGCCGCGCGCCGTCCGACGGCGGTCCGCTGGAGGAGCACGAAGTCCTGGTAGGCCATCGAGCGCTGCGGCAGGAAGGCGGCCACGGTGAACCACCTGCCCCAGTGCTCGAACACGTACCAGGGGGCGTGGAAGGTGGAGTGGTAGAAGTCGGGGAAGGGCCCGCCGGTGAAGGCGTCGTCCTTGATGAACGAGATGCCCCGGGCCCCCAGCTCCCGCCGGATCACGCCCGGATCGCCGCCCCGGCCGGCCACCGCGTTCTCGAAGACGGTGAAGGCGGTCTCGCCGTGGATGCTGAGGATGGCGTAGCCGCCGGGCTTGAGGATCCGCCGCAGCTCGTCCAGCCACCGGTCCTGGTAGTGCTCGTCGATGTGGGTGAAGACGCTGTGGCTGAAGACGAGGTCGAAGTGCCCGTCGGGGTAGTCGAGGGGGGGCAGGGGCTGGTTGACCTTGAACTCGGCCCACGGGATGTTGTCCTGGGCCCAGGCCACCGCCCGCCCGTCGATGTCGACGCCGTGCAGCGACGACCCCGCCTTCGCCAGGTGCTCGAGCCACAGGGCGATGCGCCCGCAGCCGCTGCCGAAGTCGAGGATGGTGGAGAACGTGGAGAGCGACCGCCCGACCACGCCCAGCACCGCTTCCAGGTCGACCACCGACTGGTGGCCCGAGTTGTAGAACGTGGTCCGGTCGGTGAAGCCGGTGACGCGGTAGATCAGCTCGTCCCCCGGCCACGGCATGGTGGCGGGGTCGGGGATGCGCAGCTCCGGCGGGGCCGCGTCGACGTCCGGTTGCGCTCCCATGCTGTGGACAGCGTGGCCCATCGGCGGTCGGCCCACAAGAATCGCAGCCTGGCGCGCCGCCGCCGCGGTGCCTACTGTGGCCCCCGTACCGGACCCGTCCGCCCCCCCAGCCGGCGCCGGCGCCGCTGGGCGGCGGGGCGACACCGCCGGGAGACCTTCCCCATTGCGCATCGCCATCGACCTCAGGATCCTCGCCGTCGGCCCGAGGCACATCAACCGCGGCATGCCCCGGTTCACCCAGCAGCAGCTGCGCAGCGTGCTGGCCCTCGACCACGACAACGACTACCTGGTGCTGACCCGCCAGGGCGAGGACCTGTCGCTCATCGACCCCGCCATCCGCACCGCCCACAACGCGACCGTCGTCCACCCACCGGGCTGGTCGATCGAGGAACCCGGGTTCCCGACGACGATGCTGCGCCGCTCGGCCGAGTTCCAGGACTGGCTGGTCGACCGCAACGTCGACCTGTTCCACGCCACCACCCCGTTCCTGTTCATCGACCCCTTCCTCCTCGACTTCGACGCCTGCCCCATGGTGGGGACGTTCTACGACGCCATCCCGATGATCTATCCGCAGCACTACCTGCCCGAGCCGTTCCGGGAGGCGTACCGGTGCTGCGTGGCCACCGTGCAGCGCTGCGACCGGCTGCTGGCCATCTCCGAGTCGGCCCGGCGCGACGCCAGCGTCTACGTCGGCTTCCCGAGGGACCGGATCGACATCACCAGCCCCGTCGCCGACGACTGCTTCCGCCCCCTCGACGCCCGCCAGGCGTGGCCGGCCCTCGCCCGCCTCGGCGACCGGGTCCAAATCCCGGAGCAGTTCGTGCTGACGGTGAGCTCCACCCACCACAGCAAGAACGCGGAGACGCTGCTCAGGGCCTTCGCCGCCCTCGACCAGCGGCTCCGGGTGCGGTTCCCCCTCGTCTTCTGCTGCCACCTCGACGACGAGGGACGGGCCCTGGTCGGCGGCCTGGTCGACCGGCTCGGCATCACCGACGACGTGATCGTCACCGGGATGGTGTCCGACGACGAGCTGGCCGCCCTCTACAACTCGGCCAGCCTGGTCGTCCACCCCTCCCGGTACGAGGGCTTCGGGCTGCCCGTGCTGGAGGCCATGCAGTGCGGGGCGCCGGTGATCACGACCACCGCCTCCTCGCTGCCCGAGGTCGGGGGCGACGCCGCGGTGCTGGTCGACCCCGAGGACGCGGCGGCCATGGCCGCGGCGATGGCCAGCGTGCTCGACGATCCCGACCGGCGCCGGGAGATGGCCCGGGCCGGACTGGTGCACGCGGCCCGATTCACCCCGGAAGCGCTCGGGCGGGCCACCCTGGACGGCTACGCCCGGACCGTCGCCGAGCCCGCGGCAGCGGAGCAGCAGCCCCGACCGGGGCGGCGGCGGCTGGCGGTGTGGGCGCCCCTGCCCCCCGAGCAGACCGGGATCGCCGACTACACCGTCGACCTGCTGGCCGGCCTCTCCCGGGAGGCCGACGTGGAGGTGTTCGTCAACGACGGCTTCCTGCCCGACATCGACCTCATGACCCGCTACCGGGTCCACGAGCACCATGCCTTCGACCGGCGCCAAGCCCAGGCCGGGTTCGACGCCGTCATCTACCAGCTGGGCAGCTCGTTCTTCCACTGGTACATGCACGACGCCATGCCCCGCCACCCCGGGATCGTGGTCCTCCACGACCTGTCGTGGAGCCACCTGCTCTACGCCCACTCCGAGCTGCACGGTGAGACGGAAGCCTTCCGCGACGAGCTGGCCCGGCTCGAAGGCAGCCTCGCCCTCCGCTGCTTCGACGCCATCCAGGAGGAGGGTCCCCCGTCGTTGCGGGAGGAGTTCCTCGACGTCCACCCCATGCTGGGTCGCATCGCCACCAGCCCGGCGGTGATCGTGCCCTTCGAGGGGGCCCGCCGGGAGCTGGAGGCGAGGTACCCGGGGGCAAGGGTGCGGACCGTCGTGATGGGTGTGGCCGACCCCTACACCGGCCCGCCATGGCGGGACTGGGTCGTCGCCCGCCACCACCTCCGCCTGCCCGACCGGGCCTTCGTGGTCGGGGTGTTCGGGATCGTCCACCAGAGCAAGCGGGTGGAGGCGGTCATCGCGGCCTTCCCCGCGGTGATCGAACGGCACCCCGATGCCGTCCTGCTCGTCGTGGGCCGGGCCCACGACCTTCGGTACCGGGCCCAGCTCGAGGACGCTGGCCCGTCAGGTGGGGGTCGAGGCCTCGGTGCGCTTCCTGGGCGAGGTCGACCGGCGGACGTTCGACGGCGCCCTGGTGGCCTGCGACGTGGTCGTGAACCTGCGGGAGTCGACGGTGACCCACCTGTCGGCGACCCTCATGCGGGCCTTGGCCGCGGGCCGGCCGGTGATCGCCAGCGACGTGCCGGGATGGGATTTCCTCCCCATCGACGCCTGCCTCCAGGTCCCGGCCGGGGACGAAGCCGTGCCCGTCCTGGCCGACCACCTCTGCCGGCTGGGTGGCGATCCCGTCCTCCGCCGGCGCATGGGCGAGGCCGCTCGCCGCTACTTCGAGCAGGAGGCGACAGTGGAGGTCATGGCCCGGCGCTACCTGGAGGTCGTCGACGACGTGCTGTCCGAGGCCAACGCGTGAACTTCAACAAGGTGTGCGAGCTGGAGGACTTCGCCGACCCCGAGCTGGTCGAGTTCATCAGGGAGGTCTGCGTCCACAAGGCGGCCCACTTCCCGGACCACTACCCCGCCGGCTACGAGGCCCGCAAGGACTGGGAGGTGGCGATGAGCGTGCGCGCCCTCCGCCACTTCGGGGCCCTGGGGCCGGACGCCGTCATCCTGGGGGTGGCGGCCGGGACCGAGGACACCATCTTCTACCTCACCCGCCACGCCCGGCAGGTGTTCGTCACCGACCGCTACCTCGGCGCCGGCGCCTGGGGCCCGGTGGCGCCGGTGGCCATGCTGGTCGACCCCGGGTTCCTGGCCCCGTTCGAGTACGACCCCAACCGCCTCGTCGTCCAGCACATGGACGGCCGCTCGCTGCGCTACCCGGACGAGACGTTCGACGCCATCTTCTCCTCGGGGTCGATCGAGCACTTCGGCGAGCTGCTCGACGTGGCCCACGCCGCCTACGAGATGGGCCGGGTGCTCAAGCCGGGCGGCATCCTGGCCCTGTCGACCGAGTTCAAGATCACCGGGCCCCCCGAAGGGATCGGCTGGCCGGGCGACGCCCTGCTCCTGTCGGCCGAGAACCTCCTGCGCTACGTGGTCGAGGCCAGCGGGCTGGAGCCCGTCGACGAGCTTGAGACCGACCTGTCGGAGACCACGAGGGGCACCGTCCGCGACATCTCCCAGGCGGTGGCCGACCACGACCGGCGCCTGGCCGGCGTGGGTGGCCGGGGCGTGCCCGAGTTCGCGGCCTGGGACTTCCCCCACATCGTGATGAGCCACGGCGGCTACGAGTTCGGATCCGTCCACCTCACGCTGCGCCGACCCGCGGCCTGGCCCCTGGTCGACAACGGGTGGGCCCGCCCGAGCCAGGAGACCATCGACTCCATCACCGCCTTCAACGCCGGGGTGCTGGCCGGAGGCGAGGCCGCATCCGGCAACGGCGACGGTCACGCCGCGCCCGTGCCCGCCGAGCCGCAGCCCGGGCCCGCCTCGGCACCGGCCGCCGCCGGTCCGCCGCCGGCGGCCGACACCGACCTGCCGCCGGTGCCCCCGTCGGCCGAGGAGGGGTCGTGGGAGACCCGGCGGGCGGCCGTCGCCACCCTCGTCGACGTGGTCACCGAGTACCGCCGGGCGGCGGGGGCCCACCTCGGGGGCGTGCTCGGCCTGATCGACCAGGCCCGGCAACAGGTGGAGGGCATCGACCGGGACATGGCCGAGGTCGACCGCCTCGTCGCCGTCACCTCCCGTGTCCGGGGCGGGTTGGCCCGGCGAGCTCAGTGGGCACCGGTCGACGACCTCCGTCTGGTGCCGCCCGACGGTCCGCCCGACCGGTCCACCTGGAAGTCGTGCCGGGCCAACCTGGGCCGCGACAGGACGGTGACGGTGGTGGTCGACGCGGCCAGCGACGACCCCATCACCGGGGCCATCGCCCGGGGCGAGACCCCGCTCTTCCTACCCCTCGTCGACCTCATGCTCCAGCTCACCCGCCCCGGCGACCTCGTCCTCGACCTCGGCGCCCACATCGGCACCTTCGCCCTCGCCGCCGCCGGTGCCGGCCGGACGGCGATCGCGGTCGAGGCGTCTCCCGGCAACGCCGCCCTGCTGCGGGCCAGCGCCGCCGCCAACCGCTTCTGGGACATGCGGGTCGTCACCGCCGCGGTGGGTGACACCCCCGGCACCGTCGAGTTCTGGTCCCGCGGCCCGTGGGGCCACGTGGCCACGCCGGCCGACGACGTCGAGTCGGAATCGGTGCTGGCCGTGACCGTCGACGCCATGCTCTTCGAGCTCGGCTTCCCCACCCCCCAGTTCGTGAAGATGGACGTCGAGGGGTGCGAGCCGGCGACGCTGCGGGGCATGCGAACCCAGTTGGAGCCCGACGACGCACCGCCCCTGCTCTACGAGGCCAACGGCCACACCCTCGCCCTCTTCGGCGAGACCCCCGAGGGGCTGGTGGCGACCCTCGACGAGCTGGGCTACACCAGCTACTACGTCGACTACGTCGTCGACCCGCCCCTGCTCATCCGGATCGAGCCCGGGGTCATGCAGCCGGAGACACTGGTGGACTGCCTGGCCCTCAAGCGGCGCCCGGAGTCGCTCACCGGCTGGGTGTTCGCGCCCCCGCTCACCCTCGACGAGCGGGTCCAGCGGATGGTGGCCGACTGCCTGGTGCCGAACCCCGATCACCGGGCCTACCTGGCCCGCCGGCTGCAGGAAGCGGGGCCCGACGTCCTCGACCATCCCGCCCTGGCCGCCACCCTCGCCGCCCTGGTCGACGACCCGGTGGACGCCGTCCGCCACGCCGCGGCCTGGCTGCGCCGGGCGTGACCTCCCTGCCCACGAGCCCCGACGACCCCCGCCTCGACGGCTGGTACCACACCATCGAGCTGGGCGGCGGGCTCGTGTCGCGGGGCGTGTTCGACCACCGTTCCGTCGTCGACCGCTACGGCCTGCCGGCGTCGATGGCCGGCATGACCGCCCTCGACGTCGGCACCGGCGACGGGTTCTTCGCCTTCGAGATGGAACGCCGGGGGGCCGATGTGACGGCCATCGACGTGGCCCGGGTGGGCGACTGCGACTGGCTGCCCCGGATGCGGTCGCGCATCGGCGCCTACGACGACATCCAGACCTGGCCCGACCACTTCCGGATGGCCCACGCCCTGCGCCGGTCCGACGTCGAGTACAGGTTCTGCAGCGTCTACGACCTGTCGCCGTACACGGTCGGCACCTTCGACGTGGTGTTCTGCGGCTCGCTCCTCGTCCACCTGCAGAACCCGCTCCGGGCCTTGCACAACATCCGCTCGGTGACCCGGGAGATGGCGGTGATCGAGACGGCGGTGGACTCGGACGGCGAGACCCACCTGCCGGGCAAGCCCACCCTCGCCTTCGGGGCGCCCGGCCCCGAGCAGGAGGCGGGCGACAACAACGTGTTCTGGCTGATGAGCACGGCCGGGCTGCAGCGCATGCTCCAGTACGCCGACTTCGCCGCCACCGTGCCCCAGGGCGTGTTCGAGCTGCCGCCGGCGGGGCCCATGGCGACCAGCGTGGTCGCCTACCCCCAGGCTCCGTCGGGGTAGACGCTCAGGCCGGTGGCGGCGGTCGCGTCGACGGAGGGGCCGGCGCCAGCGACCGCCAGAAGTGGTCGAGGCGGGTCTCGGCCGCCGACCCCGCCGGGCAGGTGAGGATGTCGCAGTACCAGTAGGCGTCGGACCAGGCCGCCGCCTCCTCGGCGTCGGTGGTGACGCCCACCAGGCGGCCCCCGTTGTCGAGGCACACCAGGCGGCGGTACCCGAGGCCCTGCAGCCACACCAGCTCGGGCCCGGGTGGTGTGACCATGAGCACCGGGCAGAACTCGAGGAACAGGACGGGCTGGTCCCGCCGCAGCGTCTCCTCGGCGCCGTGGAGGACCTCCATGTCGTGGCCGTCGGTGTCGGTCTTGAGGAACGTCAGCCGGTCGCGGCCGCGGAGGGCCTCGTCGAGCGTGGTCACGGGCGCCGCCTGGACGGTGGTCAGGTGGGGCATGGCCCGGATGGAGCCGCTGGTGCCGTCGGTGTTGATGAAACCGGTGCCGGACTTGCTGTCGACCAGGGACGCCGACACCTCGACGTCGGTGAACCCGGCCAGCCTGAGGTTGTACTCGAGGTACGCCCGGTACCGGTCGGCGGGCTCGAAGGCCAGGGCCCGGGCGTGAGGCTTGGCCGCCAGGATCTCCAGCAGGCTGGCGCCGATGTTGCTTCCCACCTCGCAGACCATCGGCTTCTCGTCGGGCACCAGGGTGGTGAGGATGGGGCGCAGGACGTTGTCCCACTCCCACCCGTTGCCGATGGCGTCGCCCACCTGGCTGCCCGTCGGGTAGACGAACGGATGGCCCAGGTACTGCACCACCTGGCTGGGCATCCACCCCATTGACTCGCAGTACAGCGCCAGCCCACCCGGTTCCGGTCCCACCCGGGGCATGGTACCGGGGCCCGCTCATCGGCCATCCCTTGTCGCCCCGCCGCCGCGCTCTACCGATCACGTCGGCTAGCGGGGCCCTGGACGCCGGCAGCGCGCTATCTCGGTCGTGTTACGTTGGAACACGGTGGCGGACATCTCGACTGCTGCCCGAGGACGGCGTCGTGCTCGCACGCGCCGATCTCGAGCGCATCCTCATCGACCTTCGTGCGCTCGTGCGTGGGACCGGGGAGCTTGAGCCCAACCGTGCCCATATCGTCGACATCGCCAATCACCCTCACTCAAGCCTCGAGCGAAACCGTGGAGACGACTAATGGGCAAGCCGGAGGCGATTCAGTGGCGGGAGGACCAGACCGGCCAGAGCATTCCCTACGACCCGGAGGGCACGAGCCCCGAGGCTCGAGAGCGTCATCTCTCTGTTCGGCTTGACCGAACCATGGCGAGCAGCCTCGATGCCATGGCAGCCGAGCGTGGGGTATCCGTCTCTCAGCTGGTTCGCGACCTCATCGCCGACGCGGTAGATGCTCGTCAGGACGCGGCCGGCCTCGACGCCCGGGCGCTGGCGGATCGTTTGGCGGCGGATGTCGCTGAGGTCCGTCGCCGGCTCGTTGGCTGAGAAGCGGTCGCTGCGCCGGCGGGAGGCGAGAGAGTCGGGATGAGCGGAGGAATCCGTCATGTTGAATTAGCCTCCCGTCCCCGCCCGGGCGAACTACGACTACCAGACGCAGGCCGTCCCAGCATGCGGGGAACGCACATCGGCACGTTCCGTATGGGAGCGCGCGAGGCTGACGTGCCCGGGGCCTGAAGTTATGGGCGAGGTCCGGGGCGGAGCGCCCCATTCGACGCCGCTGAGGCTCCTTGTTTGGCGACCCTCACCCAGAACGGCACCTTCGCTATGCGGGTGCGGCCCGGCGTACATTCTGAGGACGCCGCGTCCGGGGGCACCCGACTTCCTCGGAGCGCGCCCACAGCCGTCGATCTGTGTGGATGCGCGCTGACGGTGTCAGTGCCCGGGACGCGATCGAGATGCCCGTTTAGGGCCGTCGGAGCAATCCCCGGGCGAGGGGCAAGCAAAACGTGTCGACGGTCCGAGTGAGCGGGATGGTCCCTCGATACAGTGCACCGAACAACGAGCGGCCGGCAGAGGCCGACGTGCCGCCCCGAACAAGGAGAGTGCCATGGCGGTCGCCCTTCCTCCCATTGGACTCGAGGTTCCCATTGCCTCCTACGCGTCGGACAGCCCGTTGCGGGTCGACGTACTCGGCGTCGTGCGTCTCGACTTCAAGGGCGGGATCAAGTTCCGCGTTGTAGACCGGATCAGCTCCGGTCTGGGGGGCGTGACGCTTCAGGTCATCGGAAACGAATGGAGCGCCGACAGCCCCGTGCTCGGCAGGGTGATCATCTCCCAAGCCGACGTGGACACCACGCCGCTCGGCACCTTGGAGGTGGTCGACGAGCGACCCACATTCCGCGACACGTGGCGTCTGGACTGGACGGTGACGATCGAGAAGCCGCCGGGGGGCGGTCCCCCGCTCACCCTCGTCAACACCCGTACGGCCGAACTTGGGAGCGACAGGCTGTCGCACTGGCCGCCCCAAGGCGCCGTCTACCAGCTGCGGGCACCGGTCGATCTCGCCCCCGTTGGAGACCGCGACCAGGTCGTGGGCCAGCTTCAGCAGCTACCGATGACGGCCAGCCACAATCCGTAGCCCCGGATCGGGCCCTCGACGTGCCCCGCCACCGGGCGAGATACGTCGCACACGGCGACGATGTCGTCGCCTGGTGTCCGTTGACAGTGGCCGCATACGCCGAGCCCGGGCACCCATGACGGGCTCCTCCGACGCCCACGACCCCGGCGACTGCCCCGCCCCTCATGGCCCTCAATGCCGGTTGTGTGCTCGAAGGTAGGACCTGTTCAGTGCGGTGACGAGGGGCCGCCTCGTTGTCGCCGAACTGGGTCCCGGGAACCCGACGCCGATGGTGGCCCGACGCCAAGGAGTCCGGTGGGGACGCGCCAGGTAGGTGTGCCCGGGCCCGGCGATACGTGACCGGCCCCGAGGGCCACTCGCACCGTGATGGCGGGCGCCGGCCGGGGAAGCCGGTGGTATGGTGAATGGTATGGCGACCAAGAAGGTGACCGTGACGCTCGACGAGACGCAGCTCGAGCGGATTCGGGCACTTGTCCACGCCGGATCGGCTCCGAGCGTCTCGGGGTTCGTACAGCATTCGGTCGAGGTCGCGCTGGACGACGTGGCCGGATGGGGCGCGCTGTTGGCCGAGGCGCTCCGCCAAACGGGGGGCGCCCTGTCGGAGGAGGAGCGAGCCTGGGCCGACGGGATCCTGGGTACGTCGGCCGCGATCATCTCGGCCTGATGCCGGGCGTGACGCTTGACGCCGGCGCCCTCATCGCACTCGAACGCCACGACCGCCGCATCCTCGTCCTGCTGGCCCGAGCCCGCGAGACCGGAGCCCGCGTCACGATCCCGGCGACGGCGCTCGCTCAGGTCGTCCGAGCGCCGGCCCGCCAGGTGCGTCTCGCCCGCCTTGTCCGCCAGCCGACCACTGACGTCGTTCCCCTCGGCAGGGTTGACGCGACGAGCGTCGGCCGGCTTCTGGCTGCGAGCGGCACCGAAGACATCGTGGACGCGCATGTCGTCATCTGCGCTCGGAGATCGGACCAGCACGTGGCGACGTCCGACCCCCAGGACCTTCGGGCACTCGATCCGAAACTCCGCGTCATCCAGATGTGACATGCGGCACGAGCGGCGCCGCGTTTCCCTCCTGACGGCGGTAGGTGACACGCGAGAGGGGTGACGAAGTGGCCTACGCGCCGACTCTCCCGCGCCACGCCTGCCACTCGCACCGGCGCGCGTCGCCATAGGAGCCTCGGTTCCGCTCGACCGAGCCCCAGCCGCTCGCGTGCGTGCCGTCGGCGCCCACCATCGACTGGTGGAGGCGCTGGCCGTCCCACTCCTCGCTCATTCGCCCGGCGGTCACCGCCTCGACGTCGGCGCGCAGCAGCTCTTCCGTTTCCGTAGGGTTCTCGTCGCACGCATCGCAGCCGCATCGGGGGTATGCCCACAGCTGCCAGCGACCGGCACGAACGAGAACCCCGGGGAAGTCCGTGAACGCGAAGGTGATCGGCGCCGCATCGTCATCGTGAGGGACGAGGCGAATGACCTCCCCGATGGAGGCGCCGGACGACAAGAGGATCCGATCGAGCTCCGGGGATCGATCTTCCTCGACCACGAACGTCCGGCGCAGCTCGTCGATCAACTGACGAGCGGCCGTGTGCACGACCCGGTAGCGCTCAGGGTTCGTCACCCGGCCATAGGCGTCCGGGGGCGGGTCGGTCATCGAGAGAGATCCTGACGCACAGCGCTTCGCAGTGGAGTCGATCCCGTCAGCCCCTACGCGCCCAGTCCTCCCAGTCGCCGCTTGACGGCCAACGCGATTCGAACCGGGCGGGTGACCAGGCGGGCCGCGCCCGGGTGGCGGTCGGCGAGGCGGCTCACCCGGCGGGCGACGCCCATCCCGGCCGGCGACACGCCCTCGAACAGCGACGACGCGTGCTCGGCCCGGGCCTGAAGCTCGACGAGGGCCTGGCAGAGGGGCTCGTAGGACTCCCGGACCGCCTCGATGGCGCTGGTCATCTCCTCGTACCGGGCCCGGCTGCTGGCCAGCGACCGCTGGAGCCGCTCGAACTCGGCTTGGAGCATGCTCATCTCGGGCTCGGCCGCCTCGTAGTCGGCCAGGAGGTCGGCGTAGCGCTGAGCAAGGGTCTCGTTAGCGGCCCGGGCCGCGACGATGTACCGCTGGTTCAGCTCCAACCCGTAGCGCAGCTCCTCGATGCGCTTGAACTGGAGGTAGGGGATGTGGTCGTCGAGGATGTTCACCGGCGTGCGGAGGGGCTCGAGGAGCTGGGCGTCCTCCATCCGGACGTACCAACGGTTGAGCCCGTCGAAGGCGGCGAACTGGTAGTCGGCGTCGAGCAGGGTCGGCTCCCACGCCTCGTGGCTGGCCACCGTGGTCAGGGGCTCGGTGGCCTCCACCAGCACCACCCGCGGCCGCCACCGCTTCCAGTCGGCACCGAGGAGCACCCGGGCCTCGTGGCCCTCGACGTCGACCGAGAGGAAGTCGATCTCACCCTCGACGTGGTCTTCGCACACCTGGGCCAGGGTGAGCACCTCGACCTCCCGCGGCGCGTACTCGATCCCCGACTCGCGCTGATGGGAGGCGATCTCGGGCTCGAACGTCGAGCATCCGGTGACGAGGGACTCGAAGAGGGTCAGGGTGGCGGGCTTGTCGGACAGGCCGACGGCCAGGTTGACGTCGCGGGGCCGGGCCGCGCACAGCTCGGCGAACGGCTCCGCCGCCGGCTCGACGTTGATGCCCCGCCAGCCGAGGTCGTAGAAGTGCTTGGTGACGCTCCCCACCACCGGGTGGTGGGCGCCCACGTCGATGTAGAAGCCCTTCAGCCCGCTCGGAAAGAGGCGGGCGAGGAGGACGTCCTCAGCGTTCTGGGCGTACGAAACCATGGTCATGGGTTGGTCACCCGACCTATTTGAGCCTCACCGACCAGGAGCGTCAATCCGATCTACCATCGCCCGGTGGGCCCAGGGAGCATTCTCGCCGCTCCCGTTCGCCCCCCTTGCCGCCTGTGAACAAGACCGTCTGGATCTTCGGCCGTCGCTTCGAGGTCACCGGCAGCGACATCGACGACTACTACCAGGGCCTGCGCCACGGGGTGGAGCTCGACCTGGCCGACTCCGTCCTGGCCGGGATCCGGCCCTACGTGGCCGAGGACGCGGTATGCCTCGACGTGGGCGCCAACATCGGCCTCTACACCCTCGCCCTGGCCGCCCTCGCCCCCAAGGGCTCCGTCTGGGCGTTCGAGCCGGGACCCGCCACGTTCGGCTTCCTCAGCCGCAACATCGAGCTCAACAAGCTGGGCCACGCCCACCCGGTGCACGCCGCGGTCGGCGACGTCACCGGCACCGTCGAGTTCCAGGACATCCCCTTCTTCACCGCCGGCAGCTTCCTCGTGATGGGCGAGCCCTTCCTCACCACCGAGGTGCTGGGGTCGCTGTGCATCAAGACGCCCAGCATCACCATCGACCAGTTCGTGGCCGACCAGGGCCTCGACCGGCTCGACTTCGTCAAGGTCGACGTGGAGGGCGGCGAGCTGTCGGTGCTCGACGGGGCGGTCAAGACCCTGGCCCAGCACCAGCCGCTGGTCGTGCTCGAGTTCAACAGCTTCGGACTCAGCTTCCACAACGCGGTCCTGCCCCAGCGGGCCCTGCTCCGGATCCTCGAGACGTTCCCCCACGTCTACGTGATGGACCGCACCGACGGGAGCCTGTCCTGCCTGGAAACGGCCAAGGAGGCCTACGAGCTCCTGTACGAGAACGGGATACACGGGCCCGCCGACAACCTGTTGTGCTCGTACACCGACCTCGGGGTCGAGGAGCGCTACGGCCGGCTGGTCTCCCGCGACTCGGTGGTCGCCCACGGGGCCCGGGTCGAGGCCATGAAGAGCACGGTCTCGTGGCGGGTCACCGCCCCCCTGCGCCGCACCCGGGAGCGGGTCGACCTCAACCCGAAGGCCCGGGCCCTCCTCGACCGGGCCCGCGCCGCCCTGATCCGCAACGCCGGCCGCCCCAGCCAGTAGCCCGGTCGGGTCCCTCGCCGAGCGGGTGACCCGCCATGTCGAAGGGAGTCATTCTCTGGTCCTCGGACGGGTGGCAATGTCCACGCACGTGGCCTCTCGGCGATGTTTGTGGATGAGATAGATCGCGACCACGACTGTTAGCCGGTTGCCCGCCCCGGGGATCTCGCAGGACCACCCGCTCCACTCGTCATCGTCCAACTCGGGTTCGCGTCTTGCACCCTGCACGACATCGTGCTCGAGGCTGCGCACCCAGTCGTTGACCGGCTTACGCCAAGGGCTTGGGGGCTTGGTCTGCAACCAACTCGCAATGCAAATCCCAAACCGCTTCAGTTGCCACCCGTCGTCAGCCAAGGCGGCGAGGGCTACCCGTCGCTCGCGAGCATCCGTTCGATGTCGTCAAGGTTGTCGGGGCCACCGTGGTAACTCCTGGCCGCTTCCAGTTGGAGATCCAGCCGTTCCTGCTCAGCGGGATGACCAGCGACAGCGCGGGCATACCTGCTTTCCCCCGACGCACCTTCGGTTGTCCCGACGTCACTCATGTCCCCACCTCCCGCTTGTCCACGAGCCATATCGAACTTTAGGGCAGCGAGTTTGCGGGTAGGGGCATTTGCCGCCCCTCAGGCCCGCTCCAGCACGAGGAGCAGGCGGAAGCCGGCGTAGGGGGCGATCCGCCGCTCCAGGCGGGACTCGAGGCGTAGCAGGGGGCCCACCAGGGACCGGGGCACGAGGCACCAGCGGCGGAAGCCGCCCGACAGGGGGTAGGCGAACAGGCTGAGCGTCTCCGCGTGCACCACCCGCAGGTCGGGGAACATGGCCTCCAGGCGGCTGCGGTCGCGCCCCGCCAGCAGGGTGGGGATGGCCTGGTTGGAGTCCATGGGCTGCTTGGTGGCGGAGGGCGTCCCCTCGGCCAGGGGGTCGGCCCCGAGGATCACCGGTTCGGGGTGGCCGAGCTTGAACACCATCCGGCTGATCGGGGTGATCGCGGGCTCGACCAGCACCACCCGGCCTCCGGGGCGCAGCGTGCGCTGGGCCTCGGCCAGGAACCGGGCCGGCCACTCGAGGTGGTGGAGAACGTCGACGCCCACCACCGCGTCGAGGCTGGCGTCGGCGAAGGGCAGGGCCTGGGCGTCGGCCACCGCGTCCAGCCACCCACCGGGCACCACGTCGGTGGCCACTACCTGGGGCAGGTGCTCCTTGAGGTTGCCCGACCCGGCGCCGATCTCGACGATGACCGCCGCATGGTCGGGCTGGGCCGGCGGGCACCAGGCCCGCATCCGCCGGTAGTAGTCGGCGTAGATCGCCCGCAGCGCCGGCTTGGCCTCCCAGACCTCCCGGAACTCGGCGGGCGTCAGCGCCCGCTCCACGCTCCCTGCTCCTCCGTCCCAGACTCGACCTCATGACCGGGCTCGATCCCACTCTCGGGTGCGGCGGCCTCGGCCACCTTGAGCCGTCGGAAGGCGACAACCACCATCCGGGCCAGCAGCCACCCGTGGCGGAACCGGGAGATCTGGGTCGACCCGTACTGGCGGGCCCGGTAGCGGACCGGGATCTCGACGATCCGGAGGTTGAGCTTGGCCGCCCCGAAGATGAGGTCGAAGTCGCCGAAGGGGTCGAAGTCCCCGAAGTAGTCCCGGCCGGACTCGATCTTGCGGTAGTGGGCCGCCGACAGCGCCTTGGTGCCGCACAGGGTGTCGGTGATGCGCTGGTTGAGGAGCCAGCTGAACAGCCAGGAGAAGACCTTGTTGGCCGCCATGTTGAGCATCTGCATGGCGTCGTCCTCCATCGCATAGACGAGGCGGGTCCCCATGACCAGCTCGCCCTTGCCCGACGCCAGCGCCTCGTAGAACTTGGGCAGGTCCTCGGGCGGGGTGGTGAGGTCGGCGTCGAGGATCATCAGGAGGTCGCCCCGGGCCAGCCGGAAGGCCTTGCGGATGGCGTCGGCCTTGCCGATCCCGTCCTGCTGCACCAGCTTGATGTCGAGCTCGGGGTGCTCGGCCATGACCTTCTCGATGGCGGCCACCGTGCCGTCCTGGCTGTGGCCCTCGACGAACAGGATCTCCATGTCGTCGGCGAACCGGGGGATCCGCTCCACCGCAGGGCCGATGTTGCCCTCCTCGTTGCGGCAGGGGACGACCACCGTCACCGATGGCGACTCGGGGCGGGCATGACCGAGGGGCCGGGCCACCGCGTAGCTGCGCAGGCCCAGCTTGGACAGACCGGGCAAGGGCCCCAGGAAGCGGTTGGCCAGGGGGCCGACGCCTCCCAGCCGCTTGGGGACGATCTGGCGGTAGTCGGTGCGGACCACCTCGAAGTCGTTGAGGGCGAGGATGCCGGCCAGGTCGGCGGCCGACAGCCAGTTGGTCTCGGCCTGGGGCATCTGCTGGCGCAGCCACTGCGCCACCTTCAGCGCGGGCGACCACAGCCGGGAGTAGTAGGCGATCACCACCCGTGTGTCGGGGTGGCACAGCCGGTGCAGCTGGCCGAGGGCGGTGGCGCAGTCCTCCAGCGAGCCCACCGTGTCGGACAGGAGGATGACGTCGAAGGGGCCCGAGAGGGCGTCGAGCACGGCTGGGTCCTCGATGTCGCCGACGTGGAACTCGAGGTCGGGATGGCGCCGACGGGCCTCCTCCACCATCCTCGGGCTGAGGTCGACGCCGACGCCCCGGGACGGCCGCAGCTCGGCCAGGAGCCGTCCCGTCCCGCAGCCCAGGTCGAGGATCCGCGACCCGGGCGGGATCAGGAACCGGGTGTACCGGTAGTCCTCGTCGTAGTAGTAGGCGTTGCGCTCGATCCACCGCTCCCGCTCCGCGGCGAGGGTGTCGGCCTCGGCCCGGATGCGGCGCTTGCGGTCGGACTCGCCCACGTCAGGAACCCAACGCCCGGCCCCGGAAGATGTCGACCGGGTCGGGATAGATGGCGAAGGTGGCGTCGGTCTCCGGGTCGTGGAGGACGTCGCCGCACAGACGGAGGACCGACGTCCGCGGCGCGGGCACGATGCCGTCGAGGACGGCGAAGCGGTCGGTGCCGGTGGCCGTGAGCCCATGAATGACGGTCCACGGCGGCTCGAGCCCGGCGAAGTGCTTCCCCGGCTGGGGCATGAACAGGGGCAGGAAGGCGGTGAAGGTGGCGTTGGACACCTCGCCCACGCGCAGCCGCTCGTCGCCCACCGGGTCGTCGACCACGTGCACGGCCACGCCCCCGAAGAGGGGTTGGGCGTCCCGGCCGTCGGGGCACTTCCGGATGGGGGCGGCCGGCGGGTCGACCAGGGCTATGGCCATCGGGGTGCCGACGAGCAGGACCCCGACGAGCACCGCCCCCGCCACCAGCGGGACCGCCGCCTGCGTCGAGAGCGCGCCCACCAGCGCCCGCCGCCTGGTGGGAGCGGGGGCCGGGGCCCGTTCCGGCGCCGCCTCCGCGGGTACCGGCTCTGCCGGCCGCGGCGCTCGGGTCAGCACGGCTACGGCCAGAGCCAGGGGCAGGGCGGCGAAGGGGGCGGTGGCGGCGAACACCCGCACCGTGTCCACCCCGAGGACGGGGGCGCAGGCGGCAGTGGCGGCGACGGCCAGCAGGGTCAGCACCAGGTAAGGGCTCACGCCAGCGAGCCGACGGGTGCCCACCAGGATGAAGGCGACGAAGGCGGTGACCATGAGCGCAGGCGCCACCCATCGGGGTGGGGTGTTGCTGGGCACGAAGCTGACCAGGATCGGTATCACCACCACCATGGAGACGAAAAGGCCCAGGTCGGCGGCCAGGTTCCAGAGGCCCCGCCGGTGGCGGCGGGCCCGGACGGCCAGCGCCACCACCGTCGCCAACGCCACCGCCACCATCACCGGCCGGTGGCGGTGGACGGGGACGTCGAGCAGCACCTCCTGCTTGGCGATGCGCAGGTAGTTGACCTCGCTCTGCACGGCCGCGCCCAGGAAGCGCCCGGGATTGGCCAGCACCTCCTCCCGGGCCCGGCCGTTGACGAACCGGTTGCGGTCGGCGTCGGTCATCTGCCAGGTCTCGGGGTGGTCGTTGAGGATGGCGTGCCAGGCCGGGTGGAGCAGGTCCCAACTGGGCAGGCCCTTGGCCATCCCGTAGACGAGGAAGCCACCGTTGCCCATGACGTTCTCGGTGTCACCGCCCAGCCCGGCCAGGGCGGCGTAGTTCAGGCTCGTACCCACCACGACCGCGGCCGCGCCCGCCCCCAGCACCCGCCAGTCGTAGCGGCGGCCCGATCGGCGCAGGTGGTAGGCCAGCCAGAGGGGCAGTACCAGGGGCAGGAGGAGCACGCCGGAGCGGGCGTCGAGGGCCACCGTGAGGAGCAGGATCCCGCCGACGGCCAGCCACCGGCTCCGGGTGCGCACCGCGTGCCAGAGGACGGCGAGGGCCAGGGCGCCGAAGGTGACGCCGAGGGGCTCGGTCATCGGCGTCGGGCCGTAGACGCGGGCGAAGCCGAAGATGCCGGTGAACAGGGCGATGCCGGCGACCGGCCCCAGGTCGCGGGCCACCGCCCGGGCCGCCAGCCAGGTGGCGGCGCCCATGGCCAGGGCGCCGAGGAGCAGCGCCATCCGCAGGTCGAGGTGGGTGACCGCCAGCCGCACGGCCAGGAACATGGCGTTCAGGGGCCGGCGGGAGTTGTAGAAGTCGAGGTCGCCTTGGAACAGGAGACGCTCGGCGCCGCCGAAGTAGATGTGGGGGTCGGAGTACGGGACGCTCCCGCCGATCATCCCCCACCAGTTCCCGGTGTGCCACGCCGCGAACAGGGGGACGCAGAAGGCGGTCATGCTCCCGACCAGCCCCGCAGGCCCGGCCCACCGCCGGAGGCGAGCCGGCAGCAACGTCCGGCCCGGCGCCACCCGGGACCGGATGGCGGCAACGAGGATCAGGCCCCCCAGGGCCAGGTACAGGTACTTCACCAGGCGGGGGTCGAGCCACGCCACCGCCCCCCGCACCGTGGGGAAGGCCCACGCCGTCCAGAGCAGCCCGACGACCACGGCCACGACCACGCCGGCGCTGAGCGCCACCCGCAGCGCGCCGGCGGCATCGGGCCGCCGGCCGCCGGGCGGCGACGTCCTCTCGCCAGGGTCGGACGGGGCGAGGGGCGCCTCGCCCCCATCGGCGGGGCGGCCCGGAGGCGAGAAGGTGCGGCTCACTTCCTCATGGGGCCACGTCCGGGTCAAACCCGACGGGAGGCGGTGGCGTTCTCGGGCCGACCGTCCCCCGGGGAGCGCACCGGGGCGCTCGGGCGCGAGGGTCCGGCCACCGGGCCGACACTAGCCCCCGCGTCCCCCGACCGGCGTGGGCCCCGCCCGGAAGCTGGCCAACGCCGATCGCGCCGTCTTTGGCGCGCGGTGGGCGCCACGCGCCCACCACGCGCCAAAGACCGGGGTTCGTCGGGGTCCCGGGCGGCCACCCGTGCGGCCGGCGTCGGTCCGGCGACCCACCGCCGTAAGCTCGGGCCACGCTCGACAAGGGGGTACACACGTGCGCCGTTCGTTCGCCCTCGCGGTGGTCGTCCTCGTCCTCGGGGCGTGCTCGTCGACCACGTCGTCGTCCGACAGCCCGGAGACCACCAGCGGAACCGGTGCGCGGGCGGGGGTGAAGGTGCCCGACGCGTTCACCGCGCTGACGCTCGTACCGCTCAGCACGGGCACGTTCCCGTTCCTCGGGAGCGATCAGCGGTTCCACGTCTCCTACGACCTGCAGCTCACGAACGCCTCGAGGGTTCCCGCCACGCTCGAGCGCATCGACGTCGTCGACGGCCGCGACCCGGCCCGGGTGGTCGCCACCTTCTCGGGCCGGCAGCTCGTCGATCCCACCTGCCCCCCGGGCGACTGCAACCGTTTGCGCATCCTCCCGTCGGCCGACGCTCCGGACGCCGCCATCCCGCCTCAGGAGTCGCGGGCGGTGTTCGTCGACCTGGTGTTCGACTCGCCGACGCAGGTCCCCGAGGCCGTGCTGCACCATCTCTACGGCACCGGCGCGGCTTCGCCGCCGGCCAGCACGGCCACACCTCTCGACTACCTGGTGGCGCCGTTCGACATCTCCGCGGGCACCCCTCGGGTGATCGGTCCGCCGGTCAAGGGCAAGAACTGGATCGCGCTCAACGGCTGCTGCGACATCGGCTGGCCCCACCGCACCTCGCTCAGCTCGCTGAACGGGAAGCTCGGGAACAGCCAGCGCTTCGCCATCGACTGGAAGCAGGTCAACGACAAGGGCGAGATGTACGTGGGCGACAGGACGAGGAACGAGAGCTACGTCGACTACGGCTCGCCGATCTACGCGGTCGCCGACGGCACAGTGGTGGCGACGCTCGACACCGAGGAAGCCAATCCGCCCGGCGTCCTTCCGGCCGCCGATCCGGTGCTCGCGGCCAAGCTCACGATCGCGAACGTCGACGGCAACCACATCGTCCAGGACATCGGTGGGGGCGCGTTACGCGATGTACGCCCACCTCCTCAAGGGCTCGCTGACGGTAAAGGTCGGCGACCAGGTGAAGAAGGGCGACAAGATCGCCGAGCTGGGAAACACCGGCAACTCCAACGCCTCGCACATGCACTTCCAGCTGATGAACGGTCCCTCGCTGTTCGAGGCCGACGGGATCCCGTACGTCATCGACGAGTTCACCTACCGCGGCCAGGTCTCCCCGGCCTCGATTCTGGACGCCGACGACTACCTCACCGGCACGTTCCTGCCCGCCACGCCGACCGCAGGGCAGCCCCGAACCGACCAACTGCCGTCGGTGCTGGCCATGGTCGACTTCCCGGAGGGAACGGCGTCCGGCTCGGGCTGAGTCGTCGATCGGGATGGAGCCCTGCCTGCGCGCCCTGGCCGCCTGCCTGCCGAGGCCCCTCACCGTCGTCGATGTGGGCTGCCGCTGGGGCGCCGCCGCACTGTGGGACGAGCTGCCCGGCACCCTCGTGATCGGCTTCGACCCGGATGAGGAGGAGTGCCGGCGGCTCACCGAGCGGGCGGGTGACTCGTCGACCGCCCGCTTCGTCCCCGTGGCCCTGGGCGGTCGGACGGGCCCGGCCCGCCTCCACCTGACCGAGCAACCGGCGTGCTCGTCGCTCTACCCGCCGGACGCCACCCTCGTCGAGACCCGGCCCGCGCTGGTGGTCATCACCCCCGCCGGCGAGACCGAGGTCGAGCTGCAGACCCTCGACGGCTGGACCGCCGCCGAGGGCATCGACCGGGTCGACTACCTCAAGGCCGACACCCAGGGGTCCGAGCTCGACATCCTGCGGGGGGCGGAGGCCACGCTGGAATCGGTGCGGGTGGTGCAGGTGGAGGTCGAGTTCAACCCGATCTACGAGGGCCAGCCGCTGTTTGCGGATGTCGACGCCTACCTCCGGGGGCAGGGGTTCGTGCTGTGGCGCCTGGCCGACCTGGCCCACTACGGCCTGCCCGACGGCATCTCCGGGTTCGCCACCACCGACACGGTCACCTTCGATCCCCACCACGCGGCGACGGTCGCCGGCACCGGCGGCCAGCTCTTCTGGGCCAACGCGTCCTACGTGCGCCGGGAGATCGCCTTCCCGCCGGCGTCGATTCCGTGGGAGACGGCCCTGACCGACGCCGTCCTCACGGCAGCCCTGGGGTTCTGGGACCTGGCCCTTCAGGCCGCGGCCCGGGCCGCGGGAGCACCGCCCGAGCTCAGCGGGACGGTGGCCGCGTTCCTCACCGCCGCCCCCGCCGGCTCCCCCGGCCCGGCCTGACTCAGGCCGAGGTGGGCACGGGCATCCCGTGCTCCCGGCGGGCGGCGCAGGCGGCGCAGGGTGGCCAGGTAGCCGGCATCGGGGCGAAGGGCGGGTTCCTCGGAGGCCAGGGAGGCGGTGACCTCGGCCAGGCGGTAGTGGGGGACGGACGGGCGGCGGTGATGGGTGCCGTGGTCGGAGAAGCCGTAGGCGCCGAACACCAGCCGGCTGACTGGTCCGGTGCGGAAGTTGCGCAGGGCGGCCCGGCCCTCGTCGAGGGCGCCGTCGTCGCCGGTCTGGTGCTCGGCGATGGCCCGCAGGATGGCGGCGAGGACGGTGAGCGAGCCCAGCCCGTAGAGGTAGACGAACCCGTAGGCGACAGCGGCCGCAGCGACGACGTCGCCCGTCCCGTCGTGGGCCGCGGCCGCCACCGCCAGCACGCCTCCGGCCACCACCGCCTGGACGGCCGCGGTGCGGGCCAGCGCCATCCCCCGGGCCACCGGGTGCTCGTCGCCCGCCGGGGCCACGCCCTGGTGGGTGACCTTGCGGGCCGCCTCCCGCAGGGTGAGGCACCGGAGCAGCAGCCGGGCCGTACCCCCGCCGCCGAGCTCGACCAGGTAGGCGTCCTTGGTGTCGGTGTCGAGCCCGAGGTTCTTGTGGTGGGCCCAGTGGCGCTGACGGTAGGCGTCGAAGTCGGCCAGGGTGAGGGGCCCGAGCACCCAGCGGCCGACGAGGTCGTTGGACGCCCGGCGCCGGAAGGCGAGGCGGTGGGCGCACTCGTGCATCAGGTTGAGCAGCCCGCTCATGGTGAGCCCGAACCACAGGTACAGGACCACGACGGCGGGTGACGGCCCCAGTACGGCGGCGACCGGCACCGCCGAGAAGACCAGGGCGAGGTGCGCCGCGGCCAGGGCCCAGGACACGGCGTCCCGCCGGCGGGCGACCCATGGGCGCTCGGCGGTCGCGGCCTCGGCGGTCGCGGCCTCGGCGGTCGCGGCCTCGGCGGTCGCCGCCTCGGCGGTCGCCGACTCGGGGGCCGGCGACACCGACGGAGGCGTCACCCGGCGGACCCGGGCCGGCGGGCGGAGAAGTCGACGATGGCGGGCGAACCCGAGAGCAGGTCGACGGGCGCGAGGGCGGTGGCCATCCCCACAAACAGTAGCCACGAGGCCCCGCCTCGGCGGATGTGCCCGACCCGCCCGCGTTGCGGCACCGACGCCAGGCTGACGGCCGTGCCCGCGGGGTTGAACGCCTTCTCGACCGACACGTCCTCCAGCCCCGCCTTGGCCAACAGGCAGGCCAGGCCGCGGGGCGAGAACACCACCGTGTGGCGGGGGGCGTGGTAGCCGCTCCACGCGCCCCGGAACAGGCGGTGCTCGAGCGACCCGGCGGCCGGGGTCTGGCCCTCGAACACCCCGCCCGGAGCCAGCTTTCCGGCCAGGGCCGACACCACCGCCAGGGGGTCGGGCAGGTGCTCGATGACGTGGTTCATGGTGATCAGCCGGCAGGGCGGCAGGACCGAGCAGATGTCGTCGAGGTCGCCCCGCACGATGGTGACCGCGCCCCCGTCGAGCACGCTGACCTCCCGCCGGTCGGCGATCTCGAACCCGTAGTACTCCGGCCCCGGCCGGTGCCGGGCCACGTAGCGGAGGAAGTCGCCGTTGCCGCAGCCGTAGTCGAACACCGGCCCGTCCCCGATCAGGGGGGCCAAGCGGCGGAACCGGGCCCGGTGCCGGAGGCGTCCGGGCAGCCCCTGGCCGGTCTGGCTGTGGTAATCGGACGGGTAGAACGCGGCCAGCTCGGCCGGCGACGGCATCGGGTCTTGACGGAGGGTGCCGCAGCCGGCGCAGGCCACGTAGGTGGCGACGAAGTCCATCCCGTACTCGTGGTCGGGAACGGCCCGGCTCGGCCCCGTCCCGAGGTCGCCGCACGCAGGGCAGGGCACCCGCGCCGGGCCCCCGCCGGTCACTGGAGCTCGAGCAGCCGGCGCCGCACCTTCTCGGCGGCGTGCTCCCACGTCCACCGGGACGCCACCTCGGTCGCCGCCGCCATCCCCTTGGCCCGGGCCGCACCCGGGTCCTCGAAGACGGTGCGCATGAGCGAGCGCAGCTGGTCGACGTCGGGATCGGCCCACTCGAAGCCGGCGTAGTACGGGCAGCGGGCCTCGGCCGGCACCAGGCGGGCCGGCTCGAGGGGGAAGCCGACGCCGTCGTGCAGGAAGTCGGCCGGGCCGCTCCACCGGGTGGCGATCACCGGGAGGCCGCACGCCATCGCCTCCAGCACCGGCATCCCCCAGCCCTCGCCCCGGCTGGGGAGCACGAAGCAGTCGGCCGACCGGTACAGCGAGCCCATCTGGGGCCCGGTGAAGCGGGCGTTGGGCATGACCACGATGGGGGCCGACGGTCCCAGCCCGAGGGCGTCGATCTGCTGCTGGATGTCGACCTGCGGGTCACGGTTGGCCACGGAGAGCAGCAGGAGCACGTCCTCCGACTCCTTGAACTCCTCGGCGAAGGCCCGCAGCAGGACCTCCGGCGCCTTGCGCTCGCCCCACTCGAACACCGACAGGAAGGTGAAGCGGGTCGACGGCCGGTAGCCGGTGATCCCGGGATGGAAGTAGTCGACATCGACGCCCAGGGGCATGACCCGGATCGGCACCGTCACCCCGCTGGCCCGGAACGTCTCCACGTTGAACGACGAGGGCACCCACACCTCGTCCATCGAGTTGCAGCCGTCGACCCACGTCCGGGGCAGGCCGGTGACCTCCAGCATCGACCAGCCGACCCTCGCCGCGGTGCCGGTGACCCGGCCGAAGGCGTCGGCCTGGCAGAACGCCACCTGGGGGACGCCCGACGGTGACTGGCGGCGGCAGATGTCGTCGAGCAGCAGGTCGCCGGTGGGGGCTTCGGCGTCGCCGTAGGCGTTGCGGAACGACAGCTTCATGTTCTTGAAGTGGAGGGCCGTCATCAGGTGCCGGGACTGGATGGCGTAGCCCATGGGCTGGTGCATCACCGAGTGCCACACGGCCCGGCCCTCGTAGCGGTCATGTTCGAGGTACCGGGCCCACTTGCGGGTGAACGTGCGCCGGGAGCGCTCGTAGACCGTCCAGAAGTCGACGTTGTTGGCCCGGGTGCTGGCGCTCTGGTGGTGGACCGACGTGACCCCGCCCGCCACCACCACGCCGAACCCGGCCCGGATGGCCCGCAGGCAGTAGTCGCTGTCCTCGAAGTAGGCGAACAGGTCCTCGTCGAGGGCGCCCACCTGGTCGAGGCAGTTGCGGCGGAGGTAGGCCTGGGCGAACACGACGGTCTCCACCTGGCGGTCGCGGGAGCACTGGTTGACGTCGAGCTCGTAGCCGCCGACCTGCTGGCCCATCATCGTCAGGGGCTGCATGTAGGCGCCCAGGTGCAGGACGGTGCCGTCCTGGTGCACGAGGCGGGAGCCCACCACGCCGGTGGTCTCGTCGGCGTAGGCGGTGTCCTGCAGCTTGGTCAGCCACGCCCGGTCGACGACATCGACGTCGTTGTTCATGAGCACGACGTCCTCGTCCGGCCGGCAGGCAGCGATGCCGATGTTGCAGCCCTTGGTGAAGCCCAGGTTGGTGGCGTTCTCGACCAGGGTCAGCCAGTCCTGCTCCCGCAGCCACTCGACGGTGCCGTCGGTGCTGCCGTTGTCGACGACGATCAGCCGCCAGGCGGGGTGGTCGGTGCGCTCCTGGAGGGCGGCCAGGCACCGCTTGGTGAAGGCCAGGGCGTTCCACGTGAGGATGACGACCGCCACGGGAGGACGCGGCGAAGGCTCATCGCTGACCGATTCGTCGCTCACCCGTCGTCCCGCACGTCCTTGACCTGCGACTCCACCTCCTCCCGGAGGCGCTCGTTCTCCAGCCGCAGCCGCTCGATCAGGTCGAGCAGGCTGTGGTTGAAGCGGCTCTGCTGCTCCATGATCGGGGCCACGTACCACCGCAGGCCCCGCCGCACCAGGCGCTTGCCGAACCGGATGACCGGCCCGATGACCGGGCGGTCGGAGCCCGACGGGAACTCGACCTGGACGTCGGCCGGGCCTCGGAGCAAGGCGATGCCCAGGTCGTTGTCGCCCTCGGGGAACACGTAGATCGGGCCCGGCGAGGCGCTCTCGCCCTCGGGACCGTCGCCGTCGGCACCGTCCGCCCGGCGGCGGGCTCGGGCGGCGCGGGCCAGGGCCGTCTCCACCCTCGTCATCATCACGTTCACGTCGGAGCCCCGGCGCATCAGACCGCTACCTCGACATCGGCACCCGAGGCGGTCGAGGCCCGCCAGTGAGCGGGCACGTGGAACATCCCGCCCTCGACGGGGAGGTCGGGGTGGTCGCGCACCCCGAAGGAGTGCTTCCGGTCGTAGAAGTCGAAGACGCGGGTGGCGGTCGGGTCGTGGAGGGCGAGGGTGACCAGGTAGCTGCCGTGCAGCAGCGGGCAGCGAGGGGACGACCAGCTCGACCGTGCCCTCGCCCGACGACGCCAGCTCGACGCCCGCCCCGGCCGAGTTCTGGCCGAACATGTAGGCCTGGTTGTCGGCCCGGTAGACGGCGATGCCGCAGACCAGCTTGGCGTCGAGGTCGTGGACCTTGTAGTGGAGGCGGATGGTGAACGGGTCGCCGGTGTGGAAGAACGGCTTTTCCACGCCGTCGCCGTCGACGAAGGCCACGCCCGTGATCTCGGCCTCGCCCGTACCGTGGCGCCCGCCGGTGGCCTCCATCGCCTTCTCCGCGATGTCGGAGTGGACCCCGGCCAGATAGGCGCCCACCACGTCGGCCGCGGTGCCCGCCTCCTTCACCGCCCCGTCCTCCAGCCAGATCGCCTGCGAGCACAGCGTGTGCACCGTGGGCAGGCTGTGCGACACCAGCACGATCGTGCGGCCCTCGGTGCGCAGCTCGGTGATGCGCTCCCAGCAGCGGAGCTGGAAGCTCTCGTCGCCCACCGACAGCACCTCGTCGACGATGAGGATGTCGGGCTCGACGCTGATGGCCACCGCGAACGCCAGCCGGGCGTACATCCCGCTGGAGTAGTTCTTCACCGGGATGTCCATGAACTGCTCGATGCCGGCGAAGTCGACGATCGAGTCGTAGCGGCGCTCGACGTCGCGCTTGGTCTGGCCCATCACCGAGCTGGCCAGGAAGACGTTCTCCTTGCCCGTCAGCTCGGGGTGGAAGCCGGTGCCCAGCTCGAGCAAGGGCGAGATGCTGCCGTTGACCGTCACTGTCCCCTTGTTGGGGTTGAGGATCTTGGCCATGGTCTTGGCCAGCGTCGACTTGCCCGAGCCGTTGGGCCCGATCACCCCCAGGGTGGTGCCGGTGGGCACCTCCAGGTCGATGTTCTTGAGGGCCCAGAAGTCCTCGTAGCGGTGGGCCCGGGACAGGACCTTCTCCTTCAGGGTGTGGGCCCGCTGGTGGTAGATGCGGTAGCTCTTCCACACCCCGTCGCAGCGGATCGCGACATCACTCATGAGGGTCCGTCACACGATCTCCGAGAACATCTTCTGGTAGCGGCCGAAGACGCGGGCGCCCACGAACAGGGCCACCAGGGCCACCGCGCCGTCGTACACCAGCAGCTTGTAGTCGGGCGGGCGGTTCAGCAGGACCACGTTCCGGAACGAGACCACCACCCCGGTCATGGGGTTCAGCTCGAGGGCGCGGACCATTCCCGGGCTATTGGTCTGCACGAACGACATCGAGTAGATGATCGGGGTCCCCCAGAACCAGAGCTGGAGGAACACGCCGATGAAGTGGGCCACGTCGCGCAGGAACACGGTGATGGCGGAGAGCAGCAGGGCCAGGCCGAAGGCGAGGACCACCGCCACGAGCACGATCACCGGCAGCCAGAGGATCTGGGCGTTGGGCAGGCCGACGAACACCAGGGTGGCCGCGAGTAGGACGGACATCTCGAATGCGCAGGTGACAAGGGACGACAGCACCGTGCTCAGGGGCAGGACGGCCCGGGGGAAGTACACCTTGTTGAGCAGGTAGCCGGACCCGATGATGCTGCCGGTGGACCCTCCCACCGCGCTGGCGAACAGGTTCCAGACCACCAGTCCCCCGAAGAAGAAGATGGCGAAGGGCACGACCGTGCCATCGGACCGCACCGCGTCGGGCACCGTCTTGACCTTGAAGATGTAGGTGAAGATGAAGTAGTAGAGGCCGACCAGGAGCAGGGGCGTGGTCAGCGACCACAGCATGCCCAGGAAGGTGCCCCGGTGGCGGACCTTGAGGTCTCGCCGCACCAGGTTCGCGGTGAGCTCGCGCGAGCGCAGGAGCTCGTCCATCCCTGCGACGGCCATGGCGTCCGACGCTACCAGGCAGTCACCAGGCCGCCTCCTGCGCCTCACCCGGCCCCGCCGGCCTCGCCCGCCCGGAGCGGACGACCGGGATGGTGAACGGACGGGGGCCTTGCGATAGCCTGGATTCTTCGCGTTTGACGAACGGGAGGCAGCGCTGCCCGGCGCCGTTCAGCTTCGTCACCCGGAGGTGCCCGCGTGAAGGTCAAGCTCGTTTCCCTGGAGGATGGCATCACCTCCTGTGGGTTCCGCAAGATCGCCTCCTACGTGTCTCGCCTCAACGAGGACACCGAGGCCTGTTACGTGACGACGCGGCGCTACCGCAGCGTGAAGAACAGCATCAAGGGCACCGTCGGCGGCAAGGGCGAGCTGGGCGACGTGGAGATCGACGAGATCGCCCACGACCTGGCCGGCAGTGACCTGGTCGGCTTCTCCTCGATGACGGGCTACTCCGAGCTCACCCGGCGCATCGTCACCCGGTTGCGTGAGCTCGACAGGTCGACCTTCATCCTCTGGGGCGGCATCCACCCGATCATCCACCCCGAGGACGCCATCCTGGCCGACGTCGACGCCATCTGCACCGGCGAGGGCGAGTTCGCCTTCGAGGAGCTCTACCACCGGCTGGGCGACGGGCGGGACTACACCCACCTCGAGAACTTCTGGTTCAAGCGCGACGGCAACGTCGTCCGCAACGGCTTCCGGCCTCTCATGACGGCCGAGGAGATGGAGACCCTCCCCTTCCCCCAGTACGGGCAGAGCGAGAAGATCTACCGCCAGGGCGAGGGCTTCAAGCCGGCCAAGCTGGGCGACTACCTGGCCAACGACGGGCTCGGCTACACCACCCTGTGGTCGATCGGCTGCCCCTTCCACTGCTCGTTCTGCGGCAACACCAAGTTCATCGCCAACGACCCGCTGTACAAGAAGATCCGCCACCCGAGCGCCCGCTACATCGTCGACGAGGTCAAGGACGTGCGGTCGCGGCTGGGCCACGTCAGCCAGGTCAGCTTCCACGACGACAGCTTCATGGCCATCCCCTACCGGGAGCTGGAGACGTTCGCCGAGCTGTGGAAGGCCGAGCTCGACATCCCCTTCGCGGTGTACGGGGTCATCCCCAACTACGTGAAGCAGGAGAAGTTCGAGATCCTCACGTGGGCCGGCATGAACCGGGTCCGGATGGGCATCCAGAGCGGCAGCCAGGCGATCCTCGACTTCTACAAGCGGCCCACGCCGCCGGAGCGGATCCTGGAGGCGGGCCGGGTCATCACCTCGTTCGCCCCGAAGTACCACATCCCCGCCGCCTTCGACATCATCATGGACAACCCGATCGAGACGAAGCAGGACGTCGTCGACACGCTCGAGCTGCTCTACGCCATGCCCCGGCCGTTCACCCTGTTCATCTACTCCCTCAAGGTCATCCCCAACACCGAGTTGGAGAAGGCCATGAAGGAGCGGGGCGTCGACCTGGAGGAGATCTCGGCCAACTACGGGCTGACCCACCTGCCTCCCCGCGTGGCCAACCTCGTCCTCTACATCCTCGCCGTGCGCCGGCCCCCCCGCTGGCTCTTCGACCGCCTCCTGCGCCGGGTGCAGGGCAGCGCCACCCCCAGAAGGAATATCCCCGGGCGGCGATGGTCCTGCGCACCGTCTACATGGCCAAGCGCTGCATCGACCACCTGCGCTTCATGGACTTCTCGATCATCCCCGGGTGGTCGGGCTACATCGCCTACCGGCTCGGGCTCGTGTCGGGCTGGAGGCGGTTCATGCGGAAGAGCCCGCCCCGCCCCGAGCGCCCCGATCCCAAGGTCCGCCAGCTCGGCGACAACGTCACCTTCCGGCGCCGCAAGTCCGCCGACGTGGCCGACCTCGGCTCGGAGCCCCTGGCCAAGGAGGGCTAGCCCCGGGCACCGCGGCCGCTACCGTCGGTCCGGTGGCCGAGGACGGTGTCGTCGTCGAGGCGGGGGGGCGGGAGATGGTGGTCACCCACCCCGACAAGGTGTTCTTCGCCGAGCGGGGCGACACCAAGCTCGACCTGGTCCGGTTCTACCAGTCGGTCGAGGGGCCGCTGCTGGCGGCCATGGGCGGGCGGCCGGTGCTGTTGCAGCGCTTCCCCAACGGGGCCGGCGGGCTCGTCGTTCTTCCAGAAGCGGGTGCCCGAGAACCGGCCCGACTGGCTGGAGACCACCATCGTGAGCACCCCCAACGGCACCACGTCCCAGGCCCTGGTGGTGGCCGACCTGGCCCACGTGGTGTGGGCCGTCAACCTGGCCTGCCTGGGCTTTCACGTGTGGCCGTCGAAGGCGGCCGACCCCGAGCACGCCGACGAGCTGCGCATCGACCTCGACCCGACCCCGGGGGTGACCTTCCCCATGGTGCAGGAGGCGGCCCGCGAGGTGAAGGCCCTGCTCGACGAGCGTGGGGGTGGTGGGCATGCCGAAGACCACCGGCAACAAGGGCATCCACGTCTACGTCCGCCTGCAGCCGAGGTGGACGTCGTACGAGGTGCGGTCGGCGGCGGTGGCCGTGGCCCGGGAGCTGGAGCGGCGGCGGCCCGACCTCATCACCGCCGCCTGGTGGAAGGAGGAGCGGGGCACGCGGGTCTTCGTCGACTTCAACCAGAACGCGCCCCACAAGACGATCTTCGGGGCGTGGTCGGTGCGGGCCCGGCCCGGCGCCAACGTGTCGACCCCCTTCGAGTGGGACGAGCTCGACGACGTCCACCCCGACGCCCTCACCATCGCCAACGTGCCCGCCCGGGTGGCCGCCGGGGGCGACCCGTGGGCGGCCATGACCGCCAACCCCCAGTCGTTGGAGCCTCTCCTCGCCCTCCACGAGCGGGACAAGGCCGCCGGGCTGCTCGACGCCCCATGGCCGCCCGTCTACCCCAAGATGCCGGGCGAGCCGCCCCGCGTCGCCCCCAGCCGAGCCCGCAAGGTCGACCCGGCTGCGGACGCGTGATCGTCGGGTCCGACGAGCGGTTGCCACAGGTGGTCCCTCACAGGGACCGGGCGCGCCATCCGTTCGTCGGGAGGGAGCCGTCGGACGAGCGATTGCCACAGGTGGTCCCTCTACGGGACCGTCCGCGCCATTGTTCGCCGGGTGCGAGCCGGTCCGGCGAGCGGTTGCCACAGGTGGCACCTCCCAGGGACCGTCCGCGCCATCTGTTCGGCGGGTGCGAGGCCGGGGCCGCCTCCGGGGCGTCAGTGGGCTCGCTCGTCCTCATCGAGGACGGTGCGGGCCAGCCGCTTGGGCGCCACCAGGACGTAGGAGCTGCGCACCCACTCCTCCACCATCCGCCAGCGGTCGTCGTCGGCGTCGGGGGCGAGGTCGAGAGCCACCCACCCGTGGCGGCCGAGCCCGTAGCCGGCGGGGTGCACGTCGGCGTCGGTGGCGACCACGGCCGCCGCCTCCTCCTTGGGCAGCTTGAGGCTCAGGTTGCGGGCCTCCTGGTCGGAGAAGACGAAGTTCTTCCCCCTGACCCGGAAGGTGGGATGGTCGCCCCACTCGGCGATGTCGACCCGCTCCGCCTCGGGGAGGCGGGCGACGATCGCCTCCAGCCGTTCCATATTCCCCACGAGGGCTGCGGGCTCAGGAGGTCGCGGTGCGGTCGTCCACCGGGACGCCGCTGAAGCTCCAGGCGTCGGTCAGCCGGTCGGCGACGGAACCACGGTCGTAGATGACGACCTTCTCCGCCAGCCGGCCGAATGCCAGCTCGAGGACGTCGGCCGGGTCGCCCTCCCCCACCTCGACCGTGGACTGGAGCCCGGCGAAGCGGATGTCGACAGTGGAGGCCGGTTCGGGCTGGAGGCTCACCCGGGCCAGGGAGTCATGGGTGATCATCGGCCGGGGCTGGGTGGTGATGTCGACCGTGTAGCCGATCGAGCTGGCTGCGGCCCGTACCAGGGCGGTGGCGGCCCGGGCCTGGGCCGCCTCGACCTGGCCCGACGCCCAGAACCCCTTCTGGTCCTTGATGAACGACGGGTGGCGGAACAGCACCATGCCCTCGGGCGGGGCGGTGGCCGGTCCTCCCAGGGGAACGGCGGGGGCGGCCACCACCCGCAGCCCGGCCTTGCGGGCCTTGAGCGCCCAGTCGATCTCGCCCCCCTTGGGGAACTTGAGGTCGAACACGTCGATGCTGCGGATGGCGGCCATGGTGACGAGGAAGCAGTCGGGATTGGGGGCGGGGATGTCGATCGCCTCGGTACCGAACTCCTCCGCCAGCTGGGCCGCCACCCAGCTGCGGGCGCCCCCGGCCGAATGGGACTCGAGGCCGGTCACCATGGCGATGGCAGGGTCGGCCGCCGCCACCGCCCACAGGCGGGAGGCCAGGGGCCACGGCGGCAGCGGGCCCGAGAGCAGCACGACCCCGTCGAACCACATGTCGCTGGCGTAGTTGATGGCCTGGTTGCGGGCCTGGGCCACGGTGACGGGCCGAGGCACCCGATGGGTGACCGACTCCCCCTCGCCGGGCCCGTGGAGCACGAGCTCGGTGACCTCGGGGCCGGGGCCGATGACCGCCACCAGCACCTGTCCCTCGTCGCCCTCGCCGGCGCCGCCCTCGTCGTCCTCGTCGTCGAGCCAACGGAAAACCGGACCCTCGGTGCTCACGATTCTCCCCTGTGGATCACTGTCGTCCTTCTCTGGTGCGTCGCTCGTGCCTCGGCGGTGCTGTTCCGGTCGCCCGGCCAGCCTACGTTTGCCGCCGCCGACGGCCACGCGCAAGGCTGGCCCTTCCCGATGAGCCCCATACCCGCCGTCGAAGGGATCCGCCGGCGGCTGGGGTACGCCACCACGCCCGCCTCGGCGCGACCGGCCCCACCGCCCCCGCCGGCCCCGCCTGCGACCGGGCCGGCGAACGACCCGCCCGAACAACCCGGCCTTCCCGTCCGCCCGGGACTGGCCGGCCGGGTGGAGCGCCATCCGGTGGCGGCGGTGACGGCCCTGCTCTCGGTGGTCATGGCCGCCTTCTCCCAGCTCTGGACCCGCGGCGCGCTCGTCATCGACGGGCCGGGCAACGCCCTCTACCTCCGGCTGGCCACCGGGTACGCCGACGCCCTGGGCCGGGTGCCCTACTGGTTCCCGGAGATGTGGGCGGGGGCGCCGCCGTGGGCTCTGGCCCCGTCGTTCCCGACGATGCTGCTCGTGCCCCTGGCGTCGGTGACGGGGGCCGACGCGGCCATCAAGATCGGCATCCTCGTCCTGCAGGTGGCGGGTGGCGTCGGCACCTACGTGCTGGCCCGCTCCCTCTGGGGCCGGACCCCGGCCTGCCTGGTCGCGGCCATCGTCTACACCCTCCACCCGCTGGCCATCGCCCATGGCGCGCTGGGTGGGTCGGAGACCGCGGCCGGCGTGGTGGCCGCCATCCCCTGGCTGATCTGGAGCATGCGGCGGGGCCTGCGGGGCGACGGCGCCGGCTTCCTCGTGTTCGCCGGCCTGACTGCCGCCTTCGCCATCCTCCACCAGGCCGAGCTGGCCTACGCCCTCGCCCTCCTCTGCCTCCTGCTCGTGCTGGGCGAGCTGCGCCGGGCCTACTCCGGCCATTCGCCCACCCGAGCCAGCCAGCTGGTGGGGCGGTCGGCGGTGGTGGGCGGGATCGCCCTGGGCGCCATCGCCCACTGGCTGGTCCCCTTCCTCGCCATCGGCCGGTGGTTCGTGCTCTCGCCCCCCGAGCTGGTGCGGGGCGAGCTGTACTTCAACGGGAGCGCGGCGCTCGTCAGCCGCGAGATCGGGGTCTTCTTCCACCGCTCGGGCGGCCTCGAGGGCACCATGGGCTTCCACACGCCCGGCCTGCTCCCCGCTTTCTTCTACCTGAGCTGGGTCTGCATCCTGCTCTCCCTGGTGACCCTGGTGATCGTGGCCCGCCGCGAGGGGGAGCCGGCGCTGGCCACGGTGCTCCTGGTCGCCCTCTTCGGCGTGTGGATGTCGACGGGCGGCGTCTCGCTGGCCGCCAGTGGCCCGGCCCTGCGCCAGCAGTGGCTGGCCCTGATCCCGGTGGGTGCGGCCGCCGGCCTCGCCGTCGGCGGCTACCTGCGGCGGATGCACCTGGGCAAGACCCACCGCTTCGTGTTGGCGGGGGCGGTGGCGGCGCTGGTCGCGTTCCCCTTCGTCACCCCCTTCGTGAGCCTGCAGGCGGTCGTCCCCCTGCTGGCCACCCTCCGGTTCCCCCGGTTCTACGTCGTCGCTCCCCTCGGGCTGGCCCTGGGGGCGGCCTATCCGATCACCTTCGTGTCCCGCTGGGCTGCGGTCCACCGCCCCCACGCCCGCCTGCTCCGGTCGTCGGCGCTGGCGGTGGCGGTGGTGGTCGCCTTCGCCATCGACGTGTTCCCCTACAGCTCCTTCTTCCGGATCCACCCCCCGCCCGCCAACGGCGCCTACGACCGGCTGGCCACCGAGCTGGTGGCGGCCGGCGACGGCACCCGGGTCAACGCCTCCTACCTCGACCCCCGGACGGTGACCGAGCTGCTGGAGACCGGGCGCCAGACGAGCGTCGGGTGGCCCCACCCGGTGGCGGGGGTGCACCTCTGGCGACTCACAGGCGAGACCTACGTCGGCCCCGCCGGGTTCCGGGAGGCGGCCTACGGCCTGTCCGCCACCGGCTACCTGGCCGTCGAGCGCACCAGCGCCACCGGGACGCCGGAGGAGGCGGTCACCGACGTCCTGCTCCTCCGCAACCCCCGCACCCTGCCCATGGTGCGGACCTACGAGCAGGTGGTGGTGGTCGACGACGCCGACCTCACACCTCTCCTGGCCACGTCGTTGGCCGCCCGCAATGTGGGCGTCGTCAGCGGGCCGAAGTCCCTCACCAGCCGCTTCGAGGGCCTGCCGACCGCGGCGGTGCCGGCGGCATCGCCCTGCGAGCCGGAGGCGATCGCCGACCTCGGTCCCATGGCCGGCGAGGTGGCCGTCGCCTGCGGGATCGATCCCTGGCTCGGGGCGTTCTTCGCCGGGGTGAGCTTCGAGCCCATCCGGGGCCAGGAGGTGGGGGCTATCCACGAGTCGCTGGCCAACGGCCTGCGGGGCATGGCGGTGTGGTTGGACGGGCTGGCCGACCGGGCCGAGCTGGCCCTGTACGAGGTCGGCGACGACGGCCGGACGCTCGGCCCGGAGCTGTCGCGGGGCCAGGCGGTGGGGATCGACGAGTACGGCCTGACCACCTTCACCTTCGATCCCATCGCTGAGTCGGCCGGGCGGCGGTACGCGTTCGTCCTCAGCTGTGGATCGTGCCTCGAGACGCTGGAGACGAAGATCCTCACCGGCCCCACGCGGGACGGCCACCCGGCCAACCTCGTCATCGACGGCCGCCTGATCGAGGGCCAGCAGGCCGCCTTCGTGCCCATCTACGACCGCCTGCTGCCGGCCAGCCCGCCCGGTACGAGGAGCACCGCCACCCGGCCCGGGCCCGGGCGGTGGCGGGTGGAGACCAACGGCTCCCTACCCTCGCTGCTGGTCGTGGCCGAGACGTACTACCCGGGCTGGTCGGCGACGGTCGACGGGAAGGGCGTGCCCGTCTTCGAGGCCGACGGGGCCTTCGTGGGCGTCTCGCTCCCCGCCGGCCAGCACGTGGTGACCCTCACCTACCAGCGTCCGGTGGCGGCCGCGGTGGGACGCTTCATCACCTTCTCCACGCTGCTCGGCGTGGCGGTCTTCGCCTGGATGCGACGGCGGCGGTCAGGCCGGACGGGCGACGCACTCCAGATGGGCGCCCCAGCGGTTGAACCGGTCGGGGAGCCGGCTCTCGAGCCGGACGAGGGCGGACCAGGCCCGCCGGTCGCCGAACGGGAGGGCCCAGGCGGCGAAGGAGACGAGGCTGTGCTGGCGGACATCGAGGAGGTCGAAACCGTTGTCGCCAAGAAGCCGAAGAAGGGTCGACGACCGAAACCGTGAGTGCACCCCCACCCCGTCCCAATGGGGGTGGACGGCCCGGCCCAGGCGGATGAGGGGATGATCCTCCACCGTCTCGGCCACGATCAGGTGGCCGCCGGGGCGCAGGACCCGGCGCACCTCGGACAGCACCGCCGCCGGATCGGGCAGGTGGTGCAGGACGTGGAGCGACCAGACCAGGCCCACCGACCCCGTCCGGAGCGGGAGGTGTTCGGCGTCGCCCGCCGCCACCGGGGCCTGGAGGCCCGCCTCGGCGGCGCGCGCCGGGTCGTACTCGACGCCGATGGGCGTGAGCCCGGACCGGGCCATGCGCCGCAGCCAGTAGCCCCGTCCGCAGCCCAGGTCGAGCACCACCCCCGCGCCCGCGCCCAGCCGGGCCAGGCGGTCCTCCATCCAAGGATTGGCCACCCACGGGTCGTCCCCGGCCGGGCCCCGCCGACGGCCGGGACCGGGCGGGACAGGCGTCGGTGGCGTCAGGGTCATGTCCTCACGACGGGCCACGGGTCGACCAGTCACGAGTGGGGGTGCGCCGTCGGCCCATGGCGTAGACGAGGCCGGCGATGGCCGGCACCGCGATCACTGCTCCCGCCACCAGCGACGGCCGCTGGCGAGGGGTGTCATCCTCGGACTCCACCAGCGTCCTGGTGGCTCCGGGTTCAGCGGGCGCCTCGACCTGCACCTCGACCGACGCCGAACCTCGGACCAGCCGCCCGAACTCGGTGGTGCCCCCGCAGGCCACGACATGGAGGGCGGACGGACCGCCCCGGGCATTGGAGGCATCCCACACCAGGATGAAGTCGGCCGCTTCGGCCGGGGGGTCGAGGACGATGAAGTCCTTCCGGCTGTCGCCGACGAACAGCTCGACCTGGAAGATCGACGTAGGACCCTCGGCCCGCCCCGTGACCTCGACCCGGGGCCCGCCGACGGCCGCTCCTGCCTCAGGCGTGGCGATGGAGACGGAGGCCGCGTCCTCGCCCGGCGCGGGGCAGGTCGTGGGCTGGGCCCGGACCGGGCCCGGGAGAAGGATCGTGGCCGCCACCGCCACCAGCAGGGCGAGCGCCGCCAGGGGAATCTTCGGGCGGCGCACGCTGGGAGGTTATGCTCCCCCCGCGAGCCCGGGGGACGGCCCGCAGTCGGCCGGCGGGATAGAGAAGGGCGAGGGGGGGCCGGCCTTGGACGAGCGAACCGACGCACCGGTCGAACATCGACCGGCCGCGCCGCCGCCCGCCGAACCCCTGAACCGCTCCGCCGGCTCGAACGGGTCCGCCCCATCCGTGATTGGCTTCGCCCCCTCGAACGGATCGGGCGCCTCCGTGAACGGGTCGGCCCACGCCAACGGATCCGCACCCCCGAACGGGTCAGCCGCGGGCCGCGGATCGGTGGCGAGCAACGGATCGGTCGCGAGCGACGGGGCGGTCGCCGACTCTAAGCCGGGCCTGGCCCTGATCACCGTCCTGATCCCGACCCACAACGACGGGGGCACCATCGGCCCCCTCCTGCGCCGGATCCTGGCCGAGCCCCGGGTGGCCCACGTGGTGGTCGTGGCCAGCGGGTGCACCGACGACACCGTCCCCCTCGTGTCGGAGACGGCGAAGGCCGACGCCCGGGTGCAGCTCTACGTGGAGGCCGTACGTACGGGCAAGGCGGCGGCCATCAACTTCGGCATCGAGCGCCTGCGCCACCCCTACGTGGTGATCGTGTCGGGCGACGTCCTCCCCGAGCCGGGGGCCATCGGCAAGCTGGTCGACGCCCTGGCCCAGCCCGGCGTGGGCCTGGCCGGCGGCCGGGTCATGCCCGACAACCCGCCGTCGACGGCCATGGGCCACGCCTCCCACCTGCTCTGGCGCCTCCACCACCGGGTCGCCCTCCACCAGCCCAAGCTGGGCGAGATGATCGCCATCCGGGCCGAGGCGGTCGTCGCCCTCCCCCGCACGTCGGTCGACGAGGCCTGCTTCCAGGCCCTCCTGGAGACCAGCGGGTGGACGGCGCAGTACGTCCCGGAGGCGATCGTGGCCAACCGGGGACCGTGCACGGTCGCCGACTTCGTCCGCCAGCGGCGCCAGATCCACACCGGGCATCTCTGGCTGCGCCGCCGGGAGCACTACTCGGTCCCCAGCCTCCACCTGGGACTTCTGCTGGGCGAGCTCTGGCGGGACCTGACCGATGAACCCGAACGCCGCCGGCCGCGACCGCTAGCCTTGACCGCGGGCACCGTGGCCCTGGAGGCGACCGCCCGTCTCCTGGCCCGCCTCGACTACCTCAAGGGGAGGGAGAACGTTGTCTGGGCGATGGTCAAGAGCACCAAGGGCGGCCCGGCTGGCCCGAACGGGCTACGCCCTCGCGGCCGCTAGCTCCTGGCGCTCGAAGGGCCAGCCCCGGCTCCTGCCGGTCAACGTCACCGTCAGCACCAACTTCCGGTGCAACTTCAAGTGCCTGAGCTGCAACGTCTACGACCGCAAGGTCAAGGAGCTCGAGGCCGACGAGTGGACCCGGGTCTTCAAGTCCCTGGGCCGGGCCCCGGCGTGGATGACCTTCAGTGGGGGCGAGCCCTTTCTGCGGGGTGACCTGCCCGACATCATCGGGTCCGCGGTCCAGCCACTGCCGGCCGGCGGTGGTGAACATCCCCACCAACGGGTGGTTCACCGACCGGGTGGTGAACGGGGTGGAGAAGATCTGCACCGCCAATCCCGACATCCAGCTGGTGGTCAACCTCAGCGTCGACCACCACATCCCCGAGCGCCACGACGTGCTGCGGGGGGCGGCCGGCTCCTACGACCGGCTCATGAACACCCTGGCCGGGCTGCGGGCCCTCGGGCTGACGAACCTCACCGTCGGCGTCCACACCGTCGTCTCCAACGCCAACGTGGCCGACTTCCCCGAGATCTCCCAGGGGCTGTCCAAGCTGGGGGCCGACTCCTACATCGCCGAGCCGGCCGAGGAACGGGTCGAGCTGCAGACCATCGGCACCGGCATCACGCCCGGCGGTTCCGGCTTCGCCCGGGCCGCGGCCGCGGTGCGGGAGAACGAGAAGGCGGCCCAGGGGGCGGTGGCCAAGATGGCCCGCTCGGTGCGGGACGAGTACTACGGCCGGGTGGTCCGCTTCCTCGACGGCGACGCCACCGCCATGCCCGTCTGCCACGCCGGGTTCCTCTCCGTCCACATCGGGGCCGACGGCGACGTCTGGTCGTGCTGCGTGCTGGCCCGCTCCTTCGGCAACCTGCGTGACCACGACTTCGACTTCCGCAAGGTCTGGTTCTCGCCCGCGGCCGAGGAGTTCCGCACGTGGATGCGGGAGCGCCGCTGCGCCTGCCCCCTGGCCAACGCCGCCTACACCAACCTGCTGGTGGAGCCGGGGGCGGCGTCGCGGATCGCGGTCGGCCTGGTGAGGAAGCCGGCGAAGGTACCTCACCAGGTGGCGGCCGATGTCGGGAGCGGGGACTCCTGAGCAACGGGATCGGGGGCAGCGGGGACGGGCCGGGCTCGGCGGTGGTCCTCGTCACCGGCGGATCGGGTTTCATCGGCTCCCACCTGGTGCGGGCGCTGACCGCGGCCGGCCGGCCGGTGCGGGTCCTGGTGCGCTCGGAGGAGGCCGCGGCCCGGGTGCTGGCCCTGTCGGCCCGGGAGGGTGGGGTCGGGGTGGCCTTCGGCGACCTGTCCGACGTCGACAGCCTGCGGGAGGCGGCCCGGGGCTGCGGCCTGGTGTACCACCTGGGCGGCGACTACCGGGGCTCGCCGGCCGAGCTGCAGGCGACCTTCGTCGACGGGACGGCCCGGCTGCTGGAGGCCGTCGAACCCGACGCCCGGCTGGTGCTGTTGAGCTCCACCTCGGTCTACGGGTGGGACCAGGCCTGGCCCGCCGACCACGGCACGCCCCCGCAGCCGTCGTCCGCCTACGGCCGGGCCAAGCTGGCGGCCGAGGACCTGGTCCGGGCCCGGCTCACCGGGAGCAGCGTCGTCGCCCGTTCCACGATCGTCTACGGGCCGGGTGACGCCGACGGGATGCTGGCCCGGGTCGCCCGCCTGCTGTTCCGCCACGTCCGGTGGTTCCCGGGCGACGGCCAGAACCGGGTCCACCTCGTCCACGTCGACGACCTGGTGCGGGCTCTGCTGCTCCTAAGCGAGCGGGGCGACGGGGTCTACCTCCTCGGCGGACCGGAAGCGGCGCCCATCCGCCACATCCTCGAGCTGCTGGCCGACGGCGCCGGCCTGCCCCGACCCATGTTCGGCGTCCCCGGGGGGGCGCTGCGGGGCGTGGGCCGGGTCGTCGAGGGGCTCTGGCAGCAGGCGGGACGGTCGGGCGAGGCGCCGTTGAGCGCCCACAGCGTCGACGTCGCCACCCGCGACCGGGCCTACTCCTCGGCCCGGGCCACCGAGGAGCTCGGGTGGAAACCCGACGTGACGCTGGAGGTCGGGGTGCCGGCCGTCGGCGAGTGGCTGGCGACAGAAGTCCTCACAAAGGGCAAGGCCCCGAAGGCGGCCCGCACCGTGCCCGGGTTCGAGCCCGGCCACGACGCCGGCGCGCCCGCCGCCGGCGGCTTCGACTGGCGCGGGTACTTCGTCGACCCGGACGAGGGGCTGGGCACGGTCTACGAGCGCTTCGCCCTCGACAAGGTGCTGGAGTCCGCGGTCGCCGCCACCGACGCCACCAGCGTCCTGCACGCACCCCTGTTCGGCATGATGGGAATCCCCGGCCTCGACGCCGTCTTCCTCGCCCGCCGGGGGATGCGGGTGGGCCTGCTCGACGTCGACGGGGAGCGGCTGGAGGCGGTGCACGCCCAGTGGCGGTCGCTCGGCCTCGACCCCGAGGTCCACCTGGTCGACGGGCTCGATCCCGCCTCCTGGCCCGAGACGCTGCCGGTGCGTTACGACCTCGTCTTCAGCTTCGCCGCCCTGTGGTGGTTCGAGGACCCGTGGGCGGTCCAGGCGGCCCAGGCCCGGTGGGCCGACCGGGGCGTGCTCACCTGCGTTCCCAACCGCAACGTCTTCATGCGCATGCGGGCCCGGCTGTGGCACCGCGACCTGTTCGACCGGCTCAACGAGGAGGCCCTCGACGCCCGGTCCATGACCACCGCCGCCGAGCGCTCGGGGCTGGTGGCGGTCGACACCGGCCTGTTCGACATCCCGCCCTTCCCCGACACGTCGGTGCCCCTGGCCAAGCTCCTCCGGGCCCGACGGGGGACGCCCGTGGCCGAGAATGGTGACCCCGCAGATGGCGAGCAGGCATGGGCGTGGTCGATCCTGCCCTTCCTCACCGGCGACGATCCGGGGATGGAGGAGCGGGTGGCCAAGCTCGCCCGCTGGGAGCGATTCCTACCCGGCCCCATCCAGCCGGGACTGGCCCACCACCGCTACGTGCTGTTCCGCCGCCCGGAGCTCGTCTACGGCGAGGGCGCGGTGGGGGCGGCCACCCAGACCCAGTAGCTGCTGAGGGCGGGTACGACCTTGGTCAGGCGGTCGTCGAGGCGGGAGATGCGCTCGATGGTGCGGGGGTTCGACGTCGAGAACAGCCGCCGCATGGTGCCGAACCGGATCTGGAAGAACAGCTCGTAGGGCAGGAAGCTGAACCGCTCCGCGTGCTGGATGGTGAGCCCGGCGTCGGCCACCGCCTTGCGGTTGCGGCGGGCGCCCACCCAGAAGAACTTCTCCCGCTTGGGAGCCATCATGGCCAGCATCGTCACCGGCGGCGCCCCCAGCCGGGCCTCGACGATCACCACGTGGCCCGTCGGGCCGACCACCCGGCCCGCCTCCCGCAGCAGGCCGGCGGGGTCTTCGAGGTGGTGGAGCAGGTTCTTGATGATGACGACGTCGGCGCTGCCGGACGCCATGCCCGCGGTGACCTCGACCGCGTCGCCGACGACCAGGTCGTCGCCCACCGAGGGGCGGGCCAGGTCGAGGGCGCTCGAACTGAGGTCGGTCCCCGAGTAGTGCACGTCGATGCCCCGCTCGGCCGCCTCCCGGAGGAGGGCGGCCCCCAGCAGTCCCTCGCCGCAGGCCGTCTCGAAGATGCGCAGGGTCGCCAGGCCCTGTCCGTTGGCCCCGTGACCGTTGGAACTGGCACCGGTGCCGGCCGACGTGGGGGTCGTCGCGGCCGGCGGGCGGGCGGCGTCGAGCACCCGCTGGGCCAGGCGATCCTGGAAGGAGCGGAACAGGGGATGCACCAGCTGCTCCCGCACCGCCTCCACCCGTCGTGGATAGGTGCGGTCATAGTACGTACGCTGGTGTTCCTGATGGGCGGTGCTCATGTCCGAAATCCCCCTGGCGGCCGCCATCGTCCGGCGGGCCCGATGCTACTGTGCGGCCGCCTGGCCTCACGCCGAGTGGGCAGGCAACGCCTGCTGGGAGCCGCATGCGCATAAAGATGGTCTGCCTCGAGGACGGAATCACGTCCTGCGGGTTCCGCAAGATGGCGGCCTACGCCACTCGGATCAATCCCGACACGCAGGCGTACTACATCTCCACCAAGCACTTCCGGGGCGTGGGCAACTACATCACCGGCCAGCTGGGCATGAAGGGCGAGCTGGGCGACGCCGACATCGACGAGGTGGCCCATGGCCTGGCCGATGCCGACGTCGTCGGGTTCTCGTCGATGACCGGCTACGCCGAACTGACCCGGGCCGTCATCAAGCGACTCCGGGCAGTGTCGCCGTCCACCTACATCATCTGGGGCGGCATCCACCCGATCATCCACCCCGAGGATGCGATCCTCGCCGACGTCGACGCCATCTGCAACGGCGAGGGCGAGCTCGCCTTCCACGAGTTCTACGACGCGTTCTCCGCGGGCAAGGACCACACCAAGGTCTCCAACTTCTGGTTCCGCCACGAAGGTCAGGTCATCCGCAACGGGTTCCTGCCCCTCATGACGGCGGACGACATGGAGACCCTGCCCTTCCCCCAGTACGGGGCGCCGGGTGAGATGGTCTACGTGCAGGGCCGGGGCTTCGTGCCCGCCACCAAGAACGACTACATCCTCAACTTCAGCCTCGGCTACCAGACGATCTGGTCGATCGGGTGCCCGTTCCACTGCTCGTTCTGCGGCAACACCAAGTTCATCGCCAACGACGTCAACTACAAGAAGATCCGCCACCCGAGCGCCCAGTACGTGATCGACGAGGTGAAGGCCGCCCGCGAGCGGTTCCCCCACATCAGCAACGTCAGCTTCAACGACGACAGCTTCATGGCCATCACCTACCGGGAGCTGGAGCAGTTCGCCGAGCTGTGGGAGGAGCAGCTGCGGATCCCCTTCACCGTCTACGGCGTCATCCCCAACTACGTGAAGCAGGAGAAGTTCGACATCCTCACCTGGGCCGGGATGAACCGGGTGCGCATGGGGATCCAGAGCGGCAGCCAGGAGATCCTCGACTTCTACAAGCGGCCGACGCCGCCCGAGCGCATCCTCCAGGCGGGCGAGGTCATCGCCTCCTATTCACCGAAATACCACATCCCGCCCGCCTACGACATCATCGTCGACAACCCCATCGAGACCCGCCAGAACGTCATCGACACGCTCGAGCTGCTGTACAAGATCGACCGCCCGTACACGCTGTTCATCTACTCGCTCAAGGTCATCCCCAACACCGAGCTCGAGCGGGCCATGTCGGAGCGGGGCATCGACCTGGAGGGCATCGACTCCAGCTACATGATGGTGCCGCCCCGGGCCGCCAACCTGATCCTGTACGTGCTGGCCGTGTGGCGGCCGCCCCGGCGGCTGTTCGACCTCATGCTGCGGACGGTCAAGCCCAGCACCGAGCCCCAACGCCTCTACCCCCGCCTCGGCCTCGTGCTGCGCACCATCTACATGCTCAAGCGGGTGCTCGACCACCTGCGCTCGATGGACTTCTCCGTGCTCCCGGGCCGGGCCGGCTACTACTGCTGGAAGCTGGGCATCGTGGGCGCCACCCGCCGCTTCATCCGCCACCCACCGCGGCCCGAGCGCAAGAAGCTGCGCCGCTCGGTCGTCGCCGAACGCCTCACCGTGCTGGAGTCCGACTAGCTCCTCACGCTCGGCTGACCGGAGATCCTCCGCCCTGCGGGGGGTGACATCACGCGCCAATTTCGTGGAACCGGATCCCGGACCTGTGCGTCACCTGAGAAAACGGCGGTGAGCACAGCCAACGGGCCGCAGCCTGCACGCCGCGCTCACCACAAATCGGCGAGGGATTCGCTGGGAGGAGACGGGATCATGCGAGTGCGAAAGGTTCTGCTGGCATCACTGCTGGCATTGGGGTCATGTTGGGCGGAGGTCCGGCCATCGGCGCCCCGGCGGAGAGGAAAGGCGGCGGTCCCGCCTGTGCCGACATCGTCCGGGCCTCGGGGTCGTACATCCCGCCCGACGAGTCCGGCAAAGGGCAGCGTCGTCTCGCCGGATTGACGATGGCGGGCCCAGCTGCAAGGGAATGACGTACACGATCTACGTCCTCGACGATCGAGGCGACGACACGGTGCTGGCCACCCGATCGGTCCGTGGCAACAAGGCATGCAACGGTCCCGATTCGGCGATGTCGCAGTCGCGGAGCGACGACCCGGAGGTCTGCGTCTACGCGACCAGCAGCGCGGGAGCGGAACACGTCTTCGACCGGCGCGCCGGCTGAGGGTTGCGCGGTCCCGGAGACACTGCGACCGGGACCGGGGCCCCTTGCGAACGACCCGCCGAACGACTTCCGCTGGGGCCCGTAGAGCCGGCGGGCGGCGAGAGGAAGCGGGCCTGGTCTACGACACCAGGCCGGCCCGCTTCCTCGCCGCCTCCCCGCTCGCCCGCTGTCCGTCCTCGTCCCAGGCCCGGGCGGCCAGGTCGAGGGCGTCACGGGCGGACGGCCCCGCATCCAGCTGCTCGAAGAGCCCCGCGGCCTCCTCGGCCAGGCGGGCGGCGGTGCCGGGGTGACCCTGGGCCAGGTGGACGGTGGCCTGGGTGACGTAGCTGTCGGCGACTGCGAACTGGTCGCCCAGGCGACGGGCCGCCTCCAGCGTCCGTTCCGAGGCGGCCAGTGCCTCGTCGTGGCGCCCGCCGCGCGCCAGGGCGGACGCGAGGTTGGCGTAGCCGTTCACCCGTCCTGACTCGTGGCCCATGCGCTCGAGCTCCTCGATGGCGCTGGACGTCGCAGTCGATGGCCTCGTCGATCTCGCCCCGGCGGGACAGGACCATGCCCAGGTTGAGCAGGCAGGCGGCCAGCTCCTCGGCGTTCCCCATCCGCTCGCCCAGGGCGATTCCCTCGCGCAGGGTGTCGATCGCCAGACCCATCTCTCCGAGGAGGCAGTGGATCCCGCCGAGATTCCTCAGGGCCCCCACTACCCCCCGGTGGTCGTCGTGCAGCCCCAGGATCTCCCGGGCCTCCTCGCCCAGACGGAGGGCCCGAACGAGGTCACCCTCGGCCCGCGAGAGGAGCAACTTCAGGTAGCCGGCGTGCATCGATCGGCCGTCGACCAGCCCCAGTTCGCGATCCAGGACCTCGGCCGCGTCGCCCGTTCGCCGGGCCGAGAGCAGCGTGCGGGCCCGCTCCAGCTCAAGGGCGCGGTGGCCGGGATCCGAGAGCGGAAGGGCGGCGCCGGTCTGGTCGAGCGTTGCCAACGCCTCCTCGAAGCGGCCCCGCTTCCTCAGCGTCGAGGCCAGCCCCAGGCCCACTCGCCAGTCGCCGCCGGGTCCCCCGGCCCTGCGGTACACCTCGATCGCCTCCTCCAGGTGGCCTCGCAGCTCGAGGAGGTCGGCCAGGTCGAAGAGGACGCCGGGCAGCACGTCGGCCCGCGACTCGCGACCGGCGACCTCGGCCGCCCGCCGCAAGTGCGCGATGGCCTCGTCATTGGCATACAGCCGCTTGGCCACGCCTGCCGCCCGCACCAGGTAGTCGAGCGCCTTGGGGGAGGCGCCGAGGTACAGGTGGCGGGCAAGCAGCGGCGAGGCTGTCGTCGCCCGCCCCGTACAGGCGCTCGGCCATGTCCGCCACCCGCAGGTGGAGCAGTACCCGCTGGCGGCGGAGGAGCCGGCCGTAGGCGGTCTCCTGGACCAGGGGGTGGTGGAAGGCGACGCGGTCTTCGCCGTCGACGGCCGTCGAGGAACCCGGCGCGGACGAGGACGCGACGAGGTCGCGGACATCGGGGCTGCTCCGTGACCGCCTCCAGGAGGTCCAAAGGGACGATGCGGCCGATGATCGATGCCGTGTGCAGCACCGACGCCGGCCGCGGAGGGGAGGCGGTCGATGCGGGCCGAGAGCAGGCCCTCGACGGTCGGCGGCAGGGCGGCGATGTCGTCCGGGGAGAGGGCGTTCGGCACGCCTGCCTCCTCCAGCCACCGGAGGACCTCCTCGACGAACAAGGGGTTGCCGCCGGTGCGTTCGGCCACCGCCGCCTGCACCGCGGCCGGAACCGACTGGCGGGCGATCGACCGGATCAGGGCGCCCGCCTCGTCGGGGCCGAGGGGACCGAGCTCGAAGTGGTGGCGGCGGTCGGTCGGCACCCGGTCGCCGATCGAGGCCAGGAGAGCGGCCGACTCGGGCCGGCCGGTGACGTACAGCACGAGCGGATGGTCACCGCACAGGCGGGCCAGGTCGACGGTGAGCGCCAGGGAGGACGGCGTCCATCCAATGGACGTCCTCGATGGCCACGACCGTCGGCCGGTCGTCGGCGAGGGTCTCCAGCAGGGTCGGAGAAGGCGCGCCGCAGTCCCCGCTGGAAGGCCTCGGGCTCGACGTCGGGCGTCCCGACGGGGTCGAGGCCGAGGAGACGCTCGAAGTACGGGACCAGCTCGTCCGCCGGTGCGTGCGGGGAGGACATCGGCCAGCCGTGGGCCCACCCGGTCGGGGATCTGGCCGGCCGGGATGCGAAGGAGGTGCCGGAGCAGCCCCACGTAGGGCCAGTACGGGAAGGGCGGCGCCGTAGGAGATGCAGCGGCCGTCGAGCCAGCGGACGCCCAGCTGCGAGGCGTGCCGCCGCAGCTCGTCGGTCAGGGCGGTCTTGCCGATGCCCGGCTCGCCGGCGACCAGGCATCACGCCTCCCCGGCCCTCGACTACGGCCCGCAGCACGCCCGTCGCCCCGGCGCAGCTCTTCAACCCGGCCGATCAGGGGGACCGCCGGTTCGTCGCCCGTCCGGGTGCGTGGGGCTCGACGGCCGAGCAGGCGCCAGGCCGGCACCGGCTCCTGCTTGCCCTTCAGGGTGAGAGGAGCAAGGGCCTCGAACTCGAAGGCGTCCCGGGTGAGGCGGTAGGTGCTCTCGCCGACGTAGGTCTCCCCGCCCGAGGCGGCCGACTCCAGGCGCTGGGCCAGGATCACCGCGTCGCCCACCACCGAGTAGTCCATCCGTACCTGGTGGCCGAGGACGCGGGCCACCACGTGCCCCGAGTTCACGCCGATGTGGAGGGTCAGCGGGCTGTCGAGGGGAAGGGCGGTGGCGGCTTTCCGCAGCTCCTCGTGCATCTCGAGGGCGACGTGGAGGGCGCGGGCGGCGTCGTCCTCGTGGCTGACGGGGGCGCCGAAGATGGCCAGCAGGGCGTCACCGGCGTACTTGTCGACGTAGCCCTCGTGGCGGGCGACGACGTCGGAGAGCATGGCGATCAGAGGGTCGATCACCTCCTGGAGCTGCTCGGGATCGAGCCGGTCGGCCAGTGGCGTGAAGCCGGAGAGGTCGGCGAACAGCGACGTCACCAGCCGTCGCTCGTCCTCCAACGCCCCCCGCTCCAGGCGCTCGGCCAACGGCCCGGCAACGAAGCTGCGCAGGACGGCGGTGGCCGCGGCCGCCTCGGGCGCGGCCGAGGCCGCCGACGACGCCGGCCCGCCACAGTGCCCACAGAACCGGGTGCCCCCGGGGTTCTCGCCCGCACAGCGCCTGCACGTCCAGCCCTGCGCCCCAGTCACGGCGGCCAGTCTCGCCCACCGGGCCGGCCGCCACCGCCGTCCCCTATCGGGCACCGCAGGTCCGGGCTACGCTCCGCCCAGTTCCGGCGGGCGGCGTGAGGAGGATCCAGGATGAGAGGCGGGGGCGGGGGCCGGCGACTGGGCGTTGCCGTAATTGCACTGGCGATGTTGGTGGCGGGGTGCGGGGGCGGGTCGGACGACGACGGGATTTCGTCGCCCACGACCGGCGGGGGGGGCGAGACGGCAGGCCAAGCCGGGAGGGGTGTTCCGGCAGCCGATTAGCGAGCCGGCCTTCATCGATCCCTACAACGCCCAGGAGAGCAACGGCAACCGCGTCATCAAGCGTCTGTTCGTCGGGCTCACGACGTTCGACGGCAACCCCGAGCTCCTCATGAGCCCGGGTGTGGCCGAGACCTGGACGCCGACGACGCCTGCACGCAGTGGACGTTCAACCTGCGCCGCAGCTCGTTCAGCAACGGCGAGGAGGTGACGGCCGAGTCCTTCATCCGGGGATGGACCCGCGCCGCCGACGGCCGGGCGGAATCGCAGGTCGCCGGACACCTGGCCGGGATCCAGGGCTACAGCGAGCTGCGGGGCGCTCCCGGCTCGCCGCCGACGGCGACGACGTTCGCGGGGCTGTCGGCCCCGAACCCCCGGACGCTGGTCGTGGCCCTCGGCGCGCCCGACTGCGAGTTCGACAAGAAGACCATCCACTCGGTGATGAGCCCCGTGCCGGGCGTGGCCGGGGCCTACGACAACAAGGAGTTCAACGAGGCCCCGATCGGCAACGGCCCGTTCATGATCAAGCCGGGGACCAAGTGGGAGCACGACCGGGGGATCTCGGTGGTGCGCAACGACTCCTACTACGGGCCGAAACCGAACATCGAAGGGATCGAGTTCGTCATCCTCCCCTCGCAGAGCCCGCCCACGGCCCAGATGAGCGCGTTCGAGGCGGGGGAGCTCGACGTCGCCGCTCCCCCGATCGGGCGTGCGGGCCGCAGGCCGAGGCCAAGTACGGGCCCACCGGCGGCTTCCTCCGCCAGCTGCCGTACGCCACGTCGTTCATCGGGATGAACGTGTCCTCCGGCCCCCTGCGTGAGCCCGATGCCCGGCGGGCGCTCTCGCTCTCCCTCGACCGGGTCGCCATCAGCAATGCAGTCGGCGAGGGCTACTGGCAGGCGGCCACCGCCCTGATCCCCCCGCCGTTCGGCACCTACCACCAGCCCGGCATCTGCGACGCCTGCCGCTTCGACTCCGCCGCCGCCGCCGAGCTCGGGGCGAGGGGCGGCCTCGAGCTCGGCCACCCGGCTGCGCTTCCTCGTCTACAGCGCCAGCAACCCGGCCCTGGTCGCCTACAAGGACCAGATCGAGAAGACCCTCGGGATCGGTGTCGACCTCGAGGCCCTGCCGCTCCCCGAGGCCCTGGCCCGGCAGGCCGCAGGCGAGTACGACCTCATCTCCCTCACGTGGGGCGCGGACTACCCGACGACGGACAACATCCTGTTCCCCCTTCTCGGCCGGGGATCGGGCCGAGAACGTCGGGCAAGTACGACGATGCCGAGTTCAACGACCTCATCGGTCAGGCCCGGGCCCAGCGGGACAACGCCGAGCGCAGGCGACTCCTGCAGCGGGCCGAGCAGATCGCCATCGGCCGAGGACGTCGCCCTCGCCCCCACGTTCTACGTCCCCACGCTGCTGGTCTTCGACGCGTCGAAGTGGACGGGCGTCGATCTCGATTTCTTCGGCCACCTCACGTTCCAGACGATGAGCCTCAAGTAGGGGCCCTTGGCCGGGTACGCCCTGCGACGGCTGTGGCAATTGGCCGCCGTGCTCCTGGGGGCCAGCCTCATCCTGTTCGCCTGCCTCTTCGTCGCCCCGGGGGACCCGTTGGCGGCCCTCGAGGGTGAGGGCCGGGTCCTCGACGCCGCCACCCGGGCCGGACTGACCGAGCGCTACCGCCTCGACCAGCCGCTCGCCCAGCAGTACGTCCACTACCTGTCGCGGCTGGTCCGGGCCGACCTGGGCGAGTCGTACCGCCAGCGCCGGTCGGTGAACGAGGTGCTGCGGGAGAAGGCGGGGAACACCGCCCGGCTGGCGGTGGCCGCCCTCGCCTGCCAGATCCTGCTGGGGGTGGCGGCCGGCGTGATCGCCGCCGTTACCCGCTGGCGGTTCGTCGACGTGCTCATCGTGCTGGCGACCAGCGTCGCCATCGGCCTGCCCGTGTTCGTGATCGGCCTGGGCCTGCAACAGGCGTTCGCCCTGCGGCTGTCGTGGCTCCCCCTCCAGGGCCACGACGCCGGCGCCCGGTCGATCGTGCTCCCGGCCGTGACCCTGGGACTGGGCTACGCCGCCATCGTGGCCCGGCTGACCCGCAGCAGCCTGCTCGAGGTCCTCGGTGCCGACTACATGCGCACCGCCACTGCCAAGGGACTGTCATCCCGGGCGGTGACGATCCGCCACGGCCTGCGCACGTCGCTCATCCCGGTGATCGCCTACCTCGGCATCGCCTTCGGCGGGCTCCTGGGCGGCGCCGCCGTGGTCGAGACGATCTTCAACTGGGACGGCCTCGGGCGGGCCCTGGTGACGGCCGTCACCGCCCAGGACAACCCGATCGTCATGGGGATCGTCGTGTACGGCATCGCCGCGTTCGTGCTGGTCAACCTCGTCGTCGACCTCGTGTCGGCCGCCCTCGACCCCCGGATCCGCCTGGATGCCTGAAGTGGCGCCCCCGGTGACCGGCGTCGGTGACGGCACCGGCGGGTTGTTCGCGGGGGCCGGCTCCGAGGTCGACGCGGTCGGGATCCGCCACGGCGGCCTGGGCGGGGCCGGGCGCCGGTTCGCTCCGGGACCCTCGGGCGGTGGTCGGCCTGGCCATGGTGGCGACGGTGGTGCTGACGGCCGTGCTCGCCCCGGCCCTGGCGCCGTTCGATCCCGGCCAGCAGGACCTCACCAACGTCCTCCGGGGTCCGTCGTGGGACCACTGGCTCGGCACCGACCCGTTGGGTCGGGACCAGCTGAGCCGGATGGTCTACGGCAGCCGCATCGCGGTGACGGTGGGGCTGGCGTCCATCGTCCTGGCCACCGCGATCGCGGTGGTGGTGGGCTCGGTGGCCGGCTACCAGGGCCGGCGGTGGGACACCGTCCTCATGCGGGTGACGGAGATGTTCTACGCCTTCCCGCCCATCGTCGGCCTCATCGTGATCATCGTCGTGCTCGGCCGGGGCATCCCCTCGATCGTGGTCGCCCTGGGGCTCTTCGGCTGGGCGACGATGGCCCGCGTCCTGCGGGCTTCGATCCTCACCATCCGGGAGGCTCAGTACGTCGAGGCCGCCCGCGGACTGGGGGCGACGCCGTGGTGGGTGGTCACCCGCCACGTGCTCCCCAACAGCCTGGGCCCCCTGCTGGTGATCGCGGTGGCCAAGGTGGCGACGGCCATCCTCGCCCTCGCCGGCCTCACCTTCCTGGGGATCGGGCTGGAGGCCGACACCCCCGATTGGGGCGCGATGACGGCCGCCGGAAACCAGTTCTTCGGGATCCACGACTACCTGTGGCTCTTCCCGAGCCTGGCCGTGGTCTACACCGTGGTCGGCTTCGTCCTCCTCGGCGACGGGCTACGCGACGCCCTCGACCCGGTGACCGGCCGGCGGCGATGAGTGGGCTCCGCCGACGCCTGGCGCAGTGACGCTCACCGGTCGATACTGAGGCATGGCGGCCAGCGTCTCGAGCCGGTCCCTGATCGGGCGGGCGGCGGAGCTCGACGTTCTTCTCTCCGCGGCGCGGGAGGCCGGGGCCGCAGGGTGCCGGCTGGTGCTGGTCGAAGGCGAGGCCGGGGTGGGGAAGAGCCGGCTGGTGGCCGAGTTCACCGCCCGGGCCGGCGAGGCGGGGACGCACGTGGTCGCCGGGAGCTGCCTGGCCCTGGGCGAGGAGGGCGTGCCCTACGCCCCCTTCTCCGAGATCGTCCGCCGCCTCTGCCGTTCGCTGCCCCCACCCGCGCTGGACGCCTTCGTCGACAGGCGGGGTGCAGCCCTGGCGCTCATCGTGCCCGAGCTCGTCGCCCTGGGCCCCCTCACGGGGCACGAGGAGGCGGGAGCGGGCGCGGCCGCGGGCGCGGCCGATCGGGCCGCGCTCTTCGAGGCCGTGGTCGGGCTCGTCGAGCAGGTGTCGGGGGCGAGGAACGGGCCCCTCGTCCTCGTGGTGGAGGACCTGCACTGGGCCGACCGGTCGAGCCGTGACCTCCTCGACTTCGTCCTCCACCGGGTCGCCGGACCCGTCCTGGCCGTGGCCACCTGCCGCACGGAGGAGATCGACAGCCGTCACCCGCTGCGGGCGTTTCTGGCCGAGGCCCATCGGGGCGGCCGTCTGACGCGGCTCGAGGTCCCCCGCCTCGACCGGAGCCAGATCTTCGACCAGCTGACGGCCATCCTCGGCATGACCCCGGGCGCGGCGCTGGCCGAGGAGATCTGGCATCGCTCGGACGGGAACCCGTTCCTGGTCGAGGAACTGCTGGCGCTGGCCCGGGCCGGCGCTGCGGCCACCCTCCCCGGCTCCCTCCGCGACCTGCTGCTGGCTCGTACCGCGGCTCTCGATCCGGCCGCCGCGGAGATCGTGCGAGTGGCGGCGGTGGGGGGGCGGCGAATCGACGACCGCATCCTCGCCGCGGTCGCCGGGCTCGACGACGACGCCATGCTCGCGGCCACGAGGGACGCCATGGAGGCCTCCGTCCTGTGCGTCGATCCCGACGGCGGCGGGCTCGCCTTTCGCCACGCGCTGGTCCAGGAGGCCATCTACGGCGGGCTCCTGCCGGCGGAGCGCCGGCGCCACCATCTCGCCTTCGCTCGCGTCCTGGCCGAGCACCCGGCATGGGCCGGCCGTCCGGCGGCCGTTCCCGCCGAGCTGGCCCACCACCTCCACGCCGGGGGCGACCTGCCCGGCGCCCTCCAAGCGACGGTGGCCGCGGCCCGGGCCGCGGAGTCGTCCACCGCGTTCCCCGAGGCCAGCGCCCACTACCAGCGGGCGATCGCCATCTGGGACGAGGTGCCGGGGGCGGAGGCGATCACCGGCGTCGACCATGTCAGCCTCGTCGAGCGGGCCGCTGACGTCGCCCTGCTGGCCGGCACCGTCGACCGGGCGGTGGCCGCGGTGCGGGCCGCGCTCGATCTGGTGGGCGAAGCCGCCGACCCGGTACGCAGGGCGCTCCTGCACGAGCGTCTGGCCCGGCTCCTGTGGCTCACCGGCGACGCTCGCGGGTCGGTCGCCGAGAGCAACCAGGCGGTGCAGCTCCTCGCCTCGCTCCCCCCCTCCCCCGAGCGGGCCCGGATGGTGGCCGCCGACGGTCGGTCGCTCCTGCTCGCCGCTCGCTACCGCGAGTGCCGCGACCGCAGCGCCGAAGCGGTCGAGCTGGCCCAGGCCCTCGGCGCCCGCGACGTCGAGGGCTACGCCCTCAACACCCTCGGCCTGGCGCTGGTGTACCTCGGCCAGGGCGACGCCGGGCTGGACCGCCTGCACCAGGCCCGCGGGATCGCAGACGAGCTCGGGCGGGTGGACGACCTGCATCGGGCCTGGTTCAACCTGTCGACCGCCCTGGCCGCTCTCGGCCGCCTCGCCGAAGCCGAGAGCACCGCCCTCAAGGGGGCGGCCGCCGTGGGCGGGATGGGGTTCGCCGAGGGCCAGGGGTACCTGTACCGCAAGGCGGCCGAGCACCAGCTCCAGCTCGGACGCTGGGACGAAGCGTCGGGCCTCTGCCGGCAGGTGCTGGAGCGGGTGCGCACGGGGATCACCCTCATCCAGACCCACACCATCGCCGGCACGCTGGAGGTCCGTCGAGGACGGTTCGACGAGGCGCGGGGTCATCTTGAGGCGGCGTCGGCGATGTCGGCGGAGATGGCCGGTGGCTGGTTCCACGGCTGGCTCCTGAGCGCCCGGGCCGAGCAGGCGCTGGCCGAGGGGCGGGGCGGCGAGGCGGTAGCGCTCGTCGAGGAGGCGCTCGACGCGGTCGCCGGTACCGATGCCGAGATCCTGCTCCGCCGGCTGGTCTGGCTGGGGTTGCGGGGCCACGCTCTCCGCTCCGAAGGGGCGACCGTCCACCGGGCCGCGGCGATGCAAGAGGCCCGGGCCGCGGCCGACGCCCTGGTGGCGGCCGCGGCAACGGCGATCGCCCGCATGCGGGCTCGGGGAGTCGGGCCCTACCCGGAGGGCGAGGCCCTGGACGCCACCGTGGCGGCCGAGCGGTCGGGGGTGGGCGGCAAGCCCGATCCGCAACTTTGGTCCGACGCCGCCCAGGCTTGGTCGGCCATGGGCCAGCCGTTCGAGGTGGCCTATTGCCACTGGCGGAAGGGGGCGGCCTTGGTGGCCACTCGGTCGGATCGCGGCGAGGCCGAGGAGTCGCTCCGGGACGCCCGGGCCATTGCCCTCGTCCTCGGAGCCGAGCCGCTGCGGGCGGAGGTGGAGGACCTGGCCCGCCGGGCTCGCCTCGATGTCGTCGGCCGGGCGGGCCCCGGCGCTGAGCCAACGCCGTCCGAATCCCCCGCCGATGTCGCCGGGCTGACCAAGCGGGAGGCCGAGGTGCTCCAACTGGTTGCGGCGGGGAGGTCGAACCGCCAGATCGGCGAGACCCTCTTCATGAGCGAGAAGACGGCCAGCGTCCACGTGTCGAGGATCCTCACCAAGCTGGCCGTGTCCAGCCGGGGGGAGGCCGCGGCCTTGGCCCACCGCCTTGGCCTGGTGGAGGACGTCGGCGCGTAGCGTCGACGCCTCCGCCGAGCAAGGCACCGACGACGAGGCCCATGGACGCCGCGGCCTCTGGCTACCTCACCAGCGAGCAGCTCGACCTGTAGCCAGTCACATCACGCGGCGTCGAACGCCAACGTCTGACGAAGGACGGCGCGGGCCCGAAAGGCCCGGGATCCCACCGTGCCCGGGGCGACGCCAAGCATCTCTCCCGCCGACCGGTATCCCATCCCGTAGCCGTCGACCAGGATGACGGCTGCTCGCTGCTCAGCGGTGAGGGCGGCCAGGCCGGCGGCCAAATCGGCCCGTCCCGCGCCCAGGTCCCCGGGGTCGGTGTCAGTGCTGCCGACCTCGGCCGAGCTCTCGTCGATGGCGTCCTCCGCCCGCCGACGTCGGCGCCGGAGTTCGTCGATGCAGATGTTGTGCACGATGTGGGTGAGCCAGGTGGCCAGCGACGACTCGCCACGGAACCGGGGCAGGGCCCGGAACGCTCGCAGGTAGGCCTCCTGCAGGGCATCGTCGACCAGATCCCGGTCGCCCAGCAGGCGGAGGGCGAGGCCCCGCAGCCGACCGTCGTGGGCGGCGAGCACGTCGGCGAGGACCCCCACGTCGAACTGCGAGTCCACGGGGGCGGTCGACATCGATGGTGCGAGCGTGGACATCTCGAAGGCCTCCTTGACCGGCTGGCCGCCGGCGGCGGCCCGAGATCGACTCTGCGGCTAAGGCCTGCCGCGCCACATCGGGAGGATGCCTACGCGTGCCCAGTGGGATCCCTCGTACGGAGCGGGGCGGGGGTAGGTTGCGACACGTGCCGGGGATGGCGGAAGGCGGGCGGACGTGAGGGCGCCCCGGCTGCTCGGCGTGTTCGCCCACCCCGACGACGAGGTCTTCTGCGCAGGTGGGGCGATGGCTCGCCATGTGGCGGAGGGCGGCGAGGCCATGGTCGTGTCGGCAACCCGAGGCGAGGCGGGGCAGGTGCGCGACGCAGCGGTGGCCACTCGGAGAACGCTCGGCCAGGTCCGGGAGCGGGAGCTGCGCGAGGGATGCGCGCTTCTGGGGGTGCAGCACGTCCGACTCCTGGATCATGCCGACGGGACCTGCGCGACTGTGACCCCGCCGTGCTCGCCGATGACGTCTTCGGCGTCGTCGCCGAGTTCGAGCCGGATGTGATGATCACCTTCGGGCCCGACGGCGCCTACGGTCACCCGGACCACATCGCCGTCAGCGAGGCGACGACCAGGGCGTTCGCCCACGCCGGCTCCCCCGGTCGTCTCTACCACGGCCACTTCCCGAGGAGCCGGCTGTTCATGCTCAGCCGCCTCGCCCGCTGGTTGGTCGACCGCGACCCCGACGTCGACTTCCGTGGGGGGACGGATTTCGTGCGCGCCTTCTCGTTGTTCGCCGAGGAGTCGACGACCATGCGCTTCGCGGGCGATCACATCGCCGTGCGCTGGTTCCCCGCAGGCGTCTACATCGTGGAGCAGGGGGAGCCCGCCGACAGCCTTTAACTCATCCTCTCCGGCGAGATGGAGATCGTCCGCGAGCACTCCGATGGCCGGCTCGAGATCCTGACCACGATGGTCCCGGGCCAGTTCTTCGGCGAGTTGGGCCTGGTGGCCAACGACGTCCGCACCGCCAACGTGGTCGCGAAGGAAAGCGTCACCTGCCTCGTCCTGTCGCCGGCTCACCAACGGCCTACGCCCCCCGGGGCGCTGAAGCCAAGCTCCGGGCGTGGAGGGTCGGGGCGGGCCGTCGCCCACGGGCGCGACAACCCGGATCGACGTGAGCGCGTACGTGGACCGCAAGCTCGCCGCCCTCGCCGCCCACCGCTCGCAGTTCCCCATCGAGCCCGGCATGTTCCCCGCTGAGATGCTGCGGGACATGTTCGGCCAGGAGTCCTTCGTAAGGATCCATCCCCCGATCGAGATGGAGGGCTCGCTCCTCCCCCCCACCGGAACAGTCCGAACCGCTGGCTGGCGGGATGGTCAGCCGGGCGGGAGCCCGGCGGCCACGCCGGCCAGGAGGGCCGCCCCTCGGGCCACTGCGTCCACCACCGGTGACCGCTCCACCGGCATGGCGATGCGGCGCGCCTTGGCCGCCAGCCACGGCTCGCTGACCGACCCGCCTCCGAACACCAGCAGGCGGCGGCGGGGCCCGAGGAGGTCGGTGACCCGGTCCACGGCGGCCGCCGTCTCGGCGGTCAGGGCGTCGAGGAGCGTGGCCCACACGTCGGCCGGCGAGCCCTCGGGCAGGGCGGGCGGCTCCCGGCGGCGGAGGCTGTCGAGCAACCCGGGGGCGTCGAGAACCCTCGCCGTCCCCCCGGCCAGCAGCGAGTCGAGGTCGGCCGGCGTCCGCCCGAGGGTGGCGGCGACGCCGTCGATCGCCTGTCCGGAACGGGCGACGCTGGTCAGCACCGCCCACCCGTCGCCGCCGGGGAAGAGGGTGACGGCCATGCCGCGGGCGAGCGCGACGTCGACATCGGGCAGCGTCGACGACCGGCCGACGACCGTCTCGGCCGTGCCCACCGAGTTGACGAGGTCGTCGGCGGCGGCCCCACTGCCCACGAAGCCCACCAGGTGGTCGTGGCCGCCGACGGTGACCGGCACCCCGACGGGCAGGCCCGACCACGCCGCCGCCTGCTCCGTCACCCGGCCCATCACCTGTCCTGCCCCCATCACCGGCGGGAACACCTCGACCCCGAATCCGGCGGCGACGGCCACGTCGGGCAGCCACTCCCGCCGGCCGACGTCGAAGCAGCCGGTGCGGGCGGCCAGCGACCACTCGGTGGCCTCGACGCCGGTGAGGGCCCGCAGGACGATCTCGGGCACGCCCAGCCACCGGGTGGGTTGCGCCGGCAGCCCGTCATCGAGCAGCCATCCGAGCTTGGCCACCGTCGACACGTAGCGCAGGTGCTGGCCGATAGCCCGGTCGAGGTCGGGACCGAAGCGGGCGGAGAGCCGGTCGGCGACCGCCTCGCCCCGCCGGTCGTGCCAGGCGATCACGGGCGCCAAGGCCCGTCCCTGGGCGTCGAACGGGGCCCCGCACTCGGCCACTCCCGCCACCCCCACTCCCACTACCCGGCGCAGGCGCTCGTCCTCCAGCCCGGCGATCACCCGCCGGACGACGTCGACCAGGTCGTCCACGCTCGCCTCGGTGCGGTCGCCGGACGTCACGAACGGGCTGTCCCCCTCGCCCGTTCCGACCTCGTCGCCGGTGGCGGCGTCAACCAACATGGCCTTGGTACGGGTCGACCCGACGTCGATGCCCAGCAGGAGCGGAGGCGAGTCCAATCCCGGTGGCAGGGCCATACCGAGAGCCTCGCACGCCCGCCGCTCTCCCGCCCAGCGGAGGGCGTCATGGCATGCTAAGCGTCGACTTCGCCCGGATAGGCATTCGCCGGATGTGGGCGAGGGGGCCTTACCGTCAGCGTGGGCACCACGAAGCCGACGGCACCCGAGCCCCGGCACCACCCGAAAGGGGTCCCGATGACCGCCGCCCGCACCACCCTCCGCGCCCGCCTCATCCGCCTCACCGTCGCCTCCGCCTTGGTTCTGGGTCTCGGCGCCGTCGGTGCCGGCCCGGCACTCGCCGGCGGCACGTGGGACGGCGGAACCTGCTCGGGGCCGTGCGCCAGGTAGAGCAGTCCTGAACGACGGAGCGACCGAGCGAGCACCGCCGAGCGGTGCTCGCTCGATCGCGTCCAGTTAACCGGGGGCGTTCGAACGCCGGGCCCCCTTTTGCCAGTCACCTCTACTGTGTCGCCAATGGCCTCCGACCTGACCGCCGCCGCCGCGGCGAACGGTCCTGCCCGGCGTGCGGCTGCGGACGCGGCGGTGACCGCCGACACCACCGGCCGGCTGGCCGACTTCGCCACCCTGGCGTCGGATTCGCAGTTCAGCACCAACGTCTTCGCGGCCAAGGTCACGTCCTACGGGCGGACGGGCGAGATCACGCCTTCCGTCGCCGACGCCACTGATCCGTGGCGACCACGCCGGGAGGCGTTCGAAGACGTCTGGGACCACGGCCGACAGCTCGTCTACGGGGCGGTGAACGCAGGCGGGATAGGCGCCGAGGACTTCGGCGCATTTTGCCTGTTGGCCGGCGCGCCCGAGGCCGGAGCACCTCTTGCGTTGGCGGTGTTTCCCGGGGACAGCGCCCAGCGGTACACGACCAGCGCCGCCGTCGTCGACGTGGCCCGGGCTGTGTCGGAGGCAACTCCGTGGCCCGGGGCGGGGCGACCTGGCAGTGGTCGAGCGAGGTGGCGAAGCCCTCGCATCGACGGAGGACGAGTGGCCCGACCTGGTCTGTCGCGCCGACCGGTACTTCGAGGTCGTCCGGGCCGGCACCTTCCCCACCTCCCTGGTGACGGAGGTGCGGACCCGAGCCGGCTTCATGGACTGGCTCGACGACCTGGACGCCCAGCGTCGGTTGGAGGGTGTCGTGCTCGATCCAGACCAGTCGAACGCCCTCGACGCCTACGATGTCGTCCAGGGATGGCGCCGCTCCACCGGCCTCGTTCTGGCCACCGTCCCCGACTAGGAGCATCAATGGGGAGCATCGCCCTGCTGGCAATGGCACCGTCCGGCGAGACCTACATGGTCCGCGACGAGTTCGGGCGGACGTGGCTGATCCAGCCCCCGGGTGCGGGCGATCCCCGTGTGATCGAGCCCGACGTCGTCGAGCTCGCCGTCGCCCGGCACGGCTTCGACCGGATCGACCGGGACTTCCCGAGCTGGTCGGACCTCGACCGCTTCCGCCAGGCCCGGGCCGCTTCGGCGGCTCCTCTCGCGCCGATCGAGGCAAGGCCGCTGGACCTCGACGACGTCGAGCGGCTCTTCCGGGTCGTGCGGCGCTGGGCCGACCAGGGCGAGGTCCACCGCGCCCGCCGGGCCGTGTTCGCCCTCCTGACGGCACCGACTGTGCGGGCCGACGCCGAGGTCCATGGTCGGCTGATCGCCTTCGTCCAAGCGCTGGAAGAACCGGCGTCGCCGTTCGTGGCCGCGCCCACCTCAGAGGAGAAACGGAGGGCGCGCGACCGCTATCGAGCCGCCGCCTGACGTGCAGACCGTCACCTTCTACTCCTACAAAGGCGGAACCGGACGAACCCTCCTCCTGGCCAACCTGGCCCGGTTGGCGGCCAGTCTCGGTCGCAAGGTCGTCGCCCTCGACTTCGACCTGGAGGCTCCCGGGCTCCTATACAAGCTGTTCCGGAGCGAGCCCCGGCCGCGAGCCGAGGGTCTGGTGGGATGGCTGCGGGACACCCATCGGGGACGGGACCGGCGGCATCGCTCGACGACTACGTGGTCGACGTGCCCCTGAACGGCCCCCCCTTGCACCCGGGCGGGTCGTTGACGTTGATGCCCGCCGGCCGGGCACCGTCGCCGAACTACTTCCAGGACCTGCGCCATCTTCGCCTGGAACAGGGACTGGACGAGGGTTGGGTGCTCGACGCCCTGGTCGACCTGCGGGACCAGCTGGCCACGGACCTGGACGCCGATCTCCTGTTGGTCGACGCCCGGACAGGCATCACCGCCACCAACCGGGTCACCACCCACGTTTTGGCGGACGAGGTCGTGGCACTGGCGCTCGACACCCCGGAGCAACTCGAAGGCACCCGCAGCGTGCTCCGGAGACTGCGGCCGCTCACGTCACTGCGGACGGACGTGCCCATCGATCTGCACCTCGTCCTCAGCCGAGTGCTACCGCGCCCCCGAGCGGAAGGCATCTACGCCCTGACGGCAAGCGAGACCGAGCAGGTGACGAGGGTCCGAGCCTTCCTGGCCGAGCCGGCGCAGCCGATCACGAGCACGGTCGAGATCGACCGCGTCCACCTGTTGCATACCGACCCTGCCCTCAACCGAGAGGAGTTCCTCGCCCTCGAGCGCCCGGGACCATGGACTAGGATCGGCGCTCCACGTGGACTACTGGCGGATCGCCACCGCGGTGCTGGGCACCGACGTCGAGGACGCCGCAGTCAGGGTCCTGGAGGGAGCCCGCGAGCGACCCGGAGCGCCTGGAGGAGCTGGCGAACTACTTCGTCGCCCCCGACGTCGTCGCCGAGGCCCGCGGAGCCAAGGCCGGCGTCGTAGCGAGTCGCCGCAGCCCGCACGAGGTGGGACTGGAGGAGCAGGTGGAGCTGCTCCGCCGGCAAGCCGAGACCGACCCCACCGTCCTTCCCGACCTGGCTACCCAGCTTCTCGAGGTGGCAAGTCGCCTGAAGGACCTCGGCCGGCGGGACGACGCGACCGGGCCCACCGAGGAGGCAGTGGACATCTACCGGCGGCTGGCGGAGGCCAACCCCGCCGCCTGGGAGCCCGACCTGGCGGGGTCGCTCAACAACCTGTCCAACCGCCTGGCGGAGGCGGGGCGCCGGGACGAAGGGCTGGCCGCCATCGAGGAGGCGGTGGGCATGTACCGGCGGCTGGCGGAGGCCAACCCCGCGGCCTGGGAGCCCGACCTGGCGATGTCGCTCAACAACCTGTCCGATCAGCCTGGCGGAGGCGGGGCGCCGAGACGAAGGGCTGGCGGCCATCGAGGAGGCGGTGGGCATCCGTCGCCGGCTGGCGGAGGCCAACCCCGCCGCCTGGGAGCCCGACCTGGCGAGGTCGCTCAACAACCTGTCGGTCCGCCTGGCGGAGGCGGGGCGCCGGGACGAAGGGCTGGCCGCCGTCGAGGAGGCGGTGGGCATCGTACCGCCGGCTGGCGGAGGCCAACCCCGCGGCCTGGGAGCCCGACCTGGCGAGGTCGCTCAACAACCTGTCCATCCGCCTGGCGGAGGCGGGGCGCCGGGACGAAGGGCTGGCCGCCGTCGAGGAGGCGGTGGGCATCTATCGCCGGCTGGCGGAGGCGAACCCCGCCGCCTGGGAGCCCGACCTGGCGATGTCGCTCAACAACCTGTCGATCGGCCTGGCGGAGGCGGGGCGCCGGGACGAAGGGCTGGCCGCGGTCGAGGAGGCGGTGGGCATCTGCCGCCGGCTGGCGGAGGCCAACCCCGCCGCCTGGGAGCCCGACCTGGCGATGTCGCTCAACAACCTGTCGATCGGCCTGGCGGAGGCGGGGCGCCGGGACGAAGGGCTGGCCGCCGTCGAGGAGGCGGTGGGCATCTACCGCCGGCTGGCGGAGGCCAACCCCGCCGCCTGGGAGCCCGACCTGGCGATGTCGCTCAACAACCTGTCCGTCTGCCTGGCGGAGGCGGGGCGCCGGGACGAAGGCACTGGCCGCCGTCGAGGAGGCGGTGGGCATCCGCCGCCGGCTGGCGGAGGCCAACCCCGCGGCCTGGGAGCCCGACCTGGCGAGGTCGCTCAACAACCTGTCCATCCGCCTGGCGGAGGCGGGGCGCCGGGACGAAGGGCTGGCCGCCATCGAGGAGGCGGTGGGCATCCACCGCCAGCTGGCGGAGGCCAACCCCGCCGCCTGGGAGCCCGACCTGGCGATGTCGCTCAGCAACCTGTCCGTACGCCTGGCGGAGGCGGGGCGCCGGGACGAAGGGCCTGGCCGCCATCGAGGAGGCGGTGGGCATCTACCGGCGACTGGCGGAGGCCGAACCCCGCCGCCTGGGAGCCCGACCTGGCGAGGTCGCTCCGCAACCTCGCCGATCAGCTCAGACGCGCTCGGCCGCAGCGACCGAGGGCTGAGAAGGCGTCGGGCGGAGGCCGAACGGATCACGCCGCCGGCTCCTTCGGTCCCCCTGACGGGATACCGGGCGCCTCTCGTTTGCTGCTGATCAGACCGTTACCCGACCGAGCCCTCCATGTTGAGCTCGATGAGGCGGGACCACTCGACGGCGTACTCCATGGGCAGCGTGCGGGTGACGGGCTCGATGAAGCCGTTGACGATCATGCCCATGGCCTGCTGCTCCGAGAGTCCCCGGCTCATCAGGTAGAAGAGCTGGTCCTCGCCCACCTTGGAGACGGTGGCCTCGTGGCCCACCCGGGCGTCGCGCTCGCCGATCTCCATGTAGGGATAGGTGTCGGAGCGGCTGTGCTCGTCGAGGATGAGGGCGTCGCAGCGCACGTGGGCCTTGACGTTCTTGGCCCCCTCCTCCACCTTGAGCAGGCCCCGGTAGGTCGTGCGGCCGCCGTCCTTGCAGATCGACTTCGACACGATGGTCGAGGTGGTCTCGGAGGCGGCGTGGACGATCTTGGCCCCCGCGTCCTGGTGCATGCCGGCGCCGGCGTAGGCCACCGACAGCACCTCACCCGAGGCCTTGGGGCCCATGAGGTAGATGGACGGGTACTTCATCGTCAGCCGGGAGCCGATGTTGCCGTCGATCCACTCCACCCGGGCCTCGGTCTCGGCCCGGGCCCGCTTGGTGACCAGGTTGTAGACGTTGGTCGACCAGTTCTGGATGGTCGTGTAGGTGATGTGGGCCGACGGCTTGGCGATGAGCTCGACGACCGCCGAGTGGAGCGAGTCGGTCGAGTACACGGGGGCCGAGCAGCCCTCGATGTAGTGCACCGTCGAACCCTCGTCGGCGATGATCAGCGTGCGCTCGAACTGGCCCATGTTCTCGGCGTTGATCCGGAAGTAGGCCTGCAGCGGCATCTCCACGTTGACGCCCGGCGGGCACGTAGATGAACGACCCGCCCGACCACACGGCCGAGTTGAGGGCGGCGAACTTGTTGTCGCCGGGGGGGATGACCGAGCCGAAGTACTCCTTGAGGATCTCGGGGTGCTCACGCAGGGCCGAGTCCATGTCCATGAACAGGACGCCCTGCTCCTCGAGGTCTTCCCGGTTCTTGTGGTAGACGACCTCGGACTCGTACTGGGCGGTGACGCCGGCCAGGTACTTGCGCTCGGCCTCGGGGATGCCCAGCTTCTCGTAGGTCTCCTTGACCGAGTCGGGCAGCTGGTCCCACGAGCTGACCTGCTGCTCGGTGGGCTTGATGTAATAGAAGATGTCCTGGAAGTCGAGGTCGGGCATGTTGACCGCGAACCACGGCGCCATGGGCTTGCGCTCGAAGAGCTTGAGGGCCCGCAGCCGGAACTGGCGCATCCAGTCGGGCTCGCCCTTCATCCACGACATCTCGTTGACGATGTCGGCGTTCAGGCCCTTCTTGGGCTTGAAGACGTAGTCCTCGACGTCGTGCCACCCGAGCTTGTACCGGCCCAGGTCGAGTTCGGTCGTCGCCATCAGCAACACCAGCTTCCAAGAGGGATGAATTTCTCCTACGTAGATAGTAACAAACCACCTTCCGAAGGTCATCCCCTGCGCACGTGGCCCCTCGGAGGCGTCCGGCCGTAGCATGCCGCGCCGTGGCCGACGGCAGCGTTCCCGGTGGGCGGGCGACCGATGGCGGGGGACCACCTCCGCCGGTGCCGGTGCGGGGAGCCACCTTCGTCGAGGGCCTGATCGCCGCCGTCGTCCTCCTCGTCCTGCTGGGGGTCTTCCTCTGGACGCCCCTCTCGTCGGGAGGGGCGTACTCCTCCGACGACCTGCTCCAGTCGTCGCCCCTGGTGCGGACCGTTCCCGACGACTTCGAGTTCAGCAACACCCTGCTCACCGACCCCGTCCTCCAGATGCACCCGTGGCTGGAGTGGAACAAGGAGAACCTCCTCGACGGCGACCTGCCGGTGTGGAACCCCTACAACGGGGCCGGCGCGCCCCACCTGGCCAACTTCGTGTCGGCCGTGCTGTCCCCGTTCAGCGCCCCGTTCTACGTGATGCCGTGGACGGCCGCCCTTCTCGTCTCGGCCGCCCTCAAGCTGCTCGTCCTCGGGCTGTTCACCTACCTCTTCCTGCGCAAGATCGCCCTCTCCCACCTGGCCGGGCTGGTGGGAGCGGCCGGGTTCATGTTCGCCGCCTACAACGTGCTGTGGCTGGCCTGGCCCCATCCCGGCGCCGCCATCTGCCTGCCCGCCGGCCTGTACTTCGCCGAGGTGGCCATCCAGGCCCGCACCCGGGTGGGCCAGCGGGCGGCCTGGTGCGGCTACGCGCTGGCCGTGCTGGGCGCGTTCCTGGCCGGTCATCCGGAGACGCTGTTCTTCAGCTGGGGACTGGTGCTGGCCTACGTCCCCCTCCGCCTGCTCCTGTCCCGGGAGCTGGGCGGCGGCCGGCAGCGGCTGGCCAAGGCCGGCCAGTTCGTGGTGGCCAGCGCACTGGCGGTGGGACTGGCCGGAGTGCAGCTCCTGCCCTTCGCCGAGTACCTGCAGCGCAGCACCGCCTACGAGGAGGGCAGCGAGCGGGCCCAGGCCCACTTCGACGTCGGCTACTCGGCGCTGCACGCCTTCCCCGACCTGTTCGGGGCGCCCGGCGAAGCCTTCCACGAGCCCCAGCGCCTGGTAGGGGCGCTGAAGCTGCCCGACGGAACGCCGCTGCAGTCCAACTACAACGAGTCGCTCGGCTTCTACGTCGGCCTGCTGATGTTGCTCCTGGCCGGCGTGGGCGTGGTGGCCGCCGTCCGCCGGCGGTCGTTGGTGGGGATCTTCCTGGCGGTGGCGGCGGTGGTCTGGTTCGTCTACGTCCACGACCTGGGTGGCATCGGGCACTCCCTCGGCACCCTGCCCCTCGTGGAGCTGAGCGCCATCAACCGCAGCCATCCCATCTGGGCCTTCGCGGTGTGCGTGCTGGCCGCCTTCGGCTTCGACGCCCTCGCGGGACTAGGCGGCCGGTGGCGGATGGCGGGTGCGGCCGGGGTGGCCGTCGCCGGCACCCTCCTGCTGGCGGGCTCGGTGGCCCTGGCCCGGGTGACCATCGAGCGGACCGATGGGCGGGGGGCGTGGTCACCAGCCCCGCGGGCCTGGCCGCGGTCGACGACCACCTGCTCGCCATCGCCCTGACATTCCTCGCCGGGGTGGCGGTCCTGGCCACGCTGGCCGCCTTCGGCGATCGGCGCCCGGTCCGAGTCGGGGCGGGCGTGGCCGTCGTCGCCCTCGTGTTCGCCCAGTCCGGGTATCTCATGCGGGACCACAACCCGACGATCGACGAGCGCCTCGTCTTCGCCCGCTCGCCCGGCCTCGATGCGTTGGCCGCCGCCGCCGGCCCCTTCGAGGAGACGGTGAGCATGGGCAACCTCCTGTCGGCCGATGCCAACCTCTGGTACCGGCTCCGCTCCCCCGACAGCTACGACGGGATGAACGTCTACCGCTACGAGCAACTCCGCCGCGACCTGGCCGCCCTGCCCTTCCCGATGTCGGACGCCAGGGAACTCGATGTCCTCGGCATCCGCTACGTCGCCGCCGAGAACGGCATCTACCCGGCCGCCCTGCCGGCGGCGCCCTTGCAAGAGGGGACGACGTTCACCTCCACCCTGTCTGACCTGCATGCCCTGACCGCCGTCATCGCGCCGGCGGCTGCGGTGCGGGTGCGGACGCTGCCGGCTGCCAGGTGACCCTCGACCTGGTCGACACCGAGTCGGGCGAGACGGCGGGCCGGTCGTCGGCCCCCTGCCGCCAGCCGTACACGACCCTGTCGTTCCCGCCCGTCCCGTCCAGCGCCGGCCGCACGTACACGGTTGCCTTCGGCGGGCCGGCGCAGGTGCTGGCGTACGTGCCGTGGGCCCAGGGGATCGCCGGCCTGGAGCAGGTGGACGGCAACGACCGGGTGGCGGTGTACCGGGCCCCGGCCAGCCCCGGCCGCTACTTCTCCCCCGCCGAGGCCCGGCCCGTGACCAGCGACGACGAGGCCCGCCGGCACCTCGTCGAACCCGGGTTCGCCATGGGCCGGACGGTCCTGGTGCACGACGACGACGTGCCGGCCACCACCGGCGCGGTGGGTGAGGTCGAGGTGCTGGAGCAACGGGCCACCGAGGTGCGCCTGCGGGTGACCCGGGCCGATCCCGGCTGGCTGGTCGCCATCCAGAACTGGTACCCGGGCTGGACCGCCTCGGTCGACGGGAAGCGCGTCGACCTCGAACGGGCCGATTACACCTTCTCCGCGGTGGCGGTCGGGGCCGGCACCCACGATGTGGTCCTCCGCTACCGCCCGGTCTCGGTGCGCTACGGGATGATCGTCACCGGCGAGGCGCTGGTCCTGATGGTCATCTGGCTGGCCACAGCGAGGACACGAACTCCACGAGCGCGTCGACCTCGGGTTCCGTGGGATCCGTCGAAGCAGCCGGAGATCCCGGAGGGTTCTGAGGCCCCTGAGGACCAAGGTCCGGACGACCAGACTCCGGACGACCAAGGTCCGGACGACCAGCCTCCGGAGCACCGGACTCGCCGGGACCGGACTCGCCAGGACCGGACTCGAAGAAACGGACTCGCCGGGACCGGACTGCGCCAGAAGGACCGGCGGCCGGGCCCGCCAGCCTGAAGAAGGAGGCCCGGCCGGCACCGGCACCGGCACCGGCATTGGCGGAGGTCTCGATCTCGGCGAGGAGGGCCCCGGCGGCGGCCGCGTCGTGTCCCACGAGCACGACCGTCGCCCCTTCGGCCACCAGTCGGCGGGCCAGGGCCGGTTGGTCGAGGCCCACCACCGCCACCTTCCCCGACAGATCCCCGGTCACTCCGGCCACGCTACGACCCGCGTCCATCGGGGGTAGGAGCGGGGGATGCCCGACGACACCGCGGCGGAAGCGTTCCAGCGCATCGCGGCCGACCTCGAGTACCCGATGACGATCGTCACGACCGTCGGGGCCGACGAGCGGGCCGGGTGCCTGGTCGGGTTCGCGGCCCAGTGCAGCATCGACCCGCCGCTGCTCATGGTGTGGCTGTCGAAGAAGAACCGGACCACCCGGGTGGCCCAGGACGCGTCGAGCCTGCTCGTCCACTTCCCGTCCCGCGACGACGTGGAGCTGGCGACGCTGTTCGGGTCGACGACCGGCGACGAGGTCGACAAGTTCGCCCGCTGCCGGTGGGAGCCAGGCCCCGAAGGGCTCCCCCTGCTCTCCGACTGTGCCCGGTGGGTGGCGGGGCACGTCCTCCAGCGCTTCGACACCGGCGACCACGTCGGCCACCTACTCGAGCTGTTCGCTGGTGCCGCCGGAGAGTGGGCCGGCCAGCTCGGGTTCCAGGCGGTGAAGGACCTCGACCCCGGCCACGGCGCCTAAGCGCGCGGAATACCTGACTGGGCAGGTCGGGTTTACACTGTCGCCATGTCCCGCAGCCCGTCGCCGATCGACCCTCGCGGGCCGCGCTTCAACCAGGCCGTCCTCGCCAGCGCCCTCCTCATCGGCTTCGTGTTCGACTGGAAGTTGGTTGTCCCCCTCTTCGCCGTGGTCCTGCTGCTGGGCGCCGCCTTCGGCCCCCGCTACGGACCGTTCCTGCGCCTCTACGCCGAGGTGATCAAGCCCCGCCTGGCTCCCCCGAAGGAGCTCGAGGATCCCCGCCCGCCCCGGTTCGCGTCCACCGTCGGCGTGATCTTCCTGGGCGCCGCCACCGTCTCCTTCGCCGCCGGGGCTTCGACCCTCGGGTGGGCCCTGGCCCTGTTGGTGGCGGTGCTCGCCGGGCTGTCGGCCACCACCGGCATCTGCGTCGGATGCGAGATGTGGCTCTTCGTCGCCCGACGGAGGGGCATCGTGGCCGGGACCGGCGCGTGATCCCCCTGCGGCTGCTGATCGTCGTCGTCCTCGCCTTCGGCGTCTTGCTCGTCGCCCGCCTGTTCCGCCAATGGCGGGGCCGGGTGCGCACCGAGACGCCGGCCACGCCCCTCATCCCCCTGTCGATACGGGCCGGCGCCGAGCGCACGTGGGTGATCTTCACCACCCCCCTGTGCGCCACCTGCGGGCCCATCGCCGACCGGCTGCGGGCCACCGAGCCCGACGCCAACGTGGTGACGATCGACGCCATCGCCCAGCCCCGCCTGTCCCACGCCTTCCAGGTGCGCAGCGCGCCCACCGTGCTGCTGGCCGACGGCGACGGGCGGGTGCAGGCCCGCCTGGTCGGCGCCGAGGCGTTCGAGCGTTACGTGCGCAACCCCACGTAGGGCTGGCGGCCGGGCGGGAGCTGACTGCGGGCGGGGTTGTTGCGGTCGCGGTCGGAGAGCACCGGGTCGGCCACGCCCCAGTCGGCGCCGATCTCGGGGTCGTCCCAGGCCACGCCCAGCTCGTCGTCGGGGTTGTAGTACTGGTCGACCAGGTAGGTCAGGGTGAGGTCGGTGAGGGCGGCGAAGCCGTGGGCCACGCCGGGCGGGATGAACACACCCCGGCCGTCCTCGTCACCGAGGTCGAGCTCGAGGGTGGCCCCGTCGGTCTTGGAGCCTTCCCGCAGGTCGTGGAGCACCACCCGGGCCCGGCCCCGGGTCATGTACCAGTAGTCGGCCTGGTGGAGGTGGTAGTGGAGACCGACCACCGCCCCCGCCTGCTTGTCGGACCGGTTGCCCTGCACCATCTCCCGCCCGTTGGGGAACCACGACCGCCGGTAGCTCTCGACGAAGCGGCCCCTCGCGTCGCCGAACGTGGCCGGCTCCACGATGTAGACGCCGGCGATCACATCGGACTCGGTGACCCGCGTGGCGCTCATGACTCGAAGCGACCGTAGCCGCCGCGGTAGAACACGAGCGGAGCCCCCTCCCGGGTGACGTCGAGGGCGGAGACCAGGCCGACGACGAGCAGGTGGTCGCCGCCGTCGTGCTCGGCCTCCACCGTGGCGTCGATCCAGGCCAGGGCCCCGTCGAGGACGGGGGCGCCCGCGGGCGACGGCTGCCAGCCCACCCCGGCGAAGCGGTTGCCGCCGGTGGACGCGAACCTCCGGCTCACCCCTTCCTGGTCGGCGCTCAGGATGTTCACGGTGAAGCGGCCGGTGGCCCGGATCCGGGGCCAGGTGGTGGACGCCCGGTTGACGCAGATCGCCACCAAGGGTGGATCGAGCGACACCGACGTGAACGAGTTCACCGCCAGACCCAACGGCCCGGTGTCGTCCACCGCGGTGACGACGGTGACCCCGGTGGCGAAGTGGCCCAGCACCTGGCGGAACCGGGCCCCGTCGGTGCCCCCCGTTGCCGTCGGGGGACCGGGGACGCTCATCGGCCCTCGAGGCTGACGGTGAGGCCCTCGTAGGCGGCCATGACCTCGTCGACGCCGAGCCGGTCGGCGCTGCGGCGGGCTACGGCCAGCAGCCGGTCGAGCTCGTCGTCGTCCCGGTCGGGGGCGTGGTGGAAGAGGGCCAGCCGGCGGGCGCCCGCCTCCCGGGCCACCAGGACGGCGTAGCCGGTCGTGGAATGGCCCCGGTCCGCCCCCCCGGGCCAGTCGGCCGCGCTCAGCTGGGCGTCGTGGACGAGCAGGTCGACGCCGGCGGCCAGCTCGAGGACGCCCTCGGGCACACCGTCGAGGTCGGGTGGGGGGTCGTGGTCGCTCACGTAGGCCACGCTCACCCCGGCGTGGTCGACCCGGTAGCCGTTGGTGGCGGCCGCCCCGTGGGGGACCGACCGGATCGTCACCTTGGCGTCCGGCCCGACCACCATCGCCTCCTCGCCGACCTCGTGGAAGCGCACCGTCCCCGCCCGGTCGTCGAACCGCTGCCGAAACCAGGGCGGGCCGAGGGTGTCGGCCATCACCCGGGCCAGGGGCCCCTCCTCGGGACGGGGGCCGAACACGTCGAGCACGGTGCCGGGATGATCGAGAGGACCGAAGCCGGGGAGGCCCTGGACGTGACCCCAGTGGAGGTGGCTCAGCAGGGCCACCGCCCGCAAGGGGACAGCCGTGTCGTCGCCGCCTGCGTCCCCGTCGGAGGCCGCGGCCTCGGCCAGGGACCGGGACCACCGGCGCAAGCCGGACCCGAGGTCGAGGACGATGGGGTCCTCCTTGGGGACATCGAGGACGACGCAGGCGGTGTGGGTGCCGTAGCGCAGGTTCCCCGGCCCGGGGACCGGAGCCGACCCCCGCACCCCGTGGAACGTCACGTTCAGCACGCGCGCACGAGGGTAGTGCGAGCGGTCTCGCGGCCCTGTTGTCATAGCCAGCCGGGCAGGGCCAGGCTGCCGTCCTCGTCCACCGGCACGGCCAGGCCGTCGGCCACGACGCCCGCTGCGACCCGTCGGGCCCGGTCGGGGTCGTCCGGCCAGCCGGTGACGTTCGGGACGTCGGCCGCCGCCACCGGCGCCCGGCGCAGGGCGTCGACCAACCGGCCCCGGCCCTGGCGGTCGGACCCGTCGAAGCGGGACTGGCGGGACCCGGTGCCCGTGGCAGCCGAACCCTCGGCCGGGTCGGGGTCCGTCCGGCCGACGGCGGACCACGCGCAAGCCGACAACAGCGGGCATTCGCCACACGACTGGATCCGCTTGCCGCAGACAATGGCGCCGACGTCGAGCATGGCCTGGTTCCACGCCCAGCCCTCGCCCACTGGGACCAGGTCGTCGGCCAGTCGCTGGGCCTCCCCCGCCGTCAGCCGCCGGCCGGCGAAGGCCCGGGCCAGGACCCGGGCGCTGTTCACCTCCACCACGCCGACGTCGGCTCCGAAGGCGAACGCCAGCACCGCCCGGGCCGTGTAGTCGCCGACGCCGGGCAGCGACCGGAGGGCGGCCAGGTCGGCGGGCAGCCGGCCGCCGTGGCGCTCGACGACCGCGGTGGCGGCCCGGTACAGGCCCAGGGCCCGGCGGTTGTAGCCGAGGCCGGCCCACTCGGCAATGACGTCGGCCGCTGGCGCGGCCGCGCAGGCGGCGGGGGTGGGGAAGCGCTCGAGGAATCGGTGGTACCGGGGGACGACCCGGGCCACCTGCGTCTGCTGGAGCATCACCTCGCTCACCAGCACCGCCCACGGATCACGGGTGTGACGCCAGGGGAGGTCGCGGCGGCGCCGGGCGCCCCACTCGAGCACCGAGGCCGCCACGGCCGATTGCGTGGGGAGGGCCACGGCCGGAGCGTAACGTCGGCGTCCGATGCTCGAGTTCGCCCTCCGCAACGACGTCTACCGCCGGCCGTTGATGACGGCCCTCGACCGGCTCGGGCTGCGGGAGGGATGGCGGTGCGTCGACGTGGGCGCCGGCGGGGGCGACGTGAGCGTGGCCCTGGCCGAGGTGGTGGGCCGGGACGGGCGGGTGTACGCCGTCGACAGCGACCCCCAGGCTCGGGACATGGTGGCCAAGGCGGCGGCCGCCCACAGCCAGGTGGTCGCCATCACCCAGGCGGCGGAGGAGCTGCTCCTCCCCGAGCCCGTCGACCTCGCCTTCTGCCGGTTCGTCCTCATGCACGTCCTCGACCCGGCGGTGGTCCTCGGCCGCATGGGAGGAGCGGTGCGGCCGGGAGGGTGGGTGGTGGCCCAGGAGCCGATCACATCCGCCGGACGGGTCGGGGGCCGGCCGCTGTCGATGCCCGACGCCCGCCACCCCGACGTCGGGGCCGACCTGCCGGCCCTGGCCGTGGCCGCCGGGCTCGACGTCGTCGACGCCTGGGCCGAGTCCCAGGCGGGGGCCGGTCCCGGACCGGTGGCGGACTACCTGGCCTCGCTCACCGGCGTCCACCCGGGCCACGACGCGGTGGTCCTGCCGCCCCTCGTCACCGTCGTCGCCCGCCGTCCCATGCACTAACGACCTGCCGCCGGTCCTCCCGGGCCGAAAATGCGCTGGTGGGCAATACTTCACCCCTTGGTGGCAGGCGACACCGGACCGGCGAGCGGTGAGCGGCGGGGAAGACGACCGTCCCCCCCGGGGTCCGCCGACCGGTGACCACCTGGCTGCTCGAGGCCGACGGCCTGCGCAAGACGTTCCCGGTGAGCAAGAAGGCGGTCATCGACGCGGTGCGGGACGTGAGCATCGCCGTCGAGCCGGGTGAGCACGTGGGCCTGGTCGGCGCCGCCGGCGCGGGCAAGAGCGTCGTCGCCTGGATGCTCACCGGTCTGCTCAAGCCCGACGTCGGCACCGTGCGCTTCGAGGGGGCCGACCTGGCCACCCTCACCCGCAAGGACCTGCAGGCGCTGCAGGGCCGCCTCCACCTCATCCCCCAGGATCTCGACCCGGTCATGCCGCCGAAGGCCAAGGTGGGCAAGGTCGTCGAGGAGCCCCTCGACCTGGTCAAGGGCGGACGCGACCAGCGCCAGGAGCTGGTGGCGGCGGCGCTCACCGCGGTCGGGCTCCCGGCGGAGGACGTGGTGGGGCGGCGGGTGTCGTCGCTGACGGACGCCGATCGGGCCCGGGTGGCGCTGGCCCGGGCCCTCATCCTGCGGCCCCGGCTGGTGGTGGCCGACGAGCTCGCCGGCGGGCTCGAGGAGCACGACGCGGCCGACCTCATCCAGCTCATGGCCGAGCTCGGCATCCTCCACGGCGTGGCCTACCTGCTCGTCACCCGCGACCTGGCCCAGGCCGAGTTCCTCTGCGACCGCCTGGTCGTCATGCACGAGGGGCGGGTGGTCGACCAGGGGCCGACCGACCAGGTGATGTCACGCCCCCTCCATCCCCACTCGGTGGAGCTGGTGAAGGCCGCCCGCCGCCACCGACCGCCCGAGGCCGACGGCCGCCGGAGGCCGACGACTTCGGGCCCGCGTGTTGGTCGTGACCCGCCTAGCCCAGACGAGCTTCCGTGGCGCGAAGCCGGCATTCTCTGGGTCCGGCTCTTGGTCTTGCGACCCGCCGTCATCCCACGCCCGAACATGTGCTGAGAACCGTCCCGTGCCCTCGGGACCATCGGCGGCAGCCGAAGGCAGCGACGCTGTCGCGACCGACAGTTCGACCGGAGTAGACAGACGGAGCCGGGTCTTGAGCCCAGGCGTCGCGGCCCTGTGCCACCGATCGGGGGAGGCCGAAGGCGAGGTCGGGGCCGGTGACGACCCGGTGTTGCCTGGGACGGGGTGGTTGCGGGACGGCCCGGTTGGCCGCCAGGGATAGCTCGGCTCGCTTCCGGAACCGAAGGACGAAGACCCTCGTCACGGCGATCAAGAGGATCGGAAGGGACAGCACCGCGGTCGCCACCCATCGGCCCCGTTGGGCCTGGACCAGCACCGGGAGGATGAGCCACGCCGCGAAGAGGGCGATGGCCATCCGGCCCAGCCAGGTGGGGGGCGGTCGGCGGGTTACGGCGATGGCCATCTCGATCGCGGGACCGGCCAGCGACGGATCGCTGACGGCGGTTCCGCCTCGAACCGCCCGGCTCACCTCCCGCCGCTCCTCGGCGGACAGGGTGGCCGCGGTGTCCTTCCAGGCCTGGTTCGTCCGGTGCCGCTGGGGGTGGCGCGCATAGTCGAGGAGGCCGGCGACCAGGGACAATGCCTGCAACACCAGGACGATTCCGGATCCACCGCCTCCCGAAGGTACCGCGGCGTGGCAGTGGCGACCCGTCGCCTCGCGTTGTGGCCGCGGAGCCGATGAGTGCTGCCTGACCCCGCTCCGTCATTGCGGTGTCGTGCGAGAACGAAGCGGCGCGAGCGTTCATGACCTGGTACCCGAGGCGGGCGTTCGCGGATTGCGACCAGTCATGCCGAATCGACGATCGAGGTCGTCGAGTTTCCTGAAGAGCCCACGATCGACAGCTCAGGCTGCTCAGGTGCACGCTGCCGTCGCCGTGGCAAGCGTCTGGTCGATCTCGTCATTCAACGGGGATCGAAGTCTGCGCCAAAGAGCGATCGCCGCAGGAGCCCAGCCGCTTCGTAGCGTTCGGCAACACAGGCCGCGGGCTCCGGCGCGAGCTCGCCACCCGCACTCAGGAAATCCGCCACCTTCGCCTTCAGGTCAGCGCAGCGGCCGTAGATCGCGTACAGCTCATCGGCCTCGGTCTTCGACAGAGGAGGCTCGGTCCGGCTGGGAGCGGTACCCGTCTCCACGTTCATCCCCAGCTCCTGGAGTCTCGGGATCCCCAGCGCCTCCACGGTGGCGCGGGCAGCACAGTCACCCTCGGTGTCGGCGAACGTGAGCGGTTCGGGTCGGCATTCTCGACCAGGTCCTGCTTCACGGTCTTCACAGCTGCTTCGTGGTTATCGGAAGGCTGCATGTCGCTCGAGGGCCCGTCCGCGCTGGGGGTCTCCTCGGACGACGAACAGGCTGCGAGCGAGAGGGCGACGAGGCTGACGGCGACTGTCAACAAGCGCCGACACGTCCGTGTCCTTCTGAGCATGATCCTCCTCGGGTCAGCGCACGGCGTCGTCGTTGGTCTGGGGGCTAGGGGGCGCCGCTTCATACTCCCGCAATCTGCCCCGCCGGCCGCATCGCGGTTCCAGTCGCTGGCCCTACGTCTCCCGGGCAGTGGGGGGCATCAATGTCGACGTTCTCGGAGCGATATCAGCCGCAGCGACGACGGCCCCACCCGAGCAAGTCCCGGCAGTTGTCGTCGGGTTCTCGATCACACTCGTTGCCTCCACGCCGCCCGCTCCTCAGGCGTTCGAGCGAAGGTCTCCTGCCAGGCGCGACCGCTGCCTGGAATCGTGTCCAGAAGTCATCGGAATGCTGCCATAGGTGTCGCAGGGGGATGGTAGAATCGAACGTATGATCGGCCTGCGGGTGGGCGAGCTGGTGGCGGGATTGGAAGAGGTGCTGGCCGAGCTCGACCCCGAGGCGCTGGGTGCGAGCGAGTCGCTCGAGCTGATGGGCGCCTTCGCCCGCATGCAGCGCCTGGGGGCGGCGGGCACGGTGTTGTGCTCGCGGCGCATGGCGCAGTCCCAGGCCTGGTTCGGCACCGGCCATCGCTCGCCGGCGCATCTGCTGGCCGATGCCACCGGGGTCGGGGTCGGCCAGGCGGTGGACCTGCTGGAGGCGGCCGAGGCCATGCGGGCCCTGCCGGCCACCGAGGACAGGTTCCGCTCCGGTGCGCTCACCGAGCGCCAGGCGGTGGAGGTGGCCACTGCCGCAGTCGCCGATCAGGGCTCGGAAGCGGAGCTGTTGGAGCTGGCCGAGGCCGGGTCCTTCCCCGAGCTGCAACGGGCGGCGGCCCGGGTGCGGGCGGCGGCCACCGACGACGACGAGCGCCACCGCCGGGCGCATCGTCGGCGCCACCTGCGCCACTGGGTCGATCTCGAAGGGTCATTCCGCCTCTCCGCCAGCCTCACCCCCGAAGCGGGCGCCATCGTGCTGGCCGCCCTCGAGCCCCACCGCCAGGCCATCGCCCGACGGGCGGCGGAGGACCATCGGGGCCGGAGTCAAACGTCGGGATGCCGATAGCGCAGTGGTGGCCGACGCGCTGGTGGCCATGGCCCGGGCCGCGACCGCCGCCCCGCCCGCCGATGCCCTGCGCCCCCGTCGGCCATGATCCACGTACGGGTCGACCACGGTGCGCTGCGGCGGGGACACACCGAGCGGGGTGAGGTGTGCGAGGTGCCGGGGGCGGGGCCGGTCACGGTGGGCTGGGTCAACGGCCTGCTGGCCGACGCCGTCGTGGCCGCGCTCGAGGTCGACGACGGCGAGGTGCGCAAGGTGGTGCACCTGGGCCGTGGCATCCCCGCCCGGGTGCGCACCGCGCTGCTGGAGCGAGACCCGGTCTGCGTGGTGCCCGGCTGTGGCGTCGCCAACGACCTGGAGATCGACCACATCCGCCCGGTCGCCGAGGGCGGCCGCAGCGAGCTGGCCAACCTCTGCCGTCTCTGCCGGTTCCACCACTACCTCAAGACCCACCACCGCTGGCGCGTCTCCCGGCGGGGCAAACGTTGGCTATGGGAGGGGCCCCACGGTCCCCCTCCCGACCCCCGGGCCCGCCAACCCGAGCTGACGGCCGCCTCGGGCTAGACCGCGCCCTTCGGGCGCCCGGGGCCACGAACGACCGTCACCGCGCCCATCGAGCATGGGAGCCCACCGGCGGCGATCGCTCTGGACCATCGCCGGAGGGTCTCCGAGATGTGCCGGAGCGTCGCCGGCGCCGTCGTGCTCGCCGAGCAAGAACGACATCGTGCGAGCGATCCTGACCGGGTACCCAAATCCGCGGGGCGGAACAGGAGCCGGCAGTACGTGTTGGGTGAAGCTGGCGGACGGGGCCGGACGCAACCCCGAAGATCGGGAGGGCGACGCCTCGACGCCGAACCACGCACATCGGTACCTGCGAGTGGTGGCGGGGTGCCCCGCCGATATCGGCGGACGGATGGCCCCGAGCGTACTTCGGAGCGAGTGGCGCGAACCCGTAAGGTTGCCCCGTCACCTACCGGCAGTTCAGAAACGCCCTGGTGACCTGGTGACCAGGGCACGCCCGGGGCCGTGCTGCGCAACGTCGTCCGGCGCCGTCGCGTCTCGGCCGACCAGAGCCGGAACCGTACAACTTCGGCCCCAAGTCTGGGACACCCATGCCCGATGTGCGCGTTGCCGTGCGGCTGGAGGCGCTAGGTACCCATTCATGGGCAACCGTGCGATTCGCGTAAGCCGAGGCGGAAACGAGCCACGCCATCGTTCTCGCTACGACGAGCCGGTATGATTAGCCCGTGAGCAACAGAATTGTGAATGGGCCACGGTTCACGCACAAATGAAGATCTTTCTCAGTTGGTCGGGCGATAGTTCAAGGCAGGCCGCTATAATTCTTCGTGACTGGATACCAAGGGTGATTCAAGACGTCACGCCATGGGTCTCATCCGAGGATATCGGAAAAGGCAGGCGGTGGAGCGCAGAACTGGCGAAAGAGCTTGAAGAGTGCCGGTTCGGGATTGTTTGCCTGACGCCAGAGAATCTAAACTCCGCTTGGATACACTTCGAAGCCGGGGCTGTGGCCAAGTCCATTCCCGGATCCCTCGAACGCGGCCGAGTGACTCCTCTCCTGTTGGGAATTCAGCCCAGCGCTTTGCCCGGCCCCCTTGCACATTTTCAGGCGACAGCGTTTGACAAAGCCGACGTCTACAGACTGATGAAGGACCTGAACGGTGCTCTGGAGCGTTCGTTAGCCGAACGGCTACTCCAGGAATCGTTTGACATGTGGTGGCCGCGCCTGGAGACTACGGTTTTGCAGCTCCTTTCGCAGGCGACTGAGGTCACGAGTGTCGCCGAACCGCGCGCTGCGAACTCAGGATCAACTCTTGGAAGAAATTCTCAAGTCCATCCGTAGCCAAGAGCGTCAGCTCCTGCGGCTGGAAGCGACAGTTGCTCGCACAAGCTGGCCGAGAACGACGACGAGCCCGCCGAGCACGACGAGCACGACGAGCACGACGGTTCCACTCCCGCGAAGCACCACGTCGTCATCGACCTCATCGTCATCTTCAGTTCCGCCTGTCAGCAGTCCCGACTACCCGGACAATGATGCTGATGTGGACCCGCACAGAATACTGATCGGCCGAAATAGTCCGTGTTACTGTGGCTCAGGAAAGAAGTTTAAAATGTGCCACGGGCGGTAGCGCAGAACAGATGCAAAATAACAGTCAGCATACGTTGTCACAATCGATGTTGTTTTCACCCCCGGGCTCAGGCGACCTGCCGTCCGCTGGCGCCAGCGTTCCCTAATGTCGGTAGAGTGCGCTACCGGATCGCCGCTCACGCAGCCCTAAACGATTCAGCGCCCCCCGCACCAGTCTTGCCACGTCTTGCAGCGCAGGTCGAACCCGTGGCTTGCGGCTCGCGCACAGCTGTGGGGGCCGATTAGAGCACACGCGATACTCAGTCCGTGCCGTAGGCTGACGTGATAGAAATGTCGCGAAAGCGATCGGTTCCGGCTGAATAACGAGCTAGCTAGTGATGATGCTCCTCGTAAAACGAAGGTTGGGGCTACGGCCGCATCAATCTGCTCTTGCGCGAGTTCGGGATCGAGCCCCTCAGCGACACGAATTGGGAGATGGGATCGCCGCTCGGCTGGCGGACTTACCCGACGGTGAGCTGGTCGAGCTCTAATCGACCGTGACCGGACTCGACCCCAAGGAGGTGACAGATGTCGTGGAGTCGGGGGAAAACCCGGGGTCGACCTCTAGCTTAGCTAGAGGTCGCGGCAGGGCGGGCATAGTCGGCGGTCCACCTCGGATCGCCATCAGGGCGCGGTCACCGCAAGGTGCCATTCCTGATCGCCCGATCGGGTTGCGTCCGGACGTCGGAGAGTGGTCGGGTATCGCTCCGCTGTTCCGACCGGCGGTGGTCTGGATTCGGCGGTCGAACTGGCGTCTCCTACGGCGGGAGCGGCGAGATCCGGCGGGCCCATCGGCTGGTCGCCCACCAGGCGCCGGCCAGGATGACGGCGGCGGCGGCGTTGATGGCGGCTGCGATGGGGCGGCCGGCGAGGAGGTGGCCGAGCGTCACCACCGCCACCGCCCCCTCGAAGACCGCGAACACCCGACCCCGGCGCTCGGCGAAGGCCGATCGCAGCCGGAACATGACGGGCAGCGCCACCGCGTAGCCGACGACGAGCAGGAAGGCGGACAGGATGCGCACCGCTACCCGATCCCTACCCGCTGAAGGCCGCAACCCGGCCGGCGGCCTCAGACTTCGACAGTGAGGCCCCGCCAGTAGAACCAGTACGTCCGCCACCGCACGACGCCTTTCACCGGCAGTCCTAGGAGGTGCCAGAACATGCGCCACGTCTCTCGGCGTCCGGCCCGGCGGCCGAGCTTCTCCCGCTTGGTGCGGTGGGAGACGCCGTGGAGGATGCGGGCGGTGGTGGGCAGGTGTCCCTCGGCGATCACCTCGTTGAGCATGATCTCGATCGAGTAGCCGTGGCGCTTGTGCTCGGGGACGGCGTCCCACACCCATCGGGGCACGACCCGCTCGCCCGTGGTCGGGGCCAGGCGCAACACCAGGGGGTTCCACAGCCCGTAGTCGAACCAGCCCAGCGACATGGTGGCCCGTCCCTCGACGAAGGGTCGGCAGATCCCGTCGAGATGGGCCGCGTTGAGGCCGACCAGGTCGGCGTCGCAGAACAGGAAGGCGTCGGCGTCGCTCGCCATCACCCCCGCCTCCAGGGCGTGGGCCTTGGAGCCGCCCCGCCCGTCGCCCGGCTCCCGGCGCACCACCTTGGCCCCGGCGGCGGCGGCCAGGTCGGCAGTGCCGTCGGTCGACCCGTCGTCGACCACCAGCACCTCCCGGGTGTACCGGCAGCCGAGGGCCGCCTCCACCACGCTCGCCACCGTCGGCGCCTCGTTGCGGGCGGGGATAACCACGTCGATCACGGGGCTCGGCACGGCCGGCGTCACCCGAGCTTGGATCGGAGGAACTCGAGGGTTCGCACCCACGCCACCCGGGACGCCTCCTCGTCGTAGACGTCGGGCCGGGTGTCGTTGAAGAAGGCGTGGTGCGTGCCCGGATAGAGGAACGTCTTCACCTCCTTGCCCAGCCCCTCGAGCGTGCTCTGCAGCTTCTCGACCGCGGGCGGGCCGGCCATGTCGTCGTCCTCCGCATAATGTCCCTCGACCGCCGCTTGCAGCCGGGAGTAGTCGGGCTGGGCCGCCGACCACGGGATCAGCCCGTAGAAGGGGACGACGGCCGCCACCTGCTCGGGCATGAGGGTGGCCAGCCACAGGGCCAGGCCGCCGCCGATGCAGAACCCGATCACGCCGACGGTGTGGCCCCGCACCCCCTGATGGTCGAGGAGGAACTCGACCGCGCCCGACAGCTCCCCCGCGGCCCGGTCGAGGTCGAGGGCCATCGACGCCTTGTCGGCCTCGTCGGGCTCGCCGTGGGGGATGGTGGTGCCGTGGTAGAGGTCGGGCGCCAGGGCGGTGCAGCCCTCGGCCGCGAACCGGTCGCACACGTCCTTGATGTGGTCCTCCAGGCCCCACCACTCCTGGATCACCACCACCCCGAGACCGGCGCCCCCGATGGCCGGCGCCAGGTAGCCACCGCCGCGGTGCCGCCCGATTCATCGATGGCCACTCCACCATCTCGCCCGTCCGCCTGACCATGGGGTGGAAGCTACCCCCGCCGGCGATCGAGCCACCGACCTACCGGCGGGTGAGCTCGGGGACGGCGACGCAGCCGGCCCGGGCCAGGGCCTGGTCGAGGGACTCGGGGCCGCCCGGCCCGACGATCACGTCGACCAGGTCGATGGGCACCCGCTCCGACCGGACCCGCCCACGGCTCGGGGACCTCGTCCAAACGACCGGCCAGGGCGTCCCACAGTCCGGCGGGGAGGACCCGGCCCACGCCCGCCACCGCCCACACCGGGATGCCGGCGTGGTGGGCCACCGCCGCCGCCGCCCGCGACCCGGACACCGCCACCAGCCCGTCCCGCCCCAGGGCCTCGGCCTCCAGCAGCACGACGGTGCTGGCCAGCACGGCCGCCCCCAGGCCCGACTCGGCCACCGCGGCCACGTCGCCCCCCACCTCGTCGAGCTCGTAGAGCAGCCGCCCGCCGTCGCCCCGCACGTCGACCACCAGCGCCCACACGTCGCCCCGCCGGGCGACGGCGGCCCCGACCTGCCACGGGGAGCCGAGGACGGTGACGGTGGCGCCCTCGGGGAGGGCGTCGGCCAGCGCCCGGGGAGTGGGGTCGTGGCGCAGCTCGTCGGCCGCCCGCCACGCCTCGTTGCCCGGTTCAGGAGGCGGTGAGCACCCGGGCCGCCAGCCACCACAGCGGGCCGCACGAGGGCTGGCGGTCGATCAGCCGCCGGCAGGCCGTGACCACCGCCGCCGGCTCGCCCGCGATCCCGGCCAGGGCCGACGCCGCCTGCCGGGCGACGAGCCCCGGGTCCTCGCCCCCCGCCCGGGCGACCATCCTCAGCCGCTCGAAGGGGTGGATGGTCAGCCGCCCCGCCGCCGGCCGGCAACGAACGTCACGGGAAGCCGGGCTTGAACACCATGAGGACGACAATGAGAACAGTGATGAGGTTCATGGCCCCGCCGACCATGCCCGCCTTCTTCCCCAGGTTGTCGAGCTCGGCCACCTGCGCCGGCTCACCCCCGCCCCCGGCCGCCCCCGGTGCCGGCGGCCAGCTCCTTCAACAGCGCGTTGATGCGGCGGACGGTGGGCAGGTGCAGGCCATGGAGCAGCCCGATGGCGACGATGTAGAGGAGAAGCGACATCGAGATCCACGCCTGGCTGAAGGTGAAGACGTCCTCGCTCATCAGGACCAGGACGATGCCCAGCACCGGCACCGCGTAGATGGGCCACTCGGCGAACTTGTAGCCCTTGTCGACTGCCTCGCCGATGGCTGCCCCCTCTCGGCCCCGGCGGGCGGCGGCCATCGCCCCGAAGAAGCCGGTGACGACCATGCCGCCGAACCCGACGATGGCGGCCATGAGGTGGAGCACCAGAACGACCTTGTAGACCCCGCTGTCCGGACCCATCTGCCCCCCCGTCTCGATCGACCAGGCTCGCTGTGCCGAAGATAGCTGCGGTACGGTCCCGGCCGTGGCCACCAATCCACCGCCCGACCTGGTGCTGTCCGCCCTCAACGGCCGGTCCCATTCCGTGCGGGAGTGGTTGACCACGTTCCACCTGTTGTTCGTCGCCCTCGACACCCGGGACCAGAGCGGGTGGATCGTCCCCGTCGCCCGCCGGGTGCTCTACGACTACGAGCAGGCCAACTGCCGGGTGGCATGGCTGGTGGCCGGCGATGCGTCCGACGCCCGCCGCCTGCTCGGCAAGTCCGAGGGCGACCTCGTCTTCCTCGACCCCGACCTCAAGGCGGTCAAGGCCTTCGGGCTCTCGACCCTGCCCGCCATCGTCCACCTCGGCATCGACGGCACCGTGGTCAACGCGGTGGAGGGGTGGGACCCGCCTGCGTGGCGGGCGCTCACGGTGGTGCTGTCGCAGCAGGTGGGGTGGAGCCGGCCCCGCATCCCCGACCCCCAGGACCCCGGGCCCTTCAAGGGTGCGCCGGTGCGGGCCGGGGCCTGACGAGGCTTCAGGCCAGGCGGCGGGCCTCGGCCGGGGGGTCGCTGGTGAGGGAGAGGGCGGCGAGGACGAGCAGGGAGGTGGGGGCGCTGCGCAGCTCGCCCACGACCCACGTGGAGCGGTCGACGGCCTCGAGGGCCACAACCATCGAGCGGGGCCCTACACGGCGCCGACGCAACTCGGACGCCAGCTTGGCCGCCTCCACCTGCATGCGTGCCTCCCTCGGTTCCTTGCCCCCCCACCCTCCACGTTTCGCCCTGTGGAGCACAAGACCGGAAAACCTGGAGACAACTCGCGCCCGACTGGGGTCGGGTGGGGAAAACCGCAGGTCAAGTGTGGCGTTCAGGTGACGATGCCGCCCCGCGTCATCGCGTCGACGTCGAGCACCCGGTCGAGGTCGGCGGCCGCCATCAGGTCCCGCTCGAGAACGACCTCCCGCAGGGTCCGGCCCTCGGCCACCGCCTGGCGCACAACCGAGGCCGCCTGCTCGTAGCCGAGGTGGGGGACGAGGACAGTGGCCAGGGCCGGGGACGACTCCGCATAGCGACGGCACCGGGCAGCGTCGGCCTGGAGGCCAGAGATGCAGCGGTCGGCCAGCACCCGGGCCCCGGCGGCCAGCAGCCGCACCGACTCCAGCAGGTTGCGGGCCATGACCGGGACGGCCACGTTGAGCTCGAACGACCCGGTGCTGCCGGCGAAAGCGACTGCGGCGTCGTTGCCGATCACCTGGGCCGCCACCTGCACCACCACCTCGGGAATGACCGGGTTCACCTTCCCGGGCATGATCGAGCTGCCCGGCTGGAGGTCGGGCAGGTGGATCTCGGCCAGCCCGGTGGCGGGCCCGCTCGACATCCACCGCAGGTCGTTCGCCATCTTCACCAACGAGACGGCCACCGTGCGCAGCATCCCGGAGGCCTCTACCAGGGCGTCCCGGCCGCCCTGGGCCTCGAAGTGGTCGCGGGCCTCTCGCAGGGGCAGTCCGGTGGACTCGACCAGCGCGGCCACGACCGCGGCGCCGAAGCCGGGCGGGGCGTTGATGCCCGTGCCCACCGCCGTCCCGCCCAGGGCCAGCTCCCCCAGTCGGGGCAGGCAGGACTCGATGCGCTCGATCCCGGCCTCCACCGCGCTGGCGTATCCCGCGAGCTCCTGGCCCAGGGTGACGGGCGTGGCGTCCATGAGATGGGTGCGCCCGGCCTTGACCACCCCGGCCAGGTCGGCCGAGCGCCGGCGGAGGACGTCGGCCAGGTGGCGGAGGGCGGGCACCAGCACCGTGGCCACCTGGGCCACGGCCGCCAGGTGGACGGCCGACGGGAACACGTCGTTCGACGACTGCGAGGCGTTGACGTGGTCGTTGGGGTGCACGGGACGCCCCAGCCGCGCGGCGGCCAGCCCCGCGATCACCTCGTTGGCGTTCATGTTGGACGAGGTGCCGGAGCCGGTCTGGAACACGTCGACCGGGAAGTGGGCGTCCCAGTCGCCGGCCGCCACCTCGGCCGCGGCCGCGGCGATGGCGGCGGCCAGGTCCGGCTCGAGGACGCCGAGGCGGGCGTTGACCGTCGCCGCCGCCTCCTTGATCCGTCCCAAGGAGGCGATCAGCTCCCGGCCGATGGCCTGTCCGGAGATGGGGAAGTTCTCCACCGCCCGCTGGGTGGAGGCGCCCCAGCGGGCCTCGGCGGGCACGTCCACGTCGCCCATCGAGTCGTGCTCCCGACGGGAGACCAGGGGACGGGACATCGCCCGGTGATTGTTGCACCCCCCGCGGGCCCAGGTTAGGGTTCCGCAGAACCGAGGACCCCCCCGGCGTAAGTGAGGCTGATGACCCCACGTCACCGATGGCTGCTCGGCGTTCTCGTCGGGTTCGCTTTGATGCTGCCCGTAGTGGGCCATCCTTTGGCGACGGCGGCGCCCATTGACGACAAGCGAGCCGAGGCCGCCCGCGTCCAGGACGAGCTGGAGGCCCAGGGCGAGCAGGTGAGCATCATGGCCGAGCGCTACAACCGGGCCCGGGCCAAGGTGGCCGAGGTCGAGGCGGGGATGGCCGAGACCGAGGCCGACGTGGCCCGGTCCGACGATCGCCTGAAGTTGGTCAAGCAGCGCCTGGCCGTCGCCGCCGTCAGCGCCTACGTCCACGGGGGCAGCACGTCGATCCTCAGCACCATGGCCCGCAGCGGCAAGCCCAACGAGACGATCGTCCGCAACCAGTACCTGCGGGTCACCGCCGCCGACCAGCGAGCGATCATCGGTGAGCTGCGCCGGGCCAAGGAGGACCTGGCCCTGCGCCGGTCCGAGCTCGACGCCGAGCGCCGGGCGGCACGGGCCGCGTCCGACGAGGCGGCCGCCGCCAGCCGGCAGGCGGAGAGCGCGGAGGCGGCCCAGCGGTCGATCCTGTCCTCGGTGCAGGGCGACCTCTCCGGCCTGGTGGCGGAGGAGGCGGCCCGCCGGGAGGCGGAGGAGGCGGCCCAGCGGCGCCTGGCCGTGGTGATCCCCCCGACGGCCGCGACGGCCGCCGCCACCCCTGGCGGGGGCCTCCCGGGCGCCGTCGCGCCCCTGGTCGAGGACCTGGCCACCGCGGCCGAGCCCCTGGTCGAAACCGTCCTGCCTGCCACCAAGATCCTGCCCTCGTCGGGCCTCGGGGGCATTGCCGTCGACCGGGCCATGACCCATCTGGGCAAGCCTTACGAGTACGGCGGCTCGGGTCCCGGCTCCTTCGACTGCTCCGGGCTCACCCAGGACGCGTGGGCGGCGGCCGGCGTGAGTCTTTCCCACGGCGCCGACCTCCAGTGGTACGAGAGCACGCGGGTTTCAGTCGACGAGGTGATCCCCGGCGACCTGCTCTTCTTCGGCGACTCGGTGGAGGGCATCCACCACGTCACCATGTACGTCGGCGACGGCCAGATGATCGAGGCCTCCACCACCGGCACCCCCATCCGCATCCGGGGCTGGCGGTCGGGCGACCTGGTGGGAGCCGGCCGACCGGGCTGAGCAGGCCCGACGGCGGCAGACAGGCTTCTGTGCCGTCTGCGACGCCCTCCAGGGGCATCAATCCGTGCCAGTTCCGAGCGGTGACCGAGGATCCGGTTCATCCGGCGCACGCAACTGAGCACAACAGCCGGCGGTGACCACGGATCCGGGTCCGGGTCCGGGTCCGGCGGCGAGCCCGGACACCGCCAACACGCAGCGGAGGGCCACGGACCACGTGGCCATGTTCCGGCGCCGGTTCTGGTGGAGCCTGCTGCTCACCGTCCCGCTGGTGATGGCCAGCGAGATGACCATGGACTGGTTCGGCTACGAGCTCGACTTCCCGGGCAGGGACTGGCTCGGCCCCGTCCTGGGCACGGTGATCTTCCTCTGGGGCGGCCGGCCCTTCCTGTCCGGCGCTCGCCAGGAGCTGCACGCCCGGCAGCCGGGGATGATGCTGCTGATCGCGATGGCCATCGGCGTGGCCTACGCCGCCTCGTTGGCCACCAGCCTGGGATGGTTCGACCTGGAGTTCTGGTGGGAGCTGGCCCTGCTGATCACCATCATGCTCCTCGGCCACTGGCTGGAGATGCGGGCCCTGGGGCAGTCCCGGTCGGCCCTGGCTGCGCTGGCCGAGCTCCTGCCCGACGACGCCGAGCGGGTCAAGGCCGACGGCGAGATCGAGAACGTCCCCATCGCCGCCCTCCAGCGGGACGACATCGTGCTGGTGCGGGCCGGGGGACGGGTCCCGGCCGACGGGGTGATCGTCGAGGGTGAGGCCGGGGTCGACGAGTCGATGGTCACCGGCGAGTCCCGTCCGGTGGCCAAGGCGCCCGGCGATCGGGTGGTGGCGGGTACGGTCGTCACCGACACCGCCGTCCGGGCTCGGGTGGAGGCGGTGGGCGACGACACCGCACTGGCCGGCATCCAGCGCCTGGTGGCCGAGGCCCAGGCGTCGGGCAGCCGGGCCCAGGCCCTGGCCGACCGCTTCGCTGCCCTCCTCTTCTACGTGGCCGCCGTCTCGGCCGCGATCACCTTCGTGGCCTGGTGGACGGCCGGGTCCGTCGACGACGGGGTGGTGCGCACCATCACCGTCCTGGTCATCGCCTGCCCCCATGCCCTCGGCCTGGCCATCCCCCTGGTGGTCGCCATCTCGACGGCCGTGGCCGCCCGGTCGGGCATCCTGGTCAAGGACAGGATGGCCCTTGAGCGCATGCGATCGGTCGATGCGGTGCTGTTCGACAAGACGGGGACTCTCACCAAGGGCGAGCACGCGGTCACCGCCGTGGCTGGTCTCGGCCTCGACGACGACGCCGTGCTGCGGCTGGCTGGCGCGGTGGAGGCCGACAGCGAGCACCCGCTGGCCCGGGCCATCGTGGCTACCGCCCGTGGGCGAGGCCCGCTACCGAAGGCAAGCGGCTTCCGCTCGATCACCGGCCGGGGCGTGGAGGCCGACGTCGATGGCCGGCGCCTCGCGGTCGGCGGTCCTGCCCTGCTCCGGGAGCGGCAGCTCACCGAGCCCGCCGCCCTCGTGGAGGCCACCGACCAGTGGCGGGCACGGGGGGCGGCGGTGCTGTACCTGGTGGACGGGGCCGACGTCGTCGGCGCCCTGGCGTTGGAGGACCAGATCCGCCCTGAGGCGGCCGAGGCGGTGGCCGAGCTCCGACGCCTGGGCCGGCGGGTGGTGATGATCACTGGCGACGCTCGCCAGGTGGCGGAGGCCGTCGCTACCGCCCTCGGCGTCGATGAGGTCATGGCCGAGGTCCTGCCCGAGGACAAGGACGCCAAGGTGGCCGAGCTCCAGGCCCGAGGCCTGTCGGTGGCCATGGTCGGCGACGGGGTCAACGACGCCCCCGCCCTGGCCCGGGCCGACGTCGGCATCGCCATCGGGGCCGGCACCGACGTGGCCATGGAATCGGCCGGTGTCGTCCTCGCCTCCAGCGACCCCCGGGCGGTGGTCTCGGTGATCCGGCTGTCGCAGGCCGGCTACCGCAAGATGGTCCAGAACCTGGCCTGGGGGGCGGGCTACAACGTGGTCGCCATCCCGTTGGCGGCCGGCGCACTCGCCTGGGCCGGCATCACCCTGTCCCCCGCGGTGGGCGCGGTGCTCATGAGCCTGTCGACCATCGGGGTGGCGCTCAACGCCCAGTTCCTGCGACGCCTGCGGCTGCGACCCCCGCCGGCCGGGATCAGCAGTACTGGGTGAGGGTGGGGTACGGGTTGATGTTGCCGCTGCCGCCGGGATGCATCTCGAAGTGGAGGTGGGGGGCGGTGCTGGCCGCGTCGCCGGTGTTGCCGACGTACCCGACCACCGTTCCCGCGGTGACCGGGCCGCTGGCCCCGTACGAATCGAGGTGGGCGCCGAAGTACTCGGTCCCGTCGACGCCGTCGAGGTAGTAGGCCAGCCCGCTGACGGCGCCCGACCGGTGCCTCACCTCGCCGTCCACACTGGCCACCACCGGAGTGCCGCGGGGGGCGAGGATGTCGTTGCCCTGGTGGCTGTACCCGCCGCCCCGGGGTGCGCCGTAGTCGTTGCTGAAGGCAAGCGGACCCTGCACCGGGCAGATCCAGTCGCCAGTGCTCGCCGCCGGCTCCGGCTCCTCCTCGGACGCCCCCACCTCCTCCGGCGCTGACGTGGTGGCCGGCGAGGCGGGCCCGTCCCCCGACGGGGTGCTCTCGATCGGCCCGGGGGCGGCCGCCGGGGCCCCTGGCTCTGAACGGGGGGACGCCGCCGCCGGCAAGGCCGCGGCCGCCGCCAGCTCGGCCTGACGCTCCTCCTCCTGGGCCGCCTTGATCTCGGCCACGACCTCGCTCAGCCGCTCGATCTCCTCGACGGCGGCGACCCGGCGCTCCCGCAGGGTATCGAGGGAGTCGGCGTGGGTCTCTCTCTGCTCATCGAGGGCCGCCTGCTCCCGGCGGAGGTCCTCCCGGTCGGCCCGGAACTGCTCCAGCGAGTCGGTGGACGCCCCCGCGATCACCCGGCTGTACTGCTGGGCTCGGATCACGTCGTTGGCGTCGGCCATGCGCAGGATGCGGATGACGGGGGCTGTCCCCTCGACGTAGAGGCGGATGGCGAGGTCGCTCACCTGCTCCCGGGCGACGTCGACCCGGGCGTCGATGCGGTCGACGCGGGTCTGGAGGTGGGTCACCGCGTCCTGGGCCCGGGCCATCTGCTCCTCGGCCTCGGCCAACTCTCCGGCGGCCCGGTTGGCCCGTTCCTGAGCCACCTCCAGGTCGTCCTCAGGGGCGGCCCACGCCGGCGCAGGCACGACAGGCACGACGGCCAGGGCGGCCACGATCAAGCTCAGGCACAGGCCCGAACACCTCGGGCGGGCCGAAGATGTGCGCCTCGGGCCCATGACCCCGCAGACTGTAGGCCGAAACGGTTGTTGTCCACAGGACGGGCGACCGCGTCAGCGGCAGTCTCGACGGCCTCATCGGTAGACCCCGTTGTGGCCGATGGAGTGGGTCCCCGGCTGAGGGAAGAGGGTCAGGCCGTGGGCGCCGGCGCCCCGACGACGAACCCGACGCGAGCTCTCCACGTCATCGGTCACCCGACGGTAGCAACCGATACTCTCGGGGTGTGGGCGACCCCTCACAGCCCGTGAGGTCGACGGAAAGCCCACCGGACGCCGGGGCCGTGCCCCACGTGGCCGTCGTCGGTGCCAGCGAGGCGAGCGCCGACGACCTGGCCGTGGCCGAGGCGGTGGGCCGGGAGCTGGCCGGCCGGGGGGCGGTCGTGGTCTGCGGGGGCTTGGGCGGGGTCATGGAAGCGGTGTGCCGGGGCGCCCGGGGCGCGGGAGGACGGACGATCGGCATCCTTCCCGGTGACGACCGGCGTCATGCCAATCCCTACGTCGAGGTAGCCGTGGCCACCGGGTTGGGGGAGGGCCGCAACCTGCTCGTCGTCCGCAACGCCGACGTGGTGGTGGCGGTGGGGGGTGAGTTCGGCACCCTGTCGGAGATCGCCTTCGCCCTCCGCCTGGGCACGCCGGTGGTGGGCGTCTCCACCTGGGAGCTGGCCAAGGGGGGCAAGGCGGTGGACGCCATCGTGCGGGTCTCGTCCGCCGCCGAGGCGGCCGACGCGGCCCTGGCGGCCGCTCAGGAGGTCTTGCGCAGGACCACCAGCGAGTAGGCGAGCAGGCTGACCTCGTCCTCGGCCAGGTAGACGATCCCCTCCCGGTGGTCGGCAGTGTCGAGCACCAGCTCGAAGGCCGACGCCCACCCCTTGGACGGCAGGCGGAAGCGCATCGGGATGGGCCCGTTGAGCAGGACCAGGAAGCTGTCGTCGGCGATGCGCTGGCCCCGCGGCCCGGGCTCGGCGATCTCGTCGCCGTTGAGGAACATCCCCAGGGCCCGGACGGTCGTGCCGTCCCAGTGGCGGTCGGTCATCTCCTCCCCGTCGGGCCCGAACCAGCCGATGTCGGCCAGGGCCGGATCGCCGGGCGTCCGGCCGTGGATGGGCCGGCCCTGGAAGAACCGGCGGCGGCGGAACACCGGATGGTCACGTCGCAGCTGCAACAGCCGCCGGGTGAAGGCAAGCAGGTCGGCGGCCGCGCTCTCGCCGTCGCGGTCGCGGTCGAGCGCGTGCCAGTCGACCCACGAGACGTCGTTGTCCTGGCAGTAGGCGTTGTTGTTACCCCGCTGGGTGCGGTCGATCTCGTCCCCCGCCACCAGCATGGGCACGCCCTGCGACAGCAGGAGGGTGGCCAGCAGGTTGCGCTGCTGGCGCCGGCGCAGGGCGAGAACCTCGGGATCGTCGGTGTCGCCCTCCACCCCGCAGTTCCAAGAGCGATTGTCGTCGGTGCCGTCGCGGTTGTGCTCGCCGTTGGCGTCGTTGTGCTTGCGGTCGTACGACACCAGGTCTCGCAGGGTGAACCCGTCGTGGGCGGTGACGAAGTTGATCGACGCCGATGGCTTGCGGGCGCTGCCCTGGTAGAGGTCGCTCGAGCCCGTCAGCCGGTAGCCCATCTCGGCCAGGCTCGCCCCCTTCCCCCGCCAGAAGTCCCTCACTGCATCCCGGTACTTCCCGTTCCATTCCGTCCACAGGACCGGGAAGTTGCCGACCTGGTAGCCGCCCTCCCCCAGGTCCCACGGCTCGGCGATGAGCTTGACGTCGGAGACCACCGGGTCCTGGTGGATCAGGTCGAAGAACGACGACAGCCGGTCGACGTCGTGCATCCCCCGGGCCAGGGCCGAGGCCAGGTCGAAGCGGAACCCGTCCACGTGCATGTCGGTGACCCAGTAGCGGAGGCTGTCGAGGATGAGGTGGAGGACCTCGGGGTGGCGGGCGTTGAGGGTGTTGCCGCAGCCGGTGAAGTCGACGTAGCGGCGCTGGTCGCCCGCCGCCAGCCGGTAGTAGGCGGGGTTGTCGATGCCCCGCAGGCTCAGGGTGGGACCGAACTGGTCGCCCTCGGCGGTGTGGTTGTAGACGACGTCGAGGATCACCTCGATGCCGGCCGCGTGGAGGGCCCGCACCATCGACTTGAACTCCCGCACCTGCTCGCCCCGGGATCCGGACGCCGAGTAGTCGGCGTGGGGGGCGAAGTACCCGAGCGTGTTGTAGCCCCAGTAGTTGGTCAGGCCCCGCTTCAGGAGGTGGGGCTCGGACACGAAGTGGTGGACGGGCATGAGCTCCACCGCCGTGATCCCCAGCTCGACCAGGTAGTCGATCACCGGGGGGCTGGCCAGACCGGCGTACGTGCCCCGCAGGCGGGGCGGGACGTCGGGATGGAGGGCGGTGAAGCCCTTCACGTGCAGCTCGTAGATCACGGTCTCGTGCCACGACGTGCGGGGGTGGGTGTCGTCGCCCCACGGGAAGAGGGTGTCGGCCACCACCGACCGGGGCACGTGGGGCGCGGAGTCCCGCCGGTCGGGGAGGTCGTCGGGACCGGCGGCGACGTGGCCGAAGACGGCCTCGTGCCAGTCGAGGCGGCCGTCGATGGCCAGGGCGTAAGGGTCGACGAGCAGCTTGGACTGGTTGAAGCGCAGACCCCGGGACGGGTCCCACGGTCCGTGGACCCGGTAGCCGTAGCGCTGACCGGGCATCACGCCGGGGACGTAGGCGTGCCACACGTGGGCGTCCACCTCGGTGAGGGGAAGCCGGAACTCGGTCCCTCCGGACGGCCGGCCGGGCGATCCGCCGGGAAGGTCGTCGTCGAAAAGACACAGGTCGACGGCCGAGGCGCGCTCGGAGTAGAGGGCGAAGTTGGTACCCTGGCCATCCCAGGTGGCGCCCGGCGGCGACGGGTTGCCAGGCCAGAGCTCCACGACCGGTAGCTAAGCCGACGGGGCACCGCAACCGCACATGGGAGGGGGACGTAGTGGCGAGCAACCCGGCGCAAGGGCCCGGTGGGCTCCAGGGCCTGGCCGCCCGATGGAACGACCTGACCCAGGCGTGGCGGCTGAACGTAGTGCTCTACACCCTCACCGCCCTCTCGCTCGTCGCCCTGGTGTTCGAGGTGGTGGCCGGTGAGGACACCGCCCCCAACGTCGGCCTCACCAGCCAGGCCGCGGTCGCCACCTCCACCACCCGGCCGGCGGTCGCGCCGGTCACCACGAGGCCGCCTTCGACGCCCACCACCTCGACCACGTCGTCCACCGTGGCTCCTCCCACCACCATCGCGGTGGCCCGCACTACCGTGCTGGTCGAAGACCCCGAGCCCGAGCCCGAGCCGGAGCCGGAGCCCGAGCCGGAGGAGACCACCACCGTCCCCCAAGAGGAGACCACCACCACGACCATGCCGGTGGAGACCACCACGACGACCGCGGAACCGCCCACCACGACGAGCTCAACGGTCGCCGCCTGACGATGGACCGCGAAGACTTCCTGTTCGAGCAGCAGTCCTACCAGGACGCCTACCGGTACGAGGATGACTACCAGCCCAAGCGGCCGTGGTGGGACCTGCGGGACCGGTGGGCATCCCTTTCCGGGGGCCACCGCACCAACGTCGTGCTCTACGCCCTCGAGCGCGGTGTCGCTGGCCCTGCTGATGTTCGAGGTCACGTCGGGCGAGAACAACCCCGACCTCGACGTCGCCAGCCGCGTCGCCACGTCCCCGGCCTCGTCCACCACCTCCACCAGCCGGCCCGCGGCCACCACCACGTCCCGACCCCGGAACACCACCGGAAGCACCATCGCGTCGACCACCAACACCACCCGGGCGTCGACCACCGCCACCACCCGCCGCCCGGTGGCAGGGGGCCAGCAGGCCCCCCAGGCCGCCCCGGTCGAGAGCGACGACCCGGGCCCGGGATCGGACCCAGGCCCCGCGGCGGCCGATCCCGACCCGCCGGCCAACAATCCGCCGCAGCAGACGACCGTCGCGCCCAACCCGACCACCCAGCCCACAACCGCCCCCACGACGTCGCCGCCGGCGACGGACCCCCCCACGACCGACCCGCCCGACACCACCGTCACGCTCAGCGAGCGGGCGTGTGAGCTGCTGGCCCAGATCGGACGCACCCACCCGAGCTGCCCCTGACCCACCTGCGGCGTCGGACCCCGTAGTTCGTCCCCGCCGACGGTTTCATCGTGCCACCACCCCTCGGCAGAAACACCTGCCAGCACCGGTTCGGCCGGGAACGGGATCTGGTGTCGCGCCCAGGATCTCTTGCAGCCGAAATTAGGAACGGAATTGCTAGTTTTTCTACACTAGCGTAGGGTTGCTTCTGAGCGGGATCGTACCGGAGGCGCCGGTAGGCCCTCGCCGAGGAGAAACTGCAATGACTCACGCTCGTCGACACCACATCCGGAACGGCCTTCTGGCAGGGGCAGTGACCCTGACCATGGGCGCGCTCATCGGCATCGCGCCCGCTTACGCGGCGGTCGACTGCGTTGCCCCCGTCACGGTGGCGCAGACCGCCACGACTGTGACCGGAACTTCGGGGAACGACATCATCGACTGCAGCGGAGCCAACCCGGGCAAGACGATCGTCGGCAACGGAGGCAACGACACCATCACCGGCACGGTGTTCGTCGACCAGATCAACGGCAACGACGGCAATGACACCATGACCGGCGGCATCGGCAGTGACAACCTCACCGGGGGCAACGGCGACGACACCATGACCGGCAGCGCGGACAACGACACCCTGAACGGCGGCGCGGGCGACGACACCCTCACCGGCAGCGAGGGCGACGACACGCTGAACGGCGATGGCAACAACGACACCCTGAACGGTGGCGTGGGCAACGACGGCTTGAACGGTGGCACGGGCACCGACATCATCAACGGCGATGCCGGCAACGACAGCCTGACCGGCCCCCCCCTCGACGGGGCCATCGACACGCTCAACGGCGGCGCCAACACCGACACGTGTCAACCGCCGGTGCTCCTCGACCTCCTGTGGCGCGACGTCCTCATCGCCTGCAACCCGTAGCACTCACCCGGTGACCGGGGTCTGAACACCTCTCCACCGGCACCGAACATCGAACCGCTGGTCCCGACCTCTTCCCGAGAGGTTGGGGCCAGCGGTCGTTCAACCGCTCGTGATGGCCTTGGGACCTCGCAGCCGCCCCTCGTGCGCTTCCGATTTCGGATTCAGACCGGGGCCGGGCCGATCACGTCCGTCAGGCGCGACGAGCTCACGTCCGCGTACACGGCCTGGTAGCGGTCGAACACGGCGGCCCACGAATGGGGCTCGGCCAGACGGGCGAGGTCCTGGCGGACGGCTGGGGGCGCGACCCGTGGGCGGGTCAGGCGGGAGGTGATGGCTGCGGCCAGGCGGGAGACGAACCCAGGCAGGTCGGCCGCCACGGCGATGCCGGCCGACGACGTAGCCGGTAGCGGCACCAGGGTGAGCAAACCCCGCTCCAGCCAGTCCGACGGCGCCCAACTGGCGATCGTGGGCAGGCCCGTGACGATGCCCGGGCACCCGCAGGCGGCCGCCTCCAGCATCGTCAGCGGCAGTCCCTCCCACATCGAAGGCAGGACGAACAAGTCGGCGCACTGCAGGACCCCGGCCACCACCGCCGGCGGCTGGGGGCCGAGGTGAACGACCCAGTCGCCCGCGGCCGCCGCCATCGCCCCCACGACCGCCCCGTCGTCACCGGAGCCGGTCGCCCCGACCAGCACGAGGGAGAGGTCGGGCACCAGCTCCCGGCGGACCTCGGTGGCCGCCTCGAGGAGGGACGGCACCCCCTTCGCCGTCGAGAGCCGGCCCACGAAGGTGACCACCGGCCCGGGCGGCAGCCGTACCCCGTGTTCGGCCAGGAGCCGGTCGGCCCTCGCGTCCCGGTCGTGGGCGGGAGGGCCGAACACCTCCTGATCGAAGCCGGCGCCGGTCACCACGATCCGCCGACGGTCTACCCCGTAGGCGGCGACTGTGTCCTGCACCGATCGAGGGGTGAGCACGCAGACCCGGTCGACGGCCCGGATCCCGCCCACCACCCGCGCCCCGAGCCACGGGGCCACTGCCATCTGGCGCAGTTCGGCGTTGTGGCTGGTGGCGACCAGAGGCGTGTCGGCGAAGACCTCCCGGGCCAGACCGGTCATCAGCCACAGGTGGTGGGCGTGGACGATGTCGGGGCGGAACCGCCGGCGGACGCCGTCCATCACCTCGCGGGAGACGTTGAGGTACTGGTCGACCTGGCCCTCCGTCATCTCCGAGAACACGGTGCTGGGGTAGGGCATCACATCGCTGTTCCCGGGGACGGGGAACGGGGCTGAGGCGCTCGGGAAGGGGACCAGCGAGAAGTCGCCGAGCCCGATCCCAGGAACCTCGGCCGCCGTCGTCCCGGGCGGACCCGCCGCGATCACGTGTTGCTGGTATCCACGCCGGCCCGCCTCCCGCACCATGGCCTGGAGGAACACACCGCTGCCCGATCGCCCTGGCCGCTGCGACAGGATGTGGAGGATCCGGGGGCGGCGCCCGCCTAGAACGACCACCGGACCGTCCCCACCGTGAAGTCGTGGGCCAGGTAGTCAGCCCGCATCTGCAACCGGAACTGGCTGCGATCGACCCACCGCAGGGCCTCCTCCGGGTCCATGGGGATGGTGCCGGCGTAGTCGTCGACCCCGGCTACGGCGGTGACGAAATTGCCCACCACTCCCACCCGGGCCTGGGCCAGCAGGCTGCGGTACACGCCGGCCCGCCGCTCCAGGGGGGTCGTGGCGAGCGTCCCGCTGAACACGATCAGATCGAAGGGCTCGCCGTCGGTCGACAGGGGCCCCCGGCCGTCCCAGCGCTCGAATCGCACGTCGTACTCGCCCTGGGCCCGACCGTCCTCGACGTTCTCCTCGATGCCGTCGATCCCGATATAGCGCACGCCGGGGAGGCGGCCGGCCCGCTTGAGGTGGACGGCGAAGTCGGCCTTGCCGCAACCGAGATCGAGCAGGGTCAAACCCGACAACCGGTCCCCGACCATGGAGTCGAGGACGTCGAGGATGACCTCGAACCGAACCACCTGGCTCCGTTCGGAGAATGCCCCCACCTGCCGCGACGTTCCACGGTGCTCACGAGCCATCCGCTGGTAGTACGCCACCTCATGCGCCTCCATCAGCGCCGGAGGACGACGATGTTGCTGTGGAACATCACCTCGTCGTCGTGAGCGAGGACCTTCAGGCGGGTGGACGCCAGGAGGCCTTCCATCTTGTCGCGGTCCATGTCGGAGAACCCCGGGTTCCTGGCCGCGATGGGCTTGCGCTTGTCGCCGTAGTGCACGACCGCCCGCCCGCCGGGACGCAGGACGCGTTCGATCTCGACCAGGTACCGCCCGATCCCGTCCGGCTCCAAATGCACGAAGACGTCGAAGGTGAAGACCAGGTCGATGGACCCGTCGGCCACCGGGCGAAGGTCGAAGCCGTCGGTGCGGTGGAACTCCATGCGGTCGAGATGAGGATGATCGGCGAAGCGGTGGCGCAGGTAGTCGAAGGCCTCGGGGTTGAGGTCGACGGCGATCAGCCGGCGGGCGCTCGGTAGGAGGTACTGGGTCCACCGCCCGCCGCCGGCACCGATCTCCACGATGTCGGCACCGGGGTCCAGGTACGGCTCGAGGTGGCGGCGGCGCACCTCCAGGTACTCGGGGCAGTCCTCGGGGTCGCCCCACCGGTCGCCCCAGTGGGATTCGTCGTCGGACGGCTCGAACTCGGCCAGCATCCGGCCCCACCTCCGGTTCCACTCGAGCGAGGGCATCGTCAGTGCCGGTAGAACGTGCGGAGGGGGAGCAGGGTGCGGGTCGCTTCGACGATGCCCTCCTTGTGGCCGTTGCCGGACTCGCCGAAACCGCCGAACGGGGCCGCCTCGGTCCGGTAGCCGGGAGGGCCGTTCCACGAGAGCTGGCCAACACGGACGGCGGTGGCGTAGGCCCGGGCCGCGTCCTCCGACGCAGTGACGATCGCCCCCGCCAGGCGGTGGCGGTCGGCCCGCACGATGGCGACGCACTCGTCCATCGAACCCACCCGCACCACCGGCGCCACCGGACCGAACGTCTCCTGCCGCACGACGTCCATGGCGGGGGTGGCGTGGTCGAGCACGGTCGGCGCCATCACCGCTCCCTGACGGGTGCCGCCGAGGCAGAGTTGGGCGCCGGCCCGGAGGGCGGCGCCGACGGCGGTCTCCACCCGGCGGGCGGCGTGCTCGTCGATCACCGGCCCCACGTCGGTGGCGGGATCGAAGGGGTCGCCCCATCGCAGGCCGGCGGCCAGCTCGGTCAGACGTTCCACGAAGTCGTCGGCGGCCGGCCGCTCGACCAGGATGCGGTTGACGGCGGTGCAGCGCTGGCCGGCGTTGTCGAAGGCCGCCAGGGCGATGCGGGCGGCGAGTCCGACGTCGGCGTCGGCCAGCACGACCAGGGCTGCGTTCCCCCCCAGCTCGGGCACGTAGCGCACCAGCTCGTTGCCGTGTGCGGCCATGTCGCGGGCGATGGCCCGGCCCACGGCCACGCTGCCGGTGAAGCTCACCAGCTCGACCCGCGGGTCGCAGACCAGGACGTGGACCAGGGGTGCCGCCGGTCGACCGGTCACGACCGTGAGGGCGTGGGGGGGCAAACCCGCCTCGGCCAACACCTCGGCCAGGCGGAGGGCGGACAGCGGGGCCTTGTCCGATGGCTTGACGATCACCGGCGCCCCCGCCACCACTGCCGGCGCCACCTTGTGGACGACCTGGTTGAGGGGATGGTTGAACGGTGTGACGGCGACGGCCAGGGCCACCGGCTCGGGAACGACGCAGAGCTCGGCCACCGGCGTTCCTCGCCCTGCCGTCTCGCCGGGGGGGCGGTAGGCCGCGGCCCAGTCGACGGCGCCCAGCCGGTGGGCCTCGGTCGCAGCCGCCCGCAGGGCGACTATCGAGCGGCGTACCTCGTGGTCGGCCTGCTTCCGGCAGATGCCCGCCTCCATGGTGATCAGCAGGGCGGCCGCGGTTGCGTCCCGCTCGTAGGCATCGGCCGTGCGGTCGAGCACCGCCGCCCGCTCGTCCGGGCTCAGGCCGGGAGCGGCGGCCCGGTCGATGGCGATCCTGGCGTCGTCCTCGGTGGCCTGCGGGGCGCGACCGACCACCTCGCCGGTGAACGGGTTGCGAACGTCGAAGCCGGCCGCCACCGGCGACTGACGCCCACTGCCCCGCTGCACCGCGGTCATCCCGCCATCGCCTGCCGGAACCGGTCGGCGAGCTCGTCGGGCGCAAGCGGCACCCGGGGCGGCAGGTCGGCCACGGCCACAGTGGCCACCTCGACCAGGAGGAACGCCGGGCCGGTCTGCTGGAGGAGGTCAGCCAGTGCGGCCGCCAGGTCTTCGCCGTCGGGGACCGTGCGCACGTGGGGGTAGCCGGCGCCCGCCGCCACCGCCGCCAGGTCGACGGTGTCGGCGATCGAACGCTGCCCCCCGGTCGATGCGTAGGCGTGGTTGTCGAGAACCACGTGGAGGAACCGGGCCGGCATCCGCTCGGCCACCATCGGGAGCGTGCCGAGGCCCATGAGCAGGTTGCCGTCGCCGTCGAGCACCACGACCCGCCGGTCTGGGGTGGCCATCGCCAGCCCCAGGCCGATGGCCCCGGCCAGGCCCATCGACCCGATCATGGCGAACGTCGCCCCCCGCCCCGGCGCCGCGGCCCACGCCTCCCGGCTCAGCGAGCCGTTGGCCGCCACCAGCAGGTCGTCGTCGTGGAGCGCGGCGAGCACCGCCTCGACCGTGGCCCGGCCGGTCAGCACGCCACGATGCCCGGGCGCAGCACCAGCGCCGACGGGTTGGGGTGCGACTGCTCGTCCACGAAGGCCACGTCGACATCGGCAGCCAACGCCGACGCCATCACCGCCCCGCCCAGGTACCCCGACGCCAGGAGCAGCACGTCGTCGCAACCGAAGAAGGCGCTCGCCGCCTCCTCCCAGTCCACAACACAGGGATGGCAGCCCACCGGGCGACGGTCTCGCAGCTTGAGCTTTTAGCGCATGGTCGCCTCGGAGGCGACAGCCAGCATGTCCGGATCGGACTGGAACCCGAGGTAGCCGTTGCCCCCCGGAACCAGTCGTAGCGCCGACCGTCGATCGTGACGGTCGGGCCTTCCGCTGTCTCAATGGTCGCGTCCGCCGGCACGGGGACGATCCTGACAGGTTCGTCGTCAGGAGAGTGTGGGCTACTGGTCTCCGTTCTCCTCGTGCCTCCGGACCGCGGTTTTGATGGAGGGCGTGTCGGCGAGGGACGACGGGTTGTCGATGAGGTGGAGGAACTTGACCGGCCCCCGCTCGGGCACCGGTTTGTGTTGGGGCCACGAGTACGTGGGCGAGTGGGTGTGAACGTCCGCCTTTGATCCAACGCCCCAAATCGGCGCCCGACGGGTGTTCATCCGACGTCAATTGGGGAGCAAGGCGCGGCGCTCCGCGGCGGTGGGAGTTCGCGGACAGTCGTCGGGGGTGGGCTCTGGTGGTCGCCACCGGCGCTTGGAGGCCTTCGGGGGCCGGAGGGCCCGATTCCGGTGGCATCAGGCGATGGCCCAGCCAGGCTCCTCCAGCAGCTCGTCGACCGCGTCACGGTCGGCGGTGTTGGCCGGGATGACGGTGGCGGCGGCGAATGATCTCGGAGTCGGGATCGACGCTGACGTGGGTCTTGTAGCCGTCGAAGTGTCGGTTGCGGCTCTGTGGCCGTGGCGGGCCTCGGGTTCGACGGTGGAGATGACGCGGTCCGCCGCGGTGCCCCGCACGATGCGGAACACCCCGTTGTCGCCCTCGGCCACGTCCTGGCCCGCCACCCTGGCCAGCAGCGCCGCCGCCTCCGCCGCTGCTCCGTCGAGACTGTGGCCGTCGAGCACGGCCAGGGCGGCATGGGCGTCTTTGACCAGAGCGTCAACGAGGGCCTCCCGAGGCCCGCAGCCCCGATCGCCATGGCCAAGTCTCGAACCCAGGACCCGCCCGATGGTGAATGATCGGGCGATTAGATCAGCGGCGTCCTAGGCGACCAGCAATGCGACGAGAGCGGCCACCGCTGCCGCGGATCGCGCTCGCGCTGACGATCGCCCAGCCGATCAGGACGAGGGCCACCACAACCACGAGCGCCAGCGCCGCTGCCCCCCAGTTGATCCCTGTCGCCCGTACCGCCTCTGTGGCGCGGCTCTCGGCTTCCCGCAGCCGACGCTCCTTGCTCCCCTCTGGCAACTTGGCTGCGGGTGCCTTGATGTAGTGGTACCCGATCGACCCATCGATCGGGCAGCCAAAGACGTAGATGCCACCGGGCGCCGCGGCCCAACCGCTCGTGTCGGCGCCGCCCGGGGGGCCGGTGATGACCGGCACATTGAAGAGGTTGAAGATGAACTGGTACATCTCGGCCTCCAGCGTGGCGACCGGCAACGAGTGCCATGGCTTTATCTCGTAGAGCCAAGGTACGTGCTCGAGGGAAAAGTCCATGATGTCCGGCTTCAGGCCCTTCATGCGGCCGAGGCGGCCCTTGAGCCTCACTTTGTCAAACTCGAAGACCTTTACGAGGTCGTCCACGACCTTGTCGACTGTGTGATAGTTGAACCAGGTCGTGTGGTTCGGCGGCTTATGGAAGAACCCGTAATGCGCTGCGATCTGGGTGTGGGCATCCGTTCCGAGCCAGAGCCCGATCTTATTCTCCATGCCGGCCGGCGGCTGCCACGGTCGCGGCGTGTAGCCCGCGGGCACCATCGCGAGCACGTTCGCCGGAAGCTGGCGGACGCCGACCTCGACGGCGGTGGCCATCATCACCGCCATGGTCCCTTCCGCGTCCATGTGGTCCAGTCCCAGATGCTCGAGTGCCTCGAGCGCGTCGGCCGGGTCGATATCGAGGAGCGCCCCGGCGAAGTCGCCCGCCGTCAGGAGGTCGTCGAGCTCGAGCGTCCGCCCACCCATGTACAGGAGCCGGGCCAGCGTCGCCGCGTACGTCCGGCCCTTCCTCCCGGACAGCCCCTTGACACGGCCCCCAAATGCGTCCAGGTACGTCGCTCCGCCAGGTGTTGGCGCGGCGTCGGCGGCGAGTCCCAGCCCGTCCCAGAGCACGGACCACGACTGCCGGTCGAGGATGTCTACCAACGCCCGCGTCGAGGCATCGGCGGGATCCGACGACGGGCCGCTGTCGACGAGGGCTTTGATCCTCGTGTTGACATCCGCCGCCGAAAGGTCCGAGATCCCGCCGCTCATAAGCGCTTCCGCCAAGGCGTCAGCCGCCATCGCCAAGGCGCTCGCCGCAGTCATCGTGGGTCCTCCACCGGGTTCTTCGGTCGTTTCATCGTTTGATCAGCTCTCTTCAATCGGTGGGCGGCCGCGTTCCATGATGATTGGGGTCGCTGGAGATGTCGCCGACGTCGACCCCCGTCATTGGTCGCGGTGACCACCACCCGCAACGTCGCGCCCACATCCCCGCCGGTGGAGGGCAATCCCACAAGGAGCTCGGTGGGATCCGGTTGTGGTACGACGATCTCCCCACCCATTGGCACGTAGGTCTGACCCCGGGCCAACGGAATCTCAACGCACCGTGCCCCGCCCGGGTCGCACCGCAGCCATTGGTAGCGCAGGACGGGGGCAGGGGTTCGGGACCACACGCCCGCATCCGCGGACAGCAATTCGCCGACATAGGGCTGCCCCACGATCGACGGCGGCTTGACGTTCGTCGGCGGGGGCCCGAGGCTGGCGACGGCGGCGGTGGGGCCGGAGTTGGCGGTGGCCGTGCCGGCGGCGTTGGTGGCCTTGACCACGACCTGGAGGGTGGCGCCCACGTCGGCCGCCACAAGCACGTAGGTGGTGGCGGTGGCCCCGGCGATGTCGGCGGGTGCGCCGCCGGCGGGGGTGCGCCGCCACTGGTAGGCGAAGGTCACCGGGGGTGTCCCGGACCACGTGCCGGGGGTGGCGGTCAAGGTCTGGCCGACAGCGGCCTTGCCTGCGATCGTCGGGGCCGCGGTGCTGGCCGGCAGAATGGCGACCGCCGCGGTGGCGGCCGAGTTGGCGGTGGCCGTGCCGGCGGCGTTGGTGGCCTTGACCACGACCTGGAGGGTGGCGCCCACGTCGGCCGCCACAAGCACGTAGGTGGTGGCGGTGGCCCCGGCGATGTCGGCGGGTGCGCCGCCGGCGGGGGTGCGCCGCCACTGGTAGGCGAAGGTCACCGGGGGTGTCCCGGACCACGTGCCGGGGGTGGCGGTCAAGGTCTGGCCGACAGCGGCCTTGCCTGCGATCGTCGGGGCCGCGGTGCTGGCCGGCAGAATGGCGACCGCCGCGGTGGCGGCCGAGTTGGCGGTGGCCGTGCCGGCGGCGTTGGTGGCCTTGACCACGACCTGGAGGGTGGCGCCCACGTCGGCCGCCACAAGCACGTAGGTGGTGGCGGTGGCCCCGGCGATGTCGGCGGGTGCGCCGCCGGCGGGGGTGCGCCGCCACTGGTAGGCGAAGGTCACCGGGGGTGTCCCGGACCACGTGCCGGGGGTGGCGGTCAAGGTCTGGCCGACAGCGGCCTTGCCTGCGATCGTCGGGGCCGCGGTGCTGGCCGGCAGAATGGCGACCGCCGCGGTGGCGGCCGAGTTGGCGGTGGCCGTGCCGGCGGCGTTGGTGGCCTTGACCACGACCTGGAGGGTGGCGCCCACGTCGGCCGCCACAAGCACGTAGGTGGTGGCGGTGGCCCCGGCGATGTCGGCGGGGCGCCGCCGGCGGGGGTGCGCCGCCACTGGTAGGCGAAGGTCACCGGGGGCGTCCCGGACCACGTGCCGGGGGTGGCGGTCAAGGTCTGGCCGACAGCGGCCTTGCCTGCGATCGTCGGGGCCGCGGTGCTGGCCGGCAGAATGGCGACCGCCGCGGTGGCGGCCGAGTTGGCGGTGGCCGTGCCGGCGGCGTTGGTGGCCTTGACCACGACCTGGAGGGTGGCGCCCACGTCGGCCGCCACAAGCACGTAGGTGGTGGCGGTGGCCCCGGCGATGTCGGCGGGTGCGCCGCCGGCGGGGGTGCGCCGCCACTGGTAGGCGAAGGTCACCGGGGGTGTCCCGGACCACGTGCCGGGGTGGCGGTCAAGGTCTGGCCGACAGCGGCCTTGCCTGCGATCGTCGGGGCCGCGGTGCTGGCCGGCAGAATGGCGACCGCCGCGGTGGCGGCCGAGTTGGCGGTGGCCGTGCCGGCGGCGTTGGTGGCCTTGACCACGACCTGGAGGGTGGCGCCCACGTCGGCCGCCACAAGCACGTAGGTGGTGGCGGTGGCCCCGGCGATGTCGGCGCGGCGCCGCCGGCGGGGGTGCGCCGCCACTGGTAGGCGAAGGTCACCGGGGGCGTCCCGGACCACGTGCCGGGGGTGGCGGTCAAGGTCTGGCCGACAGCGGCCTTGCCTGCGATCGTCGGGGCCGCGGTGCTGGCCGGCAGAATGGCGACCGCCGCGGTGGCGGCCGAGTTGGCGGTGGCCGTGCCGGCGGCGTTGGTGGCCTTGACCACGACCTGGAGGGTGGCGCCCACGTCGGCCGCCACAAGCACGTAGGTGGTGGCGGTGGCCCCGGCGATGTCGGCGGGTGCGCCGCCGGCGGGGGTGCGCCGCCACTGGTAGGCGAAGGTCACCGGGGGTGTCCCGGACCACGTGCCGGGGGTGGCGGTCAAGGTCTGGCCGACAGCGGCCTTGCCTGCGACGGTGGGTGGGGCGGTGTTGGCCGGTTTGGCCGCGAACGTGGCGCTGAAGGTGACGGAGAACCCGGTAAAACCTCCGATTCCCTCGGCGACGAGCGCGAACGACTCGCTGAACGTGCCGCCCGCCACGGGGACGGTGACGGGAACCTCGAAGGTCCCGATCTTTCCCGGCCCGATGCTGGGCTCGGTGAGTTTGGCTGGGACCGACGGCGATACCCAGCCCGGCGAAGCCAGCGCGCTCGACGCGGCCGAGGGGCGAGGTCGTGAGCCGTACCGGGTTGGCGCCGTCACGCGGCCAGGTGGCGGAGCCGGCATTGAGGGCACGGATCACGAGCACGAAGCTCTGCCGCCGGGCCAGCGCCGCTCCGTCGAGCACCTGCGTCATCGTCGCATCCGCGTAGGCAGGCGCTGCTGTTGCAGCACCGCCGCGTACGGCGGCCGGCCGGCGACGGGCAGGCGGAGGAAGAACGTGGCCGATGCCGCCTGCCGCTGGTCCTTTCCGTCGGAGACTGCGACCTGTAGCTTGTTCAGCCCGGGGCGACCGGTGAGCACGGGCCCGACGGCCGCGGCAGTCGGCGTCTCCGCTTGGCGAGCGGCCGCGTCGGCGAGGACCCTCCCCCATGCGTCGGCGGTGGCTGGCGGACGCGAGCCGATCACCGCCGCCGGGGCGGCAGCAGAGGTCTGCATGCTGACCTTCACCGCCGCCGTCGCGGTCAGCGCTCCGGCCTCGCCGGGAGAAGGCCTGTCGGGACGGTCCCCGGCGTCGCGAAACGCTCGGGCGAGCTCCTCCCGGCTACCGAAGAAGGTGGCTCCGTCCACGATCAGCGCGTCGGGCTGGATCCGCACGGGGCCGTCCCCGTCGAGATCGATACCGGCGACGGAGATGTCCCCGTCCCGCCACGGAGACGGGCGACCGGAATCGGCAGTCATCCGGAAGGCGACGGTTCCGTCGGCGTTGACCTCGGCGGTGACGCCGAGGGGCGTGCTCGTCGCGCTCGACGTCTCGGTGACGGGACGGGCGGTCGGCGGGGGGACAGGCACCGCCGCGATCTGGGCGTTGAAGACGATCCCCGAGCCGTCGAAGGCCCAGTCGGCCGGGAGGTAGGGGTAGTCGGCGCCGTTCAGGGTGATCGTCAGGCGCCGGGGGGCGCCGAGCGTGGGCTCCACGAAGGACGAGTTGGCCCCGGCCACCCGGATGGAGACGGTGCCCGGGGCGGCGACGGTTGTACCTTGCACCGGGGACGTGATCGCCACCTGGAGGGCGCCGCCGGGAACCAACCGGGCGAAGTCCCGGCGGGCCTGCGCCTCGTCCACCACGTTGCCGTCGAGGCGCTGTTGGACGACGGTCTTCTGAGCATCCTTGCTCTGCCGGTCCAGGCTGGTCGTCGCCGCCGCCTTGGCGTTGCTCACGAATCCGGGCGAGCTGAGGAGCACATCGGCCGCCGTTCCGAGGATCCCGGCGCCGTCGAGCGTGAACTGGCCGACCGGGATGCTGTTGATCGGCCACGGGGCCACGATCGACAGATCGAAGGTGAGGTCGGCGCTGTTCGAGCTCATGATCTTGTTGCGGACGTCGCTGTGGACGGCCTGCTCGTCGTAGGACGAGGTGTTCAGCCGCGCGTTCGGCGCGCGTCCCGGACCCAACCCCCGACGGAGGACAGGAATCCGAGCACGCCGTCCAGCACCCAGATCACGCCGTCGAACGCAGCGTTGTAGACCGCCCGCACCCCTTCGCCGAGCCACTTCAGCCAGTCGGGCAACCAGTCGATGAAGTCGTCGATGTAGTGGAGGCCCCAGTCACGGATCCGGTTGATCACCTCGCCGGCGAGCGTGCGGGCGTGGTCGGCCGCTCTCTGGATCCAGTCCGCCACCGCTGCTGCCAGCTGGGCGATCTGGTTCACCAGCACGGTCAGCTGCCGGCGGAGTTCCTCCAGTTGGGTTCCGAGCCAGGCGATGGCGTCGAAGATCGCCTGCACCACCGCTTTGGCGCCCTCCCAGATGGCCGTTGCGAAAGCGACCGCGGTCTCTGCGATGCGGCGGGCGATCAGCTCCAGGCCCCGAGGGATGACGAAGGCGACGACCTCCCACGCACTGTCCGCCACCCGCCACAGCACGTTGTCGAGGTCGGCGCGCTCCGGCGGATCGTCGGTCCCGGCGATCGTCCGCAACGCGATCTCCCGGCTGGCGGGGACAGCGAGACCGAGATCCAACGCCCGTCCGGTGGCTCCCAACAAGGCGGGCCGGACACGGTCGTTGAGCAGGCGGGCGATGTCGGCGCCGAATCCCAGGAGCGTCTGTGCGTCCGCCGGAGAGAGGACGAAGCCCAGCTCCGACTGCGACGCCAGAGTCGTCATGGCGTTGTACTCGGACGAGCCCGGTCCGGTTTGGACGATCACCCGGCCCAGGTCGCGCATGGCCTGCTCGCCGTCCCGCAGCGCTCGTTCGACAATGACATCGACACCGGTGAACACCAACCGTTGCAGCGTCTGGAAGAGGACAGCCGAGATGGCCTCTCGGAAGCGAAGGGCGGCATCCGGTGAGCCGAGATGGGCGATGTTCGGAAGGATCGCAACCGGCAACGAGATGAGGACGGGCGCCACGATTTCGTCGAGGAACAGGGCGAGCGCGAGATCGTCGGGATGGGCTTGCTTCAGGGGATCGATGAGATGCGGAAGGAGCTCGTTCTCGACGACCCTCTTGGCGACGGTCGCGAGCGTGTCGAGAAGTTCGGCCATCCGTGCCGGGGTCGGCTTGACCAGCTGCACCAGGAGCTGACGGGCCACCTCGGCAGGCGGGACGCCGAGCACGTCCTCGAACCATTGGAGGACGCCGGCGACCTCAGGCAACGCCTCGTTGAGCTTGGCCTCAAGATCCTCCACGCCGATGACGAACTGGACGAGGTCGACGAGGGTCAGCGTCCCGGCCGCCTTGTCGAACCTGGCGGCCACGTAGGTGGCCGCTGCGCTATCGCCCCCTTGCCTCACCGGTTGGCCTTCGAAGAGGTCGACCGCTCCCTGCGCAGGATCGTTGGCGAACATGATGACCCGCTGCATAAGCACGCCTGCGGCCCAGAACAGCCCCAACCCGCGCTCGACCTCGTCTCGGAGGTCGTCGGGTACCACCCCAAGCTCGACAACCCCAGCGAGGGCGTCGATGATATCGAGCAGCCCGTCGAGCCACGGTCCGGGTTCTGCGAGTGTCCGCGTGCCGAGCGCCACGACGCCGTGATGCAGGCGGATCACCAGTCGCAGCCCGGCGCTGCGCTTCTCACTCGAGAGGCCGGCGATGCGGATGACGATCGAGTCCCGGCCGAGGAGGTCGGCAAGGGAGCCGATGGCGAAGTCGACGACCGCCTTGAGGAGCTCCTCCTGGGCCTGCCTGAGGAAGCTCTCCACGATCGTGCTGGTTGCTCGTTCCCGCTGCTCCCCAGGGGGAAGCGCCACCAGCTGGGTGCCCAGCTGGAACGCCGAACGCATCGCCAGCGGCAGCAGCATCCGCAGGACCGCTGTCCCGGCCATGACGGGAGGTGTGTCACCAAGGGCACGGTGGATCTCGGCGACCGCTCGCTCGGTGAGCTCGGCCGAGAGCCGGTTGACGAGGACCTGAGGGTCTCGAAAACCGACGTTGGTGACCAGCTCCACGCCGGCGCCGAACGCCAGCCCCGCCCCACAGTTGAAGGAGAACGAGAAGCCCGGCCCCCCGCGAGCGGTGGGCAGGAACGATCCGACGAGAACGGCTTCGCCGATGATCTCGGCCGAGAAGGCGGCTCGCGCCCACACCCCGGCGGAAAACTGCGCCTCCTCCAGGAAGATGTCCAGGAGCGAGGCCGTCGGGCCGGGGACCCGTTCGTGCACGAGCTGCTTGAACTCGGCGAACGAGAGGCTCACGGTCACGCCGGCGAAGGCGGCCACCTCGGCTTGCGCCTGAAAGCGGGCGACGAGCCCCGCTTCGGTGAAAAGGTCGAGGGGGAAGGCAGCTTGCAGGGCCAGACCCAGCCGGGCGTCGACGCCGGCCTCGAGGGCCGCGCTGAGCTGGTTGCCGATCTGGACGCCGCCGCGGGCTTGGAGATCGATCCCGGCCGAGAGGTCGATTCCTCGACGGAAGCTCGCCGACCAGTGGGCGTCGAGGTGGACCGCCCCCTTGCCGTGGACGAATCCTTCGTCCGGTGTGGCCCCTGCGAGCGTAAAAAGTTCGAACTGCGGCATCGCGTTCCCCCGCTGACGGAACGGCTACGTGGATCTCTGCGCGCCAGACGAAATCAGGCCGACGAGACCCCGTCCGGACAACGTTGCCCAGAACCCGCCGTTCCACGTCTATCCCGCGCTCTACGCGACCAAGTTCTACCCGGTGGGGCGACGTGCGTCAACTGCCGAAATGACGACAATCCATGGGCCGAGGTCGACGGGCGACGTGGTCGAGGATGCGGAGTCGTCCTCGATTGCCTGCTTCATCCACCACCCGGCTTGGGCAACGTCCTAGCCTCTTGCGTGATGCGCACTGAAGTCATCTGGCGACAGAACGGTGATGCTGGACGGGATGTCGGCCTTCGATGTCACCACGATGTCGGCGCTGGCAACGATGGCGGCGGCGAGGACATGTCGATCGGACGGGTCGGGCATGTCGAGCTGTTCAATTAGGTGGTCGTAGTCCCGGACGATCGCGTCCGGTACGGCGACGTTCATGAGACCACGGGTCCGGTCGAGGCGTTCGGCAGGAAGGTCCGGTCGGTAGGCGAGGAGGTTGCTGAAGCACTCGTCGAGGATCTGCCCGGTCCAGGGGGCCCGGTAGTGGCCTGCGATGGCGAGACGGAGGAGGAGGTCGCGGACACGGGCGGGTAGAGCACGTTGGCGTCGAGCACCGCCACGGGGCGGGCCACGGTCAGTACAGGCCCAGGTCCTGCGCTTCGGCGGCCAGGTGCGCAACGGCTCGAAGCCGTCGGGCCTGGTCGACCTCCCGGTAGAGGAGCACGTCGGCCAGCTTCATCCGGCGCCGGGCGCCGACCTTCCGGGCCGGGATCTCGCCTCGGTCGACGAGGCCAACCAGGTACGGGCGCGACACGTTGAGCAGGTCCGCAGCCTGCTGGGTGGTGATTTCCTCATCGTCGGCAATGACCCGAACGTGCTCGCCGCGTCGGACATGATCGAGATCGGCCAGCACCTGCACGGCCGATGCGGGCACCTCGATGGGCTCCCCATTAGGACCGCTCGGCAGCACCACCACCCGACCACCGGGTAAGGCGACAACCGCGGCGGCCGCCTGTTCGGACTCTGCGGCTCTCGGCATATCCAACAGGATACGAAATAAACGAAGCGAACGAAACAAGCGTCGCGATCGGCGTGAGGAACCCCGCAAACTTTGTGACCAAACCGTGACCACGACGGTCATTTCAATGCATTTCACACGGACTCGCAAACGCCCTGAGACGAAACTTCCCCCATTGCCACGACGCTCGGGCCGCGCAAGGGTCGGGGGCGTGCCCCCGAGAGTGGGTCCGGGCGGCAGGGCGCTCAGGCTGCAGTCGGTTCGAGCACGACCTGGTGCCCGAGCTTCTCGAGCTCTCGAACCAGGTAGCGCTTGCGGGCCTCGGCGTCGGTGCGTCGCTCGAAGTAGTCCGAGCCGAGCTCGTCGTAGGTCGTCTGGGCGTCGGCGAGCACGTGCCAGACGATGACGATCATGGAATGGGCCACGGCGAAGATGGCCTTGGTCTCGCTCTTGGTGCCGAAGCGGCGCTTGAAGCGCCGGTACTGGGCGGCCAGGTAGGAGTCCCGGGTGTGCGACGCGGCCCACGCCGCCTCGCACATGGCCGCCCGGAGCACGGCGTTGCCCTTGCGGGCCCGGCCCGAGGACCGTTTGCCGGCCGACTCGTGATTGCCGGGACACAGCCCCGCCCACGAGGCGAGGTGGGCGGGGGTGGGGAAGCGGCCCATGTCGACGCCGATCTCGGCCACGATCACCTCGGCGCTGCGCTTGGCCACCCCCGGGATGCTCAACAGCCGGGTGGCCGCCTCAGCGAAAGGGGCCATGAGCCGGTCGACCTCCTCGTCCAGGCGATCGACGAGGGCCGATAGGTGGTCGACGTGGTCCAGGTGCATGCGCAGCAGCAGCCCGTGGTGGTCGTCGAAGCGGCCCACCAGGGCCTGGCGCAGCTCGGGGATCTTGGGCCGCATGCGGGTCAGGGCCATCTGGGCCAGGACCTCGGGGTCACGCTCGCCGGCGATGAGGGCCTCCAGCATGCGGCGGGCGGCCTTGCCCAGCACGTCGGTGGCCACCGAGTCGAGCTTGATGCCGGCGTCCTCCAGCAGCTTCTGGATGCGCTGGGTCTCCCGCACCCGCTCCTGGGTGAGCTTGGTCCGATACCGGGTCAGGTCCCGCAGCCGGGCGATCTCGGCCGGGGGCACGAAGCTGCCCCGCAGCAGGCCGCACTCGAGCAGCTGGGCCAACCAGGCGGCGTCGGCCACGTCGGTCTTGCGGCCGGGCAGGTTCTTGACGTGGCGGGGGTTGACCAGCAGCAGCTCGGCGCCGGCCATGGCTTCGAGCACGTGCCACACCGGGCGCCAGTAGACCCCGGTGGCCTCCATCGCCACCTGGGTCACCCCCTCGGCCACCAGCCAGTCCCGCAGCCGTTCCAGCTCCCCGGTGAAGGTCGAGAACTCCTTCACCTCCTGGCGGCGCCCCTTCGGCCCCGGCGTTCGCACCGCCGCCATCACCGTCCTTTTGTGCACGTCCAGGGCCGCACAGCGATCGACGATCACATCCATCGGGATTCCCCTTTCGCTCGGCATCAACGTCGTGCCGCCCAGGGGGTCGCATCGCTCAAGACTCTGAGACACGTGCTCGTGGCAACAATCAAGGGTGCCTGCGGACCCCGGCACCAATCTGACCTTCGGGCTCGCGGCACCAGTGCGGTTTCCGGGCGGCGGGCGACACCCCGAAAGTTTCATCCCCACGGGCGCGCCACGCCAGGGGCGCATGTCGATCTGACCTGCACTTACGGGCCGCACAGGGGGTGCCCGGGGTGGGATTCGAACCCACACGGTCCGAGAGGACCAAAGGGGTTTAAGCCCTTCGCGTCTGGCCAATTCCGCCACCCGGGCGAGTCGGGATCACGCTAGCCGTCGAGGTCGAGGACGTAGCTGAGGAGGCAGATGTCGACATCCATCATGTCGTTGGCGGGGGAGCGACGGAACCCGGCCCGCTCGTAGAGGCGCTGGGCCGCCGGCATGAACTCGGTGGTGTGGAGGGTGACCTGGACCTTGCCGTCGAGGCGGGCCTGGTCGACGCACGCCTGCACCAAGGCCGCGCCGACGCCCTTGCCCTGGGCCTCGGGGGCGACGACCAGCATGCGCAGCTCGGCCTGGTCGGGCCGCTCCATGCTCGCCCAGCGACCGGGCCGGTCGACGTAGGTGATGCCCCCGAGCAGGACGCCCTCGCCGTCGACCGCCACCAGGACGAGCCCCTCCTCGGCCCGGCCCTGGACGTCGGCCAGCTCGGCCACGTAGTCGTCGGGCAGGAGACCGGGCACGATGCGGGTGTAGACGTCGACCGTCAGCCGGCCGAGGGCGTCGAGCTCGTCGTCGCCGATCGGCCGGATGTGGACGTCGACGTTGCCGATCTTCAAGCGGCCGATGCCTCCTCCTCTCCGAGGACTGCCGCCAGCAGCGCTCGGCGGTGCACGGCCGCCTCGGCCGCCGTCACCCGGTTGGCCGCCAGCAGTCCCTCGACCATGTCGCCGGCGACCTCTTCGATGGACCGGCCGCGGACCCGCACGGCGACCACCGCCACCCCGTCCGGCCGGCGGCGGATGCTCCGCTGCACGCCGGGCAGGCGGGGTGGGCTGCGGAAACCGGGGACCGCGAGGCCCCGTCGGCGCGCTTCGTCGCCCAGGCCACGGGCGGCGGCGGCGAAGCGGACGGGGTCGGCGGAAGACATCTGCCTCCAGGATGGCACCAGGGTGTGACAGCGGCTCTCAAACAGGTCAGGCTAGGGACATGACCGACCCCGACGAGAGCCGCTCCGGCGGTCCGGCCACGCCGCCCCCTGCCGATCCCGCCTCGACGGCCACCGACCCCGGGTCGGAGGCACAGGTGAACGACCCCGTCACCTCCCCACCAGCCACCCCCCCGGCGGCACCAGACCCGGCGACGACACCCGGGACCCCCGCACCGGCACCCACATCGCCGTTCACCGCCTCCGTCGAGCCCGCCCCCGCCCCCCAGCCGGCGCCGCCCGCACCGGCACCGGCGCCCGCGCCAGCCCCGATGGCGACGCCCCCGCCGGCCGCGGCGGCCTCCCCCTCCCCCGCGTCGACCGATGCCGACGCCGGGGTCGACGACGACTTCGACGACTGGGAGGACGACTTCGACGACTACCCCGGTCCCCGCTGGATCGGCCTGGTCACCGCCGCCGGCGCCGGCATCGTCGGCGTCGTGACCCTCCAGGTCCTGATGGTCCTGGTCGAGGCCTTCAGCCTCAACGAGGGCCAACGCTTCGGCGTCCCCGACGATCTCTTCCACCGCATCGGCTACCCGTTCGGCAGCCTCGGCTCGACGGCGATGATCTTCCTCCTGCTGGCGGCGGTGCTGCTGGCGCTGCCCGCCATCTTCGGGGAGGAGGTCAACGATCGCCACTACGCCATCACCGGCGCCGCCCTCCGCACCGCGGTCGTGCTGGCGGTGCTCGTCGCAATCGGCAGCGTCCTGGCCGTACGGGGCAGCCTCCACGAGTACTCGGCCAAGAGCGTCGCCGTGCCGGGATTCGTCCGGGTGCAGTTCACCAGCTTCCTGCTGGCGACGATCGGCGCCGCCGCCTTGGCGGTGGTCAGCGCCCTGGCCGTCCTCCGCCTGCGCGACGACACCTGACCGCCCGCCGATGACCGAGGGGGCGGGCGGCGGGCCCACCGCCGCCGGGGCCGGGGCCGGCTTCGGGCCCACACCGGCCCAGCACCGCGTCCTCAACGACCTCCTCGCCCTCGGCCAACCCCGGCCCCGCTTCGACCCCGATCTGGGCCAGCAGCTACGGCGCCAGATGGAGACTGCCCTTGCGCCGGTCGCCGACGCCCTGCCGGTGGCGGAGCTGTGGATCGGCAAGCGCCAGCTCGGACAGATCCACGCCTGTGAGGCCCACTGGCGGGCGGCCCGGGACGAGGAAGGCTTCGACTGGACGGCCCGCACTGCGGCCGGGACGGTGGTCCACAAGGCCATCGAGCTCTCGATCTCGTCCCGCGCCGAGGCGGTGCCCATGGACCTGGTCGATCACGCCATGGCGTCGCTGACCGAGGACACCCGCCGCTCGAGCCCCCGCCCCTGGCTGCTCACCGCCTCCCCGCTCGAGCTGGCCGACCTGCGGGGCCGGGCCCACGACACGGTCGTCAAGTTCCAGGAGTGCTGGCCTCCGCTCAAGGCGGCGTGGGCCCCCCGCACCGAGACGAGCATCTACGCCGAGCTCTGCGCCGGCCGCGTCGTGCTGGCGGGCAAGGTCGACCTCGTCCTCGGCGTGGCCCGGGGGGACGAGGCCCGCTCCCTCATCGTCGACCTCAAGACCGGCCGCAGCTACCCCGGCCACCTCGACGACCTGCGCTTCTACGCCCTGGTCCAGACCCTGCGCATCGGGGTGCCCCCCTTCCGGGTGGCCAGCTACTACCTCGACACCGCCACCTTCCACGCCGAGGACGTCACCGTCGACACGCTGGACGTCGCCGTCCGCCGCACCGTCGACGGGGCGGTCAAGATGGCCCGCCTCCTCGAGCGGGCGATCGCGGCCGCCATCTCCCCCGGCCCCACATGCACCTGGTGCATGCTGCGCCACGACTGCGAGGGTTCGGCCGCCTACCAGGCCAGCCGGGCCGACGCAGACCCCGACCCCGACCTCATCTGATTTTGGACGGATCTGTACCTCAGAGGTACATATCCGTCCAAAATCGACAGCTTCAGTCGTCTCCGAGCGACGAGATGATCTCGGACGCGTCGCGGAAGCGCCAGCGGGTCATGCTTCCGGGGAAGTCGGCCAGGTCCCAGGCGAAGGCCACCATGGCCTCGACTGCGAACAGGTTGTCGGCCGACGGCGGGAAGTAGCCGTCGTACTTGGGCTTGTAGGCCTCCTGGAGCTTGGCGAAGAGCTTGTCGCCCGGAACCGCGGTGCGGGCCAGGCCCTCCAGGATCACCACCTGCTCGCCGCTGATGAGGTGGACGACCACCGCCGGGTTGTGGCGCAGGTTGCGTCCGCCCCGGGTGGTGGGGGCGGTCTCGAAGTACAGGACGTCGTCGACGAACGCCCCCCAGTAGGGCACCGCGTGGGGCTCGCCCTTGGGGCCGGTGGTGGCCACCCAGTACATGAGGGCATTGGCCAGCCGCTTGGTGACGTACTCCCACGGCAGCATCCCCTCCTCCGTCTCGGGGACGCCGTAGTCGGGGATGTGGGGCCGGCTGGGGACGGGCGAGGAACTCATGCCGTTGAACGTCCGGTCGATTTCGCGAGTCGCCACAGCCTCGTGACCGTAGCCGGGTCGAGGCTACCGAGGTCGAACCCTCCCTCGGCCGCAGCCCGTTCGGTGGCCATGAAACGGTCGCGGTAGCGGGCGGTGGCGGCCCGCAGGGCGGCTTCGGGATCCACCCCGCCCCGGCGGATCCGGTCGACGGCCTCGAACAGCAACTGCCCGGCCGCCCGGAGCTCGGACACCGGCTCCGCCCCCCCGGCCACCGGCTCCAGCCCGACCGACTGGGCCTTGCGCTGGACCTTGTGGGCGTAGAGCAGGGAGGGCAGGTCGGCCGCGATCCCGTCCATCATGCTCACCCGGCCCTTCTCCGCCTTCTTGATCCGCTCCCAGTTCTCCACCACCTGCCCGGTCGTCGAGGCCACGACGTCCCCAAAGACGTGGGGGTGGCGGTGGACGAGCTTGTCGTGGATGCCGCGAGCCACGTCGGCCAGGGTGAACCGTCCGTCCTCGGCGGCCAGGGTGGCGTGGAAGACGACCTGGAACAGCAGGTCACCAAGCTCCTCCTCGAGATGGTCGAAGCCGGAGTCGCCCCCGTCGTCAGCGGCCGGGTCAAGCGCCCCGATCGCCTCGAGGACCTCGTAGGTCTCCTCAAGGAGGTGGCGGGTGAGGGTGGCGTGGGTCTGCTCCCGGTCCCAGGGGCAGCGCTCCCGCAGGGTGCGGACCAGCTCGGCGAAGCGAGCCACCTCGCCCGCCACCGGCGCGGCCATGACGGGCACGTACAGCGACGTGAGGTGGTCGGGCTCGATCTCCCGGTCGAGGTCGTCCCAGGCGACGGTGACCACCGACTCGTCGGGCAGTCCCAGGCGGGACAGGACCACCACCGGCAGGCCGTTGTCGACTGAGAGCTTGATGTCGGACAGGACCGCCTTGGAGTCGCACTGGGCGACCAGGAGCGGTCCCCGCTCGCCGGCCGCCTCGACCGCGAAGCGGTGGCCGTCCACCAGCCGGGCCCCGGCCGCCACCGGGTCGATGCCCAGGCGGGCCCAGGCCAGGTCGGTGAACGACAGGCCCGGCACCAGCTCGACCGTCACCCGGGGATCGGCCAGCAGCAGCTCGACCGTGCGCTCGGCCACCAGAGGCGACCCCGGAACCGCGTACAGGACCTCGCCCCCGTGGCCGTCGGACGCGGCCTCCACCAGGGCGTCGACGATGGCGGGGTAGACCTCGTCGATCGTGGTCGCCGACTCGTACAACCGGTCGAAGCTGGCCGTGCCCTCGCCGAGGGCGACCGCGGCCGGATGGCGGGTGGTGCGCAGGAAGCGCCGGCCGGGGGCCACCCGGTCGATGGCCCGCACCGCGGCGACGGTGAGCTGGTCCTCCCCCGCCGGGCCGAGCCCCACCACCACGATCCGCCCGAGGGCGGGGGCTACGGGTTCGACGGGGCCTGATCCGACGGGGCCTGGCCCGACGGGGCCCCGGCCGGGGCCGGCTCGACGGGCACGACCGGGGCCGGCTCCAGTCCTACGCCGCCGGGGGAGGAGGCGCCGCTCTCGGGGGGGACGACGCCCGGCGAGGTGCCCGTCTTGCGGAACGACCCGTACTTCGGGTTGATCTCGATCCGGGCCTCCTGCACCGCCGCTTGGAGCACGGTGAGGACCTTCTCCTGGCCCGCGTCGGTGACCTTGGAGCGGGCCAGGGAGGCCACCTGCTCGAAGGGCAGGGCGTCGCGCTTGGTGACCTTGACCAGGTGAAACCCGAACTGGGTCTTCAACGGCGCCCCCACCTCGCCCACCGGCTGGGTGAAGACGGCGAGGATGAACTCGGGGACGAAAGGAGTCTCGGGGGTGATGTCGCAGCCGAGGTCGCCGCCCCGGGGCTTGCTCTCGGTGTCGATCGACTCGGCCGTGGCGATGGCGGCGAAGTCCTCACCGGCGGCCAGGCGGCCCCTCAGCTCGTTGGCCTTGCCCTCCTCGGCGACCAGGATGTGGCTGACGCAGGCCTGGGAGAAGGCGTCCTTGTTGTTGTCGTAGTACGTCCGGGCCGCCTGCTCGGGCGAGCCCAGCTCGTTGACCGACACGGAGAGGAGGTCGAGCTCGGCCTGCCGGCGGACGAGCTCGTCCTGGTAGCTCTTGGGGAACTTGTTGAACACCTCCTCCCCGTTGAGCTGCTGCACGACGAGGGCCTTGGCCGCGGTGAGGTCGCTCTCGCCCACCGAGAGCTTGCGCCGCTCCAGCTCGGTGGCGATGAGGGTGTAGTAGATCTGGCGGGTCAGGGCGAGGGCGGTGAAGGCGGAGTCGAACGTGCCCTGGCCGGTACCCCGTACCGGCTGGCGCTCCTCAACCAGCCGCAGGTAATCCTCGTTGGCGGCGATCGACCGCAGCTCGCCCACCAGGGTGTCCTCGCTGATCCGCTCCCCGTCGACCCGGGCCGCATAGGGGGCGGACGAGCCGCAGGCGGCGGTGGCAACCAGCGCCATCCCGACCACGGACGCGACAAAGGCGGTTCTCATCTTTTTCACGGTGCGACCGATGCTACCGGCGCGGGCTCGTCGGGGACCAACAGCCGCAGCAGGGTGAGCACCGCCGCCACCGGGTCGGTGCCCCGGGCGAGGGGGGCGATGAGCTGGCGGATGTCCTCCTTGTACACCGCGTCGCGGGACAGCCGCTGGAGGCGGACCTGCTGGCTGGCCCGCAGCTCGAGGGGGAGACGCGGGCCGTCCCCCGGGCCACGGTGACCTCCTTCACGCCCGTCCGGACGCACTGGGCCCGCAGCCCGGCCACCGCCAGCAGGGCCTCCGCCGGCGGGGGCAGGGGGCCGTAGCGGTCGAGCCATTCGGCCCGGATGTCGTCGACCTCGGCCTGGGTGGTGACCGCCGCCAGCCGCCGGTACGCCTCCAGCCGCTGCTCCTCGCCGTTCACATACTCGGGCGGGAGGTTGGCCACGATGGGGATGTCGAGCTTGACCTCGGCCGGCTCCCGCACCTCCTCGCCCTTGAGCTCGGCCACCGCCTCGCTGACCATCTCGACGTAGAGGTCGTAGCCCACGGCCGCGATGTGGCCCGACTGGTTGGCGCCCAGGAGGTTGCCGGCGCCCCTGATCTCGAGGTCGCGCATGGCGATCTTGAACCCCGACCCCAGCTCGGTGTGCTCGCCGATGGTCTTGAGCCGCTCGTAGGCCGTCTCCGACAGCTGCCGCTCGGGAGGGAAGAACAGGTAGGCGTAGGCCCGCTGGCCGGCCCGCCCCACCCGTCCTCGGAGCTGGTGGAGCTGGCCCAGGCCCATCATGTCGGCCCGGTCGACGACCAGGGTGTTCACGGTGGGCATGTCGATGCCCGACTCGATGATCGTGGTGCAGACGAGCACGTCGTAGGCGCCCTCCCAGAAGTCGAGCACCACCCGTTCCAGCCGGCCCTCGTCCATCTGCCCGTGGGCCACCGCCACCCGGGCCTCGGGCACCAGCTCCCGCAGCCGCTGCGCCACCCGGTCGATGTCCTGCACCCGGTTGTGGACGAAGAACACCTGTCCCTCGCGGAGCAGCTCGCGACGGATCGACTCGCCCACCGCCCGCTCGTCGTAGGAGCCCACGTAGGTGAGGATGGGCTGGCGCTCGGCGGGGGCGGTGTTGAGGATGGTGAGGTCGCGGATGCCGGTGAGGCTCATCTCCAGGGTGCGGGGGATGGGCGTGGCGGTGAGGGTGAGCACGTCGACGTCGGCCCGGAACCTCTTGATGGCCTCCTTGTGGGTGACGCCGAAGCGCTGCTCCTCGTCGACCACCAGCAGCCCGAGGTTCTTGAACTTCACGTCGGCCGACAGCAGGCGGTGGGTGCCGATGACCACGTCGACGCTGCCGTCGGCCAGGCCGTCGACCACCTTCTTGGCCTGGCCGGGGGTCAGGAACCGGGAGATCACCTCGACCCGAACCGGGTAGCCGGCGAAGCGCTCGGAGAAGGTGCCGAAGTGCTGCTGGGCCAGCAGCGTGGTGGGGACGAGGACGGCCGCCTGCATACCGTCCTGGACGGCCTTGAACGCGGCCCGGATGGCCACCTCGGTCTTGCCGAAGCCGACGTCGCCGCAGACCAGGCGGTCCATGGGCCGGGGCTCCTCCATGTCGTCCTTGACGTCGCGGATGGCCTTGAGCTGGTCGGGCGTCTCCTGGTAGGGAAAGGACTCCTCCAGCTCCCGCTGCCAGGGCGTGTCCGGGGGGAAGGCATGGCCGGGCGCCGACCGGCGCTTGCGGTAGAGGGCCACCAGCTCCTCGGCGATGTCCTTGACCGCGGCCCGCACCTTCGACTTGGTGCGGCCCCACTCCGAGCCGCCCAGGCGGTTGAGGGTCGGCGTGTCGCCGCCCGTGTAGTGGCGGACGGCATCGATCTGGTCGGACGGGACGTACAGCTTGTCGCCCCCCCGGTACTCGAGGAGGAGGTAGTCGCGCTCGGCCCCGCCCAGGGCCCGCTTCACCATGCCCCCGTACCGGGCCACCCCGTGCTGGTGGTGGACGACGTAGTCGCCGGGATTGAGGTCGTCGAAGAAGCCCTGGGCGTCGGTGCGCCGGGGCCGGGGCGCCCGATGGGCCCGCCGCCGGCCGGTGACGTCGCTCTCGACGAGCACGGCCAGCTTCACCTGGGGCAGCACGAAGCCCCGTTCGAGAGGCTGGACCACGATGCGACTTCCACCGGCCGCCCGGAGGGGTGCGCCCTCGTCGACCACCGTGAGCGCCACGCCACCCTCCCGCAGCAGGGAGGCCAGGCGGGCGGCCGACCCCTTGCCCTCGGCCGCCACCACCAGCTGGTAGCCCTTGCCCACCAGGTCGGCCACCTGGCGGGTGAGGCGGTCGGCGTCGCCCATCACCGGGTCCCAGCCTCGCGACTCGATAGTTGTGACCTCCGGCCCCTCGGCCGCGCCGGTGAGGGTCCACGCCGGCGCCGTGGTGTGGGCCAGGAGCCGGTCGAAGGGCAGGTGGAGCTGGGGCCACACCCGGTCCTTGGCCGCTCCCCAGGTGGTGGCCAGGCTTGAGGCGAGCGACGCCTCCTCGTCGAGCAGGTCGGCGGCCCGGTCGCGCATGCGCCGGGGCTCGACCAGGAGCACGAGGGCGTCGGGGCCCAGCAGGTCGAAGAGAGTGTGCTCGCCGGCGGTGAGCCACGGCAGCCACGACTCCATCCCCTCGAAGACCGCGCCCTCGGCCAGCCGCTCCCACTGCTCCCTGCCCCACGGCTCGGTGCCGACCAGCTCGGCTGCCCTCGCTCTTACCTCGTCGGTGGGGAGCAGCTCCCGGCTGGGGAAGAGCTCGACGCACTCGACGTCGCCGGTGGAGCGCTGGTCGGTGACCGAGAAGCGGGTCAGGCGGTCGACCTCGTCGCCCCACAGGTCGATGCGCACTGGGTGGTCAGCGGTGGACGGGAACACGTCGACGATCGAGCCCCGCCGGGCCACCTGTCCCCGGTGCTCGACCTGCACCTCCCGCCGGTAGCCGGCCTCCACCAGGCGGACGACAAGGTCGACGGGGTCGAGGCGGTCGCCCGCCCGGACGGTGATCGGCTCCACGTCCTCCACGTGCGGTCCCAGGCGCTGCACGAGCGACCGCACGGGCGCCACCAGCACCCGCGGCATGCGCTGCGGGTCTCGGAGGCGCCACATCGTCCGCAGCCGGCGGCCCATGGTCTCGGTGCTGGGACTGACCCGCTCGAAGGGCAGCGTCTCCCAGGCCGGGAAGACGTCGACCTCGTCGTCGCCCAGAAAGGCCCGCAGGTCGTGGGCCAGCCGCTCGGCATCGGGGCTGGTGGGGACGGCAACGACGAGGGGGTGCCGGCCGGTGAGCCCGGCCAGCCCGGCGATGGCGAAGGCCCGGGCCGGTTCCGCCACCGCCAGCACCGCCGACGACGCGCCCGCCAATCCGGCCAGCCCCGGGTGGCGGCGCAGGAGAGGCGGAAGGTCGTGCAGGGTCACCCGACGAGGGTACCGGCGGGTCCGGGCCTATCGGTCGGGTCGGCCGACCTATGTCCTGGCTGCTACCGCCTGGCGGTACGCCCATCCGAGCACGGCCAGCGAACCGGCGATGGCGCTGCCGAGGAGCACGCCGAACACGAGCGTGCGCTGTCCGCCGACGAGGTCGTGGCGACCGCGGAGGACGGCCAGGGCCACGATGACCAGGCCCAACGTGGCCGCCTCGAAGGGAATGGCCAGGCGACCCCACTGACCAGTGAAGGCGAACGCAAGCCAGACGACGGCCAGGAACGAGGCGAACGAGGCCAGAGTCCGGGCCGTGAGCGGCGTCATGGCCCACGGCCACCGATCGATGGCCGCGTCAGGGTGGATGAAGACGGCGAGGGCGGCCGCCATGAGGACACTGCCACCGACTGTGATCACCACGCGGAGCGACGGCGGCAGCCTCACGCCGGAGAGTTGGCGGGGCGTTCCCGCCGCCTTCTGGTTCCTGGCCCAGAGCACGGGCAGGGCGATCGGCGTGGCCGTGTAGAGGAGCAACCAGGCCCAGAACGAGACGTGGTCATGGTTGAACCGGTCCCAATGGATGAAGGTGGTAATCCCGAGGAGCGCGGTGAACGGGATGACCGCCAGCCAGCCCACGGCCACTCGATGCCACCGTCCGTCGATCAGGCCCCGGGTGAAGAACCACGCGCCGGCCAGGTAGGCGCCGCCCATCACGAGAGCGGCGAGCTCGGGGTCGATGGTCCACGCCCACAGCTGTCGGGTGCGGTTCGGGAACCCGAACAGGAGGGCGAAGGCGGCCACCAGCACCGGGACGATGACGAGCGCCAACACCCGGGTGGGCAGAAGCAGGCGGTCGTGGTCCTGGCCGGATGTCACCGTGCCGTCCGTCACCGGGACCGACCGTACCGTTACGCCGGCGGTCGGGCTCGCTCGCGCTTCAGGCGGTCGGGCGGGGGGTGTTGAAGCGGAGCATGGCCGCGGTGGGACCCTCTCGGAAAAGGAGCTCGACCGCGTCCATCGCCTCCTCCACGGCCACGTCCGCCTCGATGCGCTCGGCCTTGCCCAGGCGGCGCAGGACGTAGTCGGCGCCCTCCTGGCGCCCGGGCGGCTTGCCGATGCCGATGCGGACCCGCACGAAGGCACCCGAGTGCAGGTGGGCCCGGATGGACTCCAGGCCGTTGTGGCCGGCCGTCCCCCCGCCCTCCTTGACCTTCACCCGGCCCGGGGGCAGGTCGAGCTCGTCGTGGACGACCACCAGGCGGCCAAGCTCGTCGTCGACCCCGTAGCGCCGCACCAGGCGGGCGACCGACTCCCCCGAGAGGTTGACGAAGGTCTGCGGGAAGGCCAGGACCATGAGGCCCCCGTCGAGTCGGACCTCGGCCACGAGGGCCCGCTCCTTGCTCTTGCGCAGCGTCGTCCCGTGCCGGTTGGCCAGCGCCGACACGACCTCGGCCCCCAGGTTGTGACGGGTGCCGTCGTAGTCGGGACCGGGGTTGCCGAGGCCGACGACGAGGAGCTCGGCCGCCTCCCCCGTGCGGGGCGGTGGCAGGGCCTATTCCTCGGCGTCGCCAGCGGGGGCGGCCGGCTCGGCTCCCTCGACGGCTTCCTCTGCTTCTTCCTCGACCTCCAGGCGCGTCGTCTGGCCCATGACCACCGCATCCTCGCCGTCGACGTCGGTGGTGACCCCCTCGGGCAGCGTCAGGTCGTTGACTCGGATGGCCGCGCCGATCTGCAGGCCGGAGATGTCGACCTCGATGGCGGCAGGGATGTCGGCCGGTAGGGCATTGATCTCCAGGTGGAAGATCTGCTGCTCCACCATGCCGTCGGCGTGCTCGACCTCGAGGGCCTCGCCGACCAGGCGGACGGGCACCTCGACGGTGACGATCTCGTCCCGCCGGACGATGACGAAGTCGACATGGGACACGGACCGCTTGAGGGCGTCGCGCTGGAGCTGGCGGGCCATGGCCAGGTGGCGCTCGCCACCGACCTCGAGGGCGAAGAGGGCGTTGAGCCCGGCCTCGTGGGCCAGCGCCGCCCGGAGGACCTTGCGGTCGACGGTCAGCGACTGAGGCTCGATCCCGTGCCCGTACAGGACCGCCGGCACCTTTCCTTCGGCGCGCAGACGCCGCGCCGCCGCGCTCCCGGTAGGACGACCTGCTTCAGCAACCAGCGAGACCTCAGCCATAGGCGTTTCACTCTACAAGCCGGGCCGGGTACCTCGTTCTGGCCCTCGCTTCGGGTAACCGTCCACGTCCGGACCCGGACGGGCAGGCCGAAGCGCGGTGCGCCTGACTCGACGTGGCCTCACCGCCTCGAGGGCGCATCGAACTGCCTCGAGCCCGGCCCGTCGGAGGCCGACAGGCGCCTCGGCGTGCCGGCCACCCGCCTGGACGGGGGCGATCGCGCCATTGCCGCGGCCGCAGTTGCCCGAATGTTGGGTATGCGTCCGGTCCGGAACAATTTACACTGCGAGGTAGCGGCGGACCCTCCGTCTCCTAAGGATCCCTGGTGGCCCCGGTTCGTTCTCGATGATCCGCCGGTGAGCGGCACGAGAATATCTGGAAATCCTTCCGGAAGAAGGACCCTGTCATGCCAAAAATCGGGTGAGGAGAACGATGTGAGCATGCGGTGTCTGCGCACAGGCCGACGGGCCGCGGTCATCATCGCCATGATCATCGCCGTCGAGCTGGCTGGTGCGGGCATTGCGATGGGCACCGCGCCTGGCCTGACAACGGTGGTGACCGCATCGGTCGATGGCGCGACCGGCACGTGGGCACCTGCCCCGTCCCGCGCCGAGGCGCCATCGGCGTCTTTGCTTACCGATCCAGCGACACCACCGCCCGGCCCCGCCTCGGACCAGTCGGTCGTCCCCCTCACGCCGGCCACGCCCGAGGCGACGTAAACGTCATCCGCACCTGTCGCAGTGAGGTGCAAGCAGCCCGAGCGAGCCGCAGCCGAAGACTCGTTCCCGACAAAGGAGAGTGCTCATGCCCAGCAACAAGAAGATCATGCCCGCGGTCGCCATCGCCACGATCGGCGCCATCCTCGGCGTCGCTGGCTTTGCGCTGGCCGCGTTCATCCAGAGCAGCAGCGTGGATTCCGTCCCTGGCTCGGCTGAGTCTTTCGTCGCCGCCACCGTCACCGGTGCCCAAACGGGCACGCTGCTCCCCGGCGAGAGCGCGCTCGTCACCCTCACCCTCACGAACCCGAACAGCAATGTGAAGGCCAGGTTGCTGTCCATCGCTCCGGGTGAGGTCTTCATCGACACAGTCGCAGACCCGGCCGACTCGGCCTACTGCCAGGGCCAGATCGAACTGTCCACCGCCGGGGCGGATCTGCTCATGCCGACCCTCGCGGTCAGCGAAGCGAACTTCCCGTTCGCGATTCGAAACGCGGTGAAGCTGAAGGACGACACCGATATCCGCTGCCAGGCCATGACGTTCCACACTTCGTGGACGGCAGAGTTCCAGGCAGTTCGATAGGACGTGCGCGGGTCGACGGGAACTTGGTCCCGTCGGCCCGCGGCTGGCATAGGGGCGGCGAAAGGAGAATCTCGATGCGCATTTCGAGGAAGATCATGTCCGCGCTGGCCCTCGCCATGATGGGCACGGTCCTTGGCGTCGGCGGCTTCGCTTTCGCCTCGGTCATCCAGCACCGCAGCGTGCATTCCGTCTCAGGCCCGTCCGAGTCCTCCAAGGGAGCCACCGTTGTCGGCACACAGACCGGAACGCTATTGCCTGGTGAAAGCGCGCTCGTCACCTTTGTCCTCACCACCCCGAGCAATGTGAATGCGAGATTGCTGCACATCACTCCGCGTGAGGTCTTCATCGACAATGTCGAGGACCCCGCGGACGCAGCCTACTGCCACGACCAGCTCGAACTGTCCCCAGCCGGCGCGGATCCTCAAATGCCGCCACGCGCGGTCAGCGAGCCGAACTTCCCGTTCGAGTTGCGATGGGCCGTGAGGCTGAAGGACGACACCGATGCTCGCTGTCAGGGCATGACGTTCCACACCACGTGGACCGCCCAGTTCAGGCCGTTCGCCAAATAGCGAACCCTCCCTGGTGCGCCGGTCGAGCGGGTTGACCCAGGGGTCGCTCGGGGCGCCGAAGGCGCTCCGCGCCGTTGACATCGGGGGAAGAGGGGGGCGAAGCCCCCCGTCAGCTTTGGTTCTCCCCGCCGAAGATCTCCGAGACCGAGGTGTCCTCGAAGACGGCGTCGAGGGCGTCGGCGATGATGCCGGCGACCGACAGGACCTCGATCTTGTCGATGCGGCGGTCGTCGTCGAGGGGCAGGGTGTCGGTGATGACCACCTTGGTCAGTCGGGAGTTCTTCAGCCGGTCGAGGGCGGGGTCGGACAGCACCCCGTGGGTGGCGATGGCGTAGACCTCGGCCGCCCCGTTGTCGATCAGCAGGTCGGCGGCGGCGCAGATGGTGCCGGCGGTGTCGATCATGTCGTCGACCAGCACGCACACCCGCCCGGCGACGTCGCCCACCACCTGGAGCGCCTCCACCCGGTTGGCCGCGCCCCGGATCCGGCGCTTGTGGACCATGGCCAGGTAGTCGGTGTGGACGTGCTGGGCGAAGCGCTCCGCCGTCTTCACCCGGCCCGCATCAGGGGACACGATGACCACGTCGTCGCCCAGGTTGGCGCTGACGTAGCCGGCCAGCACGGGCATGGCGGTGAGGTGGTCGACAGGGACGTCGAAGAAGCCCTGGATCTGGCCCGAGTGCAGGTCGACGCTCACGACCCGGTCGACGCCGGCCCTCATGAGCATGTTGGCCACCAGCTTGGCCGTGATCGGCTCCCGGCCGGCCGCCTTGCGGTCCTGGCGGGAGTACCCGTAGAAGGGGCAGACGGCGGTGATGCGCTTGGCCGACGCCCGCTTGGCGGCGTCGATCATGATCAGCTGCTCCATGATCGAGTCGTTCACCGGGCCGCAGTGGGTCTGGACGATGAAGGCGTCGGAGCCCCGGATCGACTCGCCGAACCGGCAGTGGATCTCGCCGTTGGCGAACTGGGACAGGTTGGCCTCGCCCAGGCCGACCCCCAGGTGGGCGGCGATGTCCCGGGTGAGGCCGGGGTGCGAGCGGCCGGCGAAGAGCTGCAGCCGCTTCTTGGGGATGAGCTCCATCACCCCGTTTGGTCGATCAGACTCCGTCGTCATCGCCTCCCCGAGCAGTGTAGAAGGCGCCGGTGCTCGCCCCGGGGGGGATATGGGCGCCGGCGGCGAGGGAGGCGAACGGTCCGACGGTGCTGGCAGCCCCGATCTCGGCGTCGTAGCCGACGGTCTGCTCCACCACCGCCCCTTCCCCCACCACGCAGTCGGCCAGGCGGGTGTGGGGGCCGATGCGAGCGCCCCGGCCCACGACCGTGCGTCCCTGGAGGACGGTGCCGGGGAAGAGGGTGACGTCGGCGGCCAGGTGGACGGCGGTGTCGACGTAGGTGTGGGCGGGGTCGACCATGGTGACGCCGGCCCGCATCCACCGCTCGTTGATGCGCCGGCGCAGCTCGGTCTCGGCCTCCCCGAGCTGGGCCCGATCGTTGACCCCGATCGCCTCCGAGGGGTCGTCGGCCACCAGCGCCCGGACCTTGTGGCCGGTGCCGGACAGAACCGCCACCACGTCGGCCAGGTAGTACTCGCCCTTGAGGTTGTCGGGGCTGATCCGGCGCAGGGCGGGCGCGAGCAGGCCCCGGCGGAAGCAGTAGATCGAAGTCGCCACCTCGTCGATGTCGCGCTCGATCTCGGTGGCGTCGGCGTCGTCGACCACCCTGGCCACCCGGCCGTCCTTGCCCCGGACCACCCGGCCCATGCCGCTGGGATCGTCGGGGCGGGCGGTGAGGAGGGTGGCCGCAGCATCGCTCTCCCGATGCTCGACCACCAGCTCGCTGAGGGTGGCCGGGCGCACCAGGGGGGTGTCGCCCGGCAGCACGACGATGTCGGCGTCGTCGAGGTCGGGGTCGTCGGGGAGGGCGGTGAGGGCCACCGCCAGGGCGTCGGCTGTACCCCGGGTCACCCGCTGCTCGACGAAATCGAGCACGAGATCTGGGGGACCGTATTCCTGGAGCGTCTTGGTGATCGGTTCCGCCCCGTGGCCCACCACCACAACCGCCCGCTCGACGTAGAGCTCGGACAGGGCGTCGAGCACGTGCAGGAGCATCGGCCGGCCGCACAGGGGATGGAGCGGCTTGGGCAGGGGCGACCGCATACGAGTGCCGTGCCCGGCGGCCATCACCACCGCGCACAGCGGTCGGGCCTTCATGTCTCAGTTCTACCCCGGATGGAACCCGCTCGGGGGCCAGGATTCGAACCTGGACCTGGGGCTCCAAAGGACCCAGTGCTGCCGATTACACCACCCCCGACTGGTCTCCAAGGCTACCGGTGACCAAAAGCCGGGCCGCCTGCGCCCCCAGCCCCTCGCACCAGCCCGCAATTCGAAGGTTGAGCTCGGTGCTTCGCCGCACGCTCACGCACAGGCAACCGTGGTAGTCGACACCGGTGTTCTTGCGCACCGTCGACGGATTGTGGCGCTTCAGGGAGACCGCGATCTCGGTCGCGGGCACGCCAACGACCTCGGACCAGTGCTCGAGGGCCAGTGGGACGTCGGCCGATTCGTGGATCCGTACCCGGAAGACCAGCCGGTCGGGCGTCACCCCCACCAGGCGCAGCCAGGCCAGGAACAGCAGGACGAGCCCGGGGTCGGAGTTCAGAAAGAGGACAGGCTGCCCGTTTCGCCAAGGCTTGTTCTTGGCCCCCTCGGCCCAGTAGGCGACGATTCCGGCGACGAACAGTTCGTCGTTGCCCAACCGTCCAATCTGGGCCTTGGCTGCCGCTCGGATCTCGGCCCGGCGGCGGGCGCCGAGGGCCCGGTTGGCGTCCGCCCTCGTGGCGGACAGTCCCGCTCCTCGTTTCCGCATCGCCGACCGGTGCTCGTCGGTCAACGACACGCCACTCAGCCAGCCTGAGAGCGTGCTCGTGGCCACGCCCAGCACCTGGCGGATCTCCCGGTACGACAATCCCTCACTCCGCAGCTCGACCGCCCGGTCCCGCACTGCCGCCTCATAAGCCACGACCCGAACACTAGTTCGACCCTGCGACAATTACATGGGTGGGTGAATCGTCCGTTAGCCTGACGCCGCTCATGGGATCGCTGATCAAGAAGCGCCGCAAGCGCATGCGGAAGAAGAAGCACAAGAAGATGTTGAAGGCCACACGCTGGCAGCGCCGCGCCGGCAAGTAGCGACCCACCCGAGCCCGCTCGGCTGACCCGGCGACCCGTCAAGCCGGCGAGGCAGCCGCCAGGCGGCCCCAGGCCATCACGTCCAGCTCCTCGGCGCGCGCCTCGGGGTTGACGCCGGCGGCGGCGAACGCCTCCGCCGCCACCAGACCAGCCAACGAGCGCCGCAGCATCTTGCGACGCTGCCCGAAACCGGCGCCGACCAGCGCAAACAGCCGATCCGCATCGACCTCGGGCCCCACCGCGGGCGCCACCCGGCGCTCGATGCGCACCAGGGCCGACTCCACGTTGGGGGACGGGACGAACACCGTGGCCGGCACCAGACCCGCCACCGAGGCCGTCGCCCAATAGGACACCTTCACCGACACCGCCCCGTAAGCCTCGTCCCCCGGACCGGCCGCGAGGCGCTCGGCCACCTCCCGCTGCACCATCACCAGCATCCGGGAGATGGCCGGGACGCGGTCCAGGATGTCGGCCACGAGGGGCGTGGCCACGTTGTAGGGCAGGTTGGCCACCAGCACCCACGGGCCGCCGCCCAGGAGCGCGTCCCAGTCGAGGCGCATGGCGTCGGCCTCGACCACGGTGACGCCGACCGGCTCCACCACCGAGCGGAGCACCGGCACCAGCCCCCGGTCGACCTCGACGACGGTGACGTCGGCACCGGTCTCGGCCAGGGCCAGGGTGAGCGAGCCCAGACCGCCACCGATCTCCACCACCCGGTCGCCCGGACCCACCCCCGCCAGCCGGGCGATTCGGCGCACGGTGTTGGGATCGGCGACGAAGTTCTGGCCCCGGGCCCGGCTGGGCCGCAGGCCGTGCTCGTCGAGCAGCCGGCGGATCTCGGGCCGAGACAGCGTCACGCCCCGACTATTGCCCAGACCCCCCGGGACGTCCGAGATGGCGGACCGTCGGCCGCCCTACCAGTCGATGGTGACGTCGATGAGCCCGGCCGATGTCGGGGCCAGGGCGGCAAAGGTGTCCATCGACAGGTCGATGAGGCGGCCCGTCTCCACCGTCGGGCCTCGGTCGTCCACCATGCAGGTGGCGACCGCGCCGGTGGCGGGGCGGGTGACCCGCACCATGGTGCCGAACGGCAGGGTGCGGTGGGCACACGTGGCGTCGGGGGCGTTGAACCAGGAGGCGACGCCGGCGTCGTTCTGGCCCGACACCCTGGCCACCGCCGGGACCGAGGGGGCGGGGGTCACTGCGGGCGGGGCTGCCGCCGTGAGGGTGGCGGAAAGGACCGTGTCGACGCTGCTGACCAGGGCCTCGGCCGCGGTGGCGGCGGCCGCCAGCGGGTCGACGACCGTCGTGGTCGTCGTGCTCGGGACGGTGAACCGGGCGATGGTCGTCGAAGGTGCGGGGGCGGTGGTTGTGGGGGTGACCGTGGTCACCGCCTTCCATTCCGCCTCGCTGACGAGGGTGGCGATCGACGCCGGCCGGCCGTCGGTGTCGGCCGACGGCTTGTTGGAGGTCGGGGGTGCGGGTGCGACCGCGGCCGCCAACTCGGTGGGTGGGGAGGGCAACCGTCGCCACCTCCCCTTGACTCGGTTGGGGCGCGTTGAGGATGTAAGCCACACCCACCACGATCATCACGCCGCACAGCGCGAACATTTGCGCGGGAGGTATTAACCCGCCATCCGGCGTCGTTTTCAGATCCCCCACCCCAGTCTCTGCTGCGCTCGCCTGTCAGATGGCTGCGTCGGAAGGTGCGCGGCGACGACTCCGGGACCCTAGGGGGTTGTTTTTTGCGGTCGCAAGCTCACTCTGAGCGGCTAGGACCAAAAACGGCCTGCGCGTTTGCCCAGGTGGCGTCCTCGACGGCCCCCACGACCACGCTCCGCGCGGTCGCCACGGCTGCCCCCACCAGGGGGACGAAGGCCGGTTCGTTGGGCCGGCCCCGGTGGGGTACGGGGGTCAGATAGGGGGCGTCGGTCTCCACCAGGATGCGGTCGAGGGGGGCCAGGGCGGCCGCCTTCCGCAGGTCGCCGGCGGTCTTGAACGTGACGATCCCGCTGAACGACAGCCATGCGCCCAGGTCGAGCGCCCGGCGGGCCTCGCCCGGTCCGCCCGAGAAGCAGTGGAAGACGGTGGGCACGCTCGGCCCCGCCTCCAGGATGGCGAAGGTGTCGTCCCACGCCTCGCGGGTGTGCACCACCAGGGGCAGGCCCCGGGTCGCGGCCAGGTCGATCTGGGCTGCGAACGCCTCCCGCTGCACGGGACGGGGGGAGTGGTCGTAGTGGTAGTCGAGCCCGCACTCGCCCACCGCCACCACCTCGGGGGCGTCGAGCAGGGGGACGATGCCCTCGACCCCGTTCTTGGCGTCGTGGGGGTGCAGGCCGACCGTCGCCCAGACCCGGTCCGGATGGCGGCGGGCGATGGCGATGGCGGCCGCTGACTGCTCGGCGTCGGTGCCGATGCAGATGACCCGGCCGACCCCGGCCGCGGTGGCCCGGTCGAGGGTGGCGGCGAGGGCCTCGGCGGGCACGTCCTCGTACTGGAGGTGGCAGTGGCTGTCGCACCACATCGGCGGCGGGTTACTTGCGGCGGGGGAAGAGCGGGGGGCCCTTCTCCACCGCCAGCCCGCCCGGGTACCCGCCCCACGCCGCCGCCTCCGGCAGCCGCTGGTCGGCCGGCGAGCCGGGCAGGCCCAGGCGGCGCCAGATCTCGGCGCTGGCCGCGGGGATGGCGGGCGAGACGAGGACGGTGACGATGCGCAGCGCCTCCAGCGCGTCGCCCAGGACGGCGTCCACCTCGGGACCGGGCTCGGACTTCCACGGCTCGGCCGCTTCCAGGTGGGCGTTCGTCTCCCGGATCAGGCGCCAGGTGGCCTCCAGCGCCTCCGAGGGGGCGAGCCGGTCCCAGGCCGCGGCCACGTCCTTGTAGGTGGCGTCGGCCGCGGCCGACAGCGGGCTGCCGGGACGGGGGGCGGGCCCGATCCCCCCGCACTTGCTGGTGACCACCGTGGCCACCCGCGACAGGAGGTTGCCCAGGTTGTTGGCCAGGTCGGAGTTGTAGCGGGCCACCAGTCCCTCGCCCGAGAAGTCGCCGTCGAGCCCGAAGGGCGTCTCCCGCAGCAGGTGGTAGCGCACCGGGTCGACCCCGTACTCGTCGACCATCTCCCGGGGGCTGATCTGGTTGAGCTTGGACTTGGAGATCTTCTCCCCGCTCAGCAGCAGCCATCCGTGGGCCGCCACCTGCCGGGGCGGCTCGAGGCCGGCCGCCATCAGCATCGCCGGCCAGTAGACGGCGTGGAAGCGGATGATGTCCTTGCCGATGAGGTGGACGTCGACCGGCCACCATCGCTCGAACTCGGACGGATCCTCGTCGCCGTAGCCGACCGCGGTGATGTAGTTGGGGAGGGCGTCGAACCACACCCACGCCACCTCGTCGGGGTCCCAGGGAAGCGGTACGCCCCAACTGAAGGCGCTGCGGCTGATGGAGATGTCGCGCAGGCCGCCGCGGATGAACGAGAGCACCTCGTTGCGCCGGCTGGCGGGGACGATCGCCTCGGGGTGCTCGTCGTACCAGTCGAGCAGCCGCTGCTGGTAGCGGGAGAGCCGGAAGAACCAGTTCTCCTGCTTGACCCGCTCGACCGGAGTCCCGTGGACGGGACAGGTCCCGTCCACCAAGTCGTCCTCGGTGTAATAGGCCTCGCACCTCACGCAGTAGAGGCCCTCGTAGGTGTCACGCTCGATGTCACCGTTGTCGAACACGGCCTGGAGGAACTTCTGCACCGACTTGGTGTGGCGGGGCTCGGTGGTGCGGATGAAGTCGTCGTAGGCCACGCCGAGCAGGTCGGCCGCCTCCCGGAAGCGGGCGCTGTTGGTGTCGGCCAGCGCCTGGGGCTCGAGGCCGAGGGCATCGGCCGCCTGCTGGTTCTTCAGCCCGTACTCGTCGGTGCCGGTGACGAAGCGCACGTCCTCGCCCAGCAGCCGGTGCCATCGCGTCACCGCGTCGCCGATGACCACCTCGTAGGCGTGGCCGATGTGGGGCGCGTCGTTGACGTACATGATCGCCGTCGTGAGGTAGAAGCGCTCGGCCACGACCTCAATCTACCGGCGGGGTCGCGCCTACCGGCGTGGGGTTCTGACCCGAGACCGCGGGGGGCCTCCGCTTACAATGGGCTGTGGACCGCGGCGGTGGGAGCGACGCGACTGCAGCGGGAGCCGGCCCCCCCGGGCAGGATGGCGTCGCCCGGGACGGCACGAAGCGGCCGCCGGCGCCCGCGGGCGTGTTCATCACCTACCGCCGGGAGGACGCGTCCGGCTTTGCGGGACGCCTCCACGAGTCGCTGACCAAGCACTTCGGGCCGGACCGAATCTTCCGGGACATCAACTCCATCGAGGTCGGCGCCGACTTCGGCGAGGCGATCGACGGATCACTCGGCTCGTGCGCCGCGCTCGTCGTGGTCATCGGTCGGGAGTGGCTGGTCGACCTCAAGGGTCGGCGACGGCTCGACAATCCGAAGGACTGGGTCCGCCTCGAGATCGCGGCCGCCATCGAGCGCAATGGCGTCATGGTCATACCGGTCCTGGTCGAGGGCGTCGGCATGCCCTCCGCCGACGACCTTCCCGAGCCGCTCAAGCCCCTGACCCGCTACAACGCCCTCGAGCTGAGCGACAGCCGGTGGGACTTCGACGTAGCCCGCCTGGTCAAACGGCTGGAGACCGCGGTGGCCCGTTCACGGCACCCCCTGTTGGGCCGCATCCGGCCGGCGCTGGCGTGGAAGGGAGGCCTCGGCGGCCTGACCGCGGCCTGCGCCGTCGTCGCCGTCACCGTGGGGGCGATCGCGGGCGTGCGGGCGGTGGCCAACGATCCCGCCGGCAGCGCGGCCTCCCTGATGACCGGCGATTTCAACATCGTCGTGGCCCCGTTCGCCGTGTCCGGCCCCGGCGACCCGGAGGGGATCAACGACGTGCTCACGCTCGCCGACTCCGTCTACGAACACCTCGACACCGACCTCCGGGACATCTCGCCCGACATCGACGTCCAGATCCGGCCGCCCGACCAGTCGAGCCCGGTCGCGGGAGCCACCGCCGAGCAACGGGCGGCGGTGGCGGCGGCGCGGGCCCGCGACGTCAACGCCCACCTCGTCGTCTACGGCACGGTCGAGCTCGGCAACCCCACCGGGTTCCAGCCCGAGTTCTTCGTCGCCAACCAGAAGCTCGGGGGCGCCGAGGAGCTCTTCGGCCAGTACGACCTCGGGTCGGCCATCCGGGCGCCGGGCGACGCCGTCGACAACCTGGTGGCGAGAGCCGAGCTGCGCAAGGGCATCCTCGGTCGGGTGCAGGCCCTCGCCGAGTTCGTCGTAGGGCTCAGCTACTACACCGCCAACCAGCCGGGGCCGGCCCTCGCCCATTTCGCAGCGGCCCGGTCGAACGCCGGCTGGGACGACCGGGACGGCAAGGAGGTCGTCCACATCTTCATCGGCAATGCCGCGGCCAAGTTGGGCGACATCGACACCGCGTCGGACGCCTACGACCAGGCCGTGGCCCTCAACCCGGAGTATGCCCGGGGCCGGTTGGGCCAGGCGGAGATCGCATTCCAACGCTCACGGTCGGACTGCGAGCAGGGCGAGGTCGACGAGGCCGGGCTCCACCGGGCGGCGGAGCTGTTCCACGCCGCGCTCGCGGCCAGGGACCGGCCGTCGTTCTCCGACGTCCCGATCAAGGCGACGTTCGGTGCCGGGCGGGTGCACCTGTGCCTCACCCAGGCCCTCGTCGGCGACTTCGCCGGTCCCGCCGAAGCGGAGTTCAAGCAGGTCATCGACGAGTTCGAGCGCGGAAACCGGAGGCTGCGGGAGCTGGCCGCCGAATCGCACGCCGGCCTCGGGCTCGTCCACTGGCCGCCGGCTGACGACCCCGACAGCTCCCGCCGCCTGGAACAGGTTGCCGCCGACTATCAGCGAGCCCTCGACGTCACGGCCATCGACAGCCGCAAGGCGCTGTTCCACAGCCTGCGGGGCGCCGTCTTCGGCCGGCTGGGCGACGGCGCCCGAGCCGGGGACGAGTACCGCCAGGCCGTGGCCCTCGAGCCCGACCCGACCACCCGCGAGGGCTACGAAAAGGCCCTCCAGGCTCTGGGCGCGAGCTAGCCGGAGCCCGCCGCCTCCACTGGGCCTCAGGTCACCTGGAACGCGGCGCACGTGTCGCCGCCGCGATGCCACAGGCAGTAGTCGCCGAGGGGATCACCGGGGAAGGAGGGCACCTCGTAGACGAGGCGACCACCGCCGTCGCTCCGAGCCTCGAGCGTCGTCAGGTACGACGGGCCACGGAACAGGTCGAGCGTCACCGCCTGGTCGGGTATGGGCATGGCCACCGCGAACCGGAACCTGGTGCCCGCAGGCCCGCTCACGGGATCGAGGGTCTCGATCACCGGCCGTTTCGGCAACGTCACCGTCACCGTCGACGTCGCCGTCCTCGATCCCTGGGTCGCAGTCACGCTGTACACGCCGACCGGGTCGAGGACCGTGGTCGGCAGCTTCGAGTCGGTTCCGACCGGAGAGCCGAGCTGCCGGACCTGGCCGTCCGGGAACCTCGCCTCGATGCGCGCCGGCGGCGCCGGGTCGAACCCGCTGAGGCAGAGCACCACCGACGATCCGAGACCGATCTCGCGGGCCTCGGGGGTTATCGCCGGGGCCGCGAGCGGATCGCACGTTCCTGTCAGGGCAAGGATTCCGGGCCCGAACTGGGCGGTGACGGCGCCGGGGGGAAGGTCGCGCCGGCCCAGGGGGCGATCGACCACCGTCGTGGCGACTGCCGGTGTCCGGATCACGGGCGTGACGGTTGGCGCCGGTGTCGTCGCCGGTTCCGGCATCAATGACGTGGTCGGGGCGACAGGGTTGCTCGAGGTGGCCGGTCCCGACCTGACGGCTGTCACCGCTGTCGTCGGCGCAGCCGTCTCCCGCTTCGGCGACGTGCCTCCAGCGCCACAACCACCGACGGTCAGGCCGACGACGGCGATGACGACAGCCGGGACCCGTCCGCCCGAGCGCCGTTGCGGACCGCCCTCGCCGTTACTCCGCCTGCCCGCCATGCCGCCTCCCCGAGTCCGATCCGCAGCCTAGACATCCCACGGGTTGCGTACCCACCTCAAGCTCCGGTACGAGGATGTCGACGACGGTCCTGTCGCTCGTTCCGCCGGCGGTCAGGTCAGCTCGGCCAGCACCGGAAGGTGGTCGGAGAGGACCTCCGGATCGACGCTCACCTCGGTGGGACGAAGCCCGCTCGAGCGACCTACGAGCACGTAGTCGAAGCGGCGGTCGAGGATGCGGGTGGGGTCTGAGGTGAAGCCGGGGCCGCCGTCTCCTGCTTCGGCCCAGGCGTCCACGAACTGCTCGGTCATCAGAGCGACAACGTCCGACTCCGGACCGGCATTGAGATCGCCCAGGAGGATGGGACGAAACGGCTCCCCGGCTCGGCTGCGGTCACCGTCGACCAGGGCGAGGACGGCCTCCACCTGCGCCTCCCGCTCGGCCCGGGTGGCGTTGGCCGCCAGGTGGGTGACGTACACGAAGTGGGTGCACGCCACCGACGTCGACCACCGACCGCAGCAGCACCCGCTCCTCCAGGGCTGCCTCCAGGCTCGCCGCCGGCAGCGGCCAGTGCTCGGTCTGCGCCCAAGGGATGGCGGCTCAGGAGGGCGTTGCCGAACGGGGCGCAGGCCGATGGCAACGGCGGAGGAGAGGTCGGGGCAGGGTGTCTTGGTCTCGACGTACCCCGGGCTCCCCCACCCGAGCAGGCCGGCAAGGGCGGTGGCCTGCTCGAGCGTGACCTCCTGAAGCCCCACCACGTCGGCCCGGTTGGCGGTGACCCGTGCCGCGTAGGGCGTCATGTCGGCGGGCGCCAGCGGGCCGGTCAGCGCCTGTCCCCGCTGCAGGTTCCAGGTCATCACCCGCAGCGGCGGCGGGGCGGGCGTCCGCTCGATCGGTTTCACCCGGGGTTCGCCGCCACCGCAGGCGGCGGCCATCGCCAGGGCCAGTCCGACCGTCGCCAGCCGCCGAGGACCGGATCGTCGCACCCCCCGGCACGACCGGGGCCGCCTCATCCCAGGCGCAGGGCCACGTCGTAGACCTGGCGCTTGGGGACCGAGAGCTCGGACGCGACCTCGGCCACCGCGTCCCGGCGGGGCACACCCGACGCCAGGCGGGCCCGCAGGGCATCCTCCACCTCGGACTCGGTGGCCGGCTCCCGGTCGGGGGCACCGTCCACCACCAGGACGTATTCCCCCAGCGGCTCTCGATCGGCCAGGTGCTCGACCGCCTCCGCCAGCGTCCCCCGCCACACCTCCTCGAAGCGCTTGGTGAGCTCGCGGGCCACCGCCACCCGGCGCTCGCCGCCGAGCGCCTCAGACAGGTCGTCCACCGTGGCCCGCACCCGGCGGGGGGACTCGAACAGGACCGTGGTCCGCCGCTCGGCGGCCAGCTCGGCCAGCCGCCGGGCCCGGTCTCGTCCCTTGCGGGGCAGGAAGCCCTCGAAGCACGACCGTCCGGTGGGCAGGCCGCTCACCACCAGGGCGGCGATAGCGGCCGATGGCCCCGGCACCACCTCGACCCGGTGGCCGGCGGCGGCCGCGGCCGCCACCAGGCGCTCGCCGGGGTCGGAGATGCCGGGCATCCCCGCGTCAGTGACCACTGCCACCCGCTGCCCGGCGGCCAGCCGATCGAGCAGGCCCCCCACCTGAGTCGCCTCGTTGTGGTCGTGCACGGCCAGGAGCCGACCCCCCGCAGGCACGCCCGCGGCCGTCAGGAGCTGACGGGTGCGGCGGGTGTCCTCGCAGGCGATGACGTCGGCCGCGCGCAGGGCCTCCACCGCCCGAGGCGATAGGTCGCCGAGATTGCCGATCGGGGTCCCCACCAGGAGCAGGACGCCACCCGGATCGTCGGCGCCATCACGGCCGTCGCTCACCCGTCGACCTCACGCACCTCCAACTGGTCGCCCGGCCGCAGCCTCCAGCGGTCGAACGAGCCGGACTCGGCCTCGATCACGCACCCCGACCGCAGGGACGGGCGGGTGAACCGGTCCGGGCGGAGGCACAGCGTGCGCACCACCACCAGCTCCTTGTCGCAGAACGCGACGTCGATGGCGAACTCCATCCCGATTGAATGCACCGACCGGGCCGGCCGGAGGAGCAACGCCCCTTCGATCCCCGAGCGCCCCAGAAGACCTCGATTCCGCTCCCGGAACGTCGACGCCACCTCGAGGGCGGCGAGCACCTTCCCGTCCCGCAGGAGCCAACCGGTCGTCGCCACGTCACCCGGTCCGCAGGCGCTCAGACATTGAACCGGATCTCGAGGACGTCGCCGTCGGCCACCTCGTAGTCCTTGCCCTCCACCCGGAGGCGGCCGACGTCCTTGGCCTTGTTCCAGGAGCCCAGCTCGAGCAGCTCGTCCCAGCGGATGACCTCGGCCCGGATGAACCCCCGCTGCAGGTCGGAGTGGATGACGCCCGCGCACTCGGGGGCCTTGGCCCCGGCCCGGAACGTCCACGCTCGCGACTCCTTGTCGCCCGTGGTGAGGAACGTGCGCCGCCCGAGCAGGTGGTAGGCGGCCCGGATGACGCGGGGCAGGGCGCCCTCCCCCAGGCCAAGGGCGTCGAGCATCTCGGCCCGGTCGGCCGGATCGAGGCGGGCCGATTCGGCCTCCAGCTGGATGCTCACGCCGAGCACCTCGGCCGCTTCGCCCAGCTCCTCGGCCACCGGCTTGGTGAACCGCTCCGAGTCCTCCAGCTGGTCCTCGCCCAGGTTGACCACGGCCAGCATGGGCTTGTCGGTAAGCAGGAACGTGGTGCGCAGGTCGGCCCGCTGCTCGGGCGAGAGGGGCGATCGGTACAGCGGCGTTCCCCCGCTCAGCACGGCCAGCGCCGCCCCCATGGCCGCCACCTCGCCCACCAAGGACTTGTCGGCCCGGGCCATCTTCGAGCGCTTCGGGAGCTGCGACTCGATGGAGTCGACGTCGGCCAGCACCAGCTCGAGCTCGAGGGTGTGAAGGTCTTCCAGGGGGTCGGTGCCGCCGACCACGTTGTCGTCCTCGAACGCCCGCAGCACGAGCACGACGGCGTCGACCTCACGGATCCCGGCCAGGAAGCGGTTGCCCAGGCCCTCACCGGTGGACGCCCCCGCCACCAGCCCGGCGATGTCGACCAGCTCCAGCGTGGCCGGCACCACCTTCTTCGACTTGCTCATCTCGGCCAGGGCGGTGAGCCGCGGGTCGGGCACGGCCGCCACCCCCACCGTGCTCTCGGTGGTCGAGAACGGATGCGCCGCCACCGGCGCCGACCCGCCCGTCACCGCGTTGAAGAGCGACGACTTTCCCGCATTGGGCAGACCAACCAGGCCAAGACGTTCCACAGAAGCAGGGTAGAAGACGCCAGAGGGAAGCCGGCCCGCCGGTCTTTGCCGCGTCAGGAGCGCCACCCGCCCGTGGCACGCCAAAGTCCGCCGTGGTACAGGCAGACCTGGGTCCTGCGCGCCCCGCCGGCGACAGGTCCGCCGAAGGCGGGTTGGACCTGCCGCCGGCCCGACAGGTCGGCCGAAGGCCTCGACCTGTCGGAACAGCAAGCAGCCGGCCCGAAGGGCCGTCAACGCCTTTCCCCGGCCGAAGGCCGAGTAGCCGGCCCGAAGGGCCGTCCCCGCCTTTGGCCGGCCGAAGGCCGAGTAGCCTCGCGGCGCGATGTCAAAGAAGACGAACAAGCGCAAGATCCGCTGCCGGCGCAAGAAGGCCAACCACGGCAAGAGGCCCAACGCCGGTAGGTAGCTCCTCTCCCGCGGTTCCGCCGGCCCCGCCGGCGCCCGTCCGAGACGTCGTCGAGGTCCTGCACGGCACGGAGGTCCACGACCCCTACCGGTGGCTGGAGGACGGCGACAGCGAGGAGACGGCAGCCTGGGTGGCAGCCCAGAACGCCCGCACCCGGGCGGTGATCGACGCGCTCCCCCAGCGGGCGCCCCTCCACCGACGCCTGCTCGAGCTGCTCCAGATCGGCGTCGTCGGATCCCCGGCGGTGGCGGGCGACCGGATCTTCCACCTCCAGCGGGAAGGCGATGCCGATCAGGCCGTCCTGGTGATGCGCAGCGCGGTCGACCCCGACGCTCCCGCCCGGGTGGTGGTCGACCCCCACGGCCTGGCCGCCGACCACGCCGCGTCCATCGACTGGTTCTCGCCCTCGCCCGACGGCCGACTGCTGGCCTACGGGGTGTCCGAGGGCGGTAGCGAGCACGGCACCCTCCGCATCGTCGAGGTCGACACCGGCACCCTGCTAACCGACGCCATCCCCCACGTCCGCCACCCCTCGCTGGCCTGGCTGCCGGACGGGTCGGCCTTCGCCTACGACCGCCTCCCCGATCCGGCCACCGTCGCCGACGGCGAAGAGGGCTACTGGGAGTCGGTGTGGTGGCACCGGGTGGGCGACGACGTGGCCGACGACGACCCCATCCTCGTCGAGGGGCTCGACAAGACGGCCCTGCCCATGGCCGTGATCTCCGACGACGGACGGTGGCTGGCGCTGCACGTCCACCTGATGCCCACCCGCACCGACGTCATCCTCCTCGACCGGGAGACCGGCACCCGGACGGTGATGGTCGAGGGGGAGGAGGCGTCGACGTGGGTGCAGATCGTGGGCGGCCGCATCTACGCCGTCACCAACCTGGGCGCCCCCCGGGGACGGGTGGTGTCGGCCGCGCCTGACAGCCCCCAGGCCGACCAGTGGGAGACGATCGTCCCCGAATCCGACGGCCCGACGGGCGCGGTGATCGAGGGAGCAGTGATCGCGGGCGACTCGCTGATCGTGTCGTCGAGCGAGCACGCGGTCTCCCGGCTGCGGCGCTACCGCCTCGACGGCTCGCCCGTGGGCGAGATCGAGCTGCCCGAGCTGGGCTCGCTGGCCGGGCTCGACGCCGATCCGACGGTCGACGGGGAGCGGGTCTTCCTGACCTTCACCTCGTTCGCCCGTCCGCCCGGGCTGTGGCGATGGACGCCCGACGAGGGCGTGCGACCGTGGGGCCTGCTCGACTCCCCCCTCGACCCCGGCGACTTCGTGGCCGAGCAGGTCTTCTACCCGTCCACCGACGGGGCCCAGGTGCCCATGTTCCTGGTGCGGGCGGCCACCACCGCCGTCGGCCCCGACACGCCCACCGTCCTCTCCGGCTACGGCGGGTTCGCCATCACCTCGTCACCCGGCTTCGCCGCCGGGCTGGTCGCCTTCTGCGAGGCGGGCGGCGTGTACGCCGTCGCCGGCCTCCGGGGCGGCGGCGAGTACGGCGAGGACTGGCACCGGGCCGGCATGCTGGCCACCAAGCAGCAGGTCTTCGACGACTTCCACGCCGCCGCCGACTGGCTCGTCGCCCAAGGCCGCACCAGCCGCGACCGGCTGGCCATCCGGGGCGGGTCGAACGGCGGGCTGCTGATGGGCGCCGCCGTCACCCAGCGCCCCGACCTGTGCCGGGCCGTCGTCTGCGCCGTGCCCCTGCTCGACATGCTGCGCTACCAGCTCTTTCTCATCGGCGCCCTGTGGGTGCCGGAGTACGGCGACCCCGCCCAGACCGCCGACTTCGCCGTCCTCCACGCCTACTCGCCGTACCACCACGTCCAGCCGGGGACGGACTACCCGGCCACGATCATCACCACTGCCGAGTCCGACTCCCGGGTCGATCCCATGCACGCCCGCAAGTTCGCGGCCGCCCTCCAGGCCGCCACCGCCTCGCCCGACGACCGGCCGGTCCTCCTGCGCATCGAGACCCGGGCCGGCCACGGGGTGGGCAAGCCGGCGTGGAAGCAGGCCGACGAGGGCGCCGACCTGTGGTCGTTCGTGTTCTGGCAGCTGGGCATGGGTTTCCCGGCGGGTAGGGACGGCGACATGAGCGACGCATTCGAGGCCGACGTGGAGCAGACGGACGACGACGACCTGGCCGACAACGACGGGGACAGCCTGATCGACCGCCTGCGGGGGACGGGCGTGGGCGTCGAGGACCCCAACATCGTCGGCGACGTTGGGCCCACCGACATCCCACCCGGGCCCGACCCCGACAGCGAGGACGGGCTGTTCGCCGATCCCCCGGTACCGGCCGACGACTGAGCCGGCGGCCTCCCCGGCCACACACCCACCCACCACGCCGATGGATTGGACCGGCGAGGCCGAGCGCAGAGAAGACGTCCTCGAGCGCGGCTTCGTGCTCGAGGTCGAGGGGCGGCGGGTGCCGGGGGTCCTGTGGACGCCGCCCGACGCCGACGGCGCCCGGCCACTCGTCCTCATCGGCCACGGCGCCACCGCCCACAAGCGCTACGGCTACGTGGTGACGCTCGCCCGTGAGCTGGTCCGCCGCCACCAGTTCGCGGCGGTCGCCATTGACGGCGCCGGTCACGGCGACCGGCGGGCGACGCCCGGTGACGACGACATGACGGTCTTCAGCGACTTCCTCGGCGAGTGGTCACGGGACGGCTCCACCGACGAGGCGGTGGCCGACTGGCGGGCCACGCTCGACGCCGTCCGCCAACTGCCCGAGGTGGGCGACGGGCCGGTGGGCTATTGGGGACTGTCGATGGGGACCATCTTCGGGGTGCCGCTGGCGGCCGCCGAGCGTCGGATCCAGGTGGCTGTGTTCGGGCTCATGGGCCTGGTCGGACCCACTCGGGACCGCATGCGGGTCGACGCCCGCGACATCGCCTGCCCGCTGCTCTTCATCCAGCAGTGGGACGACTCGCTCATCCCCCGGGACTCGACGTTCGAGCTGTTCGACGCCCTCGGCTCCGTCGACAAGCGGCTGCACGCCACGCCCGGCGACCACGCGGCGGTGCCGGCCGAGGAGTTCGTCTTCTCCGCCCGGTTCCTCGCCCGCCACCTGGCCCCCGGCGACGACGAGATCACCTGACGCGCTGTTGCGGTCGTGCACCGGTTGGGGCCGTCATCCGACCATTTCGGCCGTTCTCACGGCGCCGGGTTTCATGCGTCGGTAGCGTGGTGATTTCGGCCGCCGGGACCAGATTCACCACGCTCCGAGTGTTTCAAAGAGCCGACTACCGGCTCGGTGGGGCTTTGCCCTGACCCGGGGGCGGGACGATCCCCAGCTCTTGGGCCAGGTAGAAGAAGGTCCGGGCGTAGGGCGACTTCGCGGTGCGCTGCCGGACGTCGTCCCAGTCGATCTGCTCCCGCAGCTCGCGGGCGGTGCGGAGGACGCCCTCGTAGTCGAGGGTGTGCTCCCCCAAGGCGGACAGCTTGGTGACGAGGAGGTCGTCGGCGGTGATCACCGGCAAGGTCATCGCCTCCACCCGGATGACCTCCGCCCGCTTGAGCAGCTCCTCCGAGCCCGACACGCCGGACGGGCCATAGATGAGGTCGACGAGCACGTCGCCGTCCCAGGCCTTGACCAGCCAGCCCTCGGGCGGGCGGTCGGTCCGCATGCCCGCCGCCGACAGGACCTCCAACGCCCGGTCGGCGTCGGACTCGCCGATCATGAGGTCGACGTCGTGGTCGCTGGCGCTGCCGCCCCTCGCCCAGGCCGCGAAGCCGCCGCCCACCGCGAACGGGATGTCGGCGTCACGAAGGGCGGCCGCCGCCTTCTTCAGGCTCGGCAGCATGGCTACTTCGTGCTCGTCACCCTCGTCGACCATGGCCGATCGCTACCCATCGCCCGCGGCGCCGATGCCGGAGGCGAGGTAGACGAGGTCCGTGACGGAGCGCCTGATCGACGTCGAACTGCGAGCTCCTCGGCGCGCCGGGGCCTCGTCGCGCTACCGCCCGGGGTGTTCGAGTCCGGCAATCTCGGGGTGGCGCTGAGGTCGGGTGACCCAGGGCGAGGCAGCTCTCGAGTCGTTGGTCCGAGCACAGCGTTCGGGGACGGCCGATCCTCAGGCAGCGGCACCGACCGCCGCTCCAAAGCCTCTTGTGATGCGGAATCGCGCTGTATAGTTGTGCTGTATGGCGGCTACCCGCACCCAGGTGTACCTCACCGAGGACCAGCGCCGCCGGATCGACGACATCGCCAAGGCTGAGGGCATCTCGCTCGCCGAGGTCGTTCGTCGGGCACTCGACTCCTACCTCAACGCTGAGCGTGATGCGGCGGTCGTGCTCGCTGCCACCTTCGGTGCCGATCCCGACGCTCGGGCACCAAACCGCGATGAGTGGGACCGTGCCTGACGTCCTGGTGGACACCGACATCTTCATCGACCACCTGCGCGGCGCAGTCGAGCTCAAAGCGGGCCGCCACCGGCTGCACTACTCGGTCATCACCCGGGCCGAGCTTTTCGCCGGCTTGGCGGGGACGGACGTCGCCGCCCGGTTGCTCGCACCTCTGCGGGAGATCCCAGTCGACCGGGACATCGCTGAGCGGGCCGGGCGAATCCGGCGCGAGAGCGACCTGAGGATGCCCGATGCCCTGATCGCAGCGACGGCGTTAGAACGCAACCTGGGCCTTGCCACCCGCAACAGGAAGGACTTCGAGCCCGTACGGGGCCTTCGATTTCGTGCCCTGAGTTGACTCGCCGCCGGACGTGCCCGTCCACGGTCCAGTAGAGACACCCAACTCTCAAAACACGTCCCTCACCACGTAACACAGCGTGTGGCAGACCGAGTTGACTCGGCCCCGTGGTGTCACAGCGGTGAGCCAGAAGCACAATTGGTTCTCCAGAGGTTCGTCCAATGGTGGACGAGGGCGCCCAGGGCGGGCACCGCCTCGTCCGGAAGGCGGGACAGCTCCCCCGCCGTGAGCGGCCGGCGCTCGCCGAGAGGACCGATTTGGAGCGGCCGCCAGCAGGTCGGGCCCAGAGCCGATCAGGCGCTCCACGGGGGCGACCATGGCCGGGTCGATCACCTAGGTTGGCCGGGACCGAGTGAGGAGGCCACGTGTCGTACGTGCAGATCATCGAGTTCGTCACCCGCGAACCCGAGAAGTTCAAGGCCCTGGGCGAGAAGTACCTGGCCGACTCGCAGGGACGCAACAAGGTGAAGCGGTCGATGATCTACCACGACCGGGCCGAGCCCCGGCGCTACGTGGCGGTGGTCGAGTTCGAGAACCGGGAGGACGCCTTCGAGAACGACAACCTCCCCGAGACCGAGGACTTCGCCGAGGGCCTGGCCGAGCTGTCCGAGGTCCCCGTCAGCTACCGGAGCCTGGAGCTGGCCCACGGCGTCCTGCCCTGAGGGCGATGTAGGCCGTTCGACCTAGTTTCCCCTCAAGGTCGGGGAAACGGGCGTCGATAAGGACGGGGATGACGACCAGTGTCCGTGGGTCCGCCATGGATGCTGCCGAGGGCGATCGGGGCCACCTTCCCGCCTTCGTCGGCCGCGAGGCGGACATTCAGGAGTTGCGCAAGGCGTGGCGTCGAGCCATGGACGGGAACCGCCAGGTCGTGGTCCTGGCCGGTGAGCCCGGGATGGGCAAGACCACGCTCGTCGAACGGCTGGCCCGGGAGGTGATCGGCGACGGTGGGCGCGTGTTGTGGGGCACCTGTCCCCCGGACCCCTCGACCCCGTACGCACCCGTCGCCGAGCTGCTGACCCGGGCGGCCGCCGCCGCGCCCGCCGACGTGGTGTCGGAGTACGGCGTGCTGGCCCACATCGCCCCCGCCCTGCGCACCCGGACGTCGCACGTGCCGCCCCTCCCCGACGACCGACGGGAGCTGTTCCACGCCGCTGCCGGACTGATCGCCGAGCTGGCCGCGACCACCCCCCTCCTCGTCGTCGTCGACGACCTCCACCGGTCCCACCGCACCTCGGTCCGGCTCCTCCAGTACGTGCTGGCCGCCACCCGCCAGATCCCGATGATGGTCGTGTGCATCTACTGCGACACGTCGGTCGACCGGGCCCACGCCGTGTCCTCCCTCCTCGCCGACCTGTCGGGCGACCCCGACGTCAGCCACAAGGTGCTCGACGGCGTCCCCCGGGACTCCGTGATCGGCGTCCTGCCCGAGCCCAAGGTCGTGGACGCCCTCTGGCTGCGGGCCGAGGGCAACCCCCTGTTCCTCACCGAGCTGCTGCGGCACGTCGGCACCGACCTGCCCACGGTCGACCCCCGCACCCTCCCCGAGTCGGTCGACGCCGGCGTGGCCCGGCGCCTGGCCCGGATGGACGCCGGCGGCCGCCAGCTCCTGGCGGTGGCCTCCATCATCGGCCCCGAGTTCTCCCTGGACACGGTGGCCCGCACCGGCGAAGTCCCGGCCAACCGGCTGCTGGCGGCGGCCGACGAGGCCGTAGCCGAGGAGATCATTGAACCCGCGGGGGAGCCCAACCACTTCCGTTTCGTCCACGACGCGGTGCGCGCCGCGGTCGAGCACCGGGTGGCTCCCAACCGGGGCGTGCACGTGCACGGCCGGCTGGCGACCGAGCTCGACCAGTCGAAGTCGGAGGCCGACGACCACCTGGTGCAACTCGCCTTCCACGCGGCCGCGGCATCGCCCGTCGGCGGGTCGGTGTCGGCCGCGGCTCACGCCGGGCGGGCGGGCGACCAGTTCATGGCTCAGCTCGCCTTCGAGGAGGCCGCCGAGTGGTACGGCGTCGGCCTCGGCCTGCTCGGCGGGCGCGGGCGGGAGGCGGCCACGCTCAAGTGCCGCATGCTCGTCTCCCTGGGCGACGCCCACGACCGGGCCGGCGAGAAGGTGCGGGCCCGTCACTCCTTCCTCGAGGCGGTGGCCGTCGCCCACACCGTCGGCGACCAGGGCCTGATCACGCTGGCCGAGGCGGCTCTCGGCCGCAGCCCGTGGCCGGTGCCGCTGGACAAGCCCCTGGCCTCCAAGATCCCCGCCGGCGTGCAGAACCAGCACCCGTTCGTGATGCCGCTCGCCCCCCCGGCCAAGCTCCTCCCCCTTGGTGAGCTCCTCGTCTCCGCGTCTCCTCCTGTCGACGCCCCGGCCGCGCCCAAGGCGCCCAGGCGCTCGAAGTCCACCGCCGCGGCCAAGGCACCCGCCGACGCGCCCTCGGCGCCCCCGTCCCGTCGTTCGAAGACCAAGGTGGCCGGACCGGCCCAACGCAAGGCGTCCAAGAGTGACGACGAGTCCGGTGCCGCCGCCTACCTGGCCGCCGTCGCAACCGACCCGGAGATCGTGCTTCCCACCGGGCTCGACCTGCCCTACACCGGCCGCACGGGGAAGCCCAAGGCCGCCCCCACCGTCCCGCCCAAGGCGCAGTCCAAGGCGAAGGTCGCCACCACCCCGAGCAAGACCAAGGCGAAGACGAACGGCTCGGCGGCAGCTCCCGCCCCCGCCCCCGCCCCCGCCCCCACCCCCGAACCAAAGCCCGGCCCCAAGCCCCGGATGTGGTCGGGCGCACCGCCGGCGGCAGCTCCCGCAGCCCCGGCCGCCACCTCGGCGTCCCCGGCTCGACCGGCCCGACGGCGCAGCCCGGCCCGCGACGCGGTCGACGAGCCCCGTTCCGCCCCCAAGTCAACGCCCGTTCCCGACGACCTCAGCGAGCTGTGGGCCGACGAGCCCGAGCCGGCGCCGGCCATGGGGTGGAGCGACGCTCCGTGGGAGGAGGACGACGCCCCGGCGCCCGCCAGCCGCCGCACCACGGGCCGGCTGGCCGCCCTCCGGGCCCGTCACAGCCGGCCCTGGGGCCCCGAGGACGTCGACGAGCGCCTGCAGGCCAGCAACCAGATCGTCGACATCGCCCTGGCGACCGACGACGAGGACCTGGCCCTCGAGGGCTACTCGTGGCGCATCATCGACCGCCTCGAGCTGGGCCGCCTGTCGCAGGCCGACGAGGACATCGCCGCCTTCTCCGCCCTGGCCAGCGCCTCCGGCGACCCCCTGCACCGCCGGGACGCGGCCGCCTACTCGGCCATGCGGGCCATGCTCGAGGGCCGCTTCGACGACGCCCGGTCGGCCTTCATCGACATCCGGGCCCTGGCCGAGCGGGCAGGCGATACCAAGGACACCCAGGGCGACCGCGACCAACGCTATTGGATGGCGCTGGAATGGGGTTCCGAGGAGTCGATTGCGGACGTCGAGGCCTCCCTGAAGGCGCTGCCCCTCGGACGGGCGTGGGCCGCCACCGTGGCCCTGCTCCTGGCCCGCACCCGCCGCTACGACGACGCCCGGGAGTGGCTGGCCAGCATCTCCGAGCACGTGCTCTCGACCCGGCCCTTCGACGCCGAGTGGATGCAGATGGCGGCCTGCGCGCTCGAGGCGGGAGCGCTGGTTCGCGACAGCCGGATCGCCACTGTCGTCGGGCCCCTGATCCAGCCCTACGCCGACCGGGTGGTCGTGCTCTCCGGGGGCCTGGTGTGCCTCGGCTCCACCGCCCGCTTCGCCGGCCTGGCCGCCGCCACCTGCGGCGACTGGCCGCTGGCCGAGCGCAACTTCGACAACGCCGTCATCGTCAACCGCCGGCTCGAGGCCTACCCGGCGCTGGCCCACACCCAGGCCGAGTGGGGCTGGGCCCTGCTGGCCCAGGGCCGCCGGGCCGACCGCAGCCGGGCCGAGAGCCTGCTGGCCCAGGCCCGCGACCTGGCCGACGAGCTCGACATGCGGCGCCTGGCCGCCGACATCCGGGTCAGGCGCGGCGGGAGATAAAGGCTTCCAGGCGGTTGGCCGAGCGTTCGAGCTCGACCGCCGTCTGACGCAGAGTGTTGGCCAGTCCCGGCGGGCGTCGGGCGGCCCCCGCCCGCAGGTCGGCGGCCATCTGGCGCAGCTTCACCATCCGCTGCACCCTCCAGCTGTCGGGCCGCGCCGAGTCCCCCTCGTCAAACATGGCCGCGCCGTACCCCCGACGGCCATCGACGAAACCGGAAACCGCGTTCTCGGATTTCGGGCCGAACTCGCCTCTCAGCGCCAGTTTTCGTCGTCGACCGGCACCGGCTGGTGCTGCTCGATGGCATCCGGTTCAGGGATCTCGAGATCGTCCGACAGGATCGCGACCGGCGGGCCCTCGGGAACCTCGTCGACCGGCAGGGACTGTTCGACGGCATCCCGTTCCGGTGCCTCGATGTCGTGTATCTCGCCCACCTGGTCACTCATCGGCTCGCCCTCCCGCCCGTTTGCCCCCAACGGCAAGGGGTACGTCCCCCGTAGCCGGAACCTAACCGCCCCGGAGGACGGGAACCAGACGCGGATGTCGGAACCACAGGGCCCAGAGCACTACGCCGGCGAGCGGTTACGGGAGGCCTTGGCCGCCGATCCGCGGGTGTCCGACATCAGCCTCCAGGTGCACATCGTCGCCGGCAACGTGTTCGTGACCGGCCAGGTCCCGACGCAGGAGCGGATCGACGCCGTCTCCGAGATCGCGGCCCGGGTGCTGCCCGACCACGTGCTCCACAACGACCTCACCCTGATCACGCTGGCCGAGGCGCCGGCCGTGGAGCAGATCCCGTGACGGAGGTGGGCCCGGTCCGGGTGGCGGCGGTGGGCGACGTCCACTTCGGCACCGATTCGGCCGGCACCCTCCGCCCTCATCTCGAAGACCTGGCCGACCAGGCCGACCTGTTCCTGCTGGCCGGCGACCTCACTCGCCGGGGCCTGCCCGAGGAGGCCCAGGTGCTGGCCCGGGAGCTGGCCGGCGTCGGCGTCCCAGTCTTCGCCGTGCTCGGCAACCACGACTACCACTCGGGACAGGAGCAGGCAGTCATCAGGGTGATGGGCGAGGCGGGCGTGCTGGTGCTGGAGGGAGACGCGGCCATCGTCGACGTCGGCGGCTGCCGGGTGGGCGTCGCCGGCTCCAAGGGTTTCGGCGGCGGCTTCGCCGGGGCGTGCGGCTCGGAGTTCGGCGAGCCGGCCATGAAGGCGTTCATCGCCTACACCCGGCTCCTGGCCGACGGCCTGGAGGCGGCGCTGGCCGGGCTGGCCGACGAGACCGACCTGCGGGTCGCCCTCGTCCACTACTCCCCCACCGAGCACACCCTGCGGGGCGAGCGGCCGGAGATCTACCCCTTCCTCGGGAGCTACCTGCTGGGCGAGGCCATCGACCGGGCGGGCGCCGACCTGGTGCTCCACGGCCACGCCCACGCGGGCACCGAGCGGGGCTGGACCGACGGTGGCATCGAGGTCCGCAACGTCGCGCAACCCCTCCTCGGTCGTCCCTACAACGTCTACTGCCTGCGCCGGCCCTCGCTCCCCGACGCCGACGACCTCCTCGAGGCCGCTGCTCCCCGGTAGCGGCCTGCTCCCCTCAGGCGCCGAGGCCGATGGGGCAACTCACGCCGGTGCCCCCGATACCGCAGTAGCCGTTGGGGTTCCGGGCCAGGTACTGCTGGTGGTAGCCCTCGGCGTAGTAGAAGACGGGGGCCTCCCGGATCTCGGTGGTGATCTGGCCCAGGCCGGCGGCGGTGAGCCGCTCCTGGAACATGTCGCGCGACTCGTGGGCCGCCTTGAGCTGGTCCTCGGAGGTGGCGTAGATCGCCGAGCGGTACTGGGTGCCCCGGTCGTTGCCCTGGCGCATCCCCTGGGTGGGGTCGTGGGACTCCCAGAAGATCCGGAGCATGTCGGCGTAGGTGGTGCGGGCCGGGTCGAAGACAACCAGCACCGCCTCGGTGTGACCGGTCCGGCCTGAGCACACCTCCTCGTAGGTCGGGTTGGGCGTGAAGCCCCCGGCGTAGCCCACGGCTGTCGTGTACACCCCGTCGGCCTCCCAGAACTTGCGCTCGGCGCCCCAGAAGCAGCCCATCCCGAACACCGCCGTCTCGAAGCCCTCGGGGAACGGCGGCCGCAGGGGGGCGTCCGCCTTCACCAGGTGGTGGGCGGGAACGGGCATCTCCGTGGTCCGGCCCGGGAGGGCCTCCGCCTCCGACATCATCTGCGTCTTGTGTCGAGAGAACATCCACCCAGTATGGCGGCCCGCCCGACTTTGGTCCCCTCGGCGTTTGATTTCCCCACCAGGTGGCTAGGTCCCCCTCAACTCCGTTGAGGACGAGCGGGCGAACCGCCTGCGTGGGGGGAGCGCCATGCGCGAGCGCCAGGGCAAGACGGCGACGACGGCTCGCGCCGCGGCCTTCGCAGTGGCGGTTTCGGTGTTGGCCGCGTGCGGCGGGGGCGGGGGCGGAGTGCCCACGCTCACCTGGTACATCAACCCCGACTCCGGGGGCCAGGAGGAGATCGCCCGCCGGTGCACGCAGGCCGCGGGGGGCCGATATGTGGTCAAGGTGACGGTGCTGCCGCGGGAGGCCTCCGAGCAGCGCCAGCAGCTGATCCGGCGCCTCGCGGCCGAGGACCGCTCCATCGACCTGATGAGCCTCGACCCTCCGTACATCCCCGAGTTGGCCGAGGCCGGCTTCCTCGCACCGGTGCCACCCGACGTCGCGGCGCGGGTCAGCGAGGGTGTGGTCGAAAGCGCACTGGCCGGGAGCACGTGGGACGGGAAGCTGGTCGCCATCCCGTTCTGGGCGAACACCCAGCTCCTCTGGTTCCGCAAGTCGGTGGCCGAGGCCGCCGGGCTGGACATGAGCGGGCCGGTGACCTGGGCCCAGCTCGTCGAGGCGGCGCAGTGATCAGGGCAAGCAGCTCGGCGTGCAGGGAGTCCGGGCCGAGGCGCTGACGGTTTGGGTCAACGCCCTGGTCGAGTCGGCCGGTGGCTCGGTCATCACGGGTTCGGCGGACGATCCCGAGAACGTCCGGCTCGGCCTCACCGAGGAGCCGGCCCGGCTGGCCGCCGAGGTCATCCGCAGCATTGCCGACGCGGGCGTGGGCGGACCCGGCCCTGTCGACCGCAAACGAGGACGCCAACGCCACGTCGTTCGAGGGGAACGCCGCCGGTTTCATGGTCAACTGGCCGTTCGTCTGGCCCCGAGCCCTGTCGGGCGTGAAGGGGGGACGCTCGACCCGTCTCTACCCGACGACTACGGCTGGACGCTGTACCCGCGGGTCCGGGCGGAGATGCCCAGCGCGCCGCCGTACGGGGGCATCAACATCGGCATCGGCGCCTTCAGCCGCCACCCCGACTTCGCCTTCGAGGCCGCCGAGTGCGCCACGAGCGAAGAGAACCAGTCCTACTACTTCGTCACCAACGGCAACCCGGCCTCGAAGGCGGCGGTGTACGACGACCCGGCGGTCGTGGAGGCCTTCCCGATGGCGCCGGTCATCCGGGAGTCGCTGGAGCAGGCCGCGCCCCGGCCCCAGACGGCCTACTACAGCGAGATCTCCAGCAGCCTGCAGCGGGTGTACCACCCGCCGGGCAAGGTCCAGCCCGGGAAAACCGGCAAGGAAGCGGCGGACCTGATCCAAGGCCGTCCTGCGGAAGGAGAAGCTGCTGTGAGCACCACGACGCTGCCGCCGGGCGAGAAGGTGGCACCGGCGAAAGCCAGGGCCCGGGTCAGCGACCGCACCCGGGCCGAGCGCCGGCTGGGATGGATGCTGGCGGGGCCTGCCTTCCTGACCATGCTGGCGGTCACCGCCTACCCGATCCTGCAGGCCGTTTACGACTCCCTGTTCGACTTCCGGCTCACCGACCCCGACAACCGGGCGTTCACCGGGCTCTCGAACTACCTGGTGATCCTCACCGACCAGCTCTGGTGGACCTCGATCGCGGTGACCCTGTTCATCACCGTGGTCACCGTCGCCGTCGAGCTGGTCCTCGGGTTCGCCCTGGCCCTGGTGATGATGAAGGCGCTCAAGGCGATCCGCCCCGTCGTGCGGGCCGCCATCCTCATCCCCTACGCCGTGATCACGGTCGTGTCGGCCTTCTCCTGGCAGTACGCCTTCGACATCGACAGCGGGTTCGTCAACTCGTGGCTCGACTGGCTGCCCGGGGTATCGCCGACCACCGACTGGTTCGGCGGTCAGTGGACCTCGCTGTTCGTCGTCTGCGTCGCCGAGATCTGGAAGACGACGCCGTTCATCTCGCTGCTCCTCCTGGCCGGCCTGGCCCAGGTGCCCGACGTGCTGCAGGAGGCGGCCAAGGTCGACGGCGCCACCTGGTGGCAGCGGTTGACCAGGGTGACCATCCCCAACATGAAGGCCGCCATCATGGTGGCGCTGCTGTTCCGCACCCTGGACGCCTTCCGGGTCTTCGACAGCATCTTCGTGATGACGGGCGGGGCCAACAACACCGAGACGGTGTCGTTCCTCGCCTACCGGCAGACGATCGCCCGCCTCGAGATCGGTCTCGGCTCGGCGGTGTCGGTGCTCCTCTTCCTCTCCGTCGTGCTCATCAGCGCCCTGTTCATCAAGGGCTTCAAGGTCGACCTGGCCTCGACCAGGGGCGAGTGATGTCGAAGCGGGAGAGGAACTGGTGGCTCGTCGCCGGCCTCGCCATCGTGGTCTACGCCCTGTTCCCGGTGGCGTGGATCGTGTCGCTCTCCCTCAAGGCGCCGGCCGACATCGCCAACGGACAGTTCCTCCCCACCGAATTCTCGTGGGTCAACTACGAGCAGATCATCTCCGGGAACGCCAGCGACCTGTTCCTCCCCGCGCTGCGCAACTCCTTCGGCATCTGCCTGATCGCGACCGCCATCTCGTGCTTCCTCGCCATGTTCGCGGCCTACGCCATCGCCCGGCTGGACTTCCGGGGCAAGCGGCTCATCCTCTCGACCGCCCTGGCGGTGGCGATCTTCCCGGTGATCTCGATCGTCACGCCGCTGTTCAACCTGTGGCGCCAGATCGGGCTGTACGACACCTGGCCCGGCCTCATCATCCCCTACCTCTCGCTCACCCTGCCCATCTCCATCTGGACCCTCTCCGCCTTCTTCCGGGAGATCCCGTGGGAGATGGAGCAGGCGGCGCAGGTCGACGGGGCCACGACGTGGCAGGCCTTCCGCAAGGTGATCGTCCCCCTGGCCGCGCCGGGCGTCTTCACCACCGCCATCATCGCCTTCTTCATCGCCTGGAACGACTTCGTGTACGGGATCTCCCTCACCTCCACCGGGGCGTCCCGACCGGTGCCGGCCGCGCTCGGACTGTTCTCCGGCGCCTCCCAGTTCGAGCAGCCCAACGGGCCGATCGCGGCGGCGGCGGTGATCGTCACCATCCCCGTCGTCATCCTGGTGCTGCTCTTCCAGCGGCGGATCGTCGCCGGCCTCACCAACGGCGCAGTCAAGGGCTGAAACTCAGCACACCATCGAGGAAGGGCTCCCATGGCGTCAATCGAGATGAAGAACATCGTCAAGCAGTACGGCGACGGCTTCGCGGCCGTCAACGACGTGAGCCTGGACATCGCCGACGGTGAGTTCATGATCCTCGTCGGTCCGTCGGGCTGCGGGAAGTCGACGCTGCTGCGGATGATCGTCGGGCCTGGAGGACATCACGAGCGGCGACATGATCATCGGTGGCGAGCGGGTGAACGACAAGGCGCCGCGTGACCGGAACCTGTCGATGGTCTTCCAGAACTACGCCCTCTACCCCCACCTGTCGGTGTACGAGAACATCGCCTTCCCCCTCCGCCTGCGCAAGGTCGACGACGCCGAGGTGCGGCGCCGGGTCAACGAGGCCGCCGACGTGCTCGAGCTGCACGAGCACCTCGAGCGCAAGCCGGCCAACCTCTCCGGCGGGCAGCGCCAGCGGGTCGCCATGGGCCGGGCCATCGTGCGCCAGGCGGAGGCGTTCCTGTTCGACGAGCCCCTGTCGAACCTCGACGCCAAGCTCCGGGGGCAGATGCGGACGGAGATCTCCCGCCTGCAGCGCCGGCTGGGCATCACAACCGTCTACGTGACCCACGACCAGACCGAGGCCATGACCCTGGGCGACCGGGTGGCCGTGCTGCGCAAGGGGCTCCTGCAGCAGGTGGCGTCCCCCCGGGAGCTGTACGAGCAGCCGGTCAACCTCTTCGTCGCCGGCTTCATCGGTTCGCCGCCGATGAACTTCCTGCCGGCCACGGTGAAGGAGAACCGCCTGGAGACGCCGTTCGGGACCGTCACCCTCGACGAGCGCAAGGCCGCGGCCGTGGCCGGTCGGGACCTGGTGCTGATGGGCGTGAGGCCCGAGTACTTCGAGGACGCCTCCCTCGTCGACCCGGCCAAGCGTGACGACGGGGCGGTCTTCACGGCCAAGGTCGACGTGACGGAATGGCTGGGCGACTCCCAGTACGCCTACATCCCCTTCGACGCACCCGAAGCGGTGGCCACCCAGCTGCGCGACCTGTCCCGCGAGCTCGACAGCGACCAGCTCCGGACCCAGGCCATCGTGTCGATCGACGCCGCCAGTCGCATCCGCGAAGGTCGCGAGGCCGAGTTCTGGATCGACACCCGCCGGGCCCACTGCTTCGACCCGCACTCGGGAGAGAACCTGACCCGAGACGCGGAAGCGGGCGCCGAGCTCACCCGCCAGGTCGTCGAGGAACGCCAGGCCGACCTGGCCGCTGCCGCCGGCGCCGGCGCCGAGCCGGCCCAGTCCCAGTCCCCCGCGTCCCAGTCCCAGTCCCAGTCCCCCGCATCCCAGGCCGCCGCCTCCCTGCCCCCAGACCCAGCCGGCTCCGACCCTCCCGGCCCCCCAGCCAGCAACGTGAACTGATTCGGCCCGGCGGCGTCGGGCCGGCCCCCGGAGTCAGGTGCCTTCGGCCTCCTCCTCCTTCTGCTCCTCCGGCTCCTCCGGCGCCGGCGGGAGCGGCTCCTTCCCCGCTCGCCGGCGCACCCAGCGGTTGATCGCCCCGAAGACGCGGGAGATGGGGTCGGGGAAGATGCCCGGCTCGCCTTCGACTATGGAGTTGCGCACCCACACCCTCCCGTTGTGTCCCGCGGTCAGGCGGGGGACTCCTTCTCCTCCTCCGGCTCCCGCTCCTTGCGCCTGACCAGCCAGCTGGCCACGGCCAGGAGCAGGACCACCCCGGCCAGGATGCCGATTTGGGTCATGGCGTCGTCGAAGGCCGCCGGGTCCTTGCCCATGGCCTCCTTGGCCCCCAGGGCGACCACGATGATCTCCTTGATGGAGGCGATGATGCCGGCCACCAGGAAGGGCTCGGCCACCAGCTTGTGCTCGATCATGGTGGCCCGGACGGCCGCCAGCAGCTCGAGGAGGATGAACACCAGGAGCAGGCCGTCGAGGGCGGTGGTGATCGACTTCTCGACCCCGTCACCCACGTCCTTGACCAGGTGGTACGCCGACCGCCACCAGCACCGCCACCGCTCCCCCGAGAAGGAGGAGACCGGCGAGGATGTAGACGACGTCCTCGGCCAGGTTCAGGGCCTTGTCGGCGGGGCGGGCGACCGGCTCGTCGGTCTCCGAGCCACCCTCCTCGACCTCCATCTTGTCCGGGGCTTTCGGCATCGCCTCACAATGTCAGAACACCCGGCGGCATGCCGCGATACCAGGAGGGCCCACGTTCGACGGGCGTTACCGGCGAATGAAGACCTGATTTCGTCGTCCACCACGGTCAGCGGCGGCAGTACCATTCCCGGCAGCACGCACTGGGGTGAAGCAGACGCTTCGAGTGGGGGGGACCGTGACCACGTTCATCGATCACGTTCGCTGCGGCGAATGCGACGCGGGCATCACGTTGGATGCGGCCACGGTCGTCATGCAGCGGTACCGGCGCCAGCCGTGGCTCAACCACTTCTGGGTGCGCTGCGACGCCTGCGTGGCCCCCAAGCTCTACTGGCCCACCGCACGTCAGGTACGGCTGGCTTCGCTCCTCAGGTGCCACCTGTCGGTCGACGACCGAGCGCCCGACAACGTCAGCGCCTCCTACGGCCGCTCGCACCGGATGCCGCTCGTCAGCCGGCAGCCAAAGATCGACATGCCGAACAACGAGCTCGGCTTCCTGCTCACGATGCTGGCCGCCAGCCCCCCGGGCGTGCCGGCCACCGGACCCCCGCAGTCCTACCTGCCTCAAAGCTGGGCCAACTAGCCGAGTCCCCGGACAATCATATCTTAATGCCCCACCACTTCCCCAAGCAACGAGAGGCCTTGAGAAACCACGTGGAACCGTTCAGACACGACCCGGAACATATGCCGGGCCGAGTTGAAGACGCCCGTCACTAAGGTGTGGCGTGGTGGGCCGCGGCGGGGGAGAGCACTCGGATAGGCGGGACGTCTTCATCTCCCATGCTCACGAGGACAAGGCCGATGTGGCCCGACCACTGACTGAGGCCTTGACTGAGAGGGGCCTGTCCGTCTGGCTCGATGAGCATGAACTCCGTATCGGCGACAGCCTTTTGCGCAAGATCGACGAAGGGCTTGCTAGCAGCACCTTTGGTGTGGTGGTTCTCAGTCCAGACTTTTTTGACAAGCGTTGGCCGCGCCGAGAACTGGATGGGCTCACGACGAAAGAGCCGCGGACGGCCACCTCGTCGTTCTGCCGGTCTGGCACCGCGTAGGCCCTGAGGACGTCCGCGCCTACTCCCCTCCCTTGGCGGACAGGATTGCCGCGAGGACCGAGGATGGGATTGACGCCGTCGCGGCACAGATCTATGAGCGGGTTGTCTTCACGGAATCCAGGCCCCGCGAGATTGAGACTTTGAGAGAGCCCGTAAGGGTGGCAGTCGTGCCGTCGGTGCTATCTCCCCCGCCAATAGACGAGGCGACGACGGTGCCGAAGCGCGGCTCGCCCCCGAGACTGCTCGTCGCATCGGCGGTCGTGGCCATCGCGCTTCTGGTCGTCATGGGTGTCCTGGCCCTCTACAGCAAGTCGTATTTCGTCGGAGTGGACCGGGACGCGGTGGCGATCTTCCAGGGCGATCCGTCCGGCTTCTTGTGGTTCGACTCGAGGCTCGTGGAGCGAAAGGTCGGCCTGTACCTCGCTGACCTATGCCCCACCGCGGGCTGAGGTCGTCTCGGGGGTCCGGAAGAGCTCCCGATCCGCGGCCGACCGCTTTGTCGCCGAGATCCGGACGAAGACGCCGACGACCGGCGCCTGCTAGGGGCGGCGGCAGCGTATGTTGGCCACCCGGGCCCCCGCCTCCAGCTCCCCGGCAGTGCGGTCGACTTGCGCCGGGTCACGCAGAAAGTCCTGCAGAATCCGCCACATGCCTTGGCCGCCGGCGCCGCCGAAGGAAGCAGGCTGCTGATCGGACAGGTCGTAGCGGAGCACCTCGGTTTCGCGGAAGGCGCGGACCAAGGACAGCGAGGAATCGTTGGGATAGACACCCAGATCGAGGGCCTGGTTGGGGGAGATGAAACCACCCGCCCGGGCCCACGGCTCCGCTGCCTCCGGTGTGGCCAGGAATCGAATCAGGCGCATTGCGGCCTCGTTGTCACTAAGCACGACGGCCACATCACCGCCGGCAACTACTGCTGGTCTGCTGCCTTCGACAGCGGGAAACGGGAAGAACCGGGCATCGACACCTATGACCCTGCCCGGCGGCAGCGCGCCGGCCACGAAGTCACCACCGGCGAGCATCACGGCCGACGGCGAATCGCCGAAGACCTGCTCGACTGACTTGGGAAATGTGGTTGCCAATGCCCGATCCGGCCCCCGGCTAGCTAATAGGGTCGCAGTACCTGGCTCAGCGTGGCCAGGGCGAACTTGACGGTGGGGTCGGTACAGGCGATCTCATGGCATGCGAGTTGGTCGTACATCCCCGCTCGCGCCGTGAGTAAGTAGACGTTCTCGAACCAGTCGGTGAGGACCACGGTCGCCCCCGCCGACAGCCAGCGGCGTCACATCGGGCTTGGCCAGCGCAGGGGCCATGGCCTGCAAATCGGACCATGAACGGGGCGGTGCGACTAAGACGTCGGCGAAAGCGCTGGGGCGGTACGACATCAGCGACTTGTGGGCCGCCTTGAACGAGACGCCGTACAGCGTCCCGCGTTCAGACTAGAGCTGCCGCCAGATAGGCGGGTAGTTGCGGTACACAAGCGGGCCGGCCACATCCTCGACTGGCACCAGATAGCCGGTCCTCGCCAGCACACTCAGAAGGCCAGACTGCGGGAGCAGGGCCACGTCCGGCGGATTGCCGCTCTCGATTCTGTTGAGCAAATCTTCGTGGAACGTGTCCGAGGACATCTGCGTATACCGGACGTCGGCGTCACCGTCGTCTGCGAACAGGTCGAGGACTTACGGAACTGGATCTGCTCGCCCCGCCACAGACGCCGACGACCTCGATGGTCGCCGAGGGGCTGTCGTAGTGGTGCAGCTCGCGCTGAGGAGGGCTAATGACACGAGCAGCACGCGCGCCGGCCTCCACGGTGCTGCGCTAACGCGCCATTTCACCATCGAATCACCGCCGATCTGAGGATAGGTGTCCGAGAAGCCTAGCGACCCCTTCACAGCCGTCACGAGCTCGCTCGAGTACAGGTGGCGACAGACCTTCGGCGGTCTACTCGTAGATCGACCTCGGGCGCTGCAGGGAGGTGGAGACGTGACGGTCACCTCCGACCGAGCGACGGCGTCAGCAGGGCGAGAAAGGAGCGAGTTGGAGCGGTCCGCGTGAGCCTGGTAATGGCCGGAAGGGGCACACCCCCGCCGAGCGGAGATGTACCCCAAGAGTCCGGTGACCCGGGACGGGACGTGTTCCGGTGATCGGCCCAGTGAGCTAGCTGGCGATGGCGGCCAGGATGTCGAGCTTGGCCGCCCGGCGGGCGGGACCGACGGCCGCCAGCACCCCGGCCACCGAGGCCAGGACCACGATCACCGTGAGCTGCCCCGGCGGCACCACCAGGGGTATCGGCCGGTCGCCCTCGATGGCGGAGATGATCCCCCACGAGCCGGCGACGGCCAGGGCGAAGCCGAGGAACGTCCCCATGAGGGCGATCATCACCGACTCCCAGCGGATGGCGCTGCGCACCTGGGGCCGGGTCATGCCGACGGCCCGGAGCAGGCCCAGCTCCCGCCGCCGCTCGTGCACCGAGAGGGCCAGGGTGTTGGCGATGCCGATGAGGGCGATGACGATGGCCAGCCCCAGCAACCCGTAGATCAGGTTGAGGATGATGTCGATCTGGCTGGCGACGCTCTCCTCGAACGCGGCCTGGTCCTGCAGCTCGCCGTTGGGCCAGCGGGTCAGGACGGTGTCGAGGGCGGCCGTGGCCTGGGCCGGGCTGACCCCGTCGGCCACCTTCACGAAGACCTGACGGTCGAACTGGTCGGTGACGTTGGCCTCGTAGGTGTCGAGGCCGATCACGTAGACCATCCCGTCGCCGCCGGGCGGCGGCCGGTCGATGAGGGCCCTGACGGTGAGCTCGACGGGACCGGTGCGGGCGAAGGTCATGGTGAGCTTGTCCCCCACCGCCAGCCCGTCGGCCTCGGCCTTGCGGTCCTCGACGGCCACCGAGAGCCCGGTGACGTCGGCCAACCGGCCGTCCGTCACCCCGAGGTCGGCCACCTGGTCGATCGTCCGGATGTCGACGGCGGCCACCAACGACGTCGTGCCATCGACTTCGACCGGGCTCGACCGCATCGGTGAGATCGCAGCCACCTCGGGCAGGGCCGACAGGTCGGCCTCGATCTCCGGGCTGAGGCCACCGTTGCCGAACGACCCGGAGGCGACGACGAAGTCGGCCTGCAGCGACTGGGACAGCGTGTCCGAGATCGCCCCCTTGAACGAGGACGCCAGGATGGTGATGAAGCCGACCAGGGCGACGCCGATCATGAGGGCCGACGCGGTGGCCGAGGTGCGCTTGGGGTTGCGCTTGGCGTTCTCCCGGGCCAGGCGCCCGGTCGTGCCGGAGATGGCCTGGACGGGTGCCCCCAGCACGTGCATGAAGGGGATGGCGAGCACCGGACCGAGCACGAACACCCCGATGATGGTCGCCACCGTGCCGAACCCGATCAGGACCAGGGGCGAGCCGCCCCCGAAGAGCCCGACCGCGAACGACGTCACGCCCAGGCCGAGAACGGCCAGGCCGGCCCCGGTGCGGACGATCGACGACCCGGACACGTCGATGGCGACGTCCCGGAGGGCGGCGATCGGCTTCACCCGGCTCGACCGCACCGCCGGCCACAGGGCCGAGGCGACGGTGATGAGGGTCCCGACCACGAAGGCGGTGATCACGGTCGACGGGGCGATCACGATGGGGCCGCTCGGGACTTCGAGGCCCACCGCACTGAGCAGGGCCCGCAGGCCGAACGACATGAGCACGCCGACGCCCAGGCCGATGGCGGAGGCGACCACGCCCACCGCCACCGACTCGAACACCACCGAGCGCACGACCTGGGCCCGGCTGGCGCCGATGGCCCGCAGCATGGCCATGTCCCGCGCCCGCTGGGCGACGACGATGGAGAAGGTGTTGTAGATGATGAACATCCCGACGAACAGGGCGATGTAGGCGAAGGCCAGCAGGAACGTGCTGAAGAAGCCCAGCCCCTCCTTGAGGTCGGCCTTGCTGCTGGCGGTGTCGGCCGCGCCGGTGACGACCTCGAACTTGGCCGGGTCCCCGAGCGTGGTCGCGATGCGGGTGGACAGGGCGTCGGCCGAGACCGACCCGTCGGAGGCGACGAGGATGCCGTCGTAGGCGCCGGGCTCGGCGAACATCGCCTGGGCGGTGGCGTCGGTGAGGCCCACCAGGATGATGCCGGGCAGGCCGCCGACCTCGCCGAACATGGCCGTGCCGACGAGGGTGAGCTGACGGGGCTCGCCCTTGCCGAGCACGGTGATCGTGTCGCCCAGCGCGTGGTGGTCATTGTCGAAGGTGTTCTGGTCGATGACCGCCTCGGTGGGGGCCCGGGGCGCGTTGCCCATCCCGATGGTGAAGGGGTTCAGCCGCTGGTCCTCCACCCAGTTGACGCCGAGCACGCCACCGAAGCCGGAGGCGGCCTCGGCCTTGCCGTCGGGCCCGACCAGGATGGCCTGACCCTCGATCGAACCGGCAGCGACGTCGACGCCGTCGATGCCGCGGATCTGGTCGAGGGTGGGCGTGTCCAGGCGTTCCCGGATCTCCCCCTCGAAGGCGCTCTCCACCGCCGCCGCCCGGCGGACGACCACGTCGACGCCCTGGTTGGCGTCCTCGAAGATGCCGTCGAAGGTCTTGCCCATGGTGTCGGTGAGGATCTGGGTGCCGGCCATGAAGGAGACGCCGAGGATGACGGCGAGGCCGGTGAGGGCGAAGCGCAGCTTGTGGGCCCACAGGTTCTTGTAGGTGAGACGGAACATCGCCCCTACCTCCCGAGCGTCTTCATGCGGTCGAGGACGGCTTCGGCGGTGGGCTCGAGGATCTCGTCGACGATGCGGCCGTCGGCGAGGAACACCACCCGGTCGGAGTAGCTGGCCGCCCCCGGGTCGTGGGTGACCATGACGATGGTCTGGCCCAGCTCCCGGACCGCCCGGCGCATGAAGTCGAGGATCTCGGCCCCGGACCGGCTGTCGAGGTTGCCGGTGGGCTCGTCGGCGAAGATGATCGACGGCTGCCCGGCCAGGGCCCGGCCCACCGCCACCCGCTGCTGCTGGCCGCCGGAGAGCTCGCTGGGCCGATGCTTCAGGCGGTCGGCGAGGCCGATGGTGGTCACCACCTGGTCGAGCCACGCCTTGTCCGGCTTGCGGCCGGCCAGGTCCATGGGGAGGGTGATGTTCTCCAGGGCGGTGAGCGTGGGCACCAGGTTGTAGGCCTGGAAGATGAAGCCGATCTTGTCCCGCCGGAGCAGGGTCAGGTGCTTGTCGTTGAGCGTGGTGAGGTCGGTGTCGCCGATGAGGACCTGGCCGCTGGTGAGCTCGTCCAGCCCGGCCAGGCAGTGCATCAGGGTCGACTTGCCCGATCCCGACGGGCCCATGATGGCGGTGAAGGCGCCGGCCGTGAACTCGACGTCGACCCGGTCGAGGGCCTTCACCACGCTGTCGCCCTTGCCGTAGATCTTGGTGGCGCCGATGGCCCGGGCCGCCACCGCCTTGTTGGCGGCCGGTACAGCCGGGCCCGGTATGTCGCGTAGGAGTGTCATGGACCCACTCTGCGCCTCGGGAGCTGGGATTACGTCAGCCGCCGGAGTGGTTCGTCCGTCGGCCGGTAGGAGTACGGGCGGGGGTCAGCCTACGCCCAGGTGCGGATCGGGTGGTGGTACCACCCTCCCCGATCGCCGGCACGTCCGGCGCCGACTTGGACCGGGGACGGCCTCGCGCTCCCCAGTGTCGTGATGGGTAACGGACGGCCTCGCGTGTTACCGCTCGCTGGGGATCACCTACGTCCGCGCCAAGGCCAGCGGGAGGGTCACGCGTCCCACGTACAGACCTCTCCGGGCTCCCACTTGAGCTGCTGAACGGCTTTCCCCAGGTCACCCTGCATGATCTCCGCGTTCCAATCGACCCGGCCCAGGGTGCCCGACACGACGTACTCTTTGCCCCGTCGATCGTCCGGCGAAGGGGATCATCCAATCAGCCATCCAGTCAGGCCACGTTCCCGCTGCTGGCCGCCACCGCTCGACCGCGCTCTGTCACTGCCTCCATGTTCCGACAGTCGCTCTACCCGTGGAGCGACAGTCCGGGTGTACTCGAGAAGACGTTGTCGGCGGTGAGAAGTGGTGCGCCGATGTGAAGCGCCGAGGCTGCGATCCACAGGTCGTTGGCGTGGGCCCGATTATGAAGTGGGTGACCCGCTCCACGACATGCGAATCGGAGCTCGGCGAGGGTCGATAGGAACCGATCGCTGATGGGAACGACGGTAGTTGCTTCGATCGACTGATCGAGCCGGTTGCGGCGCGCCTCGCCCCATCCGGCTACGAGAGCGCCATATCGGAGTTCGCTCACGGTGACAGCGGCCAGGAAGATCTGGTGTCCGGCCATCAAGCCGATCTGCGCCTCGAGTCGAGGCCGCCGGCGACGGCTGAGCGACGCGCTGAACACGCCAGTATCGACGACGACTCTCACGAATCGAGGGCAGCGGCGAAGGCCTCGTCCTCGTCGTCGGACAACTCCTCGATCAGGAGTGCGTCGATAGAAACCAGAACCGGAGCGGCCGCGAGTTGATCATCGGTCAGATCACTCGGCAAAAGCGCGGTGCCGTGCGGGGCGTCGTGCTGGCGGTCGGCGGCGTCGCTCACGCCGACCATCGTACGCCCGAGCTGCGTCAGCGCCGGCGACGAAAGCGACGACGACCTATGCAGCGTGGCGATCGGAATCCTGCCGGCGCCGGGCGCAGATCGTCGTTGTTGTCCTCGGGTCTGCGTGCCGGGCGGCCAGCTGCACATCCCGCAGCGGCACCCGGCGTCGAGGGCGGCCATGATGAACGCGGCCCACAGCATCTGCGGGTGCACCGCGCCGAGGCCGGGCCCGCTTGCCGATGGACCGAACCCAGCGGTGCGCTGTCCGAGGGTCGAGCCCCTCGGCGCCCTCAGATCCCATAGCTCCGGTCTTGGCGTCTATCAACTCCTCGATGGTCGTCTAGCGGCTCACGATCGCGACGCGGTGGTAGCGGCGCTCCGCGACGTGCTCAGGAAGGCCGATGGTCCCCGTGCGTGGGTGCTGGAGTTCGCATGTGAGTACGCCGATGGCGAACTCGCTCGGCTGGCCTCCGAACTGCTGAACGATGACGACGAGGACGTCCAGGAATGCGCACAGACCTACCTCGACCTACTCCGTGACCCGAAGGTCCATTGGCGGTGATAGTCGCCGTCCCTCCCGGGCGTCCCCATGAGGGCTCCATCCTGCCTTCCACGAGGGCCGTTGAGTCACGCAGCCGGCGATCGGGGCTACCTCGGCAGGCCTCCCAATCACCGAACGTTTTGGACACCGTCGGTACACGCCGGCGGCGTGCAGATCGCCGATTGTTCCGAGGTCGTGATTGTTCCGAGGTGGGCGCGTATCTGCCTGGTCGGTGAGGCGTTCGGGCGCGCGTAGGTCGGAACAATCCGACGGCTGCGGGCGAGGCTGCTTCCTTCATCGATGTCCAGCGAAGGAGGCAGCGCCATGTCCAGTTGGAGCGCGAGCGAGACGGATCAGCTGTTGGAGGGGTTCGCGGACTACCTGCGCCGCGAGCGGGCCGTGTCGATGTTCACCGTCGACCTCTACGTTGCCGACGTCCGGAGGTTCCTCGCCGGCGGCGGCGACCGCGGCCTGAGCGAACTGACCTCGGCGGACGTTTCGCACGCTGTGCTCGGACAGGTCGGCGGACGGTCGCCGGCGTCGGTGCGGCGCTTCGGGTGCGCGCTGCGCTCCTTCCTCCGGTACTGCTTTGTCACCGGGCTGGTCGAGCGTGATCTGTCGGGGGCGGCGTTGCCGGTATCGGGCCGGCGACGATCGCTGTTGCCCCAAGGCATCACGCCCTCCCAGGAGACGGCCTTGCTACGCGCCTGTGATCGGCGACGTTCCATCGGGCGACGCGACTACACGGTGATCTTGTTGCTCTTGCGGCTCGGGCTGCGGGCGAATGAGGTCGCCACGCTGCGCCTCGACGACATGGACTGGCGAGCGGGGCAGCTCACGGTGCACGGCAAGGGCAACCGCGTCGACCAGCTCCCGCTACCAGTGGATGTGGGCGAGGCGATCGCCGCGTACCTGTGCCGTGGCCGCCCGCGTTCGGCCACGGCGCGGGAGGTGTTCCTGCGGGTGCAGCCGCCGCTGGTTGGCTTGACCCGTGTCGGGGTGAGCTCTCTTGTCGCGGCGGCGGCGCGGCGTGCCGGGCTTGGCGTGGTGCGGCCCCGTCGGCTGCGTCACACCGCGGCCACCGACATGCTGCGGGCGGGAGCGTCGCTGCCCGAGGTCGGCCAGGTGCTGCGCCACCGCTCGCTCGGCACCACCGCGATCTACGCGCGGGTCGATGTCGAGCGGCTGCGCGCCATCGCCCGGCCCTGGCCGTCGGGGAGGGCGTCATGAGTGTGCTGGGCGATCATCTCGATGATTACCTGCGGCTGCGCCGGGCGCTGGGCTTTCAGCTCGGCCGCCACGGCGAATCGCTGCCCGGCTTCGTCGCCTACCTCGAGGCCAACGGGGCGGCGGCGATCACCGTCGAGCTGGCGGTCGCCTGGGCGCGTCTTCCGCAGGGGATCAAGCCCATCACCGTCGACTTCCGGCTCAGCGCCGTGCGCGGCTTCGCCCGCTATCTACACGCCCTCGATCCTGCCCATCAGATTCCACCAGCGGGCCTGCTGTCGGTGCCGCGGCGGCGGCCGACGCCCTACATCTACACACCTGGCGAGATCGACGATGTGCTTGCCGCCGCGCGCCGGCTACAGCCACCGCTGCGAGCCGCAACCCAGACGGCGCTGCTCGGGCTGCTGGCGGCGACGGGCATGCGGAGCGGCGAGGCGATGGCGCTGACCCGCGCCGATGTCGACTTCGTCGAGGGCGTGGTCACGGTCCGCCACGCCAAGTTCGACCGCTTGCGCCTCGTCCCCCTGCACCCGTCGGTCACCGCTGAGCTGCGCTCCTACGCCGCGACACGCGACCGGCTCTGTCCCACGCCGAGCGTCGATCGGTTCTTCGTCTCGGTCACCGGGCGGGCTCTGCATCGACGGGAGACCGACGCCGTCTTCCGCGACATCACCGAGTCGATCGGGTTGCGCACCGACACCGCCCATCCTCGCGTCCACGACCTACGCCACGCTTTCGCGGTTCACACCCTCATCGACGCCTACCGCAACAGCGCCGACATCGCCGCTGTGCTGCCGTTGCTGTCCACCTACCTCGGCCACGTCGAGCCGGCCAACACCTACTGGTACTTGTCCGCCGTCCCCGAGCTCATGCAGCTCGCCGCCGCGCGCCTCGAGCCACGCGACGAGGGCCAGCCATGACCACGCTCGCCCCCGTGCTGCAGGCGTTCTTCACCGACCGGCTCATCACCCAACGCCATGCCTCCCCCCACACCATCGCCGGCTACCGAACCACGTTCAGGCTGCTGCTCCGCTTCGCCACCACCACGACCGGCAAGACGCCGTCCGCGCTCGACATCGCCGATCTCGACGCGCCGCTGATCACGGCGTTCTTGGAGCATCTCGAGGTCGACCGCCACAACGCGATCCGCACCCGCAACTGGCGGCTCGCGGCCATCCACTCCCTGTTCAACTACGCCGCGCTGAGCCACCCCGAACACGCCGGCACGATCCAGCGCGTGCTCGCCATCCCCACCAAACGGCACGACCGGCGGGCCGTCACCTGGCTCACCGATGCCGAGGTGAACGCCCTCCTCGCCGCGCCCGACCGCGGCACCTGGGCCGGCCGGCGCGATCACGCCATGCTCGTGCTCGCTGTCCAGACCGGGCTGCGCATCTCCGAGCTCATCGGCCTCTCCCGTGGCGACGTCGTGCTCGAACGCGGCCCCCACGTGCGCTGCCTGGGCAAAGGCCGCAAGGAACGAGCCACGCCCCTCACCCGGCTCACCGTCGCAGTGCTACGGGAATGGCTGGACGAACGCGGCGGTCAGCTCAGCGATCCATTGTTCCCGACCCGCACCGGGGCACGCCTCAGCCACGACGCCATCGAAGACCGCCTGGCCCGCCACCTCGACGCCGCCCGCGTCAGCTGGCCATCGCTGCGCGGCAAGCACGTCACCATGCACACCCTCCGGCACACCGCCGCCATGCGCCTCCTCCACGCCGGCACCGACATTGCCGTCATCGCACTCTGGCTCGGCCACGAGCAGCTCGCCACCGCCCACATCTACCTGCACGCCGACATGAACCAGAAGGAGAGAGCAATCGACCGCGTCACGCCGCCCGGCACCGCAGCAGGTCGCTACCAGCCAGCCGACCCGCTGCTCGCGTTCCTCGACAGCCTCTGATTGTTCCGACCTCGCCACCGCCGATCCGCCCGTCCCACCCCACCGAACTACGCCCAGCTCGGAACAATCACGACCTCGGAACAATCGGCGTTGTTCCGAGGTCGGAACAACGCCGATTCCGGCGCGGTCGGCCAGCGTCGCCGCCGGACCTGGTGGGTCCGGTAGCGGTCGACTATTGACCGTCAACCCGCGTGTCGTAGAAGCGAACCATCTCCCGCCAGTACCAGAGCAACGCGCTCATCGTGCCGAGCGTCGCGATGGTCATCTGCCAGCGACGATGACGACGTGCGCCGTCGAGGGCGATGAGAAGAGCCGCGGTCGCCATGGCGTTGATCGCCAGGGCGCCGGACACTGGACGCTCCTCCAGCCATCGCTCTTCGCCGAGAACCACCCGAGTCGCGAACGCGGAGTCATCGTGGGGTGGTGGGAAGACGACGGCATTGAGCACGAACCATGCCCCGACGACAACGCCCTGCCTCGCGCTGCGGTTCCAGACGGGGACCAGGACGAGCGGTGTTGATGCCCACCGCGTCCACGCGCTCCAGGGGTGCGAGTGTCGGGCGAAGACCCACCGTTTGACATGTGATCCGGTGGACGTCATGGCCACAGTCTTGTCGCGGCGCGCCGCGCGACGTGCTGCTGATCGAAGACCTCCGTAGCCAAACCGCGAGTGCGCCGCTTCGGTGATTCACATGCCGTACCGAACGACGGCTCTGGGCGCGCCTCCGAGGGGCGCGGGTATCCCCGAACGCGCGTCCCAGAACGTGCTCCGGGCTGTACCCGGCCGCGCAGCGAAAGTGCCGGTTAGGGGCAAAGGCGGACTACACCCTTCGGACACATCGACTCAGCTCGCGGCAAAGCAGGGCAGATCGGCGGATCCCGGTCGCATCGGTCGATCCCCGCATCCCCGCTATGGGTGCCGATGCCTCTCGACGTGGCGACAGGGGCCGAGCTCGTTCGGGTCGATGGGAATCGCTCCGGGCGTCGGCAACTGACGAAACCCTGCCTGTTCTAACCCTGTCCGGGGATCAGTCGTCGACCTCGACGAGTCGCGCGAGGTTGTCGATCGACATCCTCCAGCCCGCTTCGTTATCGGCCGGGGACAACCCGGGAGGCAGGTGCTCGTGCATGCCCGACGACGTCGGTGCCGCCGTCTGGCGTCGGCGAGGGTGTAGGTGATCGTCATCTCGCCTTGCAGCTCAGGGTCGCCGGTCTCGAACTCGACGACCTGAACCACCTCGGTGTCGGGCACGAGCCGGACGAACCGGCCGTGGAAGGTGTCGGTCCGAGTGCTGGTCTTGCCCGCCCCCGAGGGTCCGTCGTAGGTCAGTGAGATCCGGAACGTGCCGCCCTCGTGGGGGTGGAACTCGTGGACGTGACTCGTCATCCCATCCGGAACCATCCACTGTTGGACCGACTGGGCATCGAGCAGAGCGCGGTAGATCGCGGCGCGGGACGCTTGGATGTGGCGGGTCAGGCGGGTCGGGCTCATCGTCAGGCACGGACCTCGAAGACGGCGACCGAGACGTCCGATGCGCCGGTGTCGTCGGTGACCCGGTAGGTGACGACGTAGCTGCCGACGGCCGCCCGGATCGTCCCCGAGACTCGGGCGGTGCAGTCACCGGCGGCAATCACCGCCAGTCCATCCGGCAGCCCGTCGGCCGAGAAGCGGAGGGCGGGGCACGGGCTGTCGGTATCTGTGGCGGTGAGATTGAAGGGTGTCACGGGCTGACCGGCTACGCCCTCGGCGGCGGCGACCGTCGCCAGGTCGGGGCCGAGCGATCCGAGGTTCAGCCGGCGGGCGGTCTCGGCGTCGAGTTCGGGGCCCGGTGTCATTCCGGTGGGCCCGGTGGTGGATGCGGAGGAGGTCGAAGTGGTCGCGGGCGTCGACGCGGTCGAGGAGGTCGTGAACGACAGCGTCGACGGCGAGTTTGCCGTCGAGCGGGCCTCGCCACTGCTCCCGCCGCAGGCGCCGGTGAGCACCAGCAGGGCTACACACGCAACTCGCCTTCGTATGGACATCCGCCTTCGCCTTCGTATGGACATCCGCCTCCAGTGTGTCGCGGGCGCCGACCCTGCGAGCCTCATGCCCGCAGGGTCGGCGCCCAAGTGACTCAGCCGTGCTTCTGGACGTTGCCGCCGGTGAGCGTGGTCGGTGCGAAGATGAGGCCGGTGACCGGACTCCCGCCGGGGTCGCGGACGGCGAGTCCGACCTGGTCGCTCCGTCCGGGCTCACCGTTGTCGATCACGGTGAGGATGAAGCTGTGGCCGGCCGTCCCGTTGACCTTGGCCGAGCCCAGGACGTACGCCTTCTGCCCGAGTACGACCAGGGCGTCGAGCTTGGTCGACTCCATCGTCGTCCCCTGCTCGGAGTAGGTCACCTTGCCCTGGACCGACCCGTCCTTCTTGTACTTCGGGTTGAGCTCGACCTTGGCCGCCCGGCCGCCGTTGTCGAGCTTGGCCCCACCCGTGAAGAAGCCGAGCGAGGGATCGCCCACGGCGACGATCGTGGAGCCCGAGCCCTGGTAGAAGTCGCCGCCGACGACGATGTCGACCAGGTAGGCGTTGACCGCCACCCCCGAGAACCCGCAGGATGCGTCCAGCGTGCCGCCCACGCCACCACCGCTGGTGGTCGCCGTGCACGAGTAGCTGGTCCCCGACTCGAGCGGGTTCAGGGTGAAAGTCACCGGCGTGGCCAGCCCGATGTCGCCCTTCGACGCGTCCGCCTCCGTCACCGCCGCCGCCAGCGTGAACGACCCCGTCCCGCCCGCAGAAGTCACGACGACGCCCTTGGGATTGGCCGGCGAGGGCGTGACCGTGGCGTCCTCCCTGGTCACGTCGAACGACGAGGTGGTGGAGTCGGAGGCGCCGGTCTCGTCGGTGGCCGTGTAGGTGACGGTGTAGCTGCCGGCGGCGCCGGTGACCGCACCCGACACCGTGCCCGTGCAGTCGCCGTTGTCGGTCACGGCCAGGCCCGAGGGGAGGCCGCTGGCCGAGAACGAGACGTCGCCGCATGCGCTGTCCGAGTCGCTGGCCGAGACCGTGTACGCAGCGATCGGGTCGCTGTACTGGCCCGACTGCGCACCGACGTCGCCGATGTCCGGCGGCGACGACAGCAGACCCTTGTCCTCGGCCGTCTGCCGGTCGAGCTCAGGGTCGTTGACGACGTCGAGGTGAACGCCGTCCTGGAAGTCACCGTCGCTCTGGAAGGGCAGGGAGGCCACGACCGTCGGCCAGTCGTTGAAGCCGGTGAGCGAGGTCCCGGTGGCACCGTTGATGTTGGCCGACACCGTCGCCGCCTGGATGGTTCCGTTGCAGTTCCAGTCGACGGCTGCCCGACGCCGGCACCTGGCTCTGGGCGCCGCCGGGGCAGAAGTACAGCGTGTTGTCGGTGCCGTCCTGCACGCCCAGGTTCTCGTTCAGGGTCCCCTCGGTGAGGGTCGGGAGCGAGGCCGCGGAGTAGTCGAGGCGGTTGGTGGCGGGGATGCCCCGGAGCTGGAACGAGTAGTTCATCAGGCTCAGGTAGTTGGGCTTGAAGTTGATGTTGTCGTTGCCGCCGTGGCTGAGGCCCAGGTTGTGGCCGAGCTCGTGCATGATCGTCCCCGACTCCTGCTGGACGGTGATCGGCCCCCACAGCCCGAACGAGATGTAGAAGTCGTTGCCCAGGATCTCGCCACAGCCACTGAAGCGCTGGTTGTTGTCGGTGAGGGCAGCCTCGTTCTCGACCTCGATGGCGAGGGCGTAGTGGAAGGCGTAGCGGCGGGAGGCGGCGTTGTCGAAGTTGGCCGCCTTGACCGTGTCGAAGTCGCCGAAGCCGGTGCCGGCCGGGTTCGGGCCGCAGCCGAGGGCCCCGCCGTTGAAGTTGAGGACGTTCTGGTGGGGGACGGAGTTGCTCAGGTGGACGTGGAGGTTGATGCCGTTGGCGCCATCGGGGTTGAAGGCGGCCACCGGCGCGGCGGCGAAGGCCTGGACCATGTTGGTGATCGACGCGTTCTGCGGGCGGTGGCTGTGGGTGTCGCCCGCGGCGCAGTCGCTGCCGGCCACCGTGCAGTCCATCCAGTCCATCTCCAGGAAGACGTCGAGGTGGTTGGGGTTGGCCCGCTCGCCGGCGTCGAGGGTGTCGCCGTCGCCGTTCTGGTCGATCCCGTCGGGCAGGTCCCGCTCGCCGGGGTCGTTGGTGTCGCCGTCGTTGTTCCCGTCGATGCCGTTGGTCTCCCAGTCGTCGAACAGGCCGTCGCCGTCGGAGTCGGCACCGATGCGAAGGACGGCGACGGCGTCGTTGAAGTCCCCGTCGCCCAGGTCGACCTGGTCCTCCCACTCGAGCTTGTAGACCCGGTTGTCGAGGGTGGCGTGGCCGTCGAAGAGCTCGGTCGTGCGCAGGTGGTCGTCGCCGTCGGAGTTCTCCGAGGGGTCGCTCGACCAGGTGAAGGTGCCGGATCCGGTGGTGGCGACCATCTGGAAGCCGAAGGTGGTGCCGGTGGCGAAGTTGCCCAGGTTGACCCGGGTGCCGATCCGCGTCTGCTCGGTGTTGAAGAGGAACTGGTTGACGGGCGACGTCACCGACATGGTGTTGATGAAGGTGGCCGAGGCGAACGTGAACTCGACGCTCACCGGACCGGCGGCGCTGGTGGTCAGGTCGGCGGCATAGGCCTTGGGCATCGGCAGCTGGATGGCGGCCGCTGCCGCCATGACCACCGCGGCGATGATCATCCGCCGGCGCACGTTCGTCGAAAGGACCTGGCTCATCTGGCTCCCCCTCCGGGTCTCGGGATAGCGGGCGAGCCCGAGACGCCCGCCGTGGTCCCGACCCGGGCATCGACCCCAGTCATCGTGAGTGTCGTCCGAGCGACTGAGGCGAACAATCGTGCCGTCACCCGTGTTGCAGGGTGGGGCTGGCACCCCCAATCCGGGCACTCGACGTCTGGCACTCGACATGACGACCCCGACGCAGGCCCTCCCGGTACAGTCCCCGGCGGGAATTCCGGTCGCCGCCCAGCAGAACGCCGGCGGCTGGTCGATTGGGGAGAGGGGAGCGCCTCATGACCACGGGTTCGATCGACATGGCCGGCCTCGACGGCGACCGGGTGACGCTGTCGGCGGAGGACCTCGACGCCCTGGCGGCCCGGGTGGCGGGCCCGCTGTTACGGCCCGGCGACGACGGTTGGGACGCCGCCGTCCTCATCTGGAACGGGATGGTGGCCAAGGAGCCGGCCCTCGTCGTGCAGCCCACGTCGGCCGCCGACGTGGCCTCCGCCGTGCGGTTCGCGGCCGACCACGGTGTGCTGCTCAGCGTCAAGGGCGGCGGCCACAACATCGCCGGGTCGTCCATCGCGTCCGGCGGCCTGACCCTCGACATGTCCCGTCTGCGGGAGGTCGCCGTCGATCCCGCCGCCAAGCGGGTCCAGGTCGGCCCCGGATGCCTCCTCAAGGACGTCGACCAGGAGACGCAGGCCCACGGGCTGGCCGCCGTCCTGGGCTTCGTGTCCGAGACCGGCGTCGCCGGGCTGACAGTGGGTGGCGGCTTCGGCTACCTCACCCGCCGGTTCGGCTGGACGGTGGACACCCTGGAGGAGGTCGAGGTCGTCACCGCCGACGGGCAGGTCCGCACCGCCAACCGGGACGAGAACGCCGAGCTGTTCTGGGCGCTTCGTGGCGGCGGCGGGAACTTCGGCGTGGTCACCAGGTTCACGTTCCGCCTCTACGAGGTGGGCCCGACCATCACTGGCGGGCTGATGGCCTGGAGCGCGGACCGGGCCGACGAGGTGATGGCCGCCTACCGGGCCCTCACCGAGTCGGCGCCCCGGGAGCTCACGTGCGTGCTCACCATCCGCCTGGCTCCCCCGGCGCCGTTCCTCCCCACCGAATGGCACGGCCAGCCGATCGTGGGGTTCGTCGCCTGTCACAGCGGGCCCGACGCGGCCACCGACCTGGCCCCCATGCGTGACCTCGGGGATCCCATCGTCGACCTGATCACCGAGAAGCCCTATGTCGCCCAGCAGTCGATGCTCGACGCGACCCAGCCCAAGGGGAGGCACTACTACTGGAAGACGGAGTTCCTCCCCGCCCTGTCGGAGCCGTTCCTCGACACGTTCCGCGCCGGCGCGCTGAAGGTCACCTCACCCATGTCGCAGTCGATCATCTTCCACCTGGCGGGGGCGCTCGAGGAGCGGGCGGAGGACGACGGGGCGGTGGGCAACCGCGACGCCCGCTACGTGGCCGGCTTCACCGGCTCGTGGCCGCCGGACGATCCCCGGGCCGGCGAGCACGTGGCGTGGGTGCGGCAGTCGTGGGAGACCATCCGCCCCTTCTCCACCGGCGGGAACTACGTCAACTTCCAGGTGGCCGACGACGACGCCGCTCGCACCGCCGCTGCCTACGGTCCGAACCTCGATCGCCTCCGGCGGGTGAAGTCCGAGTACGACCCCCACAACCTCTTCCGGGTGAACCGCAACGTGTCCCCCGCCGGCTGAACCGGCGCCCGCCCGAAGGCCCGGGCGCGGCTCAGGTCTGGTCGGCGGCCCGCTGCAGCTCGGCGATGTCGAGCTTGCCCATCCCGAGCATCGCCTTCATGACCCGCTGCGTCTTCTCGGTGTCGGGGTCTTTGAGCATGTCGTTCATGAGGGTGGGGACGATCTGCCAGGACACGCCGAACTGGTCCTTCAGCCAGCCGCACGGGCCCTCCTTGCCACCCTCGGAGAGCTTGGACCAGAAGCGGTCGATCTCCTCCTGGGACTCGCAGTTCACCTGGAACGAGATCGCCTCGTCGAACGTGAACTCCGGGCCTCCGTTGAGGGCGACGAACTCCTGCCCGTCGAGCTCGAAGTCCACCGTCATGACCATGCCCTCGGGACGGGGGCCGGCCGAGCCGTAGTGGCTCACCTGCAGGATCCGGGAGTTCTCGAAGATGCCTGTGTAGAACTTCGCCGCCTCCTCGCCCTCGGTGTCGAACCACAGGCAGGGGGTGATCTTGGTCAGCGTCGCCATGGCGGTGTCCTCTCTGGTCTGGTTGCCTCGGGGGTAGGACGAGCGCCGGCGGCCAAAGTCATCGGTTAGGCCGAGCCGGGGGTCACCAGGCCCGACTCGTAGGCGACCACCACCAGCTGCACCCGGTCGCGGGCGGCCAGCTTCATCATGATGCGGCTGACGTGGGTCTTCGCCGTGGCCGCGCTCACGTACAGCTCCTCGGCGATCTCGGCGTTCGACAGACCCCGTCCCACCTGCACCAGCACCTCTCGCTCCCGCTCGGTGAGCTGGTCGAGACGGCGGGTCCGCTCCACCGGGGGCGGTCCGGGACGGGACACGAGCTCGGCGATGACCCGCCCGGTGATGCGGGGGGAGAGGAGGGCCTCGCCGCCGGCCACCACCCGCACCGCGGCCAGCAGATCGGCCGGGTCGGTGTCCTTGAGAAGGAACCCGCTGGCCCCCGCCCGGAGGGCGTCGAAGACGTATTCGTCCAGGTCGAAGGTGGTGAGGACGATGACCCGGGTGTCGGCCAGGCGCTCGTCGCCCACGATCTGGCGGGTGGCGGCGATGCCGTCGAGGTCGGGCATGCGGACGTCCATCAACACCACGTCCGGGCGGTGCTCGGCCGCCATCGCCACCGCCTCGACGCCGTTGGCCGCCTCCGCCACCACCCGGCAGTCGGGCGCGGAGTCGACCAGCACCCGGAACCCGGCCCGCACCAGGGTCTGGTCGTCGGCGACCAGGACGGAGATCACCGGCTGCCACTCACTGGGCGACGATGACCGGGTGCGCCGGCGCGAAGGGCAGGGTGGCCGCCACCCGGAAGCCGCCGCCGACCCGCGGCCCGGTGGTGAGCTCGCCGCCGAAGACGGCCACCCGCTCCCGCATCCCGAGCAGACCGAGGCCTCCGCCGGGGTGGCCGGGGACGCCATCGGCGGCCGCGCCCCGGCCATCGTCGCTGACCACGACCGTCACCGACCCCGGGAGGTAGTGGACGTCGACTTCGGCCCGGGCCGGCCCGGCGTGCTTGATGACGTTGGTGAGGGCCTCCTGGACGATGCGGAAGGCGCACAGGTCGACCCCCGGGGGCACGTCCGCCGGGCTGCCCGTGACCGTCACCTCGACGGGGACCCCTGCCTCCCGGACGCCCTGGGCCAGTGAACCCACCCCCGCCAGTCCGGGGGCAGGCGCCAACACCGGGCTCGTCCCGGCTGAGGGCGGCCCCGGCGGCGGGGCATCGTCGGACTCGTTCTGGCGGAGGACGCCCAGCAGCCGCCGCATCTCGTCCAGCGCCTCGCGGCTGGTGACCTTGACGTTCTGCAGGATGCGCTTGGCCTCGGCGGGGTCGGTGTCGATGACGTGGGCCCCCACGCCCGACTGCACCGCCACCACGCTCATGGCGTGGGCGACGACGTCGTGCAGCTCGCGGGCGATGCGCAGCCGCTCCTCGGCCACCGCCCGCCGGGCCTCGACCTGCTGGTTGCGCTCGAGGTCGGTGGCCCGGGCCTCGAGGGCGGCGGTTAGGCCCGGCGGACGCGGACGCTGTCGCCGAATACGGCGGCGATGCCGAAGATGGCCACGTTCCCGGCGAAGTCGCCCGGGCTCAGCTCCTCCGGATGGGTGATGACGGAGATCAGCAGGAGGGCCAGGTAGACGCTGACCGCGCCGACCCAGACCGGGCGGGGCCGCAGGCTGGCCACCGTGTAGAGGGCGATGAGGGCGATGACGGGCAGGCCGTTGTCGGGGTAGTCGCGGACGAGATAGGCGATGGCGGCCACCGTCACCACCACCAGCACGGCCACCGGCCACCGCCGGCGCAGGGCGATGACGCCGAAGCCCACCACCACGAGGCCGACCGCGACGGCGTCGGTCGGCGTCGGGTGGTCGGCCGTCGGCTCCACCGTCAGGCTGACCAGCCCCGCCACCATGACCAGGGCCGCGAAGACCGAGTCGACCACCAGCGGGTTGGCCCGGCGCATGCGGGCCCACAACCGTCTCACGCTCCGACGATACGACCCGATCGCTGGGGCGACGTCGGCCCCCGGGGTGAATCGCCTGTAATCCCCCGAGCGTACGAGGGAAGGAAGTTGAACGCGCAACTGTTATCACCTACGTACAGTTGCTCCGAGACGGAGCGCCCCCAGGAGGCCCGCCATGCCCGCCGTCACCGTCGACAACGTCCTCGCCCTGCCCCGGATCGACCGGCCGGCGGCCCCCGCCGTCGAGCGCCCGGTGGTCTCCGTCCACACCGCCCCCGGCGGCTTCGAGGGGGAGGGCTTCCCCGTGCGCCGGGCCTTCGCCGGCGTCGACCTGGGCCTCCTCGACCCGTTCATCCACATGGACCAGATGGGCGAGGTGGAGTACGGCGCGGGCGAGGCCAAGGGCACCTCGTGGCACCCCCACCGCGGGTTCGAGACCGCCACCTACATCATCGACGGCACCTTCGAGCATCAGGACAACGCCGGTGGCGGTGGGGTGATCACCGACGGTGACACCCAGTGGATGACCGCCGGTGCCGGCATCCAGCACATCGAACGGCCACCCGAGGCGTTGGTGATGAGCGGGGGCACCTTCCACGGCATCCAGCTCTGGGTGAACCTGCCCAAGTCCAAGAAGTGGGAGGCGCCTCGCTACCAGGACATCAGGGCCGGCCGGGCCACGCTGCTGACAACCCCCGACGGCGGGACGCTCATCCGGGTCATCGCGGGCGACGTCGCCGGCCACACCGGGCCGGGCGTCACCCATACGCCGATGGCCTTCGTCCACGCCACCCTCAGCCCGGGGGCCGAGCTCGTCCTGCCCTGGCAGCCCGACTTCAACGCCCTGGTGTACGCCCTGGCCGGCGACGGCAGCGTGGGATCCGCCCGGCGCCCGTTCCGGACGGGGCAGCTGGCCGTGTTCGGCAAGGGCGACTTCGTCAGCGTGGCCGCGTCCGAGCGCCAGGACAGCCACACCCCCAACCTCGAGATCCTCGTCCTCGGCGGACGCCCGATCAAGGAGCCCCTCGCCTGGTACGGGCCGTTCGTGATGAACACGAGGGAGGAGATCCTCCAGGCCGTGGACGACTTCCACGCCGGCCGGCTGGGAAGCATCCCCGCCTCCAGCCTCAAGGCGTAGCGCCGGACACCCGGCGCGCCGGGACCACGACGGCGATACGGTGACGTGGTGGCCGAGCCCCGGGTGCTGGCGATGGTCCTGGCCGGCGGCGAGGGCAAGCGCCTGCACCCGCTGACCGCCGACCGGGCCAAGCCGGCGGTGCCGTTCGGGGGCCACTACCGGCTTATCGACTTCGTCCTCTCCAACCTGGCCAACGGCGGCTACCTGCGGATCGTCGTCCTCACCCAGTACAAGTCGCACAGCCTCGACCTCCACATCAGCCGTACGTGGCGCCTGTCGACGCTGCTCGACACCTACGTCACCCCGGTGCCGGCCCAGATGCGGCGCGGTCCCCGATGGTTCGCGGGCTCGGCCGACGCCATATTCCAGAACCTCAACCTCGTCTACGACGACCGGCCCGACTACATCTGCGTGTTCGGGGCCGACCACATCTATCGGATGGACCCCCGCCAGATGGTCGAGCAGCACGCGGCCAGCGGGGCGGGCGTGACCGTCGGCGCCATCCGGGTGCCCAAGGCGGAGTCGGGGAGCTTCGGCATCATCGAGCCCGGTCCGGGGACGACCATCGATGCCTTCCGGGAGAAGCCGAAGGATGCCGAGGGGATTCCCGACGCCCCCGACCAGGTCTTCGCCTCCATGGGCAACTACGTGTTCACCACGTCGACCCTCGTCGACGCCGTCACCCAGGACTCCGACGACGAGGAGTCGCGCCACGACGTCGGCGGCGACATCATCCCCATGCTGGTCAAGGCGGGCCAGGCCCACTTCTACGACTTCACCGACAACGACGTGCCCGGGGTCACCGAGCGGGAACGGGGCTACTGGCGGGACGTGGGCACGCTCGACGCCTACTACGACGCCCACATGGACCTGATCTCGGTTCACCCCGTCTTCAACCTCTACAACCGGTGGTGGCCGATCCTCACGTCCACCCGCCCCCTGCCCCCGGCCAAGTTCGTGCACGAGGCCGGCGAACGGGTGGGACGGGCGATGAACTCGATGGTCTGCGCCGGGGCCATCATCTCGGGGGGGCTGGTGCGGGGCTCGGTGCTGTCACCGGGCGTGGTGTGCGACGACTACTCCCTGGTGGAGGACTCGGTGCTGCTCGACGACGTGGTGGTGGGGCCTGGCGCCATCGTCCGCCGGGCCATCATCGACAAGAACGTGGTCATCCCCCCCGGCGCCCGCATCGGGGTCGACCACGACGAGGACTCCGACCTGTACACCATCTCCAAGAACGGGGTAGTCGTCGTCGGCAAGGGACGGCGGGTGCTGCCGCCCCCCAAGCGGTGACGCGCCTGCCGCGATGAAGGTCGCCCTGCTCACCCGGGAGTTCCCTCCCGAGGTCTACGGCGGGGCCGGGGTCCACGCCACCTACCTGAGCCGGGAGCTGGCCCGGCTAGTCGACCTCGAGGTCCACTGCTTTGGCGCGGCGCGGGACCTCCCCCACGTCACCGCCCATCCGCCGTGGCCGGAGGTGGCCGCCGGCCCCCACGGCGACGTGCTCGGCGTGCTCTCGGTCGACCTGCGTATGGCCGCCGCGGCCGCCGGCGCCGACATCGTCCACACCCACACCTGGTACGCCAACATGGGCGGCCACCTGGCCAAGGTGCTCCACGGGATCCCCCACGTGCTGACCACCCACAGCCTCGAGCCCAGCCGCCCCTGGAAGGCGGAACAGCTCGGGGCCGGCTACGGCGTGTCCTCGTGGTGCGAGCGGACCGCGATCGAGGCGGCCGACGCCGTCGTCGCCGTGTCCGCCGGTATGCGGGCCGACATCCTGGCGACCTACCCGAGCGTCGATCCCGGGCGGGTGGCCGTCATCCCCAACGGCATCGACCCCGAGGAGTACCGGCCCGATCCCTCGACCGACGCCCTCGAGCGGCTCGGCGTCGACCCCGGAAGGCCGTCGGTCGTCTTCGTCGGCCGCATGACCAGGCAGAAGGGCATCGAGCACGCCCTCGACGCGGCCGCCCACATCGACGCCGATGCCCAGGTGGTGCTGTGCGCGGGCGCCCCCGACACGCCCGAGATCGGCGCCGAGTTCCGGGCCCGGGCCGCCGTTCTGGCCGCCACCCGGGGCAACGTGGTGTGGGTCGAGGAGATGGTGCCCCGCACCACCCTCGTGCAGATCCTGAGCCACGCGTCGGTGTTCCTCTGCCCGTCGGTGTACGAGCCGTTCGGGATCACCAACCTGGAGGCCATGGCCTGCGAGGTGCCGGTGGTGGCCAGCGCGGTGGGCGGCATCCCCGAGGTGGTGGTCGACGGCGAGACGGGCTGGCTGGTGCCCATCGAGGTGGACGCCGAGGGCCTGCCCGTCGATCCCACCGGCTTCGCCCTCGGGCTGGCCACCAGGGTGAACGAGCTGCTGGGCGACCCCGCCAAAGGCCGCCGGATGGGACAGGCCGGCCGCCGGCGGGTGCTCGAGCACTTCAGCTGGCCGAGCATCGCCTCCCGCACCGTCGGGCTGTACGAGCGGGTCCTCGCGGGTGGTCAGCGGTAGCCGGTGGTGTCCGCCGGCTTGCCCGCGTCCTGCACCTCGGGGAGGTAGCGCCAGGCGTCGGGCTGGCTGCCGTCGAGATCGGTGAAGCCGTAGACCCTCGCCAGCTGGCCGCTCGACAGCGAGGCACCGTTCCAGCGGGACACGTCGGGATCGGCGGCCAGGGCGGCCACCGCCCGACCCACGAACGACGGGCTTTCGGAGATGGCGAAGTGGGGGATGCGGGCGGTCGCGTCCGACCAGTTCGCCTCGGTGACGCCGAACGCCTCGAGCATGGCCTCCGACCGCAGCCATCCGGGGGTGAGGGCGACGGCCGTCCCGCCGTGCGGCTCCAGCTCGTGGGCCAGGGCGAAGGCCATGCGCAGGTTGGCCGCCTTGGCCATGTCGTAGAAGAACGAGACCCGGTAGTTGGTGGCGTTGTACTCGGCGGTGCCGTCGGTCACCTCGACCACCAGGCCGCCCGGCTCCCGGATGAGGAGCGGGAGGGCGAAGTGGCAGGTGATGGCGTGGGTGTCCACCGCCAGGCGGAGGGTGCGCAGGCCGATCTCCAACGACGACTCCCACACCGTCTTGTCCCATTCCATGGTGGTGGCGCCCCAGATGTCGTTCACCAGGATGTGCAGGCGCCCCTGCTCGGCGTCGATGCGGGCGACCAGCGCCTCCACCTCCTCGGGCACCAGGTGGTCGACCCGCACCGCGATCCCCCGGCCGCCGGCCGCGTCCACCAGCTCGGCCGTCTCCTCGATGGTCTCCGGCCGGTTCATCTCCGACCGCTCGGAGCGGGTGGTGCGGCCGGTGACGTAGACCGTCGCGCCGGCCGCACCCAGCTCCACCGCGATGCCTCGTCCGGCGGCCCGGGTCGCTCCCGCGACCAGGGCGACCTTGCCCGCCAGCGGCCTCTCCATACCTCCCGACCCTACGGCGGGGGCGTGGCGGTCGCTCGTCGGCTTTCAGCCGGCCAGCAGCTCGTCGAGACGCTCGTAGCCCTCACGGACGCCGACGTCCATGCCGCTGGCGAGGAAGGCGTCGCGACCCTCGAAGCTGTCGACCAGCGAGGTGGCCGTCAGCCGGGTGCGGCCATTGCCGAGGTCCTCGAGCTCCAACCGCTCCAGGGCCACGCTGTCGGGCATGCCTTCGAAGGTGAAGGTCTGCACGATCAGCTCCGACGGGCGCACCTCGTGGAAGCAGCCCCGGAAGCCGTACTCGTTGCCGTCGCTCGTGTGAACGTAGCGGTACGACCCGCCGGTGCGGCAGTCGAACTGCTCGACCCGCATCTCGGTGCCGCGGGGGCCGAGCCACTGGGGCAGGAGCTCGGGGTCGGTGTGGGCCCGGAAGACCTTCGCCGGGGGGGCGTCGAACTCGCGGGTGATCCGCACCATGGGGACATTGGGGTCGGCCGTGATCTCGGTCTGGTGGGTGCTGGTGGTGGTCATGTCGGTTCTCCTGTCTGAGGTTGGGTCGGTGGGGTTGGTTCGATGTCGTCGGGCAGCATCAGCAGCAGGTCGTCGAGGCGGCGGTACCGCTCCTCGGCCTGGCGCCGGTAGCGCTCGATCCACTTGGTCATCAAGTCGAACACCTCTGCTTCGAGATGCACCGGGCGGCGCTGGGCCTCCCGGGTGCGGCTCACCAGGCCGGCGTCCTCCAGCACCTTGAGGTGCTTGGAGACGGCCTGGACGGTCACCTGGTACGGCTCGGCCAGCTCGTTGACGGTGGCGTCGCCCACGGCGAGCCTCGCCACCATGTCCCGCCGGGTGGGATCGGCCAGAGCCGAGAACACCCGGGAAAGCGCATCCGCTGCCACTGCCGTCCTCCTGCTTGTTCAACCATTCGGTTGAACACAACGTACAACCAGGCTGCGGCCGTTGTCAACCAGTTGGTTGAAGAAACTTCTAGGGGGGCGGGAGGAGCGACTCCAAGTCGGCGACCGACCTCACGCCGGTCGCGCCGCGGCCCTCGAGGGCGGCGTTGCCGGGACCTTCCCCCGCTCCCCGCCACACCGCCACCGTGCCCACCCCGTGGTCGAGGGCCTCGACCGCGCCCGTCCACGTCGAGCCCTCGTCGAGGTCGCACGCGACCACCAGGGTGACGACCGACTGGGCATACACGAGCCGGTTCCGCCCGAGGGCGTTGGCCTCGCGGAAGGGGACGTCGGGGCCGTAGGGCGTGCACAGCACGGCTGCGCCCCGGTGGACGGCCCGACGGACATCCGGGCTCCGAAGCGTGCGCACCAGGGGGTCGGCCAGCATCGCTAACACCGCACCGCCGGCCAGCCAGGCCCCGTCCATCGCCGCCTGGCCGACACCCCTGGGCCCCCCGCACACCAACGGCAGCCCGAGCCGAGCCCCGCAGGCGGCTGCCGTCCGGGCCACCTCGGTGCCGGCATTCGAGACGACGCGGTCGCCGGCGATGCCCAGGCCGGGACGGAACAGCAGGTCGAGGCGGCCGGCCGCGTACAGCAGTGGCGGCGCCTTGGGGCCGAGGCGCTCGACCAGGTGGGGCGGATACCCGGGGTCGAACGGCGTCAGCGTCGAGATGCCCGACTGGTCGAGCCGCTCGAGCTCGAAGGCCAGGGCGGTCGCTCGTGCGAGGAGGGCGACGACCCGACGGGCCAGGGCCCGGTCCAGGCCGTGCTCACCGACGAGCGGCGCCTCTCTCAGCCCGAGCAGCACGCCCGGCCGTTCCACCTGCGCACACAGGGACCAGTATTCCGACGCCTTCAAGGGCTGGAGGCCCTCGCTCACCAGGCGGCTGGTGAGCAGGAGGGTGGCGAGCGAGTCCTCCGATCTCACCCCGACCTTCCGGCGGTGTCGGCCAGGGCGAACGGGAAGACGGCCTCGGCCCCCGCTTCCCGCAGCTTCCAGGCGATGGCGGTGACCGTCCACCGCGAGTCGACGATGTCGGCCACCAGCAGGACCGGCCCGCAGGGGACGGGCCCTGTCACCTGGTACGCCCCCCGGACATTGCGGTACTGCTGGACGCTGTTCTGCATCAGTTTCTGGGGCTGGGTGTCGCGCACCTTGGCCACCACCGCCTGGCACTCGAGCCCGAGGGCACCGGCCAGTCGTTGGGAGTAGTGAGTGAGGAGCGCAGGGTCGAGGAGCGAGGGCACGAACGTCACCCACGTCGGGAAGGGATCGGGTCGCCACCGTTTGCGGATCAGGTCGGCGGCGGCGTCGACCAGCCGGTCGTCGTAGCGCCCGGTGACCTGCTTGCCCCGGCGGACGAGGCTGCCCCATCCGCCGTCGGCCCAGATCGACAGGGCTCGGCCGGGGCCCGCCTGGCGGTCCACGGGGATGCGCTTGCGGTCGGGCATCTGCCGGCGGGGCTCGACCACGACGTCGGTCGAGCGCAGGAACGCGACGGCGTCCTGCACGACCTCCGGCGGCAGGTCGAGCGCCAGGCTGGTACCGGTGCAGACGTCGCACTGCCCGCACGGCCCCCCGGCGGGGTCGTCGAGGTAGCGGCGGAGGGCCATCATGCGACACGTCGTCGTCGTCGCGTACTCGTTCATCTGGGCCTGCTCGGTGCGCCGGAGGGCGGTGACCGACGCCACCCGCTCCTCGTCGAACGTCCACGGCCGCAGCGTCCTCAGCCACCGGGACCCGTCCCGCTCGATGGCCCCCTCGACCTCGAGCGTCTTCAGCAGGAGCTCGAGCTGCGATGGTCGGACGTTGGCCGCCTCCAGCAGCTCGGTGCGGCCCACGGGCTCCGCCCGCGCCTCCAGCAGCTCGACCACCTGGCGGGCCAGGTCGGGGGGAGGGAAGGCGGCCCGGATGAAGTGGTCCTGGATGTCGGCGTCCTCGACGCCGCGGAGCAGTATGCCCACCGACTCAGTGAGGGCCCGTCCTGCCCTTCCCACCTGCTGGTAGTAGGCGATCGGCGATCCCGGCGACTGGTAGTGGATGACGAAGGCCAGGTCGGGCTTGTCGAACCCCATCCCCAGGGCCGAGGTGGCGACCACCACCTTCACCTCGTTGGCGAGCAGGGCCTGCTCGATGACCGGCCGCTGGGCCTCGTCTGTCTCCCCGCTGTAGGCGACGGCGGTGACCCCCCGGGAGGTGAGCCAGCCGGCCACCCGCTCGGTGTCGCGAATGGTGAGGCAGTACACGATGCCCGTCCCCGGCAGGCGGGGGATCGTCTCCGACAACCACGCCAGCCGCTCCGCCTGGGGACGGATGTCGAGGACGTGGAGGCCGAGGCCGTCCCGCGCCAGGGGTCCGCGCACCGCCACCAGGTCGGCGCCGAGCTGGGCGGCGACGTCGGCCACCACCCGGTCGTTGGCGGTGGCGGTGCAGCACAGGACGGGGACGCCGGCCGGCAGGAGGTCGAGCACCCGCACCAGCCGGCGGTAGTCGGGACGGAAATCGTGGCCCCAGTCGGAGATGCAGTGGGCCTCGTCGATGACGAACAGCCCGCTCATCCGGCCCACCTTGGGCAGGATCTCGGCCCGGAACTTGGGATTGGCCAGCCGTTCGGGCGAGATGAGGAGGATGTCGACCGACCCGTCGTCGATGCGGTCCTCTACCCCGTCCCACTCGTCCCGGTTGGCGCTGTTGATGGTGACCGCCCGGACACCCATCCGCTCGGCGGCCGCGATCTGGTTCCGCATCAGGGCGAGGAGAGGCGACACGAGCAGGGTCGGCCCGCCGCCCCGGTCCCGCAGCATCCGGGTGGCGATGAAGTAGACGGCGCTCTTGCCCCACCCCGTCCGCTGGACCATGAGCACCCGTTGCCGCTCGCCGACCAGACGCCTCACCACGTCGAGCTGGTCGGGACGGAACTCGCTCGCCGGATCACCCGTCAACTTCCGGAGCAGACCGAGGGCCTCCTGGTCGAGCCCGGGGTCACTCACCGGCGGCCACCCTAGGGCCTGGCGGAGGACCGACGACGCCTTGTGCTCTTTTCGCTGACGAGGGTCAGGTCATTCCCTAAACCGAGGTTCGGTGTCGATCTGCAAACACCGCGCCTTCGGGAGCTGTGTGTGCACCAGGTAGTAGGCGACCACGACCGCTTGAGCGTCACCGGCACCGGGGATCTCGCAATACCAACCACTCCATTGCTCGTGGTCGATCACTGGCTCCCGGTGTGCCCCGTGGCGGATGTTGCCCGAGAGGCCCTGAACCCACTCGTTCACTGGTCTCCGCCACTCGACCGGCGGGGACGTCTGGAGCCATTCCGCGATGCACCCACCGAAGTCCTCCAGCTCCCAGTCGGCCAACAGTTAGAGCGAGCTACTCGGCCGTCAGGAGCTTCGCTACTGCTTCCAGGTCGTCCGGCGTGCCAGGAGTGGTGCGCACCCGTTCAAGGTTCCGGGCGAACCTCTCTCGGCGTTCGGGATCGTCAGCGATCGCCCGGCGATACCAATCAAGTCTTGCTGAGTCGTCGGCAGCCCGAGCCTCAGGGCTCACTTTTCCGCCGCCTCGCCCGTCGTCCGCAAGCAACGTTGGTTCGTTGTCGGAGGGTCCCTCGGTCTGCTCGGTCGTGGGAACTTGCCCGCGGCGTTCACCCATCAATCCCTGCCTTCACTCGGTATCGGTACCCAGTTTCACCCTGTCACAGAGAGGATCGGTGTCAAGCACCTTGACCTGCGCTTTCGCAGGGACGGGGTCGGATTCCTCAATGGTCGGCGACCGTGACTGCCACCTCTCGGCCGACGGCCTCTCGCCGACTGGGGGACGGGGCCGCGGGCAGGGCGACGGCGATGTCGAGGCCGCCATCCGGTCGGGCCGTGGCGTGGACGTCGCCGCCGTGGGCCCGGGCGACGGAGCGGACGATCGACAGGCCCAGGCCGACGCCCCGCGACGATTCGACCCGGTCGGGGGCCAGGCGGCGGAAGGGCTCGAACAGGCCGGTCACCTGATCGGGGGGCACGACCGGTCCGGAGTTCGTCACTCGCAGCCGACCCTCGGGGCCGGTCTCGACCTTCACCCACCCGCCGGGGACGTTGTGGCGCACCGCGTTCTGCACCAGGTTGCCCACCAGCCGCTCGAGCAGCACCCGGCTGCCGGTGACGGGTGTCGGGAGCAGCCGGTGCTCCACCCGGACGTCCCTCGCCGCCGCCTCGGCCGAGCACTGGTCGACGGCGACGGTGGCGACGGCGGCCAGGTCGACCGCCTCCCGGGGGATGTCGCCCTGCTCGCTGCGGGCCAGGACCAGGAGCCCGTCGATGAGCCGCTCGCTGCGGTCGACAGCGTCGCGGAGGGCCACGGCCATCGTGCGCAGGTCGTCGGGCGAGGTATCGGGGTCGGCCAGGGCCACGTCGACCAGGGTGCGTTGGATCGCCAGCGGGGTGCGCAGCTCGTGGGACGCATTGGCCACGAACCGGCGCTGGCTCTCGAAGGCCGACTCCAGGCGGCCCAGCATGGCGTCGAAGGTGTCGGCCAGCTCCTTGAGCTCGTCGTGGGGCCCCTCGAGCGCCAGCCGCTCGTGGAGGTTGTCCTGCGACAGGCCGGCGGGCGGTGGCCGTCACCCGGGTGAGGGGGGCCAGAGCCCGGCCGGCCACGACCCATCCGAGTCCGACCGAGGCCAGCGCCATCAGGCCGAGGGCGACGGTGGACTGCACCACCAGCTCGTCCAGCGCCTGGTTGCGCAGCTCGGCCTGATACTGGCCCAGGGCGTCCTGGATGGGCACGCCGTCGGCGGTCACGATCACCCGGGGCTCGGGCGTGCCGGGCCCGACCATGCCGGGGGCGGGCGCGACGAACCGGAACGTGTCGGGCACTTGGGCCCCGGCGAGGGGCCCTTGGACCCCGATGCTGATGGGCTGCGCCTGGCGTTCGAGGCCCCGGCGGACGAGGGCGTAGTTGAGCGTCAGCAGCACCGCCCCCGCGGCCAGGAAGAGCCCGCCGTAGATCAGGGTGAGCCGTAGCCGGATGGTGGGCCGGAACCTGACCGCCCTCACGGGATCCGGTACCCGGCGCCGGCGACGGTCTCCACGAGCGGTGGGTTGCCGAGCTTGCGGCGGAGCTTGACCATCGTGACCCGCACCGCGTTGGTGAACGGGTCGGCATGCTCGTCCCACGCCCGCTCGAGCAGCTCCTCCGCGCTCACCACGGCGCCGTCGGCGCCCAGCAGGACCTCCAGCACGGCCAACTCCTTGTTGGTGAGGCGCAGGAAGAGGCCGTCGCGGGACGCCACCCGGCGGGCGGAGTCGACGGTGACGCCCCGCCGCTCGATCACCGGCGGGAGGGCGGGCTGCGACCGGCGGCCCAGGGCCCGGATGCGAGCCACCAGCTCGGCGAAGGCGAAGGGCTTGGGCAGGTAGTCGTCGGCGCCGATGGTGAGCCCGTCGACCCGGTCGTCGATGCCGCCGGATGCGGTGAGCATGAGGATCCGGGGCCCGACCGGGTCGGTGGCTCGGGTGAGCCGGCGGCACACCTCGTCGCCGTGGACCCCGGGCAGGTCGCGGTCGAGCACGACCACGTCGTAGCGGTTCACCGCCAGGCGCTGGAGGGCGGCCTCCCCGTCGTCGGCGATGTCGACCGCCATCGCCTCCCGGCGCAATCCCCGGGCGATGGCGTCGGCCAGCACCGCCTCGTCCTCCACAACCAGTACTCGCATCGTCGCTCCATGGTGTGCCCCCCGCCATAACGCTGGCATAACCACCCCGGTCTACGGCGTCGATAGGGCCGATTTCGTTCACTGACCCCGGCCGTGGGCGGCATCCGTCCGCCCGGCCGGGAGGTCTTGCCGTGCGACGACTCGTGAGGCTGGGGCTGGGGGTGCTGGCGCTGGCCCTGGCCACCGCCGGATGTGGAGGATCGTCGGGGGCGGGCGCCGAGGTGGCGTCGGCCGGCGGGGGGCGGGGGGCCGAGGCGGAGGACGCAAGCACGACCCCGGCCGACGCCGAACAGGCCGGGCTCGACTTCGCCCGCTGCATGCGGGAGCACGGCGTCGACATGCCCGATCCCAAGGCGGGCGGCGACGGGTTCATCATGGTCGGCCCGAGCGCGGGCGGGGACCGGCCGGAGCCGGGCGGGGCCGCCCGCTTGCCCGAGGCCTTCGCCGAGGCCGACGAGGCCTGCCGTCACCACCTCGACGACCTCATCCAGGAGGGCGGGCCTCCGATGGACGCCGAGGCCCAGGACCGAGCCCTGAAGTTCGCCCGCTGCATGCGGGAGCACGGGGTGGACATGCCCGATCCCGACTTCTCGAGCGGCGGCGGCGTCCGCATCGAGATCGGCAAGGGCGAGGCCGGTGGGATCGACCCCTCGTCGGAGACGTTCCGGGACGCCCAGGAGGCGTGCGGCTCATTGTTCGGGCCCGACGGCGGACCGGGCGGACCGGGCGGACCGGGCCGGCCGGGTAGGGGCGAGGTCGGAATCGCCTCGAGCGGGGTGAGGTCGTGATCCGGCGGGGCGACGTCGCCGAAAGTCCGCCGCCCGGCCTCGACGGCGACCACGCCGGGCGCGGCAACGGGATCGCCGGTTCGTGGAGCCCTTCTGCGCAGGCCGATCCGTCCCCCGACCGACCCGGTCGCGGGTGGCCAAGGTGGCGGCCCTGGCCGCGGTGGCCGCGCTGCTGGCCACGACCGGTGCGGTCGTCGTGGCCCGCTCGGGGACGTCCGGCGGCTCCGACAGCACGTCCACCGGCCCCGCCACCTCCACCGCCCACGTCACCCGCCAGGACCTGGTGGCCCGCACCGAGGTCGACGGCACCCTCGGCTACGCGGGCGAGATGAAGGTGCTGAACCAGGCCCAGGGGACGGTGACCGCCCTGCCCCAACCGGGCACGGTCGTCGAGCGGGGCCAGACCCTGTACTCGGTGGCCAACCGGCCCGTCCCCCTGCTCTACGGCGTCCTGCCGGCCTGGCGGCGGCTGGCGCAGGACGTCGACGGCGACGACACCCTCCAGCTCGAACAGAACCTGGTGGCCATGGGCCACGCCACCGAGGCGCAGATGCTGGTCGACGGCAAGTTCACCGCCGCCACCACCGCCGCCGTCAAGCGCTGGCAGAAGGCGATGGGCGTGGAGGAGACAGGCGTGGTCGAGCTGGGCCAGGCCGTGTTCCTGCCCGGCGCCCTGCGGGTGGCGGAGGTGCAGGCCGAGGTCGGTGGCGGGGCCCCGCCCGGGAGCCCGGTGCTGGCGGGCACGACCACCAGCCGGGTGGTGAGGGTCGACCTCGACGCCACCCGCCAGTCGCTGGTGGCGGTGGGGGACAAGGTCGAGATCGAGCTGCCCGACGGCCGGACGACACCCGGCACCGTCACCGGGGTGGGGACGGTCGCTCGCAGCGAGGGCCAGGGGGAGAGCGCCCAGCGGGTGGTGGACGTGACCGTGGTGCCCGACGACGCAGCCGCCACCGGCGCGTTGGACGAGGCGCCGGTGAAGGTCGGCATCACCAGCGACCGCCGGGAGGGCGTGCTGACGGTGCCGGTGAACGCCCTCCTGGCCCTGGCCGAGGGCGGGTACGGCGTCCGGGTGATCGACACGGCTACCTCGGACGGGGACCGTCCGGGCCGGATCGTGGCCGTCACCACCGGGCTGTTCGCCCGGGGCCGGGTCGAGGTCAGCGGCGACGGCCTCGTCGAGGGGACGGACGTGGAGGTGCCGGCGATATGAGGGTGGTCATCCATGCTCCCGTCCCGTCGGTCGCCATCGCCGATCCGATGGGAGGGAACGTCGTCGAGCTGCGGGGGGTGTCCCGCCGCTATCCCGGGTCGCCGCCGGTCGAGGTCCTCCGCGGTGTCGACCTCGACATCGCCGCCGGCGAGCTGGTGGCGGTGGTGGGGCCGTCGGGTTCGGGGAAGTCGACCCTCCTCCACCTGGTCGGCACCCTCGACCGTCCGTCGGACGGGACCGTGCGGGTCGCCGGCCACGACGTCGACCAGCTGTCGGACCGAGCGCTGTCGGCCCTGCGGGCCCGCACCATCGGGTTCGTCTTCCAGCAGTTCTTCCTGCTCGACGGCATGAGCGCCCTCGACAACGTGGCCCAGGGCCTGCTCTACCACGGGGTCGCCGCCGGGGAGCGACGGTGGCGGGCGGCGGCCGCGCTGTCCCGGGTCGGGCTCGGCCATCGCCTCCACCACCGGCCGGCGCAGCTGTCCGGGGGTGAGCGGCAGCGGGTCGCCATCGCCCGGGCGGTCGTGGCCCGGCCGGCGCTGGTGCTGGCCGACGAGCCCACCGGCAACCTCGACAGCCGGTCGAGCGACGAGGTCTTCGGCGTGCTGGCCGAGCTCAACGCCGACGGGACCACCGTGGTCGTCGTCACCCACGACCGGGACCGGGCCGCGGCCCTCCCCCGGACGGTGGAGATCCTCGACGGCCGCATCCGCCGGGACGGCCGTCCGTGAGCACCACGACCTTCCACCAGCCAGGAACCGGCCTGGCCCCGCCGGACCGTCTCGTCCCCGCCCGATTGTCGCCCGCCCGGATGTCGGTGGGCGACGTCCTCCGGGTCGGCAGCGTGGGTCTGCGCACCCGCCGCCTGCGCACCGGCCTGTCCGGGCTGGGGATCGCTCTCGGGATCGCGGCCATGGTGTCGGTCCTCGGCATCTCCGCCTCCAGCCGGGCCGACCTGCTGGCCCAGCTCGACCGCCTGGGCACCAACCTGCTCACCGTCACCCCCGGCCAGACGCTGTTCGGGGAGGACGCCGCCCTCCCCGAGGAGTCGGTGGGCATGATCGGCCGGATCGGCCCGGTGGAGTCGGTGAGCGCCACCGGGAACGTGTCCGCCTCCATCCGCCGCACCGACCGCATCCCCGAGCAGGAGACGGGTGGGATCTCGGTGAAGGCGGCCCGCACCGACCTGCTCGGGGTGCTGGGGGCGACGGTGGCGTCGGGCCGGTTCCTCGACGCGGCCACCGAGCGCTACCCGGCGGTGGTCCTCGGGTCGGTGGCGGCCGAGCGGCTGGGCATCGTGCGGGCCGACCCGTCGGTGCTGGTGTTCGTCGGCGGGCAGTGGTTCACCGTGGTCGGGGTCCTCGATCCGGTGCCGCTGGCGCCCGAGATCGACCGCTCGGCCCTGGTGGGCTTCGAGGTGGCGACGACCCTCCTCGGCTTCAGCGGCAACCCGGGCACGGTCTACACCCGGTCCGCCGACGCCGCGGTCGAAGATGTGCGGGCGGTCCTGCCGGCCACCGCCAACCCGGAGAACCCCGAGGAGGTCAGGGTCAGCCGGCCGTCGGACGCGCTGGCGGCCAAGGCCGCCACCGACGACGCCTTCACCGCCCTGTTCCTGGGGCTGGGGGCCGTCGCCCTGCTGGTCGGAGGGGTCGGGATCGCCAACGTCATGGTGATCTCGGTCCTCGAGCGCCGGTCGGAGATCGGCCTGCGGCGGGCCCTGGGGGCCACGCGGGGCCAGGTGCGGCTGCAGTTCCTGGCCGAGTCGCTGGTGCTGGCCGCGCTCGGGGGCGTGGGCGGGGCTGCCCTGGGGGCGGCGGTGACCGCCGGCTACGCCACGTCCCGGTCGTGGACGGTGGTCGTCCCCGCCGTCGCCCTGGCTGCCGCGGTAGGCGCGGCCCTGGTCATCGGGGCCGTGGCCGGCCTCTACCCGGCCATGCGGGCCGCCCGCCTCTCGCCCACCGACGCCCTCCGGTCGGTGTGAGGCGCATGCCGGCGGGCCCGGCTGTCAGCGGCCGAGGAAGCCGCCCAGCACGCCCGCCGCCCCCGACGCCCCGCCTGTCTCGCCCGGCATCATCTGCTTGATCCAGGCGGCCAGGGCGCTCGGGTTGCGGGTCTGGGTCATCACCCATCCCGGGCCGGTGAAGTCGAACACGAAGCCCTCGCCCGACTTGAGTGTCGCCATGACACCGGTCGCCACCTTGCGGATCTGGCTCTGGATTCCGGGTGAGAACGCCACCACGTGCCCGGTGTCGACGGTGATCGACTCGCCCGCGGCCAGGGGGACGGTGTCGAGGGCGCCGTAGCAGGCCAAGAGCACGGTGCCCTGCCCCGACGCGTGCACCAGGAACCCTCCCTCGCCGCCGAACAGGTTCTTGAAGCCGCCCCACTTGGTATCGAGCTCGATGCCGCTGGACGACGCCAGCCAGCAGCCCCGGGTGATCGACATCGGCTGGTCGGACGTCACCCCGGCCACGATGATGTCGCCTGCCAGGTGGTGGGCGACGTCGACCCATCCGCCGCCGCCAGGGGCGGTGAAGGTGGTGACGAACAGGCTCTCGCCACCGAGCACCGACCGCTTCAGGCCCTTCATCAGCCCGCCCTGGGTGCTCGACTCGACCGCCACCCCGTAGGACGTGGCCATCATCGCCCCCGACTCGGCCCGCACCTTCTCCCCGGGGTCGAGGGTGATCCGGGCGGCGGCAAAGGAAGGGTTGTGGCGAAGGTCGACTCTCATTGACGAAAGGCTAACGCCGGCGGACTCGAATCCGGACGGCGCCCCGACGTTGGCCGTCGTCCCCGCCGGGGAAGACCCCACGAGGAGGTGGGCCGGTGCGGATCTGCCTGATGATCGAGGGCCAGGAGGACGTGACCTGGGACGAGTGGGTCGCCCTAGCCGCAGCCTGTGAGGAGGCCGGACTCGAGGCACTGTTCCGGTCTGACCACTACTTCACGGTGCAGGACCGTCCCGACCGGGGGGCGCTCGACGCCTGGGCCACGATCGCCGCCCTGGCCGCCGTCACCGAACGGATCCACCTCGGCACGATGGTGTCGCCGGTCACGTTCCGGCACCCGTCGGTCCTGGCCAAGATGGTGGTGACCGCCGACCACGTATCCGGCGGCCGGGTCGAATTGGGAATCGGCGCCGGCTGGCACGAGCCCGAGCACCGGGCTTACGGCCTCCCCTTCCCATCGCCGTCGACCCGCCTGGAGATGCTGGGCGAGCAGCTCGAGATCGTCCGCCGGTCGTGGGCGCCGGGCCCGTTCGACTTCGACGGCCGCCACTACCGGCTGGAGGGTTGCGACGCCCGCCCCAAGCCGGTGCAGCAGCCCCATCCCAACGTGATCGTCGGTGGCAGCGGCGGCCACCGCAGCATCGCCCTCGCCGCCCGGTGGGCCGACGAGTACAACACCGTCTTCGCCACGCCCGACGTGTGCCGCGACCGCCGCCGGAAGGTGGAGGACGCCTGGCAGGCGGAAGGCCGTGACCCGGCCACGGTCGTCTTCTCGGTCATGACCGGGTGCGTGGTCGGGGCCGACGAGGACGACCTCCGCCAGCGGACACGACGGACCATGGACCGCCACGGCGACGGATCAGGGTCGGAGCGCGACTGGCTCGCCGGGCAAGGCCCGGAGTGGATCGTAGGCACCGTCGACGAAGCCGTCGCCCAGCTCGGGGAACTCGCGGCGGCCGGCGTGCAGCGGGTCATGCTCCAGCACCAGACCAACGACGACGTGGCCATGGTCCACCTCCTGGGGGAGATGCAATCGGAGCTCCGATGACTTTCGGAAGGTCGGGACGTCCAAAGTCGGTGAGAGTCCATACACTCGGGGCCCATGGCCGTTCGTAGCGAGATCCGGCTGGAAGACGACCTGGAGCAGTACCGGCGGGAGCTCACCGGGTACTGCTACCGGATGCTCGGCTCGAACTTCGAAGCCGACGACGCCGTCCAGGAGACCATGGTGCGGGCGTGGAAGGGGATCGACGGCTTCGAGGGCCGCTCGGCGATGCGCTCGTGGCTATACCGGATCGCCACCAACGTCTGCCTCGACATGCTCCGAGGCCGCCAGCGCCGGGCCCTGGCCATGGACCTCGGTCCCTCCTCGCCGGCCGACAGCTTCACCGGCGCCAAGCGCCCCGAGCACGCCTGGCTGGAACCCATCCCCGACGGTCGGGTGATCCCGACCGATGGTGACCCGGCCGACGTGGCCGAGGCGAGGGAATCGATCAAGCTGGCCTTCGTCACCGCCCTCCAGGCGTTGCCCCCCCGCCAGCGGGCGGTGCTCATCCTCCGGGAGGTCCTGCGGTGGCAGGCCACCGAGGTGGCCGAGCTGCTCGACACCACGGTGGCGTCGGTGAACAGCGCCCTCCAGCGGGCCCGGGCCACCCTGGCCGCCCGCAACGACGGGTCGCCCGAGCCGGAGGTGGTCAGCGCCGACCAGCAGGAGCTCCTGGCCCGCTACGTCGACGCCTTCGAGCGCTACGACATCACCGCCCTGGTCAAGCTCCTCCACGAGGACGCCATCATGTCGATGCCGCCCTACGACTTCTGGCTGCGGGGCCCGGAGGAGATGGGCAAGTGGTTCCTGGGCAACGGCATCGGCTGCCGGGGTTCGCGCCTCATCCCGGTCGCCGCCAACGGGCACGCCGCCTTCGGGTCCTACAAGCCCGGCGCCGACGGGGGGCTGCACCCGTGGTCGATCCAGGTCATCGAGGTCTCAGGCGACCGGATCGTCGGGCACCACAACTTCCTCGACACCACCCTCTTCTCCGCCTTCGGCCTCCCCGACCACCTGTAGGACGGCGGCCGAGGTCGAGGCGCCGATCGCCTTGGCCAGGCCCAGAAAGCCGAGGAGGGCGGTCAGCTCGCAGCACGTGTCCCGGAGCTTGATCGAGCAGCCCATGCGCCGAGCGGCCAGCTGCAGCCGGGCCAGGTCGTCGACCACGTCGAGGTCGACCGGCCCGTGCACCTCGAGGGGCCAACTGACGATCTCGACGCCGGCCCGCGCCAGGACCACCACGGCAGCCACGTCTCCCGGAAGCACGCACGTACGACGACGGCGCGTCCCGGAAGTAATCGCCGGCCCGTCCTAGGGCGGGGCGTCGAGCCGGCGCCGGAGGAGGCAGAACTCGTTGCCCTCCGGGTCGGCCAGCACCACCCACGTGACGTCGCCCTGGCCGATGTCGACGCGGCGGGCGCCCAGCCCGAGGAGGCGCTCCAGCTCCTCCTCCTGGTCGCAGCCGAGGGGGTTGACGTCGAGGTGGATACGGTTCTTGACCGTCTTCGGCTCGTCGACGTGGAGGAACAGCAGCGACGGCTCGGTGTCCGTCGGCTCCCCTGTCGACGACAACCAAACGTCGCCGTCGTCGTCCTCCCTGAGCGGCCAGCCGAGCACCGCCGACCAGAACTCGGCCACCCGGCGCGGGTCCTGACAGTCGACGATGATCTCCGTGAGTTGGCAGCCCATGGGGAAAGATCTCACCAGACGGGAACGGAGCCAACCATGAACGGACGAGACGGGTACCCGCCGGGAGTCCCCTGCTGGGTCGACACGGCGCAGCCCGATGCCCAGGCGGCGGCCGACTTCTACGGCGGGCTGTTCGGCTGGGACATGGAGGACCAAATGCCTGCCGACGGGCCCGGGCACTATTTCATGGCCCGGCTGCGGGGAGGAGACGTGGCAGCAGTCGGCTCCTTGCCCGCTGAGGCGCCGCCGACGCCGGCCTGGAACACATACATCGCGGTGGAGAGCGCCGACGACACCGCGGCCAAAGTGACGGCCGCCGGGGGGAAGGTGCTGGCCGGTCCCTTCGACGTGTTCGAGTCCGGCCGCATGGCCGTGTGCGCCGACCCCGCCGGCGCCGTGTTCCACCTCTGGCAGGCGGGCACCCACCGCGGGGCCCAGTTCGTCAACGAGCCCAATGCGTGGAACTGGAGCACGCTCGAAGCCCCCGATGTCGAGGGGGCCAAGGCCTTCTACGGCACGGTCTTCGGCTGGGAAGGAGACTCGGTGAGCTTCGAGGGGCTGGAAAGCGTGATGTGGCGCCTCCCCGGCTACGCCGACGCCTTGGAGCAGATCTACCCAGGGACCCGCCAGCGCCACGCCGACGCGGGCGCCCCTCCCGGCTTCTCCGACGCCATCGGGTGGATGTCGCGGACCACCGGAGAGGACCCTCCGGTGTGGGCGGTGACCTTCGCCGTGGCCGACACCGACGCCGTCGTCGCCCGAACGGTCGAGCTCGGCGGCGAGGTGGTCGTCGCACCCTTCGACGCCGGCCCGGTGCGGGCAGCGACCCTCCGCGACCCCCAGGGCGCGGTGTTCTCGGTGAACACGTACAACTCCGGCTGAGCCCGTCCCGCGGGCCACACTCACGGAACTCGGTCGCGGTCGACGTCCCGCCCGAGCGATCGCCACAAGTGGTCCCTCCAGGGGCCCACCCGCGCCATTCGCTCGCCGTCGACGCACCGCCCCATCGAGCGATCGCCACAAGTGGTCCCTCCAGGGGCCCACTCGCGCCATCTGCTCGCCGTCGACGCCCAACACCCCTGAGCGATCGCCACAAGAGGTCCCTCGACGGGTCCACCCGCGCCACTCGTTCGCCATCGGCGACCCACACTCCCGAGCGATCGCCACAAGTGGTCCCTCCATGGGCCCACCAGCGCCATCCGCTCGCCGACGACGCCCCGTCCCGTTGAGCGATCGCCACCAGTGGTCCCTTTACGGGCCCACCCGCGCCATCCGTTCGCCGTCGGCGACCAACACCCCCGGAGCGATCGCCACAAGTGGTCCCTCCAGGGGCCCACCCGCGCCATTCGCTCGCCGACGGACGCCCCTCTCGGCAAGGCGATCGGCGCCTAATTCGTCCCCGGCGATGAGTTGCCGGCGGGACCGACGTCATACCTGCATGTTCGCCTCGAAGACTTCGCAAACCGGACACTGGATGACCGGTTCCGGGGCGCATGATGACCAGGTGACAGCGAAAATCGTGCACCGAACGGAAGCGCGGCGGACATGCTCGACCCGTCCGACGTACCTGCGAGGAGACGGGCTCAGAACTCCCCCGTCCTCCACGTCAAGACCGCATCCCCCCGCAACAGTGAAGGGACCTCACCGTGTCTGAGAACAACATCGGAGTCATCGAACGGCGTGCCCGCCAGACCGAGGGCAACACCGAATCCGACGTCACCCTCGCCGTCGACGCCCACGGCCTGGTCAAGCGCTACGGCGACACCGTCGCCCTCGACGGCATCGACCTGCAGGTCCCGGTGGGGACGGTCACCGCCGTGCTCGGGCCCAACGGGGCGGGCAAGACGACCGCGGTGCGCATCCTCACCACCCTGAGCCAGGCCGACGAGGGCACGGCCACGGTGGCCGGCTTCGACGTCCGCCGCCAGGCCACAGAGGTCCGCCGCCGGATCGGGCTGGCCGCCCAGGACGCCACCGTCGACCCCCTCCTCACCGGCCGGGAGAACCTGGTCATGCTGGGCGAGCTGCACCAGCTCAGCCGCAAGGAGTCGGCCGAGCGGGCCCGGATCCTGCTCGACGATTTCTCCCTCACCGAGGCCGCCGACCGGGTCGTGTCCGGCTACTCGGGCGGGATGCGGCGCCGGCTCGACCTGGCCGCCACCCTCATGTCCCGGCCCAGCGTGCTGTTCCTCGACGAGCCCACAACTGGCCTCGACCCCCGTGCCCGCAGCGAGCTGTGGGCGGTCATCGACACCCTCGTCGGCCGGGGCACCACCGTCGTGCTCACCACCCAGTACCTCGACGAGGCCGAGCGCCTGGCCGACGACATCGTCGTCATCGACCACGGCAAGGTCATCGCCCGGGGCGACGCCCGCACCCTCAAGCGCACCGTCGGCGGCGACCAGGTACGGGTCGTCGTGTCCGACCCCGACCGCCTCCAGGATGCGGCCCGCATCGTCGAGGACGTCACCGGCTTCGACGTGGTGGTCGACACGGCCAGCCGCACCGTCACCGGCCCCACCGGCCGGGGCGTGGAGACGGTCGTCCTGGTGGCCCAGGGCCTGCTCCGGTCGAAGATCGGGATCGACGACCTCAGCCTGGGCCAGCCCACCCTCGACGAGGTGTTCCTCACCCTGACCGGGTCCCCCGCCCACGACGCAGACGAGACCATCGACGAGACCGCCGAGGAGGCGTCATGACCATCACCACCACATCGTTCGGGTCCACCGCATCGGTCGACGTCGACGCCACGCCGGCCCACGACGACCTGCCGCCCGCCCGCGGGGTGCTCCACGACGCCTGGGTGATTGCCCGCCGGGGACTCATCCACATGAAGCGCCAGCCCCAGGCCCTGGCCGACGCCACCATCCAGCCGATCATGTTCGTGCTCCTGTTCGCCTACGTGTTCGGGGGCGCCATCGACGTCCCCGGCGGCGGTAGCTACCGGGAGTTCCTCATGGGCGGGATCTTCGCCCAGACGATCGTGTTCATCGCCATGGGCGTGGGCATGTCGATCGCCTTCGACCGCACCAACAAGGCGGTCGACCGGTTCCGGGCTCTGCCCATCTCCCAGGGGGCGGTGCTCGGCGGCCACGCCATCGCCAACCTGGTGAAGTCGCTGCTGCCGATCACGCTCATGTCGCTGGCCGGGCTGCTCATCGGCTGGCGCATCCGGTCCGGCCTGGGCGACGCGGTGGTGGGCTACGCCCTGCTCATCGGCTTCGCCCTGGCCATGATCTGGGTCGGCGTCCTGCTGGGAAGCATCGTGTCCACGCCGGAGGCGGTGCAGGGCATCGGCTTCGCCGTGATCTTCCCGATCACGTTCATCGCCAGCACCTTCGTGCCCACCGAGTCGATGCCCGGCGTGCTGCGCACCATCGCCGAGTGGAACCCGGTCACCACCCTGTCCAACGCCGTCCGCATCCAGTTCGGCAACCCGACGGCGGCGCCGGTGCCGGGCGACCCGTGGTCGATCGCCCACCCCCTCGCCTACTCGGTGATCTGGATGGTCGTCATCGTGGTGCTGTCCGCCCCCCTGGCCATGCGGGCCTACCGGCGCTCGATCGCCGACTGATCGTGCGGACGGCGGCTGCCGATCCGACGTAGAAAGGCTCTATGACCTCGCCTCCGGCCCGCGCCCTCGGCGCGCCGCCCGGAAGCGAGCCCATCGTCCCCGAGGTCGGGATGGTCTGTTGGGTCGAGACCACGATCCTGCCGCCGGGCGATCCCGAGGAGCGCCGGCCGGTGGTCGTCGTCGAGGCACCGGCGGCGGTGGGCGGGACGGTGACGGTGGTGGCCCGGACTGGGACGGACAGCTTCGGGATCGAGCACCCGGCCGATCTTCGCCTGGGACTCTCAAGCCCCGGCCGCTTCTCCCGACGCCACCCGGTGGCGGGCTGGGCCTGGACGTCGACCGACGTGACCCCCATCGGCCCGCTCGACAACGATGTGCTGGCGGCCGTCGTGGCCCGGTTCTGCGGTCGGCCGTGACCGCGCTGGAGGAGCTGCAGGAAGGCCGGGCGGGGCGGGACTTCGTCCTCGAGCTGCAGCGGACGATCCGGGCCGTGGCCGTGATCCGCAACTTCCCGCCGCCTGAGGGCCACCACCACTGGGACGCCGACGCGGTGTGGTCCGTCGCCTCCGAGTTCATGGGCGACGCCCAGACGCCCCGGCGCCTCACCGACCTGGCCGTCCATTGCGCCACCGACGGCGCCCTGCGGGCCCGCCTCCAGGGCACCGTCCGCAACTTCCTGGCCGACCTGGGGCGGCGCACGCCAATCGGCAAGCTGGTCGTCCGGATCAACGACGTCCTGCGGGGCGAAGCGGATTTCGAGTGGGCCGACGGCCGGTGGGCCCGGAAAGGGGCTGGTGAGCGGCCGGGGGCGGACGACCCCGACGCCCTCGGCCGGGCCATCGCCGGGCACGAGATCATCGTGCCCACGTGGGGCCACGACGCCCACCGGGCAGCGCCGGTGGCCGACCGGGCCACCATCGTCGTCCTGTGCGGGGCGTTGCTTGACGCGGCCGGGGGCTCGTTGACCCCTCGCTCCCTGGCCCGGGCCATCGGCCACCGACTGGGCCTGGGGCAGGCGCCCCTCTCACTTGACGTGGTTGCCTTCGACGGGCCGGCGGCAGGCGGGACGGACCGGGCGTCGCCATCCGACACCACCGCCAGTGAGGCCCTCCGAGTGCGGCGGGCGGGGGAGGTCCTGGCCCAGCTCAACGACCGCGAGCTGCTGTCCGTCGCCTTCCCCGAGCTCACCGTCCGCCAGCTCGCCCCCCTGCTCGGGGTCAGCCCGTCGCAGAGCCACGTGATCCGGGGCCGGGCGGCCGAGATCATCCGCCTCGAGCTGGTCGACGACGACGACGCCGAGAACGTGGCCCTGCTGGTGATGGAGCTGGGGCGAGTTGTGGTCACTCGGGTGGACAGCGGCGTCGGGTCCGCCGTAGTGGTCGCGCGATGAGCGTGTTCGAGCTGGGCCATCCCCTCGACGTCGACCTCGCCGACCTGGCCGGCGGGGTGCTCGACGACGCCCGGGCGGCCGAGATCGAGGCCCACCTCAGCGAGTGCCTGTCCTGCCGGCTCAAGCTCGAACGCCTCATCGGGGCGTCCCCGGCGGCGCCCATCGTGGATCGGCCCCTCGCATCGCCTGCCTTCACGGTGCCGACCGGTGAGAGCGCCGAGGCGCCCGCCGTCGGCGACATGTGGCTGACCGGGTCGGAGCCTCGCCTGCTGGTGGTCGTGATGGGGGAAGAGGAGGGCAGGCTCCTCGTCGCACCCGTCACCTTCGACGTGGAGGCAGCCGACGACGAGACGCTGGTCGTCGACGCCGGGCACTCCCCTCTGCACACCGCCCTCGCCATCCACCCCCGGCTGGCCACGGAGGTGCCCCGAACGGTCCTCGGCGAGCGGATCGGCTCCTTCGGATCGAGGGCCGCCCTGGCCGATGTCATGGACGCCGCGACCAGCGGCGCCCCCATCGTCGACGCCACCGACCCGAGGCTGGATGTCCGCCAGCACCTGGCCGACCGGCTCGGGTCGATCGAGGAGCAGGCGCCCGACCCCGGCACCCGGTCCGACGCCCCCGCGGCCCGCCCCGAGCACCTCCGGTCGGCGCTCATCGGCGACCTGCGCGCCCTGCGGGGCCACATCTGCACCGTCCGCCCCCAGTACGACTGGGGCGACGTGCTGGCCGCCCACCAGGCGGGGTGGGAGCCGATCGCCACCATCGACGAGATCGGCGTCGTCCTCGTGGTGTTCGACACGCCCCACGGCCTGGTCGACGAAGGCGACTTCCACGCCGCCCGGTCGGTGCTCACCCGCTTCAACGGCACCGCCCTCGTGGTGCTGGCCCGGGCCGTGAGCGACCTGGCCGAGGTCTTCGACTCGTCGGCCCTCAACCACGGGATCGACGCTCCCTCCGGGCGGCATACTCCGCCCCGTCCGCTCATCTCGGGACTGGCCCCGTTCGACGCCATCGGCAAGTTCCTCGACCAGAACACGGGCGCCCGGGCCGCCGCCCCCGCATCCAGGGGTCCGGTGACCAGGGTCGACGTGGGCGACATCCTGCGAGAGGCGGCGGGCGCCGCCCTCGACGAGGCCGTCCGCCAGAGCGCCCGCTTCAAGATCGCCCCCAAGCGGCGGGGCTACGAGTCGGTCGCCGACGCACGGGAGCCGTTCGCGGCGGCCTTGGGCCGGGCCTTCGGGACCGGGTCGGTCGTGGAGGGCCTGGTCGGCATCGACGCCGACGACGCTCCGGAGGACACCGAGTGATCCGGCACATCGCCCTCGAGAACTGGCGGGCCTACCGCAACCTCGACTTCGACGTGCTGCCCGGCACCACCTTCCTGGTGGCACCCAATGGCGTGGGCAAGAGCTCGCTGCTGGAAGCGGTCCGGTGGGTGCTGGCCACGGGCACCGTCGAGCACAAGGCGTCGATGATCCGCCAGGGCCACAAGGAGGCGACCGCCGCCGTCACCCTCGACGTGGGCGACGGCTGGCTGGAGGTCGTCCGTTCCCTCCGGGCCAAGGGCACCCGCCTCACGGCCGCCACCACCGCCAGCCTGGACGGGCGGCCGGTCGACGAGGCGGAGGCGGTGCGGTTGCTGGAGGAGTCGTGGTCGGCCGACCCCCGGTTCGTGTCCCGCACCGCCTTCCTCACCGAGGACCTCCGGCGTGACGCCGAGGAGCCGAACCTGCGCACCCATTTGTGCCGGGCCTACTCCCTCGACGACCTGCAACGGGCCATCGCCGAGATCGAGCCGGTGCTCAGCCAGCTGTCCCGCAGCCTGAAGGCGTCGCGCGCCGAGCTGTCGGGGACGGCGGAGCAGCTGCGCCAGGCCCGGGAGGAGCAGACCACGCTGGGAGTCCAGGTGGCGGCGGCACGGGAGACGGTGGACGCGGCCCGTGAGGCCCATGTCGAGGCCCGGGCCGCGCTCGACCGGGGCCGGGCGGCGGCGGCGCAGCAGGCAGCAGCCGTCGCCTGGCGGGAGAGCCACGAACGCCTTCGGGACGAGGCATCCACGACCGGCCTCGTCCCGAAGGCGGACCTGGGCCAGCCGCCAGCCGACGAGGGCGAACCCCTGTCCCTCGCGGTGGCCCTGGCCGCCCTGGAGGAGGAGCTCGACGCCCAGGTGGAGTCCCTCCGCCACCAGCGGGCGGCGGTGCGGGCCCGGCTGGAGGCGGCCGAGGCCGCGCTGGCCACGTTGCTCGAGGCGGGCGCCGCCTGCCCCGTGTGCCTGCGAGAGCTCGACGACGACAGCCGGGTACGGGCCGAGCACCTCCATCGCGACGCCCTGGAGGCGGCCGGCACCATGCTGGCCGGCCTCGACGACCCGTCCCCCGCGGCCACCCTCGACGCGGTGCGGGCCCTGGCCCGGCGGGCGGCGGCGCTGGGTGCTCCCCCCGAGGAACCGGCGGCCGACCCGCTCGACGAGCTGGTCGAGGCCGAGCGGGCGGCGATGGCGGTGCTGGAGACGGCGGTCGCCGCACTCCGGGAGGCGGAGCTGAAGGAGCAGGCGGCGGGGGCGAAGGTCGAGGCCATCCGCACCGACCTGGAGACGGCCAGCGCCCTCACCGAGCAATACCGGGAAGAGGCGCTGTTGGAGGCGGCCAAGTCAGCGCTCAACCAGACCATCACCACCGTCCTCGGCCGCCAGCTGCAGCCGGTGGCGGCCGAGGTCAACCGCCGGTGGGAGGCGGTGTTCCCCGACCGTCCCAACCTGCACGTGCTGCCCGACGGGCAGATGTCGAGGGTGATCGACGGCGACCAGCTCGAGTTCGGGGCGTTCAGCGCCGGCGAGCAGACCGTCGCCAAGCTGATGATGCGGCTCACCACCCTGCTGGCGACCACGACGGTGCCGTTCTGCTGGGTCGACGAGCCGCTGGAGCACCTCGATCCGGTGTCCCGCCAGCTGGTGGCCAGCACCCTCGCCCACCTGAGCTCGCCCGGGGGACTCGAGCAGATCTTCGTCACCACCTACGAGGAGCCCCTCGCCCGCCGCCTGGCCGAACTCCAACCGGACCGCGTGCGGGTGCAGTATCTGCGCACCGAACCGTCCCGCTGACAGGAGACCGCACCGATGGACTTGAGGCTCGAGCTTGTAATCATCCCCGTCTCCGACGTCGACCGGTCCAAGGCCTTCTACGTCGATCAGCTCGGCTTCAACCTCGACGTCGACCACCAGGTGAGCGACGAGTTCCGCGTCGTCCAGATGACGCCCCCCGGCTCGGCCTGCTCGATCACCATCGGCAAGGGGCTGACCGACGCCGCCCCGGGCTCGTACCGGGGCATCCACCTGTGCGTCGACGACATCGAGGCGGCCCGGGACGAGCTGGTGGGGCGGGGGGTCGACGTCGGCGCCATCCGCCACTTCGTGGGCGGCGAGTGGAAGCCGGGCCCCGACCCCGACCACCGCCGGTACAACTCCTTCGCCGACTTCAGCGACCCCGACGGCAACACGTGGGTCCTGCAGGAGGCCAAGAAGCAGGACCCGGAGCCGTGACCTACGAGCCAGGACCCCGGGAGAGCCGGTAGGCGAGGGCGGTCCGGACGGCTTCTGGGTCGGTCTCGGGGTCGGTGTGCGGGTCGGCGGTCTCGGGATCGACGAAGGCGTCGTGGAGGCGGACGGCGAGGACGGCGTGCTGGGTGGCGTTGGCCGGGGCGGCCCCGTCGGGGAGGAGATCGGCCCGCGCCCGCACGAATCGGGCCGCCGCCTGCACCGCGGCGTGCTCGATCCGGTCGACCTCGTCCGGGAAGTCGAACTGCCAGCGGCGAGCCCGGCGGGCGATAGGCGCTTGATCCGGGTCGTCGATCTCGACGCCGGCCGCGGGGAACACCCGGCAGTCGTAGGTGCGGCACGTACGGGGACGGTGCTCGTAGATCGAGCACCCGCCGTCGACGAGCATCGGGCAATGGCCGTTCTCGTCGTAGCCGAGGAGGACGTTGCCCCGGGGCATCCGGGGGGCCGGGAACAGCAGCTCGGCCGGGATGTGGGCGAGGGTGTCCGCCTCGTCGGCCCCGATGTGGACGAACTGGGACGACGTGCAGCAGGCGGTGCAACCGTCGCACGGCACATCCGAGACGCCCTCGCCCCCGAGGGCACGCCGCAGGCCAGCCAGCCAGGCGGAGAAGCTTCCAGCCGGCAGCGGCCCGTCGTCGATCACGTCATCCCCGGGTGGGCGGCGCGGCACGAGACGCGACCCTAGGTGCCGGTGAGCCCGTAGATTTTGGTGATGGCCTATCGCTTCCACTCCGTCCTGTGGATGCACACCGGCGACGCGGCCTGGCATTTCGTCACCCTTCCGACCGACGTCGCCGACGAGATCGACGATCTGACCGCGTCGAACCGCGCCGGGTTCGGGTCCGTCCGCGTCACCGCGACCATCGGCGCCACGACCTGGAACACGTCGCTCTTCCCCGACACCGCAGCCGCGTCGTACGTCCTTCCGGTCAAGAAGCAGGTCCGGTCGCTCGAGGAGCTCCACGACGGCGACCCGGTGGAGGTGACCGTCGAGCTGGTCGCCGAGCCGTCATGAGCATCGACGTGCGGGCCGAGATGGCCCCGGGTGATCTCCAGGCTGCTCCTGGGCGGCGACAAGAGCGGGCGAGGAGCGAGTGGTCGAGAGATCACTTGGCGTCTCGGGTCGAACATGAACAGAACCCCGCAGGGCGCCACCCTCCGACGACCGCAGTCCTTCATGCTCAAGATGTTGCGACGTGCGGATCCGTTCGACCGTTTAGAGGAGGGGCAGATCGATGCGGCCCCGGGTCCAGCCGAGGAGGAGATCGCCGTCCCACCCCCCCATCCAGAAGCGCGTGTGCCAGTCCTGATTCACATCCACGAACGGGGCGAGTGGTTTGCCGACGCTGGCGTCCCGGCCCCGGATCGGATGGTCCCAGATGCCCTGGAGCCCGAGCCGGTTCTCGATGAGGCCCGGGTCGGTGCCCCCGGAGGGCTTGGTGAAATCGTCGAGGACCCGGACCCGCGCCCGGTAGCCAGCCGCGGTCAGCGGATCGAGCCCCGGATCGGACAGCCACAGCGACAGCAGCTGCTTTCGCTGGTTGAAGTAGCCGGTGAACAGGTTGTTGGCGTTGCCTGCCTTGGACTCTGACGGAAAGATGGTCTCGACCACCTCGTCGGACAGGTGGCGGTAGGCGACCGGCACGCGGGGGCCGAAGTCGCGGGGAGCGAGTTGCCAGATCTCGAGGTCGGGACGGGCGGGATCGAGGGGATCGCTCCGGCGCAGGTAGACGTCGTCCTGGCGACCGACCTGCAGGTCGAACGGCACGATCGCGGGGGCGATGCGGTTGACCCCGTCGCCGACGATCTGGTTGCGCAGCTCGAAGCGAGGGCTCTGCATCAACCGGAGCTCGGCACCCTCGAGGAGGAGGCCAACGGCCGGATCGGGAGCGTTCTCGACCTGGGTCACCGTCACGCCGAACGGGCGTGGACTGCCGTCGGCGAGCGCGGCCAGATACGGCGGGAACGGCTGGCGGAACTCGTTGTCGGGAATCTGGTCGCGCTGGGTCCTGATGATTCGGTCGAAGTCGCCCTCTCGAGGCAACGCGACGGTGTAGCCGCTGGTCCCACGCCCTTCGAGGGTCGGATCCGGGTCGGTCGACATCCGACACTGCCAGAAGCCGTCGAAGTGGATCGTCATGGTGCCGGGCATGATGAGTCCCTCGATCTCAACCGGTCTGATGCCAGACATTGAGGATGTTCATGCGCATCCGGCTCAGGTTCTGGGACAGGTAGGTGAGCGCGTCGCGGGCCGCGCCATCCGGCGCATCCTTCGCGAGGGTTGTCGCTCGGCTTCCGAGCGCGCCGACTCCGTCCACGTAGAGATCCATGTCCGTCCAGATCGGGATGGCGCCGCCGGTCCGGAACGCGGCGCCGGCACGCTCCGGCTGGCGGACGTCCTCGAAGGCGGGTTGGCGCGCCAGCAGCTCGCCCACAGGCCGGACGAACATGGTCATGAACGGGTAGTAGGCATTCTCGGAAAGAATGGCAACTCGCCGGTTTGCCTGCATCTCGGCCGTGGTCTTGACCGCCTCGACGGCGTCAAACATGCCGGAGTAGCCCCGGAAGGCCCAGAAGAACTCCTTGAGCATGATCAGCATCAGCCGGTAGCCCTCATCGAAAAAGTCCATCAGGGCGGCGCTGAATCCGTTGGTCACGACCGTCGCGCCCTCGGGAATGGGGGCGGTTCCGTCGTGGCTCACAGGATTGGTCACGACCGGCAAGTAGGGATCGAGGCCGAGCTCCGATGTCTCGAGGTAACTCTGCAGGACATCGTTGAAGCGGGCGAAGTGGGTGTCCTTCGAGAGCGGTGAGGCGCCGAGGCCCTCTCCTTGCGCCAGGATGAGGTCGACCGCCTGCCCGGCGGTGGTGCGAGAGGTCACCACGGGAATCTGCATCTGCAGCCCAAGCTCGACATCGGACGAGCTGATCTGGCGCTCGCCCTCGCCGGTGAACAGGTCGCTGGCGGGCAGGGTCGCGAACAGCTGCTGGATGTCGAGGTAGATGGTCTCGACCGCGGGCGGCGGCTCGAAGCCGGGGCCGCTCGGGCGCTCGAAGAACTGGAACCGGCGCAGCGCCTGCTCGTTGCATCGCTCGAGGATCATCGGGTTCTGCAGGAGCACCGCCAGCTTGGCGTCGGGAAAGTCGCCGTGCGAGAGGTGCGGCCGCTCGCCGATGGCGGTCAACAGGTTGGTGGCGATGGCGAGGTGCTCCATCTCCTGGCGAGCGACGTAGTACATCTCGTACGCCCAGTGCTGCGTTGCCGTCATGACGAGCTCGGCGACATCGCCCCGTGACTCCGCAGGGAAGTCGGTGGCGGTCCGGCGCAGCGAGAAGGCCGCGTACAGGTACTGGCAACAGAGCGAATGCTCCGCCTCCGACGCCTGGTGCAGCCGCTCGATCAGGTGGGCTCGCGTGGTCAACTTGGGTGGCTTTCGAAGCGAAGCGACGAGCGCGGGCTCGACGCGATGGCCGTCGCGCGGCGAGGAAGCGTCCTGGTCACGCAGCGCGTCGCCAAATCTATACATGCTCACGCAGGGGGCGCTTGGCTACGAGGCTCTCTTGTGGTTGGCGACCAGGTCGTACGTGAGGCGCAGACGCTGTCAGGCGGGGTCGCGTCGGTCTCGAGGGTGCCGGTCTGGTAGGCGAGCACGAGGCGCACCCGATCACCCAGGCTGCGCTTCTGCGGACCCAAAAGCCCGACCCGGCATCAGGCGACCGGCCCTCCAAAACACGACGCCGCTCGACAGCCCGGCGTGATTAGGCTCGCCTTCCATGGGTCTCGCGGTGGCGGCAGAGCAACTCGTCAAGCGGTTCACCGGTCGGAGCGGGACGGTCGACGCGGTGCAGGGCGTCGACCTCCAGGTCGAGGAAGGGGAGGTCTTCGGCTTCCTCGGTCCCAACGGGGCGGGCAAGTCGACCACCGTGCGCATGCTCACCACGCTGACCACGATCACGTCGGGATCGGCGAGGGTGGCGGGGATCGACGTGGCGTCGGATCCCGACGGCGTGCGCAAGGCCATCGGCGTCGCCCTCCAGGAGGCGGGCCTCGACCCCCGCCAGACGGGGCGGGAGCTGCTGGTCCTGCAGGCCAAGCTGTTCGGCCACTCGTCGGCCGAGGCCACCGAGCGGGCCGCGCAGCTGCTGGAGCTGGTCGATCTGGTCGACTCCGCCGACCGGCGGATCAAGGGGTACTCGGGGGGGATGAAGCGGCGGCTCGACGTGGCCTCGGCCCTCGTCCACCGTCCGCAGGTCCTCTTCCTGGACGAGCCCACGACCGGACTCGACCCGGCCAGCCGGCTCACGGTGTGGGACGAGATGCGCCGCATCAACGCCGAGGGGACGACCATCTTCCTGACCACCCAGTACCTCGAGGAAGCGGACCAGCTGTGCAACCGGCTGGCCATCATCGACGATGGGCTCATCGTGCGGGAGGGGACGCCGCAGGCGTTGAAGACCGAGCTGCGCCAGCGGAAGAGCCTCGACCACGAGCCGACCCTCGACGAGGTGTTCATCGACGCCACCGGCCGAGTCCGGCAGCGGGTCGCCGGTCAGGTGCAGGAGGTCCAGGGATGAGCGAATTCCTCGCGCTCAGCCGGCGGGCGATCCTGGAGGCGGTGCGGGTGCCGGAGCAACTGGTGCCGACGGTGTTCATCCCGCTGTTCTTCCTGGTCGTCAACGTCGGCCAGGCGGCCCGGATCTTCCCCTCCGGGCAGACCGGGTTCCTCGACGGCCAGAACTACGCCGCCTTCCAGCTGCCGGGCGCCCTCCTGCTGGCCGCCTCGTTCGGGAGCGCCGCCCTCTACCTGGTCGAGGACATCGAGGGTGGGTACTTCGACAAGCTGCGGGCGTCACCCGTCTCTCGGGTCACGATCGTCCTCCACCGGCTAGTGGCGGAGGGGGCCAAGACCGCCGCCATCGCCACCTTGATCGTGGTGGTGGCCCTGCCCTTCGGCATCTCGGTCGCCAGCGGCTTCCTCGGCTTCGTCCTGCTCCTCGTGCTGACGGCGGCGTGGGCGATGGTGTTCTCCGGATTCATGCAGCTCATCGCCCTCAAGTCCCGCAGCGCGGCGGCGACCCAGTCGGGATCGTTGATCTTCTTTCCATTGCTGTTCCTGACGCCGAACTTCGTCCCCCGAGACCTGCTCACCCGACCGATGGAGATCGCCGCCACCTGGAACCCCGTGACCTACATCATGGAGGGGATGCGGGCGTTCGTCCTCGAGTCGTCCCCGTGGTCGGCGGCCGGCCGTGGCTTCCTCGTGGTGGGCGTCGCCGGGGTCGCCATGGTCGTCCTCAACGTCCGGACGATCCGCTCCTACGACTGACGACCGAGCTGCGTCTCGTGGGGTAGGCAGAGGAGCACTGGACTGCTGTAGGAGGATCCGGATGGGAACGTTGATCGCGACGACACAGGCCACGCTGGACGGCGTCATCGACCCCGTTGGCGAGTGGGTGCAGCCCGAGGGGGATCACGGCGAGTACTCGTTCGAACGTCAGGCGGCATCGAGCGGTCTGGTGCTCGGCCGCAAGACCTACGAGGGCCTCGCTGGCTACTGGCCGAACGAGACAGGCAAGTGGGCCGACATGGTCAACTCGATGCCGAAGTACGTCGGGTCGACCACGCTGTCCGGCGAGCTCGGGTGGAATGCCACGGTGCTCGACGGCGACCTCGAGACCTCGGTCCCGAAGTTGAAGGATGAGGTCGACGGTGATCTGTTCATGCACGGAAGTGGCGAGTTCGCCTACGCCCTGGCGGAGAAGGGCCTCATCGACGTCTACGAGATCTACGTCAATCCGCTCGTCTGGGGTAACGGCAACCTTCACGTGCTGGGAGACCGAGGAACGATCCGCATGACTCTCGAAGACGTGAAGCGGTTCAACTCTGGCGTGGTCCTCCTCACCTATCTCCCAGCGTCCTGACGACCCAACGAGCCGAGGTCAGCGCCGCACGCGATACGCCACGTGCACCGCGCCGTTGCCGAAGCGGCGCTCGTCGATGAGCTCGAGATCCAGGCGCAGATCGGTCGGGAAGGCCGGCTTTCCGGCGCCGACCACCACCGGGAAGAGCATCAAGAGGACCTCGTCCACGACACCGGCGCGTAGGCCGTGGGCCGCAAGCCCGGGTCCGCCCACCATCAGGTCGGCCGACGACGCCTCCTTCAATGACCGCACCTCGTCGGCGTCGAACGCGGACACGATGCGCGTCCGCTTCGTGACCGGCTCGGTGAGGGTGGTGGAGTAGACGAGCTTGTCCGAGTCCTGCCAGGCGGCGGCGAAGTCGGCCAGCACGGCCGACTCCTCGGCGAGCGACGGCTCCGTCTCCCACACCGCCATCGTCTCGTACATGCGGCGGCCGAGCAGCTGGGTGCCGACGCCGCGCACCAGATCGTTGTAGAACTCGTGCACGTCCTCGTCAGGCATCGACCAGTCGAACGAGCCGGTGGCGTCCTCCGTGAAGCCGTCCAGCGAGGTGTTGATTGCGTAGATGAGCTTCCCCATGCGTTCCTCCGAGCGGGTTGGCGTTGCCAGTCGGCCGATTTTGGCAGCAGAAAGGCCCTTCTCGACGCTCGAAAAGGGGGTCGGTCGCAACGACCGACAAGGCCCTGGCCTACCTCGACAGCTGTTCCTCGGCCGAGCCGCCATCGCCGTCAGCCTCGCCATCGAGGCTCTACGGGTCCTGCTTCGGGGTAGGACGCACGAATCAACCACCGCCATCGCTGCCTACGTGGTCGAACTTCGGAGCTCCATCGGGTCCGGGTAGGCAGACGACGACCTCGGGGTCGGTTCAGTACCAGATGGCCACCCGGCGTCCGTTGGATTCCTCCCGGGGATCGGGGAAGCTTCGGGCGGACCCGTTCGCGATGCGCCGAGCGGACCATGCTGAGGCGGCGGCGTCGACGATGTCGTCGGCAACCGCTCCGTCTACCTCGGTAATGACGTCGGGCAGCACGATGCCGGCCTCGGCGAGGAGGCGACGGCGGAGATGGATGCCGTTCCAGGACTTCTTGGACCATCTCAGGGTCTCGCCGGCGAGCGCACGGAACGACACCTCCGGATGTACCTCGAAGAGCCGAGCGTCACCGTCAGCCACCGCGCCCGTTTCGACGATCCTCGGGACGAGTGCCCAAGCCTGGCGAGACAGCAACGGGAGTCGCCCTGGCCGCGAGGATCTGATGGCCTCCGAGATCGATGAGGAGCCGGCAACGGAGAACCTCCGCGTCGAGCGGCAACACACTCGATCCAGCGATTCCGACGAAGCCGCGCGCTGCGGGGTGAGCTTCCGATCTGCACGCGCTTCGCCGTGCGCGCTGCAGATGTCGATCCCGATCACATCGACCGGCTCGGCCCAGGCGATGATCTCCCGCAGGCAAGTTCCGAGCGGGCGCCAAGTCCTGATTGGTCCGTACAAGGGGTGCAGCGGCCCCCGAAGCCGCATCGATCCCGCCCCCGCCCCGAGAACCCCCGCAAGGGCCTTTCGGTGGGAGCGCTGGATCCACGGCCCACCGGTGGCTCCATCCATTCCAGTCGGCCACGGCCAGCCCAGGCGGGGCTGTCCGCCCGTTCACCGACGGCACCGAACGTATGGATCGCCACGGGGTCGTCACCTTTTCGAGGTTCAACGGTACGGCATGAGCTGAGCAAGCGACTGCGGTCTCGATCTCGGCGGCCCCCACGGGCGACGGCCAGAGCGCGAGCCGCAGCTGACCGACCATCCAAGCTAGTCAATCGTGCGTCGCCGGTCCGAGACCGAGTTCGCGAAGCGCTCGGGGTTGCCGAGGTTGGGGCACTTCGAGTCGCTCGACGGCGAGCAGCCCAGCAGGCTGGCCGAGTGACGACCCGGTCCTGCCGGTCGAGAGTGGTCCTGGCGCGAGTGGACAGGCTCGTCGCTGTTCCGACGTACAGCGGCCGATCGTCGGCGGGCGCTCGAAGCCCAGCGTCTGCCATGCCGAGGGGTCGCCATGCACGGCGTAGAGGCCAGGAACTGACGGGACGGCCCTCGTAGCTTCGAGACGATCGAGAGCCGGGGTCGGTCGAGGCTACGCAGCCCGCTTGGGACAGAATCGACCGCTCTGACCACGGGGTCACCGGCATTACCCCCATCGAGCGTCGATGGCAAGCCCCCTGGCGCGGTGGCGGACGTCCATCTCTGTGAGAGCGACGTCGACACCGGAGGCGTAGCGCCTCCTCGGGAGTTGGCTGGGTGCCGGACGGACCACACCGAAGAGGCGGCGACCCGCCGGGTGGTGCAAGCCCTCGGTCAGAGCGACTTCGCCCAGGTAGCCGGGGCTACGGCGTCCACTAGTGAACACGCGCCTCAACCCGACGGTAGAAGTCGCGAGAAATCGATCCGGGCACGCAGAGGGCCGGCGCTCGCACACCGGCCCTGACCTTGTTGGTGGCGGGGGCAGGATTTGAACCTGCGACCTCGGTTATGAGTTACCTGAAGAGCCGAGGGGCCCGTGCTGATTGGTGCGGGTTCGTGCCTGTGAGCTGGTCTTTCGCGGCGGCGTTGTCCGTGTTTGGGTGCCTGGGTCCGGGTCCGTCCCGATCGATCGTAGAAGATCCGGTAGAAGAACCACCCAGGTGCAGGGGCACTCGCCGGTCCTCGTCGTCGAACACGGCCATCAGCTCCAGCCGCGCGCCGAGGGCGTCGAGATACTGGCGGAGCGTCGAGACGCGCACGTCGTCGGCGTGCTCAAACTTGGAGACCGCCCCCTGGGTCACCTCCAGCCGGCCCGCCAACTCGGCCTGGGTCACCGCCTCGGCGTGGCGAAGCTCGTAGAGGCGGATCTCCTCCAGTGTCTCGGCTCGCTTCTCCGCCAGACGCTGCTTGGCGCCGGGACGCGCCTCGAGCTCCTGGCGGAGCTCGGAAAACTTGTGTCGAGCCATCAGATCAACCCCTCGTCCCGCAACTCGTCGAGATATCTGTCGTAGAGATCATCGGCGGCGGGCACCGCCCACTCGTACCACGCGTCCCACGCCCCGCTCTTGTCGCCGCCCAGCAGGAGGATCACCTGCCGGCGCGGGTCGAAGGCGAACAGCACGCGGAGCGCCCCGCCCTTCGAGGCCCTGAGTTCCTTCATGTTGTGGTGCCGCGATGTGCTGATGCGGTCCACCACCGGCCGGCCCAGGTGAGGCCCCTGTCCGGCGAGCAAGTCGACACGGTCGGTGACCGACTCCTGCTGGTCGACCGACAACGCCTCCCACCAATCGACGAACTCGTCCGTGACCTCGACTTCCCACATCAGAATCGTACATTACTCATAGCTCATACTCTTGCTCAGGTGGTCGACGTGTTCCTGTCCTCCCGCTCCGTGTGCGCTGGCCTGACTCAGATCGCGCCTCGCCCCCGGGCAACGAAGTTTCGACGGGAGAGCAAGGCGTCCGAAGCAACGACGGCCGACATGATCAATATCGCTCGGCCCGAAAACCGGAGGCGTCGCCGAGGTGGAAGTAGATGCGGCCGGCGAGGGACCCGTCGTCTTGGAGGGCGGCCCGCCCTCGGCCGATGACCTGATCTCCATCGTCGGATCCTTCCCAGCTGAACTCGACAACGCTGCGGCCGATCCCGTCGCTGCGCCAGTCGATCCTGCCGCTCACTGCGATCAAGCCGAAGCTGCCTGTGCGGTCCTGCAGAAACTCGATGAAGGCGGGCGCGACCAGATCGAGATCCTCGCGGTCCCAGAGCTCGGTCTCGACGATCCTCCATCTGCCCATCAGGCCCTCGTCGTCGCGACTGGCCGTCGCTCGGCCGGCAGCCTCCAGGCTCCGGGAGGCGGCATCTCCGCTGTCGATGGTGTTGAGGATGTCGCTCATGACGGCGAACGCTTCGTCCAGGCGCTTCTGGCGGCGTCGGTTCGTCTCATGGTTCGCTTCTGCGGCCACGAAACTGACCAGCTCCTCGAGATCGTCGGCGCTGGAGGTCAAGACGATGCCCCGCCGAGCGCTACGCATCCCGAACACGAGGCGTTCGCACTCGGGGTCGAGCAGTCGCAGGTCCCGCAAGGTCTCGGCCAGCGGGTCGGCCAGCACTATCTCTCGCCGCGAAGCGTCATCGGTGCGAGAGCGGGGCTGTGTCAGGTCGAACGGTGAGTCCTCCCATCCGCTGATGACGCCTTCATCGCCACAGACGTCGCATCGCCACTCGATCGGCGCGGGAAGATGGGCACGGAACACGGCAATGTGGCCCCCGCAGGGCCGATTCCCGGACGGCGACGGCAGGTCAACGCCTGACCCACGGCGCGCCCGCCTCGCCGGCCGTGGCGACCCGGACCACGAATCCCAGGTGCTCCGCCATCTTGCGTGCCGGACCGGGAGCATCGTACGGGGATGTCGAGGAAATGTCGAAGATCGGACACGAACATCAAATGTGAAGGTGCGGCTCCCCTGGAGGGACTACGCGGCGAGTGGGAATTGCCCCGTCCGCGTAACGTGACTCGTGGACGCGGTGGCGTTCCTGGGCGAGATGCCATCGCCAGTAGGCGTCGAAGTCTCCGTTGCAGCGGACGGCTCGTAACTTGAGGACGGCTTCGGCCCCAGCGACGCTCCACCGGGCCCCGGTGATGTCCATCCGGTCCTTGACCAGGTGGCGGCACGCCCCCTCGATCACGCCCGTGGCGATGGGCCAGCCGGCAGCCAAGGCCTTCGGGTAGTCCAGGTAGGGGGCCTTGTTGGTGAGGTAGCGGGCACAGTCGTCGGCCTTCTTGCGCTTCTGGGTGGCGAGCCCGACGGTCGTGGCACGGCGGCGGATCCCGGCTGCCACGTCTCGGGCCTTGCCGTCGAGCACGGCCAAGGCCCGGTCGTGCACCCAGGCCTCGGCGGCGGGGTCGCCCTCGGCGAAGAAGCACCACACCGCCCCCCACAGGTACTCCAGCACGTGGATGAGGTCGACCACGACGGCCACGCTCACCTTGCGCCTGGCGGCCTCGGCGCCGATGCGGTCGATCTGGTGGTTGTTGCCGTCCACCAGTGCCACCCACCGCCGTACGTGGCCCGGGTCCCGGCGCTGCGCCTCGTCGAAGACCCGGCCCACCACCTCGGCCGCGTCCTCGGCCACGCTGGCCGTCAGCCACTTGGCCTTGGCCCGGGGCGGCGCCGGCTTGTCCCGGTCCCGGGCCAGCACCTCGGCGGCGGTGCGGGGCTCGGGCGTGAGGTCGTAGACGGCGCCGACGGTGGCCATGCGCTTGCGGTTGGGCTTCTCGCCCTTGGACAGGCGGCCCTCGAGCTTGGTGGTGGCCGCTGCCGCCGCCCGTTCCGTGGCAGGACGCAGCGAACCGGGGCGCATGACGATGCCCTTGCCGTCGGCCGACAGGACCAGCACGTCGCCGTCCTGCGCCGCCCCCCGCTCGACCGACTCGTAGAAGGCGTCGACGTCGCTGGCCGAGCGGGCGGCCAGCTCCTCGACCTGGCGCTTGCCCACACGGGTGCCGGTGGCGCGCTCCACGGCGCCCGCCGCCTCCTCGAACGAGCCCCGCGACGACTCGACCGCCCCCAGGCGGCGCAGCCCGTGGGAGTGGCGCTCGGCGGGCAGGTTCAGGGCGCCGTCGGCGGGGTGCAGGTTTGCCTCGCCCTTGCGCCGGTACGCGAGCCGCTTGACCGTGACCTGCCCGAAGACGGTGGCCAGGGGGCGGGTGTGGCCAGCCTCGGCGTAGCGGCGGGCGGCGCCGTCGACCCCCACCACCTCGGGTAGGCGCACCTCCCGCTCGGCACGCAGGTCCAGGTGGTCCTGGTAGAGCTGGCGCAGCAGCTCCCGGCCCTTGGCCCCCAGCTCCGCCTCCAGCTCGGCATGGGTGAGCCCGGCGGCTGCCTCGCCGTCGAGGAAGCCGACGACATGGTCGAACTGAGCCCGGCCGCGGGCGAAGGCGTGCGAGCCAGCCGTATCCGTCATGGTCCCCTCCTCACGGGCTGCGGTGCGCCCTCTCCTACAGCCTTTCCGCTGTAGGGTGGCGGGGCGCGGACCGTCCGCCGGATGCAGCGAAAGAGACGCCGATGGCCAAGCCTGACCCGGACAAGCGCCCGTGGGCGGCGACCCGCCAAGGGCTCGCCGAGGAGCTGGGCAAGATCGAAGGCGTCCTGCCCGGCAGCGTGGTGGTCCGCCGGATGCGCTGTGGCAAGGCGGGCTGCGCCTGCAAGGGCGACCCTCCCGCGTTGCACGGCCCCTACACCCAGTGGACTCGCACGGTCGCCGGCAAGACCGTCACCCGCTTCCTGAGCGAGGACGAGCTGGCCCGCTACCAGCCCTGGTTCGACAACGCCCGGCGGCTGAAGGAGCTCGTCGCCAAGCTCGAGATCGTCTCGGTGCACGTCTTCGATGCCGAGCGTCAGCGCAAGACCCCCGCCTCGCAGAGCCCCGCCAGTCGCAGGGGTAAGCGCTCCGGCTGACAACCCGCCGGGCGTTGCCGTTCTCCGCCCGAAAGCGACCTTAGGCAGCGGCTCCCCGATGCCGAAGTGGGCTGTCTACCTCCTCAGCCTGCCTCAATTCCCGAAGGAGACGTCCCTCTCAGGGAGCCGCACCCTAGTGACTTCGCCACTTCGAAGGACCAACCTGGTCGTTGTTAGTTCGCCCCGGCGAATACTCCTCCTATTGGGCCTCGTTCCTCGTCGGATCCCTGGACGGACATGGGCAGGCGGAAGGTCCCGTGCACCAGCAGGGCGTCGCCTGGGCGCATCTGGCGGACGACGTTGGGCGCCAGAAGGGGGACCTGCGTCGGCTGGACTCGATCGTCGTGAATCGACGTGATCGGTGCCGAGGTAGCCGGGGACGTGTTCGTGGCCGCTCAGCCTGTCCGACGTAGTCGAGGCCGGCGGTGTCGGACATGCCGGTGAAGAACAGCTTGGTGAGGTGGTTGGTCAGGATCGTGTCGGCGTGGGCGCCGTAGATCGCCTCCAGCTGGCTCTTGGACTGCCACACCGTGACGAGTTGGATGCCGATCCCGGCGACGGTCGACGCCCACTCGGGCAGCTTGCGCAGGGGCGTGTTGGCGGCCTCGTCGAGCACGAGGAGGAGCGTCGGGTCGAGACGGGCCCGCTGGCGGCTCGTGCGGTCGAAGGCCTGGTTCACCAGGTCGGAGATGAGGCCGCCGAGCACGGGCGCGAGGCGGTCCTGGTCGGCGAGCGGCGTCGCCAGGTACAGCGTGTTCGTGCCGGTCAGGAGCCAGTCGAGGTCGATGTCGCAGTCCTCCGAGACGGCGGCGACGTCGGGATCGGCCCACGGCCAGATCGCCGTCCGCGCCGTCGCGTAGATCGAGGAGCTCGTCCGGGGGTCGAGGTCCCACAGGCCCTTCATCCAGCGATGCACCCGTGTGGCGCCAGCGGCCAGCGCCGGATCATCGCCGTCGATGTGGGCCCGCAGCAGGGGCGCCACCGTGCCGCTCGACGTCTCCGTCGGCCGGTCGAACTCGAGCACCCAGTCGACGACGTGGCTGATCGTCAGCTTCTCGGTGTTGGCGGCCAGCCACAACAGGCTGGTGAGCAGGATCTCCGCCTGCTTGAGCCAGTGGGAATCGCCGCCGCGCTCGCCCCGAGGAGCGGAGTCGACCAGGGCCTTGGCGGTGGCGGCGGCGCCCTGCAACGAGGCGGCGCCTCGAAGCGGCGTCCAGTGGGCGGACGCCATCCCGGTCACCCCGGTCGGGTCGAAGACCTTCACGTCGCCCAGGCGCTGACGCTCCTCGAGCGTGGCCGCCAGGAGGTCGGTCTTGACCGACGACAGGATGGCGGGCAGTCCCCAGTGACGGATCCCGTTCTCGGCGCACCGTGTCTTGCCCGATCGACTCGGGCCGATGAGGGCCACCGACCCGATGTCGCCCCGTCGACGCCGACGTCGGCGGCGTCGAGTGGGGTTCTCGGTGGCGAGCAGGTGTCGATGGAACCGCCCGAGCACGAACCGCCCCGGCGTCGGGCGGGGCACGATGAGGGCGGCCAGGTCGCGGGCGGTGGCCAGCCGGGCCTCGGTCGCCACGCCCAGGCGGGATCGTCGGTCGAGCGGCGTCCGGTTCGGCCTGAACACCCGCAGCACGAGGGCGACCACCACGGCGCACGCGACGAACGCCATCGCCACGCACGTCCAGAACAGGACCGGCCCGGGGAGCTGCGAACGGACGGGTTCCTCGAACGCGAGGCGGGGATCGCCCTTCACCGAGGGCAGCCTCTTGAGAGCGTCCACCGTGCTGTCCACGTCGAGGACGACGTGATGGTGGCTGTGGACGATGGCGGCGGCCTGGACGCCGAGCCACAGGGCGAACCCGGCGCCGATGACCGCCAACAGCACCCCGAGCAGCCAGAGGTCGGAGCTCTCGCTCGTGCCCTGCGTGGTGGTCGAGCTGGGCGCGCTCATGGTCCGACCTGGGCGACGAGGTCCATGGCCGCGGTCTTGGCGTGCGACACCTGCAGCGTCCGGCGGACGTGGGCGAGCGGGTCGTCGACGCCGGTCGGACCGAGCTCGTCGGACGAGGCGACGGCGTAGAGGTGGTTGTGGGCCCGGCCCCGGCTCAGGCCCGTGTACCCGGCCTCGGCGAACAGGCTCTCGCTCCCGAGGAGGAGGGCCTCGTCGCAGGTCATGCCCTGCGCCTTGTGGACGGTGCGGGCGTAGCCGTGGCCGAGGTGGCCCGACTCGAGATAGTCCTTCGGCACCTCGACCTGGCGCCCGCCGTCGAGGTCGACGACGAGACGCCGATCCCTGACGCCGGCGACGACTCCCGTGTCCCCGTTGAGCAGGCCGAGGTCGTAGCGGTTGCGGTGGGCCAGGACCCGGTCGCCGACGGCGAAGCCGACATCGTCGACGCTGAGCACCTCGGCGCCGAGGCGTCCGGCCTCGCATGAGGGACTGGCGGGCCCGTTCGTTGAGGTCGTCGACGTCGTCCCGGCGGAGGGCGACCATCACCACGTGGGCGCCGGACGACTCGGCCCCGAGCCAGTCGGCCACCATGGCGTCGCGGAGGAGCTCGGCGTTGTCGGCCAGGGTGACGTTGCCGTTGGCGACCAGCCGCCCGAGGGCAGCGTCGACCCGTCCCTCCCGGAGGTCGACGAGGGCGGTGCGCTCGGCGGGATCGACCTGGCGCCGGTTGTCGACCAGGTCCTGGTGGCCGAGTCGGCCGGCCAGAGCGGCGAACAGTCCGCCGGCCTGGATCTCGGGCAGCTGCTTCGGATCGCCGACGAGGATCACCTTCGCTCCCGCCCGGGTGGAGTCGGCCACCAGGCCGGCCAGCATGCGGGTGCCAACCATCGCGGCCTCATCGACCACGAGCACCGTCCGGGAGTCGAGCCGGAGCGTCCCGCTGTCGATGGCGGTGCGGAGGCTGGCCGCGGTCTGGCTGCGGATGCCGGAGCCGTCCTCCAGCTCCCGCGCCGCCCGGGCGGCGAGCGAGGTCCCGATCACCCGGTGCCCACTGGCCTCGAAGGCGGCCCGGACGGCGTCGAGGGCGAACGTCTTGCCCGCGCCCGCCCGGCCGACCACCAACTGCACGGCGTCGCCCGACTGGGTGAGGCTGCGGATCATCTCCCGCTGCTCGTCGCTGAGCGAGGGTCGGGCGGCGAGGGCCGCGTCGACCACCGCGGCGTCGACCACGGCGGACACACCGCCCCGGCCGGCGACGGCCGCCGCGACTGTCGACCGCTCCAGTTCGAGGATCTCGGGCGTCGTCCAGATCCGGCCTTCCACCAGCTCGACCGCCTGGGCGGACGACAGGTACTCGTCGACCTTGGACTCGATCTGGTCGAGGGTCGCCCCCTGGGTGGCGCCGGTGGCGACGCTGCGGACGATGTCGCCGCGGGTGAAGTAGGCGTCGGACTCGGTGACTCGCCGGGCGATGTCGGCCGGCGTCAGAACGACCCGGGGGTCGCGCCGCATGGTCGGGACGTCGTCGATCGAGAACTCGAGCTGGCGCGCCCGCTGCGCCCATCGCCGCCGCAGCTCGTCCTCCTCGATCGCCTCGCCCTTGGGCGGCCGGGTGTCGAGGGTGGCGATCCGGGCTCCCTCGGCGGTGGTGACTCCGTGGCGGGCCATCTCCGCCTCGATGACGATCCGCCGCTGGCTGAACGCCCGCCGCACACCCGCCGGGACGCCGGCGATCTCGGCCACACCGTGGCGATCGGGCTCGGCGAACAGGTAGCCGGCGTCGGAGGCCAGGGCGTGGCGCAGCGACGCCTGGAAGACGGCATCGGCCGTGTAGCGCTCCCGGTACACGGCGCGGCCGTCGAGGGCGGTCCACCGTCCGTCGGCGTCGTGGGTGGCGTTGATCACGAGGAGGTGGACGTGCAGGCCGGGATCGGCGAGCCGGCTCGTGCGGTGGAGGAACGCGGCCCCGACGAAACCGGCGCCGTCCTCCACGTCGACACCGGCGTGGCCTCGACGCACCGAGCAGGCGTTGGCCTCCAGGTAGCGACGGGTGTCGTCGACCGCCGACCACAGCGAGTCGACGACCGTCGCCGACGTCTCGGCGTCGCCCAGGGCCCACAGCACGGAGACGGATTTCGGGGCCGAGATCGTCACGTCGAAGCCGGGCTTGGTCGCCCGGGTGGACAGGAGCGCCTCGTCGGTGAACGGGTGGCGCAGCTCGAAGAGGGCTCGCAGCTGGTCGCCGTCGACGTTGCCGTCGAGGCCGAGCTCGGCGGCCAGGCTCCCGACCCACCGGCCCGGGGCCTCGCCGGAGCCGACGTAGTAGTCCTCGGCGCCGTCGACGACCTCCCGCTCGTAGTAGTCGGCGTTGCGCAGCTTGCCGATGGAGATCACGGTTCGCCGCCCGCACCCTTGGTGCATCGGTGTGGGAAATGACGGGCAGTACGGAGGGGGACTTGCCTTCGCATCTTCGGGGTCCGCTCGGGCGGTCAGTTCTGGGTATCGCCGGGGAGCATGGTGAGCAGGTCCTGCAGCCGTACGAGCCTGCGTCGGCCGAGGCAGACGTTGGGGAGGCCCTCGCGTCCGCCTGTCTCGTGGAAGAGGCGAGCCTGGATGTAGGCGGTGGTCCGTCCGATCCGGAGCAGGCGGGCTGCCTCCTCGATCGTCAGGAAGGGCGGAAGGTCCTGGGGAAGCGTCGTCACGGGCGTACTCCTGTCTGCGTACTTACATGCCTGTCATGTGTGGACACGGATCGTCGCGCCGAGTAGGCTTAGCTGTCAACTAGTTCTGATTAGTTGGTAAATAGGGTGCAACAGAGGGCAAGAGAGCGCAGCAGGGGGTAACAACGGTGAGAAAGAGGCGGCAGGCCCCGCAGGGGTCCGAGCGGACGATCGACGCCAACCAGATCGTCGGCGCCAACTTCCGGCTGGCCAGGGAACTGCGGGGGTGGACACAGGACGAGGCCGCCAGCCGGCTCGCTCCCTACCTCGGACAGCTCCTGCCCAAGGCGAGCATCTCGGCCATCGAGCGGGTGCTGGAGCGCGAGCGGCGGCGGGTCTTCAACGCCCAGGAGCTGGTGGCCTACGCCCTCGCCTTCGACCTGCCGATCTGGTGGTTCTTCCTCCCCGCGCCGGGCACCGAGGGGATGGAGCTCGAAGCCACCGGCGACAGCACCACCAAGCTGCTCACCCTCCTCGTCGGCCGCCGGGACCAGCTCGATTTCCTGCGCGGCCGCGTCGCCACGCTCGCGGGGTTCGGCCGACCCGGGGGCGGTGGAGGAGGTGCTCGAGGACCTGGTCGGCGTGCCGAGCTGGCGCCATCTGGAGACGAACCGCCAGCTGGCGATCCAGGAGCTGGCGTGGCACGAGGCCGGCACCATCGAGCGCCTCGTCGGCGAGCTGCGGGACGTCGTCGCCAAGTTCGACGGCGTGTTCGCCGAGGTCGTCCCCAAGAACATCGAGATGGCCGCGTTCATGGAGTGGAAGCCGAGCCAGGTCTACCGCAAGACGTCCGAGGTCCTCCTGGGCAGGGCCCTGTTCCACCAGGTGCTCCACGACGACGACGGGCCCGACCGGCCTCTGCTCGACCTGCTGCTGTCGCGGGAGGACCTGCCGCTGGAGGACTGGATCGACACCGACGACCCCGAGCTGATCGCGCTGGTGGCCGCCGTGTACGACCGCATCGAGGACCAGCTGGCGGACAAGGAGATCCCTCCCCCGCCGGCGTCCACGTGATGTCCCCGGGCTGCCCCGCGTGGTGCCAGGGCCGTCAAGGCCGGCCGCAGGCCGCCCGTGGGGAAGCCTTGACGGCCCGGGTCCTGTCCCGCCAGCGACCTTGGAATCCGGAAGCCCGCCAGGGCTTCTTGGGCGCCTGCCTGTTCAGCTGGCAATCTGAGGTTGCGACGCGGCCGGCGAGGGCGGCACGAGGAGGTCCGATGATCGCCAAGAAGCAGACCCGGACGTGGGGAGTCCCGCTACGAGGTGCGGCTCCGGGGACTCGACGGCAAGGAGCGGTCGCGGACGTTCCGCACCCGCAAGGAGGCCGAGCGCTACGAGCGGGCGCAGCAGACGGCCGTCGACCACGGCCTGTGGGTCGACCCCCGCAGCGGTCGGGTCACCCTGTCCTCGTGGTCGGCCGAGTGGCAGCGCACGGTCGTCCACCTGCGCCCGACGACCCGGCGGATCTACGACGCCAACCTCCGCAACCACATCCTGCCCGTGCTCGGCGACATCGAGATCGGCAAGCTCACCCCGTCGACGCTGCGCTCCTGGCTGTCCGGCCTGACGACCAAGGTCGGCGGCCACGGCAAGCCCCTCGCCCTCGGCTCGGTGGCCCAGGCCTACCGAACACTCAACCGGGTCCTGTCGGCTGCGGTCGACAACGAGCTGCTCGGCCGCAACCCGCTTGCGAGGCGTGAAGCCGCCGCGGGTCGAGGTCGAGCCGATGCGCTTCCTGTCCCACGACGAGGTGGCGACGCTCGCCGCCGTCATCGATCCCCGGTACCGGGCCCTGGTCCTCGTCGCCGCCTACACCGGCCTCCGTGCCGGCGAACTGGGCGCGCTCCGACGCAAGCACGTCGACCTCCTCCACCGCACCATCACCGTCGTCGAGCAGGTCCAGGCGATCTCGGGCCACCACGTCGTCAGCGCGCCCAAGAGTGCCGCCAGCCGTCGATCCGTGGCGCTCCCCGGGCGTCGTGGCGGCGGCCCTGGAGGAACATCTGGCGGCGTACGCCGATCCGGGCCCGGAGGGCTTGCTGTTCCCGGCGCCGGAGGGCGGCTTCCTGCGGCTGGAGAACTTCCGAAGGCGAGTCTGGACGCCGGCGACGGTCGCCGCCGGCGTCGCCCCGCTCCGAGTGCACGACCTGCGCCACACCTGCGCCTCGCTGGCCATCGCCGCCGGCGCCGACGTCAAGGTCCTCCAGCGGATGCTCGGCCACGCGTCGGCCGCCCTCACCCTCGACCGCTACGGCCACCTCCTCCCCGGCCAGGCGCAGAGCGTCGCCGACCGCCTCGACGAGATGGCCCGGGCAGCGACGCCGACAGCGACCACCCGTGCGACGCCAATCGCCACCACGTCCGGCCGCCGAGCCGATCGTCGAGAGCTAAACCACGGAATGCCCCGGCTGAGCGAGTTCTACGGGATCGTCGTGTACATGTACTGGCGCGACCACAACCCACCCCATTTCCACGCCATCTACGGCGACGAGGAAGCGCTCGTGAAGATCGCGGACGGCACCTTCTTCGCTGGCTCCCTCCCCAGGACGGCGGCGCGCTTGGTGGCGGAGTGGACGGAGCTTCACCGGGACGAGCTGACGGCGAACTGGCAGCGAGCGCAATCCCCGGAGCCCCTCCTTCCCGTCGAACCGCTCCGGTAGCCTGAGCGGCCGCATGAGCCGTCTGGCGAGAATCATCGACGTCGAGCCCCTGGGCGGGCTCCAGCTCCGCCTCACGTTCTCCGACGGGCTGGTGAGGGAGCTCGACCTGGGCCCGATGATCGAGGGCGGCGTGTTCGAGTCACTGCGGAATCCCGCCGAGTTCGCCCGGGTCGCGGTGGACGAAGTCGCGGGCACCGTCGTGTGGCCGGCCGGAATCGACCTTGACCCCGACGTACTGCACGGGGACCACCCGCCAGCATCGGGCGCGCCGCCGGTCGTCCTGCGCGAATACACACTCCGTCAGACGGGCTGACAGGGGGCTCAGCCGGCCGACGGGGTCCCCATGTGGATCCGTCGACTTTGTTAGGGCTGCTCGGGGACGAGCTGTCACATCGTCCCCGACCGATACCTCGCGGGAAGGGCACGACCCGACCGACGGGGCACGCCAGGTTGCGAGCACCCGCCCGACGGGGCGAAGACGACTGGGATCGCGAGCAAAACACGCCTCAGATCTCGGACGGACGAGGCCGCACGTAGGCGCGTGGAAGCGCGCCGGCTGCATCTGCCCTCGACGCAGCGCCCAGCGCAGGAGCCGCGCGGGCACGTCGATCACTCGTGAAGCCACTTTCAAGTACTACCTGATCGAGGTTCCGAGAACCAGCAGCATGCGGCGTTGATCCCGGCATCGTTCGCCGGATCTTCCGAGTCTTTCGTGCTGTACCTTGGGCCACTCGACGTATGGAGGCGGCTATGTCGGATGAGGTCACCAGTCAAAATACTGACGATCCCAGCTAGTGGGTCTTCATCAGCCTACTTGCATGAGAATCGGGAGTATTGCGGAAGCCATCTCGACCCTGCTTCAGAACGCAACAGCCGGTGGTGTCCCGCCTTAATACTCGACCATTGCGGGGCGGCGACTAGGGTATCAGTGTGCGACCGAATGCTTCCGGTAGACACGACACAAGCGCCAAGCCTCCAAGGCGCCGCGTTCAGTGCTCTACCTTTGCAAACCAGTATTGTGCCACCCGGGCCCAATACGAGGAACGCGGCGACCGTACCTCCACCTTCCAGCCACGAACTGTGTTAAGCGTGCCTAGGATAATCCTTTGGCACGACCCCAGCGTGCACACACTTTCGGACCCTGATGACCGATTCGGCAGGCGTAATCCTTCTGCAACGAAGAGCGGCCAACCGCAAATTCTTCTTGCGCATCTTGGCGGGCCATATTGGACGAAGCAAATGAGGTCATGGACAATTCCGAAAGGAGAGGTCGAGGAGGGCGAGTCCTCGTTCGCGGCGGCGCTGCGAGAATGGCAAGAAGAGACGGGACTTCCACTGAAGTGTAGCACGATCCATTTTCTGGGGACGTTCAACAATCGTCCACCAAGCGGACTGACATTTGGATCGCCTTTGGCGATCTTGACACCACCACCATCCACAGCAACACGTTTCCATTGGAGTGGCCGGCCCACTCTGGTATTTGGCAATCGTTCCCAGAGATTGACCAGCGGACCGGTTCCCGCTACCGGCCGCCCGATCGAGAATAGTAAAAAGCCTGCTGCCCATGATGACCTGGGTTGAGGAATTTCTGGAAGCATACGCGCCCAATAACGAGCCACGAGGCCTAGACCCCGACACAGCCCATTCTCTAAGCACGGTGGGCCGCAGTGCGAACCGCTGGACGTCACTAAAGGCGTGGACCGGCAGTTCGAATAGCTTAGTCATGTAATCTGCCGTAGCCTGGAAGACGTCATATGATGACATCAGTCCGACTGAAAGATTGAGGTGGTCGGACTCACCCTTAGCGAATCGGAGACACTCCGACAGTTCCTCGGTGAGAGGCGCCAGCTGCTGGGTTAGCTCCAAGCAGCGGGCGAGGCCGTCCATCGCCTGATCCCCGTCAAGTTCCTCGAAACCTACACACCCCTCAAGGAATGCTAGATAGGCGGATCCGCCTACAATCCCCGTAGCCCATTTCTCCAGTTCAAGGTGGGCACGACCCACCGCTGTGACAAGGTCACGGTTTTCGCTATTCGGGCCCTCTAGGAGCATGACGAGAGAATATAGGCCATGCTCAGCAATCGATCCGGATTTGAGCAGGGCTGTACGATAGTTCCGGGCAAGCTGGGCGAGGAGCTTCCACCATTTCGCCGACCGGTCGCAGGCAAAACTGGGACCAATTAGCGTCGAAAGTGCCTCGCAGAGGCCCGTCGCTTCAAGCAATCGAAATCGAGAAAGCAGCAGATCCACCTTGGTTGCCAACAGGGGTTCGGAGATCTCAATCATGACGCTCTCCCTCGGACTGGCCCTCGATGGTTGTCAAGAGAGACTCCGCATCGGGGTACGCGCCCGAACGCATGGTGATTGCGGTGCGGAGGCCGTCTACCGCTGAGACAACTCGCCCAGTTGGTAGAAACATCGAGCGCTAACGTAGTAGATTGCCGAAAGGTCCATAGCCTTGGGACGCGAGGACGGCAGGGTCGACTCCTCAAGGAGGTAGGTAAGATGGAAGAGGGCTCTGGCGCGCGGCCCGTTGTCCAGTAGCCGACTCGCAAGAAGAGTACGAATCTCGGACCTGTCGGGCTGGTCAGCCAACAGAGACACCGTGTCCTCGATCCAAGCGTCCTTCGAAACGAAATCGACCGGCCGCCTAAGAATTTCCTCTTCCCTCAAGTTGGTACCCTTCCTAAAACAACCTGCGTGAGAATGGTTAGGCTCACCCGTCTGGTTCTTACGCCGAGGGAAGAGCTCGAAAAGGCTCTAATATCATCAACTTGTAACGCCCAAACGAGGAAGCGCTCCAACCCGAGGCCAAACCCTGCCGTTGTCATAGGCCGTCGGCGCTTCAACTCGACGTACCAATCATAGGGTTGCCGTGCTATTTCGTGCATAAGAAGCGCCTCGGATACAGCGCTAGCGGTTGCATGCCGTTGACCCGCGCCTTTACCGACCTCGCCGACGCCCTTTAATAATAGATCGCCATTCAGTGCTACGTTCATATCGTGAAAAACCGCAGCCTGGTAAAATGGTACCGCTCTTCGATCCCGATGAGTGACCCGAGAGAGCCTCTAGTTCAGTGCGGAGCAGCAACTCGCTCTCCCCCTCGGGAGACAGTGTCCGCACACCCTCCGCTAGTTCGGGGACGAAGCGGTCATCGTCCTGGAGAAGAGTCGAACACTCGGCGAAGGACATCTGCGGGAATGTGCCGCTACCCTTCGCCATGGCCTCCAAATGCCCAACCGATGAAAGTACCTGAGCGAGAGCAGGAGCGGCATCCGAAAGGAGAGCATTGGCAAGGTGTCTGACATGCGCCGTGGCGAGCGACATAGCAGCATCTAAGCCACCCGGGAGCTCAGCTTCGATGTGAATAAACTGCGCGAGGTGACGCTTGTCCGGATCCTCGAAACGATGCGAGTTCGTTACATAGAAGCAGCCGGTATCTACAAACCGGCAACTGAGTTCTAGAAGGAATTGAGCGGAGTCTGTTAGGTAGAGTGTTTCCTTATCGATCGCAACTCTGACCGGTTCGGAGTTGCTCGTTACGGCAGCTGGGCTTGAGACGGCGCTCATTGTGGACGGTACCGGAGCCAGCTTCAAGCCACGATCCCGGAAGAACGTCAGGGACGCCGCGATGAGGCAATCGTACGTGTCGATCAAGATGCCGAACCACCCTGAATCGAGAGCTCCCAACCTGGCTGCCGAACTCGGCCCCCAGTTCGGCGGAGGGTGTACCAGTGCGTCTATCGGAGCGTTATCCATTTGTCGCATCGTCGATTATCCGTTTGATCATCGCCCGTCTGCTGACGCTTCGGGGAGTCTGGCGGCTTTATTTGTGGTTCAGCAAGGAGTTGCACAAGATTGCTCACTGGGGAGATGGGAACCATTTCAATGGCTCGGAGTGCTCAGCGCCTGCCACTACAAGGTTAGCATGCCTCCGATTTCAGTAGCCATGAACCAGCTTCCTGCATCGGATTCGAGAAGCAGTAGGACGGCGCCACAGAAAAACAATGCGCCAACGAAAGCCCAAGGAATATATGGGCGCCGCCGGCGATACATCACCGAGCCGGCAACACCAATCGATCGCTTACGATACCGTTCAAGGCTGCGGTTCCGAGCGATCTCGAGATCACCAGGTTGATACGCGTACAATGCCACGGCCGTTGCCCTAAGGCATAGAATTGTTGAGTATAGAGACTCAGTGTGCAGGTCGGTCTCGAACGTAGGGAGTTGATCTCCGGGACAACCCCGTGTTTGTTCGGCATCAAGTATCGTAGGACGTCAGGTAGGTGATCCTGAATTCCCGGGGTGCCACGTTCCCAAGGGCTACTATGTCAATCGTTACGTAGGACGTAATTCCCCGGCTGAAGTGCCATTGGACTTCATTGCCTTCTACCATGCGGGACTCAAGAATCCAGTTGACCAAAGCTGTAGTAAGCGATGCCGCATCAGGATGCGGAGTTGCTGCCGTACTCAGGCCATGGAGATAGAGGGCCGCCAGCCCTGTATGGTTCGGCTTATGAAGTACAGTAATGCAGTCGTCGTGGAACTTTGTCGTGAATGTAAGGAGCTTTCTCCGACAACGTCATCGTGAGGAATCGGCCCCATCGCCTTCGATGTGACGAGGAAATCCTCGTATGGACGAAGGGCGATGAGTGTTGGCAACACGTGCCAAAAGAAGCGGAGGCGCTCGTCTGCATCGGGATGATCGAGATCATATCGAAGATCAGTTAGGAACTCGTTGAGTGAGCCGGCTCTTGCTAGCCGGACGGCGTCACCAAGGATCAGGCTAACTTCGATCCAGCTAGACCAGTGCGGATCGGTTGGCGTCGCGTGGTTTAGCCACTGAACGGCCCGACGACAACGAGTGTCCTCAGGCGTGAAGCCCGCAGCGAGAAGGAGCTGTACAGCTTGGGCGGTATACGTCACGTGGTAGGGGCGGTACGAGCCCCATGACCCGTTGCGGTTTTGACTAGCAAGGAATGCCGCCAGCCCCTCGGCATAGCGATCACGAAGTTCGGCGAGCAGGGCTGAGAACTGGGCACGGGGCTGG
>CAVXYA010000003.1:0-42040 GCA_963765955.1 uncultured Acidimicrobiia bacterium
GTGGTGGCCATGGCGGCCACCGCCATCGGAGTGGGATCGGCCACCGGCATCGGGGACACCGGCATCGGGACACCGGCATCTGGGCCATCGCGATCGGCGTGGGAGCCGCGACCGGGGTCGGGGCGACTGTCCCGACGGCCGACCGCTCGTCGTCGAACAATCCGTCGAGCAGCTGTCGCGTCGGCACCGGGAGGGCCGCGGCCTGGGTGGTGGCGGCCTTGATGACGGTAGTGATCCGGATGCCCTCGTTCATGATGTGACCGAGCTCGGCGTGGTCCGGGGCGGGCACGCTGGCGTGGTGGAGGGCCACGACCTCCCACTGGTCGTTGAACACCGGTGAGCCCGACGATCCCGGCTCGGTGTCGGTCTCGTAGTGGATGAAGGAGTCCAGGAGGTCCACCACCCGGTTCTCCCGCAGCGAGACCTGCTTCTTCTCGCCCTTCGGGTGCTGGACGATGGTGACGAACTCGCCGACGAGGGCGTTCCCCTCGACGTCGGCCAGCCGGTTGAAGCCGAACTCCACCAGCTCACCCTCGCCCGCGTCCACCGCCACGAAGGCGAAGTCGTACTCCTTGTCGGCCAGGTAGAAGCGTTCCGGGTCGAGCCGGAACACCCGGGGTTGGAGGGGCTGGCCGTCGATGCCGTCCTGGTAGTTGAACTCGACGGCGGACCACCGGGCCACGTCCGCCGTGGGGAGGACGTGGTGGTTGGTCAGGATGAGCTGGGTCGACACCAGCGAGGCGGTGCCGTAGCCCACGACCCGGCCCGCCTGGTTGCGAATGTTGATCCGGCCCACCGCCCGGGCCGCGGCGACGCCCGCCTCCAGGAAGCGGATGTCGACGAAGTCGGGATCGTTGATGACCCGTTCCAGCTGCTCGACGGCGGCCGCGGACTCGGCCTCAGTCATGGACTCGGCCTCGGACTCGGACTCGGGCTCGGCGGGCACGATCACCGGGGCCCAACGGCGGGACCCGCCGGCCTGGTACCGGCGGAGGCGGTCGGTCCGCTTGGCCAGCCGCTCCGGGGTGTCGGCCACCGCCGCGCCGGCGGCCAGCCGGCCGATCTTCTCCGAGCGGTACGGCGTCCGGGCCTCGAAGCGCCGGGCTGCCGCCTGGCGGGCCTCGTCGCCCGGGTCGTAGGGGGCAACTCTTGTCGCCACGCCACCTGCCGAGATATCCGCCATGACTCGTCCTCCGTCCCTGAAGCGCTCGCCTATGAACAAAGAGCGTCGAAGCGGACGCTTGAGACAAAGAAAGTTCCGGGACAAGCGCTTCGGGCCGGTCGGCACCCGCCGACCGGCCCGTCGGACGAGACTGCGACGCCTATGCCGCCAGTCCCCGCAGGATCCGGGGGAAGGCGGCGACGTTGGTCACCCGGGCCTGGCCGGTGGTCAGGTCGACCCGCGTCAGGAGCGTCAACGACGTCCCCACGGTGATGGCGGCGTAGCCGGTGTCGACCCCGCCGGCGGTGACGATGTCGAAGCCGGCGATCGGCCCGGCGGGGAAGCGCAGGGAGCCGACGGTGATCAGGGTGCCCGCGTTCGGCGGGTCCTGCTTCACCAGCAGGTCGCGCCGGGTGTCGATGTCGTAGAGCGTGGTGCCGGTGGCGGGGTCGTTGTCGTTGCCGGTGTAGGCGGCGGCGCTCACGCCGGTGGCGGTGGCGCCGGCCACGTTGAGGGTGCCGTCGGTGAAGGTGTCGCCGGTGAGCAGGGCGATGGCGGCGGGCATGCGGTCGGACGGGATGACGCGCAGGTTCTGGCCGGTGTCGCTCACGATGCGCAGGGCGTCGGCCGCGGGGTTGAAGTCGAACCCGAACTCGGTGCCCGAGAGGGCGATCGGCGTGCGGGGACCGCCCACGACGGTCGGGGCGGTGACCAGGGGGGCGACGAACGTCGCCGCGCCGGTGGCGGGGTCGACGGTGTAGAGCCTGCCGGCCGTTCCCAGCCGGCCGACGCCGTAGAGGACGCCCGTCTTGGGCCGGCGGTCGATCCCGATCAGCTGCTCGCCGGCGGCCAGGCCGGTAACGGGCACGTCGCGGGACGCGAAGACGGGCACCGCGCTGTCGAAGGTGACGATCCGGTTGGTGGTGGTGAGCCCGTACAGGGTGGTGCCCGACGGTTCGGCGCCCGCCGCGCCGGACGCGGGCAGCACGAGGCTCACGGCGACGGCCGACGCGGCCAGGGCGGTCTTCAGGTAGCGCTTCATCACGGGGAATCTGCTCCTCTATCGACGACGGGTGGGAGGAGGCAGGCGGGGCCGTCCTCGTTGAGTGTTCGGACCGGGGGCCAGGCCGGGATGAGTGTTGGGCGAGGAAATCGCTTTGGCCCCGGGCCTCGGCATGGAGGACCATGGCGGGATGTCCCGAGTCCTCGTCAGCGAGACCATCTCCGAACGCGGCCTGGCCCGCCTCCGGGAGGCGGGGCACGAGGTCGACCTCCGCCTCAAGCTCACACCGGCCGAGCTGGCCGTGGCGGTCAAGGGCGCGGCCGCCCTCATCATCCGCTCCGAGACCCAGGTCACCGCCGAGATCGTCGAGGCCGGAGTCGAGCTGGTGGTGGTGGGACGGGCCGGGATCGGCCTCGACAACGTCGACGTCGCCGCCGCCACCCGCCGGGGCGTGATGGTGGTCAACGCCCCCCAGTCCAACGTCCTGTCCGCCGCCGAGCACGCCCTGGCCCTGCTCCTGGCGATGGCCCGCAACGTCCCCCAGGCTCACGCCGCCCTCACCGCCGGCTCGTGGGAGCGGACCCGCTGGGAGGGCACCGAGCTGCACGGCAAGGTCCTGGGCGTGGTCGGACTGGGCCGGGTGGGCGCCCTCGTGGCCCAGCGGGCGTCCGCCTTCGGGATGCGGCTGGTGGCCTACGACCCGTTCGTCTCCGCCGACCGGGCCCGCCAGATGGGCGTCGAGCTGATGAGCTTGGAGGAGCTGATGGGGGTGTCGCACTTCGTCACCATCCACCTGCCCCGCACCCCCGAGACGGTCGGCCTGCTCGGGGCGGACATGCTCGCCCTGTCCCGCCCCGGCCTGCGCATCGTGAACACGGCCCGGGGCGGCATCCTCGACGAGGTCGCCCTCGACGCCGCCATCCGATCGGGACAGGTCGCGGGCGCCGCCCTCGACGTGTTCGACAAGGAGCCCACCACCCAGTCCCCCCTCTTCGAGCTGGACTCGGTGGTCGTCACCCCCCACCTCGGGGCCAGCACGCGCGAGGCGCAGGACAAGGCGGGCGAGACCATCGCCGAGCAGGTGCTGCTGGCCCTGAGCGGCGGGTTCGTCCCCTACGCGGTCAACGTGAGCGCGACCGAGGCGTCGGAGACGGTGCGTCCCTTCCTCCCCCTCGCCGAGCGGCTGGGCCGGCTGTTCGCCTCTCTCAACGACGGCGTGACCTCGGCCCTCGAGGTCGAGTACCAGGGCCACCTGGCCGACTACGACACCCGCATCCTCACCCTGGCCGTGCTGAAGGGGCTGCTGGGGGCGGGCAGCGAGGAGCCGGTGTCGTACGTCAACGCTCCCCAACTGGCCACCGAGCGGGGGGTAGCGGTGCGGGAGTCGAAGACCTCCGAGGCCAAGGACTACGTGAACCTGATCTCGCTGCGGGGGGGCGACCACTCGTTGGCCGGCACCCTGTTCGGTCTGCGCAACGAGGCCCGGCTGGTGATGGTCGACGACCACACCGTCGACATCCCGCCGTCGAGCCACATGGTGGTGGTCCGCAACGACGACCGCCCGGGCATGATCGGGCTGGTGGGGATGACCTTCGGCCGGGCCGGCGTCAACATCTCCGACATGGACGTCGGCGTGTCACCGTCGGGCGAGGCTGCCCTCATGGTGATCTCCACCGACGCGCCCCTCGCGGCGGAGGTGCTGGTCGAGCTTCGAGGCCAGCCCGGCATCCTCGAGGTGCACGCCGTCAGCTCGGGGTGAGCGACATTCCCCCGGTGAGCGATATGGAGGTGCGGCGCATCCAGCCGTACCAGGCGACGAAGGCCTACCTGTGCCCGGGCTGCAACCAGGAGATCGCCGTCGGCGTCGGGCACCTGGTGGTCGTCCCCCTGGACGCCCCCGACCTCCGCCGCCACTGGCACCTGGCGTGCTGGGAGTACCGCGACCGCCGCCGACTGCCGGCCCGTGACGTCACCCCGAGGGTGCAAAAGCGTCGATCATGACGGCTCGAGAACGCCGTTCTCTGGCCAAGCGAACAGTGTGAAAGGGTATGAACCATGACGGGAAGCGGAGATGTGCGTCGGAGCGTCGAACGTCGGGCATCGAACACTTAACATCGTTAACTCTGTAATCGTAGGGGAAGTTTGATGGGTGGGAGGGCCGACGAGTGAGCGACACCCCCCAACGCGTGGAACCCAGCGGTCAGGATGGCTACGCCGAGACGCTGGCGGCACAGCGTGCACATGCGAACGATCCGCAATTCATGGCGTGGTTGCGGGACTGCGCCGCTGCCAGCGCCGCGAAACCAGCTTCCGAGGTCGTCACATATCAGGATGCGCTTCGACGGTTCCCGGAACTGGCTGAATAAGCCGGGCGGTGCCGCTTCGGGACGTCACGCCCTTCTTGGCGTGGCGGACCACCTTTGATGTTCCCCCGGACACATGGCGGCCGGTGTGAGACAGGAACGACGTCTCGTCGACGCCAGTTGGCGAACCGAGCCGATGCGGTCGGGCTTGTCGACGAGGGACGAGCCGTGCTCGATGACGGCGTCATGGCCCCACCAGCACTCTCGGCTCGGTCGCTACCTCGACACCGGGCGTGCTCCCTCGCCCACGGCGCGGCAAGCCTCAACATCCCGACTTGCTGCCCCGCGACCGGGGCGGGGCCGATGTCTAGCTGATTTCGCCGCCCGGCGTGGTGGGACGGCCGCCTTCCGTGCGCTTGGCCGGCTTCCTTTTGGCCGCGGGCGCCGCTGGCTTCGCCTTGGCTGCTTTGGCCCGGGGCTTCGGGGAGGGAGCCTTGGCCGCCGCCTTGGCGGGGGAGGAGCGTTTCTTCGCCGCCCGAGCGGGGGCGGGGGCGGCGTCGGTCGGCGCGCTTGCGGCCGCCTCGACCGATGCTTCGACCGCCGCCGCCACCGCCTCGACCGAAATCGCCACATCGTCCGGGACTGACGTCGTCGCTGCTGGCGGCGCTTCGGTCGCCTCGGCTGCGGGCGACGCGTTTTCGGCCTCGGCGGCCGGCGGCGGGTCTTGGCGGACGGTCGGGCCCACCACGACCCTCGGCCCGCGTTCGAACTTGCGGACCGACACCAGGGTGCCCCGGGGCGTGGCGTCCTCGCCGGCGGACGGATCCTTGGCCGGACCGGGCCGGGCCGGGACGGAAGCGATCACGGCGGCCGCCACCGGCGGCGGCATGGACGCGCCCGGGCCGGTGGAGGTCAGGTCGGGCGAGCTGGCCGGCTCCGACACGGAGGCCACCACCTTCTCGAGAACCTCAATGACCTCGATGGCCTTGCCCACCCGGTCGGCCGCCACCTTGCCAATGGCCTTGCCCGCCCGCTTCACCGCGAACTTGCCGACCGACGCCGCCACCGACTGGGCCGACACCGGGTTCTTGGGGATGAGGTTGGGCATCTTCCGGGGCCCGGTCGGCGCGGGGCGGGTGGAAGGCGCCGGGCGGGACACGGTCCCCGCTCCGGGGGCAGGGGCGACGACCCAGGGCGGTCGATTGGCGGCCGCCCGGCGGGCCACCCGTCGAGCCCTTGGGGACTCGCCGTCCACCTTGCCGCCGTCCGCTTTGCCGGCGTCCACCTTGGAGATGCCCTTGGCCAGGCTCTTCGACAACGCCTTGGGGATCACCGTGGACGCACGGGCACCGTCCACCACGACAGTGCTGCCGGTGACGACCCGGGGGGCCGCGGCGGCCCGGCCGAGGGTGCCCGCCCGCCGGTCTTGGACGATCTTGGCCACGGCCCCGACCCCACCCGCGAGGAGGCCGACGCCGAGTCCGGTGCGAAGAGGCTTCATGGTGTGTGGTCCTTTGGAACTTGACGGGTGGTGAGCATGGTGTCATTCTCGGGCGAGATGTCTGGTTCCACCTTCGCCACCGACCTGCTCCTTACCTAGCGGCGAGCGCCACCGCGCTCGCCATCGCCTCTCGTGCCTCCGGGCCGGGAGGTTTTTTCTTGCCCCCGATTCCCCCGAAGAAGTAACTCCGACAGAAGTAGCGCAGAGGAGGACTCCCAGCAATGAGCCCCGAGGCCGAACGGCTGATCATCTTCGACACTACCCTTCGGGACGGCGAGCAGTCGCCCGGGATCTCCCTCGACGCAGCCGAGAAGCTCGAGATCGCGGAGCAGCTGGCCCGCCTCGGGGTCGACTACATCGAGGCCGGGTTCCCGGTGGCCAGCCAGGGCGATTTCGAGGCCGTGCGGACCATCGCCCGGGCCGTCGAGGGACCGGTGATCGCGGCCCTGTCCCGGACCCAGCTGCACGACGTCGACCGCTGTTGGGAAGCCCTGCGCGACGCCGACCGGGCCCGCATCCACGTGTTCATCTCCACCAGCCCCAACCACATGGAGCACATGCTGAAGATGAACGAGGAGCAGGTGCTGGCGGCCATCCGCTCCGGTGTGGCCCGGGCCCGGGAGCACACCGACGACGTGGAGTTCAGCCCCCAGGACGCCACCCGCACGCCCCTCGACTTCATGCTCGAGGTGCTGCAGGCGGCGGTCGAGTCGGGCGCCACCACGCTAAACATCCCCGACACCGTCGGCTACGGCATCCCCTGGGACTTCGGGGCGCTCATCCAGTACATCCGGCGGGAGGTCAAGGGCGACTACGTCACGTCGGTGCACTGCCACAACGACCTGGGACTGGCCACGGCCAACTCGCTGGCCGGGGTGCAGGCCGGCGCCCGCCAGATCGAGGTGTGCGTCAACGGCCTGGGGGAGCGGGCGGGCAACGCCGCCCTGGAGGAGGTGGTCATGGCGGTCAAGATCCGCCCCGACCAGTTCCCCGGGATCGAGGTAGGCGTGCGCACCGAGGAGCTGGCCCGCACCAGCCGGCTGGTGAGCCGCCTCACGGGCTACCCGGTGCAGTACAACAAGGCAGTCGTCGGCCGCAACGCGTTCGTGCACGAATCGGGCATCCACCAGCACGGGGTGTTGGCCGAGCGCTCCACCTACGAGATCATCGACGCCTCCGCCGTCGGACAGGTGGGGAGCCAGATCGTGCTGGGCAAGCACTCCGGTCGGCACGCCTTTGCCGACACCCTGGCCAAGATGGGGCTCACCATCAAGGGCGACGCCCTCAACTCGGCCTTCACCCGCTTCAAGGAGCTGGCCGATCGCAAGGTGCAGCTCACCGACGCCGACCTGGAGGCGATCGTGGCCGAAGAGCTGGGCACCCGGGTGGCACCCGCCTTCACCCTCGAGTCCCTGGAGGTGGCGGGCGGCACGGTCGGCATCCCCCGGGCCCGGGTGGTGGTGCTCCGGGAGGGCGAGAAGATCGAGGCCCAGGCCGAGGGCGACGGCATGATCGACGCTGCCTGCCAGGCCATCAAGGCGGCCACCGGCGTCGACGGCAGGCTCACCGACTTCAACGTGTCGTCCGTCACCGGCGGCGTCGACGCCCTAGGCGACGTCATCGTGCAGGTCGAGGCGGGCGGGATCAAGGTGTCGGGACGGGGTGTGTCCACCGACGTGGTCGAGGCGTCGGCCCGGGCCTATCTCTCGGCCGTCAACAAGATCGTCCGGGTGGCGGCCCGGGACGAGGTCCGCCACTCCGAGGTCGGCCCATGAGGGCAAAGGATCGGCGACAACTTGACGGAGTGCGGTGCTACCGTCCCCGCACGGGTTGAAACACCAGCTCCGGGAGTCGCAATCGCGTCCTTCTGAAGGAGAGCCCGGGGATGGATTCCGGCCAGCTCGAGTTGAAGATGGTTTCCGCCGACGGCCATGGCACCGTCCACCTGGTCGGTGAGCTCGACCTTTCCAGCGCCTCGAAGCTCCGAAATGCGCTGGACGGCCTCTATCGGGCCGGCACGACCTCTCTGATCCTCGACCTGAGCGAGTTGGCATTCGTCGACTCCACCGGCCTGTCGGAGTTCGTGGGGGCCCTCAAGCACTGCCGCCAACGAGGGGGCGACGTCGTTCTGCGGTCACCCACCCGGTCGACGGCCAAGGTGCTGGCCATCTGCGGACTGGACCGAATCTTCACCATCGACTGACGGGCAGCCCCGGCCCGTCCGGGTCGTCAGGGCAGCAGGCCCATGGCGTCCACCATGCGGTCGACGTGGTCGCTGAAGACGCCGTCGATCCCCATGCGCACCAGGTCCCGGATGATGCGCTCGTGCTGGGCGTCCCAGCCGAAGGTGAGCCGTTCGAAGCGGTGGAAGAGGGCGGTGAGGCCACCGGTGCAGTCCGTATAGTGGAGGTTGACGGCGTCGATGCCCGCCTCCGCCAGCTGGGCCGCCCGCCGCTCGGGGCCCTGGCGCATGTCCCGCCGGCGGGTGCTGTCGACCAGGTGGACGTCGGCGAAGTCGGCGTCCTTGCGCCAGCCGGCGAGCACCTGCCAGTCGGGGTGACAGATCCACAGCCGCCCGGGGGCGCCCTCGCCATCCCCGGCGGACCGGGCCACCGCCACGACCGCCTCGGCCGCGGCCTGGTCCTTGGCGTCGAGGCAGAGCTCGAAGCCGGTGCCGCACTCGGCGTAGAGGTCGCCCAGCGTCGGGACGTGGTCGGGCAGGCCCGACCGGGGGATCGTGGAGATGGGGGCGCTGCGCATCAGGCCCAGGCGCCGGGACCGGACCCGGCCGTCGTGGTCGAGCACGGGGACGCCGTCGGCGGTGAGCCACACGTCGCTCTCCAGGCCGGTCGCCCCCAGCCGCAGGGCCAGGCGGAACGCCTCCAGGGTGTTCTCCGGCGCGTGGGCCCTCCCGCCCCGGTGGGCGAAGGCGATCGGCGGGTGGCGCAGGGACTCGATCGCAGTCATCTCCGCGCCCATCTTGGCCCGGCGCATGTTCGGCGACGGGACCGAATCCGGGGGCGCTCGGTAGTATCGGGTCATGTCCGGCGCCTTCCTCGTCATTGCGCCGATTGCCGTCATCGCCCTGCTGCTCGTGCTCAAGTCGGTTCGAGACGTCAGCCGTTCCATAAAGAAGCTCGTCGAGAGCACGCAGGAACTGCGCGATGTCGGTGTCGGCCTCAGCAAGATTCGGGACGACCTGGCCGCGATGCGCGCCCCCAACGACGAGCCACCCCCTCAGTAGGCTGCGCCCGTGCCGACGTCACTGGGGCCGGCGGAGATCCTCGTCATCCTGGTCGTCGCCCTCATCGTGCTCGGCCCGAAGCGCCTGCCCGAGGCCGGCCGACAGGTGGGGAAGGCCCTGGCCGAGGTCCGGCGCTGGGCCAACGACATGAAGAGCGAGGTCCAGGGCGCCCTCGATGTCGACGTTCCCATGGCCTCGACCGTCGTCGAGCCGGTGGTCGTGTCCGGCACCGCCACCTCGGTCGCATCCCACGACGAGCCGTCGAGCTCCGAGGTCGTCCAGCCGGTCACCGTCGCCGTCGACCAGCCGTCCGTCACCGTCGACCCAGGGCTTGGCGACCCAGATCCGGACCCGACGGGGGTGGCAGCCCCGAGCGAGCCCGGCGGGGATCCCGGTCCTTCGCTGGACGACCTGCCGGAGACCCCGCCCGGCGATCCCGCCCGCCCGTAGGCGGATCCCATCGCCATCATCGAGGACGACCCGAACGAGGACGAGCGCGACACCGGCGAGCGCCTCCCGCTCGTCGCCCACCTCACCGAGCTCCGCCGCCGGCTGATCATCTCCGTGATCGCCCTGCTGGTGGGGGCGGTGGTGGCGTTCGCCCTCTTCAACCAGATCCTCGAGTTCCTGATCCGGCCCTACACCGAGATCACGGGCAAGACCGAGTTCATCATCCTCGATCCTCTCGAGGGGTTTGCCGCCCGCCTCAAGGTGGCCGCGTGGGGCGGCGCCTTCATCGCCTCGCCGGTGGTGCTCTGGCAGCTCTGGCGCTTCATCACGCCCGGACTCCACAAGAGCGAGAAGAAGTTCGCCATTCCCTTCATCCTCGGGTCGATGCTCCTCTTCGCCCTGGGGGCGACGGTGGCCCTGTACACCTTCCCCCAGGCCTTGCGCTTCCTCATCGGGGTGGGTGGCAGCAACGTCGACCCGATGTTCTCGCCGGGCAAGTACCTGAGCCTGATCACGCTGATGATGGTGGCCTTCGGGATCGCCTTCGAGTTCCCCGTCCTGCTCACGTTCCTGCAGCTGGCGGGGGTCGTCACCAGCCGGAAGCTGCGCTCGTGGCGGCGGCCGGCGTGCGTGATCATCGTCGCCGTGGCCGCGGTGATCACGCCAAGCCAGGACCCGTACTCCCTCTTCGCCATGGCCGGGCCGATGTACTTGTTCTACGAGGGCGCCATTCTCATCGGCAGGTTGCTGAAGCGGTGAAGCGGGACGACTTCTCGGCCGGCCTGCCCTTCGCGCTCGATCCGTTCCAGGTCCGGGCCCTCGACGCTCTCGACGCCGGCTACTCGGTGCTGGTGGCCGCCCCCACCGGGTCGGGCAAGACGGTGGTGGCCGAGTACGCGGTGGCCAAGGCGCTCGACGAGGGGGGCAAGGCGTTCTACACGACGCCCCTGAAGGCCCTCTCCAACCAGAAGTTCAACGACCTCGGCCGGGCCCATGGAGTCGACAAGGTCGGCCTGCTCACGGGCGACAACTCGATCAACGGCGACGCCCCGGTGGTGGTGATGACCACCGAGGTCCTGCGCAACATGATCTACGCCTCGTCGCCGACCTTGAAGGACCTCCGCTACGTGGTGCTCGACGAGGTCCACTACCTGCAGGACCAGTACCGGGGGCCGGTGTGGGAGGAGGTCATCATCCACACCCCGCCCGAGGTCGACCTGGTGTGCCTGTCGGCGACGGTGTCGAACGCGGAGGAGTTCGCCGACTGGATCCAGACGGTGCGGGGGCTGACGGTCGCCATCATCGAGGAGCGGCGGCCGGTGGAGCTCAACCACTTCTACATGGTGGGCGATCGGGAGGACGACGAGCTCAAGCTCCTCCCGACCTTCGTCGACGGCAAACCCAACCCGGAGGCGGTGAAGCTCGACGCCCGGGTGGCCCACGCGGTGTCGTACCGGGGCCCGCAGCGGCGGTCGTCAGGCGGCTTGCAGACGCCCCGGCGGGGCGAGGTGGTCGAGAGGCTCGACCGGGAGGGCATGCTGCCGGCGATCTTCTTCATCTTCAGCCGGGCCGCCTGCGACGACGCCGTCCGCCAGTGCCTCATGACCGGGATGCGCCTCACCATCCCCGAGGAGCGCGACGCCATCCGCACCATCGCCGAGGCCCGCACCGCCGGCTTGTCGGACGACGACCTCGAGGTGCTGGGGTACCGGGAGTGGATGGCCGGCCTGGAGGCGGGCTTCGCCGCCCACCATGCGGGGATGGTGCCCCCGTTCAAGGAGGTGGTGGAGACCTGCTTCGAGGCGGGGATGGTCAAGGTGGTGTTCGCCACCGAGACGCTGGCCCTCGGCATCAACATGCCCGCCCGCACGGTGGTGATCGAGAAGCTCTCCAAGTTCACCGGCGAGAAGCACGAGTTCCTCACCCCCGGCGAGTACACCCAGCTCACCGGGCGGGCCGGGCGGCGGGGGATCGACGAGGTGGGCCACGCCGTCGTCCTGTGGTCGCCGTTCGTGCCCTTCGACCAGGTGGCCGGGCTGGCGTCGACCCGCACCTACGCCCTCACCTCGTCGTTCCGGCCCACCTACAACATGGCCGTCAACCTGGTGCGGCGGTACACGCCCGAGTCGGCCCACCACCTGCTCAACCTCTCCTTCGCCCAGTACCGGGTCGACCGCGACGTCGTCCGCCTCGAGCGGCAGGTGGAGCGCAGCCAGTCGTTGATGGAGGCGGCCCGGGCCGAGGCCGTCTGCGAGCTGGGCGACGTCGAGGAGTACCGGCGGCGGCTGCGGCAGGCGGAGGAGGCGGACGGCGGCCGCCACGGCCACGGCCAGGGCGGCCATGCCGGTCTGGGCGGCGGGCGGGGGTCGGCCCAGCAGCGGGCGGTGGTCGAGGCGCTGGAGAAGGTGCGCCCGGGGGACGTGCTCCTGCTCTCGGGCGGGAAGTCGGCGGGACGGGTGGCGGTGCTCTCGACCGCCCGCCGGCGGGGCTCGGAGGTGCGACTGGGCGCGATCACCCCCGACCGGCGCTACCTCACCCTGTCCGCTCGCGACTTCACGTCGCCGCCCCGCAAGGTCGCCCACATCGACCTGCCCACGCCCTTCGCTCCCCGCAACGCCGCCTTCCAACGGGAGGTGGCCCAGGCCCTGACCAAGGTCAAGGCCCGCACCGGCTCCGGCCCCGGCGACGCCTCGGAGGGGATGACGCCCCGGAGGGCCGCCACCGCCCCGGAAGCGCATCCGGTGGCCGACTGCCCCGACCTCCGCCGGCACCTGCGGGCGGCCGAGCGGGCGGAGCGGCTGGAGAAGGACCTGCGCCGGCTGGAACGGCGCATCGAGGGGCGCACTGAGTCCCTGGCCCGCCAGTTCGACCGGGTGCTGCGCATCCTCGACGTGTGGGGCTACGTGGACGGCTGGACCCTCACCGACGCCGGCCGCCGCCTGACCCGCATCTATCACGAGTGCGACCTGCTCATCGCCCACGGCCTGGGCGACGGCCTGTTCGACGACCTCGACCCGTCGGCCCTGGCCGCCCTGGCCTCGTCGTTCACGTTCCAGGCCCGGCGGGTGTCGGGTCACCGGCGGGGCGAGGGGGGCGGCTCGTCGGCTGAAGAGCCCAAGGCCTGGTTCCCGTCGGGCAAGGTGCAGCGGAAGTGGATCGAGCTGGAGCGGCTGGCGTCCGACCTCAACGCGGCCGAGGCCGCGGCCGGGCTGCCGCTGACCCGCATGCCCGACCCCGGGTTCTTCGCCGCCGCCCACGGGTGGGCGTCGGGTGACGAGCTGGCCGACGTCATCGCCGACGAGGTGGTCACCGGGGGCGATTTCGTCCGCAACGTCAAGCAGCTCATCGACCTCCTGCGCCAGCTGGCCGAGATCGCGCCCGACAAGGGCACCGCCGACGCCGCCGGGGAGGCCGCCGACCGCCTGTTCCGGGGCGTCGTGGCCGCCTCGTCGGTGGTCTGAGGCGCACCATGCCCGAACTGGTGACGTTGGTGGGCGCCAGGGCGCCCCGAAGTGTCACCAGTTCGCAGCGGTAGCCGAGGATGCCGATCGCCAAGGGGTCGCCGTACGGGGAGCCGGGGCCGGTACCGGACGGCCTGGTCGTGGTGCGGTCCGACGCCGAGGCCCGGGCCGTGCTGGAGGACGCCCGTCGGGAGCGCCGGCCGTACCCGCCCCTCGGCCTGCTCGGCGGCGACCTCTGCCGCACCCTGGGCGGGGGGACGGGGGCCGACCTCGTCGGTGTGCGGTTCCCGGTCGACCTGGGCGTGGTGCTGGCCGACGGCCGCATCCACCTCTTCGTGGCGTCCCTGGTGGCCCGCACCCGCCTGTGGACCCGGGCCTTCGTGGCCATGAACGCCCAGTTCCTCGGCCCGTGGAACGCCGGCCCCCGGGCCCATCCGGGCGACGGCCTGCTCGACACCTACGACGTGCGCCTGAAGCCGGGGCAGCTCTTGGCCGTGCGGGCCCGGCTGCCCGGCGGCGCCCACCTGCCCCATCCCGGGATCCGGGAGCGGCGGGCGGCGGCGGTGCAGGTCGAGCTCGAACGGGCCCTCCCCCTCCGCCTCGACGGTGAGCTGGTGGGCAAGGGCCGCGTGCTCTCGGTCCGGGTCGAGCCCGACGCCCTGGTGGTCGTCATCTAGGGCGGTCCAGGCGGGCGCGACGGCGACGGCTACGGCTTGAACCGTTTCACCTGGTCTCGCGGCAAAAGAGCGACGGCGGACCGGCCAGGGCGACGCTCAGCGGCGGAGCAGTGGCCACGGGCCCGATACGGAGAGGTCGCAGATGCCAACCAAACCCCGAGGACCAGGAACAGGACGAGGGTGAGAAAAGCGCCGGTCACAACCATCCTGGCGCCGACACACCAGGCATTTCGCGGGGCCCATCGGACGGCGGCGCACCAGAGGACCGCGAGGCCGACGGAGAGCGGAATGACCAGCGGCCACGCGTACCGCAAGCCTCCCAGTTCCGATCAGCACACCGATTTCGACGACCGCCGGTTAAGCACGGGCGGGTTGGCCACTGGCGCCGCTTTCTCGACGGGTCGGCAGCCGAAGCCCACGTGTCGTGCTTCGACCTCGACCGGGTGGACCAGGGCGTCCGACTGGTGCCGGTCGTGGTCAGGTGGACAGCCCAGGTGAGCGGGCGAGAAGGGGCAGCGGACGCCCGGTGAGCGGCGGTGGAGGGCTGCTGGCGGGCGGTGTGACGGGGTCGAGCCCGGGCGGTCGTTGCGGGTCGGCGCCCGCGTGCGACGGCTCCGAAGCTGCTGGAGATCGGTAGGGCGGCCACTTGGCCGTCGCGGGCTGCCCGATGGTTGTCGAGACCCCGGCCGGAGCAACGTGTCGATAGAGGTCTGGCACGACCGCAGGGCGGACTTGAGCTGTTCGAGAGGAAGGCCCTGTAGCACGACGAGCAGATCCTCGTCGTGGTTGATGCCGGCCCGATACAGGCGGGCTCCGTCCCGGGCGAGCCGTGCGCCGCAGACCTCGGCCCAGGCGGAGCAGGCCTGGATTTGGAGGTTGGTGAGGCTTTCGAGTATCGGCGATCAGGAGCTGGCCACAAGCCGCCGCTAAATTCAGGAGGGCGCGGGCGCCGGTTCCCCGCTCGCGTCCAGCCCTCCGTGGCCTGGTTCAGGTAGGCACGGGCCCCGGTCAGGTCTTTGGTGGGTCCCTCTAGCATCAGGGCGACAGCCTGGTCAATGAGCAGGAGACGCCTCACCGCATCGCCCTCCGGCTTTCCGTGCAGAGGTGATCCTTTGAGGACCTCGAGAGCCCTCCCGTAGTGCTCTATTCCCCACCGGAGGTTCCTCACGACCTCAAGGTTGTCGGCGGGGACGCCCTGAGCCACCAGCTTCTTGGCCTTGAACACGTAGGTGTCGGCCAGGTTCTCGTGCGGCTGGTAGTAGTCGGGTATTCGCTCGACCGCCAACTGGAGCTCGGAGATGCTGAAGTCCAGGAACTGCACTCCGTAGCCCTTAAAGACCTGGAGCGTCATCCCGATGAAGTTGCAGATCATGCCCTCGTTCCGGCAGGCATCGTCGTCCCTCGCCCGCCTGAGACCCAGCTGCATCGCCGCGATCGGAGAGACCCGGTACCAGGACCGGCTGGCTTGTTCGCTGAGCAACTGGCGGCGCAGCAGCTCGACGCCGAGCGCGGCACCCGCCTGCGGCAACAATTGGCCGATACGCTCATCGAGGCTCTGCTGCGAAGCGACCACGTCTGCCAAACCCGACCTCGCCTCGACGGAAGTGGGACAGGACGTCAGCGCGGCACTGAATTCGACGATGGCGTCGTCGAACCTCCCCGCCTCCGGTAGGTCCGGGCGAGCTGCAGGTGCGCAGCCGTCTGCCGTGCCTGCTCGTCATCGGGCGGAGAGGCGTCGAGGATGGCAGCCTGCACAGCCAAGGCGTCCGCGTTCGAGGGGTCCACGGCGAGGCACCGTTCGGCGAGCGCCTGGCCCCGTCATAGCGGGCGATCGAGTGCCGAACGGGCGGCGCGGGCGAGGGCCAGGGCCTCGATGGCGGCCAACTCATCCGCTCCGCGAGCGCCTCGGGCGTCCCAACCCCGGCCCGGGTGAGCCGCCCGCGCCCTCGTCCCGGCCGTGGGCGTGCTCGGTGATGAGACTCGCCAACACGATGAGCGAGCGTGCCTGCTCCACCGTCTCCGCCGCCATCGCGGTGGCCCAATGCTGGCGAGCCTCGGCGTGGAATGCGAGTGGTAGCGCCTCCACGTACGCATTGAGCGCCTCCCCACTGCGCCCCGCGCTCTCGAGGTGTTGCCCCAGCCGGTACGACGCTCGACCCTGGGCCTGTATCCGCATCTTGGCGTTCAACCTGGTCAGCGCCTCCGAGAAAGCATCAAGGTCAGCACCCGGGCTCGAAGCTCGCGCCGATCTCAGGGCCTCCTCGAGGTGCGGTAGGGCATCCTCCAACAGGCCGACCTCCTCGAGCTCCACTCCTACTCGGAGGAACTCGGCGGCGCGGTTTGCCGCCGAGGCGTCCGGAGTCGCGCCCGGAGGTTGGACCGCCGCGGTAGGTGGTTCCCGTTTCGTCTGGCGTTTCCTGGGACGTGAACGCTCCTCCCACACTGTCCGCCAGAACGGTGCCCCCTCGTCCCGGAGGTCGACGATCCCCACCGAGATGCCGAGCACGCCGGGTGAGGTGCCGCGGCACAGCAGCGTCGCGGTGACCTTCGTCCCCTTCGGTCGGAGGAGGAGTTGGCCGAGGAAGGTGACGACGGGCTTGCCTGGCTCGGTGGCAAGGGCGGAGAGGGATTCGGCCAAAGCCTGGGCGGTGACGTCCGGCGCGCTGCGGGGTGCGAACGGCGACCGGCTGAGCTTGACCCCTTCAAGCCGCGCCAGCGACACGGTGCGGCGGGCGTGGTCACTGAGGACCTTGAGACTCTTGGCCACCTCCTCTCGAAACACAGGAGTCAGGCCGCTGAGCCGGCCGATCACGGTTTGGTCGCCAGTCCCGTCCTTGAGGTCGTCGACGACCAGTTGGATCGATCGTTTGGCCTTCGCCATGCGCCAGAGCACGGTGGGGACGAGGACGAGCCCGATCGCGGTGAGACCTGTCGCCAACGCGCCGAAGCCAAGCTTGCGCAGGTCGTCGATGGCGGTGGTGATCCGGGTGATGGCGTTGGAGTCGTCGGCCGGAGCGGCTTGGGCTCCGGCGGGCTCGGCGCCGATCACGACGACCGTGGCCAGGACGACGAACGAGGTGACGGCTCCGGCCGGGCTCCATGCCGAAGCCAACCTCCGCCGTGCGTCCGCCCACGTCACAGCCCAGATTGTAATCGGAACCGTCGTCCGCCGGTAGGGGGCGGACGCGACGGAGGCCGACCGGCGGGTGCCGATCGGCCTCCGAGGCGGGGTCGTTGCTTACGAAGCGGCGAGGACCAGCTCGACGTCGATGCTGAGCTTGATCTTGTCGCCCACCACGACGCCGCCCGTCTCCAGGGGCATGGTGATGTCGATGCCGAAGTCACGCCGGTTGATCTCGGCCGTGGCCGCGAACCCGGCCCGGGTGTTGCCCCACGGGTCGCCGCCGACACCGTCGAACTCCAGGTTCAACGCCACCGGGCGGGTGACCCCGTGGAGGGTCAGCTGCCCGTCGATGACGTAGCCGTCGCCCGCGGCGCGGACGCCGGTGGAGCGGTACTCGGCGACCGGGTACTTCTCGACCTCGAAGAAGTCGGCCGACCGGAGGTGCTGGTCGCGGGCGGCGTCGCCGGTGTCGATCGAGGTGGGGTCGATGACGACCTGGAGCGACGCTTGGAAGGGGTCGTCGGGGATGGTGACCGTGCCGGAAAACGTCTTGAAGCTGCCTTTCACCTTCGAGATCATCAGGTGGCGCACGGAGAACTCGACGCTGGAGTGGGCAGGATCGATGTTCCAGGTGCCGGCGGGCAACAGTGTGGTCGTGGTGGGTGTGGCGAGTGTCATGATGTCCCCCTCGGTTGGTAAAACGTTCAACTACCTACACCAGGTACAAGGTTGTTGTACGTTCAACTATTCCCGAGAAAGAACCTCAGGGTTTCGAGACCGCCTTGCCCTCGGGGCACACGGCCAGGAAGTCGCAGCCCCCGCACCATCGTCCCGGTGAGGGGCGCCAGCGGCCGGCGGCCAGGGCGTCGAGGGTGCGAGCCACCCGGAGCCGGACCCGAGCCGCCACCTCGTCGTCCCACTCGGTGCTCTCCACGATCGGCGGGCCGTCTGTGCGCAGCCAGCAGTAGGTGGTGCGCAGGCGGCCGGGCTCGGACGCCCACGTGTCGAGCGCGGCCAGGCCGTAGAGATCGAGCTGCACCGCGGCCCCGCCATCGCCGCCGGCGGGGGGTCGCCCGGTCTTGAAGTCGACCAGCTCGAGGCGGCCGTCACGCTCGTAGACAGCGTCGATCCGGCCCCGCACCAGGTGGCCCCCGAGCGCCAGGGCGAACGGGGCCTCGACCCGCACAGGGTCAAGAGCGGCCCAGGGACTGGCCAGGAACGAGGCCTTGAGCCGGCCCACCACACCGGCACCGCCGGCCACCAATCCGTGTGACAGCCCGTCGGGATCGCCGCCGTCGAAGTCGTCGGCGCCGTCGGGCTCGAGGAGGCGGAGCTGGCGGCCGGCCCGCTGTTCGATCCATTTGTGGACCTCGGTGCCCAGGCGGGCGGCAGGCGTCGAGCGGCGGGGCAGGGGCCGCACGACGCTCCAGTAGAACTGCTTCGGGCAGCGGGCGTAGGTGACCAGTCCAGTGACCGAGAGGGTGGTCGGGGCGTGACGGCGGCTGCGGGCTGCGGGCCGCGGCTGCCGGGTCGGGGTCGGCCAGCACCGAGTCGAGGCGGAGCTGGCCGGCGAGCTCGGACGCCACCGGATCAGGGTACCGGCGGGCGGCCGCGGCTCGGAACCTTTCCTTGGCCGCCACCTCGGGGTCGACGGTGGCCGCGTCGTGGCGGAACCACTCGGTGACGATGTCGGTCTGGCCGGCGACGAAGTCGTAGAACTCCGACGGGCCCTGGGGCTCGGCCGCCCCCGGGTACCAGTGGGCGGCCGAGCACACCAGGCGGCGCTGGGCCCGGGTGCAGGCCACGTAGAGGAGACGCCACTCCTCGTCGAGCTTGCGCCGGCGGATGACCTCCTCGATGTCGGACATCCGGGCGGTGGCGATGGGCGGGAAGCCCTCGTCGTCCTCCCGCAGCCACCACGGCAGGGCCGACGAGTTGCCGAGGGCGTTCTCGCCCGGACGCCCGTCGGGGAAGATCCGGGACGGCCCCCGGGCCCCGGCCAGCCCGGGGACGTACACGGTGGCGAACTCCAGGCCCTTGGCCTGGTGGATCGTCATCACCCGGACCGCGTCGGCGTCGCCCAAGTGGGCCTCGGCCAGGTCCTCCTCCGACTCGTCGAGGAGGTGGAGGTACTCGACGAACGCGGCCAGCCCGGGGTCGCCCTCGACCGGCTGGAAGCGCTCGGCCAGGTCGAGGAAGCGCAGGAGGTTCTGGCGGCCGAGGGTGCCGGCCGCCTGCCACAGACCGGTGCGGGCCAGGATGGCCTCCACCAGGCCGAGCACGGGCAGGCGCCGGGCCTGGTCGGCCAGGTGGCGCCGTTCGACGTCGAACGCGGCCAGGCGGTCGCGGGCCTCGTCGGACAGGCCGGGGGCGTCGGCCACACCGGCCAGGGCGTCGGCCAGGATCGTCTCCACCACCGGCGGCGGGTCGACGGCGCCGTCGGCGGCGGGCTCGCCCGGCGTGCGGCTGTGGCGGGACAGGGCGGCCAGGTCGCGCAGCCCGACCCGGTACCGGGGCCCCCCGAGGAGCCGGAGGAGGGCGACCGACGTCGACGGGTCGGCCAGAACCTCGAGCCAGGCGACCACGTCGACCACCTCGGGCCGGTCGAGGAGGCCACTGGTGCCCACCGCCTCCACCGGCACCCGCCGCTCCTCGAGGGCGGCCACGATCGGTTGGATCAATCGCCGCTTGCGGCACAACACAGCCACGTCCGACCAAGGCCCGCCGCGAGTCACGATGTCGGCCGCGATGGCCGCCCCCTCCTCGGCGTCGTCGGAGGCCAGGAAGCACTCGATGGCGGTGTCGGGGGCGTCGGGGCGGGGACGGAGGACCTTGGGCAGGCTCTCGACCACGTGCTCCTGGATGCGGTTGGCCAGCGTGCCCAGGCTGGCGCCGAAGCGGAAGGTGGTCTGCAGCTGGCGGATCCGCACCGGGGGGAAGTGGTCCTTGAAGCGCAGGATGTTGACCAGGTGGGCACCGCGGAAGGCGTAGATCGACTGCATGTCGTCGCCCACCGCGGTGACCGCGGAGCCCGGCGGGTAGAGGAGCTGGAGCAGGCGACGCTGGGCGAAGTTGGTGTCCTGGTACTCGTCGAGGAGCACCACCGGGTGCCGCTGCCGCAGTTCGACCGCCACGTCGGGGTTCTCCTCCAGGAGGCGAACCGCCAGTCCCACCTGGTCGCCGAAGTCGAGCAGGTTGCGTTCCCGCTTGCGGCGCTCGTAGGCGGCGACCACCTGGCACAGCTCCAGGCGGGAGGCGGCGGTGTTACGCATCCCCATCCACCGGCCCTTCTCCATCACCAGATGGCAGTCGGCCTCGACCTCGTCGATCGGCACCAGGTGGTCGGCGCAGCGGGAGGCGAGGGCCAGGGCGTCGTTGAGGACGAACTCGGGCGACAGGGTGCTGCGGCGGTCGAAGCGGAACTCGTCGAACACCGCGAACAGGAGCTGCCACGACTGGGCCCGGTTGAGGACCTTGGTGCCGGGGGCCAGGTCGAGCTCAAGACCGTGGTCGGCCACCAGCGACGCGCCGAACGAGTGGTAGGTGGCGATGGTGACGTCGGTGTCGGGCCCGAGCACCGTGCGCACGGCCTGTTTGAGGTGCTGAGCCGCCTTGTTGGTGAACGTAAGGCCGAGGACCTGCTCGCCGGTGACCGCGTCCGACCGCACCAGGTGGAGGATGCGCTGGGCCATCACCGTCGTCTTGCCCGCCCCCGCCCCCGCCACCAGCAGCTGGGCCTCCAGGGGGGCCTCGATGGCCTCCCGCTGCTCGGGCGTGGGGACGAAGCCGACGTGTGGCGCGGTGGTCACGGCCACGACGAGACGACCTCCCGCCCCTCGGGCTGGATGGGGCACAGCCGTTGGAACGAGCACCACCGGCAGTTGGCGTCGACCGACGGCTCGAACTCCTCGGCCCGGATGTGCCCGGCCACCTCGAGGATGCGCTTCTCGGTCGCCTCGGCGTGCCCGGCGGTGACCTCCTGGTCGTACGCCCGCATCGAGCGAAGGAACAACAGGCGAAGCTCGGTGACCGGTCCGTGCACGGCGAGCTCTGGGTCGCGGGTGGCCGCCAGGTGGTAGACGGCGAGCTGGATGTTGTCGTCGGTCTCGCCCGGGCGGGGCTCCTTCTTGCCCGTCTTGTAGTCGACGATGCGCAGGCCGTGGCTCCCGTCGGCCAGTTCGACCCGGTCGATGCGGTCGATGAAACCACGCAGCCGGTGGCCCCCCACCTCGATATCGAACCGGCGCTCCACGGCCAGGACCTCGGGCGCAAGGGGTCCCTCGCCCTCGATCTGCCACCACGACTCGAGCATGGCGAAGAAGTCGCGTCGGGCCTCGTCGACCTGGGGCCGGTAGCGGGCGATGTCGTGGCGCCACATGTGCTCGGCCATGGCCATGAGCGCCTCCCGGGTGCGGGGCCGCTGGTCGGCTGTGACCGGGTCGAGGAAGCGGGCCAGCACCTCGTGCACGAGCGTGCCCAGGTCGGCCCGGACCCCTCCTTCGTCGGTCACCCGCAGCACGTAGCGGTAGGCGTAGCGCAGCGGGCAGTCGTCGTAGGTGTCGAGCTGGGATGCCGACAGGGCCAGGCCGGCGTCGGTGGCGATCGGCACCGGGTTGACGGTGGGCCGACGGAACGCAGGGATTCGGCCCGGAGCGATCGGGATGCGAACCTCGGCCGGGTCCCATCCTTCGACGAAGCGGCTGAGGAGCACGCCCGGCTCGGGGCCGGCGGTGGCGATCAGGCGGGACGTGGCCCGGGAGCAGGCGAGGGCGAACAGCCGCCGCTCCTCGGCCAGGGTCTGGCGACGCCTCTCGGCCTGGGGTGTCGAATCTATGTCGAAGATCCGGTCGCGGTTCCCAAGGGCGGGCAGCTCGCCTTCCACGCAGCCGGCGATCACCACGGTGTGCCACTCCCGGCCCGCGGCGTCGAGGATTGCCGTGATGGTGACCGCGTCGGCGCCGGTGCTGTTGGCGGCGGTGGTGACCCGCCACGGGTCGGCCATCGGCGGATCGGCGGAGGAGCCCTCCTCGTCGAGGTCGGCCAGGACGTCGGCCAGCCGGGCGCCGGGATCGCGCTCCGCCTCTCGCTGGAGGCCGTCGAGGAACGCCACCAGGCTGTCGAGCACGCTGTCGTCGGAGCCTGGGTCGTCGACGTCGACAAGATGGGCGAGGCCGTGCTGCCAGACGCGAAAGGCCAGGTCGGCGGCGGTGTCGAAAGTGGCAGCGCCGGCGGTCACCTGCTCCCGGAGGGCGACCAGGCCGGCGACCCGGGGGTCGTCCTCGATCGGGGTGCCGGCCGTCCGTGCCTGGTGCCGGATGCGGCGGGCCTCGACCGCGTCGAGGCCGGAGAGGGGGGACACCAGCAGGCGGTCGAGGGCGGTGGCGTCGCCGTCGATCCACCGGAGCATGTCGACCACGCTGCCCACCACCGGATCGTCCCCGGCAGACGCCGCCACCGACGCTTGGGCGGGCACCCCGTGGCGGGCCAGGGCCCGGGCGATGGCGCGCGCCCGGTGGCGCGGGCGGCGGACGAGCACGGCCATGTCGGACCAGGCCACCCCGGCGGCGCGGGCGGCGAGCAGCTCGCCGGCGACCGCCTCCGGCTCCAACGACGGGTGGCGGGTGGTGATCAGGACGGGCCGGTCCGGCTGACGGAACCGGTTGCCGGCCAGGTCGACGTCGACGTCGGCTCGAAACTGGCTCAGGTACCGGCGGTGGGCGCCCGGGAAGCCGCCGCACGCCCCCTCCGGGTCGCCGGCGACGACGACGTCCCCGGCAGGAAGCCGGTCGAGGATGGTGGCCATCGGTGGCGTAGCAGCCTCGTGGTCGTCGATCAGCACGTGCCCCATCCGGGAGTGCTCGGCGTCGGCCACGGTCGGATCGGCGAGCAGGTCGGCCGCCCGGGCGAGCAGGCCGGTCGCGTCCAGACGGCCCCCGGCGGCCAGCGCGTACCGGTACCGCTCGGCGAAGGCGACCAGCTCCGGCCACGGCCCTTCCCGCGAGGCGTCCTCGATGGCGCCCGCCTGGAGGTGCAGCAGTCCCTCGGCCACCTCCCCGGCCAGCGCGGGACGCCCGAGGAGGTGTCCGAGGACGGGCCAGTCGGCCGGGTCATCGGCCGTCAACAGGCGGGCGACGAAGTGGCGCTGGTCGGCCCCGGTGAGCAGTGTGACCGGCGCCGAATATCGGCTGACCAGGTCATAGGCGAGTCCGAAGAAGGTGGTGATGGGCAGGGAATCGAAGCCGCCGGCCAGGTGGGGGAGCACCGAGTCACGAAAGCGCCCGGCCGCGGCCCGGGTGCGGCACAGCACCAGCACCGACGACGGACGGGCGCCGGCGGTGACAAGGCGGCGATACCGGGCCAGGAGGGCGGTGGTCTTGCCACTGCCCGCGCCGCCCAGGACCCGCAGGCGACCGCCGTCGTGGTCGACGACCCGCCGCTGCTCGGCCGTGAGCTCCAGTCCCATCCTTGGCGAGGCTACCGAGGGGGTGTGACGGTCACTCCCGGCCGGCCCACTGGCCGCGTCCTTCCAACACCTCCCGCAGGACCGCCGGCCGGTCGGTCATGATGCCGTCGACGCCGAGGTCGAGCAGGCGCCCCATCTCGTCGGGGTCGTCGATCGTCCAGACGTGGACCTGCAGGCCCCGGCGGTGGGCGGCGGCGACGAACCGGCTGTCGGCGATAAGGATTCGTCCCCGTCGCACCGGCACCTGGACGCACCCGGCCCCGAACGGCCACGTCGGTGGTCCGTAGCTGGCCGTGCGGAGGCGGGCGATGGCCGACCGCCCCATGGACGTGCACACCCGACCGCCCGTCAGCCGCCGGAACCGGCGCACCCGGCCCTCGGAGAACGACCCCACGCACACCCGGTCGTGGGCGCCCGCCCGCTCGATGACCGCGGCCAGCAATGGCACCGAGGCGTCGTCCTTGGCGTCGACGTTGACTCGCACGTCGGGCCAGGCGCCGAGGATGTCCTCCAGGAGGGGGATGGGCTCAGTGCCGATGCGGGCCTGGGACACCGCCGACCAGGCCAGGTCGCCCACCCGCCCGCTGCAGTCGGTGACTCGGTCGAGGACGTCGTCGTGGAAGGCGGCCAGCACACCGTCGGCCGTGGCATGGACGTCGGTCTCCAGGTAGCGGTAGCCGAGGCGGACGGCGCCCTCGAAGGCCAGCATGGTGTTCTCGGGGAACTCGCTGGCGCCCCCCCGGTGGGCGAACGCCAGTGGCCCCGGGTGGTCGAGGTAGGCCCAGCGGGTCACGAGGGTTTGCCCGTCTCCGGTTCGGTTGATGCGGGGGCCGGTGGGTCAGGCGTCGGGGGGCGGAAGATCTGCTCCCGGTAGTAGCGCAGCTCCTTGACGCTCTCCCGGATGTCGTCCAGCGCCCGGTGGGCGCTGGCCTTGGACGGGGCCGCCGCGTAGGTGTCGGGGTACCAGCGCCGGCACAGCTCCTTCACCGTCGAGACGTCCACCGACCGGTAGTGGAAGAAGCGCTCGAGCTCGGGCAGGTAGGCGGCCAGGAAGCGCCGGTCGGTGCCGATCGAGTTGCCGCACAGGGGCACCATCCCCGGCTGGGAGATGTGCTGGCGCAGGAAGGTCAGCACCTGCTCGCCAGCGTCCTCCAGCGACATGGTGGACGCCTCGACCGCGGCGGTGAGGCCGCTGGACGCGTGCATCCGCCTGACGACGTCGCCCATGGCGGCCAGCTTCGCGGCCGGCTGGGACACGACCAGGTCGGGGCCCTCGGCCACGATCTCGAGGTCGTCGTCGGTGACAAGGACCGCGATCTCGACGATCACCTCGGTCGTCGGGTCGAGCCCGGTCATCTCCAGGTCGATCCAGGCCAGCATGGAGGCGATCGTAGGCTGCCCTCCGATGATCGAGATCCCGCTGGTCCGCCTCGACCCCGACCTCCCGCTGCCCGCCTACGCCCGCGCCGGGGATGCGGGGGCCGACCTGGTGGCCCGGGAGGAGGTCATGCTGCCCGCCGGTGGGGGACGGGCGGTCGTTTCGACGGGGGTCGCGGTGGCCATTCCCGAGGGCTACGCCGGCTTCGTCCTGCCTCGCAGCGGGCTCGCCGTTAGCCACGGGGTGACCGTCCTCAACTCGCCGGGGTTGGTGGACTGCGGGTACCGGGGGGAGCTGCGAGTGGCGCTGGTCAACACCTCCCGCACCGGTGACTACGTCGTCCGCCGGGGCGACCGGATCGCCCAACTGGTGGTGCAACGGATCGACGAGGCCGCCTTCGTCGAGGTCGCCGAGCTCCCTTCGTCGGAGCGGGGCGAGGGCGGGTTCGGGCATACCGGCCGCTGATTGGCGCCCTTGGCGGGTGCTTCGCCGGGACCGTTTGGTAGGATCTGGAGCCGCATCGCGGACGTGGCTCAGTGGTAGAGCACAACCTTGCCAAGGTTGGGGTCGCGGGTTCGAATCCCGTCGTCCGCTCCAAGAGATCGGCTAGTCCGGCTTGAGTCGGCGAAGTGAACACGAGCTGGGCCGACGGGCACGAGGCCCTTGGGTGTTCGAGTTCCCGGCGGCCTTTTGCGAGCGGTCCGATTCGCGTGGGCGACGTGCGCCGCCGCTGAGGCGATGCTTCTTTCGAGGGTGTGCCCGCACATCGCGCCGCCCCACGTGTGCGCAAGTCACCACGTCGCGCGTCTCTGTGCGCCTATGGGTGTACCATAGTGTAATGGGTCGGACCAACATCGAGATCGACGAGGGCCTCGTCACCGAGGCCATGCGCCGCTACGGATTGCGGTCCAAGCGGGCCGCAGTTGATTTCGCCCTACGGCGCCTCGTGGGCGACGCCATGAGCCGCGACGAGGCCCTCGAGATGGAAGGCAGCGGCTGGCAAGGGGATCTCGCCGAGATGCGTCGCGACACACCGTCGCTCGCTGAGTGACGCTTATCGACACTTCCGCCTGGGTCGAATATCTCCGGGCGACAGGCAGCGAGGCGCACCGCACCGTTCGTCGGCTCCTCGAGGCGGACGCCGAAGTGCAGACCACCGACGCCGTGGTCATGGAGGTGCTGGCTGGTGCCCGGGACGACGGTGATCTCACGCGGCTCCGGCGCCTCATCGCCCGATGCCAGTACGTGCCCGTCGAAGGACTCGGGGACTACGAGGCGGCGGCGACGTTGTACCGGCAGTGCCGACGAGCGGGGTCGACGGTCCGAGCGCTCAGCGACTGCCTCATCGCCACGGTCGCCCTGCGCTCCGATCTGGCCGTCCTGCACCACGACCGAGATTTTGACCTGATTGCCGCGTCACACGGGACTCAAGATCCATCGCACTGCAGGACAGACATGACCGACGTCGAGCCCGCTTCCGCCCGGTGATGGCCCGGCTGCTGGCCGAGGGCGGCTTCGCACCGGGCCGGGGCGCTACCAGGCGGAATGGGCGAGTCGCGGCCGGACCATTCAGACCCCGGATGCGCTCATCGCAGGAACCGCACGGGCCCACGGGGCGGTGCTTCTCACCCACAACACCGACGCCTTCCCGATGGGCGACCTGCGGGTCGAACATCCCGGCCACCTCGATGCCTGACGCCGGCCGACCGAGGCCGCGGGGCCTCGTCACCAATCGGCGGAAGTCCCGAGTCACCACCGGCCCAGGGGGGTGAGCCGGAGGGTGCCCCCGACGAGCCGTTCACCGCTGGGGTTCCCAGGTGTCGGGCTCGACGGTCGTGTGTCGACGCGGTCGACTATGCCGGCCCACCCGAGGACGGGCGAGCAGGTCCGAGGTCCCAACCGAACGATGTCCGCCGGTGCATCCTGCATGTCGGGCGCCAGCCATTCGTAGATCTCGTTGGTTCGTTCGTCGATCCAGTGATCTCGGGCACGAGCTCGTCGAGGATTTCATCGGGATCGCGGTAGCGGATTCTCGACGCCGCGCCCCGGTTTCCGCTGGGCGCCGCCGGCCCACCCGTGGGCTTGACATACGAACGTACGTTCGATAGCATGAGGGCATGCCGGATGAGGGGGAAGGCGGTGGACTGGTAGGGATCGCATCGGCACTGCGGGCGGTCGTGGCGGGCTTCGAGCCGGCGGGCCTCGACGGCGAGGCTGCGATTCGGGCGTTGGAGCTGTTCGGGGAGATGGAGCGGCTGGTGGCGGCGGGCAAGGCCCTGGCCGCCCGCCAGGTGGAGGTGACCCGGGCCTGGCAGAGCCGGGGTGCTCGCTCGGCGGCGCACCTGGTGGCCGCCACCTGCGGGTCGTCGGTCCGCTCGGCGGTCGAGACGCTGGAGACGGCCCGTCGCCTCGATGACCTGCCGGCCACCGCCGAGGCGTTGCGTTCGGGGAAGCTGTCGGTGGCCCAGGCCAGCTCGATCGTCTCCGCCGCCGGGGATCGCCCCGCGGTCGAGTCGGAGCTGGTGGCCGCGGCCGGGTCGGAGTCGCTGCCGGCGTTGCAGCAGCGCTGCCGGGCGGTGCGGGCGGAGGGAACCGAGGCGCGGGCGGCCTACGAGCGGATACGGGCCCATCGCTACCTGCGCCACTGGAGCGACGGCGAGGGGGCGCTGTGCCTGCAGGCCCGGCTGTGTCCCGACGACGGGGCCAAGCTGCTCGCCGCCATCGACGCCCAGCGCCGGAGCGTCTTTGCCACCGCCCGCCGGCGACGGGCGCCGGGAGCCGTACGAGGCCTATGCGGCCGACGCCCTGGTGGCGCTGGCCGAAGGCCGAGCCGAGCCGAGCAAGGGGCCGGCGGCCATGGTGCAGGTGCGGGTCGACCACGCCGCCCTGGTGCGGGGCCACGTGGAGGAGGGCGAGACGTGCGACATCGCCGGCGTGGGCCCCATCCCCGTGGCCGCGGCCCGGGCCCTGGCCGCGGACTGCATCCTCAAGGTGCTGGTGACCAAGGGGGTCGACGTGGTGGCCGTGGCCCACGCCGGGCGCACCATCCCGGCCCACGTGCGCAGCGCCCTCGAGGCCCGTGACCCGGTCTGTGTGATCCCCGGCTGTGCTGAGCGCAAGGGGTTGGAGATCGACCACGTCGTGCCCTTCGCCGAGGGCGGTCCCACCACGCTCGACAACCTGGTCCGGGCCTGCCATTTCCACCACGGCCTCAAGACCCACCACGGCTGGGTGCTCGCCGGCCGACCCGGGGCGTGGACCTGGGACCCACCGGATGACCCGCCCCCGTGACAGACGCCTTGACCGCACGCCGGGTTTGCCACGATGTGGTTCGACCGCGGCTGGGGGCAGCCACGCTTGAAACCCGCCGTGGCTCGAGTTCGGGGCGGGGGTGCGGGGGCGGTCTCTACCGACCTCGGCGCGGACTCGCGGCATCCGCTTCCGACCGGCTCGACGCCTGGGCGCCGACAGACCACATCGGTCCCTGAGTTGTCGTCACCAAGCGGCGGAAGTCCCGAGCCACCATCGGCCGAGCGGTGTCAGGCGGAGGGTGCCTCCGACGAGCCGTTCACGATGGGATTCCCAGCGGTCGGGCTCGGCGGTCGTGCCGACCCGATCGACGATGCCTGCCCACCCGAGGATGCGGGTGAGAAGGTCGAGATCCCAGCCGAAGGAGGTCCGTCGGTGCTCGGGATCCTGCATGTAGGACCCCAGCCATTCGTAGGTCTCGTCCGCTCGCTCGCAGATCCAGTCCATGACCACGTCGAACTGCATGTGGTTGTGCAGGAGCAAATGGAGAATCTCGGGCGCGAGCTCGTCGAGGATCTCATGGGGGTCGCGATAGCGGTTGTGCGTGCGGAAGCCGGCCAGGGGGCCGAGCGACGGCAGCGCGTCCGCCGCCTTTTTCCACCGCGGGAGGGGCTTGGCGTCGAGCTTGCGCCACGCCACCGTGGCCCGGAGCTTGCCGTGCTCCTTGCGCAGGGCGCCGGCCGCGATTGCCCAGCGGATCATGAACCCCAGCTCCGGTAGGTCGGCCGCCGACATGGTCCTGAACGTGCGGTCGCCGATCTTCTCGTCGAGGCGATCGTGCGTGCCGAGCAGACCGACGAGGGCGCGGGCATCGGCGAGCGTCGGCTGGCCTGTCTGGGTGAGCTTGCGGCCGTCGCCGTAGAAGTCGACGAGCGTGGCGAAACGGGCGAGCACGGGGGTGCCTTCGGCCGCTTCGACGATCTCCGCCGGGGCTGCGGTGGTCGGCTTCCTCGGCCGTCTCGGCGCTGGCTCCGGCAGCCTCATGGGGCCGAGACCCTGGAGCATCGCGTTGACGGCGTCGAGATCGCTCAGGTCGACACCCCGGGCCTGCAGGGCGGCCAGCATCGCCTTGGCCGGACCGGCCTCATTCGGGTCGGCGATGCGCTCGAGGAAATCGTGCTCGTTCTCGTCGACCGCGTCGAGGATCTCCTCGACGAAGGTCGGGTCAAGGTTGGTCCGCTCACCGGCGAACCGGACGAACGCCCGCATCACCGCGGGGATGGCGGCCGCCTGGTCCGGGTCGAGCAGCAGCTTCCTGGGGATCAGATCGACCAGGAGGATCTCCACGACGTTGGGACTCCACCGGAACGGCCGACCCTCGTAGTCGCACCGCAGGTCGACAAGGTAGGAGGCGAGCAGCTCAACGTCGGCCGCGGGGACCGACTCGCCTACGACCCGGCCGGGACCCGATTCGACGAACTCTTCGACGATCGACTGGCGCTCGGGCTGACCGATCACGCGGACCTCGGCGCCCGGCTCGGGGCGGTGGCCCGCTCGCCGCAGGCGGGCCCAGATCAGGGCCCGGTGCTGGGCGAACTCCTCCGTGCGCAGGGCCGTGTCACCGTTCCACACGTCGGACATCACCATTGCGTCACGGAGTCGTCCGAGGGCGACGTCGCTCGGAACCTCCTCGATGCGCATATGACGATCGGCGGCCGACGTCCACACCCCGATCACATCGTCGAGGTCACCGGCGAGCCACGCGTCCTTCACCTGCCCGGACAGGTTGTGGTCGACCAACGCCACGATGGCGTGCTCGACGGGGTCGCCGGGGTGGCTGAAGCCGATGATCAGTGATTCCTGATCGCCGAAGACGTCTGACACCATCCATGACCGCGACGGCTGCGACCGGCCGATGGTGTCGATCCATGCCGGTCCCGTGACCGACTGCCGAACCTCGGCCACCACCCCTCGCGCCCGCTCGTCGAGCGGGTGAGGAAGGACTGCGGCAAGTCCGGCGGCGACCACGAGCGACTGCCGGTCCCGGCGTTGGCGGCACCGCTCGAGTATCGCGTCCTCGAACGGCGGCGACTCTTGGCGGCCGAGCCGAGCGCGCTCTCGGGTCGATTCGAAGATGTCGAGCATGCCGCTGGCCCAGGTCTCGGCGGCCATGGGATCGTCGTCGCCCAAGATGTCGCCCGCGCCGCTGTCGATCAGCTCGTCGACCGGCGAGACGTCTCGTACCGGCCGGAGGTGGTTCGGCCGAGTCCCCTTCGGCGTCGTGCGCCCGCCCTTCCGCTTGTCCTTGGCCATCCCGACAGTTCAGCCGATGCGGGGTAGGAGAGTCGGGACGACGGAGGTGTCACCGTGGGATTTCTCGATTCGGCCCCCAAGCTCGACCAGCCGGTGACCGTCGAGCTTTCCCGACCTGCTCGGTCCGGCGGGCACGGCCACCGGCGAGGGCAATGGCGTGCCCACGCTGCGGATCCTGATCGACGGTGAGTGGCAGGAGTCGGGCGCGGGGGCGACGTTCGACGTGACCTCGCCCATCGACGGCAGCGTGATCGCCCACGTGCAGAAGGCGGATACGGACGACGTCACCCGGGCCATCGCCGCCGCCCGGGACGCCCGGGACCGGTTCCGGCAGGTGCCGGCGGCCGAGCGGCTGGAGATCTGCGAGCGGGCGGCCGGGATCCTGGCCGACAACCTGTCCGCCTTCGTCGACGTGATCGTGGCCGACCTGGGCAAGACGCCCGAACAGGCCCGCTCCGAGGCCGAGGCCACGCGGGAGCGGCTGGGGCTGGCCCGGGAGGAGGTCCGCAAGATCTTCGGGGAGTTCATCCCGGGTGACTGGATCCGCGACACCCAGGGCAAGTCCGGCATCGTGCTGCGGGAGCCACTGGGGACGGTGGCCGCCATCGGTCCCTTCAACTACCCGCTGTTCCTCGCCGCCTCCAAGATCATCCCCGCCCTGGTGGCCGGGAACACGGTAGTGGCCAAGGCTCCCTCGGACGACCCGCTCGCCCTGCTGCTGTTCGCCCGGGTGCTGGAGGAGGCGGGCCTGCCCGACGGCGTGCTCAACGTGGTGACCGGCTCCGGGGCCGAGATCGGCGACCTGCTGGCCGAGCACGAGGACGTCTCCATGATCTCGTTCACCGGCTCCACCGCGCGTCGGGCGCGGCATCGCCCAGAAGGCGAGCCCCAAGCCGCTGCACCTCGAGCTGGGCGGCAACGCCGCGGCAATCATCCTGGCCGACGCCGACCTCGACCTGGCGGTGTCGAAGTCGGCCGTCGGGGCCTTCAAGAACGCAGGCCAGCGGTGCGACGCCATCAGCCGGGTGTTGGTCGAGTCGGCGGTGTACGACGCCTTCGTCGAGCGCGCCGTCGAGGAGGCGGGGAACTGGCAGGTGGGGGACCCTCGGGCGGAGGGTGTCAAGGTCGGCCCGCTGGTGAACGCCGACGCCGCCCAGTCCGTGCACCGCCTGGTGCGGGACGCGGTCGACCGCGGCGCCGAGGTGCTGGTCGGGGGAGAGGTGGAGGACGCCTACCACCAGCCGACGGTCCTGGCCGGGGTCCCGACCGAGGCCGAGATCGTGTGGGAGGAGACGTTCGGGCCGGTGCTCGCCATCGTCCGGGTGCGGGATCTCGACCAGGCCCTCGAGATCGCCAACCGCTCCCGCTACGGGCTCGACTCGGCCGTGTTCTCGTCCGACCTCGACCGGGCGTGGAAGGCGGCCCGGCTCCTGGAGTGCGGGATGGTGCACGTGAACGACGCCCCCGCCCACGGCGTCGGCCACTTCCCCTTCGGGGGCCACAAACCCGACTCGGGCATCGGCCGAGAGGGCCTGGGTTACTCAATCGACGAATGCACGAGGATCAAGACGGTGGTCCTCCCGTCCTGACGCTGTCGACGCCTCTCCTGAATCCTGCCCGGCGGTAGCTACAAGACGTGGAATGCGACGCCATCTGCCTCGGCGGACGCTCGAAGGTTCGGTCCGACATCGTTGTGTGACACGGCGATGGCTTGGCCAAGCTGGTGCGCTGCCGCCAGCGCCTCGGCCATGGCCGCCGACAGTGACCGACCTCCAGCTCGGTGGCGGGCCTGCAGGAGCGCCATCGGCCAGGCCATGTCTCGGAGGCTCAGCACCTCGATCGAGGCGGGAAGGGCGACGAGCTGCGCCCGAAAGCGGGCCTGCATGTCGTCCGGCAGTGAGGCGACCGGACCCGACAGCTTGCCGACGACGGTCGGATGGGCGAAGGACGAGCACAGGCGGAACAGCCACAGGCCGGTGGTCGCGACGCCGTCCGGCGCCAGCCCATCGAGGGTCTCATCGCGGTGGCCGACGAGGATGTCGCGCAGGAGGTGATCGTCGACAACCGTCGCCGGCACTAGGTGGTGGCGAGATCGGGGTCGTCGAGGCCAGCCACGAGAGCCACGTGGTCCTCGGCCGACAGGGCTGAGTCGAGCAACTGGGCTCGCCCGCCGGGGGGAAGCAGCACGACGGCGTCACCCAGATCGATCACGGTGACGCGTCCGCCCCGATCGAGGCCCCACCGGTGGCGGACAGCGGCCGGGACGGACATCTGGCCGCTGGAGGAGACGAGGAACTCCGAGGTTCCGGGCATTGCCCACTCCGATCTACTTGGTATAGCCGAAATCTTACCAAGTGTGAACGCCGGATCGCCGGAAGCGGGTCAGGCTGTCAGGGAGGCCTGGTCGAGCTCTACCCCGACAACCCGAGCGATTCTCGAGAGGTCAGCGTCGTGGGCGAGGAGCGTGGCCTCGTAGCGACGGGCGACGGAGGTGATGAGACAGTCCACCATCCCCCGGGGCGTGACGCCCGCCCGCCGGCATCGCCGGTAGATGCGAGCAGCAGCGTCGAAATCGGCCGCCGTATCGAATGCGAGAAGATCGAAGCGGAGGAGAAGGCGACGGAGGGCTCGTTCCCGCTCGTCGTCACGGGCGCCGGCCATGACCTCCATCAACACCGGCTCGGTGACGGCGAGCGGACCTTCGTCACGGATCAGCTCCGTCAGCCGTTGGTCGACGGCACTGCCCGTCGCCCGGTCGTATTCCACCCAGGCGGACGTGTCGGCGAGGATCACTCGGCAGCCGGCGGGTCGTCGTGGGCCACCTCGCCGATGGCGTTCACGCCGCGCATGGCCAGGGCCTCCTCCCGCGTCATGGGCTGACCCGCCAAGTGGCGCAAGGCGAGGTCGACGGCCTCGGTCTTGGTGTGGACGCCGTAGCGGTCCATGATCGTGCGGACGTAGCCGTCGTCGATCTCGATGTTGGTCCGGACCCTGGACATACACGCAGAGTACACCGAGCGTGTACGAGACGTGTATGACTTGCCGCGGATTTGGGCGGCCCGATCGGTACCATCGTCGTCAGCGGGAGGGTCATGGCGGCCCTCGGGGTCGGCGAACGGTAGGAGGCGACATGGCGGAGCGAGGCAAGTGGCGAGTGGTGCGGGTCGCAGCGCTTCTCGCCCTCGTGTTGGCGCTGGCTGGCGCGGCGACGGCGTCGGCGTCGGCCAAGACAGACGCCGCCGACGAGCGCGGGGCCCGGCGCGTCACCGTGGCCTCGTACAACGTCGACTTCGGCACCAATCTGGCGCCGCTCTTCGCCATCACCGATCCGGTGCAGCTGATGACCGCCGCCGCCGGCGTCTACCAGAACATGGTCGCCTCGAACTACGCCGAGCGGGCCGACACCATCGCCGATCTGGTGGCCAAGGAGCGGCCGGACGTCCTCGGCCTCCAGGAGATCGCCACGTGGGAGACGTTCGACCGGTCCCGGCCCGAGCTCGGCTTCGTCGTCGCCCACGACTTCGAGCCGCTGCTGCTGGCCGCACTCGCCCAGCGGGGCGTCCCGTACACGGTGGCAGTGGCGAACGGGACGTTCCAGGGGAGCCTGCCCACCTCGCCGACGACCGTCGTCCGGTTCACCGACGAGAACCTCATCCTGGTCCGGAGCGGCCTGTCCGCACAGAAGCTCTCTGCGTCGAACCCGGCGGAGGGACAATTCGTGGCCCGTATCCCCGTGCCCAACCTGGGAATTGCCATCACGCGGGGCTGGGCCAGCACCGACGTCACGGTCCACCACCAGACCTTCCGCTTCTTCACGACCCACCTCGAGGCGTACAGCGAGGCCGTCCGCAACCTCCAGGCGGTGGAGCTGGCGGGGATGGTCGCGGCCTCGCCGTACCCGGTGGTCGTGTCCGGCGACATCAACTCCCGGCCGACGTGCACCGGCGTCAACACGATCGCCTACGACACGCTGGTCGCCGTGGGCCTGGTCGAGGTCTGGCCCGACGTCCACCGCAAGGACCCGTGTGGCGGCTTCACCAGCGGCCAGCGGGCGCTGAACTGGCCCGTGTCCACCCTCGATCACCGTATCGACGACATCTTCTTCGACCCGACGGCGATGGACGCCATCCAGGCCGACGTGATCGGCGATCGCGAGCGTGACCGCACGCCGAGCGGCCTGTGGCCGTCGGACCACGCCGGAAGCATCGCCACCCTGCGTTTCGGGCGCTGACCTGTGCGTAGCGGCAGGGTGGTCTCGAACCTTGTCGTGCTCCTCGTGATGGTCGGGACCGCCGCCTCGTGCTCCTCCGAGCCGCGACAGCTCGCCCGGCTTCGGGCGGTGGCGGCAACCCTGCCCGTCCCGGACGGCGCCGACCTGTTCCACGAGAGCTTCGTCGCCAATACCCCGGAGATGTTCGGTGATGAGGAGTACAGGGGGTCACTTCAGTACCTGACACTGGCGGAGGTCGACCTGGAGGACGCGACTGCCGACGTCCTCACGCAGTTCGAGTCCGCAGGCTGGAGCGTCACGAATCTGACGACGGACTTTGTCCACGAGAACCTGGCCGTGCACAAGGGCACGTTCCAGTTCTCCAAGGGAGCCGATTCAGGCAGTGCGATCCTGGACTACGCGATCCCGCCCGTCGGGACGCCGATGAAGAAGCCGGCCCGGGTGGTGATCGTCTTCTCTCTCACCGCCACCTGAGCGGGTAACCACCGCTCACCCGCCCCTCGTGACCCGTCCGAGGGTGGTGACGAACTGGCCGCCCGAGGGTGTGCCCTGAGCGTGGACGGTGCCGTCGGCCTCGTAGTCGTCGAAGTGCACCGGGATCCCCACCGATCCGCCGGGCTGGAACTCGGGGCTGTCCTGGACGTGGAAGTGGATGTGGGGCTCGCTCGTGTTGCCCGAGTTGCCCACCAGCCCGAGGATCTGGCCCGGGGTGACCTCGTCGCCCCTGGCGACGCGAATCGAGCCCTTCTGGAAGTGGGCCAGGACCGCGTACTCGCCATGGCCGAGGTCGATGACCACGTGGTTTCCGGCCGGGTGGGTGGTGTCGGTCTCCACCCCGGGCCGGTTGTCGACCAGCCCGTCCTGCACGGCCACGACGGTGCCCTGGGCCGGGGCCCTCACCGCCTGGCCCCACGCCCAGTGGTCGGCATTCTCCTTGCCCTCCCCCCGGCGGGTCGAGCCGTCGCGCCAGATGAGGAAGTCGAAGGCGTGACGCTGGTCCGACGCCACCGCGTGGTGGTTCCCGATCTCCGGTGTGGGAGCCTCCGCCGCCCACCACAGGCCGTCGAAGGGAAGTCGCAGCTTCGCCGTGGCCGGTTGCGTCGCCCTCGGGTCCGGGGGCAGCGGCGTCACCGGCTGGACCAGGGGCATGAGGCCCGACGAGGCGAAGCCGATCTGGAAGCGCACGCGGCCCTCGGCCTGGGCGTGGTCGGCGATGTACGCGCCCTGCTCGGGCCCGACGGGGATGACCCGTTCCTCGACCCGGGGACCGATGGGCACCACCTGCGCCTCGGCGAAGGACCGCTCCACCTCGGCGAGGGAGATCTGAGCCTTGACCTCAGGGGCGGACTGTTCGTACACGGACGCGATGTCACCGGCCAGGAGCCGGTCGACCACGTCGCGGCCCCGCTGGCGAAGGGCGTCCGAGGCGGCCGCGTAGTCGCCGGCCACGTCGACATAGTGCAGGTCGATGACGGCGGCGGGCTCGGGGGCCGCCTCGGCTGTGGTCTTCTCTGCCCCACCACACCCGGCCAGGGCGACGAGGGACAGCGCGACGAGCACGGACGCGGGCCGGTGCCTCATGATTCCCCCTCCACGCAATTGCGGCGGGCGGACTCGTGGGCGGAACGCAGGTACACCGTCAGCATGAGGAGGTCCCCGACGAGGGCGGCACCCAACAGGCCGAGGTCGGTGAACGCCATCACCAGGAGGGCCCCCAGGCCGGCGGCGATCAGAAGGACCAGATCCTTGATCGTGGGCTTGTACATCTCTCGCTCCCTTGTTCGCATGGGTTGCTCGCGTGTTCCCATTGTGCGCTTCGGCCCCGGTCTGGTCATAGCCAGAAGGAGCGATTTGGCGCTCCGCCCGAGGGCAGGTCGGGGGACGGGTTGCGCTCTGCCGAACGACAGAGATGATCCGACCCGTTGGTCTATGCCCCGGGCGTGACCAGCCCGCTTTCGTAGGCGAAGACCACCGCCTGGACCCGGTCGCGCACCCCGAGCTTGGAGAGCACGTTCGACACGTGGGTCTTGATCGTGCCCTCGCCCACGAACAGCTCGGAGGCCAGTTCGGCGTTGCTCCGGCCGGAGGCAAGGAGGCACAGCACCTCCCGCTCCCGCTCGGTCAGTCGATCGAGCTCCGCGCCGGCGACGGCCGGGGCCGGCCGCTGGGCGAACTGCTCGATCATGCGCCGGGTCACGGATGGGGACAGCAGGGCGTCGCCCCTGGCCACGACCCGCACGGCGTGGACCAGCTCCTCAGGGGGCGCGTTCTTCACGAGGAACCCGCTGGCGCCGGAACGCAGGGCGTCGAAGACGTAGTCGTCGCGCTCGAACGTGGTGAGGATGACGACCCGGGTGGCGAGCTCGGCCTGCGCGGTGATGCGGCGCGTCGCCTCCAGCCCGTCCACGCCCGGCATCTGGATGTCCATGAGCACCAGATCGGGCTGCAACCGTTGCGCAGAGGCGACGGCCTGCTCGCCGTCCTCCGCCTCCCCCACGACGGCGATGTCGGGCTGTGATTCGAGGATCATGCGGAACCCGGCCCGCACCATCGCCTGGTCGTCGGCCAGGAGCACCCTGATGCTCACTGTCCGTCACCGTTGACGGGGAAGGTGGCCAGGACGCCGAAGCCGCCTTCTGCGCGAGGTCCAGCCGACAGCCGGCCACCGTGGAGGGTGGCCCGCTCCCGCATCCCGATGAGCCCGTGGCCCCCGGTCGCGGCCGGGGAGGGCGGCGCACCCCGCCCGTCGTCGATGATCTCGACCTCCACCGTGGCCGGCCGGTAGCGCAGGTGCACCTCCGCCTTGGATGCACCGGCGTGCTTGAGGGTGTTGGTGAGCGCCTCCTGCACGATGCGGTACGCCGACAGCTCGACCGTCGAGGGAAGGGGCCGGGGCTCGCCGTCCACCCGTAGCCGCACCGCCAGCTTGGCCTCGGCCATCTGCGCCACCAGGCCCTCGAGCTGATTCAGCCCGGGCTGAGGGGAGAGATCGTCCGGATCTCCCTGCTGGCGGAGAAACCCCAGGAGCCGGTGGAGCTCGACGACCGCCTGGCGGCTGGAGGCCTCGATCGAGCTCAGGGCATCGGACGCCTTGGCCGGGTCGCGCTGCATCACCAGCCGGGCGGCGCCGGCCTGGACGCCCATGACGCTGACATGGTGAGCGACCACGTCGTGCAGCTCGCGGGCGATGCGCACTCGCTCGTCGAACACGGCCCGCCGGGCGTTCTCCTCTCGCTCCCGCTCCAACTGCTCCGTGCGCTCGGCCAGCTCCCGGGCCCGCCGGCGCCCGGAACGGACGGCCGCCCCCAGCGCCCAGAAGCACACCAGGAGCACCACGTTCAACGCGATGTTGAAGGCCTGGAACAGCAGCACGTTCTTGATCGGGGGGGAGCCGGCGACCACTTCGCGCCACAGCTCGGCGACGAGAAGGACCAGGCTCGACCCGCCGGCTGCGGTCCGCCACCCCGGTCGGCCGTAGACAGCCGCGCTGTAGAAGGCGACCGCCAAGGCCAGCAGCGTGATCGACGTTTCGACGGAGTCGAAGACGACGCGGGCGCCAACGAGGCCGACGGCGCAGCCCAGCAGGGCGGTGAGGGGAAATCGTCGCCGGACGGCCAGCGGGACGAACGTGGCCGCCAGGCCGGCAACCACCGCCGCGGTGGCGGGCGGTCGGTAGTCGGGGCGAGCCACCTGGTTGACCTCGATGGCCACGTGGGAGGAGACGAGCGCCGCTCCCAGGAGGACCGACGCCAGGGCCGCGTCGGCGAGCAGTGGGTGCGACCGTCCCCACGCCAACACCGAAGCCGTCCTGCTCACCCCCCGACGGTAGCGAAAGGTGTCGAGCGGGTCATCGGCCGGGAGGCGGATCCTCGGCCGTCGACCTCTTTCGAAGGGCAGACCCCCGCCGCCCGATGCCACCGTCCACCCGCAGCCCGGTACCGGCTCAGAGCCGCGAATAGGAAGGCCCCCTCGGCCGATTCGGGGACAGCCCTGTAGCCATGCTGGCTACCACGGCGCGAGCATCCAGCGCATGGCAACGACCGTCGTCATCGTCGACGACCATCCCGGATTCCGGCGGATGGCCCGACGCATGCTCGAGGACGCAGGCTTCGAGGTCGTGGGGGAGGTTGAGGACGGCGTCACGGCGCTGTCCGTCGTCGCCCTCCTCGGCCCCCAGGTGGTGCTTCTCGACGTCCAGCTTCCCGACCTCGACGGCTTTACGGTCGCTCAGCGGCTGGCCGACTCCGGGAGCGGAGCGGTCGTCATCCTCACGTCCAGTCGCAGTGCCACCGACTTCGGTCTACGACTGGACCGGACACCGGCCATCGGCTTCATCGCCAAGGCCGAGCTGTCGGGACCGGCGGTGGCGCGCCTGATGGGGGCGTCCCGATGAGGTGGCCCGATGGGGGATGAGGCGGTGACCAGGCGGGCCCGGGCGGGCGTGGTGACGCTCATGCTGGGCTGCCTGACCGCAGCCCTTCTGCCGTCGGTCGTCCGGGGCGATCACCTGCCCTTCGAGGCTTACCGCGAGCTGGGTGTCGGCGTGCTGTTCGTGGTCGCGGGCCTGCTGGGCTGGGCCCGGAGGCCGGGCAGTGGCGTCGGGAAGCTCCTGACGGTGGCCGGCCTGGCCTGGCTGCTGGCCCGGGCTCTGGTGTGGGCCGGGACCAACTCGGTCGTCTTCACCGCCGGGCTGGTGCTCGTGCTACTGCCGATTGCGTTCCTGGCCCACCTCGCCGTCGGCTTCCCCGGTGGTCGCGTCGTCGCGCCGCTCGAGCGCCTCGTCGTCGTCTGCTCGTACTTCGTGATCATCACCGGCGTCGCCTTCCTGGACCTGTCGGGATGCCCCGATTGCCCCCGGAACCTCCTGGCGGTCTCCGCCGACGAGGGGGTTGGACATTGGCTTCGGACTCTGGTGCAGGCGGCCACCCTTGGCGCGATCACCGCGTTCTGCGCCGTGCTGGTGAGCCACTGGCGGCAGGGAAGCCGCGCCGCCCGGCGGGTCCTGGCGCCCGTGCTTCCCACCGCTTTGCTCTATGCGGCGGTCTCGGCCGCGAACATCTTGTCCGAGCTCGGCGCTCCGATCGGTCTGGGCCGCCAGTGGCTCTGGGTGGAGGATGTCGCCATCCTGGCCGTCCCGGTCGCCTTCCTGGGCGGTCTCCTCCGCAGTCGGCTGGCTCGATACGGGGTCGGGGAGCTGGTGGTCGAGCTGGGAACCGCCGCCGGCGGGGAGCTGCGCTCGGCGGTGTCCCGCGCTCTGGGTGATCCGAGCATCGAGATCGCCTCCTGGACGCCGGACCCGCAGGGTTACGTCGACGCCGACGGGCGCCGGGTCGAGCTGCCGAGCGGCGATCTGGACCGGGCGGTGACTGTGATCAGGCGGGCCGACGCGCGCATCGGTGCGTTGGTGCACGACCCCGCCCTGCGGGAGGAGCCGGGCCTGCTCGACGCGGTGTGCGCGGCTGCCGGCTTGGCCCTCGAGAACCAGCGATTGCACGCCGAGGTCGTGGCCCGGCTGGCCGAGGTGAGCGCGTCGCGCGCTCGCATCCTGGAGGCGGCCGACGCCGAGCGCCGCCGGGTGGAGCGCAATCTCCACGACGGCGCCCAGCAACGGTTGGTGACGCTCTCGTTGGCCTTGACCATGGTCCGGAGTCGGCTGGCCAACGACCCCGCCCAGGCGCGGGAATCCCCGACGTCCGACGTCGGCGAGCTTCTCTCGGAGGCGGCCAGCGAGCTCGTCCTGGCTCTGCGCGAGCTTCGGGAGCTGGCCCGAGGTATCCATCCCGCCATCCTCACCGAGGAGGGCCTCGACGCCGCGCTCCAGTCGTTGGCGGAACGATCGCTCGTACCGGTCGAGATCTCCGCCCAGGCGGGAGCGTCGCTGCCAAAGCCGGTCGAAGCGGCGGCCTACTACGTCGTGTCCGAGGCCTTGGCCAACGCGGCCAAGTATGCCGAAGCCTCCTTGGTGAAGGTCACCGTCGGCCTGGGCGAACGGGGCCTGCGGGTCGAGGTGGCCGACGACGGCGTAGGAGGCGCCTCGGCCCGCCGCGGATCCGGGCTCGAGGGACTGGCCGATCGGGTGGCGGCGCTCGACGGTCGACTGGTGGTTCACAGCCCGGCCGGGCACGGAACCCGTGTGATGGCGGAGATCCCGTGCGGGTGATCGTGGCCGACGACGCCACCCTCGTCCGCCAGGGCATCGCCCGCCTCCTCGAGGACGTCGGCTTCGAGGTGGTGGCCCAGCTGCCCGACGCCGTCGGCCTGCTGTCGTCCGTGGAAGCCTTTCAACCCGACGTCGTCATCGTCGACATCCGCATGCCCCCCACCCATTCGACCGAGGGGCTGGAGGCGGCGATGGAGATCAAGTCCAAGTGCCCCAGCGTCGGTGTGCTGGTGTTGTCGCAGCATCTCGAGTCCCGTTACGCCATGAAGTTCCTCGGTGAGGGGAGCCCCGGTGTGGGGTACCTGCTCAAGGAGCGTGTCGGCGACCTGGCCGAGTTCGCCGACGCGGTGCGTCGAGTGGGTTCAGGCGGCTCCGCCGTCGATCCCGAGGTGGCCCGGTTGCTCGTCGACCGCCGACGCCACCGCCACCGCGATCCCCTCGACGCGCTGTCCCCCCGGGAGCGAGAGGTGCTGGGGATGATCGCCGAGGGCCGGTCGAACCAGGCGATCGAGGATCGGCTCTGCGTGAGCGCCAAGACGGTGGAGTCCCACGTGCGCAGCATCTTCATCAAGCTCGGGCTTCTCCCTGAGCCGGACGACCACCGCCGGGTGCTCGCCGTCCTGGCTCTGCTCCGGGCCGGTTGAACCCACCCGCGGGAGGGCATCGCCATTTTCAGGGTTGGCCCTGATGCCTTCCCATGGCCCTCGCCGTACGTTCTCCTGCAGCGCCCGCGGATGGTGCGGACAGAGAGAATGGAGAGCTCCATGCGTGCACGGCGGTTCCTTGCGAGCGCGATTGTCGTGGTCGGTCTGGTCGGTTTCACCGGGACCGCCGAGGCTGTCCCGGGTCCGTCCGTCTCGGGAGCGGGAATGATCATCCTCCCCCCGGAATACGGGGACCTGGCCGGTGACCCGGTGTTGTTCCAGCTTCGGGCGCAGGTCGGCCAGGCGGGATCAGGGACGTTCCACGTCGTGCACCTCGACGATGCCGGCGGGCTCTACGCTCACGTCGTCGGAGACATCACGTGCGTGTCCGTCTCCGACGGCATCGCCGTGACCACTGGGATCATCCGCCGTGCCTGGTTCCGCGACTTCCCCGGGTCAGTGGTAGTGGATACGAATGTGGCCATCACGGTGGCCGACAACGGCAGGAACGACGCGATCGGTTTCGATTTCGAGTTCTTCGACGACGACTCCGTGATCCCGCCCTGCGCCGACGTACCGCCGGGCATCCCGGTGGCTCGGGGCAACTTCACAGTCCGGTGACTTGATCGGGGTCGCGGCCCTCGGTCGATCCCCGTCGCAAGCGGTGTCGCCGGTTC
>CAVXYA010000004.1:0-195349 GCA_963765955.1 uncultured Acidimicrobiia bacterium
TGGTCGGGAAGGCGGGACTTGAACCCGCGGCCTCAGCGTCCCGAACCCCGTCTGGGCCATGTTCGGCGGTGCAGGTCAAGGGCCATTTCGGCGTAAGAGCCCAGGTCAGGATGTATCGGCGCTGTCCGCTGGTAACCGCTAGAAACCGGCAAAACGCGGACGAATGTGGTCTGTTTGTGGTCTGTCCGGGTCACGAGCGGGATTCTGTAGCGTCGAGCTCGGCCACGAGGCTGTCGTGCCACTCGTCGTCGCGGCCCCGTGCGTCGGCCCATACCTGGCTGTCGTGGACGACACGCTTGGCGTCCGCCAACGGGAGCCGGAGCAACTCCACGGTGGCCTTGATGCAGTCGATCTTGGTGAAGCCCTCGGCCCAAAGGGTGGTGAGGATCGCGCCCAACGGGCTCCGTCGTCCCAGAGGCTCGCGGCCCGGTCGGTCACTTGAGTGCTCACGCCAGCGTGTCCCTACTGATCCTGGGGGTCCGCGCGAAGGAGCCCCGCCGCTCCGTCGAAAATCGAGTCCTCGGTCGCCAGCGGGAGCTTCGCCGCCATGGCGACCGCAGCGACCCAGCGATCGGCCTCATGATCCTTGGCGCCAAGGGCATGACCGGTCCGCACCGTCCAGGTTCGGAGGTCGACGTAGGCGTCCGTGACCGCGTCCAGGGGAGGCACGACACCGGCACGGGAGATGAGGCGGTCGAGCACCTCTCGCCGTCGCGCACCCCAGCGAGCGACCTCGGCGCCAAAGCGCATCTCGGCGACGACCGTGAACGGAAGAACCCAGGCTGACTGTTCAAGGAGGGCCTGCCACCTTGCCTTGCGCTCGGAGGCCCGCAGGCCGAGCCAAGCGCTGGCGATCATCGTGTCAACGACGACCGCCGACGCCATCTCTCAGACGTCCTCGAGGATCCGGAAGAACTCGTCCTCGTCTTCGGGCGTCAGGTCATCGATCGCGAACTGACGCAGGTCCCCCATCGGTTCGATGTCCTGAAGCACCTCGGCGATGGTCGTCGGCGTCTTCGGACCGGTGCTCGTGATCGGCTGCGTTGTCCGACATGACACCTCCTCGCGGGCTGGCGACTCTGCCCACGATACCGGACACAGTCCGAAGTCCGCCTCGCCGGGATCTCGCTCCGACTTCCAGCAGGTCGCTTTGCGTAGCCGGTCGGGATGGATGCTCACTCGGATTCTGGCTCCGTCGCCGCGTCCGCTGCGTGGGTATCTGCCGGCCGGCGGAACACGCTCGCCCATCTGGTCAATCAGGTCCTGGTTGGGAGACGGGAAGAGGTGGCCGTAGACGTCTATGGTGACGGTGATCGAGCGGTGCTCCAGTCACCCCAGCTGGCGGCCCGGAGGCCGGGGGACAGGTCGCTGGTGGCGAGTTCGACATCGTCTCAGCGAGACCAGCGCTCAGGGGCATGGCTAGCTAGGAATCAATCGAATGGGGGGGGAATCGACGCGCCCACAGACTGGGCTCGCCGGCAGTGCGCTTAGCGCGGAGATCCAGCAGGTGAGATGCCCAGGATTACAACGCGTCCAGAGCGCCGCCACTTGGAGGTAGTACCCCCAGCCGGCGAGCACGCTCCCGAATGGCGAGCGCTACCGTCTTCAGCTGCTCATCGGAGAGTTTTGGGCGATCCGCGCTGTCAATCTGCCCACGGTTATCGCTGATCTTCTGTTGAAGCTTCGGGTACCAATCGCCGGGCTCAGCTAGGTCGCCATCGTATCGCGGAATGATGTGAAGGTGCAGGTGCCCAACCGTCTGGCCCGCGGGCACGCCGTCCTGGAGACTCCAATTGAATGCATCGGCCTGGAACACAGTCACCAATAGACGCGGTTCGGCAGCTCCGTGCGAAGACGAAAAAAGGCTCGCAGTTCCTCTTCCGACAGATCAAGCAGGCTGGTCACATGTCGTCTGGGTATCACGAGGGAGTGCCCGGGAAGAATCGGCGCTATGTTGGTTATTAAAGAGCAATCAGCGTCCGCCCAAATGGTGCTACCTACGACGTGATCGGGCTCGAAAGGACACACCTCAGGGGAGTGTTCATTCATCAGGGCTCCATTCCTTAGCTCGCAACCATATCTCGTCGGAACTCCTCGTCAAAGCTATCGAACCACTCGTCGTCACCGCGCAAACGCACAACGGGCCGGTCACGGCCCACACGGCTGTAGAGCATGTTGAGCTGGATGTTGGCAGTGGACGCTGAACGCGGTGTCCGCTTAGCGAGCACAAAGCTAAATGGTGGGGACGCTTGGCAAACACGGAGCTCAAGCTGGCCAGCCTCCCAATACTTACCAAGACGCATCACATGCGCTATAGCCGTCGCCTGGTTGCGGCGGAAACATCTCCTCATTATCCCCGTACAGGTGCCGCGCCGCTACCGATTGTGGATCCACCATGATCAGTCGACAATGGCCGCCGTGTTCAAAATGCCGACGGAAGACACGCTCATAGTGCCCTAATATATTGACAGCAGTGCGGGAAAGTACATCGATCTCGTTCGCATCAGCGACTAACTGCGGAAAGGTCTCGACTCCAGGATCATCGAAGGTGAAGAATGCGTCACCACCTGATTGGGTCCGAAGTCTAAACCTCGTCGCAAGGCGGGCTAGTTACATCCAACTCCGCTGCGCTCGCAGCGGTGAGTTCATCATCGAATAGGGCCAATGCGGCCGAGAAACTGCCTACTCCGACGATCCCAGTTCGCCGTTGATATCGGCAGCCGGAGCGCGTCGCATACGCGGTCGTGGAGTTCAGCGAGCGCCTCGATATCTGTTAAGCAGCGCGTATGCAGACCCTCCAGGACGCCTCCGAGGCTGGACACGTCCAGATCCGGCACCGCAAGCGGGAAGAAGTTGTCCTCTAGGACCCAGGCGGCACCTATTTCAGCCAAGCAGAACGGGCTATCCAGCGACCGGGGCGTCAAGACTGCAATCACGATCTTGGCCTTGTGGACTTGATCGCGGATGTGCTCGTTGAAGCGCTTCGCCTGCGGGAACGCCGGTTCCCGCTCCAGAGGAATAGAAGATCTCTTCGGCCGGAACGCCCGATCCAAGATGGAGGAGATCCACCAGTTCGTCTACGAGTGCGCGGTCAGCCGCGGCATGGCTAAGAAGATGCTGGCCACCTCCACTCACTCTACGACGCCGGGCGTGATTCAGCAGCAACGGACGACTCGCCGGTCGAAGGCGAGGCCCGGAGGTCGGCGGACAGTCCTGCCGGGCGGCCCCCAGCAGTGCGGCAACTCCCACCATCGCCCACTCCCGATGCTCAGTCGGTTCGGGCTCCGTCTCCCCCTCCGCCTCGTGGGCGCCGGCCGCCCGGCGGAACACGCCGTCCATCTGGTCAGCCAGGTCCTGGTTGAGGGACGGAAAGAGGTGGGCGTAGACGTCCATGGTGACGGTGATCGACCGGTGCCCCAGCCATCTCCTGGATGACCTTCGGATGGGCGCCAAGGGCGATCAGGATCGACGTGCAGGTATGCCGGAGGTCATGCATGCGTAGCGAGCCCGGCAGCCCGGCCTCGATCACCGCCGGTCGGAAGATCCGCTTGTGTAGCAGGTCTCGGCGGAGCGGCCCGCCCTCGGGCGCGGTGAACACGTAGTCGTCCCCGGTCAATGGCCGACCGGCCTCGGTGGCGCGCAGGCTCAGGTGGTCCCGGAGTTGGCGCAGACCCAAGCCGGGAGCTGCACGGTCCTCCGGGACCCGCTCTTGGGCGGCCCGTCCTCGGTGCGCCCTCCGACGACGGTGCGGGCCTCGGCCACCTCGACCGTCCCGCCCGCAGGTCGAGCCGACGCACCCGCAAGCCGCAGATCTCGCTGGACTCAGTCCGGTGGCAGCGGCGAAGCGGATGAGGACGCCGTATGGGGGTCGCGCCGCCCGGGCAAGCATCTCGACCTGATCGGGTGTCAGGAAGATCGGCTCCTTGGCCTCGGCTCGGGGAAGGCGGATGCCCTCGCACGGGTTGGCCTTGATCCGCCGGAACCACGTGCGGTCTCGAGTACCTGCCGCAGGACCGCCGGACCTTCTGCAACGTCTTCGGCGCCATGCCGGTCGCCCGCAGGTCCGACATGAACCGGCGGATGTCGATCTGGTCGATCTGGCCAATCGGCGGGTCGCCGAACACCAGAACGATGTGGACCCCGCAGCTGGCGCTCGTAGTCGCGCCTGGTGACCGTTCGGAGCTGGACGATGGTGCTCAGATACTTGTCCGACCAGTCCCGGAATGTCCTTCGGCCCAGACGGGGTCGATCCAGTCGCCACGGCGGACGTCGGTCTCGGTCTCCCTCGACCACTGGGCGGCCGCGGTCTTGGTCGGGAACGTCTGCGTGTGCATCGCGCCCCGCGCATCGCGATACCGGGCCTCCACCGACCGCTCGGCTTGCGCCGGATCGATGCCAACGATCCTCCTCGGGTCTCTGGCTGTTCGCCAGTCGGCCAGCCGCCGCCTCCGTGGGCGATCGCGGCCGAACTCGGTGAGGAGGGCTGTGGAGAACCGCTCCAGCCCCGAGAGCGGTGGGGCCTAGCGTAGACCGGCCGTCGGGCAGGCCGGCGGCAGTCCACGGCTCGGCTACCGCCGGAGCGAGTGGCCGCCTCGACTGGGCGGTGGGACCACACCGCGGGCCAGGGCCATCACCGCATCCGTCCAGGCCGTACCTCGCGCAGGGCCTGCTGCGCAGCCGCCGGCCGCTCCTTGGCCAGGGCTCCGACTTCAGTCCGCAGGTCACGAATCATCCTGGTCACACGGGCGGGGACCGTACGGGCGAGCAGCGGCCGGGCGTGGTCCCGCTCCCAGTCATCGATGGCGATCTCGTGGCCGGCGTCGGTCGGAGGACGATCCTCGTCCCCCCGCCACCCGCAGTCGCAGGCGGCGACGTAGGCGTCGAACTTGGCCGTCTCCTCGTCCAGCTCGCCGTCAGGGTCCCGTCCGGCAGCCGGCGGGCGGCAAATCCCTCGTGGTCGTAAAGGTCGTCGAGCACCGCGCCCATGGCCTCAGCCCCGACGGGCCTGGTCGAGCCAGGCCTCGATCTCGGCCGGGTCGAAGCGCAGCAGGTGGCTCCACTTCAGGAAGGGAATCCGCCTCTCGGCCACCAGCCGCCGGACGTGACGGACGGGCACCCCGAGCCGGCAAGCCACCGCCTCGATGTCCATGAGCGGCACCTGCTCGATGACAGCCGAGTCCTTCGTTGCGGTCACGACAACCTCCTCAGTCGTTTGAACCTCGCACGCAACTAGGCCATCGAAGACCTCCAGATCTCGCGAGCAACCGGCATCCATCTTCAGATGCTCGGCCCCACCCGCACGCCCGGCCGCCGAACTGCCCGCCACCAGCGTCGGAACCGTCCCGCAGATCGACCACACCCTGGCACCCCGAGGGGTGCGACCCGCCGTCCCGCGCCGCGGGACGCGAGATTCCGGGGCCGCCGCGGGCCTAGTTCGACATGCTGAGCATCTTCCCGCTGCGGACGTCGGACCCTGCCCGCTACTACATCGAGGCCGTCTCCCTCGGCGCCGAGGAGTACTACCTGAGCCGGGGCGAGGTGCCCGGCCGCTGGCTGGGGCGCTGCTCCGAGGCGCTCGGCTTGTCGGGGGCCGTCGATGCCGACGACCTGCGGGCCCTGCTCGCCGGCCGACGGCCCGACGGCGGCGACCTGCGCGACGGCTGGGTGCTGCGTCCCGGCTACGACGCCACCTTCTCCGCCCCGAAGTCGGTGTCGGTCCTGTTCGCCCTCGGCGACCGCGACGACGTCGGGCGGTGGCCGCCGCCCACGACGAGGCGGTGGCAGGAGCACTTGAGTACCTGGAGACCCACGCCTGCCGCGTGCGCCGGGGAGGCATCGACGCCGGGGGGTCCGCTTCGAGGTGGGCGGGGAATGGTGGGGGCGGGCTTCGTCCACTACACCAGCCGGGCCGGCGACCCCCAGCTGCACACCCACGTCCTGATCGCCAACGCCACCCCGGGCCCGACGGCCGGTGGACCGGCATAGACAGCGCCGGTCTGTTCGCCACGCGAAGGCGGCCACCGCCGTGTACCAGGCCCTCCTGCGCCGGGGTCTGGTCGAGAGGCTGGGACTTCGCTTCGAGCTGTCGGGGGACGGCACCGGCGACATCGTCGGTGTCCCCGCCGAGGTGCGAGCCCGGTTCAGCAAACGCCGGGCCGCCATCGAGGAGTACATGCGCAAGACGGGCAGCCGGTCCTCGGGCGGCCGAGGTCGCCACCCTGACAACCCGCCAGGCCAAGGACCAGCCGGTCTCCGAACTGGACCTGCGCATCGGATGGCGACAGGAGGCGGAGCAGCTCCGCTTCGACCCGGCCTCTGTTCCCGTTCGCCCGGACGATTGTTCGCCGCCCTGCCCACCGATCAGGCCCTCGCCAGTCGCATCACCCTGGACGACGCCACCTTCGATGCGGCCAAGGCGATGTGGGTGGTCGCCGCCCTGACGCCCGACGGCGGCGAGCTGGTCAAAGAGGCAAGCGGCACCCGTGTTTCGTCGTCACGAGGTCCCGGCGTGGCGAGGGGCGACGAGGTGCTGGGGCGTTACCGAACCGCTCTCGGACGAGCGATCCGCGTTTGTCGTCGCCGGGATCCCACTCGCCGCCGATCGTGCTGCGACTTTGCCCGATTGCGGGCCTCGACTGCCACCCGGCACTCCAAGACCGGGACCGTTGGTGCCCGGTGCGGCCGCCGAGAGGACCGCTGGGCCACTGCTGCCCGCCACGACTGTGGTCTGTTTGTGGTCTGTGGGCTCCGCCGGCCCGACCACACCAACCCCGAAAACGCCGTGACCTGCATGTTTCCTGGTCGGGAAGGCGGGACTTGAACCCGCGGCCTCAGCGTCCCGAACGCTGCGCGCTACCAAGCTGCGCCACTTCCCGTGCGCCGCGATGTTACCCGACGGCGTCCGCCGTACGACTCGCTACCGGGCGACACCGTCGGCGGGCGGTAGGTCTCGTCCTGGAAGATGCCGCCGTTCAGCAGCGTCTGGATGGCCCGGCCCAGGCGGATCGAGTCGAGGGGCTTGACCACCCAGCCGTCGGCGCCCGCCCGGCGGGCGAGGAAGACGTCGGCCCGGCGGTCGAGCAGCAACAGCACGGGCACGTGGGGCAGCCGGCCGCCGCTCTCCTCCAGCCGGAGGTCCATGCACGTGGCCATGCCGCCCATCTTGCCGATCTGCTGGTCGATGACGACCAGATCCGGGGGATTCTCGTCCACCGCGGCCCGCACTTCCTTGCCTCGGGTGAGCTCCCGGATGGTGGTGGAGGGGTCGAAGATGACGCTCGCCACCTCGGACCGCACCTTCGGTGAGTCGCTGACGATGAGCACCTCGGGCATGGAGCCGCAGGGTAGTCGCAGGACCGCTTGGGTAGCATCCGAGGAGTCTCACCCCGCCAACCAGGAGGTGTCGTGCTCCGCATCGACCTCGACGAGCGCGACGACTACACGATCTGTCGCCCCGTCGGGGAGCTGGATGCCTACACCGTCGGCCAGTTCAGGGAAGCCCTGGGCGAGCTGGCGTCGAGGCCCAAGCTCCTCATCGACATGTCGGACGTGCCCTTCGTCGACTCCGCCGGGCTGGGAGCCCTGATCGGCGGCATCCGCCGGGCCCGGGAGGTAGGGGGCGACGTCGCCGTCTGCTGCAACCGTCCCACGCTCGTCCGACTGCTGCACACGACGGGCTTCGACCGCATCGTCACCGTCACCGACACCCTGGCCGAGGCGGCCCGGTCCCTCACCGAGGAGAAGGAAGAGGCCGCGGCCGACGACCGCCGGCGGTAAGCCGCTCGGAGACGCGTTTCATGCGCTCGTAAGGGACGTGAAAACAGCCTCCGCAGGCCCGAAATCACGTCCCTACGGACGATCCAAACCGTCAGCCGTCAACCGCCGGCCGCCGCCAACTCCTCCGGCGCGAACAGGTAGCGGGCCAGCTCGGCTAGTCCGTCCAGGTCGTGGACGTCGGACGACAGCTCGGGCACCACCGCGGCCGACGGGGCCTTGACCTTCACGCACCAGCGAGCCGATGTGGTCCTCCTCGGCGGTTGCCATCTGGGAGAAGTCGGCCAGGTTCTCGTAGAGAGGCCCCAACGGGGTGCCGGCCAGGTGGCGGGCCCGCTCCCGGTCGGACTCGGCCAGGCCCGTCCCGAACCGGGGATGGGTGCGGTTCACCACCAGCCCCTTCACCGGGATGCCCGACTGCCGCAGCTTGTCGGCGAAGAACCCGACCTCCCGCACCGCGTCCCGGCGGGGCGACGCGACCAGGACGAAGGCGGTGCCGGAGTCGGCCAGCAGCCCCCGCATCCGGTGGGCCCGGTCGCGGAAGCCCTCCTCCATGCCCTCGAAGGCCTGGAAGAACGTCACCGCGTCCGACACCACCTCGGAGCCGACGACCTTGGAGATGGTGCGCAGGACGACGCCGGTGGCGAGGTTGACCGCCTTCAGCCCGGTGCGGGCGGGGGCCATGAGGAACTTGTAGAAGCGGTTGTCGATGAAGCTGGTGAGCCGGCGGGGGGCGTCGAGGAAGTCGAGGGCGTTGCGGGTGGGCGGGGTGTCGACCACGATCAGGTCGAAGCGCTGCTCGTCGTTGAGCTCGAACAGCTTCTCGATGGCCATGTACTCCTGGATGCCCGACAGTCCGCCGGCCATGTTCTGGTAGAAGCGGTTGGCGAGGATGGACTGGGCCTGGGCCGGGGTGCGGGCGTACTTGGTGACCAGGGCGTCGAAGGTGCCCCGGGTGTCGAGCATGAGCGCCCACAGCTCCCCGTCCCACGGACCATTGACCCGGTGGGGCCAGTTGGGCAGGTGCTGGAGGCCGAGGGCGTCGGCCAGGCGCTTGGCCGGGTCGACGGTGAGCACCACCGCCCGCCGGCCCAGGCGGGCGCCCTCCAGCGCCAGCACCCCGGCCACGGTGGTCTTGCCCACCCCGCCCGGGCCGCAGCACACCAGCACCGACTTCGACGTGACCAGGTCGGTCAGCCCACCGCCCGTGGGACTGGTGGCACCGGCGGGGCTCACAGCCCCGCTCCCCTGACGACCCGGGGCGGCGGCGGGGGCGGCGGAGGCAGCGCGTCCACCCCTGCGGCCAGGGCGTCGGCCAGGGTGTCGACGTCGCCGATGTCGAGGTCGACGGCGAAGATGGCGGGCAGGACGATCTGGGGCAGCGGAAGGGACTCGGCCAGGCGGGCCATCTGCTCCTGCTGCAGCTCCTGGCGGCGCTGGCGGAAGGTCGCCGCCGCCCGCAGCACGTCGGCCTCGCCGTCGAAGAGGGTGACCTGCTGGAGCCCGGCCACCTTCTCGGGGTCGGCGTCGAGGCCCTCGATCACCGGGTACAGGCCGTTGACGACCACCGGCCCGAGGGCCACGCCCACCTTCGTCTGCAGGGCGGCGGCAGTCTCCAGCATCTCGTTGACCGGCGTCTCCTCGGGGATGGTGACGAGCAGCACCCGGCACCGATGGGGGCTGGTAAGCATCTCCAGCACGTCCTGGGCCTGAGTCCGGACGACGCCGCTGCGCACCACGTCGACCAGGTTGCGGGCGCTCATGAGGAAGCTCAGGGCGTGGCCGGCGGCGGGGGCGTCGAGGATGATGAGGTCGGCCGTCCGGGCCTGCTCGAGCTGCTTGACCTTGCCCAGGATGAGGATGTCCTTGATGCCGGGGGCGGCGGTCGACACCACGTCGACCAGGCCGCTCTTGGCCAGCTTGCGGGCCATCTTGGCCAGGGCGTGCTCGTCGAGGTACTCGAGGAGGGCCTCGTCGGCGGTGATCGTCCGGGCCCGGATGTTGGGGGCCAGAGTGCGCTCGCCGTAGGCCAGCATCTCGAGCGAACCGAAGGCGGAGGAGAGGCCGCTCTTGCCCTCCAGCTCGACGATGAGGACGGACAGACCGGCGGACGCGGCCATCCGGGCCAGAGCGGCCGACACCGTCGTCTTGCCGACGCCCCCCTTCCCGGCGACGATGACGACTCGCGACTGATTGCAGAACTCGCGAGGATCCACCCCGTGCGAAGACTACTTGCCGCCCTCGTGCTTTCCGTGCTGGCCTCCGCCGGCCTGTCCGGCGCGGCTGCCGCGGGGCAGTCCGTCGATGACGCCGAGGCCCCCGCCCGGCCCATCCACATCGTCGAGGTGAAAGGCCGGATCGACCCCATCGTGGCCGACTTCGTGGAGCGGTCGCTGCTCGCGGCCCAGGCCGCCGACGCCGAGGTGGTCGTGCTTCAGATGGACAGCCCGGGGTCGCTGATCGGGCGCCAGCAGCTCGATGAGCTGGTCTTTCGCGTCTCGCACTCGTCGGTGCCGGTGGCGGTGTGGATCGGACCGACGGGGGCCAGGGCCTACGGCGGCGCGGCCCGGCTGGTGACCGCGGCCGCTACCGCCGGCATGGCCCCCCGCACCCGGATCGGCCACTTCGACAGTGACCCGCCGGTGGGTCCCGACCAAGCACGGGACCGGGGGCTGGTCGACAGCATCGTTCCAACGATCGGTGAGTTCCTGGCCGAGCTCGACGGCAAGCAGATCGGGGGCCGGGAGCTCGACACGGCCCGGGTGGTGCCCGGTGCCGACGGCAAGACCCAGACCCAGGCCGCGGGCGCGGTGCGCTTCGCCAAGCTGCCGCTGTCCGAACGCCTGCTCCACGCCGCCGCCAGCCCGTCGGTGGCCTACCTGCTGTTGATCGTCGGCCTGTGCCTGATCGTGTTCGAGTTCTTCAGCGTGGGGATCGGGGTGGCGGGTGCGACGGGGGCGGTGCTGCTGGCCCTGTCCGCCTTCGGACTGGCCGTGCTGCCCACCTGGCCTCTCGGCCTGGCCCTGATCGGGTTGGGGATGTTCGGCTTCGCGGTCGACGTCCAGGCGGGGTCCCCTCGGGCGTGGACGGTGATCGGCGCCGTCAGCCTCCTCGTCGGGTCGTGGACACTCTTTGGGGACGGGATCGACGTCCCCTGGCTCACCCTGCTGGTGATCGTGGTGGGCGTGGTCCTGCTCATGGTGTCGGGGCTGCCGTCGATGGTGCGATCGAGGTTCTCGACCCCGACGATCGGCCGGGAGTCGATGATCGGCGAGCTGGGCGAAGCCCGCACCGCGGTCGATCCCGAGGGAACGGTGTCGCTCCGGGGAGGTCTCTGGCGGGCCCGGACGAACCGGGCTACTCCCATTGGGGAGGGGGATCCCATCCGGGTGGTGTCGATCGACGGACTCCTGCTGGAGGTCGAGCCGGAGGAGGGCGGGGCCAAGGACGCCGGCCACTAGCGCCCGGCAGGCCTCCGACCAGCACTTTTCGAAATTTGCCCCTTGTGGATAGCCGGAAGGCGGCGGTACGGTAGCAGACCGACGCGGAAGGGGAGCCGGGTGAAGCCGCAACGGATTGGCGAACTGTGGCAGCAGCGAGCGGCCTGCAAGGGCCCTCAGTCAGTCGTGTTCTTTCCGCCGTCCCACGTCGAACGCAAGGACGAGCGGGAGGCCCGTGAGCAGCGGGCCAAGTCGATCTGCGCCATCTGCCCCGTCCGGGCCGCCTGCCTCGACTACGCCCTGAGCATCCACGAACCCCACGGCATCTGGGGCGGCCTCAACGAGGCCGAGCGCAAGCAGCTCATCACCAGCACCTCCCGCGCCGGGTAGGCGCTGCGGCGGAGGCCCCGCTCCCGGACCGGCAGTGGCGCGGCGATCAGCGAGTCCCGGATCCGGGAGCGTTTGGCACAGGTGGCCCCCCTCAGGGACCGCCAGTGGCGAACGCTCGACAGATGACGCCCGGAACCTGGAGCATTTGCCACACGTGGCCCCCCTCAGGGACCGCCAGTGGCGAACGCTCGACCGATGACGCCCGGAACCTGGAGCATTTGCCACACGTGGCCCCCCTCAGGGACCGCCAGTGGCGAACGCTCGACCTCACCTGGTGGACGAGCGGCCGATCGCTCTACCGATGCGAGCGGCACTCCGCTCGGCGGCCAGTCTGGGGCATGAAAAGGGTCGCCTGAGACCCCTATTCATGCCCCAGACGACGTCGCTGTCGCAGGAGTTGCCACACGTGGCCCCCGTGAGGGACCGGCAGTGGCGATCGCTCGACCAGTCTCGGCGGCGAGCTCACACCTTGGGCATCCTCGGGCCGGCGATGCGGAGGTCGCCTCGCCGCCGGGTGACGCCGGTGGCGTCGAGGTGGGCGAGGAGGGGGAGGGCGTGCTTGCGGGTCGTGCCGAGGGCGTCGCGCACCTGGGCGACGGTGAGGCCGTCGGGGTGCACCATCAGGGCGGCGGCCAGCCGGCGGGCGGCTTCGGCGACGGCCAGGGGGCCGAAGTAGGCGCCGTCCCGCTCGACCACCAGTCCCCGGCGGACCAGCTCGGACAGCTCGGCCCGGTCGACGCCATCGGGATCGGGAGGCGAGAACAGCCCGGCCTCCAGGGCGGTCACGTATGGATGCCCGGCCAACGGGTCGGCGGCAGTCCCCATGCGGGCCCGCCCGCCGTCGACCACCACCCCGTCGAGCCCGGCCAGCACCGCCCGCCGCCGCTCGTCGAGCCCGGCCACGTCGAGGCCGAGCGGACCGGCCGCCTCCACCGCCGCCCGCAGCTCCGACTCGGCCTCGTCGAGGGCCCCCGGTGCCACCACCCACCGTCCGACCTGGGGTTTCCGCCTCTCGCCGGTCAGCCGCTCGAGCTCGTCGGCGAGGACCCATCCCCGCTCGGCCACCACCCGCTCCACCGATCTCGACGGATGGGCCCGGCGGAGGGGCAGCACCGGCGATACGTCAAGGACCTCGCCCCCGCCCACTGTCTCGTCCCGCCCGCTCTCCCGCAGGATGTAGCGATCACCGGGCAGGAGGGGGACCGCCACCGGCAGGCGCAGGCGCACCATGCCCTCGTCGCCGGGCGCAATGCCCGGCGAGCCGTCGCCGGCCCCCAGCACCCGGAGCTGCACCGGATGCTCGCCCGACCCAACGTAGAGCTGGTACGCACCCCGCCGACCGACGTCGTGGCCGAGGGCGGCGAGGGTGCGCAGCGACCCGTCGAACAACCGGGTCGGCCGCCACTGGCGGGGCCGGACCAGGGCGTCGCCCCGGGCCAGCTCGTCCCGGGCGACGCCCGACAGGTTCACCGCCACCCGGCTCCCCGGCTCGACCCGGACCTGGGCCCGCTGGAGGCTCTGCAGGCCCCGCACCCGCACCTTCCGGTCGCCCCGCCCGCCCCGGCCACACGCCACCAGCTCGTCGTCGACCGCCAGCGGGCCGCCGGCCAGGGTGCCGGTGACCACGGTCCCCGATCCCCGGGCGGCGAAGACCCGGTCGATCCACAGGCGGGGGCGGGCGCGGTCGACGGCGGCGGGGGTGACTGCGAGGAGCCGATCGAGGGCGGCCCGCAGGTCGTCGACCCCCTCGCCCGCGGGCACGTCCACCTCGACCACCTCGGACCCCTCCAGGAACGTGCCCGCCACCATGTCGGCCAGCTCCAGGCGGGCCAGCTCCCGGGTCTCGGCGTCGACCAGGCCCACCTTGGTGAGGGCCACCAGACCGTGGCCGACGCCCAGCAGCTCGAGGATGCGCAGGTGCTCCTCGGACTGGGGCTTCCAGCCCTCGGTGGCGGCCACTACGAACAGGCACGCCTCCACCGCACCCACCCCGGCCAGCATGTTCTTGAGAAACCGGACGTGGCCGGGCACGTCGACGAAGGCGAGCTGGCGGCCGGACGGGAGCGTGGTCCAGGCGAAGCCGAGGTCGATGGTGAGCCCCCGCTCCTTCTCCTCGGCGAAACGGTCGGGGTCCATCCCGGTGAGGGCCAGGACCAGGGTGGACTTGCCGTGGTCGACATGGCCGGCGGTGGCGACGACGTTCACGTGCGGGACGGACCATCGGCGGGCCGAGCACCTAGCGGCCGGGCGCCAGCCCGGCCGAGGGCCTGTGGCCAGCACCGCGTCGTCGGCTGGGTCGACCGTGCGCAGGTCGCAGACGGTGCCACCGTCGACGACCCGGGCCACGATCGGCGGATCGTGGGCCCGCAGGGCGGCGGCGTGGTCGCCCTCGACCGCCACCCCCGCCGACGGCACCTCCTGCCCGGGGACCGATCCCCCACCGGCCACCGCCACCGTCCGAACGGGACGCCCGACGCCAAGCGCCTCGGCCCGCGCCATCAGGTCGTCCACCGACGCGGCCGCCATGCGCCAGAAGGGGATGGCCATGCCGTCGCGCCGCAGATAGGCGAGCGCCGTCTCCTGGAGGGCGGCCAGCACCAGCCCGCCCGGGCGCAAGGCCCGGCTCAGCGGATGGCGGGCGCACGCCGCCACCAGATCGGCCCGGCCGGCGATGACGCCGGCCTGGGGCCCGCCGAGCAGCTTGTCGCCGGAGAAGGTGACGAGGGCGGCCCCGGCGGCCAGCGTCTGGCGGGCGGCGGGCTCGCCCGCCAGCCACCCGGGCGGCCCGCCCTCGAGCCACGGCGTGGACGCGTCGAGGAGGCCGGACCCGATGTCGACGACCACCGGCGGGCCGAGGGCGACCAGGGCGGCCACGTCGACCGACTCGGTGAAGCCCACGATCCGGTAGTTCGACTGGTGGACCTTGAGGACGAACGCCACGTCCTGCTCCGCCGATCCCGATGCCGAGGAGCCGGCCACGGCGTCCCGGTAGTCGGCCAGGCGGGTGCGGTTGGTGGTGCCCACCTCCTCCAGGAGGGCGCCCGACTGGGCCATCACGTCCGGCACCCGGAACCCGCCGCCGATCTCCACCAGCTCGCCCCGGGACACGACGACCCGCCGACCCCGGGCCAGGGCGGTGAGCACCAGCAGGAGGGCGGCGGCCCCGTTGTTCACGACGAGGGCGGCCTCGGCCCCCGCGGCCCGGGCCAGGAGCGACGCCGCGTGGTTGCTGCGCGACGCCCGCCGCCCGCCGATCAGGTCGATCTCGAGGTTGGAGTACCGAACGGCGGGCCCGCACCGGTCGCCGCCGGCCCCGCCACCGGAGCCCGTCCCAAATTCGTGTGCAGCATCACGCCGGTGGCGTTGATCACCGGCCGCAGGAGGGCGGCGGCCACCGCCTCGGCTCGGCCCCGGGCGGACGATGGGTCGTCGGCCCCGATGGCGGCCCGGGCCGCGTCCACCAGCAGCGGATGCGGAAGCCCGACGTCGACCAGGCTCCGGGCCAGAGCGTCGACCGACGGTGGTCGAGGCGAGGTCGTCACACCGCGACCTTACGGCGGGCCGGTCGCCGCCGACCTCACGCTCCCCGCCCCCCGCCGTAGGATTCGGGGAGATGTCCCCTCAGTTCGACCCGCCCAGCGGCATGCAGATCGTCAAGGCGGTGAGCATGTTCCTGGTGGTCGCCGTGCTGGCGCCCCTGATCACCGCCGGCACGGCCCTGGCCGCCGTGCTCTACCTGCCCTTCCCGGCGCCCGAGCTCCCCGAGCCCAAGCCCAACGTCGAGTCCCGGATCACCCACATCCTCGACGCCACCGGGGCCGAGATCGGCGTCCTGCGCCGGTTCGACACGAGCATCCCGGTCGAGGAGAAGGACATCCCCGAGATCCTCAAGCAGGCAGTGGTGGCGGCCGAGGACAAGCGCTTCTACTCCCACCAGGGCTTCGACATCATGAGCGCCTTCCGGGCCCTGTGGGCCGACTTCCGCAACAAGGAGGTCGTACAGGGCGGCTCGACGATCACCCAGCAGTACGTCAAGAAGGTCTACACGGGCGACGAGCAGTCGCTGGCCCGCAAGATCCGGGAGGCGGTGCTCGCCGGCCAGCTCGACCGCAAGGTCACCAAGGACGAGATCCTCTACCGCTACCTGAACACCATCTACTTCGGCGGGGGCGCCTACGGCATCGGGGCCGCGGCCGAGTCGTACTTCAAGAAGCCGGTGAACGACCTGACCCTGTCGGAGTCGGCCCTCCTCGCCGGCCTCATCTCGGCCCCGTCCGACTTCGACCCTCGCGCCAACCCCGAGCGGGCCGAATCCAACCGGAGAGACGTGCTCAACGAGATGCTCGAGCAGAAGCGGATCACGCCGGTCAAGCACGCCGAGGCCACCGCCCAGGGCCTGTGGCTGGTCGGCGCCGAGGGGGAGCCGCCTCCCAACGCCACCCTGGTCCAGCGCCTGGAGCTCCAGTCCGCCACCCAGCCCTACTTCGTCGACTACGTCCGCCGCTACCTGGTGGCCAAGTACGGCGACGACCTGATCTACCGGGGCGGGCTGAGAGTGGAGACCACCCTCGACCCCCGGCTCCAGAGCCTGGCCGAGGAGGCGGTGACCGAGTCGCTCGACGGTACCGAGCCTCCGCTGGAGATGGCGCTGGTGTCGGTGGAGCCGGGCACCGGGTTCGTGAAGGCCCTGGTGGGGGGACGGGACTTCAACGCGTCGCAGGTCAACCTGGCCCTCGGCAACTGTCCCGAGGGCTACGAGCCGCCGGGCGAGGGCCCCGTCTGCCTGGCCGGCGGCGGTACCGGGCGCCAGCCGGGATCGGCGTTCAAGCCCTTCACCCTGGCCCGGGCGTTCGAGGACGGTATCGGTCCCGGCCGGGTGTACTCGGGACCAAGCAGCTACACGGTGCCCAACTGCACCGGCGACTGCACCGTGAGCAACGTGGAGAGCGGCGGCTACGGCGCCATCACCCTGCGGGAGGCCACCGTCCACTCGGTCAACACCGTCTTCGCCCAGCTCATCGGCGACGTGGGGGTGCCGGAGACGGCGGAGATGGCCCACCGCCTGGGCATCACCATGGTGCCGCCGGACGGGGTGCAGTTCAACGGCGAGCCCTACGGGATCAGCCTCACCCTGGGGGCGGCCGAGGTGTCCCCCCTCGACATGGCCGCCGCCTACGCCGTCTTCGGGGCCCGGGGCAACCAGTTCCCGGCCACGCCCGTCGTCAAGGTCACCGACGCCAAGGGGCAGGTCCTGGAGGACAACACGGCGCGGGTGCCCAAGCGGGTCCTCTCCGAGGTGGTCTCCGACAACGTCACCGACGCCCTCAAGGGCGTGATGACCGGCGGCACCGGCACTGGCGCCGCCATCGGCCGCCCCGAGGGCAGCGCGGGCAAGACGGGGAGCGCCGACGAGAACCGTGACGCCTGGTTCGTCGGCTACACACCGACTCTGTCGACGTCGGTCTGGATGGGGTACTCCGACTCCAACACCCGCTCGCTCCACAACATCAAGGGCGTGTCCCGGGTCTACGGCGGAACCATCCCCGCCGCCACCTGGAAGGCGTTCATGGGCCCGGCCCTGGAGGACGCCCCCGCGGCCGACTTCCCCAAGGCCGCCCCTCTGTCCGGCGACGTCACCGCCGGCGCCCGGCGGGCTCCCATCGACATCACCCCCCCGCCTACCACCCCGTTGCTCCAGGTGGCCCCGCCGGTGACCCTCTTCCCGAACACCACCACCACCCTGCGCCCCGGGCCGTTCAACCAGCCGACCACCACCAGAACGGTGCCTTCGACCACCACGACCACCGCCGACCCTCCCATCCCGGGCGGCATCCCCCCGCCCTGAGGGGCGTGGAGACAGGCCCCTCGGGCCGTCAGGGGGTGGTCGTGGTGGTGGCCGCCCCCACCGTGGCGTTGCCACCACCGCACTGCAGGACCTCCCCGCACGCGGCCCGCATGGGTATGGCCACGAAGATGCGGTCGGTGCCCACCCCTCCCGGGTCGTAGTCCCGGGACGCCATCCCCAGCACCTCGCCCTTCTCGTTGATCAGGGCCCCGCCCTGGCGCCGGTCGTCGACCGAGATGTTGTGCTCGATGCCCGTCCCCGACGTGGCCAGGATCTTCCCCGACACGAGGCCGGACCCTTCGGCGGCGAGGAACACGCGGTCCCCGACCCTGCCCTCGGGGTTCTCGGTGGCCCACAACAGGGGCGCGGCGGCCCGGGGGATCACCAGGAGGGCGATGTCCCGGTCCTCCTGCCACGTCCAGAGGGTGGCCTGGGACTCGCTCCCGGCGTTGCGCACCACGATCTGGGGGCCGGGCACCCGGGTGGACGCCCGCACCACGGCGAAGGTGGTGAGCAGGTAGCTCTGTCCCCCGAACGAGCCGGCCACGACGGCGGAGGCCTCGACCGGACGGCCGGCCTCGTCGAGGGTGCTCACCCGCCAGACCGACGGCGCCACCTCGTCCCCCAGGGCCTCGACCGACAGGATCGGCTTGGTCGTCGTGGGCTGTTCGGACGGGGGAAGGGTTGTCGGGATCGGTCAGCTCGGCCACCGGCTCGGGGCCGGCCGGATCCTGGAGCTCGACGCGGCCGCTCTCCGAACGGGTGTAGATCCATCCGCCGATCAGGCCCACGACGATGGACAGCACGACGACGATGACGATCAGGCCGGGGAGGCTGGGCGGCCACAGATGGCGCTGTATCAGGCCGTTGCGCTGGGAGAACGGGGTCGTGCCTCTGGTCGAACCCGTCCACCGGTCCTCGTCCACCACCGGCATCGATAGGACAGTACCGGGCGTACCATGGGGGACGTGGTCGCATTGCTCGCCATCGTCTTCATCGTCCTGCCGATCGTCGAGCTGGCGGTCATCATCCAGGTCGGGCAGGCCATCGGCGTGTTCAGCACCATCGGTCTGCTGCTCCTGGTGAGCGTCGTCGGCGCCTGGCTGGTCAAGCGCGAGGGCCTCGGTGTGTGGACCCGCTTCCAACGCCAGGTGCAGATGGGCGTCGTGCCCGGGCGGGAGATCGCCGACGGGGTGCTGATCCTGTTCGCCGGGGCCCTGTTGTGCACGCCCGGTTTCGTCACCGACGTCCTGGGCATCCTGCTCCTGCTCCCGCCGGTGCGGGCCGCCATCCGTTCGGCCGCCCTCTACCGGGCCGGGCGCAAGTTCATCAAGGTGGAACGTGGCTGACCTCACCCCGGGCGTCCCCAACGCCCTGCGGCCGCTCATCCGCCGCATCGTGTCCCCCACCGGCGTGAACACGTATCTGGTCGGCATCGACGAGATCGCGGTGATCGACCCGGGCTCGGCCGACCCCGACCATGTCGACGCCATCGTCGGGTGCGGCGGCGACCGCATCCGGTGGGTGCTGGTGACGTCCACCGCCCGGGGCCACGCCGAGGGGGCGGCCGCGGTGGCGGCCCGCACGGGTGCCGAGGTGTTGGGGTTCGCGTCGACGGACGGGTTCGTACCCGATGTGGAGATCGGCGAGGGCTACGAGCTGGAGGCCACCGAGTTCCGCCTGCTGGCCCTGCACACGCCCGGCGTGGCCGCCGACCACCTCTGCTACCTGCTGGAGGACGACCGCATCCTGGTCTCGGGCGACCTCGTCCGGGGCGAGGAGGGCGGGGAGCTGACGCCGGTCGACCTCGACTCCGCCAGCTGGCAGGCGTCGATCGAGCGGCTGTCGAAGCTCCGTCCGCCGTTGCGCGGCATCGCCCCCGGCCGGGGCCACTTCGTCGACGACGCCAAGGCCGCCCTCGCCCACGAGTCACGCGCTGCGTAGGGCGGCGGCGCCGGCCGGCGGCGCCTGCTGACTCAGCCCAGGGCTTGTTCTACGGCCGCGAGCATTCTGGCGGTGCAGCCGGCCATGTCGACGGGGGGGAGGAGGTCGTCGGCGATGCGGTCGGCGATGGCGGCGAAGACGGAGCCGGCGGCGCTGTTGGGGGCGGCCACCGAGAGAGGCTTGCCGGCGTCGTTGGCCAGGCTGACATCGGGTTCCAGGGGGATGCGACCGAGCAGGGGGACGCCCAGGTCGGTGGCCAGGGTCTGACCGCCGCCCACGCCGAACAGCGGGTAGGTCTCGCCGTGGTCGCAGGTGAAGGCGCTCATGTTCTCGATGACGCCGAGCACCTTGAGGTAGGAGCGGCGGGCCATGTCGGCCACCCGCACGGCCACCTTCTGGGCGGCCAGGGCGGGCGTGGTGACCACGACCATCTCGGTTCGAGGTAGCAGCCGGCCCAACGCCATCTGGACGTCGCCCGTCCCCGGCGGCATGTCGACGAGCAGGTAGTCCATGGGTCCCCAGGCCACCTTGACCAGGAACTCCTCCAGCGCCTTGGCCAGCATCAGGCCCCGCCACATGATGGCCATGTCCTCGTCGTCGACGAGGAAGCCCATGCTCACGACCTTGATCCGCCCCGCGCCCACCGGCACCTCGAGGGGGCTGATCTGGCCCTGGTCGGTGCCCTCCAGGCGCCCGCGTCAGCCCCAGCATGCGGGGGACCGAGAAGCCCCAGATGTCGGCGTCGAGCACGCCCACCGAGAAGCCCCGGTAGGCCAGGGCCGACGCCAGGTTCACGGTGACGCTGCTCTTGCCCACGCCGCCCTTGCCGCTGGCGATGGCGATGATGCGGGTGGTGAGGGGCACCTCGGTCTCGGGGGCGTGCTCCGACGCGTGCCGGCGGGCCCGCTGCATCACCGCGCGTGCGCTGGGCCTGGTCCATCTCGCCGAACTTGACCTTCACCCCGGTGACACCGGACAGGCCCCGCACCTTGGACTCCACGTCGTCGCGGATCTGCACCCGCAGGGGACAGCCGGCGATGGTGAGGGCGACGGTGACCAGCACGAACCCGTCGTCGGCGACGTCGATGGCGTTCACCATGCCCAGGTCGACGATGTTGGCGCCCAGCTCGGGGTCGACGACGCCCCGGAGGACGCCCCGAACGTCCTCTTCGGTCGGGACGATCGACGCGCCTGGGGCCATGCCTGGATTTTACCGGTCTGGGCCGGTAATATCCACCTCATGGCCATGACCAGGGCGACGGGGCCCCGCCTCGACGTCCTCAAGGCGCTGGGCGACAACACCCGCTACGCCATCTACCTGGAGCTGGCCCGGGCCGGGTCCCCCCGCTCGACGGCCGACATCTCCGAGTCGCTCGACCTGCACCCCAACACCGTCCGTCCCCACCTCGAACGCATGCGGGAGGTCGGGCTGCTGGTGGTCGAGGCCGACGGCCGGGGATCGGTCGGGCGGCCCCAGCACCGCTACACGCTGGCTCCCGACGCCCCCTCGCTGGGCCTGGAGCCCCCCGCCTTCCCCCTGCTCGCCCGCCTGCTGGCCCCCCTGGCCGCCGCCTCCGAGCTGGAGCCCGACGACGTCGCCCTGGTCGGCGCCGAGGCGGGCCGGGCCATGGCCGCCGCCGGCAGTGCCGTCCCCGCCCGGGCGTGCGTCGACGCCCTGTCCACCATGCTGTCGGAGCTCGGCTTCGACCCGGCCGTGGCCCGCGACGACGGCACGGCCACCATCGCCTTCACCCACTGCCCCTTCGCCGAGCTGGCCGCGGCCCATCCCGAGGTGGTCTGCCACCTCCATCGGGGACTGGTTCAGGGATACGTGGAACAGATCGGCGGCGGGAGCGTTACAAGGTTCGGAACGCTCGCCGACCGTGACCCCTGCCAGGTAGAGCTCTCTTTCAGCTAAAATCGCCATCGCCGGATCTCTCGGCCGGATACGTCTCAGGAGGAGTAGGGATGATCACCCTCACCGACAGCGCAACGACCAAGGTCCAGCAGCTCATCAAGGACGAGGGCAACGACGAGCTGGCGCTGCGGGTTGCCGTACGTCCCGGAGGATGCTCGGGCTACAGCTACGAGATGTTCTTCGACACCGAGTTCGGGCCCGACGACACGGTCGCCGAGCTGGGTGGCGTGAAGGTCGTCGTCGACGCCGCCAGCGCCCCTCTGCTCACGGGCGCCCAGCTCGACTACAAGGACGGCCTCCAGGGCGCCGGGTTCGCCATCAACAACCCCAACGCCACCCGTAGCTGCGGCTGCGGCTCCTCCTTCAGCTAGGCCTCCAGCTGAGCGCACCGATCGGGCCTTACCGCCCGGTCGTCCGAGCAGGATCGTGGCTGGCCGTGTCCGGCCAGATTCCCGTCCGTGGCGGCGTCGTCGTCGACGGCGGCGTCCCGGCCCAGACCCGCCAGGTCCTGGCCAACCTGGCTGCCGTCCTGGAGACCGAGGGCGCCTCGCTGGCCCACGTGGTCAAGACCACGGTGTACCTCCGCCAGATCGACGACTTCGCGGCCATGAACGAGGTCTACGCCGAGGTCTTCGGCGAGCACCGGCCGGCCCGGGCCACGGTCGGCGTCTCCGGCCTGCCCCTCGGCGCCCTGGTCGAGATCGACGCCTGGGCCTACGTCGCCTGACGTACGCCGACTCTCCCCGGGGCCGAATCCGACGTTTTCCAGGCGACCGGCGGTAGCATCGGCGCCGCGCTACTGAGGGGGACGGCATGACCCGCCAGGCTGCCCCGCCTGCCCATCGCTGGCTGCTGCTGATCGTCGTCCTGTTGGTGGCCCCGTGGCTCGGACAGGGCGTGGCCGCCGGCGTCACGACCATCACCGTCGATCCCCCGAGCGGTGGACCGGGGACCACCGTCAACGTCACGCTGGAGGACTTCCTCGACTCGTGCGTGGTGATGTTCGACGACGCGGTCGTGGTGGTGGGTGAGGGATGCGCGGCGACGACGCTGTCGTTCACGGTCCCGGCCACCGCGGCCGCCGGCGACCACGAGATCCGGGCGGTGGGGCAGGCGGGCGAGGAGACGGTCGAACAGGCGGCGCCGTTCCAGGTGACCGGCGACCCGGCGGTGGCCACCACCGTTCCCGTCAACCCTTCGACGACCGCGGCGGGTGGATCGGCGCCGGCGCCGTCCACCGCCACCTGCCCCCGGGGCCAGGTGGCCCTCATGCGGTTCGACCTGCAGCCCGGAAGGGGGGAGCCGGGGGCGTCCATCTCGGCCGCGACGACGTGGGGCTCGGTCGGCACGTGCTCCGAGGTCCGCCCCCTCCTGGTGCTCTTCGACGGCGTACCGCTGGCCGGGGAGCCGCCCGAGGCGGGCACCTCGGGGTTCTTCCGGATCGCCGTCCCCGACGGCGCCCGCACCGGCGTCCACCGGGTCGACCTGGTGGCGGCCGACGACGAGTCGGTGGTGCTCTCGTCCGTGGCCTTCACCGTCGTCCCCGGTGAGGCGTCCATCATCCCGATCGTCGCCGGGGTGGCGGCGGGGGCGCTCCTGCTGCTGGCCATCGTCCAGATGGTGAGGCGCCTGCGGCGACGGCGGCGCTCGTACGAACGCGATTTCGAACGGGAGACCCCCTATCCGCTGTCCGACTACTACCTGACTGGGAGCGTCGACGTCCCCGACATCGCCGGGCCGGGGCCGGACACCCAGCCGTCCCGAGCACCCGTCGTTGAGACCGAGGACGACCCGACGATGCCAGTCGTCCCCCTCGTGGTGGCCAGCGGGCGCGATGCCTCGTACTACCTACTCGAGCGGCAGAACGCCAACGCCCCCCGGACGGGCAACGGGAAGCGGGGGTGGTACCGCATCCACCGGCCGGGGTTGATCCGGGGCATCGTCGTCGAGACCGTCGAGCCCCACACCGCGGGGGCGGCGGCGTCGGAGATGGCCACCGGGACGGCCCCGACGGCGGCCCATGTGGTCGTCGACGCCGACGGAGCGTTGGAGCTGCTCCCCGACGACGTCGTCGCCATGCACCGGCCCGAGCTCGACGACGGTGTTCTCGTCATGCTCCTCGCCGGGTTCGGCGCCGCTCCGAGGACCGACGAGATGATCCTCAGCCATGCCGCCAACTGGTCCGCGACCAAGATGCGGACCCACGGGATCCCCGCCCGCCGGGTATCCGTCGAGGAGTTCCGGGCCGGTGGCCGGGGCCTGCTCTCCGCCGACGCCGACTTCCCCTGGCACAAGCTGGTGACCCTCGTGGAACCGCCCTCGGGCCAGGTCGACCTGGCGTCGTTGCTCGACCTGGCCATTCCCACGCCGGCCGGGGATGAGGGCGCGCCGCGGGACGCGCCGGGCGAGGCTGATGAGCCCACGGTCGCGGCCCCGCCTGTCGCAACTGACCTGCCCGCCGAACCCGTCGGGGCGGCGATTGGCGCGACCGACGAGCCGGACCCGACGGAGTCGTTCGAACTCGTCGACACACCCGCCGCGGCGGACGTTCCGGCAGCCCCCGATCCTGTCGCGGCGACCATCGCACCGGTCGAGCCCGACGCGTCCCCACCGCCCGGCCCTACTCCACCGGACGAGTTCGAGCCACAGACTCCGCCTACCCCGGCGATCACCTCTGTCCCACCGGTCCCGTCACAACCGGAACCGCCGGTCCCCACGATCGTGTCCCAACCGGTATCGCCAATGCCGCCGGTCGTGTCCCACCCGGAACCGCCGGTCCCCCCGGTCGTCTCCCAACCGGTCGCCCCGGTCGCGTCCCAGCCGGAACCGCCCGTCCCGCCGGTCGTGTCCCAACCTGTGGCGCCAGCACCGCAGGTTGTCTCCGAGCCGGTCGTGCCCCAGCCGCCCGTCCCCCCGGTCGTGCCCCAACCGGAACCGCCGGTCCCGCTGGTCGTGTCCCAACCGCCGGTCCCACCGGTCGTGTCCCAACCGGAACCGGCCGTCCCGCCGGTCATGTCTCCACCGGGCCCGCCCGTCCCGCCGGTCGTGCCCCAGCCACCGGCGGCAGCGGCTCCCCCTCCGCCCAGGCGGCGACGCCTGCCGCTGCCGACGCCGGACGACCTCATCGCCCGAGTGTCAGGTCCGACCGACTACTACCTCCTCGACCACGAGAACCTCCACGGCACCCTGCGGGCCAATGGCAAGCACGGCTGGTACTACCCGACCCGCTACGGGGGGATCCGGGCCGTCGTCCTCCACCGCCTGGGGGGGCCCGAGATCGACACCGCCGAGGGCGTCGCCGCCCACCTGGCAACCGTCGACGGGCCGGAGGCGGCCCACGCGGTGGTCGACCCGGACACGATCATCGACCTGCTGCCAGACGAGACCACCGCCCTCCACGGCGCCCGCTCCAGCTCGGCCGCCCTCGACCTGGCCCTGGCCTACGACCCGGCCGCCTGGGGCACGGATCCGGCCACCGAGGAGGCGCTCCTGGTGCGGGCGGCGGCGTGGGCCGGCGTACGGGCCGTCCGCCACCGGATTCCCGTCCGGCGGATCACAGTCGACGAGTGGCACTCCGGCCAGCGGGGCTTCGCCGCCCACGGCGACATCGACCCCGGGGCCGACTTCCCCTGGCCGCGGTTCCTTCAGCTCACCGGCTGGGTCGCCCGCCGGGTGGCAGCCAATCAGCCTCCCGCGCCAGACAGCTCCGTCACAGACCCCTCGGCTACAGACCCCAGCGGGACTGTCCGAAGCGGTATCCCACCGACCTGACGGTGTGGATGAGGCCGGCGTGCTCCTCGGTGAGCTTGGCCCGCAGCCGCCGGATGTGGACGTCGACCGTGCGGGCGCCGCCGTAGTACTCGTAGCCCCACACCCGTGACAGGAGCATCTCCCGGGTGAAGACCTTGCCCGGGTGGGTGGCCAGGAACTTGAGCAGCTCGTACTCCATGTAGGTGAGGTCGAGGGGCCGACCGGCGATGGCCGCCTGGTAGGTCTCCAGGTTGAGGATGAGCTGGCCGTACTCGATGAGCTCGGGGCGGGTGCCCCGGCCGGTGCGCCAGAACAGGTGGCGGAGCCGGGCCTCCAGCTCGCCCGCCCGCAGGGGCAGCACGCAGATGTCGTCGAACAGGTCCTCCCGCAGCTCGAGCTCGTCGAGCTGGCCGGCCACCACCAGCAGCAGCAGCGGTTCGAGAGGGATGTCGCGCTTGCGCAGGCTGCGGCACATGGCCAGCGCCCCCTCGGTGTCGTCGTCGGCGCAGATCACCGCCCCCGACCAGCCGTCCTCCGGCTCGCGACGCGACGCGTCGTCGGATGTGGTGGCCGGCTTCCACGGGTAGCCGGCACCGTCGAGCACAGCCACCACCAATGGCGGCGGCGGCTCGGGAAAGAGCAGGAGCGATTCCAAGACGGTCCCCTCGCCTTAGAGGATCGGTAGGTAGCGGTCGATCTCGAACGGCGTGACCTGCGACTTGTAGGCCTCCCACTCGACCCGCTTGTTGCGGATGAACCACTCGAAGACGTGCTCGCCCAGGACCTCCGGCAGCAGCTCCGAGCGCTCCATGCTGGCCACCGCCTCCTCCAGGGACCCGGGCAGCGCCTCCACGCCCTCCGCCAGCCGCTCCTCGGGGGTCATCTCGTAGAGGTTGGCGGTGAGCTCGGCCGGTAGGTCGTAGCCGTGCTCGATGCCCCGCAGCCCGGCGCCCAGGATGGCGGCGAAGGCCAGGTAGGGGTTGCAGGCCGGGTCGGGGGACCGGAACTCGATGCGGGTGGACGACTGCTTGCCCTTCTTGGCCCCCGGGATGCGCACCAACGCCGAGCGGTTGTTGCGGGCCCACGCCACGTACACCGGCGCCTCGAACCCCACGACCAGCCGCTTGTAGGAGTTCACCCACTGGTTGGTGACGGCGGTGATCTCGCGGGCGTGGTGGAGCAGCCCGGCCACGAAGCCCTTGCCCACCTTGGACAGGTGGGTCTCGTCGCCCGGGTCGCTGAAGGCGTTGACGTCGCCCTCGAAGAGCGAGATGTGGGTGTGCATCCCCGATCCCTGCACGCCGGCGAGGGGCTTGGGCATGAACGAGGCGAACACCCCCCGCTCGAGGGCGATCTCCTTCACGACCAGCTTGAAGGTCATGACGTTGTCGGCCATGGTCAGGGCGTCGGTGTAGCGGAGGTCGATCTCGTGCTGGCCGGGGCTGTCCTCGTGGTGGCTGTAGCGCACCGGGATCCCGATCGACTCCAGGGCCAGGATCGTGCGTCGCCGCAGGTCGGTGGCCACGTCGACGGTGGTGAGATCGAAGTAGCCGCCGTAGTCGATGGGCACGGGCGTGGGGGGGCCGTCGGTGCCCTTGAAGTAGAAGAACTCCATGTCGGGGCCCACGTAGAACGAGAAGCCCAGGTTGCGGGCCCGGTCGAGAGCCCGCCGCAGCACGTAGCGGGGGTCGCCCTCGAACGGGGAGCCGTCGAGGTTGGTGACGTCGCAGAACATCCGGGCCACCGGCGCGTCCTCGCCCCGCCAGGGGAGCAGCTCGAAGGTGTTGGGGTCGGGGTGGAGGAGCATGTCGCTCTCCTGGACCCGGCTGAAGCCGTCGATGGCCGACCCGTCGAAGGTCATGCCCTCCTCGAAGGCGTTCTCCAGCTCCCCGGGGACGATGGCGATCGACTTGAGCTGGCCGAGCACGTCGGTGAACCACAGGCGGATGAACCGGATGCCACGCTCCTCGACCGACCGGAGCACATAGTCCTGCTGACGTTCCATGGCCGGTATCTTCGCAGCCGCCTGCAGCAGCCCCGACACGCTGGCTGCTAGTTCACACCCCGTTCATCAAGACGCAACTATCGGGAAACTGGGTGCCGCGATGGTTGCACGTCCGTCACCGAAGAGGCCCATAAGGGGGATCACCCGTGCAGCAACGCAGCCCGGCCGACGTCTTGGCCATGTTGTCGGACCAAGACGTCGAGTTCGTCGATTACCGCTTCTGTGACCTGCCGGGGCTGGTCCAGCACGTGAGCGTCCCCGCCAGCCAGATGACCGAAGCCGTCTTCGTCGACGGCCACGGCTTCGACGGCTCCTCGATCCGAGGCTTCCAGCAGATCCAGGAGTCGGACATGATCCTTCTCCCGGACCCCAACACCGCCTACGTCGACCCCTTCCGCACCCGCAAGACGCTCAACATCCACTGCTTCGTCCACGACCCGGTGACCGGCGAGCCCTACAGCCGCGACCCCCGCTACGTGGCCAAGAAGGCGGAGGCCTACCTCGAGTCCACCGGTGTGGGCGACCGGGCCTACTTCGGCCCCGAGCCGGAGTTCTTCATCTTCGACGACGTGCGCTTCTCGTACACCCAGAACTCGTCGTTCCACATGGTCGACTCGGTGGAGGGCACCTGGAACACGGGCCGGGACGAGGGCCCGAACCTCGGGTACAAGCCCCGCACCAAGGAGGGCTACTTCCCGGTCCCGCCCATGGACCACTACCAGGACCTGCGCTCGGAGATCGCGGCCACCCTCATCGCCCTGGGGATCCCCGTCGAGCTGCACCACCACGAGGTGGCGTCGGGTGGTCAGGGCGAGATCGGCATGCGCTTCGACACCCTGCTGAACATGGCCGACAAGCTGGTGACGTTCAAGTACGTGTGCAAGAACGTGGGCAAGGCGTTCGGCAAGACGGTCACGTTCATGCCCAAGCCCCTGTTCGAGGACAACGGCTCGGGCATGCACACCCACCAGTCGCTGTGGAAGGGCGACGAGCCCCTCTTCTACGCGGAGACCGGCTACGCCGGGCTGTCCGACATCGGGCGCTGGTACATCGGGGGCCTGCTCACCCACGCCGCCGCCATCTGCGCCTTCTCCAACCCCACCACCAACTCCTACAAGCGGCTGGTGCCGGGCTACGAGGCGCCGGTGAACCTGGTGTACTCCCAGCGCAACCGGTCGGCGTCGTGCCGGATCCCGTTGGCCCAGAAGGCGCCCAAGTCCAAGCGGGTCGAGTTCCGCTGCCCCGACTCGTCGTCGAACGCCTACCTGGCCTTCTCGGCCATGATGCTGGCCGGGCTGGACGGGGTGCTGAACCGCATCGAGCCGCCCGACCCGGTCGACAAGGACCTCTACGACCTCCCGCCGGAGGAGCTGGCCATGGTGCCCCAGGTGCCGGCGTCGCTCGACGAGGCTTTGCTGGCGTTGGAGGCCGACGGCGACTTCCTCCGAGCCGGCGGCGTCTTCACCGACGACGTCATCGAGACCCACATCGCCTACAAGCGGGAACGGGAGATCGACGCATTGCGGTTGCGGCCCCACCCCTACGAGTTCCACCTCTACTACGACATCTGATCGTCGTTCGGGGGGCCGCTCGGCCGATCCCTGGGCCGTCAGAGGGTCGGGGTGTGGTGGTCGCCGCTGGGTTCTGGCAGTCGTTCACGGAGCCGAACAGCCGGTCGATCGCGCTCCGAGCGCGGCAACGGCCAAGACAAGCGTCGCGATCTCTCGGGCCAGGTCGACGCCGAGAACGCCACCCGCTCCACGGCCTCGCCAACTGATCGCTTGCCGGTCGACGGGACCCGTGCCCGGCTGCTGGAGGGTCGTCGCGAGACGACACGTGCAGTACGAACTCGTACACTCAGTGAGGTGTCCACCGTCGAGCAGCCCGACGAGCCAGCCCTGCGGGTGTATCCGCCCGACGAGGCGCTCAAGCGTGCGCAACCCCTGCCAGCCCGTGACCGACTTCAGATCGACGACGTCTCGGATGAGGAGTGGAAGGCGTTCCAAGAGGCACTGACTGACGCATGACCGCCGCCCGGCCGCTGGGCGTGGTCGTGGACACGATGGTCATCAGCTGGCTGTTCGACGATCGCCCCAACCCGCTCGCCGACCGATACCGCGAGTTGATCGGCCCCCAACCTGTTCTTCTCGCCTTTCAGACGGTGATGGAGCTCCGCTACGGAGTCCTCCGAGCGGGGTGGGGCGAGCTACGACGCCGCCGACTCGAACGGCGCGTCGCGCAGCTGACCGTCGTCCAGCCTGATGATCGGATGATCACGGTCTGCGCTGAGTTGCGCCTAGGGTGCCAGCTGATCGGACATGCCCTCGGCGGCAAGCTCCATGACGGCGACCGGTGGATCGCTGCCACCGCGATCCGGGTGGCCGTACCTCTCGTCTCCCATGATGGCCTTTTCAAGGGTGCCCCTGGGCTTGGGCTGATCACCGCCGTCGGCGATGGATAGCGCCGCGCCCGACGAAGTGGCCCACGGCACGTTCCGGCGTACAACGATTACTGAACCGTCGGTATGGTCGCTGGGTGTGGCCCGAGAGCGCCTCGCATCTCTACTACTGGAGTAGTAGACTTTTAGCGTGCCGAGAGGTAAGCCGTCACCGAAGATGGCGATCACCGTCGATGCTGACGTCCATGATCGCGTCCTCGACGCGGCTGCCGCCGAGGGTCTCAGCGTCTCTGCCTGGATGACGAAGGCAGCCCGTCGGGCACTACTCGTCCGCGACGGGCTCGCAGCCGTCGCCGAGTGGGAGGCGGAGCACGGAGAGCTGACCGATGCCGAACTGACAGCGGCACGTCAGCGTGTCGCCTCCCAAGTTGGCCCGAAGTCGCCGACGGCACGGAAGCGCTCGGCGTGAGCGTCGTCTACGACGCCGGTGCGCTCATCGCCGCCGAGCGATCCAACCGAGCCTTGTGGGCGGATCATCGGGCGCGCCTTGAGCTGGGGCTCGTGCCAGCGACCACTGCCCCTGTCGTCGCGCAGGTGAGTCGCTCCGGGCGCCAGGCGCAGCTACGGCGCTTCTTGCGGGGCTGCGACATCGTGCCGTTCGGAGACGAGGACGCCCACGAGGTCGGTGCGCTCGCCGGCCGATCGAGTTCGGACGTCGTCGACGTTCACGTCGTCAAGGTCGCTCATCGGCGCAGGGTCGGAGTTGTCACCTCCGACGAAGCCGACCTCAGGCCGATCGCTGCAGCGCTTCGACCACGGGTCGCTCTGTTTCGGGTCTGAGACGGCACCGCACCCGGCTGCACTCTGGTGCGGGCGACGCCGACCTCTCTCTCACACGGGAACCGTCGATCTCGCGTCGCGTCCCGGTTCCGGCTTGGGCCGTTAGCCGGGGGATCCCCCCGACGGCGTTCGGTCGGAAGAAGCCAAAATGGTGCTCGGTGTGAGGATCGGCGTTTGCTCCGATGTGCACGGTCGGCATGACCGGCTCCTGAGGGTGCTCGGCGCCATGGCGGCGGCCGGGGTCGACGAGCGCTGGTGCCTCGGTGATCTGGTCGGAAGCGAGCCGGTCACGCCTGAGCTGGTGGGCGCGGCTCGCCAACTCGACCTGCTCATCGCCGGAAACCACGACGCCTGGGCGCTCGGGCCAGACCGGGTCACCGCCCGCGGGCGCGACGTGTTCAGGTTGGCGAGGCGCGCCATGGCCAGCCGTCACGGCATCGACTGCTGGCACGGCTCGCCGCTCCACCCCCTGCTCGGGTTCCTCACCGAGGCGTCTGCCGCCCGGGTCCTGCCCGACCGCCCCCTGGGCTCGCTCGGCCTCGTCGGCCATACCCATGAACCGGCGCTCTTCGCCTACGACGGCGTCACGACCCGCGCGGTGCGCCCCGTCCCGGGCGAGTCTTACGACTGGCTCGGGACCGGCGCCTGCATGGCCAACCCGGGGGCGGTCTGCGGCAACCCGCGCGACGCTGCCAGCTGGTGGCTCATCGTCGACATCGACGCCCGCGTGCTGCGGTGGCAGCGCGAGGAGCTGTAGTCGCGAAGACGCTTCCGCTGCCAGCCCACCCCCACGCCGAATCGCCCAGTGGGACACGAACACCGGTCCCTGGCCTTTGCCAGGATAGAGACGCTGTCCTCGGATCGCTTGCCTGGCCGGGTACCCGGTGGGAAGCTCGGCTGATGGTGGGGGCCGGTCCGGCGGAGCGGCATGAATGACCAGGAGTGGGACGCGCTCGGCGCCCTGATCCGGGCCAAGGAGTGCACCCCGTTTCTCGGCGCGGGCATCGCCGCTCCGATCCTGCCCACCGGTGGGGAGTTGGCGAGGGAGCTGGCCGGCGAGGCCTATCCGTTCAAGGACACGGACAACCTGCCACGTGTCTCCCAATACCTGGCCATCACCAGCAACGACAACCGGGCTCCCAAGCTCAAGATCCGCGAGCGCATCATCGCGGCCAGCGCGGCCCAGGCGGGGGCCGAGGATGCCACGGATCCCCACGCCATCCTGGCCTCGCTCGACCTGCCCATCTACATCACCACCAACTACGACGACTTGCTCTTCAAGGCCGTCGACCGGCGCCACCCGGGGCAGGTCACGCGCGAGGTCGCCCGGTGGAACCGGGAGGTCGAACGCCGGGCCGGGGAGTTCACGGCCCGGGAGCCCAGGCCGGACAAGCCTCTCGTCTTCCACCTGCACGGCCACACCGAGATGCTGGCGTCGATGCTCGTGACCGAGGACGACTACGTGGAGTTCGTGACGGCCGTGGCCCGGACCCGCGACAACGTCGTCCCACCCGTCATCCAGGAGGCACTTTCGTGGTCGTCGCTGCTGTTCGTCGGGTACAGCCTCAACGACTGGAACTTCCACGTCCTGCTGCGCCTGCTGATGAAGGACCTGGCGGGGGGGCAGGAACGGCTGAACGTCAGCGTCCAGCTCCCTCCCCACGACCGGGCGATCATGCCCGAGCGGCGGGACCGGGCCGAGGCCTTCATCGCCGCCTACCTGGACGCAACCGAGGTCCAGGTCCACTGGGGCGACGCCCGTGACTTCCTCAATGAGCTCAACCAGAAGTTCTCCGGATAGGCAGGCCGCCCCGTCCATGCCGGACGAGCCGCCGTTCCCGGGTCCTCGCCCGTTCTCGAGCGAGGAGTCGGGCCATTTCTTCGGGCGGGCCAACGAGGTAGCCGAGTTGGCGTCCTTGGTGCGGTCCCACGCGGTAGTGCTCCTCTACGCCGACTCGGGGGCCGGCAAATCATCGCTGATCGAGGCCGGCCTGCGGGGACGGATGGAGGGCCGCTTTGGCGCCGTGGTCCTGACCGGTCGGGTCAAGGGGCCGGAATCGGGCGCAGCCGGGTCGGGCAACGTGTACGTCGAGAACGTGCTCCGCTCACTCGGCGTGGGGCCCGCGGCGGACGAGACCGGCTCCCGGTTGGCTCAGGGGCTCGACCGTGTCGCGTGGGGCGACGGGCCGTTGCGGGTCGTCGTGATCGACCAGCTGGAGGAGGTGTTCGTCCTCTTCCCCGAACGCTGGAGCGAGCGCAGGGCCTTCTTCGAGCAGATCCAGGAGGCGGTCGACGGCGAACCCCGGCTGCGCTTCCTCCTGTCAATCCGGTCCGACTACCTGACGCGGTTGCACCCGTACACATCGGCATTCGCCGACGACCTCCGGACCCGGTACGCGCTCGAGCGGCTCCGGCGCACGGACGCCATCGACGCCGTCATCCGGCCGTCGGCCGGAACCAGCCGGACGTTCTCGGTCGCCGCCGCCGAGCTGCTCGTCGGGGAGCTGCTGGCCATCCCCAGCGAGGTTCCCGGGGCGCCGGCCGTTGCCGGGGAGTTCGTCGAACCGGGGGAGCTGCAGATCGTGTGCCGCGACATCTGGCAACGGGTGCCGCCGGGGGAGATCGAACCCGACCAGATTCGCACCGTGGCCCGGCTGGACGAGGTGCACGGACGGTTCTACGACCGGGCCGTGACCGAGACCGTCGGTGCCACCCGGGTCTCCGAGCGGAAGCTCCGGCGCTGGTTCGGCGAGTCGTTGATCACCCCCGCGGGCACCCGGGGCTTCCTCTTCAAGGACAAGACCCAAACTGCCGGCCTGCCCAACGCGGTGGTGGACGTGCTCGAACGGCGGCAGGTCATCCGGGCCGAGCGGCGGGCCAACTCGCAGTGGTACGAGCTGACCCACGACCGCATGGTGCCGGCCGTCATCGAGTCGAACCGCCGCTGGTTCAGCGCGGCGCGACGAAACGGCTTCGCCGTCGGCGCGGGGCGCTGGCCGCGGGGGTGGTGCTCGTGCTGGGCGTGACCATCCCGCTGCTGCTGCGGTCCCCGCCGCCGCCGTCTCTTACCTCCCTCGAATCGGTCGACGACCGGGTCCACCGAGCAGGGGCTGTCGAGCGGATCCCGTTCCGGGCAAGCGCTGGGACCAACGCCACCATCATCCTCGAGGTGTTCAACGACCCCTCTGAGAGGTGGGACCTCCGGCTGCTCGATGACGAAGGGTTGGTCCTCTCCACAGGCCGGCTCATCGAGGGCAGGGTGACCCGGATCGATGCGTTGCTGACGGACGGCGGAACCTACGTGCTCGAACTGAGCGGCGGCAGCGACTCCCCGTACCGCATCCGGGGCCAGGAAGCCGAGCCGACCCGCGTCGTTCCGCTCCCGGGAGGCACATTCGACGGATCTCTCGAGGGAACCAACGGGATTCAGCATCACCCGATCACAGTGGCCGGGCCGGGCCCGAGCGTCGTCACCGTGGAATCGGAGCTTCCGCACTATGTCACCGTGCTGGATCTCAACGAGAGCTACACGCCGGACTACGAGCAGCCGCTGCTCTCCCGCACCGTCCTCGCCCCCGGCGAGTACCTCTTGGAGGTCAGCATGGACAAGGCCGGGCACTACTCCGTGCGGGTGGAGGAGCCGACGGTCGAGCCTCTGATCGAGGGGCAGACGAAAGAGGCCACCATGCCGTCGCCGGGGAGCTCGACATCTACACCTTCGAATCGCCGCCGGGACGGGTGGCGCTGTTCCGGATGACGTCCGGGTCGCAGCCCGATCTGAGAGTGCTTACCCCCGACGGTTTTGGGGTGGAGGTGATGCCCTTGGAGAGCGACATCGAGGGCCAGTCGGGCTTCGTTGCGTTTTCGCCGCAGCAGAGCGGTGCCCATTTCCTGGTCGCCGCATTCAGCCAGGATCAGTTCGACGAGTTCGAGCCGCGGTTCGACGAGTCCGGTGCGCCGTTCGACGAGTTCGAGCCGCCGTCGGACGAGTCAGAGCCGTCGGACGAGTCGGAGCCGGCGACCGGCTCGTACCGGTTGTCCTACGTCACCACCGAGCTGCCCCGGTAGCGGCCCCGCTTGATCGGCGCCGAGGTACAGGTTCCGTTCAGCACCGGTGGGCTAGCTTCACAGCCGCCCGAGGCGAGCGAGGGGGACACCGTGGAGGAACGCAGTCCGGCTGACGTGGTGCGGCTCATGCAGGACGAGGGCGTGGAGATCGTCGACTTCCGCTTCTGCGACCTGCCCGGCCTGATGCAGCACTTCTCGACGCCCGCCCACCAGCTCACCGAGGACGGCTTCGAGGAGGGCTACGGCTTCGACGGGTCGTCGATCCGGGGGTTCCAGGAGATCCAGGAGTCGGACATGATCCTCGTGCCCGACCCCAACACGGCGGTGATCGACCCGTTCCGCGAGTCCAAGACCCTCAACCTGAACTGCTTCGTGCGGGACCCGGTGACCGGCGACTCCTACTCCCGCGACCCCCGCTACGTGGCCAAGAAGGCGGAGGACTACCTCATGTCGACCGGGCTTGGCCGACACCGCCTACTTCGGTCCGGAGGCCGAGTTCTATATCTTCAACGACGTCCGGTTCCACCAGGACCAACACTCGGCCATGTACTCGGTCGACTCGATCGAGGGCATCTGGAACTCGGGCACCGACGAGAAGCCCAACCTGGGATTCAAGCCCCGGTACAAGGAGGGGTATTTTCCGGTCCCGCCGATGGACCACTTCCAGGACCTGCGGTCAAAGATGATCCTGATGCTGGAGCGGGTGGGCATCGAGACCGAGGTGCAGCATCACGAGGTGGGCACCGCCGGCCAGGCCGAGATCGACATGCGCTTCGACACCCTGCTGCGGATGGCCGACAAGCTCATGCTCTACAAGTACGTCACCAAGTGCGTGGCCTGGGCCCACGACCTGTCGGTGACGTTCATGCCCAAGCCGCTGTTTCAGGACAACGGGTCGGGCATGCACTGCCACCAGTCGCTGTGGAAGGCGGGCGAGCCGCTGTTCTTCTCCGAGACCGGGTACGGAGGGTTGTCGGACATGGCCCGCTGGTACATCGGGGGCCTCCTCGCCCATGCCCCGTCGATCCTGGCCTTCGCCGCCCCCACGACGAACTCCTACAAGCGCCTGGTGCCGGGCTACGAGGCGCCGGTCAACCTGGTGTACTCGCAGCGCAACCGCTCGGCCGCGGTGCGGATCCCCCTCTACTCCAAGAGTCCCAAGGCGAAGCGCCTCGAGTTCCGCTGCCCCGACCCGTCGGCCAACCCCTACCTGGCCTTCTCGGCCATGTTGATGGCGGGTCTCGATGGCGTGCAGCGCCGCACCGAGCCCCCCGACCCGGTCGACAAGGACCTCTACGACCTCCCCCCCGAGGAGCTGGCCAAGGTCCCCCAGGTGCCCGGTTCGTTGGAAGAGGCGTTGTCGGCGTTGGAGGTCGACAACGACTACCTGAAGGCCGGTGGCGTCTTCACCCCGGACCTGATCGACACGTGGATCTCGTACAAGCGGTTGCACGAGATCGACGAGGTCCGGTTGCGTCCCCATCCGTGGGAGTTCATGTTGTATTACGACATCTGAGGCGAGCCCGGTGCGCTGAAAAACGGCCCTGGCAATGGGATTCCGAGGGTGAAATACTGCGACACGGGGGCGCGTCGGCGACCCGGAGGCGGTGTGGAGTGCTGAACAACGTCCTGGAAGTCGCGATCGGGATGGCGCTCGTCTTCCTGCTGTTCAGCCTGGTCGTCTCCGGCGTGCATGAGGCCGTAGCCCGGCTGTTGGCTTGGCGGTCGAAAGCGCTGTGGGCGGCAATTCGTCAAATGGTGGACGGCGACGGCGTGGCGCCTGGGACGGGCGGCCAGAAGGTGCTGGCCAGCCTTGCCAACGCGGTGCCGACAGCTAGGGATCCCCGGCCGACACTCGCCCGCGCCGCGGCATTCAAGAGCATGGAGGCAGCCGGCGCCCCGGTCGGGGACCTGACCACGGCGATCTACGCCCATCCCCTCGTCGGTGAACTGGACAAGCTGCACACGAGATCCAAGTCGAAGATCGAGAAACTCCCGCGCGACCAATTCGCGGCGGCACTGATCGACGTGCTCGTGCCGAATGGCAACGGCGAGACCTCGGTGACCGGGGTCAAGGCCAGCCTCGGCAACCTCCCGGACGACTCTCCCCTGAAGCGGCCGCTGCTCTATTTCGTCAGCGAGGCGGGCGAGTCGCTCGAGGGGTTCCGGACGAAAGTCGAAGGCTGGTTCGACGGGCAGATGGAGAGACTCGGCCGCCGCTACCGCCGCCGTGCCAAATGGGTCATGCTCGGGATCGGCCTCGCCGTCGCCTTCGCCTGCAACGTCGACGCCCTCAACGTCGCCGGGCACCTGTACCGCGAGGACGCCCTCCGGGCGGCGGTGGTCGCCCAGGCGGAGGCGGTGGCCGGCAATTGTGAAGGCAAGACGGACGAGGACCTCACCGAATGCATCACATCGCAGGCGGCAGCCATCGAGGACGCCGACGACGCCGCGCCCCTGCCGGTCGGGTGGGCCAACGCAGGCGGTCGGCACCCCCTTCTACGGGCTCTCGGGTTCATCCTCACCGCGTTTGCGCTGATGCAGGGTGGCCCCTTCTGGTTCGACCTGGTCAGCAAGGGGGTCGGATGGAGGAAGGGACGGTCTGCCGACGCCGCCGCCAAGACCACCTGAAACGACGGGGAAGGGTTCTCCGGCTGTTCACAGGGCCGTCGCGGCGCCGATTCGGGCATGGATGATCAAGGCGCTCGACCGAGCACGGACAAGAGGCTCCGCGGGGCGAGACGTGCAGGAGGCATCGCCCTCGGGGCTGCCCAACAGCTACCTGAAGCGTGTCCTCACGAATGTTGATGGCCGATCTCTCTCGCGTTGCAGCTCCTCCGCTCCTGCTACCGGGCCGGTTCACCGCGCTCCGAACAATGTCCTCGTGGTGGTCATCGCCGGAACGGCCGTGACCGCTCCCGGGGCGGCGCACCCTCTGGACGCAAGCAGCCGGTTGAATTCGGCGTTGCCCTGGGCCCTTACCGCCGCCAACTGGGCCAGTAGGGCGACCCGCACGCTGGGGTCGAGGTTGCGGCTGAGGATCTCCCTCTCGCGAGCGTCCAACTCGGCGTTGAACCTCTGCTGAGCCTGACGAATCTGGGCGCAAACCAACGACTGTGCGGGCGGGATAGTCGTCGTCGGGGCGGTCGTGGTGGTCGGCGGCGGGGCGGTCGTGGTGGTCGGCGGCGGAGCGGTCGTGGTGGTCGGCGGCGGAGCGGTCGTGGTGGTCGGCGGCGGAGTGGTCGTGGTGGTCGGCGGGGCGGTCGTGGTGGTCGGCGGGACGGTCGTGGTAATGAAGCACCCGTTCGCCGCCAGCTGCCGGTTGAATCCTGCGTTGCCCTCGGCCCGCGCCGCCTGGAGCAGGGCGAGGAGGAAGAGACGGACGCGTGGGTCGAGGTTGCGGTTCAGGATCTCGTTCTGTTGCGCGTCCAGGACGGCGTTGAATCTCCGCTGGGCGTCGAGAATTCGCCGACAGAGGTCCGAGATCGTCGTCGGGGGCGTCGGGGTGGTGGTCGAGGGGGACATCGTGGTCGGCGCCAGGGTGGTGGTCGGCGCCAGGGTGGTGGTCGGCGCCAGGGTGGTGGTCGGCGCCAGGGTGGTGGTCGGCGCCAGGGTCGTGGACGTGGATGTAGATGTGGACGAGGTGGACGTGGTCGACGTGCTGGTGGTCGTGGGCGGTGGGGCGGCGAGCGGCTGCCAGTTGGGATCGTTGTCGATAAAGGGGGCTCCGGTGAGCGGGGGCGAGACGTTGTTGCCGTCTGGATCGACGGTGAAGATGTCCGGGCCGTTGGCAGCACCGAACGCGCTCGACGAGAACACGATCCGGGTGCCGTCGGGCGACCATGCGGGCAGGACGGAGTTGGGCACCACCTCCACCTGGCCGCTGCCGTCGGCGTTCATCCGCCATACCGAGCTGCCCTTGCCGTAGACGATCTGGGACCCGTCGGGGGACCAGTCGGGCGCCTTCTCGTCCTGGAGGGCGCCGGTCGTCATCGTGAGCTGCGTCTGGTCACTGCCGTCGACGTCCATGACCCAGATGTCGGCGCCGCGGACGTAGGCGATGCGGGTACCGTCAGGAGACCACGCCGGCTGGATCTCCAGGCCCACCGAGGGAACCGTGTTGGTCAGATTGACCTTGTTGCTGCCGTCGGCGTTCATCGCCCAGATTTCCCCCTGGCTGGAGGCGTAGGCGATCCTCGTGCCGTCGGGCGACCAGGTCGGGTTGGTGCCCTCGTTGGCCTGCCCGGTCGTGACCGCCCCCGGGGTCAGGTTCGTCTGCCCGCTCCCGTCGGCGTTCATGACCCAGATGTTGTCGTGACCCTCAGACGCCTTGACGAAGGCGATCTGCGTGCCGTCGGGGGACCAGACCGGATCCGTGTCCTCGGCCGGGTCGTTGGTGAGGTTCACCTGATCGCTGCCGTCGAGGTTCATGGAGTAGATCTCGAGGTTGCCGTCACGGTTGGTCTCGAAGGCGATCCGGCCGTTCGCCCCCGGGTAGGCACCCTGGGCGGGGCCGATCGTCGTGACCAACGAGGTCAGGAGAAGCGCGGCCACCAGGAGCTGCACGCTCGTCGACTGCATCCCCATGCCTGTGCGCTTCATGGTTGCTTCTCACTCCCCTGGTGTCGGAATGGTCCGTTTGCTCGGAGCATCTCGGCGTTGTACCCAGATCCACGCACCGAACTCAAGGGCCAGCGACGTGCAGACGGCCGGCCGAGCGACGGCTGCCGGCCCGATTCGCGGGGGATCGTGGGTTTGAGGTCCTTCTTGCGGCAAAGTTGTCCCGATGAGACGGGGATTCACCATCTTCATGCTGCTGGTCGTCCTGACCACGCTCGGCGTGGCCATCGCCACGCTCCTCAACCGGCAGGACGACGACGAGACGTCCATCGCCGCTCCCCCTGCGGCCACGTCGACCACCCGGGCGGATGGGACGTCGGGCGGGATCGTCGCCACCACGACCACCTCCCCTGACGGGGCTCCCACGGTGCCCACTACCACCCGGGTCGTCACCGGCCCCGGCCAGACCACGACCACTGCGGGCGGCGCCACCGCCACCACCGCGGCCACGACGCCCGGCGGGTCCTCCGCCACCACGGCCCGGCCCACGACGACGGCCACGACGCCGCTGGCCAACATGCCCGACACCGGCGGCACGTCGCGGCTCCCTCAGGCGGTCGCCCTCCTCGCCCTGGCGGCGGCCATGTGGACCGTCACGGCCCGGGCCCGCCGCAAGTCCTGACCCCGGTCAGGCCGGCGGGTCCCCCAGCAACGCCCCGAACAGCGGGGCCATGCGGGTGCCGGAGTCGAAGAGGGACTCGGCGCCCGAGCGATCGTCGCCCAGGCGGGACATGAGGGCGACTCCGACGTAGAGGGCGACGATGCCGAAGGCCAGGTCGCGGCTGGGCAACACGTCGGGCAGGGCCGACTCGGCGACCACCCGGTTCACCGCCTCCTCGATGAACCGCACCCAGGGCTCAATGCGGGCAGTGATCTCGGGCCCCAGCTCGGGCGCCGACGAGCTACCGGCGATGAGCTCGGCCAGCACCGCCACGTGGTCGCCGTCGAGGTCTTCCTTGTACATCTCGCTCGCCACCCGGAGCAGGTCGGGGAGGGAGTGGACGGCGTCGACGGCGGCCCGGTACCTCACCATCCTCTGCTCGCTGGTGCGGTCGAGGGCGGCCAGCAGCAGGTCGTTGACGCTGCCGAAGTGGTAGAAGACAAGCGCCTGGTTGAACCCGCCGTTGGCGGCGATGGCCCGGGCGCTGGTGGCGGTGAAACCCTTCTCCTTCAGCGTTTGGAGGGCGGCCTCCACGATCCGGCCCTTCGTCCCCTCGCTGATCGAGCGGGCCACCATTCCTCGCGTGCCTGCTTTAGCCATCTGCTCAAAATACCCGAGAACCCCGCACTGAGGAGAAGTGGCATGGACTGAGGCCCCTGGAAGGCCTCGAAACGGCACAGAACGCCGGATCACCCGTCCACCTTGCCGTAGAACACCCGCTCCATGACGTTTCGGGACCGGCGGGTGACCCGGCGGTAGGTCTCCCGCAGGTCGGTGGTGGTCATGCCCAGCGACCGGGCCAAGGCCGCCATCTGCTCGGGACGGGTCGGCAGCGAGTCGCCCGGCGCTCCCTTCACGAGGAACCACCGGTTGCGGGTCCGCTCGCAGAACCGGTAGGCGTCGGCCAGCACCTCCCGGTCGTCGGGGTCGAGGAACCCGGCCTCCTCGAGCCGGCCGAGGCGCGTCCATGGTGCCGGTGGCCCTCACCCCGTGTTGCAGCTGCAGGAGCTGGGCGGTGAACTCCACGTCCGACAGCGACCCCCGGCCCAGCTTCAGGTGGAACTGGGGGTCCTCGCCGTGGGGGATGCGCTCCCGCTCGATCCGGGCCTTGATCCGGCGGATCTCCCGGACGTCGTTGTCGGCCAGGGCCCCCGTCCACACGTGGGGGTCGACGATCTCCATGAACCGGCGCCCGACGTCGGCGTCGCCCGCCACCACCCGGGCCCGCACCAGGGCCTGGCGCTCCCACGTCTGGGCCCACCGCTCGTAATAGGAGGCATAGCCGTCGAGGCTGCGGGCCAGCGGTCCGTCCTTGCCCTCGGGTCGCAGCCCCAGGTCGATCGGGTAGATCCGGGCCGCGGGTGTCGTGCCGGCGAGGAAGCGGACCAGCGACTCCCCCACCTTCACCGCCGCCCCGAAGTCGTCCGACGTGGACCCGTCGTAGACGAAGAGCAGGTCGAGGTCGCTGGCGTAGGACAGCTCGGCGCCTCCGAAGCGGCCCATGGCGACGACCGCGAAGGGAAGGGGCGGGCCGATGGCCTCGAGCGCGGCCTGGAGGCTGGCCTCGGCCAGGGTGGTGAGCTGGCCGGCGGTGACGACCACTTGGTCCTCGTCCGGCGGGGCCAGCTCGAGGACGTCGCCCGCCGCCACCCGCAGCTCCTCCCGGCGCTTGTAGCGCAGCAGTCCCCGCTGGCGGTCCTCCACGTGGTCGCGCCAGGCGAGGGCGGCCGACGCCCCCTGCAGAAGGGCCTCGGGCGGGCGCCGGGCCAGGGCGTCGGGCTGGCCCAGGGCGGGGATCATGTCGGGGTGGTGCTCGAGCGTCTCGCTCAGGCGCCGGCTCGTCCCTAGGAGAGTGCACAGGCGGCGGGCGGCCTCGGGTGACTCCCGGAAGGCGGTGGCCAGCTCGGTGGCCTGGGCCGGACCGGCGGCCAGCACCCGCAGGCCGAGCAGGCCCAGGTCGGGGTCGGGGGACTCCGACAGCCAGCCGAGGAGCAGCGGCAGCATCTGCTGCATCAGCCGGGACGACCGGGTGAGGCCCTTGGTCAGCTCCACCAGCGCCAGCCGGGTGCGCTTGGCGTCGGTGAAGCCGAACGCCTCCAGGCGGGTGGCGACCGCCTCCTCCGACATCGCGGTGGGGGCACCGGTGGCGGTGAGGGCGTCGAGGAGAGGGCGGAAGAACAGGTGCTTGTGGATCGACCGGACGGTCGCCTGCTGGCGGCGCAGGAAGCCTTCGAGCAGCTCTCCGGCGCTGGCCTCGGCCGTGTCCCGGTAGCCCATCACCCGGGCCAGGCGGTCACGACCGGCCAGGTCGCCCGGGGCGGGGAGGGTGTGGACCTGCTGCTCGTGGACGAGCTGGAGGCGATGTTCCACCGTCCGCAGCAGGCGGTAGGCGGCGTCGAGGGCGCGGGCGTCGGCCGGGTCGATGTAGCCGTGCGACCCCATCTCGGCCAGGGCGTCGAGGGTGGTGGGCGAGCGCAGGTCGGGATCGGCCCCGCCGTGCACCAGTTGGAGGAGCTGCACCGAGAACTCGATGTCGCGGATGCCGCCCCGTCCCCGCTTGACCTCCCGGTCGGTGAGGCCCTTGCGGGCCATCATCTCCTCCGACCGGGCCTTCATGGTCCGCACCGCCCGCAGGTCGTCGAGGGTGAACGGCCGGTCCCACACCCGGGCGCAGGCCCGCTCGAGGAAGGCGGCGCCGAGGTCCGGGTCGCCCGCCACCGGTCGGGCCTTGAGCAGGGCCTGGAACTCCCACGTGTGGGCCCACCGCTCCCAGTAGGCCTCGTAGGACTCGAGGGTGCGCACGAGGGGCCCGTCGCGGCCCTCGGGGCGCAGGTCGACGTCGACCCGGTAGCAGGTGCGGGCCACGTCGAGGATGGCCCGGGCGGTGCGGTCGTGGACCTGGGGATCGCCCACGAACATGATGTCGATGTCGCTGGAGTAGTTGAGCTCCCGACCGCCGAGCTTGCCCATCCCGATCACGGCCAGGCCCGGATCCGCCCCCGCCGAGGCGGCGGCCGCCTGCAGCACCTCGTCGGCCAGTTGGGCGAGGGCCCGTCCCACCGCCGGCAGGTCGTCGACGCCGGTGAGGTCGCGGGCCGCGATGCGGAGCAGCTCGAGGCGCTTCCACCGGCGCAGCTCGTTGACCTCGGGCCCCTTGGTCTCGGGGTCGGCCCCCTCTTCGAGGGCGGGACGGCGGTCGAGGTCGGCCAGCAGGTCCAGGGCGGCCGGCTCCGACACAAGCAGCTCGGTGAGGGACCGGCTGGCGGCGGCGACGGCCACGACTGCATCCCGGAGGGGCCGATCGTCGGCCAGGCGGGCCTTGACGTCGGGCACCGCGTCCGCCAGTCGGTCGAGCGCCACCGCCACCGAGGACGGCGCGGCCGAGCGCTCGATCGCCTTCTGGAGACCCATCGGCCGCAGAGTCTCCCAGGAACGCGCGATGGGTAGCCTCGGGTGAGTGTCCCGAGTGCGCGTCGCCGCCTGCCAGCTCAACCTGGTCGTGGGCGACCTCGAGGGCAACGCCACCGCCATCCTCGACGCCATCGACCAGGCCGAGATCGCCGAGTGCGACCTGGCCGTCTTCCCCGAGCTGGCCATCACCGGCTACCCGCCCGAGGACCTGCTCCTCAAGCCCGGCTTCGTGGCCGACAACCGGGCCGCCCTCGACCGGGTGGCCGCCGGCACCGGCCGGTGCGCGGCGGTCGTGGGCTTCGTCGACGCCGGCCGCGACCTCTACAACGCGGCCGCGGTGTGCGCCAACGGGAGGGTCCAGGGCGTCTACCGCAAGCGGCTCCTGCCCAACTATGGGGTGTTCGACGAGCAGCGTTACTTCGCTCCCAGCCAGGAGTCGGGCCGGCTCTTCGTCGTCGGCGGGGTGCGGGTGGGGGTCGTGATCTGCGAGGACGCGTGGTCGCCCGACGGTCCCATCGCCGACCAGTCGGCCGGCGGGGCCGAGCTGATCGTCAACCTCAACGCGTCCCCGTACCACGCCGCCCGCCTGGCCGAGCGGGAGCGAATGCTCTCCACCCGGGCCCTCGACTCCTCGTGCTCGCTGGTCTACGTCAACCTGGTGGGGGGCCAGGACGAGCTCGTCTTCGACGGCGCGTCCCTCGTCCTCGACACCCAGGGCCGGGTCGTGGCCCGGGCGCCCCAGTTCGTCGAAGACATCCTGGTCGTCGATGTCGACGTGAAGCCCGTGTTCCGCAAGCGCCTGCTCGACCCCCGGGGCCGGGCCACGGCCCCGCCGCTGCCCGAGGTGGCCGTCAGCCTGGAGCCAGCCGCGCCGACCAGGACGGTCGAGGCGACGTGCGCCGAGCCCCTGGGCCGGGTCCACGAGATCTACCAGGCCCTGGTCCTGGGCACCCGCGACTACGTCAGGAAGACCGGCTTCACCGACGTTGTCATCGGGCTCTCGGGGGGCGTCGACTCGTCGATCGTGGCCGCCATCGCGGTCGACGCCCTGGGCCCCGACCACGTCCACGGCGTGATGATGCCGTCCCGGTACTCGAGCGAGGGCTCCCTCACCGACGCCAAGGAGCTGGCCGAGGCCCTGGGGATCGAGTGGCGGGTGATCGAGATCGAGGAGGTCCACGAGGCGTTCCTCAACATCCTGGCCCCCTCGTTCGCCGATCGGGAGCCCGACCTGACCGAGGAGAACATTCAGGCCCGGATCCGGGGGGCCACGCTCATGGCCCTGTCCAACAAGTTCGGCTGGATGGTGCTGGCCACCGGCAACAAGAGCGAGATGGCGGTGGGCTTCTCCACCCTCTACGGCGACCTGGCGGGCGGCTTCGCCGTCATCAAGGACGTCCTCAAGACCACGGTCTACGAGCTGTGCCGCGACCGCAATCGTCGGGCGGAGGAGGCGGGTGCCACCCCCCCGATCCCCGAGGTGGTGCTCACCAAGGCCCCGTCGGCCGAGCTGCGGCCCGACCAGCGCGACGACGAGTCACTGCCCCCCTACGACCAGCTCGACCCCGTCCTCGAGGCCTACGTGGAGGGCGACACCACGGTGAACGACTTGGAGGACGCCGGCTTCGACGGCGAGCTGGTGCGGCGGGTGGTGGCGATGGTGGACCGGTCGGAGTACAAGCGGCGCCAGGCCCCTCCCGGGGTGCGGGTGACGCCCAAGGCGTTCGGCAAGGACAGGCGGCTGCCGATCACCAACCGCTACCACGGGTGACGGCCGATCCGGGGCGCGGGGGGTCTTGACCGGGCAGGTACAGTGGACTAAATGCGGCCGCCTGAACGGTGGGGCGGAATCCTCGCGCCTTCCCAGGCGTTCCTATCGCTAAGAGCTACGACTTTAAGGACGTTTTCCCTGTGCCCAAGGAGCGTGTCGAGCGGGACGAGGAAGACCTCGTCCGACTCTACCTCACAGACATCGGGCAGTACCCGCTGCTCACCAAGGACGACGAAGTACGCCTGGCCAAGGCCATAGAGGGCGGCAACGAGGCGCGCACCAAGCTCGAGTCCGACGGTACGGGCCTGCCTCAGGCCAAGCGGCGCGAGCTGCGCCGGGTGGCCCAGGAGGGCGTCAACGCCCAGCGCACCTTCGTGCAGTCCAACCTCCGCCTGGTCGTCTCGATCGCCAAGAAGTACCAGGCGTCGGGCCTGCCCCTGCTCGACCTCATCCAGGAGGGCAACCTGGGCCTCATGCACGCGGTCGAGAAGTTCGACTGGCGCAAGGGGTTCAAGTTCTCCACCTACGCCACGTGGTGGATCCGCCAGGCCATCACCCGCGGCATCGCCAACACCGGCCGCACCATCCGCCTGCCGGTCCACGCGGGCGACACCCTGGCCCGGCTGCAGAAGGCCCGGGCCCGGCTGGAGCTCAAGCTGGGCCGGCCGGCCACGCTGTCGGAGCTGTCGGCCGAGGTGGAGATGCCGGAGGACAAGGTCACCGAGGCGCTGCGCTTCGCGGCCGAGCCCTTGTCATTATCGGAGCCCCTCCGGGAGGACGGCGACGCCGAGCTGGGCGACGTGGTCGAGGACCGCTCGGCCGAGTCCCCCTTCGAGGTGGCCGCCACCGCCCTGCTGCCGGAGGAGATCTCCAAGCTTCTCGGGCCGCTCGACGAGCGGGAGCGGGAGATCCTGCGGTTGCGCTTCGGGCTCGACCGGGGCGAGCCCCGCACGCTGGAAGAGGTGGGCGAGCACTTCAACCTCACCCGGGAGCGCATCCGCCAGATCGAGGCCCGGGCCATGTCGAAGCTCCGCCACCCGTCGAGCGACACCGGGGCCCGCGACCTGCTGGCCGTCTAGCTCCGCGTCCTTCGCCGTCGTTGGCGGAGGTGGACGGGAATCGAACCCGCCGGACGGGGAGCACCCGTCCCACCCGCTTTGAAGGCGGGGGACGCCACCAGGTCGCCTGACACCTCCGGGGGCACCGTACCGCCTTGCCGGAGGCGGCCGGCCGCCTCGTCACGTGTCGCCGCCCGCGTTCGCTGTCGCAGGGCCCGGGTAGCATCGTCGGCATGAAGAAGCTCTTCCTCCTGGCCCTGCTCGTCGTGCTGGGGGCGGTGGCGGCCAAGAAGGTCCGGGCCACCTAGCGATCGAGGGGCCTTGCGCTCCCCCATGGCCTTCCACTAGCTTTCCTGTCATCCTCTTCCCCCGAGGTAGTGCTTCTGCGCTCTCGGAGGAAGTCCGATGCTCATCGCCTGCTGGTCGCCCAAGGGCGGCACCGGTACCACCGTCGTCTCCTGCGGGCTGGCCCTCGTCCTGGCCCGCTCCCGCCCGGCCCCCTCCAGGCCGGCGGCCGCCAGCGCCCTGATCGCCGACCTGTCAGGCGACGTCCCGGCCGTGCTCGGGCTGCCCACCCCCGCCTCCCCCGGTCTGGCCGACTGGTTGGCCGCCGGTCCCGACGTCCCCGGGGAGGCCCTCGCCCGCCTGGAGGTCGACGCCGGGCCCGGCCTGCGCCTGCTGGCGTGGGGCGGCGAGCTGGCGCGCGGCGTGCGGCCGCGGTCGGGGGCGGCGAACGGGGCGAGGTGCTGGCCGAGGCCCTCGCCGCCGGCGGACGGCGTGGTGGTCGCCGACTGCGGCTCGGCCGCGTCGGGCGCGGCGCTGGCCGTGGCCGCCGCCGCCGAGGTCTCGCTGCTCGTGCTCCGTCCTTGTTATCTGGCGCTGCGGCGGGCGCTGGCCGCGCCCATCCGGCCGTCGGCGGTCGTCCTCGTCAACGAGCCCGGCCGGGCCCTGACCCGGCGCGACATCGAGGAGGTGCTGGGGGTCCCCGTCCGGGCCGAGGTCGACTTCGACCCGTCGATCGCCCGGGCCGTCGACGCCGGGCTGCTGGCCGGCCGGGTCCCGAGGTCGCTGGAGAAGGCGCTGCGGGAGGCGGCATGACCGGGGCCGCGCTCAAGGCCCGGGTCCTCTCCCGGCTGCTGGCCGACGGTCCCGGTGGGCGGCTCCGGGAACGGGTCGACGACCTGGTCGCCCGCGAGGGCCCGCTGCTGGCACCGGGCGAGCAGGCCCGGGTGGCCCGGGAGGTGCTGGCCGAGGTCTGCGGGCTGGGGGCTCTCGAACCCATCCTGGCCGACCCCGAGGTCACCGAGGTCATGGTCAACGGGCCGGGCCGGGTGTGGGTCGAGCGGGGCGGCCGGCTGGAGCGGGTCGACGTCGTCCCTCGACACGCCGGCCATCGAGCACCTCATCGAGAAGGTGGTGGCGCCCCTCGGCCTGCGCATCGACCGGTCGTCGCCCCTCGTCGACGCCCGGCTGGCCGACGGCTCCCGGGTCAACGCGGTGGTCCCGCCCCTCGCCGTCGACGGGCCCTGCCTCACCGTCCGCCGTTTCGGGGCCCGGGCCATCCCCCTCGCCGACTTCGCCCCTCCGCCAGTCGTCGCCCTCCTGGCATGGGCGGTGGCGGCCCGCCTCAACGTCCTGGTGTCGGGGGGCACGGGGGCAGGCAAGACCACCCTCCTCAACGCCCTGGCCGGGTGCATCCCGAGTGGCGAGCGGGTCGTCACCGTCGAGGACGCGGCCGAGCTCCGCCTCCCGGGCGAGCACGTGGTGCGGCTGGAGGCGCGGCCGGCCAACGCCGAGGGGGCGGGCGAGGTGCGCATCCGGGAGCTGGTGCGCAACGCCCTGCGCATGCGGCCCGACCGCATCGTCGTGGGCGAGGTCCGGGGCCCGGAGGCGCTCGACATGCTCCAGGCCATGAACACCGGCCACGAGGGGTCGTTGTCCACCTGCCACGCCAACAGCCCCGACGACGCCCTCCGCCGGCTGGAGACGATGGTGCTCATGGGCGACGTCGCCCTGCCCCTCGCCGCCGTGCGGGCCCAGGTCGAGGCGGCCCTCGACCTCGTCGTCCAGGTCGCCCGCCGGCCGGACGGTGGGCGGCGCATCGTCGGGGTGGCCGAAGTTGTCGGGCGGGAACGGCCGGGAACGGTCCTCGTCGGCCGACGGCGACGGCGGCCGGGAACCGCCCCGCACCCGGCCCGGTCGCCGATGTCGACGGGGTCGTGGCCCTTCCCGAGCGGGCGGCCCGGGCGCCCGGCTGTCCGCCTCCCGACGCCACTTGGGTGCGGCCGTGAGGGCGGCCGTGCTCGCCCTCCCCCTGGCCGTCGTGGCCCTCGGGATCGCCCTCCGCCTGGCCCTGGTCGCCAGCGGTCGGGCCTCCGTCACCGAGCGGCTGCCGGAGCCGGGCGGCGGCGGGTCGCCCTGGTCAGCGCCCGGCCGGGCGCCGTCCGGTGGTGGCCGGCGCTTTGGGCTCTGGCTCCCCCGACCCCCCAGCTGGTTGGCGTCGACCCTGGCCGACGCCGCCATCGACATCCCTGCCGAGACGGCATGGAGGGGCTGGATCGGCGCGGTCGTGGTCGTGCCATCCCTGGTGGCCGCGCTCGCGGGGCCGGCCGTCGCCCTGCTCGCGCTCCTCGCTGCCGGTGGCCTGCCGCCGCTCGCCCTGCGCTCCCGGCGGGGCCGGGCCGACGGCCTCGTCGAGAAGGAGCTGCCGGCGGCCCTCGAGGCGATCGCCCGATCGCTGCGGTCGGGGGCGTCGGTCCGCCAGGCCATCGGCGAGGCGGCGCGGCCCGGAGGTGGGGGTGGAGGTGGAGGTGGTGGTGGACCCGGCGCGGGCCCCCGGTCCCGGCGGGCGCGGGGCGGGAGCCAGCTCCAGGCCGAGCTGGCCACGGTGGCCGACCACGCCGGCCACGGGACGGCGCTGGTCGAGGCGCTGGAGGGCCTGGCCGCCCGCCGGCCCGGCCCCGGCGTCCGGCTGGCGGTGGCGGCTCTGTGCCTGGGCGTCGACACAGGCGGGGCCCAGGCCCGGGCGGTCGACGGCGTGGCCGCCACCATCCGCGAGCGGTTGGCGGTCGAAGCCGAGGTGCGGGCCCTGTCGTCCCAGGCCCGCATGTCGGCGCTGGTCATCGGGCTGGCCCCGCTCGGGTTCGGGGTCTTCGCCGCCGCCACCGACCCCCGCACGTCAGACTTCCTCCTCCGCACGCCGGGCGGCCTCGTCCTGCTGGTCACCGGCCTCCTCCTCGACGGTGCCGGGTGGCTGTGGATGCAGCGCCTGTGCCGGGTCCCGACGTGAGCCCGGCCGCCCTGGTGGGCGTGGCCTGGATGGCGATCGTTCTCGCCGGTGGGTGGCGCGGGCGGCCCCATCCCGACCGGCTCCGAACGCTCGTCGCCGGCGGTATGGCAACGTCCGGCCGGCCGGTTCCCCGGGCCGCGGGCGCGAGGTCCGTGCGCCAGACGATCGGCCGGGCCGGAGACCGGGTCGGAGCGGCGGTCCTGCGCCGCCTGGGACGTCCAGCCGACCACGCCACCTCGCGGCGCCTGGGACGCGCCCTCCTGGCGGCGACGGTGGCCCTCCCGGTGCTGCCTCCGGTGGCCCTCCCCCTGGCGCTGGTGGCGTGGGCCGTGCCGGGGATGAAGGCCAAGCGCCGGGAGCGACGGCGGCTGGCGGCCCTGGCCGCCGACCTCCCCGACGTGGTCGACCTGCTGGTGCTGGCCGTGGGGGCCGGCCTCACCGTCCACCTGGCTGTGCGCAGCGTGGCCCGGCGGGCACCGGGGCCCCTCGGCGCCGAGCTGGCCCGGGCCTGCGAGGAGACTTCGCTCGGCCGGCGCCTGGGCGACGCCCTCGACGACCTGCCCGCCCGGGCGGGCGAGGCGTGCCGGCCCCTGGTGGCCGCCCTTCTCGCCTCCGAGCGCTACGGCGCCCCCTTGGGGGCGGGGCTCGAGCGCCTGGCCCACGAGGTGAGGGCCGACCGGCGGAGGCGGGCCGAGGAGGCGGCCCGCAAGATCCCGGTCAAGCTCCTCTTCCCCCTGGTGAGCTGCACCCTCCCCGCCTTCGCGCTGCTCACGGTGGCGCCTCTGATCGCCAGCGCGGTTCGCTCGCTGCGCCTGTGACGTCCATATCCCTGCAAGGAGCACCCATGCTCGCCATCTACGTCTACGTCATGACCCTGCTGGGCGGCCTCACCACCGGACTCACTGGGGGCCGGGCCCGCACCGACGAGCGGGGCCAGGCCTCCGCCGAGTACGCCCTCGTGTTGCTGGGGGCGGCCGCCATCGCCCTGCTGATCGTGGCCTGGGCCACCAAGACCGACCTCATCGAGAAGCTTCTCGACCAGGTCGTCAAGACCATCACCGGAAAGGCCAAGTGAGGAGCGACAACGCTTCGAGGGGCACGGGCGACGAGGGCCAGGCTGCGGTCGAGCTGGCCCTCGTCCTCCCCCTCGTCGCCATCCTGTTGCTCACCCTGGTCCAGGTGGGGCTCATCGTCCGCGACCAGATCCTCGTCATCCACGCCGCCCGGGAGGCGGCCCGGGAAGCGGCGGTCGACGCCGGGCCCGACGTCCCTGGGCGGGCGGCCGCGGCCAGCTCCACCCTCGCCGCCAACCGGCTGACGGTCGATGCTGGCGACCGAGGCGAGCCCGGCAGTCGGGTCAAGATTCGCGTCAGGTACCGGGCTCCCACCGACGTCCCGCTGGTCGGCGGGGCCATTCCCGACATCACCCTCGAGGCTTCTGCCACTATGAGAGTCGAGCGGTGAGGTTGCGACCACTGGCGGCGGCCGGGACGGCCGAAATCACTGCTCCAAGGTAGGGTTGACCACGAAGAGTGATAAATCCACGCTTCTGAGCAGGAAACACACCGTCAAGGCTGGACCGGGAGTGAGAATTCTGATACCTACATGCCCTGGGCACGTAGTTGTCACGCGGGGCGCGGTGTCGAGCACTCTGCTCGGCCAATCGGGAGGAGACAGAACAGCATGAGAATGTTCCGCCGAATCGGGGCGATTGCCCTTTCGGCTCTCGTGGTCAGCTCCTTCCTGGTCTCCCCCGCCTCCGCTCAAACGGTCGTCGAGACGAGGCCGGAGAGCTTCGTCGCCACCGCCAGTGCCCGCGCCCTCTACCTCGAGCTGCTGGGCCTCAAGGTCAGCGCGGGGACGTCCGGCATCGAGATCACCAGCGCCCCCCAGGCCAAGGCCACCGGGGCCGGGCTGCTCCTGGCGTCGGGCACGGTGAGCACCGTCGAGACCACGGCCGCCAACCAGGAGCTGGCCCCGCCCCGGGCGTGCGTGCTCAACATCGACCCGCCCCTCCTGAGCCTCCTCGGTCTGCAGGCGGCATGTGGCGAGGCCAGCGTCAACAGCGCCGTTGGTGGACCGAGTGCCCACGGCAAGGGCGAGGTGCTGGGCCTGACGCTCGGCGGCGCCCAGCTGCTGGCCATCCTGCAGCCGGTGCTCGACGCGCTGGTTCCCCTCCTCGACCAGACCGTGGGCGCCGTCACCGGCATCCTGCAGCCCATCCTCGGCCCACTGCTGCAGCCCCTCCTCGGCACCCTCGACCTCAACGCCCCCGTCTCCTCCCTCCTCGACCGCCTCGACGAGGTGACCGCGCTGGCCGACATCAACGTCGGCACCTCCACCTCTGACGGCGTCTCCACCGCCACCGCCATCACGTCCACCGCCAATGCCATGGGCGGCGAGATCAACCTCCTGCCCGGTCTGTCCCTGGATGGGCAGCCGCTGCTGCAGATCCTCGTCGGCTCGGCCCGGGCCACGTCGACGTTCGACCGGGCCGGGGGCCAGAGCACGCCCTCCTTCGACGCCGCCATCGCTCGGGTCCGGTCGCCCCTTCTCGGACTCGACCTCCCGATCGCGCTCAACGCCCCCCTCGACCTCAACCTGGGCATCCTCCGGCTGCAGGTCTCGCTGGGTGCGGGCCGCACGATCACCAACGCCGACGGCTCGGTCGGCTCGGTCGCCGACGGCGTCGCCATCGCCCTCACGACCCCGCTCGGCAACATCATCCTCCAGCTGGCCCACGCCGAGAGCGGCATCGGCGGGCAGGCCCGGCTGCTGACCACGCAGCAGGTCGTCCAGCCCGTCGATCTGCTGGCCAAGACCGGCAACGACCCGTGGCTGCCGATGGCCGGCTTCGCCCTCCTGCTGGCCGCCTTCACCACCCGTCGGCTCGTCGTGGCCCGGCCCGGTGGCAGCCGGCCCGCCGACCACTGATCGGGCCCGCGCCGCCGGATTTGCCGGCTGCTCCGGTACCCTCACGAACACCTGAATCGAGCAAGAATGTCCAGAGGTAGCGCCGCGTGCTCATAAACGTCCTCCGTCGTCACCGTTGGGTCCGCGTGAGCCTCTCGGGGCTGTCGGTGGTCCTGCTCCTCGGTGGGATAGGGCTGGTCGGCTACCCGTTCTTCACCAACGCGTGGCAGGGCCGCATCCAGGCCCAGCTCGACGACCAGCTCGTCAGCCCGGAGCTCCAGCAGGCCTACAAGGAGCGCAAGGTGGAGACGGGCGACAGCCTGACCCGGATCCGCATCCCTGCCCTCGACGTCGACGTGGTGGTCGTCGAGGGGATCACGCCGAGCGCGCTGCGGGCGGGTGCCGGCCACTACCCGCAGACCGCCCTGCCGTGCGAGGTGGGCAACGTGGCCATCGCCGGTCACCGCACCACCTACGGACGCCCGTTCGGCAACCTCGACCAGCTCAAGGCGGGCGACACCATCGACCTCATCACGCCCATCGGTGCCTGCCAGTACAAGATCTCCAAGTCCCCGTTCATCACCCCTCCGACCGCTCTCGAGGTCATCAACCAGACCCCGAACAAGACGATCACCCTCACCACCTGTCATCCCAAGGGCTCGGCCGCGCAGCGCCTCGTCGTCCAAGCCACGTGGGTCCAGGACATCAAGGCGGCGTGACCCAGAGCCGCCCGCCGGCGCGCCTCCTCCGCCCGGGACGGGGACTGGGCCCGATCGGCCGGGTGGCGAGCGGGGCGGCGGTGGTGCTGGTCCTGGTCGTGGCGGGGGCGGCCCCGGCGGGGGCGACGCCCGCACGGACGATGTCGATCGACCCCGAAGGCGATGTCGGCTCGCCGCCCACCGTCTCGGGGTCGTTCAGGGGCTCGACGCTGCTGCTCGACGTGGAGAAGATCGTCGCCGTCACCCTCACCGCGTCCCCGGCCGGGCCCACCGGCGGCAGCGCCGTCAGCCAGGACGGCTGCGAGGTCGCCACCGCCGGCGAGTGCGACTCGTCGCAGGTCGGCTACTCGTGGGCGATCTCGGGGCTGGCCTACAACGGCCCCTACGTTGTCGACGCCACCGCCCAGTGGTGCGATCCGCTGCTGTGCCTGAGCCCGGCGGAAGTCTCGGCCGAGCCCATCGAGTTCCGCCTGGCGGCCGAACCGGCGGCCCCGACCGACCTCCGGGTGGACGCCCGGGCCGACCGCAGCGTCGTGGTGTCCTGGGCCCGGAACAGCGAGCCCGACGTCCGCCACTACGGCCTGTTCCGCAAGGACCCGGGCGGCGAGTTCCGGCGCGTCGGTGGCGACATCGCCCAGACGGAGTCGGGACGGCCGACCTTCACCGATACCAGCGTGGCCGGCACCAACGGCGGCGACTTCGTCTACCGCGTGTTCGCCGTGCGCAACGGCCTCTCAGGCGACGACACGACCGACAAGATCTCCAAGCCGTCCGGTGACCGCACCGCCACGGTGGTGCCGCCCGCCACCACCACCGTCCCCGGCTCCGATCCCGACGCCCCGCCCGTGACGGTCGTCGGGGAGGGCGTCGACATCTCGTCGTTCCTGGCGGGACAGGCACCCGCCCTCCCCGCCCCCTCGCCCCTCTTCCTCGACCTGCCCGACACCGGCTTCGGCGAGACCCTGCCGTTCGGCTTCCTCCCCGAGGACGAGGCCGAGCCGGGCGAGGAGGACGCGGTCCTTCCCGACTCGCCGCGGGCGCGCGAGATCGCCCAGTTCAATCGCAACCGGCCGCTCATCCCGGTGGCGGCGGGGGCCATCCTTCTGGTCCTGGCCGGGCACATCCGGCTGCTGAACGTCCGCACCAGGCAGCCCGCGGTCCCCAAGAAGCTCCCGCCCGGCGCCTACGTGGCCCGGGCCTTGGCCGAGGCCCGGGCGGCCCAGGTCTCGGCCGACCCAGATACCGGCGACCCAGATACCGGCGACCCAGGTCCCTATCGACGTGGCCGCGGCAGCGGCCAACGGCAGCCAGCACCGGGCCCCACCTGCCGACGACGTGGCCCGGCTCCCGGTCTGGGCCGAGTTCGAGCCAGTGTCGGCCCTGGGCCTGCCCGACGACGAGGAGGCGGAGGGCCCCTCCGATCGATCCGACCCGTCCGAGTCCGACCTCTCCGATGACGGGCGGCCCGTTGCCGTCCCCGAACGCCGGCCGTTCGAGCGGTTCGCCCCCCGCCCGTTCGACTTCGAGGCCGAGTCCGGGGACGGGGATGCCGATGCCGGCTTCGCCGCCCGTGCCGAGGACGAGCTTCGCCTCGACGACGAGGCCCGGCTCGAGGTGGCCGACGACGCGGCCCGCTTCGACGCCCGGGCCGAAGAGTCCCACTTCGAGCCTGACGTCACCGAGCACGAGGGGGCCGAGAACGAGTCCCACTTCCGGGCCGTCGTAGCCGAGGAGGTCGAGGTCGAGGACGAGTCTCACTTCCGGGCCGTCGTCGCCGAGGAGGTCGAGGCGCGAGGACGAGATCCCCCTCGAGGCCGAGGTGGCCGACGTGGACGAGGACGGGCCCGGGTTGGTGATCGAGTTCGACTGGGACGTCGAGCCCGAGCCCGAGCCCGAACCGGAACCGGCGCCCATGCCCATGCCCGTCGAGGTGCTGGTCATGCAGGCCCCGCCCGAGCCCGACCCCGAGCCCACCGACGAAGCAGATGTCGATCACGAGTCGGCGCTCGACCTCGAGCTCCTCTATGCCTTCGACACCGAGTCGAGGTGGTTGCCCGAGCCCGAGCCCCAGCCGGAGGCCGAATCCCACGCCGAGCCCGAGCCCGAGCTCCTCTACGCCTTCGACGAGGAGTCCGAGTGGTCCGAGCCCGAGGTCTTCGTCTCCCCCCGCCGCTAAAGCCCGGCCCGTCACCCGAGCAGCGACCTCAGCAGCGACACCGCCCCCGCCTTGTCGAGCGGCTCGTTGAGATTCCCGCACTTGGGTGACTGCACGCACGACGGGCAGCCGGACGCGCACCCGCAGCTCGACACCACCTCGAGGGTGGCCTCCAGGTGGCCCCGCCCGGCGGCGAAGCCCAGCTCGGCGACACCGGCCCCACCCGGGTAGCCGTCGTAGATCACGATCGTGGCCCGCCCCGTCTGGGCCTGGTGGTTGGTCGACAGCCCCCCGACGTCCCAGCGGTCGCAGATGGTGAACAGCGGCAGCATGCCGATGGCGGCGTGCTCCACCGCGTGCACGGTGCCCGGCACCCGGGCCGGGTGGATGCCGGCATCGGCCAGCAGGGCGTCGTCGAGGACGTACCAAAAGGCCCGGGTCAGCAGGCGGGTGGGTGGAAGGTCGAGGGGCACCATCTCCAGCACCTCCCGCGTCGACCGCCGGCGGCGCTGGTAGCCCGTGACCCGCTCGGTGACCTCCACCGCCCCGACGTACAGGTCGGCCCGGCCCACCGTCGCCCGGTCATCGACGCCGATGAGGCGGACATTGAGGTCGCTGCGGGGCTGGGTGGCCTCGTCGATCTCGCACCGCTCGACCCATGCCGCCCGATCGTCGAGGTCGAGCCGGGACACCCGGTACTGGCGCCCCTGGTGCAGGTACAGGGCCCCGGGGTGCACCGTCGAGAACGCCCGCCCCTCGTCGACCGTCCCGATCAGGCGGCCCTCGGCGTCGACGATGCGGTACTCGGACGACGACGACCCCGTGCGCAGCCCCACCGTCGCCGCGGGCGCCCCCCGCCCGGCATACACCGCCCGGCCGTCGCGCAGCTTGAGCCGGTCGTCGAGCACCAGCCGGCGGATGCCGTCGTCGAGGTCGTCGCCCCACCACGCCTCGTCGGCCGGCGTCAGCGGCAGCTCGTAGGCGGCGCAGGCCAGGTGGGGGTCGAGCACGAAGGGGTTCGACGGGTTCACCACCGCCGGCTCCGGCGAGCGGGTGAAGACCTCGGACGGGTGCGCCATCAGCCACTGGTCGAGCTGGTCCTCCCCCGCCACCAGGACGGCCGCCGACTGCTGGCGCTGGCGCCCGGCCCGCCCCGCCTGCTGCCACATGGAGGCGATGGTGCCGGGGAAGCCGTCGAGGATGCAGGCGTCGAGGCCGCCGACGTCGATTCCCAGCTCGAGGGCGTTGGTGGCGGCCACGCCCCGGAGCCGTCCCCCGAACAGCTCGGCCTCGATCTCCCTGCGCTCCGACGCCAGGTAGCCGCCCCGGTAGGGCCGGATCAGCTCGGCCAGGCCCTTACCGTCCACAGACATAGCCCCCACCCGGCGGCGGGCCTCGGCGGCCACCAGCTCCGCCCCCCGCCGGCTGCGGGTGAAGGCGATGGCCCGGGACCCGCCCGCCACCAGCCCGGCCAGCAGGCGGGCCGACTGGCCGTGGCCCGACGCCCGGGTGCCGGCCACCTCGTCGACCACCGGTGGGTTCCACAGCACGAACACCCGCTCCCCCCGGGGCGACCCGTCGTCGACCACCTCGGCCACCGACCGGCCGCACAGGGCCGACGCCAGCTCTCCCGGCTTGCCGATGGTCGCCGAGCAGAACACGAAGGTGGGATCCGACCGGTAGTGGGCGCACACCCGCCGCAGCCGGCGCAGGACATGGGCCACGTGGGTGCCGAAGATGCCCCGCAGGGTGTGCAGCTCGTCCACGACCACGTACTGCAACCGACTGATGAACCGGGCCCAGCGCTCGTGGTGGGGCAGGACGCCGACGTGGAGCATGTCGGGGTTGGTGAGCACGACGGTCGCCGAGCGCCGGGCCCACGTCCGGGCCGACGGGTCGGTGTCGCCGTCGTAGGTGACCGGCACCAGCCCGGGCGCGCCCAACGCGCCCAACGAGCGGAGCTGGTCCTGGGCCAGGGCCTTGGTCGGGTAGAGCAGCAGGGCGGTGCCGCCCCCGAGCGCAGCCTCCGCCACCGGCAGCTGGTAGCAGAGCGACTTGCCCGACGCGGTCCCCGTGCTCACCGCCACCGAGGTGCCCGCCCGGGCCAGGTCGACGGCCGCGGCCTGGTGGGACCACAACCCGCCCGAGGGCACGCAGCCGGCCATGGCCGAGGGAAACGGCTTGGCCGGCGCCCGCACCCGGGCCGGCCGGGCCGGGATGCGCTCGACGTGCACCACCTGTCCGGACTCGGCCAGGTCCACCACCATGGCCGCCAGATCGCGGGCCCGGTCGGCGGGCCAGCCGTCGGACTGGACGTGGTCGGCGGCCGGTTCGGTCACAGGCCGGAATCCGAGTCTGGGTTCACAGTGTTTAGAGGAGGGTGAGCAACGGGGTACCGTGACTTCGAGCAACGGGGAGAGGACTCGCACACATGGATCTCGGTCTTGACGTCACTGAACGCGACGGCTGGGCCGTGTTGAGCGTAACGGGCGAGGTCGACGTCTATACCGCCCCCAAGTTCCGCGAGCGCCTCATCGAGCTGGTCAGCGACGGCAAGTACCAGATCGTGGTCGACCTCGAGGGGGTCGACTTCCTCGACTCCACCGGCCTGGGCGTGCTGGTCGGGGGCCTGAAGCGGCTGCGCAGCCACGACGGCGACCTCGTCCTGGTGTGCACCCAGAGTCGCATCCTGAAGGTGTTCGAGATAACCGGACTCACCAAGGTCTTCTCAATCCACGATTCGGTGGATTCAGCGGTCCAGGCCTGATCCGGGGGAGGCCACCGACGCCATGCCTGGGGAGGCCGTCGAGCTCGAGATCCCGGCCCGCGCCGAGTTCGTGGCTCTGGCCCGGCTGGCCGTCTCGGCCATGGCCGCCGCCGATGGCGAGCTGGCCGACGAGCGGGTCGACGACCTCAAGCTGGCCGTCTCCGAGGCCTGCACCAACGCCATCGAGGCCCACAGCGCCATCGACACCGACGAGCGGGTGGTCATCCGCTGCTGGGTCGAGGATGCCGGCCTCGAGGTGCGGATCTGCGACCGGGGGGGCGGCTTCGATCCCTCGGGCCTGCCCGATCACCCTCCCGTCACCGACCCCGCCCGGCTCAAGTTCGAGCGCGGACTGGGCATCCCCCTGATCCGGGCCCTGGTCGACGTCGTCGAGTTCAGCTCGTCGGACAAGGGCACCGAGGTGCGCCTCGTCATGCGCCACGGCGACAACGGCGCCGAGAACACCGCCCCGAGGGGCTAGGCGGGCCGTGCCGTTCCGCAAGCTCCTGCGCGGCCTCACGGTGCCGGTGGCCGAGCTCGACAAGGAGCAGCTGCGCACGTTCTGCACCAAGTTCCCCGGCGTCACGCCGATCGGCGAGTGCCAGCCCCGCCATGAGATCACCGTGGCCGGCGAGATCTCCTCCATGCGGATCGTCCCCCGGGCGGGGTCCCCGTCCCTGGAGGCCACGGTCAGCGACGGCACCGGCATGCTGGTCGTGGTCTGGACCGGACGCCGCCACATCGCCGGCGTCGCCCCCGGCAAGCGGCTGCTGCTGAGTGGCAGGGGCACCGACCAGGGGGGCCGGGGCCGGATCCTGCTGATGAACCCCCGGTACGAGCTGCTGGCTAGCTGAGCGAGAAGCCCGAGGCGGCGTCGTCGGGGGCGGCGGCGGCCGAGGCCGCGGCCACCCGGCCGGGGGCCCCGACCAGCAACGTCTTGACCGCCTCCTCGCTCTCGGGGGTCACCAGCACGAGGACCTCGTCGCCCGCCTGCATCACCGTCTCGCCCCGGGGGACGATCACGTGGCGGTCGCGCACGATGGCCACGACGGTGGCGTCCCGGGGCACGCCCATCTCCGCGATGCGGGTGTCGACCGCGGGGGAGCCGGGGGCCAGGGTGACCTCCACCAGACGGGCGTCCTGGAACTGCAGGAGGCGGACCAGGGAGCCGACCGACACCGCCTCCTCCACCAGGGCGGTGAGGAGGTGGGGCGTGGAGACGGACACGTCGACGCCCCAGGTCTCGTTGAACAGCCACTGGTTGGCGGGGTGGTTGACCCGGGCTACCACCCGGGGGACGGCGAACTCCTGCTTGGCCAGCAGCGAGATCACCAGGTTGTCCTCGTCGTCGCCGGTGGCGGCCACCACCACGTCGACCTCGGCCAGCCCGGCCGCGTGCAGCGACGACACCTCACAGGCGTCGGCGATGACCCAGACCACGTCGAGGCCCTTGCGCAGGCGGGCCACCAGGTCGGGGTTCTGCTCGATGAGCATCACGTCGTGGCCCGCCTCCTTGAGGTCGGCCGCGATGTAGGTGCCCACGTTGCCTGCCCCTGCGATAGCCACCTTCATGGAGACGACTTCCGGGTCAGCTTGGCCTCCAGCTCGTCGATGGCGTCGGACCGCACCGCCAGGTGCAGGGTGTCGCCCTCCTGGCCCAGGAGCTCGGGCCCGCACAGCCGGGCCTCCCCCGCCCGGGACAGCGCCACCAGCCGCACCCGGTTGGGCTCCTCCAGCTCGGACAGCTTGCGACCGGCCCACAAGGGGGGAAGGGCCCTCTCCACCAGCCGGATGGAGCCGGTGGCGTCGGTCCACTCGCTCACCGACTGCTCGGGGAAGAGCCGGCGGAGGACCTGGTCGGTGGTCCAGGCGACGGTGGCGACGGTCTGGATGCCCAGCCGCTGGTAGATCACCGCCCGCCGGGGGTCGTAGATGCGGGCCACCACGTTGGGGATCTCATAGGTCTCGCGGGCGATGCGGGCGGTGAGGACGTTGGAGTTGTCGCCGCTGGTGACGGCGGCCAGGGCGCCCGCCTCCTCGATCCCGGCCTGTTCGAGGTGCTCCCGGTCGAACCCGAACCCGAGGACGGTCGTGCCCGTGAAGGACGGGGGCAGGTTGCGGAAGGCGTTGCGGTGCTTGTCGATGACGGCCACGGTGTGTCCGGCCTTCTCCAGCTCCACGGCCAGCTCGGAGCCGACCCGGCCACAGCCCACGACGATGACGTGCACGGACGCCATTGCAACACGCCCCGCCCGGCCAAGTACAGCCGGTGCCCGAAGCCACCCACCCCGCCGGCCGGGTACCGTGACGCCCCGTGTACGCGGCGCTGAAGCGGCTTTTGGTCGGCAGGCCCATCCCCACGACCGAAGGAGAGCATCAGCGGCTGTCCAAACCGGTTGCCCTGGCCACCTTCTCGGCCGACGCCATCTCGTCCACCGCCTACGCCACCGAGGAGATCCTCTTCGTCATCGCCGTGGGCTCGACCACCAGTCTGGCCGTCGGGCTCGGGAAGCTGGTGCCGATCTCCATCGTCGTGGCGATGCTCATCGCCATCGTGGTGGCGTCGTACCGACAGACGATCCACGCCTACCCCAGCGGCGGCGGGTCATATCTGGTCAGCCGCGACAACCTGGGCCGGACCCCGTCGCTGGTCGCGGGCGCGTCGCTGCTGGTCGACTACATCCTCACCGTTGCCGTGTCGATCTCGGCCGGCGTAGCCGCCATCGTCTCCCTGCCCGCCTTCCGGGGACTGGCCGAGCACCGGGTGGGCGTCGGGCTGGCCCTCATCGCCCTCATCACCATCGCCAACCTGCGGGGACTGAAGGAGTCGGGCTTCGTCTTCGCCTTCCCCGTGTACACCTACATCATCAGCCTCGCCCTGCTCATCGCCTACGGGCTGGGCCGTGAGCTCATCACCGGCGACATCTCGAAGGTCCCCCCACCCTCGCCTGGGGAGTTCGACGGGATGCTGGCCGGGGGCGGGATCGGCCTTTTCCTGCTCCTCCGAGGCTTCTCCTCCGGTGCCGTGGCGCTGACCGGCATCGAGGCCATCGCCGACAGCGTGCCCGCGTTCCGCAAGCCCGAGCCCAAGAACGCGGCCGCCACCCTGACGATCATGGGCTGCATCCTGGCCACCCTGTTCGTGGGGATCTCGGTGTTGGCCCACCACGTGGAGCCCTACCCCAGCCACGACGAGACGGTGATCTCCCAGATCGGTCACGCCGTGTACGGCGGCGGGCCCCTGTACGTGATCCTGCAGTTCGCCACCGCCGCCGTCCTCGTCCTGGCCGCCAACACCGCCTACGCCGACTTCCCCCGACTGTCGTCGATCATCGCCCGCGACGGCTTCCTGCCCCGCCAGTTCATGAACCAGGGCGACCGCCTGGTGTTCTCCAACGGTGTCGTCTTCCTGGCCCTGGCCGCCGGTGGGCTGCTGATCGCCTTCGGGGGCATCACGACCGCCCTGATCCCCCTCTACGCCGTCGGCGTGTTCACCTCGTTCACGATCAGCCAGTCGGGGATGGTGAAGCGCCACCTCAACCTCAAGGAACCCGGATGGCGCAAGGGCATCGCCATCAACGGCCTCGGGGCCACCGCCACCGGCACGGTGCTGCTGATCGTCTCCATCACCAAGTTCACCGGCGGGGCATGGCTGCCCATCGTGGTGATCCCGGCGATCATCCTGTTGTTCACCGCCATCCGCCGCCACTACGACCGGGTGTCGGCCGCCCTGGTCATCCTCCCGAGCACGGCCCGGGTCGAGCCCATCAACCACACCGTGATCGTCCTCGTCGGACGCATCCACCTGGGCGTCCTCAAGGCCCTGGCCTATGCCCGCTCGTTGCGCCCCCAGCACCTGGTCGCCCTCTACGTGAGCTACGACGAGGAGGACCAGGAGCAGATGGAACGGCAGTGGCGGGAGTTCAGGATCGAGGTGCCCCTCGAGATCAAGTACTCCCGGTACCGGGAGCTGGTGGCGCCGGTGGTGGAGTACATCGACGAGATCGACAGCCGGTGGGGCGACGACACCGTCACCATCGTCATCCCCGAGTTCGTCGTGGGGAAGTGGTGGGAGCACATCCTCCACAACCAGAGCGCCCTGTTCCTGAAGGGTCGGCTCCTGTTCCGAGCGGGGACGGTGGTCACGTCGGTGCCCTACCACCTCGACATGGAGAACCCGCCGCCGCAGCGGAAGCGCCGGCGGGTGCCGAGACCGTCGGCGACCCATCACGCTCCGCCCACCCAGCCCGCAGCGTCCGCCCCCTCTGAGGTCGACCGTCCGGTCTCGGTGGATTCCACCCCCCCGTCGCCCGCCGCCGGGGCTACCCCGGCTCCAGCGGCTCCGACGAAACCGGTGGATGCACCAGCCGGTACCCCACCCCAGGCTCCGTGACCAGGCGGGGTCGCTCGGCGTCGTCGTCGAGCTTCTTGCGCAACTGGCTGGCGTAGACCCGCAGGTACTGGGTCTCGGTGCCGTACTCCGGGCCCCATACCTCGCGCAGGATCGTGCGGTGGGTGAGCACCCGCCCCGGCCAGCGGGCCAGTAGGGCCAGGAAGGCGAACTCCTTGGGCGTCAGCTCGACCGGCCGGCCGCCCACGGTGACCTGGTGGTGGGCGACGTCGACCCGCACGTCGCCCACCTCCAGCACCGCCTGGTCAGCGGGTCCGGCGCCGGGCTCGGGCGAGGGGCGGTGGCGGAGGGCGACCCGCACCCGGGCCAGCAGCTCGGGCATGGAGAACGGCTTGGTCACGTAGTCGTCGGCTCCCTCGTCGAGGGCGAGCACCTTGCGGGCCTCGGAACCCTCCGCCGACAGGACCACGATGGGCAGGTTCGTCCAACCGCGGATGCGACGGCAGACCTCGACACCGTCGATGTCGGGGAGATTGAGGTCGAGGACGACGAGGGCGGGCGATTCGAGGGCGGTGAGGTCGATCGCCTGTTGGCCGGTCACGGCTGTCAGCACCCGGTAGCCACGCGCCTCCAGTCCCGCCCGCAGGGCCCGCAGGATGGCGGGCTCGTCGTCGACCACCAGGACAGTCTGGGAGCGCGTCATGCCCGTCAGGGCTTGCGGGCGGGAAGGGTGAAGGCGAAGGTGGCGCCGCCGCCCGGCGTCCGGTCGACCCGGATGCGTCCGCCATGGGCCTCGACCACCGCCTTGCAGATGGCCAGTCCGACGCCGCTCGAGCGGCTGTCCTCGCCCCGGCGGAAGGGTTCGAACACCCGCTCCCGCTCCCAGTCGGGCACCCCGATGCCCTCGTCGGCGATCCAGACCTCGACCTGACCTGCTGCCGCGCCGGTGGTCGCATCGAGGCGCCGGCCGCCGATACGGACGGTGGAGCCCGGAGGGGCGTGGCGGCCGGCGTTCTCGAGCAGGTTGGTGGCCACCTGCTCCAGCTGGGTGTAGTCGCCGTCGACCAACGGGAGGTCGGACGGCAGGTCGACCTCCACCCGGACGTGGCGGAACAGCCCGGACAGGCGCCGCAGGCGCTCGGCCACCAGCTCGTCGACGGGCACCGCCTGGCGCTCGGGATCGAGGGCGCCCGCCTCGATCCGGCTCAGCGACAGGAGGTTGGCCACGATGCGGTCGAGGCGCTCGGCCTCGTCGCACACCGTTCCCAGCAGCTCGATGCGGACCGGCTCCTCGTAGACGACGCCGTCCCTCAGGTCGGACGCGACCGCCCGGATGGTGGCCAGCGGGCTGCGGAGGTCGTGGGACACCGAGCGCAGGAGGGCGGAACGCTGCTGGTCCACCCGCTCGAGCACTTCCATGCGGGCCACATCCTCGCTCAGCCGGGCCCGCTCCTCGTCGGCCGCCTGGAGGCGCTCGTAGAGCCCGCGCACCTCGGCCTCCCGCGCCTCCGCCGCCCGCCGACGGTCGGCCTCCGCCGCCGTCAGCAGACCCACCACCAGGGCCACCGAAAGGAAGACGCCCAGAGCCACCCAGTCCTCCCAGACGTCGACCTTCAGGGCCCAATAGGGACGGATGAAGGCCAGGTTGAGACCGGCGGCGGCCGCCACCGCCGTCAGCACCGCCGACGACGACCCTCCGAGGACACCCGCGGCCACCACCGCCAGGACCAGGAGGAGTGCGGGGGCGGTGCCCGTGATGTCGGCCCGGAGGGGAACCAGGGCGGAAATCACCACCAGGGTCACACCGATGCCGACGGCCGTGCCCAGCCGCGGAGAACGGACCTGGGGGCGGGGGTCGGGCAGGCGGGACTGGCCCATTCGGACTGATCTTTGCGCATTCTTGACGAATCGACCGGCCCCCTTGACCCGCCCTTGACGGGGCCGGGGAGATGATCGAAGGCGATGACCCTGACTGCGCCGCCCGAGCCCCTCCCCCCGGCCCCTGCCCCACCGTCGGCCGGGATCGTCGAGCGGGGCAAGGACCGGCTGCTCGGTCCGCCTCTCAACACCGAGCAGCTGGTCCACGAGCGCCTGGGCAAGCCCACCGCCCTGGCCGTGTTCGCGTCGGACAACCTGTCGTCGTCGGCCTACGCCACCGAGGAGATCCTCAGAGTCCTCGTGCCGGCCGTGGGCCTGGCCGCCTTCTCGCTGGTCGTACCCCTGACGCTGGCGATGCTCGTGGTGCTTGCCTTCCTGATCCTGTCCTACCGGCAGACGATCAAGGCCTACCCGAGCGCGGGCGGTGCCTACGTGGTGACCAGGGACAACTTCGGCATCGTCCCCGCCCAGGTGGCCGGGGTATCGCTGCTGGCGGACTACGTGCTGACGGTCGCAGTGTCGGTGGCGGCGGGGACGGCCGCCCTCACGTCCGCGTTTCCCGCCCTGGTGCCCTGGTCGGTGCCGATCGCGGTCGTCTTCATCCTCGTCGTCGCCTACGGCAACCTCCGGGGCGTGCGGGAGTCGGGGAAGCTCTTCGCCCTCCCGACCTACTTCTTCATCGCCAACATGGCGGTGCTCCTCGGTGCCGGCCTGGTGCGGATGCTCACCGCTGGCCTCCCGACGGCCCCCCTCGAAGCCGAGGGACTCCTCCCCATGGGCACCGCCGGCGACGGCCTGTTCCTCGGGGCGGCCCTGTTCGTCATGCTCCACGCCTTTGCCTCAGGCGGGGCCGCGGTGACCGGGGTGGAGGCCATCTCCAACGGCGTCCCCGCGTTCAGGGTGCCCGAGTGGCGCAACGCCCGGACCACCCTCGTCATCATGGGGGCGGCGCTCGGGACGATGTTCCTGGGGCTCTCGGTGCTGGCCGGCCGGATGCAGGTCGTCCCCTTCGCCGAGGGCTCGCCCACGGTGATCGCCCAGATCGGCCGGCTCGTCTACGGAGGCGGCGCCGCCGGTCACGTCCTGTTCTTCGCCCTCCAGGCGGGGACGATGCTCATCCTCGTCCTGGCCGCCAACACCTCGTTCGCCGACTTCCCCCGCCTGGCGTCGTTCCATGCCGCCGACGGCTTCCTGCCCCGCCGCCTCCTCCACCGCGGCCACCGCCTGGTCTTCTCGACTGGGATCCTCTGGCTGACGGCGGCCGCGATCGCCCTGGTCGTCATCACCCGGGCCAAGGTCGACCATCTCATCCCCCTCTACGCGGTGGGGGTGTTCACATCGTTCACGCTGTCGCAGGCGGGGATGACCCGGCACCACCTCCGCCTACGGGAGCCGGGCTGGCGGGTCGGGCTCGCAGTCAACGGCATCGGGGCGGTGCTGTCGGCGGTGGTCCTGCTGGTCATCACCATCACCAAGTTCACCCACGGAGCCTGGGTGATCGTGGTGCTGGTACCGGTGAGCGTCATGCTCATCATGCGCCTTCATCGCCAGTACGAGCAGGAGGAGGCGGAGCTGGTGCACGACGCCCGTGTCGCCGCCACTGCGCCCATCCTCCGCCGCCACGTCGTGCTAGTGCTGGTCGACCGGCTCGATCGCAGCGCGGCGCGGGCCATCCAGTACGCCCGTACGCTTGCCCCCGACGAGCTGCGGGCCGTCCACATCGCGTCCGACCTGGCCGCGGCCGAGGCGCTGGCCGACGAGTGGGCCCGGCTGGGCCTGTCCCGCCTCCCCCTCGAGCTGGTCGACTGCCCCGACCGCCGGCTGAGCCAGTCGCTGGTGGAGGTGGTGAGCGAGGCCCTCGTCGGTGGGGACACCGAGGTGAGCGTGCTCCTGCCCCGCCGCTGCTACCGGCGCACCTGGCACCGGCTGCTCCACGACCGCACGGCCGACCGCCTGGCTGGCGCCATCGCCGGCCTCCCCCACGCCAACGTGACCTTCGTCCCCTACCACCTCGGCCAATGACGATCGCCGACGTCGAGTGGCGTACCCGCGTCCGGGTCACGGGACGCGTCCGGTCGGTCCGGGTCCAGCCCCGGGCCGGCGTCGCAACCCTCGAATGCACCCTGGTCGACGCCACAGGCGGCATCAGCGTCGTCTTCCTCGGCCGGCGCAAGGTGGCCGGCATCCACCCCGGCACCCTCCTGGCGGTGGCGGGCATGGCGGGCTGCTACCACGACCGCCTGGCCATACTGAACCCGGACTACGAGATCCTGCCTGCTGAGTCGGGGCACTGATCTCCGCTCGGCCGACCGGACGACGAAGGGTCCACACCAGGCGCGCCAGGAACACGCCCAGCGCCACCGGGTCCTCCCACACGCGTCGACCTCGGGCTATGCCGCCACCACCGTCGACACCCACACGACGGCGGGCGTCGAACTGGTCCCGCACGGGTACCGGGGCGGCGATCGATCACCACCAGGGCCCCGTCCACCCCCACCACCGGGCCCGTCCGGGGACGTGCCGGGGCGGACGAAACCAGGTCATCGACACCCGATCCTTGCGGGCTCCGGCCGGCTCGGGGACGGTCCGCCCCGGGCCCGGCATCGCCGTGCCGGGCGGGACGGGCGGTATGCTCCCGCGGTGCCGCGAGCCACGCCAGAGGCGCCGGATCTCGTCGTCCAGGAGTACCTCCGGGTCCTGAAGCGGTGGAAGTGGGTGATTCTGGTCGTCGTCCTGGGCTGCGTCGGCGCGACCCTCGGATGGTCGCTGAACCAGGCGAAGGTCTACCAGTCCCAGGCAGAGGTCCTCCTCCAACCACGGAGCAACGAGAACCTTTTCAACGCCCTGAACGACATCCGCGACCCGACCCGGCTGGCGCAGACGGAGATGAAGGTCATCGAGAGCCAGCCGGTCCGCGAGCTGGTCGCTCGAACCCTGGGCTCGGACCCCGCCATCGAGACCAGCCAGAGCGGCGTGGCCGACATCATCGAGATCCGGGCGAGGGACGTCGACCCCATCCGAGCGGCGGCGATCGCCAACGCCTATGCCGACGGGTACATCGAGTTCCGCCACACCAGGGCGATCGACGACATCCTCGCCGCCAGCGCCCAGATCCAGGCTCGCATCGACAGCCTGCAGCGGGAGATCGAGGCTCTCGCGGCCGAGACCCCACCCGGCGACCCGGCGACTGCGTCGCCGGCCAACGCGGTCGTCGCCTCCCAGATCGCCTCCCTCGGCGCGCAGCAAAGCACCTTCAAACAGAAGTTCGACCAGCTCGAGGTCGACAGCGCGCTCACGACGGGCGGGGCGGAGGTCGTGAACCCAGCTGTACCGTCGACATCGCCCGTGGAGCCGTCGCCAGTGAGCGACGGGCTCACCGCCGCCGTGGTCGGTGTCATCCTGGCCCTCGGCATCGCCTTCCTCCTCGAGTATCTCGACGACTCCATCAAGACCAAGGAGCATCTCGAGCGAGCGATCGGCCCTGGCGTCCCGACGCTCGGCCTCATCCCGGAGATCGACAACGCCGACCTCGACCGATCGGCCTCCGTGGGGGTGGTCGCAACCGGGTCACGGCCGGCCGAGGCCTTCCGGGCGCTGCGCACCTCCATCCAGTTCGTCGGCCTGGAGGAACCCCGATTGCTGCAGGTGACGAGCCCCACCCTGGCCGAGGGCAAGACCACCACCGCCGTCAATCTCGCCATCGTGCTGGCTCGAGCGGGGATGAAGGTGGTGCTGGCCGACTGCGACCTGCGCCGGCCTCGGGTCCACCAGATGTTCAACCTTCCGATGGCCCCCGGCTTCACCTCGGTCGTCATGGGCGAATCTCCCATAGGGACGACGCTGCACCGGATCCCCGATGCCGGCCATCTGCACGTCCTGACGTCGGGGCCCATCCCCCCGAACCCGTCCGAAATCCTGTTCCACAGGCGCACGGCCGACATCCTCGACAGCCTGGCCGATCTGGCCGACATCGTCCTTCTCGACTCACCTCCGCTGCTCCCCGTCACCGACGCCAGCGTGCTGGCCGGGCGGGTCACCGCCGTGCTCCTGGTCGCGGCCGCCGGCCGCACCCGGCAACGGCAGATCCGGCGGGCGGTGGAGCTCCTCGGTCAGGTCCACGCCCCCCTGGTCGGGACGGTGCTCGTCCGGGTGCGAGCCGACGCCCGCAACTACGACGACTACTCCCACTACGCGGCCGAAAGCCCCGCCAACGGACGCCGGCCCTCGGGCAAGGGGAGTGGCAAAGGGAGCAACGACACCACGCATTCCGCCCGCCGGATGGCGCGCCAACACTCGTCGCCCAGCCCGGGTGCAGAGCGCCGGTCGAGTGACGCCACATGACGCCGGCGCGGGACCGGGGCGCGGCGTTCGATGGTCACTGAGACGCCCCACGATCGGGCTGTCGCCTTCGCCCCCCCGAGCATCACCGACGACGACATCGACGCCGTCGTGGCTGTGCTGCGCAGCGGCTGGCTGACCTCCGGCACCCAGGTCAGAGCCCTCGAGCGCGAGCTGGCCGACTACCTCGACGCGCCGGACGTGGTGGTGGTGTCCTCGGGAACGGCATCCCTGGAGATCGCCTTCGCCTTCCTCGACCTCCCGCCCCGAGCCCGGGTGGGGGTACCGACGTGGACCTTCGCCGCGTCCGCCCTCGCCCCCGCCCGGCTGGGCGCGATCCCGGTCCTCCTCGACGTGGACGCCGATTCGCTGAACCTCTCGGCCCCGGCACTGGAGGCTGCGCTGGCCACGGGGCTGGACGCGGTCGTCGCCGTCCACTTCGGTGGCGTTCCCGTCGACACCGAAATCCACCGCCTGTGCGCCTCGGCAGGGGTCCCGGTGGTGGAGGACGCGGCCCACGCCTTCTCCGCCAGCGACCACCGCGGCCGCCTCTCGGGCCGGGGCAGCGTCGGCGCCGGCTTCTCCTTCTACGCCACCAAGAACCTGACCTCGGCCGAGGGCGGAGCCCTCGCCACCCACGACCCGGCCGTGGCATCGTTCGCTCGCACCTACCGCCTCCACGGCCTGTCGGCCAGCGGCCCCGCCGACAACGGGCACCAAGCCGAGTACGGCTACGACTGCACGATGGCGGGCGCCAAGGCCAACCTCTCCGACGTCCTGGCGGCACTGGCCCGCTCCCAGCTGTCCCGCATCGACGAGCTCCAGGCCCGTCGTCGGGCGCTGGTGGAGCGCTACCGGGATCGGCTGGGCCCGGTCGGAGACGTCGATCTGGTACCCGATCGGTTGGCCGCCGGGGGGAGCGACCACCTGCTGGTGGTGCTGGTCCCCGACGGCACTCGCCCCGCGGTCAGGGCCGCGCTGGCCCGGGAGGGCGTGCAGACGAGCATCCACTTCCGGCCGCTACACGACCTTCGTTGGTTTCGCGACCACGCCGAGATAGGGCCCGGAGGAGTTCCCGTCGCCGACCGGCTGGGGCCGCGGGCGCTGAGCCTCCCCCTCCATATCGGGATGGCCGACCACGACGTCGACACCGTGTGCGACGTCCTCGTCGACAGCCTCGCCGGGTGACGGTCACCGCCTGGGTGGCGCGGCGCTGGAACCTCGACCTCGCCATCGCCGCCCTCCTTCTCGTCCTCACCCTCCCAGTGCTCCTCCTCCTGGCCATCGCCATACAGGCCACCTCCGGCGGTCCAGCCGTCATTCGCGTGCCTCGGGTCGGCCGGGGGGGAGCCCTGTTCGGCATGTGGAAGCTGCGCACGATGCACCGTCGACCCGGGCCGGGCCTCTCCGCGGCCGGCGACCCCAGGGTCACCCGCCTCGGACGGTTCCTCCGTCGCGCCCACCTCGACGAGGTCCCCCAGCTGCTCAACGTCATCTGCGGCGATATGGCGCTGGTCGGGCCGCGACCGGAAGCACCCGAGTACGTCGATCGGGCCGATGCTCGCTGGACCGACGTCCTCGCCGCCCGCCCCGGCATCATCGGCCCGACGCAGCTCCTGGTCCACCAGTTCGAAGCCCAGTTCCTCGCCATCTCCGGCGAGGACGGCTACCGGACGCACCTGCTGCCCATGAAGCTGGCCATCGACAGCTGGTACGTGGGCCGGGCCTCGCCCGTCCTCGACGCCGCGGTGGCGGTGGGGGCCCTTCAGGAGCTGGTGCTCCGCCGCCACGCCTCGATCTCCAAGCGGGTGCGACGCGAGGTACCCGAGGCTCTGCTGATCCCGTCGGGCCTGTCTCTCGGGCGGGCAGAGCCCGCCGACGAGGCCGGCCACCAGCCTGCCTGACATGCCGCGTGACCCGACCGAGCCCATCGGGATCGCCGAGCGCACCATGCAAGGCGCGAGCTGGCTTCTTGCCCGCCGGATGGTCTCCAACGGGGCGCGGCTGGTCGCCGTCGCCGTGCTCGCCCGGCGATTGGAACCGGCGGAGTTCGGGATCGTTGCCCTGGCGTCGGTGGTCCTGCAGTTCGCCACCCTGGTCGGCGAGGCGGGGGTGGGCACCTATGTCGTCTACGACCGGGCCGACGGCCACGAGCGCCGAGCCCAGGCCGCCTTCTGGCTGAACCTGGCCATCACGACGGTGCAGTGCGCCGCCTGCCTCGCCCTCCTCCCCCTGGCCAGCCGCCTCTACCCGGGACCGGGCCTGGTCCCGGTGCTGGCCGCCCTCACCGGGGTGTTCTTCATCGACCAGCTGAGAGTCGTACCCGATGCCCTCCTGCGCCGGGAGCTGCGACATCCGGTGCTGGCCCGCCGCGACATGGCCATCGACGTGGGGTCGGCGGCGTTGAGCGTCGTCCTGGCCGTGGCCGGAGCGGGGATCTGGAGCCTGGTCGTCCCCTCGCTCGTCGCCCAGCCGGCCACGGTCGGGGTGGCCATGTGGGCGACCCGCTGGCGTCCCCGCCCGCCGTTTCACGTCGGGGAGTGGCGGGGGATCCTCCGGTACACCTCCCCCCTCATGGGAAGCAACGCCCTCGGCCTGGTGGCCAACGACGGAGACACCCTGCTCGTCGGCCGGGCGCTGGGGACGGTGGCCCTCGGCTACTACAGCATGGCGTGGCAGCTGGCCAACCTGGTCGGACGCAACGTCACCTCCGTGGTCGCCAGCGTGACGATGCCCGCGCTGGCGCTCGTCCGGGAGGATCTCGACCGGTTCCGGGCCGCCTACCTGCGCATGATCGCGGTGCTGGGGCTGGTGTGCCTGCCGCTCCTGAGCGGCATGTTCGTCATGGCCGACGACCTCGTCCCCGCCCTCTACGGGCCCGGGTGGGAACCATCGATCGTCCTCCTGCGCATCTTCGTCGTCTTCACCCTCGTCCGGTCGCTGACGTCTCCTTCGTCGATGGTCTTCAACGTCACCGGACGACCCGACATCGGGTTCAAGTTCACCGTCGCCTTCGCCCCCGTCTATCTGGCCGCAATCGTCGCCGGCAGCCACTGGGGGGTCGTCGGGATCGCGACCGCAGTGACGGCAACCCGAGTGGTGGGGGCACTGGTCGTGACCCGCCTGGCAGCAGGGCAGATCGACATGCGGGCCCGGGTCGTGGCCAACGTCCTACGAGGCGCGGCGTTGCTGGCGGCCGTCGCCGCCGGTGCCGCCTGGCTGACCAGAGAGGCCTTGTTGCACGCCGGCGCGGGAGTCGTTCCCCGGCTCGCGCTCGGGTCGGCCGCCGGCGGGGTCGTGTGCGTGGCCGGCCTCCTGCGACTCCGACCGCCCGGCTACGACGACCTCGCTCGGGGCTGGCACCTGCTGGCCCGGAGCGTGCGCCGCCGCCTGCGTCTGGTGGCCGTCGCCGACACCGACCGGGCGTCGCTCGGGGGGAGCGAGGGCAGGTGAGAGACGAGCCCTACTGGCGCACGCACACCAAGGTGGTGGAGGGGGCCCGGCTGGCCTGGTACGGCGACGAGCCGTCGGAGGACTTCTGGGACGAGCTGTGGCGCCGGCGACTGCGCGAGGAGTACTACGTCGACGCCGACCGAGGCGACCTACGCGGCCTCGAAGATCTGCTGGAGCGGTACCTCGACCGGCAGGGAAGGCACCTCGAGGCCGGCTGTGGGCTGGGCTATTGGGTGGCCGCGCTCTCCGCCCGGGGCTATGACATCGTCGGCGTCGAGTCGAGCCGCGACCTCGTCGGCGCGGTCAGGACGGTCCGGCCCGATCTTCCCATCGGGCACGGCGACGCCCTCTCGCTCGACTTCCCGGACGGCCACTTCGCCGGTTACCTGTCGTTCGGGGTGGTCGAGCATCGCCAGGAGGGCCCGGAGCCGTTCCTGGTGGAGGCCCGCCGGCTGCTTCGCCCCGGTGGCCGCCTCATCCTCAGCGTGCCGTTCGTGTGCCCGCTGCGCCGGCTCAAGGGGCGGCTCCGGGCCCATCGCCCACCGCCCCCGACGACGCCCTTCTTCCAGTACGCCTTCGGCGACCAGGAGCTCCGGGCCCTTCTGGACAGCCACGGGTTCTCTGTCGACGAGGTCCGGTACCAGGAGGTCCAACGCTGCCTGGTCGAGGAGGTGCCGCTCTACCTGTGGGTCAACCGCCGGCGGGGCGCGGGGATCATCCGCCGGCACGTCGTGCCCCACATCCCCGCCCGGCTGGCGGCCCACATCATCCTGGTGGTCGCCACCCGGCGGGGTTGACCCTTCGGTGACGGACAGAGGGATGTGCGCCCGTGTCCTGCCGTATCGTCGGCGGGTGGAACGACGGGGGGCCGACGGGTTGCAGACCGTTCTCGTCGTGGCCAGGCAACGGCTCGATCTCATCGCCGCCACGGACTGACGGCATGTGCGGCTTGGTCGGCATGTTCGACGATCGGGGAGGGATCGCCGAACACCTCGATCTGCTGCCCGGATTGATCGGGCTGATGGCGAGGCGAGGACCGGACGACGACGGTTCCTGGACCGACGGCCGCCACGTGGCCTTCGGGTTCCGTCGCCTGGCGATCCTCGACCCGACCCCGGCCGGCCACCAGCCGATGGTCTCCGACGACGGCCGCCACGCCCTCGTCTTCAACGGTGAGGTCTACAACTTCCGCGAGCTGCGCCGCCGGCTGCAAGCCGAAGGGGCCCGGTTCCGATCGGCGTCGGACACCGAGGTCGTGCTGGTGGCCCTGGCCACGTGGGGTGTCTCCGCCCTGTCCCTCTTCAACGGGATGTTCGCCCTGGCCTGGTACGACACCCACGCCCAGGCCTTGGTGCTCGCTCGCGACCCTGTCGGGATCAAGCCGCTGCACTACCTGCTCCACCGGCGCGGTGTCGTGTTCGGATCCCAATACGACCAGCTCCTGCGCCACCCGGCGTGCAACAGAGCAGCCATCCGTCCCGACGTGCTCGGCCTCTACCTGCGGTTCGGCTACCTGCCACCCCCATACGGGCTCGTCGACGGGACCTTCCAGCTCGAGCCCGGGACGTACCTTCTTGCCCGGCCCGGAGCCCGGCCCGAGGTCCACCGCTTCCGTGGCCTTCCCGACACCAGCCCGCCCTACCTCACCGGCCATGACGCCGAGGAAGCGGTCGCGGAAGCGGTGTCGGGGGCCGTTCGGCGACAGTCGGTGTCCGACGTCGGCGTGGGGGTCTTCCTCTCGGGCGGGATCGACTCCCCCCTCGTCGCGGCCAACCTCCAGGCCGCGTCGGAGACGCCGCTCCCCGCCTTCACCATCGGCTCCACCCATCCTCGCCTCGACGAGACCGCGGCCGCGGCCGCCTACGCCCGCCACATCGGAGTGGACCACCACCTGCGCGTCTTCGACACCAGCCACCTCCTGTCGTCGATCGACGATCTGGCCTCCGCCTACAGCGAGCCCTTCGCCGATTCCTCGGCCCTGCCCACCATGCTGGTGTCGGCAACGGCCAGGTCCGAGGTCAAGGTGGCGCTGTCCGGCGATGGCGGGGACGAGGTGTTCTGGGGATATCCCCGGTTCCGGTCAGCCCTCCGCATCGGCCGCTGGCTGGCGTTCCCCCGTCCTGTGCGCCGTCTGCTCTACGCCGCCGGCCGGTGCCGTCCCGGCCGGCCCCCGGCCGCCGGCCTCCTCGCCGAATCGTTCGGCACCTGGTACCGAGACGCCCACTCGGCCCTCCGCACCGCCGACCTCGACCGGCTGTGCCCGGACGCGTCGCTCCTCCCTCCGGACTTCGACCTGTACGACCTCCGATCGGTGCCCGACGAGGTCGGCCTGGCCCAGTGGCTGCGGACCACCGAGCTCAGGGGGCATCTACAGGCGATGCTGCTGAAGGTCGACCGGGCCAGCATGTTCCACGGGTTGGAGGTTCGGGCCCCCCTTCTCGACCTCGATCTCCTCGATCTCGCGGCCCGGCTCCACCCGTCGACCTGCCTCAGCCCCACGACCGGCAAGATCGTCCTGCGGACGGCGCTGGGGCGGCAGGTCCCCCCGGCGCTGGTCACGGCGGGCAAGCGGGGCTTCGAGGTCCCGGTCGGGACCTGGCTGCGGGCCGAACTGGCGCCCCGGGTGCGGGCCCTGCTCCTGGAGCGCGACCCCTTCCCCGAGGGGCTCTTCGACCGCGCCGTGGTGCGGCAGCTGGTCGAAGACCACCTCGACCGCGGCGTCGATCGCACCCGGGCGCTCTGGTACCTCTTCGCCCTCCAACTCTGGGCCGACGCCCACCTGCGGGCCCCGACGCTCGCCCGGGCGGGGTCGTGAACGGCCTCGACAGGGTCGCCCGGCGGGCGGTCCGTGGGCGACGAACGTAGGCGCTCGCGGTGGAGATCGTCCTCGTCACCGGGGGTTTCCCCCTTCGCTCGCAGACCTTCATCACGGCCAAGGCCATCGGTCTCGCTCGGCGGGGCCACCGGGTGACGGTGCTGGCCGGAGGGCCCGGCGACCACTCGCTCGACCGGGCCGTCGTGGCCGAGCTCGGACCGCACCTGACGGTCGAGCGCTGGCGACGGGTAGCCCCTGGCGTCGGCGCCCGACGGGCGCGCCGGGCCGCAGAGGCGGCCGTGGCCCTCACCCGCGCCCTGCGTCGCGATCCTCGCTTCGTGCGCCGCCTGGCCAGTGCGCTCCGGGCCCGGCATGGCGTCGGGCCCGAGCTCTGGCGCCGGCTCGAGCGGGGCTTGCCGTTCGCCGGCCGCCCGGCCGACATCGTCCACTTCGAGTGGGCGACCAAGGCCGCCGGCTGCACCGAGCTGGTCGAGCTGCTGGCCGCCCGAGTCGTGGTGAGCTGCCGGGGGACCGACGTGGCGGTGATGGCCCCGGCCGACACCGGCCTGGCGGACGAGCTCCGCCGGCTGTTCGACCGGGCGGCGGCGGTGCACTGCGTGTCGGAGGCCGTCCTCCGGGCCGCGGAGGGCCTCGGGCTCGACCGGTCGCGGGCATTCGTGAACCACCCCGCGGTCGACACCCGCTGGTTCGTTCCGAGGCCCGCCCCCCCTTCGACCGCGATCCGTATCCTGTCGGTCGGCCGCCTCCACCCGGTGAAGGGCTACGACGACGCGCTGGCGGCCATCCGACTGCTGGCCGACCGGGGCCACGACGTGCGCTACACGATCGTGGGCGGCGGTGATCCCGACGTCGAAGCCTCGCTGCGGGTCACGGTCCGCCAGCTCGGGCTGGACGACAGGGTGATCATGGCCGGAGCGATGGCGCCCGAGGGCGTGCGCAGCCAGCTCCTGAGCGCGGACGTGTTCCTCCTCTCGAGCGTGAGCGAGGGTCTCAGCAACGCCGTCCTCGAGGCCATGGCCACTGCCCTCCCCGTGGTGACGACCGCGGTGGGCGGCATGGCCGAGGCGGTGCGAGACGGGATCGACGGCTTCCTCGTCCCGCCGGGTGACGCGGTGGCCATGGCCGACGCCCTCGAGCGGCTGGTCGTCGACCCCGTTCTCCGCTCCGAGCTGGGCGGGCAGGGCCGCCGGCGGGCCTGCGAGTCGTTCGACCTCGAAGCCCAGCTGGACCGGTTCGAATCCAGCTACCAACGCCTGGCGGGCGGGCTCGGCCTCTAACGTGACGGCACGATCAGTGCATCCGCGACCGACACCGAGCTCGGCGCTCGCCCCCCGCCTCCCCGAGTCGACCTGCTCCTGTGGGAGCTGGGCGATGGCGTCGGCAGCGGCGGAAGGTGGCCGTGGGGAGGTGTCCGCCGGGCGCCGTTCCGCCCCACCGCCGACCTGACCCCCGATGCTGCGGCGGATTGGCTGCTCCTCTGGGACCCCCGGTTGGGCCCAGCTCCGGCGGACATCATCCCGGCGCTCATCGAGGATCGAGCCGACGTCCTCCACGGCGGCCTGCTCCTGGGCATGCACGGGCTGCCGGCGGAGCTCGACCTCGTCCAGCCGCAGTGGTGGTTCGCAGTGGATGCCCCGGCGGACATCCAGGCCATGAGCTGGCGGGCGTCGCTGCGAGCGTGCCTGGTCCGGGCCGACGTGGTTCGCCGGCTGGGTGGCCTCGACGCCGGGTTCGAGACGATGGCGGGTGCCGGCCTCGACTTCGGGTGGCGGTGCCTGGCCCGAGGCGCGATCGTCCTCCACGAGCCACGGCTGGTGCCTGCGGGTCGGCCGCTGGCGACCGTCGCCCTGCCGAGACCCGACCGTTTCCTCCTCCTCCGCCGGCACTGTCCCGACAAGTGGACCCGATACGTGGCGGCCCGGCGGTGCTTCGCCGGCCACCCCCGAGCCGAGATCCGCGCCTATTGCCACGCCGTCCGGATCGCCACAGCGACGCCGCCGCCCGCCACTCCCGCGGCGGTGTACGAGCGTCCCGGAGCGCCGGTGACGATCACCGACCCTCCCCGGGTGAGCGTGATCCTCCCCACCCTCGGCCGCCCCGAGATGGTCGCCCAGGTGCTCGACGACCTCCGCCACCAGACGGTGCCGCCGTGCGAGGTGGTTCTGGTCGACCAGAACAACGGGCCGCCCGAAGAGAGGTACGCCGGGTTTGCCGACCTCCCCCTCGAGGTGATCCACCAGGACGCCACCGGGCAGTGGCTGGCCCGCAACGCCGCCGTCGAACGAGCCCGCGGCGAGCTGCTGCTCTTTCTGGACGACGACTCTCGCATCGGCCCCGACTTCGTCGAGCGCCACCTGGAGGCACTGGCGTTCTACCGGGCCGACGTCTCCGCCGGCGCCTCGCTGTCCGCGGTCGGCGCCCCGGTGCCGGAGAACTACGGCTTCTTCCGGGCCGCCGACCAGTTCGACTCGGGAAATGCCCTGGTCAGGCGGGAGGTGCTCGCCCGCGTAGGCGCCTTCGACCACCATTACGACCGCATGCGGGGCGGAGACGCCGACTTCGGCACCCGCGTCTACCTGGCCGGCGGGCTTCTCGTGCACAACCCCAGCGCGGCCCGGAGCCACCTCAAGGCCGCCGCCGGCGGTCTTCGCTCGTTCGGCTCCTGGGACTCCTACCGCCAACGGGGGATCATCACCCCCAAGCCGACGCCCTCGGTGGTCTACTACTCCCTCCGGTACTTCTCGGCCCGCCAGACCCGGGAAGGGCTGCTCATCGGCCTGGCCCAGTCCGCCGTCCCCTACCACCTCAAACGACGAGCCTCCCGGCGGCAGTGGGCCCGCTTCCTGGCCGTGGAGCTGCTCCGGCTGCCCCTCACGGCCGTCCGGGTGACCCGATCCGTGCGATCGGCCCGCAGGATGCTGGCCGAGGGCCCGCGAATGCCCCGACGTGCCGGTCCCCACCGCGCATGAGGCTGGCGGTCGTGGGGGACACCCGGCACTTCCTCGACCACGAGGATCGGCTCTGCACCCTCGACGGCGTCGCCTCCCAGCTCGAGCAGTGGGCCGCGCTCTTCGACGAGCTGGTGCTGGTCGTACCGCTGCACCCGGGCCCGCCTCCCCCCGGCTTCCGGCCCTACCGCTGCCCCAACGTGTCCCTCCGGCCGCTTCCGCCCGCCGGAGGGTCGACGCCGGCGGCCAAGGCCCGGCTGGCCGGGCGCATCCCCGCCTGGTCGCGGCGGATCGCCAGGGCGCTGGCCGAGGTCGACGCGGTCCATTTCCGCTGCCCGTCCAACGTGGCCCTCGTCGGCCTCGTCGTGGACCGCCTGGCCCGGCCCCGCCGCCACCGGTACGCCATGTACGCCGGGAACTGGCAGGGCTATCCGGGCGAGCCCTGGTCCTACCGCCTCCAGCGCCGGCTGCTGGCCCACCGCCGGTTCGGGGGACTCGTCACCGTGTACTCCGACAGTGCCCCCCCATCGGCCCATGTCGTCCCCCTGTTCAGCCCGACCTTCACGCTCGAGGACTGGGATGAGGAAGCGTCCCAGGTCAAGGGGCGCGACCAGGGGTGGGATGAGGGAAGGCCCCTGCGGTTGGTCACGGTGGGCGACCTGACGGAGAACAAGCGCCAGTCCGATGTCATCCGCGCCGTTCGGATCCTGGCCGACCGGGGGGTGGAGACCCGGCTCGACGTCGTCGGCGACGGTCCCCTCGCCGGCGCCCTCGATCGGCTCGTCCGCACCCTCGACCTGGGTGGGCGCGTCCGGCTGTGCGGCCGCCTCGACCACGGGGAGGTTCGCGGTCACTACCGCCGGGCCGACCTCAACGTGCTGGCTTCGAGGACGGAGGGCTACCCCAAGGTCGTCGTGGAGGGGATGGTGGCAGGGGCAGTCCCGATCATCTCCGACTTCCCCCTCGCCCGGTCGCTCGTCGCCAGGGGGGAGCGGGGCCTCACCTTCCGGGGAGGCGATCCGTCGAGTCTGGCCACGCGCATCGCCGAGCTGCGGGCGTCGCCGCCTCGGGTGGCACGCATGATCGAGGCGGGACGGGACTACTCCCGCACCGTCACCCTCGAGGCCTACCGCGACCGCATCGAGACCCTCCTCGACCAGCACTGGAATGTCGCCGGCCCCATTCGGGTCCTCCACGTGCTCGACACCCTCCGGGTCGGCGGGCGGGAGCGCATGGCCGTCGAGATCGCCAACCTCCTCGACCCGGCCGACTTCGACGTGACCGTGTGCGCCACCCGGGAGGGTGGGCCCATGAAGGCCGAGGTCCGGGCCGGGGTCGACACCATGGTGCTCGGCCGCCGGTCCACCTGGGACCTGGTCGAGTTGGCCCGGTTCTGCCGGCTGGCCCGGTCGAGGCGGATCGAGGTGGTCCACAGCCACGGCTCGGGCCCCGCCCGGATGGTCGCACTGTGCCGCGCCCTGCACCTGATCGGCGCCCGCCACGTCTTCCACGACCACGCGGCCGCCACCGAACGCGCCCGCCGGCCCCCGCGTTCCACCCAGGCGTGGGGCAGGTTGGGCGTCGACGCCTACCTGGGCGTCGAGGCCGGCAGCCGGGGGTGGGCGGTGACGACCCTCGGGATGGCACCGGACCGGGTCTTCATCGTCCCCAACGGCGTCGACCTGGCCCGGTTCGCGCACCTTCCGCCCGGGATCCGCGCCGACCTCGACCTCGAGCCCGACGACCTGGCGCTGGTCATGGTCGCCGGGTTCCGACCCGGAGAAGGGCCATCCGACAGTCCTCCAGGCGCTGGCCCGCCGGCCTGACCTCGAACGTCTCCGCCTGCTGCTGGTCGGTCCTCGCTTCGAGGACCACGCCGGCTACTACGACCGGTGCCGGTCGATGATCGACGACCTCGGGCTGGCCGGCGCGGGTGAGGCTGCTCGGCCCCCGGCCGGACGTCGCCGCCGTCCTGGCCTCGGCCGACGGCGGCATCCTCAGCTCCCCCGACGAGTCCGGCCCCCTGGCGCTGGCCGAGTACATGGCCGCCGGCCTGCCCTACATCGTCACCGACACCGGCGAGCTGACCCGGGCGGTGAAGGGCACGGGCACGGGCTGGGTCGTCCCCCGCGCGATCCGGACGCGATGGCGGCGGCCATCGGCGAGCTGGTGGCCATGGCCCCGGCCGACCGGCGGGCCATGGGCGAACGGGGCCGCCGCCTGGCGCACGAACTCTTCGACCAGCAGCGGGTCGTCGCGTCGGTGGCCGACGTGTACCGCCGACTCGCGCGCAGCTGACCGCCCCCCCAATCACTTTCGGGCAGTCAGTTGCGGGCCGCCACCAGCACCGCCATCTCGTACGCGATCTGCCGCGCCTGCGACGGGTCGTCGGCGCGGGCCACGACGCTGAAGATCTGCCCGGTCCCCTCGTCCACGCTGAGGGTCCGGGCGGCGACCGACCACTGCCCGTTCAGCCAGGGCCCGTCTACCGGCTCACTGTCGGCCTCGGCCAGGCCGATGCCGGCGCCGCTCCTTGCGTCGAACACGACGTAGAGCGGCTCACCCGACTCCCCGACCGACCACTCGCACCCCGGATCGCCGGACGGAGCCACGGTCTGCTGCAGGTCCACCGGTAGCGCCCCCCCAGCCGCCCGGCTGACGTCGTCGGTGGAGAGGAAGGCGCAGGTGCCGGCCCCGGTGGCCCGCAGGGCGACGGGCGGCGCCCCGTCGATACTGGGGCCGGGGGGCGGGGACTCGACCGCCCCGGTGCCGAGCGCGCCACTGCCGTCGCCGGCAAACACCCGCCACCCGAGGAACCCCACGAGCACGACAGCAACGACGCCGACGGCGAGGACCAGCGGCCGACGGCTCATGTCCGCCGGTACGAGAAGGTGAGAGGGCGAGGCAGGAGCCCAGCCTGCCAGCCCGGGCGGCCGTCCACCAGCCGCTGGTCGTCGCACCGACCGAGGTTTCCTCGCCATCCCAAACGCCGAGTCGGTACCATCAACCCCGGGTCAGCCCCTCGCCCTGCTGGGGGGACGGGCAACAGGGGACCTTCTTGGAGGGGAGCAGCATGACGAGTGGAAATGCGTCGACCGACCATCGAGGTCCGGCGGCCGTCGCCAGGCTCGTGCTGGCAGTCCTACCCCTCGTCGTCGTTGTCGGCTGGTTGGTGGGGGCGACGCCGGCCCATGCCGCCACGCCCACCATCGATATCTCTGACGCCGTTCCGAACCCCGTCACCGAGGGCGCCGCGGCCACGACCACCAACGTCACCTTCACCGTCACCTTGGCCGAATCACCGGGCCCGGCGGTGAAGGTGTCCTTCGCCACCATGCTGGGATCGGCGACTGCCAACGTCGACTACGTGTTCCAGGATTCGAGCGTCACCTTCCCCGCCGGGGCCACCGGAGCCGACCTGATCAAGACCATCACCGTGGTGGTCAACGGCGACAACGCCCCCGAGCCCAACGAGACCTTCTTCGTGCAGCTCTACAGCCCCACCGGCGGCGGCGTGCTGGGTGACCGTTGGGGCCAGGCCACCATCACCAACGACGACGGCGCACCTCCCACCATCAGCGTGTCCGACGCCACCCCCTCCCCGGTGGTCGAGGGCAACTCGGGCACGACGCCGGCGTCGTTCAACGTGGTGCTGTCCGCCAGCCCGTCGGCACCCGTGACCTACAAGTGGGCCTCCAATCCCGCCACCGCCACCGCCGGCACCGACTACGTCGTCGCCACCGGCACCGGCACCTTCGCCGCCGGCACCGGCACCCTCACCCAGACCGTGACCGTCCAGGTCAACGGCGACACCACCCCCGAGGGCCACGAGACCTTCGTCCTCCAGATCTACGACGTGGGCGGGGCCTCCGTCACCGACGCCTACGGAGGGGCCACCATCCAGAACGACGACGCCGCCGTGCCCATCATCTCCATCGCCGACGTCACCAACGTCGAGGGCACCACGGCGCAGGTGCCGGTCACGCTCTCCTTCAGCCCGCCCGGCCCGGTGACCGTGAAGTTCCGAACCATGCAGGACACCTACTTCAACACCACTGCCACCGCCGGCAGCGACTACACCGCCCAGGTGAGCACCCTCAGCTGGACCGCCGGCGATCCGGTGCTGACCAAGACGATCGACATTCCCATCGCCGCCGACGCCCTCACCGAGGCCCCCGAGCAGTTCTACGTGCAGATCTACGACCCGGTCGGCGGCAACCTGGCTGCCATCCGCTACGGCAAGGTCACCATCAACACCGCGCCGCTGGCCACCGCCGACGTCTTCGACGCCATCGGCAACACCGGCCTGTTCGTCGGCACGACCCGACCCGCGACCCAGGCGGGCAGGGAGATCACCGGCTCCGTTCTGGCCAACGACACCGACCCCGACGTCCCGCCCGGCGGCCTGGTGGCGGTGGCGGAGACCAAGCCCACCGCCCAGGGCGGGTCAGTCGTCATCGAGGCCGACGGCAACTTCACGTACCACCCGGACGACGCCGACGTCGGGGTCACCGACTCGTTCACCTACACGGTCAGCGACGGGGTGGCCACGGCGACCGGCACGGTCAACCTGCCCATCGCGGGTCAGGTGTGGTACGTGCGCAACAACGAGCCCGCGGGCGGCGACGGCACGTCGGACACCCCCTTCGACACCCTGGCCGAGGCGGAGGCGTCCAGTGGGACGGGCGACACCGTCTTCGTCTTCGACGGCAGCAACACGACGACCAACCTCAACACCGGCTATGCCATGAACGCCAACGAGCGCCTGATCGGCGAGAGCCGACCGCTCACACTTGACCCCGACGGCGCCGGCTTCCTGCCGACCTCGACCCTGCACCCGGGCACCGCCGGCGCCCAACCGACCCTCACCGCCTCCAACGAGGACGTGATCGTGCTGGCGAGCAACGTGCTCGTCGACGGCATCGACGTCGACCCCTCGGGCACCGGCGGCGGCGTCTCCGGCGGCGCCGGCACCGACGCCGTCACCGTGCAGAACGTCAACGTGACGGATACCGGGACGGCGGGCACGCAGCCCGGCATCGAGATGGACGGCACGACCGGCGTCAACCGCTTCACGGGCGTGACGGTGACGAACGGCGGCAGCGCGACGGCGATCGGCGTGCGGATCAACAACGCCGACCGGGTGCTGTTCGCGAACACGGCCACGAACACGATCGCGACCACCGGCGCGAAGGCGCTGGATGCGGCGAGCACGAGCCTGCTGACGAGCCGCTGGAACGACATCACGGTCACCGGCTCCGGCACCGGCGCGATCCGGCTCAGCAGCACCACCGGCCAGCCGGTGCTCGGCGACGGCGCCGGGACGGACCTGTCGCTGCAGACGACGTCGGGCGCTACGGCGGCGCTCGACATCGCCAGCTCGAACACGGTGACGGTCGACTCTGCCGGCACGGACACGATCTCCGCGACCGGTGGGCCGGCGATGGACATCCGCAACTCCAACGGCTCGCAGTTCCGCTTCGACTCCGTCAGCTCGACGAACAGCGCCGGCGACGGGATCAACCTCGACACGAACCTCACGGCGCCGGTCGTGATCGACGCAGGTACGATCGCCGGCGCCGCCGGGATCGCGGTCGACGTCAACGGCGGCGGGGTCGGTGGCGGCGACGTCGTCTACGCCGGCGCGATCAACGACGGCGCCGGTCAGTCGGTCGAGGTCACGGGCCGCGACGGCGGCGGCGTGACGTTCTCGGGCAACATCGCGGACTCCGCCGACGCTGGCGGCGGGATCGTCGTCAGCGGCAACAGCGCCGGGTCGACGACCTTCTCCGGCGCGTCGAAGGTGCTCAACACCGGCGCGAGCAACGCGGTCACACTCGCCGCCAACGGCAACCCCGCCGGCGGCCACCTCGTCTTGTTCATGAACGGCGGACTCGACATCGACACCACGAGCGGCCAAGGCCTGACCGCGACCAACGGCACGCTGACCGTCGGCGGCACGGGCAACTCGATCACGACCGGCACCGGTAGGGCGCTCAACGTTGACACCGCGGGCATCACGGGCGGCAACCTGAACTTCGAGTCGATCTCGTCCAACGGCTCCACCAACGGCATCCGCCTGAACACGACCGGCACCACCGGCGGGTTGATCGTCACCGGCACTGGCGGCGCGTGCGCGACGACCGCCGACCCCTGCAGCGGCGGGACGATCCAGAACACGACGCAGGACGCGGTGTCGCTGACGTCGGCCCAGGCGATCACGCTGCAGCGGGTGAAGATCCGCAACAGCCTCGGCAACGGCGTGCGCGGCTCGAGCGTCACGAACTTCGCGCTGCGCGACTCGGTCGTCGACAACAACGGCGACGACCCCGCCACCGACGAGGCCGGCCTGCACTTCACGAACCTGGCGGGCAGCTCCGAGTTCACGCGCACGCTGGTGGCGAACTCGCCGGAGGACAACGCCCGGATCGTCAACTCGTCGGGGACGCTGTCGCAGCTGAACGTCACCGACTCGACGTTCCGTGACACCGACACCGTTTCGCCGGGCAACAACGGACTGCTGCTGCAGGCCGACGGCGGGTCGATCACCGCCGATGTGCTCGGCAACACGTTCCTGCGCAACCGGGCCAACGGCGTGCAGGTGATCACGAACGGGACCGGCTCGATGGACGTCGAGGTCGACGACAGCGGCGTCAACCAGAGCACGTTCGACGACAACAACATCGGGGTCAGCATCGCCCACAACTCGTCGGGAACGTTCAACTTCGACGTCCGCGACCTCACCATCGACGGGCTCAACGTGGCGCCCGGCACCGGCGGTAGCGCCTCCCCGATCAACGTGAACCTGGCCTCCGCCGCGACCACGACGATGTCCGGGAACGTCACCGGCAACACCGTCACCAACAGCAACTCCACGACTGGTCCCGGCATGCGGTTCACCGGCAACGGGAGCGCCACCATGACCGTCCTGGTCAGCCAGAACACCGTCTCCCAGGTCGCCAACCGGGGCATCGAGGTCATCGCCCGGGACGGCAGCAACCGGATCAACGCCACCATCACGAGCAACAATGTGACCCTCAACAACGCGCTCTCGGCCGACGCCATCCGGGTCGACGCGGGGTCGGTCAGCACCGACACCACGACCGTCTGCGCCGAAATCAGTGGCAACACCGCCTCCACCACCGCCGCCGGCCTCTTCGGCATCAGGGTGCGCCAGCGCTTCGCCGGCACCACGTACATCCTCGAGGACTACGCGGGGGCGCCGACCGACGACGCCGCGGTGCAGGCCTTCTTGAGCGCCACCAACAACGGCGCCACCACCAGCGCCGACCACGGTGGCGCCGGGTTCACCTCCATCGCCGACTGCCCGATGCCGACATGACGAAGGAGCCCCGCCATGGCTGAGCCGTTCCTGTCCGAGATCCGGATCATGAGCTTCGGGTACGCGCCCAAGGGGTGGGCCCAGTGCAACGGCCAGCTCATGCCGATCAACCAGAACCAGGCCCTCTTCTCCCTCCTGGGCACCACCTTCGGAGGCGACGGACGGGTGACCTTCGCTCTGCCCGACCTTCGGGGGCGGGCGCCGATCCACGTCGGAAGCGGGCACACGCTCGGTGAGCGGGCGGGTGAGGAGGCCCACACCCTCTCGGTGCCCGAGCTACCCACACACACCCACGTGGCGATGGCCTCGACGACCGACGGGAACACTCCCCTCCCCGCCAACAGCGTGCTGGCCAGCACGCCGAGCCAGATCTACGGCCCCCCCGCCAACCTCACGTCGCTGACCCCGGGCTCGGTGACCAACGTCGGCGGAAGCCAGGCCCACCTCAACATGCAGCCGTTCCTGACGTTGAACTTCTGCATCGCCCTCATCGGCATCTTCCCCTCACCGAACTAGGAGGCCTCGATGTCACAGCCGTTCGTCGGCGAGATCCGGATGTTCGCCGGCAACTTCGCCCCCGCGGGATGGATGTTGTGCGAGGGCCAGCTCCTGCCCATCTCCGAGAACGAGGTCCTCTTCACGCTCATCGGCACCACCTACGGGGGCGATGGCCAGTCCACCTTCGCCCTGCCCGATCTCCGCGGGCGCATCCCGATCCACCAGGGCACGTCGTCCACGGGCACGAGCTTCATCCTGGCCCAGGCGGGTGGGGCGGAGGCGGTCACGCTCACCGTCAACCAGATCCCGGCCCACAGCCACCCGCTGACGGCGTCGACGAACGTCGCCAACCAGTCGGCGCCCAATAACAACGTCGTCGCCCAGTCGACGGCCGCCGACCTCTACATCGAGGACACCGCCAACGGGAACCTCGCGCCCACCGCGGTGGCGCCCGTCGGCGGCAGCCAGCCGCACAGCAACTTCCAGCCCTACCTGTGCATCAACTACATCATCTCCCTGTTCGGCATCTACCCGCCCCCCTCCTAGAGCGAGGTGCTCCATGGCTGATCCCTTCGTGGCCGAGATTCGAATCTTCCCGTTCAACTTCGCCCCCAAGGGGTGGGCGTGGTGCGACGGCCAGCTGCTGCCCCTCAGCCAGAACACGGCCCTCTTCTCCCTGCTGGGCACCACCTACGGGGGCGACGGGAAGTCGAACTTCGCCCTCCCCGCCCTCCAGGGTCGGGCCGCGATGCACCCTGGCCAGGGCCCGGGCCTCTCGCTCCACGACCTCGGCGAGACCGACGGCTCCGACACGACGACGCTGCTGGAGTCGGAGATCCCGGCCCACGCGCACGTGCTGAAGGCCGCCAGCGACATCGCCGACGTGCAGGTGCCCTCACCGAACCGCTCGCTGGCCCGTTCGCAGAACGCCAACGCCTACCAATCGACGACGAACGCCAACCTGGTCGCACTGGCGCCGCAGGCACTGGCGCCGGCCGGTGGCGGCCAGCCCCACAACAACCTCCAGCCCTCCCTGACGTTGTATTTCAACATCGCCCTCCAAGGCGTCTTCCCGCCGCGAACCTGATCTCGCGGCGGCCGGTCGGCCCTGACGACGAGGCCTTCCTGCTCGCGGTCTACGCGAGCACCCGTCAGGAGGAGCTGGCCCTCGTCGACTGGGACGATGAACAGAAGGCCGCGTTCTGCCGCCAGCAGTTCAGCGCCCAGCGGACGTGGTACGGGGAGCAGTACCCGGGCGCCTCGTTCGAGGTGATCGAGGCCGACGGCGAGCCCGCCGGTCGGCTCTACGTCGACCGCTGGCCGGAGGAGATCCGTATCGTCGACATCTCCCTCCTTCCCGAGTTCCGGGCCCGCGGGATCGGCTCCGCCCTCATCCGCGCCCTTCAGCGGGAAGCGAGCGGCGTCGACGAAAACGCTCTCGATCCACGTGGAGCGCTTCAACCGGGCCCTGAACCTCTACCGGCGGCTCGGCTTCGAAGCCGCCGGGGAACACGGCGTCTACCTGCTGCTGCGCTGGTCGCCCAGCGCCGACGGGAACACCGCCGTCACAGCCGGTTGACGAAAACACACAGCACGCGAGCCCCGGGCCCGCATGCTACGTAGCGTGGTCGTCCCCGTCTCAGCCGAAGACGGCCTCGTAGCGCATGCCGGCCGGGTCGGGGCCCAGGGGCACCACGAACAGGTCGAACGAGCCCAGCTCGGGGTGGACCACAGGATGCATGCCTTGGGGCACGAGGCGACCGGCGGGCTCGTGGAACAGCAGGGTGAAGGGCCGGCGGCCGGTGGGGCGGGGGGGAAGAGGGGTGACCTCGGCCAGCAGGAGGTGGAGCGTTCCCCCCGGGACGTCCATCCGGAAGGACTCGCCCAAAAGTCGGGCGAAGGTCTCCGACGTGAAGGATTCGAGCATGGCCACACCTTCGCACTCCGGGGCGGGCGCCGGCGCCGGGGCTACGCTCGGGCGGTCGAACGAACGCCCTGCCAACGACGAGCATGCCGATGCTAGGCGCCGCGGTCGTCCCCCGAGAACGGCCCGTCGGCCAGGCGCCGGCATCGGTCGCGCCGGTCGTCGCCGCGGTGGCGGCCCACCTGCTGCTGGCACCCCTGCTCGACGCCCGCCCCGGTCTCGGCACCCTCCATGCCGGGGCGACGGTGGCTGTGGCCGTGGGCATCGCCGCCCTTTCCCCGTGGGTCCACCGCATCCTCTACGCCACCGGGTACCTGGTCGGGGCCGAGCTGCTGTGGCGGATGACCAACGCTCGGGTTCCGTACGAGCTCGGGAAATACGCCCTGGTCCTCGTGGTCGGGATCGGGATCCTTCGCCTCGGCCGGCCTCGGGGGCTGGTGCTGCCGCTCGCCTACCTCGCCCTCCTGGTGCCCTCGATCGTCTTCACCGTCGAGGCATTGGGGATGGCCGGAGCGCGAGAGGCAATCAGCTTCAACTTGTCCGGCCCCCTGGCCATCGCCGTCACCGTCCTGTTCTTCAGCCAGGTTCGAGTCAGCTGGCAGACGTTGCAACCTCTCCTCTGGGCGGTGGTGACACCCCTCACCACGGTCGCCGGTCTGGCTCTTCTCGGCACCATCGAGGCAGGAGACGTCGTCTTCAACTCGGCGTCGAACTCCATAACGAGCGGTGGGTTCGGGCCCAATCAGGTCTCCGCCGTCCTTGGCCTGGGCGCCCTCTTCGCTCTCGTCCTGGCCCTGCGCGACACCCGGCCGGCAGGTCGGCTCCTGGCCGGCGCCATCTCGCTGTGGATGCTGGTCCAGTGCGCGCTCACCTTTTCCCGGGGCGGCTTGGTCAACGTGGCGGTCGCCGTGGCCCTCGCCGCCGCCTATTCGCTACGCGAGCCGAAACGCACCTCCCGCCTGATCGGGCCCCTCGTCGTCCTCGTCCTGGTGGGCGGGTTCGTCGTGTACCCCCGACTGGTGTCGTACACGGGCGACGCGCTCGAGAAGCGGTTCACCGACCTCTCCCTCGACGACCGAGACCGGATCGTCGACGCCGACCTGGCCGCCTTCCGCAGCCATCCGTTGCTCGGCGTGGGACCGGGCGTCGGCAAGTCCTACCGGCGGCTGGCCGACGGGCGGGGGGTGTCGGCCCACACCGAGTTCACCCGGCTGCCGGCAGAGCACGGGCTGGCCGGCATCGCCGCCATCGCGGTCCTGCTGGCCATGGTCGTACGCTCCTACCGGGCCGCACTCACCCCCCGCACCCGGGCGTGGGTACTGCTTCTCGCCGGCTGGGCGCTCACCGCAATGGCCCACGGCGCGCTGCGGTTCGCCCTCGTCCCGTTCGTCCTCGGTCTGACCGCCTGTCGCTTCGCAGGACAGGACTCGCCTCGAACTCCGGCCTGAACGACGTGGAAGCGGACCGGCCGGGCCTCCTCTTCGTGGGGTCGATGCTCGGCGCCCATCCGGGACGGGCTGTCTCCCAGCCGGAGACGCTGGCCACGCTGCTCGCCGCCGACGGCTATCGCACCCGCCAGACGTCGTCGGTACGCCAGCCGCTCGGCCGGGCGGCGGCGGTGGCCGCCGACATGGTCCGGTGGCGGGCGGATGTCGACGTGGTCGTGGTGGCCGTGTTCAGCGGACGGGCCTTCGCCTACGCCGAGCTGGCCAGCCTTCTCGGGCGCGGCATGGGCAAGACGGTCGTGCTCCACCTCCACGGTGGGGCGTTGCCGACCTTCGCCGCCGCTCACGGGCCACGGGTCGACCGGGTACTGCAGCGGGCCGACGCCGTCGTCGCGCCCTCGGCCTACCTCGCGGGTGCGTTCGAGAACCGCGGGCCCGACGTCCGGGTGATCCCCAACGCCCTCCCCGTCGCCACGTACCGCTTCCGGGAACGGGAGGCAGTTCGCCCGAGGTTGCTCTGGATGCGGGCCTTCGAGGACCTCTACCGGCCCCGGCTGGCGCTCGAGGTGCTGGCCCGGGTGCGGTCCACGGTGCCGGGGGCGACCCTGACGATGGCCGGCCAGGACGGCCGCGAGCTGGGCGCCCTCCAGCACGAGGTGCGGCGGATGGGGCTGACCGAGGCCCTGACCTTCCCCGGTTTCCTGGACGAGGCGGCCAAGCGGGCCGCGTTCGACGCCCACGACGTGTTCCTGACCACCAGCCGGGTCGACAACATGCCGGTCAGCATCCTGGAGGCCGCCGCCAGCGGGCTCCCGGTGGTGGCCTTCCCAGTGGGGGGCATCCCCGACCTGCTGACCCACGACCAGACCGCCCTGCTGGCCCTCGACGGGGATCCGGACGACATGGCCCGGGCTGTCGTCCGCCTCCTCACCGAACCGGGACTGGCCGGGCGGCTGTCTCGCAACGGCCGCCGGCTGGCCGAGGCGTGCGACTGGTCGGTGGTCCGGGGCCAGTGGGACGACCTGCTGGCCCGGCTGCACGCGCCCGCCCGACAGTGACGGAGCCTGTCGTCACCCCGATCGGGCCTGACCTCGTCGCCGAAGTGGCCCGTGTGCACCGCGACGCCTTTCCCGGGTCGGCCCTGTCCGCCCTCGGCGCCGAGACCGTGCGCAGGTACTACCGCTGGCAGTTCGCCGATCGCCACGACGCCGTCGTCCTGGGCGCCTTCGACGACGGGCGGATGGTCGGCTTCTGCGTCGCCGGCGTGTTTCGGGGGGCGCTCTCCGGCTTCATCCGGACGAACCGCTGGTTCCTGGCCCGCGCCGTGCTGGCCCGTCCCTGGGTGGCGACGCGGGCGTCCGCCCTGGTGCGAGGCGGCCGGGCACTCCGGACTCCCTTCCAGCCCGCCGGCCTCGCCCGCCGCCGGACCGCCGTCGTTCGGCGTGCTGGCGGTGGCCGTCGAGCCCGCCTACCGCCGCCGGGGGGTCGGACAGGCCCTCCTGGACGCGGCCGAAGCGGCCGCTGAGGCCGCCGGGTTCGACCGGATGCACCTCACCGTGGCCGCCACCAATGAGGAGGCCATCCGCTTCTACACCGCCTGCGGCTGGACGCCGGCGGCCGACCGGATGGAGAAACGGCTCGGGTCTGCCCGGTCGGCCGAGCCCGAGCAGTGACCGGCCGTTCAGGAACCGGTCCCCAACGAGGACCGGATCAGGCGCTGCTTGCCGGCGACGGTGCGCGGAAGCTCGTCCACCCGCTCGAAGCCGATGGCGAGGGACGGGCCCAGCCGAGCGACCAGCTCGGCTCGGAGAGCCTTCTCCTCCTCCACCCCGTAGTCGACGGTGGTCGCCACCACCACGGTCACTCGTTCGAGCTCGTCCTGCACCACCTGGGCCGCTCGCAGGCCCTTGATCCCCTGGAACGCCAGGCTGAGCGGGGCCGGGCCCACGCTCCTGCCGTCCGGCGTCAGCACCCGCTCGTCGACCCGGCCGAGGATGTCGTCCACCGTGGGCAGCTGCCGACCGCAGGCACAGGCGGCGCCCGCGCCCGGCACCACCAGGTCGCCGGTGCGGTAGCGCAGCAGCGGCATCCCCCGGTTGCAGAGGGTCGAGGTCACCAGCTCGATCCCGGCCTCGCCGGCAACCAGCTCCACCACGCCGTACTCGGGGCTGACGTGAAGTGTGCCCGCCGGGCATTCGGAGATCATGGCCGTGAGCTCCCCGAGCGAGTACCCGTTGGCGACCCGGCACCCGAAGGCGGCCTCGATGTCGGCCCGCAGCCAGGGGAAGAGGGTCTCCGAGCTCACCAGGACCGCCTTCGGCCGCACCGCCCCCACCAGGTTCCGGTCGAGCAGGTACCGAGCCAGGACGTGCACCGTCGACACGTACCCGACCACCACCTCGGGCGCGAACCGTCGGAGCTTCTCTGCGTACGACGGCAGGTTCTGGGTGCTGAGGTGGTAGGCGGACAGGTAGAGCTGGTTGAACGCCAGGTTGTGGCGCCAGAACGGAGGGCCCTCCTGGTCGCCGGGGACTATCACCCGGCCGTTGATGGAGGCGGTGCGCTGGCCGAACCGCACGCCCGCCCACTGCCGGAACCGCACCTCGTAGGCGGCGTAGTTGTACTGGAGGGCCGAGGGGGTGACGTAGAAGCGCAGCGGGGTCCCGGTGGTCCCCCCGGTGGTGGCGGCGATGAGGCGCTCGCGCTCGCCCGCACCGTCCGGGACGAACCGCTCGGGCTGCGCCCGTACGGTCTCCTTGTCGAGGACAGGGAGCAGCTCGAGGTCGGTGGCCGTCCGGATCGCGCCGGCGGCCAGGCCCAGCTCGCGGAACAGGTCCCCGTAGTAAGGCACCCGGGCGACGCAGAACTCGACCATCTGCCGCAGGCGGACGTCCTGGTGCTCCTGGAGCCGGTCCGCCGGCCACCACTGGGATCCGGTCAGGTCGCGGGCGTACTCCCGGTGGCGGCCGCCGTAGCGCAACACCCGTTCCTTCATGCCGAAGGCGGTGGCGGCCGCGTGCTGCAACACCACCGGGCTGTGCCGGTACAACCGGTCGGCCACATCCGTTGACCTGCCCACGGTGGACGGTACCTCGCCCGTGAGGATCGTCGTGCTGACCCAGTACTATCCCCCGGAGGCAGGGGCGCCCCAGAGCCGGTGGGCCGACCTCACCGGCCGGCTGGCGGCCCGCGGCCACCAGGTGCAGGTCGTGACGGCGATGCCCAACTACCCCGGCGGCCGGACGTTCCCGGAGTGGAGACGACGCCTCGTCGCCGCGGAGCGGGCCGACGGTGTCGAAGTCCTCCGGTCGTGGCTCTACACGTCGGCGAAGCGCTCGACGGCCCGGCAGATGGCGACCTACCTCTCCTTCGCCACCACCGCCGCCGCGGCGGGAGTCCCCCGCCTCGGCCGGGCCGACGTCCTCATCTGGGAGTCGCCGCCCCTGTTCCTCGCCCCCACCGCAGCCGTCCTCCGCTGGAGACTGGGAGCACGCCTGGTGATGAACGTGAGCGACCTGTGGCCGCAGTCGGCAGTGGAGCTCGGCGTGCTGCGAGACCGCCGCCTGCTGTCCCTGTTCGAGCGGTGGGAGCGCTGGGCCTACGAATCCGCCGACCTGGTCACCTACCAGACGGAGGGCATCGGCGAGGCCGTCGCCCGCCGGGCCCCTGGCACCTCCCGGGCCCTCTTTCCCAACGGCGTCGACCTGGCGACGATGCGGCCGGTCGATGCCGGGCCTGGCGTCCGGGCTCGACTGGGCCTCGACGGCTCCGGCCCGGTCGTGGGCTACGCCGGGAACTTTGGCCGGGCGCAGGCCCTCGAGCAGGTGGTCGATGCAGCCGCCGCCCTGGCCGGGGTGACCTTCGTCCTCATCGGCGACGGGCCGCGCAAGGGGGCGGTCGAGGAACGGGCGCGGGCCCTCGGCCTCACCAACGTCCGTTTCCCGGACCCGTTGCCGTGGGCCCGCATGCCCGAGGTGCTCTCGGTGTTCGACGTGGCCGTCGTCCCCCTGGCCGACCGGGCCCTGTTCGACGGCGCCCGCCCGTCGAAGATGTTCGAGCTGATGGCCGTCGGCGTTCCCTTCGTCTACTGCGGGAGGGGGGAGGGGGCCCGGTTGGCGGAGGCGTCGGGCGGGGCGGTCAGGGTCGACCCCCAGGACCCGCAGGCCCTCGCCGGCGCCCTCCGGGGCCTCCTCGCGCGGGACGACACGGCACGGGTGGAGAGCGCGGCCCGGGCCCGGCAGTACGTGGCCGAGCACTTCGACCGGGAGGCGATCGCCAACCGCCTCGAGCAGCAACTCCTCGACGTGATCGCCTAACGGGGCTTCGCCAACCGGCGCACGATGCGGTCGGCGGCGTGGCCGTCGCCGTAGAGCGGAGCCTGGGGGCCTGCGGGCGGCGGGCGGGTCGCGGCAGTCACGATGGCATCGGCGTCCGCCCCGGCGAGGATGTTCCAGCCCTCAGCCACCGTCTCGACCCACTCCGTCTCCTCCCGGAGGGTCACGCAGGGCACGCCCAGCCAGTAGGCCTCCTTCTGGAGCCCGCCGGAGTCGGTGAGCACCACCTCCGCCCGGGCCATCAGCCCGATCATCGACCGGTAGCGCAGCGGGGCAACCACCACCACGCCCGGTGGAGGCGACCGTTGCCCCAGGGCCGCCGCGGTGCGGGGGTGGAGGGGTAGGACGATGGGCAACCCGTCACCGGCCAGCCGGCCGAGGCCGTCGAGGATGGCGCCCAGACGGTCGGGGTCGTCGGTGTTCTCCGCCCGGTGGACGGTCGCCACGCCGAAGGGCGGTTCGAGCCCGACGTCGGCGACCGGCCCGCCGGCGGCAACCGCCCAGCGGAGGACGTCCTGCATGACGTCGCCCACCACCTCCACCCCGTCGACCAGGCCCTCGGCGGCCAGGTTGGCCGCTCCGGTGGCGGAGGAGCAGAAACGGAGCGTCGACAGATGGTCGGTGACGACCCGGTTGATCTCCTCGGGCATGTCCCGGCGGCGGGACCGGAGCCCGGACTCGACGTGGGCCACCGCCAGACCCAGCTTGGCCGCGGCCAGGGCGCCGGCGAGGGTGCTGTTGGTGTCGCCATGGACCACGACGACGTCGGGCCGCACCGACTGGAGCACGGGCTCGAGGCGCACGAGCATCGTGCCCGTCTGGACCCCGTGCGAGGCCGAACCCACCCCCAGGGCAACGCCGGGCTCGTGCAGGCCGAGGTCCTCGAACTGGTCGTCCGACAACTCCCGGTCGTAGTGCTGGCCGGTGTGGACCAGCACCTCCTCCACCAGCCGCTCGGGGTGGGCGGCGTTGTGGGCCGCGATCGCCCTGCTCACCGCGGCCGCCTTCACGAACTGGGGCCGGGCACCGACCACGGTGACGATCCTCACCGGTCGGGTACCACCGCCCCGTCGCGCCGGCGGTACTCCCTGTCACAGGAGGGACAGCGGGCCTGGCCTGCGTCCGAGAAAGTCAGGCGGTCGCCGCATGCGCACCGCCACCCGCTCGGCCGGGCAGGGACGCCGACCACCTCGGCGTGGTCGGGCACGTCCCGGGTGACGACCGCGCCCGCGCCAACGAACGCGTACCGGCCCACCGTCACCCCGCACACGATCGTGCAGTTGGCGCCGAGGGTCGCTCCCTCTCGGACGATCGTTGCCTCGAACTGACCCCGCCGGTCGACCTCCGACCGCGGGTGGGTCACGTTGGTGAACACGACGGACGGACCACAGAACACGTGGTCCTCCAGCTCCACCCCTTCGTAGATCGACACGTTGTTCTGCACCTTCACGTGGTCGCCCACCCGGGCCCCCGGCCCGACGAAAACGTTCTGGCCCAGCGTGCAGTCGCGGCCGATCGTGGCCCCGCCCATGACGTGGGAGAAATGCCACACCCGGGTCCCGGCGCCGATGTCGGCGGCGGCATCGACCACCGCTGTGGGGTGGATCGGGTTCTGGTCCTGGTCCTCGGTCCGGTCGAGCGACACGGGCGTTCCTCCTCGCCGAAGGGACCGCTCCCCGGCGTCGATCAAGCGGAGCACAGCCAGCCCGCTGGCGCCGTCGGTCAGGGGCCGGGCCCGCGTGCGGACGCAGTCCACGAAGTGCTCGCACTCCGCCCGCAGGGGCTCGACTCGATCCAGCGGCACCGGGACGGCGGTGGCGTGGTGGGCGACCGGCACCCGGCCGTCGTCGAGCCAGTCGACCCGGTGGGGATAGAGCCGGAGCTTGCAGTCCCAGGGGGCGGTGTCGTCGACGATCGCCATCTGGCGGTCGCCGACCACGATGAACCGGTGCTCCTTGAACGGGTGGAGCCAGCTCACGAACACATGGGCCCGGGCCCCGCCGGCGAAGGCCAGGTTCATGACGTTGACGTCGGCGACGCCCTCGGACAGGTAGGCGCCGCCGTGACAGGCGACGTCGACCGGGTAGTCGTCCAGGGTGCGGAGCAGCAGCGCCAGGTCATGAGGAGCGAAGCTCCACAAGGCGCTCTCCTCCGTCCGCACCCGCCCGAAGTTGAGGCGGTTGGAGTACGCGTAGCGGACCGTCCCCAGCTCGCCGGCCCGCACCAAGGCCGTGAGGGCCACGAATGCGGGGTGGTATTCGACGACGTGGCCGACCAAGAGGATGGCCCCCGTGGCGTCCGCCTGCCGCACGAGGGCCTCGGCATCGGCGACGTCGAGCGCCAGCGGCTTCTCGACCAGGACGTCCTTGCCCGCGGCCATGGCGGCCGCGGCCAGAGCGGCGTGGGTGGACGCGGGGGTGGCGATCACCACCGCGTCCACCCCGGGATCGGCGAGGAGCTCCTCGGCCGACGACCACAGCTCCACCTCGGGGTGGTCGACGCCGATGGCTGCCAACCGGTGCGGCTCGGTGTCGCAGACGGCGCGCAGCAGGCCCAGCTCGGTCCACACCCGCAGGTGGTTGGCGCCCCAGGCGCCGCAGCCGACAAGGCCGATCCCAGGGTGCGGCTCGTGCTCGCCCATCACCTGGCTCCGAACCTCCCTGCCGACGGCGCCATCCGGCGCGTCCCGGCCGGGCGAGCGTAACGGCCGTTAGCCTGCGGCCGGTGACCGAGACCGCGGGGCCTCGCATCCCGCTGATCGACCTGCGGCCCGAGATCGAGGATCAGTGGGGCGAGCTGGTCGAGGCGATGACGGGGGTCCTGCGGTCGGGCACGTTCATCCTGGGCCCGAACGTCGAGGCGTTCGAGCACGAGGTCGCCGAGTTCCTGGGGTGCGACCATGCGGTGGGAGTCAACTCGGGTACCGACGCTCTGGCCCTCGGGCTGCGTGCTCTCGGCATCGGCCCCGGGGACGAGGTGGTGACCAGCGCCTTCACGTTCGTCGCCACGGCCGAGGCGATCGTCCACGTCGGAGCGGTTCCCGTGTTCGCCGACATCGACCCCACCACCCTCAACATCGACCCCGCCCGGGTGGAGACCGCCATCACCCCGCGGACCAGGGCCATCGTTCCCGTGCATCTGTTCGGCCGCCCTGCACCCATGGCCGAGTTGCTGGAGATCGCCGCCGCACGGCGCGTCGCGGTGGCGGAGGACGTGGCCCAGGCCTTCGGTGCCCGCGTCGACGGGTGCCGGGTGGGGACCATCGGCCAGGTGGGCGCCTACTCCTTCTTCCCGACCAAGGCCCTCGGCGGGTTCGGCGACGGAGGGCTGGTGGCCACCGACGACGAGGAGGTGGCAGCCCGGGTGCGACGCCTCCGGGCTCACGGTGCCGCTCGCAAGCACCACAGCTCCGAGATCGGGTGCAATTCACGCCTCGACGAGCTCCAGGCTGCGATCCTGCGCGTCAGGCTCCCCCGGGTCGACGCGCTGGCCAAGATGAGGCGGGAGGTGGCCGGGCGCTACCACGAGGGCCTCGCCGGCCTCCCTGACCTGGTCATCCCTGCGGACAGTGCCGACTCGGTTGTCAGCCTCTACACGGTCCGCGTCGAGCGCGGGCGGCGGGCGGCCGTCGCCGCCGCCCTGGACGCCGCCGGCATCGCCTCCGCGATCTTCTACCCCCTGCCTCTGCACCGTCTGCCGCCATTCGCAGGAGCCGATGCCGAGTGCCCGGAAGCGGATCGGGCGTCCGAGGAGGTGCTCTCGCTGCCCCTGTGGCCGGCGATCCCCCCGGCGTTCGTCGACGAGGTCGTCCAGACGATCACGAGGGCGCTCCGGTGACCTCGGTGGAACCCTAGCGGCGGGCCTGAGGGCGGGGCTACATTGCCCGTTCACACGCCGGGGCGAAGGAGGCGACCATGGACGCACACGAGGCGGGTGGCCTGTGGCTGCTGCGGGAGATGTGGGACTTTCCGAGCGGGGTGCCCGAGGACGACCGGATCGACTACCTCAAAGTGATCATGGCCTGCGCCCAGGGCAGCGGTGAGCTGGTCCCGGCGGAGAAGGATTGGGTGATCGGCTACGGGGCGGCCTGTGGCGCCCACCAGAGCACGGTCGACGCCCTGGAGGCCTACCAAGGCGGCGAGGACGTCGTCGCCATCCTGGAGCGCAACATGCCGGTGGCGGAGACATGGGGCCGGGTCGCCGTCTTCGACGCCATCCGGGCGTCGGCGGCCGACGGCGCCCTGAACGACGACGAGCGGGACCAGATTCGGCGGATGGCGGAGCGGTTGGGCGTGAGCGCCGATACCGTCACCGCCATCGAGGCCCTGTGCGAGGACGAGCAGGCGCTCAAGCGGCGCCGCATCGACCTCGTCTTCGGCTCCGACATCCCCTACCAGGATCCCGCCTGACGGTCGACGTCCCCGATGGACCCCGACGGCGTCATCCGGGCCCTCGACCTGCCCCCCATCCCGAGGGCGGGTGGTACCGGGAGACGTGGCGGGAGCCGGCGGTGACGGCCATCTACTACCTGCTGCGGGAGGGCGAGCGATCCCACTGGCACCGGGTCGACGCCACCGAAGTCTGGCATTTCTACGCCGGCGACCCCCTCGAGCTGTCGGTGGGCGCCGACCGCCACGTGCTCGGTCCCGACGTCGCCGCCGGCCAGCGACCCCAGCACGTGGTCGCGGCCGGGGAGTGGCAGTCGGCCCGGCCCCTCGGCCGATGGACGCTTGTCGGCTGCACCGTCTCCCCCGCTTTCGACTTCGCCGGCTTCGAGCTGGCGCCTCCGGATTGGGCGCCGCCGGGGTGGCAGCCCGAGGGCGGTGAAGTTTGACGTTTGGGCGGTCCTACATCTAGTTTTCGGGCGCCGAAACATGGAACCCGTCCTCTCGAAACCCGACCGCGAGGCGCTGAAAGCGCTGTACCGGATGTCGAACGAAGGCCACGACGCGTCCACCGGCGCCCTGGCCGAGGCGCTGGGCGTGGTTCCCGGCACCGCCACCGCCACCGTCAAGCGGCTGGCCGAGCGGGGCCTCCTGGTCCACAAGCTCTACAAGGGCGTCGAGCTGACGCCCCTCGGGCCGGTCGGCGGCGGTGGCCGCCATCCGCCGCCACCGCATCGTCGAGCGCTTCCTGTCCGACATGCTCGGCTACGCCTGGAACGAGGCCGACCGCCTGGCCACCTCGTTCGAGCACGACCTGCCCCAGGAGGTGGAGGACCGTCTGTTCGTGGCCCTCGACCGCCCGTCGTCGTGCCCCCACGGCTTCCCGATTCCCGAGCCGGAGACGGCCGACATCCCGTCGCTGCCCCCGCTGTACGACCTCGAGCCGGGCGACTTCGCGGTGGTCGCCGTCCCCGGCTCCACCGATCCCGATGTGATCGAGTTCCTGGAGACCCTCGGGCTGCGGCCCGGCGTGCGTCTCGAAGTGCGTGAACGCCATCCCTTCGACGGCCCCATCGTGGTGCGGGTCGACGGGAAGGACCGACTCCTGGGCGAGAAGGTCGCCCACCAGATCTTTGTCAGGAAGGAGCTGTCGGCATGAACATCGTGCTCGCATCCGAGGGGGGCTTCCAGGACTTCACCCTGGGCAGCACCGAGTGGTTCTGGCTGTGGTTCTCCGCTGCCACCGCCATCCTCGCCCTCCTCGTCGGCTGGCGCCTCATGCGCGGCGTGCTCGCCGCCGACGAGGGCACGGAGAAGATGAAGGAGATCGCCCTCGCCATCCAGGAGGGGGCGATGGCGTACCTGCGGCGCCAGTTCCGCACCATCGCCATCATCATCGTGCCGCTGGCGGTCCTGGTCTTCCTGACCTCCACCGAGATCCTCAAGCCCGACGGCTCGACGGCCCTGTCCTTCGGCGAGTCGGGCCTGTTCCGCACCCTCGCCTTCATCGCCGGCTGCTTCATGTCCGGCCTCACCGGGTTCATCGGCATGGGCCTGGCCGTGCGGGGCAACGTGCGCACCGCGGCCGCGGCCAAGGAGGGGTCCCTGCCCGCCGCCCTCAAGGTGGCCTTCCGCACCGGCGGCGTGGCCGGCATGTTCACCGTCGGCCTGGGCCTGCTGGGCGCCACCGTGATCATCATGCTCTTCCAGAACACGGCCTCCGCCATCCTGATCGGCTTCGGCTTCGGCGGCTCGCTGCTGGCCCTGTTCATGCGGGTGGGCGGCGGCATCTTCACCAAGGCGGCCGACGTCGGCGCCGACCTGGTGGGCAAGGTCGAGGTCGGCATCCCCGAGGACGACCCCCGCAACGCGGCCACCATCGCCGACAACGTGGGCGACAACGTCGGCGACTGCGCCGGTATGGCGGCCGACCTGTTCGAGTCCTACGAGGTCACCCTGGTCGCCTCCATCATCCTCGGCTTCGCCGCCTTCGAGTCCATCGGCCTCAACCCGGCCCTGGGCGTCATCTTCCCCATCGTGGCCCGGGCCCTGGGCGTGCTCGCCTCCATCGTCGGCGTCTACGCAGTGCGGGCCACCGACAACGACAAGTCGGCCATGGCCCCCATCAACCGGGGCTTCCTCACCGCCGGCGTCCTCACCGTCATCGGCACCTTCTTCGTGGCCCAGTTCTACGTGGGCAACCTCAAGGTCTTCTGGGCCATCGTCACCGGCCTGGTGCTGGCCCAGGTGGTCAGCCGCCTCACCGAGTACTACACGTCGACCGAGACGGCACCCGTGCAGGACATCGCCGAGGCGGCCCGCACCGGCCCCGCCACCACCGTGCTCTCCGGCATCGCCTCCGGCCTGGAGTCCACCGTGTACGCGGTGATCGCCATCGCCCTCGCCCTGGGCGTGGCCATCGGCCTGGGCGACGGCAACATCCAGTTCACCTTCTACCTGGTAGCCCTCACCGGCCTGGGCATGCTCGCCACCACCGGCGTGGTCGTGTCGGAGGACACCTTCGGGCCCGTCTCCGACAACGCCGCCGGCATCGCCGAGATGTCGGGCGAGTTCGACGGCGAGGCCGAGCGCATCATGGTCAGCCTGGACGCGGTGGGCAACACCACCAAGGCCATCACCAAGGGCTTCGCCATCAGCTCGGCGGTCATCGCCGCCGTCGCCCTGTTCGCCTCGTTCATCGAGGTGGTGGGCGACGAGCTGGGCCTGCCCAAGGAGGACCTGTTCTCCAACCCGCTGACCCAGATCAACGTGGCCGACCCCAAGACGTTCATCGGCCTGCTGATCGGCGGGTCGGTGGCGTTCATGTTCTCGTCCCTGGCCATCCGGGCGGTGGGACGCACCGCCGGCACCGTCGTCCAGGAGGTGCGCCGCCAGTTCCGGGAGCACCCCGGGATCATGGACTACACCGAGCGTCCCGAGTACGGCCGGGTCATCGACATCTGCACCGCCGCCTCCCTGCGGGAGCTGACCACGCCGGCCCTGCTGGCCGTGCTCACGCCCGTGATCATCGGCTTCGGCATCGGCTACCTGGCCCTCGGCGCCTTCCTGGCCGCGGTCATCCTCACCGGCCAGCTCATGGCCGTGTTCCTGTCCAACGCCGGTGGCGCCTGGGACAACGCCAAGAAGTACATCGAGGACGGCCACGAGGGCGGCAAGGGCTCGGAGGCCCACAAGGCGGCAGTCATCGGCGACACCGTCGGCGACCCGTTCAAGGACACCGCCGGACCGGCCCTCAACCCGCTGATCAAGGTGATGAACCTGGTGTCGCTGCTCATGCTGCCGGCCGTCATCAGCCTGCAGGACAACGACGGCGCCCGCTACGCCATCGCCGCCGTCTCCATCCTCATCCTGGCCGGCGCCCTCGCCTTCTCCAAGCGCAAGGCCACCCCGATGGACGAGGCCCCCGAGACGGCCAAGGAAGCCACGCTCGTCCCCTGAGCGCCTCGGAGTTCGGCCGGGCGGTCGCGGTCTGGGGCAGGAAAGGGGCGCTCAGCGCCCCTTTTTCGCGCCCAGACTGGCGCCCACGGGGCGTACGATAAAAGTATGGCGAAGCGTAAGATCACCGTGACCGTCGACGAAGGGCTGGTCGAGCAGGCCCAGCGCCTCGGCGTCGAAAGCCTCTCCGCCGTCGTCAACGAGGCGTTGGCGGCTCACGTCGAACGGCTGGCTCGCAGGGCGGCCCTCCGTCGTCTGCTCGACGACTGGGATCTCGAGCACGGACCCGTGTCGGAGGAGGCCGCCGCCGAGGCACGCACGGCATTCGACGAGCTCGACGGCTCCGACGAAGGCCGGGGGGCGGCGTGACGCTCCCGGTGGTCCTCGATGCGGGAGGACTCGACTCGATCTGCGACCGTGAGCCACCTGCTTCGCTGCGGGCGCTGCTGCACGAGGCATGGGCCCGGGGGAGGGAGGTGCTCGTGCCCGCTGTCGTGTGCGCCGAGGTGTGCCGCGGTCTGCCCCGCACCCGCCGGGTGGAGGCGGCCGTCTCTCGTCGTGACGGTCCCGGGATCCAACGGCCGCCGCTTTCCATCGTGGTCACCGACTTCGCCCTCGCCCGTCAGGTGGGTGCGGTGCTTCACGGCGCCGGCGCCGACAGTCGCGACATGGTGGATGCCCACGTGGTCGCCGTCTGTGCCCTCCACGGTGGGGGGTTGGTCGTGACGAGCGACGGACCAGACATAGAACGGCTCGCACAGGCTGTCCCGTCGGCCCGGATTCTCACCCGCCGGGCCAGATGATCCGGACGTCGGCCAGCGCCTGAACGGTTGCGGTCTCTAGGGCTGGGGCCGGTCGGCGTCGACGACCTCGTCGACGCCGTCGTGCTGGTCCTTGCCCGCCTGGCCCGCCTTGCGCATCTTGAGCACCTCGAGGATTACGGGCACGAAGGAGACGGCGCCGATCACCAGGACGATGGGCAGCAGGTACTTCTCGATCTCGGGCACCGACTCGCCGAGGGCGTAGCCGAGGGTAGTGACGCCCACCGCCCACAGGAACCCGCCCAGGACGTTGAAGGTGACGAACTTGCGGTAGTCCATCTGCCCCACCCCGGCCACCACCGGGGTGAACGTGCGGACGATGGGCACGAACCGGGCCAGGACGATCGTCTTCGAGCCATGCTCCTCGAAGTACAGGCGGGCCCGGTCCACGTTCTTCTGGTGGAAGAACCGGGAGTCCGGCCGCTTGAACACGGCCGGCCCGTACTTGCGACCGATCACGTAGCCGACCTGGTCACCGGCCACCGCGGCCACGAAGCAGCCGGTGACGATGATCGGGAAGTTCAGATGCCCCTGGGAGGCCAGCAGCCCGGCCGTGAACAGCAGCGAGTCGCCGGGGAGGAAGAAGCCCGCCAGCAGCCCGGATTCGGCGAACACGATGACGAACAGGCCGATGGTGCCGAAGGCCTCGATCAGCGATTTGGGGTCCACCGACAGACCGTACTTCGACCGAAACCGGCGGCCTCGCCGTCGCACCGGGTCGGCGGGTCGGCCTACTCGGGTCTGAGGCAGGGAGATCGCGCCTCGAACTGCAGGCGATAGAACGTGCTCGGCCCATCGTCGAGGGCATTGAGGTCGGGCGCCGGGGAGACGGCGGCGGTGAAGGAGTAGGCCCCGTCGAAGGCGATGGCGTCTTTGGCCGGCACTGGTGAGCGCCTGGTGCCCGACACGTCGACGAAGTCGGTGGGTTTGACCTCGAACCCGGCGGCCTGCAGGACGGTGCCGGCCTGTCCGACGAACCGCTCGGCGAAGTCGCCCGGAAGCTCCAGCCACAGGTCGTTCGGAGACCCGCCGGTGAGCGCCGACTCGGGGAAGCTGACCAGCCGGACGAAGGACCAACCGACCCGCACCGCGCCGGTGTCGCGCCCGACGCCGTCGATGCAGCGAGAGACCACAGGTTCCACCGACGCCGCCAGCCGGGCCAGCTCGGGGAGACCGTCGAGGGTCAGCCGGTCGTCGCCCGGCGGGATGGGCTGGTAGCTCCCCCGACCGTCGTCACGGATGTCGGCGAGCAGGCCGTCGAGCACGGCGCGGCCCTCGGGCAGCGACACCAGGGGCGGGGCGTACCTCACCACTTGGGCCTCGAACAGGAGTGCGGCCGCTCCGACCGCCACCACCACCCCCGGGACCAGGACCCAGTACGGGTGCACGCCGATAGCGCCCGTGGCCCACGGTCGGCACACGACCAGGAACACGACGAGCGTGACCCCCAGGACAAGGAAGAGGACAGCCGCGACCTTGAAGCCGTCGACGAACGCATGGGAGACGAGATCGTTCGGGAACGCTCGCGGGGATCCGAGCCGATCGCCCATCTCGGCCAACACGAACAGTCCGCCGAGGGCCACGACGGCCGCGGTGCTCAGGCCGATCCCCTGGACCTTGGCCAGATTGCGATCCACGGCTGATCGTCGTCCTTCCGCCGATCCGACAAGCCCGGGGGTGAGGCGAACCCCCCGATCAGGCGCGTTCGGCGCCTACCGCCAGACCGTACTCTTGACAGGAGGCCGTCCGGCCGTCGAGTCTCCTCCCCTGTGTCCAAACCCCTCGTCATCGTCGAATCGCCGGCCAAGGCCCGCACCATCGCCCGTTTTCTGGGCAGCGGCTACGTGGTGGAGTCGTCCGTGGGACACATCCGCGACCTGCCCCGGGGGGCCGACGAGGTTCCCACCGCTCTCAAGGGCGAGCCGTGGGCCCGCCTCGGCGTCGACGTCGACCGTGAGTTCGAGCCCCTCTACGTGGTGGCCAAGGACAAGAAGCAGGTAGTCACCAAGCTGAAGAAGCTGCTCAAGGACGCCGACGAGCTCTATCTCGCCACCGACGAGGATCGCGAGGGGGAGTCCATCGCCTGGCACCTGCTGGAGGTGCTCTCGCCCCCCAAGCGGGTGGCGGTGCGGCGCATGGTGTTCCACGAGATCACCGCCCCCGCCATCCAGGCCGCCCTGGCCAACCCCCGCGACCTCGACAACCAACTGGTCGACGCCCAGGAGGCCCGTCGTATCCTCGACCGGCTCTACGGCTACGAGGTGTCGCCCGTCCTGTGGCGCAAGGTCCTGCCCAAGCTGTCGGCGGGACGGGTCCAGAGCGTGGCCTGCCGCATCCTGGTGGAGCGGGAGCGGGCCCGGATGCGCTTCCGGACGGCTTCCTACTCGGGCGTCGAGGGCACGTTCGCCAAGGCCTCGTCAGCCGCGGCGACGACCGGACGCTTCGGCGCCACGCTGGTCAGCGTGGGCGGCATCCGGCTGGCCACGGGCAAGGACTTCGACGAGACCGGGCGCCTCGGTGGGGCCAGCAACGTCCTGGTCCTCGACCACGACGGGGCCGCGGGGCTGGCCGACCGCCTGGCCGGGGCCGACTTCACCGTGCGGTCGGTCGACGAGAAGCCCTACCGGCGCAGCCCGTACCCCCCGTTCATGACGTCGACCCTCCAGCAGGAGGCGGGCCGCAAGCTGCGCTACACCGCCCAGCGCACCATGTCCACCGCCCAGCGCCTGTACGAGAACGGCTACATCACCTACATGCGCACCGACAGCACCAACCTGTCGGAGACGGCGGTGGCCGCCGCCCGGCGCCAGGCGGCCGAGCTCTACGGCCCCGACTACGTGCCCGCCCAGCCCCGGCGCTACGAGAAGAAGGTCAAGAACGCCCAGGAGGCGCACGAGGCCATCCGTCCCGCGGGCGACAGCTTCCGCACCCCCGACCAGGTGGCCAAGGAGCTGGGCCCCGAGGAGCGGGCGCTGTACGAGCTGATCTGGAAGCGGACGGTGGCCTCGCAGATGGCCGACGCCCGGGGCCGAAGCATGCAGGTTCGACTGGGCGCCACGTCGTCCGCCGGCGAGGACGCCGTCTTCAGCGCCGCCGGCAAGACCATCGAGTTCCCGGGGTTCCTGCGGGCCTACGTGGAGGGGTCCGACGACCCCGAGGCCGACCTCGAGGACCGTGAGGTGCGCCTGCCGGCGCTGGCGGCGGGCGACGCCATCGACGCCATCTCCCTCGATCCCAAGGACCACACCACGTCCCCCCCCGCCCGCTTCACCGAGGCATCGCTGGTCAAGGCCCTGGAGGAGATGGGCGTCGGCCGGCCGTCAACGTACGCGTCGATCCTGGGGACGGTCCAGGACCGGGGCTACGTGTGGAAGAAGGGCACCGCCCTGGTGCCGTCCTGGACGGCCTTCGCCGTGGTCACCCTCCTCGAGCGGCACTTCACCGACCTCGTCGACTACGCCTTCACCGCCCGCATGGAGGACGACCTCGACAGCATCGCCACCGGCTCGGAGAAGCGGGTGCCGTGGCTGTCCCGCTTCTACTTCGGCAACGGCGACGGCGACGCCCGCCCCGGGCTCAAGGCCATGGTGAACGACCGCCTCGACGAGATCGACCCCCGCGAGGTCAACGCCATCCCCATCGGCAAGGACGCCGAGGGCCGCGACATCGCGGTGCGGGTGGGCAAGTACGGGCCCTACCTGTCCCGCGACGGTGAGACCGCGCCCGTTCCCGAGGGCATCGCCCCCGACGAGCTCACGGTGGCGAAGGCGGCCGAGCTGCTGTCCAAGCCCAGTGGCGACCGGGTACTGGGCGCCGATCCGGTGACCGGGCTGCCCGTCATCGTCCGGGAGGGCCGCTACGGGCCCTACGTGCAGCTGGGCGACGCCGACGGGGGGGCCAAGTCCAAGCCCCGGACGGCCTCGTTGTTCAAGCGCATGTCGCTCGACACGCTCACCCTCGACGACGCCCTGCGGCTGCTCACCATCCCCCGCGTGCTGGGGAGCGACCCCACCGACGGCCAGGAGATCAGCGCCCAGAACGGCCGCTACGGGCCCTACGTGAAGAAGGGCACCGAGAGCCGCAGCCTGGAGGACGAGGACCGCCTGCTCACCGTGACCCTCGACGAGGCGGTGGCCCTGTTGGCCGTGCCCAAGCAGCGAGGCGGACGAGCTGCGCCCGAGCCGCTCAAGGAGCTGGGCCCCGACCCGGTGTCGGGCGGGGTGGTCACGGTCCGGGAAGGCCGGTTCGGGCCCTACGTCACCGACGGCACCACCAACGCGTCCCTCCGGGTGGGCGACGCGGTGGAGACGGTGACGCTCGAGCGGGCGGCCGAGCTGTTGCAGGTCCGCCGCGACCGGGGCCCGGCCACCCCCCGCCGGACCGCGGCCAGGAAGGCCCCGTCCAAGAAGGCATCCGCCAAACCACGGTCGGCGCGCCCCAAGTCCTAGCCTGAGCCTGTGGTCGGCCCCGCGGAAGAGCCCCCCGTGGCCGACGAGCCAGCCACCACCGAGGAGGTGGCCATCACTCCCGGCGACCAGCTCCCCGGCGACAGGAGTGAGTCCCGCGACGGGCACGAGGTCGGCGACGGCCGAACCCCGGGGGGCGGGGCCGAACCCTTCCACGACGACCCCGAGACCCGGGGGCCGAGCCTGCTGGGGTCGAAGTCGTTCTTCCGGCTGTGGCTGGCCCAGGTGGTGTCGTCGCTGGGCGACTGGATCGGGCTGGTGGCGGTGCTGTCGATCACCGCCCGGGTGGGCGGCAGCTCCCCGGAGGCGGCCATCGCCCTGGTCATGAGTGCCCGGATGATCCCCGGGTTCTTCCTGGCGTCGCTGGGCGGGGTGCTGGTCGACCGTTGGGACCGCAAGAAGGTGATGGTCTTCTGCGACATCGGCCGGGGCCTCACCCTCGCCACCCTGCCCTTCGTCAAGACGGTCTGGGGCCTGTTCCTCGTCTCCCTGGTGCTGGAGCTGTTCACCCTGTTGTGGTCGCCGGCGAAGGAGGCGTCGGTGCCCAACCTGGTGAGTGTCGACAAGCTCCCGGCCGCCAACTCGTTCTCGCTGGCCGCCGCCTACGGGACGTTCCCGGTGGGGTCGGCGCTGTTCGCCTCCCTCACCAAGGTGTCCGAGTGGCTGGGCCGCGACTCCGGCCCCCTGCACTTCCTGGAGCTGAACCAGGAGACGCTGGCCATCTACGTCGACGTCCTCACCTTCCTCACGTCGGCGTTCATCATCTCCACCCTCACCCTGGCCCGGCCCAAGGCTCCCCGGCGGCGGTCGGTGGCACCCCTCACCGACGCCCTCAACGAGGTCAAGGAGGGATGGCGGTTCATCGGCACCAGCCCCGTGGTGCGCTCGGTGATGGTGGGCCTGGGCACGGGCCTCATCGGCGGCGGGATGGTGGCGCCCCTCGGGCCGGTGTTCTCGACGGCGGTGCTCGACGCCGGCTCGGCCGGGTTCGCCCTCATGCTCACCGCCCTCGGCATGGGGCTGGCGGTGGGCGTGGTCGGGCTGTCGGTGGTGCAGAAGCACCTCCCCCACCAGCGGATCTTCCCCCTGGCCGTGCTGGGGGCGGGGGCGTGCATGCTCGCCGCCTCGTCGATGTCGAGCCTCGGCCTGTGCCTCACGTTCACCGCCGGGATGGGCGTGTGCGCGGGGGCGGTCTACGTCCTGGGCTTCACCATCCTCCAGGAGAACGTCGAGGACGAGCTCCGGGGCCGGATCTTCGCCGCCCTCTACACCCTTTCGCGGCTGTGCCTGCTCATCTCCCTGTCGCTGGCCCCGCTGCTGGCCGGGATCCTCGACAAGCTGTCGAGCCGCCTCCTCGACGGCCGGCTGAAGGTGGCCGGGCTCACCGTCGAACTGCCGGGGGTGCGGCTGACGCTCTGGATCGGAGCCGTCATCATCCTGGTCGCCGGCACCCTGGCCCTCAAGGCCCAGCAGCGGGCGGACGACGTCCGCACCGGCGACGAGGCCCGGTAGGTGGTGGACGGGCGGTTCATCGTCTTCGAGGGCGGTGAGGGGAGCGGCAAGTCGACCCAGGCCGCCTTGCTGGCGCAACGGCTGGGCGCCGTCCTCACCCGGGAGCCGGGGGGACGGAGATCGGCACTCGGCTGCGGGAGGTGGTGCTGGGCGACGGGACGCGTGCGCTGGATGCCCGAGCGGAGGCCCTGCTGATGGCGGCCGACCGGGCCCAGCACGTGGCCGAGGTGGTGCGACCGGCGCTCGACGAGGGACGGACCGTGGTCAGCGACCGCTTCTCGGGGTCGACGCTCGCCTACCAGGGCTACGGCCGGGGACTCGACGCGGGCGAGCTGGCCTGGCTCTCGTCGTGGGCGGCGGACGGGCTCGAGCCCGACCTCGTCATGCTGCTCGACGTCGACCAGGAGCTGGCTGCCGCCCGCCGGTGCCGGCCCCGCGACCGGATGGAGGCGGCGGGCGACTCGTTCCACCAGCGGGTGGTGGCCGGTTACCTGGCCCTGGCCGCGGCCGATCCCGAACGGTGGGTCGTCGTCGACGGGGCGGGCACGGTCGAGGAGGTGGCCGAGCGGGTGTGGTCGGCCTTCCAGGCCTGGGCCGCCCGGTGAGCCCCCCGCCCATCAGCGACGTGTTCGACCGGGTGGTGGGGCAGGAGCCGGCGGTGGCCCACCTGCGGGCCGCGGCCCGGGCCCCGGTGCACGCCTACCTCCTCGTCGGCCCGCCCGGCACCGGGCGCCGGACCGCCGCTCTGGCCCTGGCCGCGGCCCTGCTGTGCCCCCGGTTCGAGGAGGTCGGCAGCGGTTGCGGGGAGTGCGACGTCTGCGTCCGGGTGACGGCGGGCGTGCATCCCGACGTGGCCGTCATCGAGCGGGAGGGCGCCTTCCTGGGCATCGACCAGGCCCGCGAGATCCGACGGCTGGCGATGCGGACGCCGAACGAGGCCGCCCGCAAGGTGCTGGTGATCCCCGAGTTCCACCTGGCCCAGGACGCGGTGCCGGCCCTGCTCAAGGTGGTGGAGGAGCCTCCTCCGAGCACGGTGTTCGTGATCCTGGCCGACCATGTCTCCCGGGAGCTGGTCACCATCGCCTCCCGGTGCGTCCGCATCGACTTCGGGCCACTGCCGGTGGAGCGGCTGGTCGAGATGCTGGTGGACGATGGCATCGACCCGGCGGTGGCGGCCGACGTGGCCGAGGCGTCGGGAGGCCGGCTCGACCGGGCCCGCCTGTTGGCGTCCGACGCCGGGTTCGGGGCCCGCCGGGCGGCATGGCGATCGGTCCCGTCCCGCCTCGACGGCACCGGGGCGACGGTGTCGGTGCTGGCGGCCGAGCTGGTCGAGCTGCTGGGCTCGGCGGCGGTGGCGCCGCTGGTGGCCCGTCACGCCAGGGAGGTGGCCGAGCTGGAGGACCGGGTGAAGCGCTCGGGCGAGCGGGGCTCCGGGCGCAAGGTGCTGGCCGACCGCCACCGGCGGGAGCTGCGCCGGCTGCGCACGGACGAGCTGCGCTACGGGCTGGCCACCCTCTCGGCCGCCTATCGGGACGCCCTGGTGCAGCGGAGGGTCGACGCCAGCGCCGGCGTAGCCGGGCTCGACGCTCTCCAGAAGGCGGCCGAATCGCTGATCCACAACCCGGGCGAGCCGCTGTTGCTCCAGGCCCTGCTGCTGCGCCTCCCGCCGGTGCGGGCGACGGCCCCGGCGGCAATGGGGCGCTAGGCCGCTACGGACCGTCCCCCGGGCCGTGAACCGGTGACGGTGGACGCCACATTTCGGCAGTAAGCGTCACCAGTTCGCAAGGGCGCTACGGCTCGATGGGCGGCCCGGGGAACGTCGGCAGCACGGGCGGTGTCGGCTCCGGGAAGCCGGCGTTGGTCGTGGGGGTCGGGCGGGTGGTGGGCGTCGTCTGGGGAGGGGCGGTCACGACCGGCGGCTCCGGCTCGGGTTCGGGCTCCGGTTCGGGTGCGGGCGTGGGGGCCGGGGCGGCTGTGACCGCGGAGGCTGTGGGCGTGACTCGCGCAGGTGTCGCCGGGCCACCCGCCGTCTCGGGCCCTGGGGCGGGCGGCGGTGGAGCCTGGGGGATGGTGAAGGTGACGGTGGTTGCCGGCCGCGCCGTGGTGGGCGTGGACGCCGCCGGCGCAGGGGAGGTGCTCACGTCGGTGGGGAGCGAGTCGGGGCCGGCGAGCAGCTCCAAGGCCATGGCGAGGATCGACACCCCGGTGAGGGCGTAGAGGACGACGTTCACCCTCTCGCCCCGCCTCATCGTCGACCACCGGCCGCTGAGGGGCGCGACGATTCGGTGCCAGCGCCGGGGCGGGCGATCGTCGTCGCCCCACTCGTCCGCCTGCCAGGATCCGGCCGATCGGTCGGCGTCCGCCTTCATCCAGTCGGCAGCCAGGCCCTCGACACCGACGAGGTCGTCGGTCGCCAGCCAGGGCGCCGGGACCAGGGGCTTCGGCAGCAGTTCGGCATCCGACTCGTCCGGGTCGCCGTCGGTGTCCAAGTCGGCGTCGGCGTCGGCGTCGGCGATTGGCTGGAGTGGCGGTGGGTCCCAGAAATCGGCCACCTCGTCCGCCACCGCCTGGTCGGCCATCGACTGGGCCGCCACCGCCTGGTCCGGGAGCGCCTGCTCGGGTGGGGCGTCGTCGGGTGGGGCCATCGCGACGCCGATCGACTCGTCGTCGTCGACCTCCGGGTCCGGAGCCCAGGCCACGTCCGGCCATTCCTCGGGCGCGGGCCAGTCCAGCTCGGGCTCGGCCGTCGACAGGTCGTCGGCGTCGGGGTCGCCTCCGGGCCAGGCGTGAGGGACCGTCTCGTCGACCGTGGGTTCGGGGCCGGGAGGGATCGGAGGCTCCGTGGCCAGGGCCACCGCGATCGCGTCCCAGGTCAGGTCGTCGAGAGGGGACTCCTCCTCGAGGGGCCCACCGGCGTCGACCGCCGGCGCCTCGGCGAGCACTGGCTCCTCGACGACGGGCTGGGCCTGGGGCGAGTCGTCGGCCTGGGACTCGGCCGGCGCGGGCTCATTGGCCGACGGCTGCGCCGGCGCCGAATCCACGGCCTCGGTTGCCGCGGCGGCCGGGCCGAGCGCCTCCGCGGGCCCCCCACCCTCGGTCGGCTCCCTTCGGCTCGTGTCGACCTCGTCGGGGCCGGTCGCCGCGCCGTCGTCGGCCGCGCCGGCCCGGTCAAGAAGCCCGTGGGCAGGCAGCTCCTCGACGTCGCCGGGTTCGCGACTGCGTCCCGCGTGGAACTCCATCGGTTCGCCATCGCTCCCAGGCGCGTCGGCCGCCGGCCAACCCGGCTCGTCCTCGTCCGACGAGCCCACCATCGTCGGCTCGACCCCCGGGCCGACCAGGACCACCGGGGAATCGGAGAACGCGTCCGGACCCGCCACGCCGGGCGCATGCCGCGTCGGGTCATCGTCGGTCAGGTGGCCCGCCGGCTCCGGGGCCGCGTCCTCGGTCATCTCCTACGACGGTACCGCCGTCGCCCGGAGGAACTCTCGCGTCCGCCCACCCGTCCTCCGCGGCCGGCATCGAGGTTCGAGCGGGGAGAGACCGCGGGATGAGGCACGACCCGACCAGTACGCTCCCTGGGGCACCGCCCGGGTAGCTCAGTTCGGCAGAGCAGCTCACTCGTAATGAGCAGGTCGTCGGTTCGAATCCGACCTCGGGCTCCAGTCCGGATCACCGAAGACCGAGCGCGCCTGTCCCCGCCCCGCGCCCACCACCCGCCGAGAACCGCCCGCGGCGGCTAGGGGAGGGGTAGTTCGAGGTCGATCCCCAGCCGGTGGAAGCCGGCCAGGAGCACCATGACGACCCCGGCGAGCACACAAAGGGCCATCCAGAAATCGAAACGCTTCTTGATCATGTACGCCACCCCCGTCGAGGGGATCGGCACCTGGCGCCCCAGACTTGAGAGAAAGTTGTGATTTCTCGCCCGGCCGGAGACCGGCGCCCGTCCCGAACCGGACCGGTATCCTCGTGAGAGCAGGCTCGCTTTGATTTCGCCTGACGTTCGCCGGGCGTTCACCGCATCGACAGCGGGAGGATGCGCTCCGTCCCTAGCGTCGGGCCCACGACCGCGAGCCGAGGAGCCCAGTCCATGAGCACCCCGCTGCGCAGGCACCGGAGCGACGAGGCCGATCGGGTCTTGCGCGAGGCCCGCCAGTCGGCTGCCGACGCGGTGGCCGAGACCAACCGGCTCCGGCGGGCCTTCGACGCCCTCACCCCGGCCATCGTGATCCACGACGCCCGCGGCCAGCTCGTCCTGCGCAACCGCCAGCATGCGGAGCTGGACTCAAACCGCCCCGTCTCGGCCCTGGTGGCAGCGGCCGTCGAGGAGCTGGTGGCCACCGCCCAGGAGGGACGGGCCGCCACCCAGACCCTCGAGCTCCACGGGCCCCCGCCCCGCACCCTCGACATCACCGCCGTGCCCCTCGGCGACGTCGACGTGCCCCTCGGCACCATCGCCATCGTGGAGGACATCTCCGAGCGCCGCCGGTTGGAGGCGGTGCGCCGGGACTTCGCGGCCAACGTCAGCCACGAGCTGCGCACCCCGATCGGCGCCCTCGGGGTGCTGGCCGAGACGCTGGTCGACGAGCACGACCCCCAGGTCGTGCGCCGCCTGGCCCAGCACATCATGTCGGAGGCGGAGCGAGCGGGACGGCTCATCGCCGACCTCCTCGACCTGTCCCGCATCGAGGCCGGCGGCGTGCTGGTCGAGTCCGAGGTCGACGTGGTGGGCGTGGTGGCCGCCGCCACCGAGCGGGTCGTCGCCCTCGCCGCCCAGCGCGACGTGAAGGTCGTGGTGACCGCCCCCGACGAGGCGATGGTCGTGCTCGGCGACGAACGGCAGCTCCTCTCGGCCGTCGTGAACCTGCTCGACAACGCGGTCAAGTACTCGGAGCCGGGGTCGGTGGTCGAGCTCGACGTCGTCGCCGAGCGGCGATGGGCGGTCGTCACCGTGTGCGACCAGGGCATCGGCATCCCGGGCAAGGACCTCGAGCGGATCTTCGAGCGCTTCTACCGGGTCGACCGGGCTCGCAGCCGGGAGACGGGGGGAACCGGGCTGGGCCTGTCCATCGTGCGCCACGTCGCCACCAACCACGGGGGCACGGTGGAGGTGGCGTCCCGGGAGGGTGAAGGCTCGACGTTCACCCTGCGGGTCCCCCGATCCGGGTCCCCGGGTTCGGGGCGGTGACGCCCGACAGCCGGCCGACCGTCCTGGTGGTGGAGGACGAGGAGTCGTTCGTGGAGGCGCTCACCCTGGGCCTGACCCGGGAGGGGTTCGCGGTCCGGGTGGCACGCGACGGCGCCGAGGCCCTGGCCAGCTTCGACGCCTCCCGGCCCGATGTCGTCCTGCTCGACCTCATGCTGCCCCGGGTCTCGGGCATCGACGTGTGCCGCCACATCCGGGCTCGGTCGTCGATCCCCATCATCATGGTCACGGCCAAGGACTCGGAGGTAGACGCCGTCGTGGGCCTGGAGGTGGGCGCCGACGACTACGTCACCAAGCCCTACCGGCTGCGGGAGCTGGTGGCCCGGGTGCGAGCGGTGCTGCGGCGGGCGGGGCCGGAGCCGGCGGACGACGACGGCGAGGTGGAGGTGCTCGAGGTGGGCGACGTCGCCCTCGACGCCCAGCGCCACCGGGTGACGGTACGGGGCTCGGAGATCGCCCTGCCCCTGCGGGAGTTCGAGCTGCTCGAGCTGCTCCTCGACAACGCGGGGCGGGTCCTCACCCGCGACACGCTCATCGACCGCATCTGGGGGCCCAACTACGTGGGCGACACCAAGACCCTCGACGTCCACGTGAAGCGGCTGCGGTCCAAGATCGAGGACGACCCGGCCAAGCCCAGCCGCATCACCACCATCCGGGGCCTCGGCTACCGCTACGAGAAATAGCCGCTACGAGAAATGGGCGCTACGAGAAATAGCCGCTACGAGAAGCAGGCCGGGCCGGGCGTCACGAGGCGTTGGCACATACGACGGAGGCCCGGGCGAACTGGCTGACTGCGGCCGGGTTGTCGCCGCGGAAGCCCCACGAGCTCCCCGACGGGACGGAACCGATCAGGTCCACCGCCGACTGGCCGCCGAGGATTCCCCAGCCGGACCCGATCGCCACCTTGCCGCTGGGGCAGTCGACGAAGAAGTCCTTCGTCTCGAAGGCCTCGAAGACGATGTCGCCGCTGTGGACAACCTCGAAACCGGCCAGGCCCGCCCCTGCCGGACCCCGCGGCCCCACACAGGCCGGGTTGGTCGGCAGGCACGGGGCCCCTTGCGGCCCGGTCGGGCCGGTCGGGCCGGTGGCCCCCGTGGCTCCCTTGGGACCGGTCGGTCCCACCGGACCTACCGGTCCGGCCGGTCCCCGGGGTCCGGCCGGACCGACGGGCCCCTGGATGCCCTGCGGTCCCCGGATGTGGATGTCGAGGGTGGTGAAGCCGGTGGGGCAGGCACCGGTCGTCGTGATGAGGAGCTGCCGGAGCGGCTGGGCGGGAGACTGGTAGCAGGTGCGGATCGTCGGATCGGTGGTCTGGGCGGACCCGGCGGCGTGGACCAGTCCGCTGCCGGCAACCCCGAGCACCAGCAGGGCGCCCAGCATGCAGGCGAAGCGGTAGCGACGAGCGATGTCCTTCATGCGTTTCCCCCCAGTCGAGACAGCCTGCGCAAGCGCGGCCGTGTGGGCTCGAGGCACGGTACCCCCGGTCCCGGCCCGATCGAAAGGGCTACCGCCCGGACACGACGATGCGCCACGGTCGTGGGGCGGCGCATCGTCGTGCCCCGCGGAGGAGGGTTGCGTACTCGACGTTCTAGCCCTCGAGTCTGAACGTCCGCTTGCCCGCCCGGGGCCGGGGAATGGACGGCTGATGAACGTCCCGGCTGGCCATTCTCCGACCCTGACCCGAGTGTTCGCCGGGGACACACCGCCCGTTCACGTCGCCGTCGGTTTCCGGCCAACGACGGTCCGTACGGTCCGGTCGCGGCGGACGACTTCGTGGCGAAGCCGGTCGATCTGCGGGAGCTCGTGGCCCGGGTCCGCAACCTCGTGCGCCGGGCCGAGGAGCTGGAGCACCATCGCCGGGTGGAGTCGGTCGTGCGGGTGGGCGACGTGCTCCTCGACCGGACCGCCCACGCGGTGTGGGTGGGTGATCGCAGGGTCGACCTCACCCTCAAGGAGTTCGCCGTGCTGCGACTCCTGCTCGAGCAGGCGGGCCGCATCGTCCCCCGCCGGACGCTGCTGCAGGAGATCTGGGGCGTCGGGCCGCAGGCCGGGCCGAGCCGGGCGGCGACGCTCGACGCCCACATGAAACGGCTGCGGGCCAAGCTCGAGGGCGTCGGCGCGGCCGGCAGCCGGATCACGACCTTCCGAAAGCTGGGCTACCGCTACGAGACCGAAGCGCCTCGCTGATCGGCAGGGCGACGCCCGTCCACCCCCCGAAGCGAACCCCGGCGATGCAGGTCACGGTGACGAAGCCAGCCGCCAGCAGGGCGGCGTCGGTTCCCGCGTCCGACGCCGCGGATCCGTCAGCCTGGCCTCCGCCGAGGCGGACGAAGAGCCGGTCGTCCCCGGCGTCGCGCCGTGTCCGGAGGGTGGCCTCCACCGTGCCGAAGCGGGAGAGGGGCGCCTCCCGGACGCCCCGCACCTGCTCGACGGGCAGGTCGGGGACATTGACGTTGAGCACGGTGCCGGCGGGCGCCTCCAGCAGCCACGCCATGACGGACGCGGCCACCGTCGACGCGGTCGCCAGGTGGCGGGGCCGGTCGGAATCGATGCTCACGGCCAGGGCCGGAAAGCCCAGGTTGCCGGCGGTGAGAGCGGCGCCCACCGTCCCCGAGTGCAAGATCCCGACCCCGGTGTTCGGCCCCCGGTTCACCCCCGACACGACGATCCGCGGCCGCCCGCCCAGCCCTCCGGAGACTCCGGCGATGACGGCCAGGGCGGGTGGTCCCTGCACGGCGTAGGCGCTCCCGAGCCCGTCGACGTCGACCTCGGCCAGCAGGATGCCGTCGACCAGCCACGCCGGCGCCACCGCCGCGCCGGCGCCACTGCGGTCGTCGGCGGGGGCGACCACGACGACATGGCCGATACGGGCCGCGGCCGAGGCCAGGGCGGCCAGGCCGGGCGCGGCCACCCCGTCGTCGTTGGTGACCAGAACCGTCGGGATGACCGATGGGTGCAGGTCGCTTCCTCGGCCGTCGCGCCGGCGCGTCTCCGGGGGGAGGGCGGGACGAGCGTGACGGCCACGGTCCAAGTGTGGGCTGGGCGGGTGTCGAGCGAGTGGCGGCCACGCCCATCGGGTTTTAACAGCGGGTGAATCGCGGGCAGAGACAGGGTAATGCCAGGAATTGTTCACCTGGGCTTTTCTTCCGGTTCGCCGGGGAGACGGCTAACGTCGGTTGGCGCCTTCCAGGTGACGACATCGACGCGTCCTTTTCCCAAGACGGAGGAATGAGGGACAGTGCCGGACCCCGCCGAATCCGCCACTCCTGACGTCAGCGGGGGTGTGGCCGAGCCCACCACGGGGGTCGTGCGGGAGTTCCCCCGGCCCACGCCCGATTCCCCGTACCTCAACCGCGAGCTGAGCTGGCTGGAGTTCAACCACCGGGTGCTGGCACTGGCCGACGACGAGGACACGCCGGTGCTCGAGCGGGGCAAGTTCCTGGCCATCTTCGCCAGCAACCTGGACGAGTTCTTCCAGGTGCGGGTGGCCATCCTCAAGGAGCAGCAGGAGGCCCGGGTGGGGGGCGCGTCGCCCGACGGGCTGACGCCGACGGAGCAGCTGCGGGCCATCCGGGTGGCGGTGCTCGACTTGGTCGACCAGCAGTCGACGATCTTCTCCGAGGGGGTGGTGCCGGCCCTGGCCGCGGCCGGGGTCCACCTGTGCGGTTGGGCCGACATCGACGACGACGACCGGAACTACCTGGGAAAGCTCTTCGACCAGCGCATCTTCCCGGTGCTGACCCCGCTCGCGGTCGACCCCGGCCACCCCTTCCCCCACATCTCGAGCCTGTCGCTCAACCTGGCCGTGCTGGTGCGCAACGCCCGGTCGGGTGATCGCCGTTTCGCCCGGGTCAAGGTCCCGCCCCTGCTGCCTCGCTTCCTCCCCCTGCCCGACGGCGAGCGCTTCGTGCCCCTCGAGCAGATCATCGCCGCCCGCCTGGGCGAGCTGTTCCCGGGCATGGAGGTCGAGTCCAACTGCGCCTTCCGGGTCACCCGCGACGCCGACCTCGACCTGGAGGAGGGTGAGACCGACGACCTGCTGGCCGCCATCGACCTCAACCTTCGGCGGCGACGGTTCGGCGAGGCCGTGCGCCTGGAGATCGACCGGAACATGCCGGCCGAGGTGCGAGCGCTGCTCGTCCACGAGCTCGAGATCGAGGAGGACGACGTCTACGAGATCGACGGTCCCCTCGACCTCGGAGGCCTCTGGGCCCTCCACGAGCTCGACCGTCCCGACCTCAAGGACGAGCCGTGGATGCCCGTGACCCCCCCGGCCCTGGCCGGCATCGAAGATTCCCCGGGCGACGTCTTCACGGTGTTGCGCAAGAAGGACGTGCTCGTCCACCACCCTTACGAGTCGTTCACCGCATCGGTGGAGACGTTCATCCGCCAGGCGGCGGCCGACCCCAACGTCCTCGCCATCAAGCAGACCCTCTACCGCACGTCGGGCGACAGTGCCATCGTCCAGGCCCTCATCGACGCCGCCGAGGCGGGCAAGCAGGTGGTGGTGCTGGTCGAGCTGAAGGCTCGCTTCGACGAGAAGGCCAACATCGCCTGGGCCCGGGCCCTGGAGAACGCGGGCGTGCATGTCGTGTACGGCCTGGTCGGGCTCAAGACCCACACCAAGACCGCCCTCGTGGTGCGGAGCGAGGCCGACGGGCTGCGCCGGTACTGCCATGTGGGGACGGGCAACTACAACGCCAGCACCGCCCGCCTCTACGAGGACATCGGGCTGCTCACCTGCGACGAGGAACTGACCGCCGACCTCAGCCGGCTGTTCAACTTCCTCACCGGCTACAGCCGCCACGTGCAGTACAAGCGCCTGCTGGTAGCCAACACCTCCTTGCGAGTCCGCCTGGCCGAGCTGATCCGCAACGAGAAGTCGGCTCCCGACGGATCGGGGCGGATCGTCATGAAGATGAACAGCCTCGTCGACTGGGACCTCATCTCCGCCCTCTACGAGGCCTCGTCGGCGGGCGTGCGCATCGACCTCATCGTCCGCGGCATCTGCTGCCTCCGTCCCGGCGTGCCCGGCCTCTCGGAGAACATCCGGGTGCGGTCGATCGTCGGTCGCTACCTGGAGCACTCGAGGATCTTCGCCTTCGGCGACCGGGCCGAGCGCCACTACTACATCGGTTCGGCCGACCTCATGCCTCGCAATCTCGACCGGCGGGTGGAGGCGGTCACCCCGGTCGTCGATCCCAAGCTCACCGCCCGCCTCCAGGAGGTCCTCGACGTCAACCTGGCCGACGACGTCCTCGCCTGGACGCTCGACGGTAACGGGACGTGGCGGCGGGTGACGCCACGGGGCCGATGCAACACGCACGACCGCCTCCAGGAGCTGGCCGTCGCCCGGGCCCGTCGCGACCCCGACCGCAAGGCGCCCGTGTCAGGCGGTCCGGGCGCCGGCTTCCGGCAATGAAGGCAACCCGGGAGCGGGAAGCGAAGTTGGGGGCGTGGGCCGGCTTCGCCCTGCCCGACCTCACCGGCGTGCTGGACGGGGTCACCGTCCGGCCCCTGCCCGAGCGCCGCCTCGACGCCGTCTACTACGACACGCCCGATCTGCGGCTGGCCCGGTGGGGTGCCAGCCTGCGCTACCGCGCCGGCGACGGCACCGGTTGGACGGTCAAGCTGGCCGACGGCGACGACGGCCCCGCCCTCGTGCGCCGGGAGCTCACCTTCCAGGGCAAGCCGTCGTCGACCGTGCCGGCCGAGGTGGCCAGCCTGGTCCGGGCCTACGCCCGCACCGCGCCCCTCGTGCCCGCTGCCCGCCTGCGCACCCGCCGCCGGGGGGTGGAGCTGCTCGACGCCGAGGGCCTGCGCCTGGCCGAGGTCGTCGACGACGAGGTGTCGGTCTACGAGGGGCGCCGGCTGGCCAGCCGCTTCCGGGAGCTGGAGGTCGAGCTGGAGGCGGGGGCCAGCACATCTCTGCTCCGGGCCGTCGTCGCCGCCCTGCACCAGGCGGGGGCGGGGCCGGTGGAGCCCGTCCCCAAGGTGGTGCGGGCGCTGGGGGCCAGGGCGAGCGAGCGAGCCGAGCTGGTGGAGGAGAAGCCGGAGGACGACGCCACGGCCGGCGACGTGGTGCGGGCCGCCATCGCCGCGTCCGTCATCCGCATCCTCCGCCACGACGCCGGCGTGCGCATCGGCGACGACCCCGAGGACGTCCACCAGGCCCGGGTCGGCGCCCGCCGCCTGCGCTCCGACCTGCAGACGTTCGAGTCGCTGCTCGACCCGGACTGGCTTACGGAGCTGGTCGGCGAGCTGAAGTGGCTGGGCTCCGCGCTGGGCGCGGTCCGGGACGCCGACGTGCTCCTCGACCGGCTCCGGCGCCAGGCCGAGTCCCTGCCCCCGGCCGACGTCCCGGGTGCGGCCAGCCTCATCCGCCGGTTGGTGCAACAGCGGGAGGTGGCCCGGGCCGGCCTGCTGGAGGCCATGGCCGGCCCCCGCTACGTCGAGCTCCTCGACCGGCTGGTGCTGGCGGCCCAGAACCCGGTGCTGCTCCCGGAGGCCGACGGCAAGGCGGCCGAGGTCCTGCCCGCCCTCGTCCTGCGACCCTGGAAGAAGCTGGCCAAGGCGGTGAAGGAGCTCGACGACCCGCCGCCCGACGAGCAGCTGCATGCGGTGCGCATCCGGGCCAAGCGCTGCCGCTACGCGGTGGAGGCGGTGGTGCCGGTCGTGGGCAAGGAGGCCAAGCGCATGGGTTCCGCGGTCGCCGGGCTGCAGGGCGTGCTGGGCGACCACCAGGACGCGGTGGTGGCCGAGGGCTGGCTGCGGGAGGCGGCCCGCAGCGCGGGCGTGTCCAAGCTGGTGGCGGGCGAGCTCATCGGCCTCCAGCGGGTGGAGGCCGAAGAGTGCCGGCAGGCGTGGTGGGCGGCCTGGCGGGAGGCGAGGGATCCGAAGCTGCGCAAGTGGCTCCCGTAGGCCAGGGGCAGGCCAAGGGCCAGGGCCGGTGGCCGGGGCTCCTGGACCGCCTCGGGCTCCGGGGTCGGTCACGACCGACGAAGCCGGGGGTCGTCCGGGCGGGGGGCGGGGTGGTGTGGCGCGCGGGAACCGCTGGCGAGCCCGAGGTGATCGTCGTCCACCGCCCCAAGTACGACGACTGGAGCCTGCCCAAGGGAAAGCTCCACGCGGGCGAGGACGAGGCCACCGCTGCTCTGCGGGAGGTGGAGGAGGAGACCGGCCTGCGCTGCGTGCTGGGGGCGGAGCTGCCCACCAGCTCCTACCACGACCGCTTCGGCCGGCCCAAGACCGTCCGTTACTGGGCCATGACGCCCGAACCGGGAGAGTCGGCGCCCTTCGTCCCCAACAGGGAGGTCGACGAGGTGCGCTGGCTCGAGCCCGAGGAGGCGGCCGAGCTTCTCAGCTACGACCGCGACCGTGAGATCCTGCGGTCGTTGCGGGTAGAGACGGCACGTGATCCGAGAGTTGGCACCGACGATCCGGGACCAGGTCCGGCGACTGCTGCCGGGCGCTGAGGCGGGCCCGACGACGCTGCTCGTCGTCCGTCACGGCCACGCCGGCGACCGGGAGAAGTGGGAAGGTCCCGACGAGCGGCGGCCGCTGAGCAAGAAGGGGCGGCGGCAGGCAGCGGGGCTGGTGGACATGCTGGACGGGTTCGAGGTGAGCCGCCTCCTCTCCAGCCGGTACGTCCGGTGCCTGGAGACGGTCGTGCCCCTGGCCTGCGCCCGACGGCTGGGAATCGAGGTCGATCCGGCCCTCGTCGAGGGCTCGACGGTCGCCGAGCTGGCGGGCCTGGTGGCCGAGCTGGCCGGCACCACCACCGTCCTGTGCACCCACGGCGACGTCGTCTGGAACATGCTGGTCGAGCTGGCCCACCACCCCGACGGCCGGTCGGACGGGGGAGAGGACGACCTGGCCATGGCCAAGGGCTCGACGTGGGTCGTGGAAGGCGACGGCAACCGGCTGGCGGCCGCCCGCTACCTGCCGCCGCCGACGAGCACCACCTGACCGCCGGCGACGGGCTCCCACTCGCCGGCGACGTCCCCTGACGGCGGCCCCGGCCACGATCCCCAACGTGACCAGGACCACGGCCGGGGCGCAGGCGGCCATCACGCCGGCCCCTGCCTCGACCGTGCCCGACACCGCCCGGCCGGCGACGTAGAGGAGCACCACTTGGACCAAGGTCCCCGCCACCGCGGCCGCCGCCACTCGGCGGTGGGTCAGGCGGCTGGCCCCGGCCAGCACCAGGACCTTGCCGCTGGGCGAGAGGGCCACCAGGGCCAGGCCGAGCCGGTCCCAGAGGCGGGCCAGGCGGCGCGGCCGGGCCGGGCGTCGCGCCGTCCCCCCTCGCCGGGGCCGCCGGCGATCGAGGGCGGCCGCGGCCCAGGGGCCGTGCAGCCGTCCGAGCAGGAAATGGGACGGGTCGGCGGCGCACAGGCGGAGGAGCGCCACCCCGACGAAGGCGACGAAGGGCACCTGGCCGGCGGCGGCGGCCAGGTAGAGCGTCCGGGGGGCGAGCGCCACCAGGAGCAGCGGATGGGCGGTCAGCAGGTCGGGGGCAAGCAGGTTGCCGACCACCGACGCCCCCGTGAGCACGACCAGCGGTGCGCCCAGGACGGCCGTGGTGCGCACCGGGCGATGACCGACGACTCGAGTGGGGATCGGGGTGTTGAGCGGGGAGCGGGAGACGGGCTGGGGGACGTCCCCCGCCTCCCCGCCCATCAGGGCAGCCCCGGCCAGCGGCGGCACGAAAGCGGCACGTCCACAGCCTGCACGACCCCGGCGGCCGGAGCGTGACGGGGACATGGGTGGTCGGTGAACTGTGGGGGAACGTTCAGCCTACGGGTGCCCACCCGAGCCGGGCGCGGTCGTTCACCTGGTGTTCACCGGACGTCTTCGTGAACGACACTCCGCCCTTCTAGAGTTGATGAGCAGGCTTCTAAACCTTGAGGGCGTGCGCCCGGCCGCCGCCGCGATCTCGAAACTGGAAGGCGGTGAGCCCCTGATGTCGACCGATCTGAGTCCCGACACACGGGTTCCGGTCAGCGTCTGGCAGGAGCCCGACCGCCCCCCGGCGGACGACGACACGCGCATCGTCGGCGATCCGCACCCGGAGGTGGCCGCCACCCCCGTCTTCGACCTGGAGGCCCTGAGCGTCTACTACGGCAAGTTCAAGGCCGTCCGCGACGTGAGCCTGCAGGTCCGGTCCAACCAGATCACCGCCTTCATCGGGCCGTCGGGCTGCGGCAAGACCACCGTCCTGCGCTGCCTCAACCGGATGAACGACCTCATCCCCAGCGCCCGCATCGAGGGCAAGATCCGCTACCACGGCCTCGACCTGTACGAGCCGTCGGTGGATCCGGTCGAGGTGAGGCGACGCATCGGCATGGTGTTCCAGAAGCCCAACCCCTTCCCCAAGTCGATCTACGACAACATCGCCTTCGGGCCCCGAGTGGCCAACATGACGGGCAACCTCGACGACATCGTCGAGCAGTCGCTGCGCAAGGCAGCCCTGTGGGACGAGGTGAAGAACAGGCTCAAGTCGCCGGCTTACGACATGTCGGGCGGCCAGCAGCAGCGGCTGTGCATCGCCCGGGCCATCGCCACCCAGCCCGAGGTCATCCTCATGGACGAGCCCTGTTCCGCCCTCGACCCCATCGCCACCACCCGCATCGAGGACCTCATGCAAGACCTGAAGGCCGACTACACGATCGTGATCGTCACCCACAACATGCAGCAGGCGGCCCGGGTAAGCGACATGACCGCCTTCTTCACAGCCGAGGTGAACAGCGAGTCCGACACCCGCACCGGGGTGCTGGTCGAGTTCGACACCACCCAGACGATCTTCACCACCCCCAGCAACGAGCGCACCGAGGCCTACATCACCGGGCGGTTCGGCTGATGCCTGAGACCCAAACCCATGCCTGAGACCCGCAAGATCTTCCACGAGGAGCTGGCCGAGCTCGAGACCGACGTGGTCCGGCTCTCGGCCATGGCCTCCGAGGCCATCCAGGGCGGCACCGGGTCGCTGCTCGAGTTCGACCTCACCGCGGCCGAGGGCGTCATCAACGACGACGCCTTCATGGACGCCCTGGCCTACGACATGGAGGAGCGGGTCTACCTCCTCCTGGCCCGCCAGCAGCCGATGGCGGGCGACCTGCGCACCCTGGTCACCATCGTGCGGGTGGTCCACGAGCTGGAGCGCATCGGCGACCTGATGACCAACGTGGCCAAGGCCACCCGCCGGCTCTACCCCCGCCAGCTCGACCCGCGCCTGCGGGGTCTCATCGACCGCATGCGGGAGCAGGCCACGTCCCAGCTCCACGTCGCCACCGACGCCTTCGCCGACCGCGACCTGATCCGGGCCAAGGCCCTGGCCGACATGGACGACGTGATGGACGACCTGCAGAAGGAGCTGTTCCGCACCATCTTCAGCTTCCCGGCCCGGGACGAGGCGGCGGTGCAGCTGGCGGTGCAGGTCGCTCTCGTGGGCCGGTACTTCGAGCGCATTGCCGACCACGCGGTCAACGTGGCCGAGCGGGTGTCCTACATGGTGACCGGGGCGCTCCACCCCCACGCTCATCCTCCGGCCGACGAGGTGCTTTCGGGCGACCGCTCCTAGCTCGCCCGATTCGCCCGACCACTCACCAGCGGCGGCGGTAGTGGTTGCGGAGCCAGATGGCGAGGCTGTTCATGGCCAGCAGGATCACGAGGAGCACCACGATGGCGGCCGCGGCCACGACCCGGAACTCCTCCTGGGGCCGCGAGATCCAGTTGAAGATCTGGATGGGCAGCACGGTGAAGGCGCTGCCGAGCCCGTCGGGGTTGAAGGTGATGAAGGTGAGGGCGCCCAGGAGCAGGAGCGGCGCGGCCTCGCCGATGGCCCGGGACAGGGCGAGGATGGTGCCGGTGGCGATGCCGGGGATGGCCGCCGGAAGGACCTGGCGGCGGGTGGTCTGCCACTGGGTGGCCCCCAGCGCCAGCGACGCCTCCCGTATGGCCTGGGGGACGGAGCGGAGGGCTTCGCGTGAGGCGATGATGACGACGGGCAGCACCAGCAACGACAGGGTGAGCCCGCCGGCGAGGACGGTCTGGCCGAGGCTGGCCGGCCCCCGGACCAGGAACGCCAGGCCCAGGATGCCGTAGACGATGGAGGGCACCGCGGCCAGGTTCTGGATGTTGATCTCGATCAGGCGGTTGAACCATTTCGTCTCGTCGGCGTACTCCTCGAGGTAGACGGCCGCCCCCAGCCCGATGGGGACGCACGTGCAGGCCACCACCCCCATCACCCAGATGGTGCCGAAGATGGCCGACTGGGCCCCCGCCCTCGCCGGTCGCCCCGACGGGAAGTGGCTGAGGAGGTCGCCGTTCAGCCGGGGCCAGCCCTTGACGACGACCTGGACGATCAGCGTCACCAGCGTGACCACGGCCAGGGCCAGGGCGGCCAGCATGAGGGCCCGGAAGCCCTTGTCGGCCAGGCGGCTGCGCAGAGCACGGGCCTGGCGCAGCTCGGTGGGCACGGGGCGCATCATCAGCCAGAAACCATCAGTAGGCCTGGCGGTAGCGGCGGACGAGGCGGATGCTGACGATGTTCATGAGGAAGGTTGCGACGAACAGCACCGTCCCCACCGCGAAGATCGTCTTGTAGCCCGTGCTCCCCGTGGGCTGGTCGCCGATGGCGGCGGAGGCGATGAAGGCGGTCATCGTCTGCATGGCCTCGCCCGGGTCGAAGCTCAGGTTGGGCGTGCCGCCGGCGGCGACGAGCACGATCATGGTCTCGCCCACGGCCCGGGACACCCCCAGGACGATGGCCGCGACCACACCCGACAGGGCCGCCGGCAGCACCACCCGCAGGGACGTGACCAGCCGGGTGCTGCCCAGGGCGAAGGCGCCCTCCCGCAGGCTCTGGGGTACGGCGGAGAGGGCGTCCTCCGACAGCGAGGCCACCGTGGGCACGATCATGATGCCCATCACCAGGCCGGCCGATGCCGCGTTGAAGATCCCGGGGGGGTCGCCGAAGAACCACAGGTCCTGCAACAGCGGGGTGACGAACGTGAGGGCGAAGAACCCGTAGACCACCGTCGGGATGCCGGCCAGCAGCTCGAGGGCCGGCTTGAGGGTCGAGCGGACCCGGGGCCGGGCGTACTCGCTGAGGTAGATGGCGGTGAGCAAGCCCACGGGGATGGCCACCGCCAGGGCCAGGGCGGTGATGAGGAGCGTGGCCGTGACCAGCGGGAGGACGCCAAACTTCGGGTCGGCGAACAGCGGCGCCCACACCTGGGTGGTGAAGAACTCCACGATGCTGACGTCGCGGAAGAACTCGACGGTGGGGATCAGGAGGGCGATCACGATCCCGACGGTGGTGGCGACCGACAAGAGCGCGCACAGCCGGAGGATGGCCCGGATGACCATCTCGCCGTACCGACGCCGCGAGGGCGCCACCCCCAGCGTCCTGGCGGTGACGCCGCCGAGCGTGGTGTCGGTGAGGCTCACGGAACGGCGAGGGCCTCGATCTTGGCGTGCGACTCCGCCTTCTCGGCGTCCGTCATGGGGACGAACAGCGCCTGCTCGGCGATCTCGTCGGCGTTGTCGATGTAGAACGTCAGGAAGGCCTTGACCTCAGGGCGGGCCAGGGCAGCGGCGGTGGGGTAGATGAACAACGGCCGGCCGAGGGGCTTGTAGGTGCCGTCCTGGACGGTCTTGGTGTCGGGGGTCACGCAGCCGCCGCCGCCGTCGATCGCCAACGGCGTGACCTTGCCCTCGTTCTGCTCGACGTAGGAGAGGCCCAGGTAGCCCATGCCCCCCTTGGTGCCGCTCACGCCGTTGACGGTGACGTTGTCGTCCTCGGTGGCGTTGTAGTCGGTACGGCTGGCGCCTTCCTTGCCGTTGACCGCCTCGGTGAAGTAGTCGAAGGTGCCGGAGTCGGTGCCGGCCCCGAACAGGGTGAGCTTCTCGTCCGGGAAGCTGGGGTCGACGTCCTTCCAGTTGCCGACCGTGCTGTCGGGCGCCCACACCTTCTTGAGCTGCTCGACGGTGAGGCACTTGGCCCACGTGTTGTCGGGGCTGACGACCACCGACAGGCCGTCGTTGGCCACCGTGATCGCCTCGTACGTGATCCCCTTCGGCCGCGCAGGCGTCGATCTCGGTCTGCTTGATCGGACGGGAGGCGTCGCTGATGTCGGTCTCGCCGTTGCAGAACTTCTGGAAGCCCCCACCGGTGCCCGAGGTGCCGACCGTCACCCGCACGTTGGGGTTCTCCTCCTGGAAGAACTCGGCCGCCGCCTCGCTCAGGGGTGCCACCGTGCTCGACCCGTCGATCTTGATGGTGCCGCTGAGATTGCCAGGGGTGTCGCCGGTGGTGCTCCCGGTGCCGTCGTCGCCACCGCAGGCGGTCGCGGCCAGGGCCAGGGTCGCCACACAGGCGAGAAGCCTCATCCCTCGGGAGATGCGTCCGGACACAGGGTCCTCCGTTTCCGGGCCGAGCGGGAAGCTCACCCGGGCCGTGACCGTAGGCACCGCCGATGACTCGAACCCATCGGGCCGGTGAACACCGGGTGAACGCGAGACGAAGTCCTGAGGTGCCCTCGAAAGGCCCTGATCTGGCCCTTCGCCCAGAACGGCCCGGCGCCTCGTCCGGCGGGCGTGTGGGGAGGCCTCGTCTTGGGGCAGTCTGTGGGTGACATGACCGGGGATCACGTCCGGCCGCTGGCCTGGAGCACCGCCGTCCTCCTCCTCCTGGGGAGCCTCACCGTCGTTGTGCGGTCGGGTCGCGGGGCGCCCGCTGAGGCCGTGACCCTCGCCGACGGGGTGGCCGCGGCCGGGGCGATGGGAGCGCCGGTCCCGGTGCCGACGCCTGCGCTCCTGGGGCGGGCGGACGCCGACCAGCTGCCCCTGTCCGACCCCCGGCCCCTCGACCTGATGGCGGCGGGCTACGAGCTTCCGCCGGGGGGGAGCGTGTACGCGGCCCGGGTGCTCGCCGGCGACGGGCGGCCCCTCTACGACGACTACGTGGCCGGTGGCGGCGCCTTGGCCGGCGACTTCTGGCCGGCGTCGTCGATCAAGCTCCTGGCCGCCCTGGGCGCGCTCGACTTCGCCGCGTCCCTGGGGTTCACCGGGGCGGCCACCGTGACGTTGGACTCCGGCTACTCGTACACCCTCCGGGAGATCTACCTGTCCGCCGTGGTCGACAGCGACAACTTCGACTACGACGTCCTCATCCTCATCGCCGGCTTCGACCGCCTGAACAGCGACTTCCTGAGCCCGGCCAACGGGTTCCCCACCACTGTGATCCAGCGGTCGTACGCCGGGATCGACGTGCGGTGGTCGCCCGAGATGACGTTCGAGGAGGACGGTCGCACCGCCGTCGTCCCGGCCCGGGAGGGGACGGGTGAGTACGAGTGCCCCGACGAGGGCAACTGCTCCAACCTGTTCGAGATGTCGGAGGCGGTCCGCCGCCTGGTGCTCGACCGCTCGGTCCCCGCCGAGGAACGCTTCGCCATCAGCCCGGCCGACGTGGACGCGCTGGTGGACGCCCTGGCCGGCACCGGCAGCTTCTTCGCCCCCGGGGTCGAGCAGGTGGTGGGCCCCGGGGCCAAGGTGCAGAGCAAGCCGGGCGTCGCCCCCGGGCTGGCCTGCGTCGACACCGCCGTGGTGACGGTGCCCACGGGCGATCGCTACCTGCTCAGCGCCGCCATCCCCGACGAGGGCTTCGAGGAGGAGTGCGGCGGGCTCTCCGACCTGGCCGCCGCCGTCCTCCCCCTTCTCGCCAAGTCCCTCCCCGCCAAGACCTGACTGGCCTGCGGCCACACTGGCGCCATGGACGCGGACACGTTGCGGGCGGTGCACGCCTGGTGACCGGCGGGCGGTCGCCCTGTCATTGGCTGTCTCTGGCGGGGGGTACGGTGACTCCGTGGCCGACCAGGCGACCTTTGCGGACCAGGCGATGGAGCACATGGGCTCCCTCTACACGGCCGCGCTGCGTATGACCCGCAACCCGTCCGACGCCGAGGACCTGGTGCAGGAGACCTATTTGAAGGCCTATCGGGGCTTCGGCGGGTTCCAGGAGGGCACCAACCTCAAGGCCTGGCTCTACCGCATCCTCACCAACACCTTCATCAACACCTACCGGTCCAAGAAGCGCCGACCGGAGGAGACCGAGCTCGACGACCTCGAGAACCTCTACCTCTACCGGCGGCTGGCCGGTGCCGAAGGGGCCTCGGCCGGCCGCAGCGCGGAGGACGAGGTGCTCGACCACATCACCGAGAGTGAGGTCAAGGAGGCCATCGAAGCCCTTCCCGAGCAGTTCCGCATGGCGGTGCTGCTCGGCGACGTCGAGGGTTTCTCGTACAAGGAGATCGCCGAGATCCTCGACATCCCCATCGGTACCGTCATGAGCCGTCTCCACCGCGGAAGAAAGGCGTTGCAGAAGCGGTTGTACGAGTTCGGACGGCAACGAGGGTTGGTGCCGGAGGGGTCTCCGCATGCATGACAATTGCTTCGAGGCAGTTGAACAGCTCTATTACTATCTCGACGGCGAGCTCACCTACGAGCGGCGGGTGGTCATCGCCCGTCACCTGGCCGAGTGCCCACCGTGCGGCGACGCCTTCGAGTTCGAGGCCGAGCTGCGCATCGTCATCGCCCAGCGGTGCCGCGAGCGAGTGCCCGAGGGGTTGAAGGCCCGGGTCTTCGAATCGCTCCGCAAGCTGGAGCAGCCCCCTTCCTAGACCGGAATAGGAGACCCTCGGCGCCGGTTGTGACAGGCATGTCCGAGACCTCCGTCGGCGCCAAGCCGATATCGGGGAACGACCGGCCTTCCAAGCGGTTCCAGGCCGGGCGCGTGTGCCAGCAGGTGGGTTGCGAGACGAGGCTGTCGATCTACAACGACGGCAAGTTCTGCTACCAGCACGAGCCCATGTCGGTCCCCCGGGTCCGCGGTCGCAAGATCGCCTGACCCACAATCCAGGGAGCCGCGCCCACCGCCCGCCGGGCGACGGTGGCTGCCGCCTTCCTCCGGACAGGCGCTGGGACGGGATAGTGGGCCCCGCACCGGTACAGTGCTCCCCCAATGGAACTGCTGCTTGCGGCCAAGCCCTGGACCTACTGGCTGGCTCCCGTGCTCACGCTCGGGGCCGTACTGGGTCTGATCGGCATCATCCTCGGCTACCTCGTGAAAGTGGTGGCAGCCAAGTACCCCAAGACGTAGGGAGCCCAGTGACCGCAACGCCAGTCACGACGTCCTCGGAATCGCCGGCCGCACCCCAGGCCTCGAGCGGCGGGTCGAGCAGCGGGTCCACCGCCGACTTCATCGCCTGGGACACGGCGGAGAAGGTGGCCATCCGGGTCGCCGGTCACGAGCCCCTCGCCGAGTCGTACCACTACGCCTCGCTCGAGCCCGACTTCCAGGAGTTCACTGCCGAGGCCGAGGTGCTGGTCGCCCGCCAGACGGGTCTCCACTCGCTGCACGGCCCGGCCCGGGTGCGGGTTACCGACCGGGCGGGATGGATCAGGGCCAACCTGGCCTCCTTCCAGCGCCTGCTGCGGCCCTTCACCGACCGCATCGGCGAGCGGATCAACAACGCCAAGATCCCTCCCATCGGCCGCCACATCGCGGGGGCCGAGGTAGGCGCCCTTTTGGGGTGGATGTCGACCCGGGTGCTGGGCCAGTACGACATGCTCGTCATCGAGAACGAGAACCCCGAGGACCAGGACATCGTCTACTACGTGGGCCCCAACGTCCTGTCCCTCGAGAAGCGCTTCGCCTTCCCGCCCCGGGAGTTCCGCCTGTGGCTGGCGCTGCACGAGGTCACCCACCGGGCCCAGTTCACCGGTGTCCCCTGGCTGCGGCCCTACTTCCTGTCGCTGGTCGACTCCAGCCTGCAGGCGTTCGACCCCGACCCCAAGCTGTTCCTGGTCGCCCTGCGGCGGGCGGTCGAGGAGGTCCGGGCCGGCCGCAGCCCCCTCGAGGAGGGTGGCCTGATGACGCTGCTGGCGGGGCCCGCCCAGCACGCCGTCCTCCAGCAGATGCAGGGCCTGATGAGCGTGCTCGAGGGCCACGGCGACATCACCATGGACCGGGCCGCGGCCGACCGCATCCCGAGCGCGGGCCGGTTCCGCGACGTGCTCCACGAGCGCCGCCAGTCGAGCGGCACGGTCCGCTTCGTGCAGCGGCTGGTGGGGCTGGAGGCCAAGATGCGCCAGTACCAGGAGGGCGAGGAGTTCCTGGAGGCCATCGAGATCTCCGATCCCGACAACGTGTCGCTGCTGTGGGAGGGGTCCGAGTACCTGCCCACGCTTCTCGAGATCCGCAACCCCGACGCCTGGGTCTCCCGAGTGGCCGACGTGCGGGCCGCCGCCAGCTGATCCGCCGCCACCAGATCGGGGGGACGGGGGCCGAGCTCGACCTCCTGCGGGCCGATCTGCTGGCCCGTTGCACGTTCGCCGAGCCCGGGACGGTCGTCACCTGCGCCGTGTCCGGGGGCGCCGACTCGCTGGCCCTGCTCGTGCTGGCCGTGGCCGCCGGGTGCGTGGCCACCGCGGTGCACGTCGACCACGGGCTGCGGGCGGGGTCGGAGGCGGAGGCCGACGTGGTGCGGGTCGCGGCCGACACGCTGGGGGCCGCCTTTCGGGCGGAGCGGGTCGTGGTGCCGCCGGGGCCCAACCTCGAGGCCCGGGCCCGGGCCGCCCGCTACGAGGTGCTGCCGGCGGACGCCCTCACCGGCCACACCGCCGACGACCAAGCCGAGACGGTGCTGCTCAACCTGGTGCGGGGCGCCGGCCTCGACGGGCTGGCGGGCATCGCCCCCGGTCCCCGCCGCCCCATCCTCGGCCTCCGCCGGCGCGAGACACGGGCCCTATGCCTGGCCATGGGGTTGGCCCCGGTGGACGACCCCTCAAACGCCGACCCCGCCTTCCGCCGCAACCGGGTCCGCCACGAGCTACTGCCCCTCCTCGACGCCATCGCCGAGCGCGATGTGGTGGCCGTGCTGGCCCGCCAGGCCCCCCTCCTCCGGGACGAGGCCGAGCTGCTCGACGGCCTGGCCGCCGCCCTCGACCCCACCGACGCCAAGGCCCTCGCCGCCGCCCCCGTCGCCCTCGCCCGCCGGGCCGTCCGCCGCTGGCTGGTCGCCGGCTGCGAGCACCCCCCCGACGGGGCCACCGTGGAGCGGGTGCTGGCCGTGGCCCGGGGCGACGCTCGGGCGGCCGACGTGGGCGGCGATCGCCGGGTGGCCCGCACCGGCCAGCGCCTCCGCCTGACCTGACGTCCCAGCGCAGTCGGAGAGGAACCGCGCCGTCCTGGTGTCGTCCAGCGACATCAATCCGCGCCACTTGGTTGCCGCGGCATCCGCGGTGGGCGTCATTGGGCGTCCTGCGGGCCTACTAGCTTCGGGGCACGTGGCGCCTGCCGACGGAAATCCTGGCCCCGACCCGTTCGTCGGCCCGGTGGTGGTGTCCGCCGAACAGCTGCGCACCCGCATCGCCGAGCTCGGCCGGGAGATCGCCGACGACTACCGGGACCGGACCCCGCTGCTGCTGGTAGGGGTGCTCAAGGGCGCCTTCGTCTTCATGAGCGACCTGGCCCGGGCCATCTCCCTGCCGGTGGAGTTCGACTTCATGGCCGTTTCGTCCTACGGGAGCGCGACCAAGACCAGCGGCGTGGTCCGCATCGTCAAGGACCTCGACCTCGACCTCACCGGCCGCCACGTCCTGCTGGTGGAGGACATCGTCGACAGCGGCCTCACCCTGTCCTACGTCCGCAAGAACCTGCGGTCGAGGAACCCGGCATCGCTCGAGGTCTGCGCCCTGCTCGTGCGCAAGGGCCTCCAGAAGCACGACCCCGACCTGCGCTACGTCGGCTTCGAGATCCCGTCCGACTTCGTCATCGGCTACGGCCTCGACGTCGAGGAGCGCTACCGGAACCTGCCCGACGTGTGCGCGTACGCCGGTCCCGAGCCGTCGGTACCCTGAGAGAAGTGAAAAAGCTCCTCCGCTCTCCCGCGTCCTACGTCCTGCTGGCCCTGCTGGGCGTCGTGGTGATCGGGACCCTCGCCCGCTCCGGCGACAAGCCGACCAAGCTGCGCCTCGACCAGTTCGAGCAGAAGGTGGCCGCCGGCGAGGTGCGCACCGCCACCATCGCCGACCGGGACGGGACGGTCTCGGGCGAGCTTCTCAACGGAGACAAGTACAAGGTCAACTACGTCCGCGACGACTCCGAGCAGCTGGGCGAGATCCTGCGCACGGCGGAGGTGCCGCCCGAGGTCAAGGTCGACCACCAGAAGGACCCGGTGTGGTGGGCCATCCTCCAGACCTTCCTGCCCGTCCTGCTCCTGGTCGGTGCCTTCATCTTCGTCATGAACTCCATGCAGGGCGGCGGCAGCCGGGTCATGCAGTTCGGCAAGGTCAAGGCCAAGCAGGTCTCGAAGGAGCAGACCAAGGTCACCTTCGCCGACGTCGCCGGGTGCGACGAGGCGGTCGAGGAGCTGCAGGAGATCAAGGAGTTCCTGGAGGCGCCGGCCAAGTTCATCGCCATCGGGGCCAAGATCCCCAAGGGCGTGCTGCTCTTCGGTCCCCCCGGCACCGGCAAGACGCTCCTGGCCCGGGCCGTGGCCGGCGAGGCGGGGGTGCCCTTCTTCTCCATCTCCGGCTCCGACTTCGTGGAGATGTTCGTAGGGGTGGGCGCCAGCCGGGTGCGCGACCTGTTCGAGCAGGCCAAGGCGTCGGCGCCGGCGATCGTGTTCGTCGACGAGATCGACGCCGTCGGGCGCCACCGGGGCGCGGGCATGGGCGGCGGGCACGACGAGCGGGAGCAGACCCTCAACCAGCTGCTGGTGGAGATGGACGGCTTCGACACCAAGGCCGGCGTCATCCTCATCGCCGCCACCAACCGGCCCGACATCCTCGACCCGGCTCTCCTGCGGCCCGGTCGCTTCGACCGCCAGATCGTGGTCGACCGGCCCGACCTGGCCGGCCGGCGGGCCATCCTCAACGTCCACGCCAAGGGAAAGCCCCTGGCCAAGGGGGTCGACGTGGAGGTGCTGGCCCGGCGCACGCCCGGCTTCACCGGCGCCGACCTGGCCAACCTCATGAACGAGGCCGCCCTCCTCACCGCCCGGCGGGGCTTCAAGGAGATCGGCATGCCCCAGCTGGAGGATGCCATCGACCGGGTGATGGCCGGTCCCGAGCGCAAGTCCCGGATCATCTCCGAGAAGGAGAAGCGGGTCATCGCCTACCACGAGGGCGGCCACGCCCTGGTGGGCCACGCCCTCCCCGACGCCGACCCCATCCACAAGATCTCGATCATCGCCCGGGGCCGGGCTCTCGGCTGGACCCTCGCCCTGCCCACCGAGGACAAGTACCTCACCACCCGCTCGGCCCTGCTCGACCAGCTGGCCATGCTCCTGGGGGGGCGGACGGCCGAGGAGCTGATCTTCCAGGACCCCACCACCGGCGCCCAGAACGACATCGAGCGGGCCACCGCCATCGCCCGGGCCATGGTCACCGAGTACGGGATGAGCGACGAGATCGGGCCCCAGCAGCTCGGCGCCAAGGCGGGCGAGGTCTTCCTGGGCCGGGAGTACGGCAACCAGATCAACTACTCCCAGGAGGTGGCCGGCCACATCGACTCCGAGGTCCGTCGGCTCATCGACGAGGCCCACGGCGAGGCCATGGAGGTCCTGGTCCAGCACCGCAAGGTGCTCGACAAGCTGGCCGAGGCCCTCATGGAGAAGGAGACCCTCGACACCCCCGAGGTCATGGAGATCCTGGGCGAGGTCCCGGAGCGGCCCCGCCGGTCCACCAACGGGTCGGGCCCCACCACCAACGTCCGCCCCATCAGCGCCAATTGAGCGGTCCCTCCCGAGTCTTCGATCACGGCCGGATCGAGAAGGCGGTCCGGGAGATCCTGGAGGCCATCGGGGAGGATCCCGACCGCGAGGGCCTGCGGCGCACGCCGGAGCGGGTGGCGAGCATGTTCGAGGAGATCTTCGCCGGTCTGGAGGAGTCACCCGGCGAGCACCTGGCCGTCACCTTCGCCGCCGACCACGACGAGATGATCATGGTCAAGGACATCCCGCTCTACAGCATGTGCGAGCACCATCTCGTCCCGTTCATCGGCGCCGCCCACGTGGCCTACATCCCGAACGAGGCGGGGCGGATCACCGGGCTGTCCAAGCTCGTCCGGCTGGTGGAGGCCTACGCCCGGCGACCCCAGGTGCAGGAGCAGCTCACCAGCCAGATCGCCGACGAGCTGGTCGGAGCGCTGCAGCCCCGGGGCGTGCTCGTCGTCATCGAGGCCGAGCACCTCTGCATGTCGATGCGGGGGGTGCAGAAGCCGGGTACCACCACCGTGACCTCGGCCGTGCGGGGCCTGTTCCGGGAGAACCAGGCCACCCGGGCGGAAGCGTTGCAGTTCATCCACGGTTCACGCTGATCCGGCCCCCCGGTACGCTCTCCGACGTGCGCCCGTTGGTGATGGGAGTCTTGAACGTGACTCCCGATTCGTTCTCCGACGGCGGCCGTTGGCTCGATCCCGAGGCGGCGGTGGCCCACGGCCTGGCGATGGTGGCCGAGGGGGCGGACGTGGTCGACGTCGGCGGCGAGAGCACCCGCCCGGGGGCGGAGCCGGTGCCCGAGGACGAGGAGGCCCGCCGGGTCCTGCCGGTGGTCGAGGCCCTCGCTCCCCACGTTCGGGTGTCGATCGACACCCGGCGGGCGGGGGTGGCCGAGAAGGCCGTCGCCGCCGGGGCCACGCTGGTGAACGACGTGTCGGCGTCGCTGGAACGGGTGGCGGCCGAGGCCGGCGTGGGCTGGGTGGCCATGCACATGCGGGGCGAGCCCCGGACGATGCAACAGGCCCCCGCCTACGACGACGTGGTGGCCGAGGTGCGGGCGTTCCTGGTCGAGCGGGCGGAGCGGGCCCGGGAAGCGGGCGTGGAAGAGGTCTGGATCGACCCCGGGATCGGCTTCGGTAAGACGGCCGACCACAACCTGGCCCTGCTGCGAGGCCTGCGGTCGCTGGTCGCCACCGGCTGGCCGGTGCTGGTCGGCGCCAGCCGCAAGACCTTCCTCGGACTGGTGACGGCCGACGCGGGCGGGGCCATCCCCCCGCCGACGACCGGCTGGAGGCCTCGCTGGCGGCGGCGGTGTGGGCCGTCGACCAGGGGGCGGCCATGGTGCGGGTCCACGACGTGCGGCCGACGGTGCACGCCCTGCGCCTGGTGGCCTCGTGAAGGGCAAGTGGGCCACCGGGATCTCGCCCCGCAACTTCTCCTGGATCATCAAGGACCAGCTGGCGGTGAGCGAGCGACCGGGGGGCTATGCCCGGGCCCACCGTCCTATCCGCCGCCAGGAGGAGATCATCTGGATCCGGGAGCAGGGCTTCACCCGGGTGGTGTCGCTCCTCGGCTCGCCCCACAACCTGCACGCCTACGACGAGCTGGGCGTGGCGTGGGAGCACATCCCCTTCCGGGCCCACGACGACCCCCGGACGGTGCTGGCCGAGCTGTTCCCGAAGATGCGGACGTGGCTGTCGGCGGGAGGCAAGATCCTGCTCCATCAGGAGGAGCTGAGCGACCGGGTGCTGGGCGCGGCCAGCGCCTACCTGGTGTACGCCGGCCTGGTGCCCGAGCATCCCCACGCCATCTCCATCGTGGAGCAGATCAGCCAGCGCCAGATGGGGCCACCGGGCCGGGAGCTGGTCGCCCTCGCCACGGAGCTCACCGAACCGGCGTAGGGCCCGTCCGATGACAGACGCGGCCGACCCGACCGATCGGATCCAGTTGCGGGGGCTGCGGGTGCTGGGCGTCCACGGCGCCCTCCCCGAGGAGCAGGACCGGGCCCAGCCGTTCGAGGTCGACCTCGACGTGGAGGCCGACCTGTCGGTGGCGGGGGCCAGCGACCACCTGCCCGACACCGTCGACTACGGGGCGCTGGCGGCGGCGGTGGCGGCGGTCGTCGGCGGCGAGCGCGTCCGCCTGCTCGAGCGGCTGGCCGACCGGGTGGCGGCGGGGGTGCTGGCGACGGATGCCCGCATCCGGACCGTCACCGTCACCGTCCGCAAGCTTCGCCCGCCGGTGCCGGTGGACCTCGCCTCGGCCGGCGTCCGCATCACCCGCCGCTCCCCGGCGTGACGGCTGGCCGAATGACAGGGGGCCGGCGGCGGGCGTTCCTCGGCCTCGGGTCGAACCTGGGGGACAGGATGGCGACCCTGCGGGCGGCGGTGGCGGGCCTGCCGGACGTGGTCGCGGTGTCGCCCGTCTACGAGACCGAGCCCGTCGGCGGGCCCGACGGCCAGCCGCCGTACCTCAACCTGGTGGTCGAGCTGGCGACCGCCCTGTCCCCCCGCCAGTTGCTGGACGTCGCCCGGCGGCTGGAAGCGGCCGCCGGCCGGGTACGAGCGGAGCGCTTCGGGCCTCGGACGCTCGACGTCGACGTCCTCCTGGTGGGCGACGAGGTGGTCGACGAGGCCGACCTTTGCGTCCCCCACCCCCGGATGGCCGGGCGGCGCTTCGTGGTCGTCCCCCTGGCCGACCTGGCGCCCGAGCTGGTGGGACCGGACTGGCTGGAGTCGGCGACGGGCGATGTCCGGCGGATCGGTAGGCTGGACGACGACGAACGGCACCCGTCACATCACCCATCGGGGCCGGAACGTGAGGAGTCGACATGAGCGACCACAGGCCGCCCCGGGTGATCGACCGGGGCGACGTGCTGCGCAAGGAGCTCGACCGGGAGCGGGCCGCGGGCCGCACCGTCGGGCTGGTACCGACCATGGGCGCCCTCCACCCGGGCCACGCGTCCCTGATCGCCCGGTCGGCGGCGGAGTGCGACGTCACCGCCGTCACCATCTTCGTCAACCCGCTGCAGTTCGGCGTGGGCGAGGACTTCACCCACTACCCCCGGGACATGGCCCGAGATCTGGAGCTGGCCGGCGAGGCGGGCGCGGCGCTCGTCTTCGCCCCCCCGGTGGAGGAGATGTTCCCCGGGGGGCGGTCGGCCACCACGGTCAGCGTCGCCGGGTTGGCCGACGTTCTGGAGGGAGCCAGCCGCCCCGGCCACTTCGACGGCGTGGCCACCGTCGTGGCCCGCCTGCTCAACCTGGCCGGACCGTGCCGGGCCTACTTCGGCGAGAAGGACTTCCAGCAGCTCGCCGTCGTCCGCCGGATGGTGTCCGACCTGGCCCTGCCCGTCGCCGTCGTCGGGTGCCGCACCGTCCGCGACTCCGACGGCGTCGCTTGGTCGAGCCGCAACGCCTACCTGTCGCCCGACGAACGCCGGGCCGCGACCGTGCTCGGGCGGGCCCTCGACGCCGCCACCGAGGCGATCCGGGCCGGCGGGCGCAACGCGGGCGAGGTTCGCCGGCTGATGGCCGCCACCGTGGCCGCCGAACCGCTGGCCCTCCCCGACTACGCCGAGGTGGTCGACCCCGACACCCTCGCCCCCATCGACCTGCTGGCGCCGGGCACCGAGGTCCGGCTGCTGGTGGCCGCCTGGGTGGGCGCCACCCGCCTCATCGACAACGTGGGGGTGACCGCCCCGTGAACCGGCGGATGATGAAGTCCAAGGTCCACCGGGCCACGGTCACGGGCGCCGACGTCGACTACGCCGGCTCCATCTCGATCGACACCGACCTCATGGCCCGGGCCGACATCCTGGAGTGGGAGCAGGTGGCGGTGCTCGACGTCGACAACGGCAACCGCTTCGAGACCTACGCCATCGCCGGCGGACCGGGCCAGGTGCAGCTCAACGGGGCCGCGGCCCGGCTGGTCGAGGTCGGCCACCGGGTGATCCTCGTCACCTACGCCGACTACGACGACGCCGAGCTGGTCGGCTTCGAGCCGGTGACGGTCAAGGTCGACGGCCGGAACCAGCCCCTGTGACGCCAGACCGGTGACGCTCGACCTGCTGGTGCTGGGCAGCGGCGTGGCCGGGCTGTCGGCCGCGGTCCAGGCCGTCACCGACCAGGGACTTCGAGTGGGCGTGCTCACCAAGGGCGACCTCGAGCAGACCGCCACCCGGTGGGCCCAGGGTGGGGTGGCGGCCGTGCTGGGGGGCGATCCCGACTCCACCGACCTCCACCTGGCCGACACCCTGGCCGCGGGCGCCGGCCTGTGCCACCCGGCGGCGGTGCGGCTGCTGGTCGACGAGGGGCCGGCCCGGGTCCAGAACCTGATCGCCCTGGGGGCGGTGTTCGACCAGGACGCCCACGGCCAGCTGGCCCTGGCCCGCGAGGGTGGGCACTCGGTCGCCCGGGTGGTGCACGCCGGCGGGGCGGCCACCGGCATCGAGATCGAGCGGGCCCTGGTGGAGGCGGTGCAGGCCACCGCGGCCTCGGTGATGGAGGAGTGGTTCGCGTTTGACCTGCTGATGGAGCACGGCCGCTGCCGAGGCGTGGTGGCCCTCGACCCGGCGGGCGTCCGCCACGAGGTGCGAGCCCATCACACCCTGCTCGCCACCGGCGGCTTCGGCCAGCTCTACGCCGTCACCACCAACCCGCCCCAGGCGACGGGCGACGGGGTGGCCATGGCCCTGCGGGCCGGCGTCACCGTGGCCGACATGGAGTTCGTGCAGTTCCATCCCACGGCCCTGCACCATCCCCAGGTCCCCCGGCCCCTCCTCTCGGAGGCGCTGCGGGGGCACGGGGCCCTGGTCCGCGACGCCCGGGGCGACCGCTTCGTCGACGAGCTGGCCCCCCGCGACGTGGTGGCCCGGGCCATGGCCGCCCGCATGCTGGAGCAGGGCATCGACCACCTCTGGCTCGACGCCACCGGCCTCGAGCGCTTCGCCGAGCGCTTCCCCACCATCGCCGCCGCCCTCGAGGGGGCCGGCCTCGACCCCGCCACCGACTGGCTGCCGATCGCCCCTGCCGCCCACTACACGATCGGCGGCGTGGTCACCGACCTCGACGGGGCCACCGAGCTGCCCGGCCTGTGGGCGGCGGGAGAGGTGGCCTGCACGGGCGTGCACGGCGCCAACCGCCTGGCGTCCAACTCGCTGCTGGAGGGCATGGTGTTCGCAGCCCGGGTGGTCGAGGCCATCGAGCGGGGCCAGGACGGCCCCGAGCCCACCGGGATCATGGAGGCCGTCCTCCGCCCGGCCGGCGACCGGGACGACGAGCCCCTGCGGGTCCGGGCGCCCGGCGCCACCGCGGTCCCCCTCACCGGGCCGGCCGACGTCGCCAAGCTCCGCGGCGGGCTGCAGCGGGGCATGACCGTCTACGCCGGGGTGGTGCGGGACGAGGACACCCTCCAGCGGGCGGCGACCGTGATCGAGCAGGCGACGCCGGGCCGCGAGCCCGTGACGCCGGAGGACTGGGAGCACCGGAACCTGCTCACCGTGGGCGGGGCGGTGGTGGCCGCGGCCCGGGCCCGCCTCGAGACCCGCGGCGCCCACACCCGCACCGACTACCCCGACGTCTCGGCTCGCTTCCAACGGCGGATCGTCGTGGTTCCCGAATGACCGGCGTGCATCCGCCGATGGGCGCGGTGCGGGAGGCGGTGGCCCAGGCCCTGGCCGAGGACATCGGCGCTCTCGGCGACCTCACCAGCGCCCTCCTGCCGCCCCAGGCGGTGGTGACGGCCGACCTGGTGCCTCGGGCCGAAGGCGTGCTCGCCGGACGACGGGCGGCGACCGAGGCGGTCGCTCAGGTCGATCCCCTGGTGAAGGTCCACTGGCGGGCCGACGACGGCCAGCGGGTCACGGCCGGCCAGCCCATCGCCACCATGGACGGTCCCCTGTCCGCCATCCTGATGGCCGAGCGCACGGCCCTCAACTTCCTGTGCCACCTGTCGGGCATCGCCACCCTCACCCGGCGCTACGCCGACGCCGCCGCCCCCCGGGCGTTCGTCCGGGACACCCGCAAGACCACCCCCGGCCTGCGGGCCCTGGAGAAGGCGGCGGTGCGGGCCGGCGGGGGCCTCAACCACCGGGCCAGCCTGTCCGACGGGATCCTGGTCAAGGACAACCACCTGGCCGGCATCTCCATCGAGGCGGCGGTGGCCAAGGCTCGGGTCCTCTACCCGGGGCGACCGGTGCAGGTGGAGTGCGACTCCCTCCGCCAGGCCCAGGTGGCGGCCACCGTCGGGGCCGACCTCCTCCTCCTCGACAACATGGCTCCCGACGACGTGGCCCGGTGCGTGACCGCCCTCCGCCAGGCGGGGTACTCGGGCACCGTCGAGGTGTCGGGGGGCGTCACCCTCGAGAACGTGCCCGCCTACGCCGCGGCCGGGGCCCAGCTCATCTCGGTCGGCGCTCTCACCCACTCCGCCCCCATCCTCGACATCGGCCTCGACATCGGGCGTCGACCTCGACGCCGGCGGCGGCCAGGGCCTCGGCTGACATGCTCCTCGCCATCGACGCCGGCAACACCCAGACCGTCCTCGGCCTGTACGACGGGACCGAGCTGCTCGACACGTGGCGCATCGCCACCAACGCCGAGCGCACCTCCGACGAGCACGTCCTGCTCGTCATCCAGTTCCTGTCCCAGCGGGGCTCGGGGCTGGGCGACCTCACCGGGCTGGTGCTCTCGTCGACCGTCCCCCGCCTCACCGCCGTCCTGCGGGAGATGGCCACCCGCTACCTCGAGCTCACTGCGGTCGTGCTCGAGCCGGGCACCCGCAGCGGGATGCCGATCCTGTACGACAACCCCCGCCAGGTCGGTCCCGACCGCATCGCCAACGCGGTGGGCGCCTTCGACCTCTACGGGGGGCCCACGCTGGTCGTCGACTTCGGCACCGCCACCACCATCGACGCCACGTCGGCGGCCGGCGAGTACCTCGGCGGCGCCATCCTCCCCGGCATCGAGATCAGCCTCGACGCCCTCTTCGACCGGGCCGCGGCCCTGTCGTGGGTCGAGCTGGTCCCGCCCCGGCGGGTGATCGGCAAGAACACACCCGAGTCCATCCAGTCGGGCGTGCTGTTCGGGTTCGCGGCCGCCGTCGACGGGCTGTGCCGGCGCTTCGAGGCCGAGCTGGGGACGTGCATGATCGTGTCCACCGGCGGCCTGGGTGGCCTCATGGCCCCGTTGTCGGAGTGCATCCAGCGCCACGACCCGTGGCTCACCCTCCACGGCCTGCGCCTCATCTACGAGCTGAACAAGTGAGCGAAGATGAACTGGTGACACCCGAAGGCGCTATGGCGCCCGAAAACGTCACCAGTTCGCCTGAGGTGCCGTACCGGTTCGAGCGGACCGCCACCGCGGCCGGCCTCCAGGAGCGGTGGGACGACCTCGAGCCGGGCATCGAGACGGGCGAGGTGGAGTCGGTGGCGGGGCGGCTCATGCTGCGCCGCGACCAGGGCAAGGTCGCCTTCGGCACCCTGGCCGACTCGAGTGGCCGCATCCAGCTCTTCGCCCGCACCGACGTCACCCCCCGGTTCGACGAGTTCGCCGCCCTCTCCCTGGGCGACTGGGTGGGCGTCACCGGCGAGGTCATGACCACCCGGCGGGGCGAGCTGTCGGTGCGGGTCGACGACTGGACCCTGCTGGCCGAGTCCCGCCGGCCCTTCCCCGACAAGTGGCACGGCCTGTCCGATCCCGACACCCGCTACCGCCAGCGCTACGTCGACCTGTTCGTCACCGAGGAGGCACGGGCCACCTTCCTCCTCCGCAGCCGGGTGATCAGCCTGCTCCGGCGGCGGCTGGAGGACCGGGGCTTCGTGGAGGTGGAGACGCCGATCTTCCACCCCATCCCCGGCGGCGCCCTGGCCAAGCCGTTCGTCACCCACCACAACGCCCTCGACGCCGACCTCTACCTGCGGGTCGCCCCCGAGCTCTACCTCAAGCGGCTGGTGGTGGGCGGGTTCGAGAAGGTCTTCGAGATCGGGCGGGTGTTCCGCAACGAGGGCATCTCGCCCCGCCACAACCCCGAGTTCACCATGCTCGAGCTCTACCAGGCCTATGCCGACTACACCGACCTCATGACCCTCACCGAGGAGCTGGTGGCCGAGGTGGCGGTGCTGGTGGCGGGCGGTCTGCGGCTCACCTACGGCGGGCGCGACCTCGACCTGACCCCACCCTGGCGGCGGGCCACGCTCACCGACCTGGTGGAGGAGCACGCGGGGGTCCACGTCGACGTCCACCTGCCCCTCGACGACCTGCGGGCCGTGGCCCGGTCGGTCGGCGTCGAGCCCAACGAGTCGTGGGGGCCGGGCAAGATCGTCCTCGAGGTCTACGAGAAGACCACCGAGGCCAAGCTGTGGGGGCCGGTGTTCGTCCTCGACTACCCGGCCGAGGTGTCGCCCCTGGCCCGCCGCCACCGCCACGACCCCGACCTCACCGAGCGCTTCGAGGCCATCGTCGCCGGGCGGGAGCTGGCCAACGCCTTCACCGAGCTGGTCGACCCCGACGACCAGCGGGCCCGCTTCGAGGCCCAGGCCGCGGCCCGGGCGGGGGGCGACGACGAGGCCATGGCCGTCGACGACGACTACCTGCGAGCCCTCGAATACGGCCTGCCCCCCACCGCCGGCCTGGGTGTCGGCATCGACCGCCTGGTCATGCTCCTGGCCGACGCGTCCAACATCCGCGACGTCATCCTCTTCCCCACCCTCCGGCCCGAGGCCTGACTTCAGCCGAAGACGGCCTCGACCGGGAGCTCGAAACCCGGGAGCAACGGCGACGCCAGCATCTCGCCGGGGCCGAGCTCGCCGTCGTCGTCGAAGCGGTCACTTTCGGGCCCGCTCCGGCGGAAGACGAGCACCGTCGCCACCGGGGTGTCGACCAGCCACAGCTCCCGCACGCCGACCGCCTCGTACACCTGCTTCTTGCGGCCCACGTCGAAGCGCCACGTGCCGGGGGAGCGCACCTCGACCACCAAGGCGGGCGGGAGGTCGTGGCGGGGGGCGACCTCGTCGAGGCTGCGGTCGGCGGGCACCCACCAAACGTCGGGCTTGTAGACCTGGCCGGGAGCAACGGTCCAGTTGCCGCCGTAGCCGACCTCACCCCGGGCCGACCCCTGTGTGGACCAGATCTCGATCGCGAGCAGGATCCGCTTGCAGATCCGTTGGTGCTGAAGGGTCGGGTCGTTCACGATGACCTCGCCGTCGACGAGCTGCGCGCCAGGCGGCCACTCGCCGCCAAGGAACTCCTCGATGCTCAGGCGGGTCCGGAGGGCCACAAAGCAAGGCTATCGGGAGGGTCGGACAGCGGACCGGGCGCCGGACGAGGTGTCGCCGGTCGGGCCGGATGGGCAGACTGGGCGACAGTGTCGGACCTTCGGCGCCTGCTCGGGAAGTGGCCCGTCGTGCGCCAAGTGCGGGACGGCGACCCCCTCGGCCTCGGCCCGGCCGTCCGCTCCGAGCGCTCCGACGACGTCCACCCCCGAACCGAGGACGCCGACCGGGTCGTGCAATCCGTCTGTCCCTACTGCGCCGTCGGCTGCGGGCAGCGGGTGTTCGTGCAGGACGGGAAAATCACCCAGATCGAGGGCGACCCCGACAGCCCCATCTCGCGGGGCCGGCTGTGCCCCAAGGGGTCGGCCACCAAGAGCCTGGTGACCGGGCCGGGCCGGATCACCACCGTGAGGTACCGGCCGCCCCACGGCGCCGCCTGGGAGGACCTCCCCCTCGACCGGGCCATGGACATGATCGCCGACCGGGTCATCGCCACCCGGGCCGCCACCTGGCAGGACACCGACGATGCCGGCCGGCCGGTGCGCCGCACCATGGGCATCGGCAGCCTGGGCGGGGCCACCCTCGACAACGAGGAGAACTACCTCATCAAGAAGCTGGCCACCGCCCTGGGCGCGGTCCAGATCGAGAACCAGGCCCGCATATGACACTCCTCCACCGTCCCCGGTCTGGGGACATCCTTCGGTAGGGGCGGCGCCACCACCTTCCAGCAGGACCTGCAGAACTCGGACTGCATCCTGATCATGGGCTCGAACATGGCCGAGTGCCATCCGGTCGGGTTCCAGTGGGTGATGGAGGCCAAGCGGCGGGGGGCGACGATGATCCACGTCGATCCCCGGTTCAGCCGCACCAGCGCCCTGGCCGACGTCTTCGTCCCCATCCGGGCGGGGAGCGACATCGCCTTTCTCGGGGCCCTCGTGAACCACATCCTGGAGAACGGCCGGGAGTTCCGGGACTACGTGGTGGCCTACACCAACGCCTCGGCCATCCTCTCGGAGGACTTCCGGGACACGGAGGACCTCGACGGCCTCTTCTCCGGCTGGGACCCCGACACCCGGTCGTACGACACCACGTCGTGGCAGTACGCGGGCGGGGCGCCAGTCGGCGAGGTCGGCGAACTCGAGCGCGACGCCTCCCAGGGCCAGGAACACGGCGCCGCTGGCGCGCCCGCCGGAGGCCGGCCGCCCCAGACCGATCCCACCCTCGAGCACCCCCGCTGCGTGTTCCAGGTGCTCAAGCGCCACTTCCGCCGCTACACGCCCGAGCTGGTGGAGGAGGTGTGCGGCGTCCCCCGGGACCAGTTCCTCGAGGTGGCCGAGGCCCTGTGCCGCAACTCGGGCCCCGAGCGGACGTCGGCCCTCTGCTATGCGGTGGGCTGGACGCAGCACACGGTCGGCGTCCAGTACATCCGCACCGCAGCCATCATCCAGCTCCTGCTGGGCAACATCGGCCGGCCCGGCGGGGGGATCCTGGCCCTGCGGGGCCACGCCAGCATCCAGGGTTCCACCGACATCCCCACCCTCTACGACCTCCTCCCCGGCTATCTGGCCATGCCCCACGCCGAGCTCCATCCCGACCTGGCCTCCTACCTCGCCGCCCGGCGCAAGGCGGCCGGGGCATGGGCCCACGTCGACGCCTACCTGGTCAGCCTGCTCAAGGCATGGTGGGGCGACCACGCCACCGCCGGCAACGACTTCTGCTTCGACCACCTGCCCCGCATCACCGGTGACCACTCCGCCTTCCAGCACATGCTGGGGATGCTCGACGGCACGGTGAAGGGCTACTTCCTGTTCGGCGAGAACCCGGCCGTGGGCTCGCCCAACAGCCGGCTGCACCGCCTGGGGCTGGCCCGGCTGGAGTGGCTGGTGGTCCGCGACCTGGTGGAGATCGAGAGCGCCACCTTCTGGCTGGACGGTCCCGAGATCGAGACCGGCGAGACTGGCCACCGCCGACATCGGCACCGAGGTGTTCCTCCTGCCGGCGGCGTCCCACACCGAGAAGGACGGGACGCTCACCAACACCCAGCGCCTGGTCCAGTGGCACCACAAGGCGGTGGAGCCGGACGGGCGACTGCCGGTCCGACCTGTGGTTCACCTACCACCTGGGCCGGATCATCCGGTCGAAGCTGGAGGCGGCGGGTGCGGACGAGGCGGCTCGCGACCGTCCGCTGCGGCAGCTGACCTGGGACTATCCGGTCGAGGGCCCGCTGGGTGAGCCGAGCGCGGCGGCCGTGCTGCAGGAGATCAACGGGTTCGGTGCGGACGGGTCGCCGCTGTCGTCGTTCGCCGAGCTGGCCGCCGACGGGACGACCAGCTGCGGGTGCTGGATCTACTGCGGGTGCTTCGCCGGCGGGGTGAACCAGACGGCCCGGCGCCGGCCGGGGTCGGAGCAGGACTGGGTGGCGGCCGAGTGGGCCTGGGCCTGGCCCGCCAACCGGCGCCTGCTCTACAACCGGGCGTCGGCCGACCCGTCGGGCCGACCGTGGTCGGAGCGCAAGCGGTACCTGTGGTGGGACGAAGCGGCCGGGCGGTGGGACCGGTCCCGACGTTCCCGACTTCCCGCCCACCAAGCCCCCCGACGCCCCGGCCACCGCCACCGACGGCCTCTCCGGCACCGACCCCTTCATCGTCCAAGGCGACGGGCTGGGCTGGCTGTTCGCCCCGTCGGGCCTGGTCGACGGGCCCCTGCCGACGCATTACGAGCCCCACGAGTCGCCGGTGGCCAACCCGCTGTACGGCCAGCAGTCGAATCCCGTGCGCAAGCAGATCGCCCGCCGGGGGAACCGGTACAACCCCACCGCCGGGCGGCCCGGGGCCGACGTCTTCCCCTACGTCATCACCACCTACCGCCTCACCGAGCACCACACCGCGGGCGGGATGAGCCGGTTCCTGGCCTACCTGTCCGAGCTCCAGCCGGCGCCCATCTGCGAGGTGGGACCGGAGCTGGCCGCCGAGCGGGGGCTCGTCCACGGCGACTGGGCCACGGTGGTCACCGCCCGCAGCGCCATCGAGGCCCGGGTGCTGGTCACCGACCGGATGCCCGCCCTGCGGGTCGGCGGCCGCCGCATCCACCAGGTCGGCCTCCCCTACCACTGGGGCCAGAAGGGGCTGGTGACGGGCGACTCGGCCAACGACCTCCTGGGACTGGCCCTCGACCCCAACGTGGTGATCCAGGAGTCCAAGGCGGGCACGTGCGACGTCCGCCCCGGGCGCCGGCCCCGAGGCCCGGCCCTGCCCCGGCTAGTGGCCGACTACCGGCGGCGGGCCGGCCTCCAAACCGATGATGGGGAGGCTGACGATGCCGGCTGACCAGCCGCGGGTGGGGTTCTTCACCGACACCTCGGTCTGCATCGGCTGCAAGGCGTGCGAGGTGGCGTGCAAGGAGTGGAACGGTGTCCCAGACGACGGGTTCGACTTCCTCGCCCAGTCCTACGACAACACCGGCGAGCTGGGGGCGGACACCTGGCGCCACGTGGCCTTCATCGAGCAGCGGCGCCCGGCGGAGGCGGCGGAGAGCCAGGACGGCGGCTTCCGGTGGCTGATGAGCTCCGACGTCTGCAAGCACTGCACGTCGGCCGCCTGCCTCGACGTGTGCCCGACGGGCTCGCTCATGCGCACCGAGTTCGGCACCGTGGTCGTCCAGTCCGACATCTGCAACGGGTGCGGGTACTGCATCCCCGCCTGCCCGTTCGGGGTGATCGACCAGCGCCGGGGCGACGGGAGGGCGTGGAAGTGCACCATGTGCTACGACCGGCTGCGGGGCGGCCTGGAGCCGGCCTGCGCCACCGCCTGCCCCACCCAGTCGATCCAGTTCGGTCCCCTGGACGAGCTGCGGGCCCGGGCCGGCGAGCGGGTGGGCACGCTGCAGGCGGCCGGGGTGGCCGAGGCCCGCCTGTACGGGGCCGACCCCGACGACGGGGTCGGCGGGATGGCCGCCTTCTTCCTCCTCCTCGACGATCCCGAGGTCTACGGCCTGCCACCCGACCCGATGGTCACCACCCGCGACCTGCCCTCGATGTGGCGATCGGCGGCCGCGGCCGCGGCCACCCTGGCCGTCGGCGTGGTCGCCGCCTTCGCCCGCCGCCGATGACCGCGACGGCCGAGTGTGCAAAAACCATGGATATGGCTTGGTTCTTGCACACTCGATCCGGTCCTCGGGCGCCGATGACCGCGCCGGCCGAGGTCCGCTCCTACTACGGGCGGTCGGTGCTCAAGCGGCCGGTGTGGAAGTGGTACGTGCCCGCCTACTTCTTCACCGGCGGGGTGGCGGCGGGGTCGGCCCTGCTCGCCGCCGGCGGGCGGGTGACGGGCGACGACCGCCTGGCCCGCCGGTGCCTGCTGGCGTCCTCGGGGGCGGTGGCGGTGAGCGGCGTCTTCCTCATCGCCGACCTCGGACGTCCCGCCCGCTTCCTCAACATGCTGCGCGTAGCCAAAGTGACGTCCCCGATGAGCGTCGGGACGTGGCTGCTCTCGGCCTTCGGCACGGCGGTGGCGGCGGCCACGGCCAGCGAGGTCACCGGCATCGGCCGCCGGACGGGACGGGTGGCGGAGGCGGTGGCCGCGGCCCTGGCCCCGGCCATGGCGACCTACACCGCCGTGCTGGTGTCCGACACGGCCGTTCCCGCCTGGCACGACGCCCGCCACGAGCTCCCGTTCGTGTTCGCCGGAGGGGCGGCGGCCAGCTCCGGCGCGCTGGCCGTGCTCCTCGTCCCCGAACGCCCCGCCGCCCGCCGCCTGGCCGTCGGTGGAGCCGCGCTCGAGCTGGTGGCGGCCGAGGTCCTCGAGCGGCGGCTGGGCGACCTGGGCGACGCCTACCACCGGGGACGGGCCAAGTGGCTCAAGCGGCTGACGCTGGTCGGCACGGGCGCCGGCGCCGCCCTCCTCGCCACCACCCGACGCCGTCGCCCGGCCCAGGTGGCCGGTGCCATGCTCCTCATGGCCGGGGCCGCGGCCCAGCGCTTCGCCGTCTTCGAGGCGGGCGTGGAGTCGGCCGTCGACCCTGCCTTCACGGTCGGACCGCAGCGCCGCCGCCTGAAGGACGCTTGATCGTGGAGTCGGCCGTCGACCCTGCCTTCACGGTCGGACCGCAGCGCCGCCGCCTGACGCACTCCTGATCAGTCGCCGAACAGCTCGTCGACCGGCAGCTCGAAGCCCGTCGAGCATGGGCGACCTCAAGGTGGCGCCGGGGCCGAACTCGGCGTCCTGGTCGAATTGGGGGCTGCTCGGGCGTGCTCCGCCGGAACACGATCACCGTTCTCGCCGGCGTGTCGACGAGCCACAGCTCCGTGACGCCGGCCCGCTCGTACACATCCCGCTTGCGTCCGACATCGAAGCGCCACGTGCCGGGAGAGCGCACCTCGACAACTAGGGCCGGCGGTACGTCGTCGCGAGCGGCATCCATGTCGAGCTCCCGGTCGGGCGGTACCCACCAGGCGTCGGGCTTGAAGACCTGGCCCGGTGCGACCGTCCAGTTGCCGCCGAACCCGACCTCCCCCCGTCCCGGCTCGGCTCGAATCCACAGTTCGAGACCGACGATGATCCGCTTGCAGATTCGTTGATGCAGCCGCGTCGGGTCGTTCACGATGACCTCGCCGTCGATGAGCTGCGCGCCAGGCGGCCATTCGCCGCGAAGGAACTCCTCGATGCTCAGCCGGGTCCGGACGGCCATCTCCAAAGCCTATCGACGGCCTGAGACACCGGCCGGGGGACTACCGAGGCAGGTTCTCGATGAGGTCGTCGCCCAGCGACCGGAGGGCGGCGGCCACCGGGCCGTGGCCCTCGCCGCCCACCCCGGCGGCGGCGGCCGCGTCGAACTCGGCCGATGCCTGGGCCGCGTAGCCCCGGGCCACGTCGATGGCGTCGCCCACCGCCCCGTTGGCCTTGACCAGGACCCGGGCCTCGTCGACCTCGTCCGGCCGCAGCGGGTTTCCGAGGAGCTTGCGCAGGGAGTCCGCCGACGGCGACGCCGATTCGGTCGCCAGGGCCCGGATCACAGGCAGGGTGTAGACGCCCTCCATCATGTCGTTGCCCGCGGGCTTGCCCAGCTCCTCCTCGGTGGCCACCACGTCGAGGATGTCGTCGACGATCTGGAACACCATCCCCACCTGCTGGCCGAAGGCGGTGAAGGCGTCGACCCCCTCCCGGGGGAACCCGGCCGTCAGGGCCCCGATGCGGCAGGAGGTGGACATGAGCGACGCCGTCTTGCCCTCGATCGACAGCAGGTACGACTCCTCGCTGCGGCTGACGTCGAAGGTCTGGGCCAGCTCCCGCACCTGGCCCTCGCACAGCCGGCCGATGGTGGCGGCCAGCAGCCCGGCCACCTCGGTGCCCAGCGACGCCGCGATCTCCGAGGCCCGGGCCAGCAGGAAATCCCCGGCCAGGATCGCCACCAGGTTGCCCCACCGGGCGTTGACGCTCTCCACGTTGCGCCGGGTGCGGGCCTCGTCCATGACGTCGTCGTGGTAGAGCGACCCGAGGTGCACCAGCTCCACCGCCACCCCGCCCATGATCACGTCGTCGCTGACCGACCCGTCGCACCCGGGCGCGAGCCGGCCCACAGCGACCGCCAGCGCCGGCCGCAACCGCTTGCCACCTGCGGTGATGAGGTGGCTGGCGACCTCGGTCAGGAAGGGGTCGCCCGCTTTGACGCTGTCGACCATGGCTTTCTCGATCCGGAGCAGATCCTCGTCCAGGCCGGGTACCAGCAGCAGCGGCGCGGGCCTCACCACGGCGCGACGGTACGCCACCGCGGGCCCACCATGGGAACTGGAGCCGCCGCCGACGGCCGGGGCGGCGGACGGCGGGCCCGATCGGGAGGAACACTGCACGATTTTCCGACGTTGGGAAGGGAACAGCAGGGGACGACAGGCATGGGAACACCTGACGTTCCGGTACCGCTTGTCTGACGCTCGCCTATAGACTTCTCATTCAGGAGCCCGCCGTCCCCGGGAGGGGGTTCACCTTGTTCGAACGATTCACAGACCGAGCCCGAAGGGTTGTGGTGCTGGCGCAAGAAGAAGCGCGCCTGCTGAACCACAACTACATCGGCACCGAGCACATCCTGCTCGGACTCATCCACGAGGGCGAAGGGGTGGCCGCCAAGGCCCTCGAGCAGCTCGGGATCTCCCTCGAGGCGGTGCGTACCCAGGTCGAGGAGATCATCGGCCAGGGGGGCTCGTCCCCGAGTGGCCACATCCCGTTCACGCCCCGCGCCAAGAAGGTCCTCGAGCTGTCGCTCCGCGAGGCCCTGCAGCTCGGCCACAACTACATCGGCACCGAGCACATCCTCCTCGGCCTCATCCGGGAGGGCGAGGGCGTGGCCGCCCAGGTGCTGGTCAAGCTGGGGGCCGACCTCAGTCGGGTGCGCCAGCAGGTGATCCAGCTCCTGTCCGGCTACGCCGGCAAGGAGGGCGCCACCACCGGTGGCCCCAGCAGCGAGACCACCCCCACCGGCTCCCTGGTCCTCGACCAGTTCGGCCGCAACCTCACCCAGCTGGCCCGGGAGAAGAAGCTCGACCCGGTCATCGGCCGTGAGCGCGAGATCGAGCGGGTCATGCAGGTCCTGTCCCGCCGCACCAAGAACAACCCCGTCCTCATCGGCGAGCCGGGCGTGGGCAAGACCGCCATCGTCGAGGGCCTGTCGCAGCGCATCGTCAACAACAACGTGCCCGACACCCTCAAGGGCAAGCAGCTCTACACCCTCGACCTGGGCGCGCTGGTGGCCGGCTCCCGGTACCGGGGCGACTTCGAGGAGCGGCTGAAGAAGGTCCTCAAGGAGATCCGCACCCGGGGCGACATCATCCTGTTCATCGACGAGCTGCACACCCTGGTGGGTGCGGGCGCGGCCGAGGGCGCCATCGACGCCGCCTCCATCCTCAAGCCCATGCTGGCTCGGGGCGAGCTGCAGACCATCGGCGCCACCACGCTCGACGAGTACCGCAAGCACCTGGAGAAGGACGCCGCCCTCGAGCGCCGCTTCCAGCCGATCAAGGTCGAGGAGCCCACCGTGGCCCACACGATCGAGATCCTCCGGGGCATCCGCGACCGCTACGAGGCCCACCACCGGGTCACCATCACCGACCAGGCGATCGTGGCCGCGGCCAACCTCTCCGACCGCTACATCTCCGACCGCCACCTGCCCGACAAGGCCATCGACCTCATCGACGAGGCCGGCAGCCGCATGGTCATGCAGCGGATGAAGACCCCGCCCGACTACAAGGAGCTCGAGGACCAGATCGCGACCATCCGCAAGGAGAAGGAAGCGGCGATCGAGAACCAGAAGTTCGAGCAGGCGGCCAAGCTGCGCGACCAGGAGAAGACCCTGCTCGACCGCAAGATCGCCAAGGAGTCCGACTGGAAGGCGGAGGGCATCGACCTCTTCGACGAGGTCGACGAGGAGGCCATCGCCGAGGTGCTGGCCATGTGGACGGGAATTCCCGTCTACAAGCTCACCGAGGAGGAGACGGCCAAGCTGCTCCGCATGGAGGAGGAGCTGCACAAGCGGGTCATCAGCCAGGAGGACGCCATCAAGGCCGTCTCCCAGGCCATCCGCCGCACCCGGGCCGGCCTCAAGGACCCCAAGCGCCCCAGCGGCTCGTTCATCTTCCTGGGCCCGTCGGGCGTGGGCAAGACCGAGCTGGCCAAGACGCTGGCCGAGTTCCTGTTCGGCGACGAGAGCCACCTGATCCAGCTCGACATGTCGGAGTACATGGAGAAGCACACCGTGTCCCGGCTGGTGGGCTCGCCCCCCGGCTACGTGGGCTACGAGGAGGGTGGCCAGCTCACCGAGGCCGTCCGCCGCAAGCCGTTCTCGGTGGTGCTCTTCGACGAGATCGAGAAGGCCCACCCCGACGTCTTCAACGCCCTGCTCCAGATCCTGGAGGACGGGCGCCTCACCGACGCCCAGGGGCGCACGGTCGACTTCAAGAACACCGTCATCATCATGACGTCCAACCTGGGCACGGCCGACCTGCGCAAGGCCGCCGTCGGCTTCCAGAAGTCCAGCGAGGCGGTGACGTACGAGAAGATGAAGGAGAAGGTGCAGGAGGCGCTCAAGCAGCACTTCCGGCCCGAGTTCCTGAACCGGATCGACGACACCATCGTGTTCCACGAGCTGACCCGGCCCGAGGTCGTCCAGATCGTCGACCTGATGATGAAGCGGCTCAAGACGCAGCTGCTCAGCCAGGGCCTGTCCCTCGAGCTCACCGACGCGGCCAAGAACTACCTGGCCGAGAAGGGCTACGACCCCTCGTTGGGCGCCCGTCCCCTGCGTCGGGCCATCCAGCGCGACATCGAGGACGCCCTCTCCGAGCGCATCCTGTGGAAGGAGTTCGGGGCCGGCGAGACCATCGTCGTCGACGCCGAGGACGGAGGCATCGTCTTCCGGTCGATCGAGGGCATCGTCGAGCCGCCCCCGGTCGAGATGGCCGAGGCCGGTCCCGCCGAGTAGCTCAACCCGTCCACCAAGTCTGCCGAAGGCCTCGGGGTGACCACTCCGGGGCCTTCGTCGCGCCATGGGGCCTGGGTGGCGGCTCGGGCGGTGCTGGCGTTGGCGGCGGTGGCCGTGCTGGCGGGGTGCGAGAGCGGTCGCCGGTCGGTCGTGGGTGGCGGGCGCGACATCCGGCAGGACGACGTCGCCGGCCGGCCGTGGCCCGAGCGGGTCACGCCCTCGGCGCAGTGGCCGGCGTCGATCGAGGGCACCGGCCTGCGCCTGACCCTGACCACCGGGGGGACCATCGTCGGCGCCCTGGGCCGCACCACCGTCGACATGGGCTCCGCCGACTCCGAGCGCCCGACCGGCGGCAAGGCCCTCGCCTTTCCCGGCGGGGAGCGGTGGTTCCCCCAGAAGCCGTTCCGCCTGGAGGCGGAGGGCGACCTCCCCTTCCGGCCGGCGACGGCCGGTGGCAGCCACGACACCGACGGGGCGTTCTCGCTGGAGGCGACGGGGCGGGCGGTGGCCGTGCGGGTCGGCTTGGAGGACCTGCTGACGGCGGCCGGCGGGCAGGTGGCGGTAAGCGGAGAGTTCGTCGCCTACGACGGCGCCCGCGTCGACCATCTCGTGGTGCCGGCCGGGACGACCGTGGTCGCGGCCTGTCCCGAGCCGTTCCCCGAGCCACCCGACTCCATCGCCCCGCCGATGCCGACGATCCCCTGCGGGCCGGGGAACGAGGAGCCGAGCGAGGTTTCCGGGGTTACCGTCGACGCCGCCGCGGGCATGACCGTGCAGGCATCGGGCGACGGGGAGGCGGCGGTCGCGGGCGACGCCCGGGCGGCGGCCCTGGATCGGTCGTGGACGGGCCTGGTCGTCGCCCTGGAGGGTCGCCAGGTCAACGGCTCCGCCGCCTACGACGGCGGGCAGTGGTCGCTGACCGCGGGCACCGCCGACGCCCTCCAGCTCTGGGTCGACGTGTGGCCGGTGGCCGACACGGTCCTCGAGGCCCGCTCGTTCTCGACCGGCCCCGGGTTCTTCGACCGCAGCCCGCTGCTGCGAGTGGAGTGGGTGAACGTGGGCCACGCCACCAGCCAGATCCTGGAGGCGGAGGGCGTCGGGACGGGTGCGTCCGGGGTGGGCTTCGACCTGAACAAGACCCTGGGCCACGATGCCGGCCTCGGCGTCCGCCGGGGCGACCGGGTGCTCAACTTCGATGGCGGCGCTGACGTCGACTCCAACCTGGTCCCGGGCGGGGAGACCGACCGAGAGCTGTCCTACCGGCGGGCCGACCCCGCCACCCTCGTCCTGCGGGGCAACTTCCCCGAGGTGCAGCTGGAGCTGGCGGTGCCCGGGGTCTGACCCGGCCGGTACGGTCGACGGATGCGCCGCCGGATGTGGACAGCCGTGGTGGCCCTGGTCGTGGCTCTGGCGACGACCGGTTGCCAGGTCACCCTCTCGGCCGGGATCGACATGGGTCCCGACGGCAAGGGCACCGTCCGGGCGGGGGTGGGCTTCGACGACGAGGCGCTGGCCGAGGTCGATGACCTGAGCACCGCCCTGCGGGCCGACGACCTGCGCCAGGCCGGCTGGGAGGTGGCCGGCCCGGCCAAGGAGGACGACGGCCTCACCTGGCTACGGGTGTCCAGGAAGTTCGACGATCCCGAGGAGGCGATGCGGGTGGCAGCCCAGCTCAGCGGCCCCGAGGGGCCGTTCCGGGACTTCCGGGTGACCCGGGAGAGCTCGCTGCTGCGCACGCAGACCTCGTTCTCGGGCGTCGTCGACCTGGGCCGCGGGCTGGTCGGGCTGAGCGACGCCGAGCTGCAGGCAGCGCTCGGCGACTTCGACCTCGGCCTTGACCTGGAGGGGCTGCGGCGGCGGTTCGGCGACACCCTCGGGGATCGGGTGCGGGTGCTGGTGTCGGCCAAGCTACCGGGAGACGTGGAGGCCAACACGCCGACCGTCGAGGGCGGCCGGGCGGTGTGGACACCAATGCTCGGAGAGCGAATCGAGCTGATCGCCAGCGGCCGCCTGACCCGCCTGGCGCCCCTGGTCTACGGATCTCTCGCCCTGGTCCTGGTGGCCGCCGGCCTGGCCGTCGTCGGCCTGCGGGCCCGCAAGCGCAGGAGGCAGGCCCGGCGGTAGCTTCGGTCCATGTGCCGGAGCATCAAGACCCTGCGAACCCAAGAGACGGTCACGCCCGAGGAGGTGGAGGCCGCCGCGCTCCAGTTCGTGCGCAAGATCAGCGGCTTCCGCCAGCCGTCGAAGGCCAACACCGAGGCCTTCGAGCGGGCCGTCCAGGAGATCACCGCCACCAGCGACCGCCTGCTGGCCGCCGTGCGCCGGTAGCGCGGGCGGCCGGTAGCAGGGCGGCGGTCGGGGCGCACGGCAGCGCAGGGGCGTGGTCATGGCCGGGAGGCGGACTGTGCCGGCCGCCGCCGCTGCCGCCGACGCCGCGGGCGGAGCGGGCGCCGGGCTCGGCCTGCCCGGGCTGGGAGTGCTCCTGGCGGCCATGGAGGCCGGCGTCCCCATCCCCGTCCCGTCCGACCTGGTCGTGCTCGTGCTCGGGGAACGCACGGCGGCGGGCACGGTTCCCCTGTGGGCGGCCGTCGTCCTCCTGGAGGTGGTGGCGCTGGTGGGCACGGGCGCCCTCCTGCTGGCCAGCCGGGGACCGGGCCGGGCCCTGATCGCTCGTCTGGGTCCCCGCATCGGCCTCACCGCCGAGCGGCTGGGGACGGCCACCGCCCTGGTCGAGCGACGGGGGGGCGCCGCCCTCGCCGTCGGCCGGGCCACGCCGGGCCTGCGGACGGTGACGGTGCTGGCCGCCGGCAGCTCGGGGGTGCCCGTGGCCCGGGCCCTGCCCGCCCTGGTCCTGGGCAGCAGCGTCTTCCTCCAGCTCCACCTGGTGCTCGGCTACGCCCTCGGGCCGGTGGCGCGGGACGCCCTCGAAGCGGCCAAGGGACCGGCCATCGCCGTCCTCGTCCTGGTCGCCCTGGCCGGGATCGCCCTGTGGGTCCGTCGCCGGGGGCGCCGCCGGGGCCTCCAGGCATCCGCCGAGGCGTGCTGCCCGGCCTGCCTGGCCCTCGGCCTCCTCGTCCCGAGAGTGGCGGGTCTGGAGGACCTGGCGTGACCACCCCAACCCGAACCGGTGACAGTTCGGGGCGCCCTGGCGCCCAGAGGCGTCACCAGTTCGTGGCCGGCCGGGAACTGGTGACAGTTCCGGGCGTGATCATCGTGGCTGTCTCACCCCCTGCCTAGCCTGCGATCCATGGGCAGGGTGCGGACGATCTACAAGTGCTTCGAGTGCGGGGCGGAGGCGGTCAAGTGGGCCGGGCGGTGTCCCGGGTGCGGCGGCTGGAACTCCTTGCACGAGGAGATGGCGCCGCCGCCCGGCGCCGGCGGATCGGGCGGCGCAGCCCACGCTCGCGCCCGGCCGCCCCGCCTCACGCCGCCGCCCAGCGCCATGCCGATCGGCGAGGTCGACGTGGCCGCGTGGATGCCGCGGTCCACCGGCATCCCCGAGCTCGACCGGGTGCTGGGCGGCGGCCTGGTCCCCGGCTCGGTCACCCTGATCGGCGGCGAGCCGGGCATCGGCAAGTCCACCCTGCTCCTCCAGGCCTTGGCGGCCATGGCCGGGTCGGCCCAGCGGGGCCTGCTCGTGTCGGCCGAGGAGTCGGCCCAGCAGGTGCGCATGCGGGCCGAGCGGCTCGACGCCCTCCATCCCCGCCTGTGGCTCCTGGCCGAGACCGAGCTGCCGGCGATCCTCACCGCCCTCGACGAGGTGGCCCCGGCGGTGCTGGTGGTCGACTCCATCCAGACCGTCTTCGACCCCGACTTGGCCTCCGCCCCCGGCACCGTCACCCAGGTGCGGGAGTGCACCCACCGGCTGGTGCGGGTGGCCAAGGAGCGCGACCTGGCCATCGTGGTCGTCGGCCACGTCACCAAGGATGGCGGCCTGGCCGGCCCCCGGGTGCTCGAGCACGTCGTCGACACCGTGCTGTCGTTCGAGGGCGAGCGCCACCACGCCCTCCGCCTGCTGCGGGCCACCAAGCACCGCTTCGGGTCCACCAACGAGCTGGGCCTGTTCGAGATGACGGGCCGGGGCCTGGAGGGCGTGCCCGACGCCGGCGCCCTCTTCCTCGCCGACCGGCGCCCCGGGGTTCCCGGCTCCGTGGTCGTGCCCACGCTCGAGGGCCAGCGACCGCTGCTGGTCGAGCTGCAGGCCCTGGTGGCGGCCACGCCCTCCACCGTCCCCAACCCCCGCCGGTCGGCCCAGGGCGTCGACGGAGGCCGCCTGGCCCTCCTCCTGGCCGTGCTCGAACGCGAGCTGGGCCTCAAGCTCGCCGCCACCGACGTGTTCGCCCTGGCGGTGGGGGGCGTCCGGGTGGTGGAGCCGGGTGCCGACCTCGGCCTGGCCCTGGCGGTGGCCTCCTCCGCCTACAACCGGCCGCTGCCCGACGACCTGGTGGCCTGCGGCGAGATCGGCCTCGGCGGGGAGCTGCGCCTGGTCGGCCAGACCCCCCGACGCCTGGCCGAGGCGGCCCGCCTGGGCTTCACCACCGCGGTGGTGCCGGCCTCGGCTCCGGAGGCACCGCCCGGGGTGCGGGTCATCCGGGCCGCCACCCTGGCCGAGGCCATCGCCCGGGTGGGCCTGGGCGGCAACGCCCCTTGAGGAAGGTTTGGGCAGGTAGATCAACCAGTAGAATGTCCCGTGTGAGCGGAAGGTCGGGGGCCTGAGGGTGCCCGCTCGGCGCGACGTCGCCCTGATCGACGCGTTGGCCATGGTCGCTCCCGGAACACCGCTGCGCGACGGCCTCGACCGCATCCTCCAGGGCAGCCGGGGGGCGCTCATCGTCGTCGGCGACGGGCCCGACGTGCTCGCCATCTGCTCCGGCGGCTTCCTGCTCGACGCCGAGTTCAGCCCTCAACGACTCTCCGAGCTGGCCAAGATGGACGGGGCCATCATCCTCGCCTCCGACGCCAGCCGCATCGCCCGGGCCAACGTCCACCTCGTCCCCAACCCCAACGTCCCAACGTCGGAGACCGGCACCCGCCACCGCACCGCCGAGAGGGTGGCCCGCTCCATCCACGTGCCGGTGATCTCGGTGTCGGAGGACATGTCGGTGATCGCCGTCTACCACGGCACCACCAAGCACCCACTGGAGCTCACCACCCGCCTCCTCAACCGGGCCAACCAGGCCCTGCAGACCCTCGAGCGCTACAAGAACCGCCTCGACGCGGTGTCGGGCTCGCTCTCCGCCCTGGAGGTGGAGGACCTGGTCACGGTGCGCGACGTGGTCACCGTCCTGCAACGCACGGAGATGGTGCGACGCATCGCCGAGGAGATCCACGGCTACATCCTCGAGCTGGGCACCGACGGCCGCCTCATCCGCCTCCAGCTGGAGGAGCTGCTGGGCGGGGTGGAGGACGACCGGCGCCTGGTGATCAAGGACTACTTCCACGCCGACCAGGGCTGGCACCTGGCCGACGCCATGGAGGGACTGGCCGACCTCACCACCGAGGACCTGCTCGACCTCAAGTCGGTCACCGCCGTGCTTCACCTGTCGGGCACCGGTGCCGAGCTCGACGCCGGCCTCCAGCCCAAGGGCTTCCGGCTGCTCCACAAGATCCCCCGCCTCCCGGAGGCCATCGTCGAGCGCATCGTGGAGCGCTTCGGCACCCTGCCCAAGATCCTGCGGGCCACGGTCGACGATCTCGACGAGGTCGAGGGCGTGGGCGAGAGCCGGGCCCGGGCCATCCAGGAAGGCCTTTCCCGCCTGGCCGAGAGCAGCGTTCTCGACCGCTACGGGTGAGAGTCAGCCCACTGTGAGCGACCAGTTGGTGTAGAGGCCCGATTCCTGGCACTCTGGAGAGGTCCCCACCAGCGCTTTTCCTCCCCTGGGAGCAGTATGCCCTTCGATGTAGGTGACAAGGTCGTCTACCCCCACCACGGGGCGGCGGTCATCGAGCGGCGGGAACGCCGGGATGCATTCGGAGCCGATCGGGAGTATCTCGTCCTCCGGTTGGCCTACGGCGACCTGACCCTCATGGTGCCGGCGGACAACACCGAAGAGGTCGGTCTGCGCGAGGTCATCAACGACGAAGAGGTCGAGGAGGTCTTCGCCGTCCTTCGCAAGAAGGAGGCGCGGATGCCCACCAACTGGTCACGGCGGTTCAAGAACCACGTCGAGAAGCTGAAGTCGGGCGACATCTACCAGGTCGCCGAGGTGGTCCGGAACCTGTCGATCCGGGAGAAGGACAAGGGCCTCTCGGCGGGCGAGAAGCGCATGCTCACCAAGGCCCGCCAGATCCTGGTGTCCGAGCTCACCTTCGCCCTCAGCGTCACCGAGGAAGAGGCCGAGGCCAAGCTCGACGAGGCGCTCCCGTAGCACGCCCGCCGGCTCCGGGGCGAGGAAACCCCGGCCCCGGCCCGTCCCGACGGGCCACCTCGAAGTCCGGAGGACGCGCCCAGCCCCTCCCGCGCAGCGCAGTCGCTCCGAAGTCGGCGCGCGTCAACGCCCAGGGACACCCCCGCTCGACGTCGGCCCGACCCAAGGCGACGGGCACGGACGGTCCCGGCGGTGAGCAGGTGGAGGGGCGCCAGGCGGTGGCCGAGCTCCTCCGGGCGGGTCGGCGCAAGGTCTACGACGTGTGGATGGCGGAGGGCGTCGACCAGTCCCCGATCCTCGTGGAGATCATCGCCGAAGCCGAGCGGCGACGCGTGCCCATCCGCCACACGTCCCGGGCCGCCCTCGACCGCGAGGCCGCCACCGAGGCCCCCCAGGGCGTCCTGGCCCACGCCGCCCCCCTCCCCGAGGCCGACTTCGACGAGCTGTGCCGGCCCCCGGACCCGGACGCTCCCCGACCGTTCGTCCTGGCCCTCGACGGGGTCACCGACCCGCAGAACGTCGGTGCCCTCCTGCGCAGCGCCGACGGGGCGGGGGCCACCGGCGCGGTGGTCCCCCGGCGGCGGGCGGCCCACGTCACCCCGGCGGTGACGAAGGCGGCGGCGGGGGCGGTGGAGCACGTGCCTATCGCCCTGGTGGCGGGCCTGCCCTCGGCCCTGGCCCGGGCCAAGGAGCTGGGCTGCTGGGTCGTGGGCCTGGCCGACGACGGCGACACCAGCCTGTTCGACCTCGGGCTGGCCGGCGAGCCGCTGCTGCTGGTCGTGGGGTCGGAGGGCGACGGCCTCTCCCGCCTGGCCCGCCAGCGGTGCGACGTGGTGGTGTCGATCCCCATGGCCGGCACCCTGCCGTCGCTCAACGTGGCCGCCGCGGGCACGCTCGCCCTCTACGAGGTGGCCCGCCGGCGGGCCCAGAACGGTAGCGGCTGAATTTCGGCTCCAGCCATTGAAATGTTCACCTCGGCGTAAGACAATCGTCACTCGGAGCACCCGACATCGCAGCCCGCGTCGCAGCCACCCAGGGAGCAGCTTGCCCTTCCTCCGCACCACCAGCCTTCCCAGCACCGCCGAGGTCCCCGACGACATGCTGGTCGACCGGTGCCACCTGGGGGAGGAGGAGGCCCTCAACCTGCTGCTCGAGCGCTACCGGCGCTTCGCCCGGTCCAAGGCCCGCGGCTACTTCATCGCCGGCGGCGACCTCGACGACCTCGAGCAGGAGGGGATGATCGGCCTGTTCAAGGCCGTCCGCGACTACCGGCCGGAACGGGAGGCGTCGTTCCGGGCCTTCGCCGAGCTGTGCATCACCCGCCAGATCATCACCGCCATCAAGACCGCCACCCGCCAGAAGCACCGTCCCCTCAACCAGTACGTGTCGCTGTGGGGACTGCGCCTGGTCGACGACCCCGGCGAGCGCCTGGTCGACGAGCTGCCCCACCACCAGGTGCCCGACCCGGCCGACGAGCTGGTGTCGTCGGAGGACCTGGCCGACATGCAGGCGTCGCTGGCCCGCATGCTTTCGGAGCTCGAGGTCGACGTCCTCCACCTCTACGTCGAAGGACGCTCGTACCAGGAGATCGGAGCGCAGCTCGGCCGGCACGTGAAGTCGATCGACAACGCCCTCCAGCGCATCAAGCGCAAGGTGGAGGGCCACCTGGCGGCCCGGGCCGCGCCCGATCGGTCGCCCGCCCTGGTCTGACTCTCGAGCCGGTGGTCGGATTCGAACCGACGGCCTGACGATTACAAGTCGCCTGCGCTACCGGACTGCGCCACACCGGCGTGACCACCCAGGCTACCGAAGCCCGGCGGGGGCATCCCCGATTAGCCTGAGCCCGTGCCGAACGCGCCAGGGCCGCCGAGGAGCGTGGAGCGACCGTCGGTGGCCCCACCTCGGACGACGCCGAGGGGCCACACCGGGGGGATCCTTGAACTTCGACCTCCCGGAGGGCAGCCTGACACCAATGGCACTCTCCGACCGCGACCGGGCGATCCTCGACTTCGAGCGCACCTGGTGGAAGGAGCCGGGCTCCAAGGAGGCCGCCATCCGGCAGCGGTTCGCCCTCTCCCCGACCCGCTACTACCAGGTGCTCGGCGTCCTGCTCACCTCGCCGGAAGCCGTCACCTATGACCCGCTCGTCGTCCGTCGCCTGCGCCGCCTGCGCGTCGACCGCCGGCGGGCCCGCATCGAGGGTCCTCCGGCCGAGCGCCGCAGCCGGTGACGGGGCGGGCCTGGCGGGGCCGCGCCGGCGACGCCTCAGGGCCGAGGTAGCCGTGGCCCGTCTCCCCGAATGCCAGTCCGCCGACTGGCACCGTGCCGGGCGCCGGGCGTGAACCAACCCGCCAACCGGGCCGGCGGAGGACGTCCGCCGTCGGGCAGCAACAGCGCCGGCGCCCGGGGGGCCATCCTGCTGGTCGTGGCCGCGGTGCTCGGCATCGTGCTCCTCCAGGCATTCGACACCGACTTCGACGGCGGGTCGGGCGTGGGCGTCGACGCCGGCGACACCACCATCCCCGACAACGGCCCCTCAGGGGTCACCCAGCCAACGGCGCCGAGCAACACCACCCTCCCCGCCCGGGCGCCGGCGGACGTCACCGTCCTCGTCGCCAACGGCACCGGCATCCGGGGCCTCGGGTCCCAGAACGCCGACACCCTCAAGGCCCTGGGCTACAACACCCTCGACGCGGTCGACGCCACCAAGGCCCTCGACGCCAGCACCGTCCAGTACGCCGCCGGCTACCAGGCCGAGGCCCAGGCCATCGCCCTCACCCTCGGACTTCAGCCGTCGGCGGTGCAGCCGCTCAACTCACCGGCGGTGCCCGACGCGCAGGGGGCCAGCGTCATCGTCCTGCTCGGCGCCGACGTCGCCCGCACCGCGTCGACGACCTCCACCACCATCTGAGCCGCGCCGGCCGCGCCCACTACGAGAGGCGGCGGGTCTCCGAGCGCACCTCGACCGTCATGGTGCCCGTCACCGGGGCCGCGTCCTCGCCCCCGGGACCGGTGAGGGTGACCTGGAAGTCGCCCTTGGTCAACGACTCCGCCGAATCCACCGAGCCGTCGGACACGACCCGGGTGGCGGACGCGCTGGTGGTCTCGACGCCCTCGAGGGCCACCGTGATGGGCCCTACCCGGCTCGAGCTCCTCAGCGGCAGCCGGGTCTCGGACGTCAGCGACGCCACCTTGCGGCCCCCTGACGACCCCACCTTGACCAGCCGCCCGGTGCCCTCGAAGTGGGCCTCCACCCCGCCCGGAAGCACGGGCCGGGAGTCGATCTTCCACTTCTCGCCGGGGGCAAGCATCCCCCGGGGCGGGGCCGCGGCCGCCGCCGGCAGGAACTCGGGAAAGGCGAGGGGACCGAGGATGCCCGGCGGCAGGCCCTCCACCGTCTCCACCCCCGACAGCTGGGCCGCCCGGTCGAAGCGCACCACGAAGCTGCGGTCGGGCGAACCCGACCGGCGCAGCACAACCTGCACCCGCACCTCCTCCGGCCCCGCCTCGAGGACGGTGTCGGTGGCCTCCAGCACCGCCTCGTCGACGGTGCGCTCGGGGGCGGCGGTGCCCAGGCGGGTCTCGGTGACCGACCGCACCTTCAGCTCGTACCGGAAGGTGTCCCCGACCTTGGGGCGGTAGGCGACCTCCACCTTGCTCTCGCTGCACGAGGCGAGGACCGGCGAAAGGACGACGGTGCCCGCCAGCAGCACCGCCGGTAGGCGAAATCCCCGCCGGACGCGCCTACCCACCAAGGGGCCTCCGCCGGTTGGCCCTATGGGACGGAGGCACCGCATGTCGGGGCACCGCGGCAAAGATACCGGGCATGGCCTGCCCCGTGGCATTTTCCCCGGCATGATCTCCCCGCCATGATCGTCCCGGCATGATCTCGCGGTTCGGTGCCCACGCCCGGTCGGCCGGCGTGTTCTCCGACTTCGACGGCACCCTGGCCACCATCGTCGACGACCCCTCCTCGGCCCGGCCCATCCTGGGGGCGGCCGACGCGCTGGGTGACCTGGCCCGCCGCTACGCCCGGGTGGGGGTGATCTCGGGCCGCCCGGGCGCGTTCCTGGCCGAGCACCTGGGGGGCCGGGGGCTGGCCCTCACCGGCCTGTACGGCCTGGAATCGGTGACCCCCGAGGGGGTGCGTCCACTCCCGGAGGCCAGGCCCTGGCGAAGGGTCGTCGCCGAGGTGGCGGCCCTGGCCGAGGCCGAGCTGCCCCCCGCCCTCGGTATCGAGCGCAAGGGGCTCACCATGGCCGTCCACTTCCGCGTCTCCCCGGGGTACGCCGACCTCGCCGAGCGGTGGACGGCGGAGACCGCGGCCCGCACCGGGCTTGCCGTCCACCCGGCCCGGATGTCGTTCGAGCTGCGTCCGCCGCTCCCCCACGACAAGGGCCTGGTGCTGGCCGAGGCGGCGGAGGGGCTGACCCACGTGATGTTCGTGGGCGATGACCGGGGCGACCTCGAGGCGTTCGACACCCTCGACCGGATGGCGCGACGACGGCGCCACCGTGGCCCGGGTGGCGGTGCGCAGCCAGGAATCGCCGGCCGAGCTGCTCGATCGGGCCGACATGGTGGTCGACGGTCCCGAGGGCGTCCTCCGCCTTCTCCGCGACCTCCTCGAGGCGCCCGATGGCGAGCGGCCGGACGGCGTTGACCCGGAGGGCCCGGTCAGTCCCGCCGGCGGGTCGTCGCCTCCGACCTAGCGACCAGGCCCAGTTGGTCGTCGAGCCAGTCGCGGGGGACACGGGCCTCGGCCGCCTTGCGCAGGGCGGCGGCGTGGGCCGACCGCTCGGCGGGGGCCATGGCCAGCGCCGTCGACAGCACGTCGGACGTGCCGGCCACGTCGAAGGGGTTGACCTCCAGGGCGGTGCCGCCCAGCTCGTCCCACACCCCCGCCTCCCGGCTGAGGGCGAGCACGCCGTTGTTGCGGTTGAGGAGGGCCCCCTCCTTGGCCACCAGGTTGAGGCCGTCGCGCACCGGGTTGACCAGCAGCACGTCGTAGCGCAGCAGGGCGGCCACCGACCGGGGAAAGTTGTCCGACGTGTCGAGGACGATGGGGTCCCAGCCCGGCGTGGCCCACCGCTCGTTGAGCAGGCGGGCCTGCACCTCCACCTCCTGGCGGTAGGCCAGGTACTCGGGCAGCGACTCGCGCGACGGGTAGGCCTGGGCCACGAACACCACCCGCCCCCGCCACTCGGGCCGGGTGCGGAGCAGGTCGTCGAAGGCCAGGAAGCCCCGCAGCAGGTTCTTCGACAGCTCGATGCGGTCGACCCGCACGATCACCTGGCGCCCGGCCAGCAGCTCGTCGAACCGCTCGATCTCGGCCCGGCACTCGTCGGAGCCGGCCACCTCCTCCATGTCGGCCACGTCGGGGCAGATGGGCGACACGAAGGTCGTCGGCTCCCAGCCCAGCACCTCCGAGCAGCAGGCGGCGAAGTTGTCGGCCCAGCGCTGGGCGTGGAAGCCGCAGGCCAGGTGGCTGGCCATCCCGCTCAGGAGCTCCTCGGCCGCGCCCGACGGCAGCACCCGCAGCACGTCCGGCGAGCAGAACGGGGTGTGGGTGAAGTGCACCGGCCGCAGGTCGGGCCGCTCCTGGGCCAGCCAGGTGCCGACCAGGGCCAGGTGGTAGTCCTGCACCAGGACGACGGCGTTCTCCTCGGCCTGGTCGATGACGGCCCGGGCGAAGGCGTGGTTGACGTCGCGGTAGGCCACCCACGCCTCGGCCCATCGCCGGTCGAGCCGGGGACGCCGGGAGAGGTCGAACAGGCCGTGGTGCAGGAACCACAGGGTGGCGTTGGACACCACGTCGTAGGCCATGCGGTAGGCGCCCTCGTCGATGGCCAGGGCGTGCACCTTGTAGCCCTTGGCGTCGACCACCCCGCCGGCGGCCGCATCGCGGTCGGCGTCGGTCATGGCCGCCGCGATCCAGGTGGCGCCGATCTCCTTCATGATGGGCCCCAGGCTCGACACCAGCCCGCCGCTGCCCCGGCCCGCGACCAGCTCGCCGTCGTCGTTGCGGGTGAACGTGACGGGTCCCCGGTTGGACACCATCACGACCGGCGGGAGGGCGTCGGCCATGGGCCACGATAACGCCATGGGAATGGGCCTCCCACGGGCGATGCGGGTGGTCGCGGCGCCCGACAAGTTCCGGGGCACCGCCACCGCGGGCCAGGTGGCGGCGGCCGTCGCCGGGGCGGCCGAGCGGGCGGGATGGTCGTGCGACCAGGTGCCGGTGGCCGACGGCGGCGAAGGGACGCTGGAGGCGCTGGGCGGGACCCCTCGGCACACGGTCGTCACCGGGCCCCTGGGCGACCGGGTGACGGCCGAGTGGCGGATGCAGGCGGGCGGCACGGCGGTGGTCGAGATGGCCCGGGCGTCGGGGATCGGCCTGGCCGGCGGGCCGGAGGGCAACGATCCCCTGCGGGCGTCCACCCGCGGCACCGGCGAGCTGCATCGCGGCCGCCCTCGACGCCGGCGCCACCCGGGTCATCGTGGGCGTGGGCGGGTCGGCCACCACCGACGGCGGCCTGGCCGCCCTCACCGCCCTCAACCCCCGGCGCCGGCTGGGGGCGGCGGTCGAGGTGCTGGTGGCGTGCGACGTCACCACCCGCTTCGTCGACGCGGCCGAGGTGTTCGCCCCCCAGAAGGGGGCGACGCCGGCCCAGGTGGCCCTCCTCCGGCGCCGCCTGGAGCGGCTGGCCGAGGTCTACGTCCGCGACTACGGCGTCGACGTCCGCGACCTGCCCGGGTCGGGCGCCGCCGGCGGCCTGGCCGGGGGACTGGCCGCGGCCGGGGCCGTCCTCGTCCCCGGCTTCGACCTGGTGGCCGACGCCCTCGACCTGGCCGAACGCATCGCGGGGGCCGACCTGGTGGTCACCGGCGAGGGCCACCTCGACGCCGAGTCGTTCACCGGCAAGGCCGTCGGCGGGGTGGTCCAGCTGGCCATCGAGGCGGGCGTCCCCGTGCTCGTCGTGGCCGGCGGGGTGGAGGCCGACGAGGTCCCGTCCGAGCTCCCCGCGAGCGTGACGGTGGTGTCGCTGGTCGAGCGCTTCGGCATGGACGAGGCCCTGTGGGACCCACTCGGCTGCGTGGATGCAGTCGTGTCCGCCGAGCTGGCCCGCCGATCGACCGGCGGGGGACGCTGAGCCCTACGCCACCCGGCCGGCCCGGACGGCCCGGTACTCCTCGACCTCGATCATGGGCGGGCGCTGGGCCACGTCGGACGGGTCCCAGCCGGCCCGCTCCTCCACGCCCGCCCGCAGCAGCGCCACCCGCAGCACGGCCGTGGCCTGAGCCCCCAGCTCCTCGAGCGACCGGTTGCGGTGGGTGCGGGTCCCGAGGTCGGCCTGGGCGATGCACCCGATCCCGAACTGAGCGGCCACGTCGACCAGCAGGGCCAGGTCGACCCCGTAGCCCTGGACGAACGGCACCGTTTCCAATACCTCCCGGCGGGCAGCGAACTCGCCTCCGAGGGGCTGGCGGATGGCGGCCAGGTGGGGGAAGAACAGCCCGATGGCGGGCCGGGCCACCAGCTCTGTCACCCGCCCGCCCCCGACCGGGCGGTCGTAGTACCCCTTGACGAAGCCCACGTCGGCAGCGGCCAGGGGCGCCAGGAGCCCGGTCACGAACGAGGGGTCGAAGTCCCGCAGGTCGGCGTCGCAGAACACCAGGACGTCGCCGGTGGCCACGTGAATGGCACTTCCACAGCGCCTCGCCCTTCCCCGTCCCCCGCCCCATGCCGGGCAGCACGTCGTCGGCCGCCACCACGATCGCCCCCGCGGCGGCGGCCACTGCCGCGGTGCCGTCGGTTGACCCGTCGTCGACCACCACCACCTCGTCGACCGCACCCAGCCCGTCGACCAGCTCCCGGACGACAGTGGCCACGATCTCCCCGACCGTCGCTTCCTCGTTGCGGGCCGGCAGGCACACCGACACCCGCCCCAACGTCCGGCGGCGAGGCGATTTGGCGGGCACACGGCATGCTCCCGCCTCCCCTATGATGAAGGCAACTCATCCAGAGCGGTCGAGGGACCGGGCCCGACGAAACCGCGACAACCAGCACGCCCCGCCACCCGGCGGGAAACGACCAGGTGCCACCGCCCGGAACGATGATCGGGAGAAAACATGTCCTTCGTCGAGGGTCTTCGATGTCGTGAGTGTGGACGCGCCTTCCCGGCGGAGGCCCTCCACGTCTGCGACTGGTGCTTCGGGCCCCTGGAGGTCACCTACGACTACGACGGGATCGCCGCCGCCACCACCCGCCAGTCGATAGCCGCGGGGCCGACGTCGATCTGGCGCTACGCCAACCTGCTGCCCGCCGTCAACGACGGGGCCGTCGACCTGGGCGCCGGCTTCACCCCCCTGGTGCGGGCCGACCGCCTGGCCGCCCAGCTGGGGCTGGGCGAGCTGTGGCTCAAGAACGACACCCTCAACCCCACCGGGTCGTTCAAGGACCGGGTGGTGTCGGTGGCCCTGGCCCGGGCCCGGGCCATGGGGTTCAAGGTGGCCGCCTGTGCCTCCACCGGCAACCTGGCCAACTCGGTGGCCGCCCACGCGGCCCGGGCCGGCATGCGCCACGTGGTGTTCATCCCCTCCGACCTGGAGTCGGGCAAGGTGGTCACCACCGCCGTCTACGGGCCCAACCTGGTGGCCGTCGACGGCAGCTACGACGACGTCAACCGGCTGTGCGCCGAGCTGGCGTCGGAGCGTCCCACGTGGGCGTTCGTCAACGTCAACCTGCGTACCTACTACGCCGAGGGGTCCAAGACCCTCGCCTTCGAGACGGCCGAGCAGCTCGGATGGCAGGCGCCCGACCACGTGATCGTCCCGGTGGCGTCGGGCTCCCAGCTGACCAAGATCGCCAAGGGCTTCGAGGAGCTGTGGAAGGTGGGCCTGCTCGACGAGGAGCCCCACGTCCGCATCTCGGGGGCCCAGGCCGAGGGCTGCTCGCCAGTGGCCACCGCCTTCATGGAGGGCCACGACTTCATCCGCCCGGTGAAGCCCAAGACGATCGCCAAGTCGCTGGCCATCGGCAACCCGGCCGACGGCTTCTACGCCCTGGAGACGGTGCGCTCGAGCGGCGGCGCCCTCACGTCGGTCACCGACGACGAGATCCGCGACGCCATCCTCCTGCTGGCCCGCACCGAGGGGATCTTCGCCGAGACCGCCGGCGGCGTCACCGTCGCCACCCTGGGCAAGCTGGCCGCGTCCGGGCGTCGTGCGCCGCGACGAGCGGGTCGTGGCCTACATCACCGGCCACGGGCTCAAGACCCTCGAGGCGATCGCGCCCCTCGTCGGGCCCACCATCACCATCGCCCCCACGATGGCCGCCTTCGAAGAGGCCATGGGGAACCAGGAGGAAATTTGATGGAGGAAATCGGGTAATGGCCACCGTCCGCATCCCCACCCAGCTCCGCTCCCTGTCGGGGGGCGAGGGCGAGGTCAAGGTCGACGGGACGACGGTCGGCCAGGTCCTCGCCGGCCTGGAGACCGCCCATCCCGGCTTCCGGGCCCGCCTGTTCGGCGACGACGGCCAGCTCCGGCGCTTCGTCAACGTGTTCGTGGCCGACGAGGACGTCCGCTTCCTCAAGGGCCTCGATACCGCCGTGGCCGAGGGCCAGACCGTCTCCATCATCCCCGCCGTCGCCGGCGGCTGAGGCCTCCCGCCGGTCGCCAGCCGGTCGCCGCGGCTGGCACTCTCACCCCTCGGTTGCCAAACCCCTCCGATCCGTGGGTATTCTGTTAGCACTCACACCGAGAGAGTGCTAACGGTTCCACGGAGGAGCACACACCGATGTCCAAGATGATCGCGTTCGACGAGAGCGCCCGCCGCGCCCTCGAGAGCGGCATGAACCAGCTGGCCGACGCAGTACGAGTGACGCTGGGCCCGAAGGGCCGCAACGTCGTCCTCGACAAGAAGTGGGGCGCGCCCACGATCACCAACGACGGCGTGTCCATCGCCAAGGAGATCGAGCTCCAGGACCCCTACGAGCGCATCGGCGCCGAACTGGTCAAGGAAGTCGCCAAGAAGACCGACGACGTCGCCGGTGACGGCACGACCACCGCCACCGTCCTGGCCTGGGCCATGGTCCGCGAGGGGCTGCGCAACGTGGCCGCCGGTGCCAACCCCATGTCGCTCAAGAAGGGCATCGAGGCCGCCGTGGCCCGGGCCGTCGAGGGCATCAAGGACATCGCCGTCGACGTCGAGACCAAGGAGCAGGTCGCCCAGGTGGCGTCCATCTCCGCCGCCGACCAGGAGATCGGCGACACCATCTCCGACGCCATCGACAAGGTGGGCAAGGACGGCGTCATCACCGTCGAGGAGTCGCAGACCTTCGGCATGGAGCTGGAGCTGGTCGAGGGCATGCGCCTCGACAAGGGCTACATCTCCCCCTACTTCGTCACCGACCCCGAGCGCATGGAGGCGGTCCTCGACGACCCCTACATCCTGCTCTTCGCAGGCAAGATCTCGGCCGTCCGTGACCTGCTGCCGGTGCTCGAGAAGGTCATGCAGACGGCCAAGCCCCTCGTGATCATCGCCGAGGACGTCGAGGGCGAGGCCCTCGCCACCCTGGTGGTCAACAAGATCCGGGGCACGTTCAAGTCGGTCGCGGTCAAGGCTCCCGGCTTCGGCGAGCGCCGCAAGGCCATGCTGCAGGACCTCGCCATCCTCTCCGGTGGCCAGGTCATCTCCGAGGACGTCGGCCTCAAGCTCGACAACGTCACCCTCGACATGCTGGGCCGGGCCCGGGTCATGACCGTCACCAAGGACGAGACGACCCTGGTCGAAGGGGCCGGTGCCGAGATCGACATCAAGGGCCGGGTCGCCCAGCTGCGGGCCGAGCTGGAGAACACCGACTCCGACTACGACGCCGAGAAGATCCAGGAGCGCCTGGCCAAGCTCTCCGGCGGTGTGGCCATCATCAAGGTGGGAGCCGCCACCGAGGTGGAGCTCAAGGAGAAGAAGCACCGCATCGAGGACGCAGTCAGCACCACCAAGGCTGCCGTCGAGGAGGGCGTGGTCCCCGGTGGTGGGGTCGCCCTGCTGCGGGCGCAGGTCCGGGTCAACGAGCTGGCCGCCAACATGGTCGGCGACGAGGCCACGGGCGTCCGCATCGTCTCCCGCTCGCTGGAGGAGCCGCTGAAGCAGATCGCGGTCAACGCCGGCATGGAGGGTGGAGTCGTCGTCGAGCGGGTTCGCAACCTCGAAGGCGCCACCGGCCTCAACGCCGCCACCGGCGACTACGAGGACCTGTTCAAGGCCGGCGTCATCGACGCAGCCAAGGTGACGAGGTCGGCCCTGCAGAACGCGGCGTCGATCGCCGGGCTGTTCCTCACCACCGAGGCCGTCATCGTCGACCGGCCCATGCCCGGCCACGAAGGCCACAACGACGTCCCCGGCGGGATGGACGACTTCTAAGTCGTCTCACTGCCGCACCAGCGTTGTCGGAGGGGCCGGTCCGCCGGCCCCTCCGTCGCGTCCGTCACCCGGTGGTTCGTAGAATGAGAGGGTGACCGACACGTCCCCCACCGCGCCCGTCGTCCCGTCCACCGGGTGGGGCGTGCTCCACCTGTTCTGCAAGGCGCCGACGGGGGCCGTCGAGCGGGAGGCGGTGGTGGCCGCGGTCAAGGCATGCCAGGCCGACGACCACCAGGTGGTCACCTTCGCCGTCCTCGGCCACAAGGCCGACCTGGGGTTCATGGCGGTAGGGCCCGACCTGTGGCGGCTCCAGGGCTTCCAGGCCGACCTGTCCGCCGCCGGGCTGGTGATGGCCGACTCCTACGTGTCGCTCACCGAGGTGTCGGAGTACGCCGAGGGCATGCCCCCCGAGCGCCTCGAGCCCCGGCTGCACCCGGTGCTCCCGCCCGAGGGCAAGCGGGCCCTGTGCTTCTACCCGATGTCGAAGCGCCGCGACCTCACCGGCAACTGGTACACCCTGCCCTTCGAGGAGCGGCGGGCGCTGATGGAGGGCCACGGGCGGGTGGGCCGCCAGTACGCGGGCCGGGTGCTGCAGCTCATCACCGGGTCCACCGGCCTCGACGACTGGGAGTGGGCCGTCACCCTCTTCGCCGCCGATCCCGTCGCCCTCAAGGAGTGCGTCCACGAGATGCGCTTCGACCAGGCGTCGGCCGTCTACGCCGAGTTCGGCCCCTTCGTCACCGGCCTGGTCGCCCCCGTCGAGGACGTCCTCACCCGGGTCGGGGTGGCGTAGGAGATTGCGTGCACTCGGCCACCGGCCGCTGCCGCAGTCATGCCACGGCGTTTCGTGCGCTTCTAGCGCCCTGAAATCAGCCCCGCGCTCCTGATCTGGGGCGCTACCGATGATCGAAAACGCAAACGGGCGTGGCGCTCAGTCCTCGCCCAGGTAGGCCTTGCGCACCTGGGGGTTGTCACGGAGGTCGGCGCCGGTGCCGGACAGGACGATGCGGCCCGTCTCCAGGACGTGGGCCTCGTCGGCCAGGGCCAGGGCGGCGGACGCGTTCTGCTCCACCAGCAGCACGGTGGTGCCGGCGGCTTTCAGCTCGGCCAGGGCGTCGAAGATGCGGCGCATCATGATCGGCGACAGTCCCATCGACGGCTCGTCGAGCATGAGCAGGCGGGGCCGGCACATGAGCGCCCGGCCCATGGCCAGCATCTGCTGCTCGCCCCCCGACAGCGTTCCGGCGGCCTGGGACCGCCGCTCCCCCAGCACCGGGAACCGCTCGTAGACGCCATCGCGGTCGCCGGTTATCGCCTCCTGGCCGTCGGACCGGGTGAAGGCGCCCAGGTCGAGGTTCTCCTCGACGGTCATGCGAGGGAAGATGCGCCGGCCCTCGGGGGCGTGGGCGAGGCCCCGCTCCACGATCTCGTGGGCCGGCACCTGGTCGATGCGCTCGCCGTCGAACAGGATCTCCCCGGAGGTCGGCCGCAGCAGCCCGGACACGGTGCGCAACACGGTGGTCTTGCCCGCCCCGTTGCTGCCGATGAGCGTCACCAAGCTCCCGGCCTCGACCGAGAAGCTCACCCCCTTGACCGCCTCGATGCGGCCGTACGACACCCGGACGTCGTTGACCTCGAGCAAGGCGCTCATGTAGCCGCGGGGGCGCCCAGGTAGGCCTCGATCACCCGGGGGTCGGACTGCACCTCGGACGGGCTGCCCTCCACCAGCTTCGACCCCTGCACCAGCACCGCCACCCGGTCGCACAGGTTGAAGATGAAGCGCATGTCGTGCTCGATGACCACCACCGACAGGCCCTGGTCGCGCACCCGTCGGACCAGGTCCATCGCCGCCCCCGTCTCGTTGGGGTTCATCCCCGCGGTGGGCTCGTCGAGGAGGAGCAGGCCGGGGTCGGTGGCCAGGGCCCGGGCGATCTCCAGCCGGCGCTGGTCTCCGTAGGGGAGGTTCTTGGCCAGCGTGTCCCGGTGGCGGGACAGGCCGACGAAGGCCAGCAGCTCGGTCGACCGGGCCTCCGACTCCCGCTCCTCGCGGCGGAAGGCAGGCCCCCGGCCGATGGCGGCCAGCACGCCCGCCCGGGTGCGGCAGTGCCGCCCCACCAGCACGTTCTCGAGGGCGGTCATGTTGGGGAACAGGCGGATGTTCTGGAACGTGCGGGCCACGCCGGCCTTGGTGACCCGGGCCGGGTTGCCGGGCAGCTCCTCGCCCCGGTAGAGCACCTGGCCCGACGTCGGCTCCAGCATCCCCGTCAGGCAGTTGAAGAACGTCGTCTTGCCCGCCCCGTTGGGGCCGATGAGGCCGACGATCTCCCGCTCCCCCACGTCGAGGTCGACCTCGTGCACCGCCACCAGCCCGCCGAATCGCTTGGTGACCTTCCGGGCCTGGAGGATGGGCGGGGCGACGGCGGGCGTCGGTCATGGCGCACCGGCCATGGCCGACCCCGGCGGGGCGCCGCTGGCGTCGGCGCCCCCCTCCTCGTCCCGGAACTCCCGCTGCCGGCGCCGGCTGGGGACGATGCCCTCGGGCCGGAACCGCATCATCAGGATCAACGCCGCCCCGAAGAGCAGGAGCCGCTTGTCCTGGAACGCCCGCAGCTTCTCGGGGATCACGAGGAGGGCAGCCGACCCGAGCAGCGCCCCCGGCACGCTCCCCATCCCGCCCAGCACCACCGCCGCCACCAGCAGGATCGACTCCAGGAACGTGTAGGAGTCGGGCGACACCTGGGTGGTGACGTGAGCGTTCACCGTCCCCGCGGCCCCGGCCATGAAGGCGCCGATGGCGAAGGCGAGCAGCTTGAGGCGGACGGTGTCGACGCCCATGGCCGCGGCCGCCACCTCGTCCTCCCGGATGGCCACCCACGCCCGCCCGATGCGGCTGCCGTTGAGCCGGGTGAAGGCCACGATGGCGAACGTCAGCAGGAGCAGCTCGACGTAGTAGTAGTTGGCGAACCCGGGCAGGGTGACCCCGAGCACCTCGTGGCTGGCGCCGAAGTCGTAGTCGCCCACCGCCAGGTTGGGCACCCCCGAGATCCCGTTGGGGCCGCGGGTGAGACCGTCCCAGTTGTTGGCCGCGATGCGGAAGATCTCGCCGAAGCCGAGGGTGACGATGGCGAGGTAGTCCCCCCGTAATCGGAGGGTCGGGGCGCCGAGCAGCACCCCGAAGGCGGCGGCGATGACCGCGCCCAGGAGGACGACCAGGAGGAAGGGCAGGTGCATGTCGACGGTGGTGAGGGCGGCGCCGGCGAACAGGGCCCCCACGTAGGCGCCGACGCCGAAGAAGGCCACGTACCCGAGGTCGAGCAGCCCGGCCAGGCCTACCACCACGTTCAGCCCGAGGGCGGCGGCCGCGAACACGCCGATCGAGGCGAACACCCGGATCCAGTAGGCGTTGCCGTCCTGGGTGAAGGGGAAGGCCAGCGACGCCACCGCGGCCGCCCCCAGCGCCACCGACCGGTGGCGGGCGACCAGCTCCTCCAGCCACGAGAACAGGCCGAGGCGGGACACGGTGAGCGACGCCGCGACGACGAACACCAGCCACGACACGAACCGGCTCGACTCGTCGATGCCGAGCCCCCACACGGTGAGGAACAGCACCGCCCCCACCGCCCCGACCACCGCGGCCCACTCCAGAGGCGGGGCCAATCGGGGCCAGTCCTCGGGTAGCGGCCGTTCGTCAGAAGCCGGGATGGCGACAAAGGCGGCCAGCAACACCAGCCCGCCCGCCACCGTCAACCACGCCCCGTAGGCGACGCCCCCCAGGCCGCCGCCCTCGCCGGCGATGGCGACCACGTTGTAGCCGGCCACCGCGATCACGCCGGTGGCGGCCATGATCCCCGCCCGCCGCCGGCCGGGCCGCTTCACCACGGCCAGCGCCGCCGCCGACACCAGGACCAGGGTGAACTGGCGGGCCCCGCCGGGGAACCCAGCGAGCGACATCTTTCCCGGGAAGCCGCCGAACGTCGCCCACGGCGAGAGGCTGCCGACCACCACCAGGACGGCGCCGACGACGGACGCCCCCCGGGGCGGCACCCGGGCCACCAGCGCCCCCACCACCGGGCCCGCGGCCAGGCGCACCCGTCCGAACGGCGAACCCGTCATGCGCGGGTGGCCACTCGCTCGCCCAGCAGGCCCGACGGCCGGAACACCAGCACCAGGATCAGCACCGCGAACGCCCACGCGTCCCGCCAGGCGGAGCCGTGGGGGATGTACTGCACGGCCATGACCTCCACCATCCCCAGGACGAAGCCGCCGAGCATGGCGCCGGAGATGTTGCCGATGCCGCCCAGCACGGCCGCGGTGAACGCCTTGAGGCCGGTGACGAAGCCGATGCGGTAATCGATCTGGCCGAAGCGCATGCCGTACATGACCCCGGCCACCGCGGCCAGAGCCGCCCCCAGGGCGAAGGTGATCACGATGACCCGGTTGGTGTCGATCCCCATGAGGCGGGAGGTGTCAGGGTCCTGGGCGGTGGCCCGCATGGCCTTGCCCGTCTTGGTCGAGCGGATGAAGGCCTGGAGCGCCACCATCAGGGCGATGGCCGTCACCACCACGAAGATCGAGATCCAGGCCACCCTGACGCCCCCGATGTGGATGGCCCCGCCGGTGATCACGCCCGGGAAGGGCTGCGGTCGGTTCCCCCCCGGATAGAAGAGGCGGACAGCCTGCTGCAGGAAGATCGATACCCCGATGGCGGTGATGAGGGGCGCCAGGCGGGGCGCGTCACGCAGCGGCCGGTAGGCCAGCCGCTCCATGAGCACCGCCGCCGCCACCGCCACCAGCACCGCCGCCACCAGCATCACCGTCAGCGAGATCCAGGGATTGGCGGCAAGGGAGTCCGGCAGCAGCCAGCGGTGAGACGCCAGCCCGGCGAAGGCACCGACCATGAAGATCTCGCCGTGGGCGAAGTTGATCAGCTGGATGATTCCGTAGACCATCGTGTAGCCGAGCGCGATGAGGCCGTAGGTGGCGCCCAGCACCGTGCCGTTGACTACCTGTTGGAAGAAGAGGCGCACGACTCCCCGGGTTCGGGACCGTGACCGGCGTGACCGGCGGGACCGGGACCTGCGGCCTGGCTAGCCGGCGAACGTGCCGGTCTTGCGCGGCGTCCAGGTGTTGTTGGCGACCTGGTTCATCGTGAGCAGCTTGGTGACCGTGTCGCCGTACTGGTCGAACGCCACCTTCCCGGTGACGCCCTCGATGTCGGTGGCCTGGACGGCGGCGATCACCTGCCGGCGGGTCTCGTCGTCGATGGCGTCGGCGTCGGCGAGGACCTGGGCCAGGGCGCTGATGATCACGTTGGCCGCGTCGTAGGCGAGGGCGCCCTGGGCCGAGGGCGGGTCACGGTAGGCAGCCGCGGCGTAGGCGTCGAGGAAGGCCTGGCCCTTCTCCAGCTGCTCGGCGGGGGCACCGATCGACGTGCCCAGGTCGCCGTTGGCCGCTTCCTTGGCGTTGTTGATGTAGTCCTGGTCGACGATGCCGTCGCCGCCCATGAGGGGGGCGGTGACACCCTGCTTCTTCAGCTCGGTGGTGAACCGGGCCGCGGCCGCGTACTCGCCGCCGTAGAAGATGAGGTCGGGGCTGAGGGACGCGATGTTGGTGACGTCGCTCGAGTAGTCGGTTGTCTCCTCGGCGATCACCCTGATGTCGCCCACGACCGTGCCGCCCTTGCCGGTGAAGCGGGCCTGGAACGACTCGGCCAGCCCCTTCCCGTAGGTCTTGCCGTCGTGGACGAGCAGGACGTTGCGGAAGTTGCCCTCGGTGTAGGCGTAGTCGGCCGCGAAGCCGCCCTTGGAGGGAGTCGAGGGTGGCGGTGCGGAAGTAGTTCTTGTTGGGGCGCACCGGGCTGGTGGCGAAGTCCTTGCCCCGGGTGAGGGTGTCGTTGGTGTTGCCCGGCGACACCTGGGCGATGTTGGCCCGGTCGAGAATCGGAATCGTCTGCTGCGCCACCGACGAGTTGAACGTCCCCACCACGGCCACCACCGCGCTGTCGGACGCCAGCTTGTTCGCCGCCTGGCTGCCGACGTCGGGCTTGCTGCTGTCGTCCTCCGCGGCCAGCTCGAGGCGCCAGCCCGGGATGCGGTCGGCGTCGTTGGCCTGGCGGACGGCCAGGTCGACCGAGTTGCGGATGCCGATCCCGAACGAGGTGGAGCCCGCCACCAAGGGGACGATCACGCCGATCTTGGCCACCTTCCGCTCGTCGCCGCCGCTCTCCTCCGCATCACTCCCGCACGCCGCCAGGATGACGGCCGCCACCATCACGAGCGTCAGCGTGCGCCAGGTCCGTTGCTTCGTCACCATGAGGGCCTCCCTAGCCGGCTCGACCCGTGCAGGCTAGCGGTAACGTCTGCTCGTGGCCGAGACCTCTGAGGTGGCCGCCCTCCGCCGGCACCTGCACGACCTCGAGCGGGTCGTGGTCGCCTTCAGCGGCGGCGCCGATTCCGCCTTCCTGGCCTGGGTGGCCCACGACACGCTGGGTGTGTCGGGGGCCTCGGCGGTGACGGCGGTGTCGCCCTCGCTGGCCGGCGAGGAGGCGGACGACTGCGCCGCCCTGGCCAAGGAGTGGGGGCTGCGGTGGCGGACGGTGGACACCGACGAGCTCGACCGGCCCGCCTACGTGGCCAACGACACCGACCGCTGCCGGCACTGCAAGACCGAGCTGATGGACGCGCTGGCGCCCTCGGCCGCGGCCGAGAACGCCACCATCGTCCTGGGCACCAACCTCGACGACCTCGACGACCATCGCCCCGGCCAGGCCGCGGCCGCCGAGCGGGGGGCGGCGTTCCCCCTGGTCGACGCCGGCTTCACCAAGGCCGCGGTGCGGGAGGCGTCGCGCCGGCTCGGCCTGCGCACGTGGGACAAGCCGGCGGCCGCCTGCCTGGCCTCCCGCATCCCCTACGGCACGCCTGTCACCCTCGGCACGCTCGACCGGGTGGGCCGGGCCGAGGCCGCCCTCCACCGGCTCGGGTTCGGCCAGGTGCGGGTCCGCCACTACGGCGACCTGGCCCGCCTGGAGGTCGAGCTGGCCGACCTGCCCCAGGCCGTCGAGCGCCGCCTCGAAGTCGTGGCGGCGGTGAAGGCCGCCGGCTACACCCGGGTGACGCTCGACCTGGAGGGCTTCCGGTCGGGCAATCTGAACGTCCCGCGTCCCGACGGCTAGGGGAAGATGAAGGGCATCTCCAGCGGCGAGCCGTTGTCGGCCACGAACACGTCGAGGATCGTGAACTGCTCCGGGTTGGTGACGCCCGTCACGAAGGCGTGGTTGGTGACCAGGATCGAACCCTGCCCGTTGAAGGCGATGTTGGCCGGGGAGTCGTAGGGGAAGATGGGATTGCCCTGGTTGGCCAGCCGGACCTCCTCCGCTCCGCCCGGTCCCAGGATCGAGATGCCGGAGGCAAACGGGGTGGCGATGGCCACGTAGAGCCGGCCCGTCTTTCCGAACGCGATCCCGTCGGGTGCGTCGCCGTTGGTGTACTCGTGGAAGACAGTCAAGCTGGCCGCCGTCGGCTTGGCCACGAGCGGGAGCGTGTACACGAACGCCCGGTTGTTGAGATCGGCCGTCACGGTGAAGTACACCTTGGACCGGCTCGGGTCGAGGCGGATGCCGTTCGTCCCGAAGGACGCAGAGGCCAGGCGGATGTCCTGGAACCAGATCTGGGGCTGTCCACCACCGGGGGGGACACGCCAGATGGTCGCCTGGAGGGAATCGGTCACATAGGCGTTGCCGATCTTGTCGAAGGCGAGGTCGTTGGGCAGGGCGGGGGCGTCGAACGGCGTGGGCGAGCAGGGCGTGCCCGCCGGCACCGCCGAGCAGGGCTTCAGGTCGGGGAACGGCGTGGAGTACTGCTCCTGCTTCCCGTTGAGCGAGATGCGGTAGATGCCGAGTTGCGTGTTCAGGACGTAGGCCCGCAGGAGACGGTCGAGCGCCAGGGAGGAGTTGGCGTGCTCCTGGGCCAGGTTCTCCCCCTGGGTGGCCCACGACTTCAGCAGCAGTCCGGTGGCCGCGTGGTAGAGCAGCACCTTCGACGGGCCCTTCCCGGCGGTGCCGAACGTGGCCGGGCCCGAGACCCAAACCAGACCGCTGGCGTAGGCGATGCCCTCCGGGAACCCGGGCGGCGTCGGCACCTTGGCCAGCACCTTTGCGTCACCGAACGGCCGGGGCGCGCCCGCGTCCGCCACTCCGACGCTCAGCAGCATCGACGCCAGCACCAAGGCCGGCAGCGCAGCGCCGCCGTGCGGTAGTCAGTCTCCAACGGCCCATTCCGAGCTCCTCGCCTCAGACCCCGCCGGATCGGCGCGAGCCGTCATCGAGGAAGCATAGGACGCACCGACTCGTGTCGGGACAGAGGCCGGTTGTTTGTGCGCCGCGTCGGCGGGGCGCCGCCCGACTCCGGCAGCCTTTGTGGAGGAAAAGCGACCTGGGCGGTCGCTTTTCCTCCACGTAAGACTCGCCACCCGGCCCGTCAGCGTCGGCGGGCGGAGCCCGGGTTTATGCGCCGAACTTGGCCAGGCGACCCGAGGCCCCCAGCATCAGGGTCATGAGGTGCTTGCCCTCCCGCCGGCCCAGCGCGCCCTGCAGGCACCACCGCTCGCCGAAGCGGGTGACGTCGTCCCGACCCACCCGCGGTCCCCACATCAGCACCGGCACCGGATGCCAGGAGTGGGCCGCCATCTGGCTGGGGGTGGAGTGGTCGCCGGTGACGACGAGCACATCGGGCGCCAGCGCCGCCACCTCGGCGATGACCTCGTCGAGCGCCTCGATGGCCGCCACCTTGGCCGGGAAGTTGCCGTCCTCCCCCGCCGAGTCGGGGGACTTGTGGTGGAAGAAGAAGTAGTCGTAGTCGTCCCAGTACTTCCGCAGCAGCGCCAGCTCCTCGTCGAGGTTGGCCGGCTTGGGCAGGACGTCCATGCCCACCAGGCTGGCCACACCGCGGTACATCGGGTACACGGCGATGGCCGCCGGGCGCACGCCGTAGCGCTCGTACATCGACGGCAGGGCCCGGTGGGAGTCGAAGCCCCGCAGCAGCACGACGTTGGCCTTGGGGTGGTCGGCCAGCACGGCCCGCACCTGACGGTCGAACTCGGCCACCACCTCGGCCGTGTGATCGGAGATCGGAAGCGTCGCCCGGGGGGCAGCGGGCGGCACGCCTACCTTCTGGGGGTCGGTGTCGGCCAGCAGGGGACTGAGCCCCTCGCCCCGGAACACGACGAGCACCCGGTGCTGGGCCTCGTGGGCGATGGTGACGTCGACCCCCTCGATGGTGATGCCCGCCCGCAGGCGAGCGACCACCTCGACGGCCTCGTCGTCGGGCAGGCGTCCGGCCCGACGGTCGGTGATGAAGCCCTGGGCGTCGAGGGTGGCCAGGTTGCCGCGGGCGGCGACGTCGCCCGGCCGGACCTCGACCTCGAGGCCGGCGGCCGACAGGGCGCCCCGGCCCAACTGGTACTCGACGGGGTCGTAGCCGAAGAGGGCCATGTGGGCGGGGCCGGAACCGGGCGTGATGCCGGGTCCCACCGGGTCGTGCAGGCCGACGCTGCCGGCGGCGGCCAGGGCGTCGAGGTTCGGGGTGTGCGCCTCCTCCAGCTCCGTCCCCCGGTCGGGGCCGGCGAAGCCGGCGAGGCCGTCGAGCACCACCAGCACGATCTTGCCGGGAGAGGGCTGGACCAGGGGGGAGAGGTCGAGAGTCACGGGATCAGCCTAGAGAAGGGCGAGGGGCAAGGCGGACTGGGGCCGGTGTCCCCCGGGCTGGACGCAGGGGGAGCCGGTGGGGCTGGGGGTCCACCGGACTCCCCCCTGCGATTCTGACGGTACCCCGGCCCCGACGGGCGCCGGACCACGTTCGTCACCCCTCTTGTTCCAGCGGCGCCGTCTCGAGCAGGTAGCCGCGGGACCGCACCGTGCGGATGGCCAGGCCGAGCGGCCACAGGCGCCGGCGCAGGCGGAGGACGTGGACGTCGAGGGCGTTGCGGCCCGGTGCTCCCTCCGGCCAGCCGGCCCGGACCAGCGCGTCGCGGCTGGCCACGGCTCCGAAGCGGGCGACGAGGGCGTCGGTGAGGCGGGCCTCGAGGGGCGGCAGCGCGACCCACCGGCCACCGAACCGGAGCACGCCGTGGACGTCGAGGCCGGGAGCATCGTGGCGGTGGACCTGGCTGCGGACGGTGAGGGCGTCGACCCGGGCCCGCACGTCGCCCTCGGTGGCGGGGACCCGGATCCAGTCCTCCAGGCAGTCGCACACCGGTGGGGGGTCCTGGCCGTCCTCCACCAGGAGGAGGCGCGGGTCGCCCGCCATCCGCAATCGTGCCCGCCGGGCGTCCTCGTCGGGCCACCGGAGGAGCGTCACGTCCACTGCTTCGACTCCACGGCAGCCGAACGTAGGGTGCCCATATTGCTGCTGTGTTTCCCGACGATGAACCTCTGCGTTCTACCGGTCGGGCCCCGGCGGGAAGGTCTGGCCGGAGCGGCTCGGCAGTGGGGCCCCGCTGCCGCTGGTGCGCCGAGCGCAGGTGACCTGAGGCGAAGGATAAGCTCTGCTTTAGGTCTTACGGCCTATTCATCAAAAGAACCTCAACCCACCCCGGCCGCGCTCCGACCTAAGGATGCATGCAGCGGAGCGTCCAGCGAAGGGGACGGGTCACCACCCTGGTGGCGATGGTGGCGCTGTTCGGGTGTCTCATGACCGGGACGGCGTCGGCCGACCACCAGACCAAGAACGGCAACGTCCATTGGGGCCGCTACCGGTGGTCGGACACCGTTGTCTCCACCGACCGTGTGTTCTGGCTGGTCGACCGCACCGGCAACGCCATGATGCACCAGGCCATCCTGCAGTGGGTGCAGTCGTGGAACCACCAGCGCAACCTCAACGTCAAGGGCGCCCCGCTGGTGCTGCTGACCCAGGACGACGCCAACATCGGGCAGTGCAAGCACTTCGGGACGGTGGGCTACTCGTTCATGACGGTCTGCGCCGGGGACCCGGGAAAGACCGGCATCGCCTCCCTGCAGTGGATCGGGTCCCACCTGGCCACGCCCTACGTGATCGTGCGGCCGGGGAACCTCAACTACGGGCAGCTCTTCACCGCCCTCACCCACGAGATGGGACACGTGCTGGGCCTCTCCCACCGGCCCGAGGTCGGGGCCACGATGCACGCCAACTCGAACTTCGACGGCGTGATCCACTGGTACGACCAGCACGACCTCGACGCCCTCAACGCCCTGTACCGAACCCACACCGACTGAGCCGGCGCGGCGGTACAGTGATGCCCGCCTCGCGGGCGTAGTTCAGCGGCAGAACATCAGCTTCCCAAGCTGAGAACGCGGGTTCGATTCCCGTCGCCCGCTCCAAAGCAAAGGTCCTAACTCTCGGCGGCGTGGAAATTCGCGACCTCTCGACTAGCCGAGTCCGCTGCTGGGATGCCGGTCTCCTCAATGCCGGGCGGCCCGGTCCCACAACGATTGCCAAGTGCTACCGTCTGCTTCGCACCATCCTGGGCACGGCTGTGGAGGATGGCCTCGTCGCCAAGAACCCGTGTGTGATCAAGGGTGCGGGCGTAGAGCGGCATCCCGAGCGCCCGGTTGCGGCTCGGGCCTCTATATCGGCGCCGGGCTCGGTCCCGGGCCACGCGACGGCCTGATGAACCTCCCTCGCCCGGCGGGGCGGTCGGTGCGGACGGTGCGCACGGCCATCGGCTTCGCGCTCGGTGGCTCGGTCGGGATCGGCACGGTCTCCTTCGCCGTCACTGTCGGCCCCATCGTCCACCTGTTCCTCGACCGGATGACGTTCACTCCACCGGCCCGTCCTGAGACGACGCCCGCACCGGGTACCGTCGAAGCCCTGTAGACGGGGTGCGAGTCTTCCTCCTGACCAGCTGGAACACGAGGTAGGCGGCAAGGCCCACGAGACCGACCGTGTCGGCGAGCGTTCCCCGGCCCGGTGCCATCCCGCGGATCAGGAACGACAGGGCGAGAAGGAGCCACGTCATCGAGTGGAACCAGCGGAGGACGACGCGGGTGACGCCGGTCGCCTGCCACGTCTGCTTCGGAATCTGCACGACGGTGAACAACGCGGCGGCGAAAGTGGCGACCCCCGCCCAGACGAACCACGACACTCCGAGGGAGCCCTCAGTCATGAGCGCTCGAGTCCATCCGGGTTCCACCACACGGAGGCGAGGAGCAACAGGCCGCCGGTGAGCCACACCGGGCCCCAGAGGATCATGTACCAGCGGGCTCCATCGGCATCCGTCGGATTGAACACCCCCAGCTCGGCGAGGGCACCGTTGACGATGCCCATGGCCCCGTAGAGAGCGAGAGCCACGCCACAGATCCACACCCCGGCCCGCAGCACCCGACGGGGCACTCCCAAGCGCCACTGCCGGGCGATGGCCAAGACCAGCAGGGCGAGGACAACCTTGAGCGCTCCCGTGACCCAGACCAGCACGATGAGCCCCTCGTCCCGGGCCAGGGCCTGCTGGCGAAGTTCCTCGTTCAGCGTGCCCAGGCCCCAGTGCCCGCCGGCAGCCCAGTAGAAGCTGAGGAGGGCGAATGCGGCGGCCCAGATGACGGCGGCCCAGATGACTGCGGAGTAGGCCGGCCCGGTCCGTCCCCGCCGTTCCGTTCGGACAGGGTTGGCGATCACGGCTCGACCAGCTTCGGCCGCCCGCCCGTGCGCAGCAGGGTCGTCGCCACCGCAACCAACCACAATCCGAAGAGCGTGAAGTACACGGGCGCGAGCCCCGCCGCGAGCACGGTGCCGATGATGCACACCGCGGCCAGCACGCGGCCGGTGCGGAGGAGCCAACCAGGGAAGACGGTCGAGGCGGCCGCGCTCGTGGCCGCCATCAGCAGGCCTGCGGGAATCGGCAACAGGAGCAACCCCATGTCGCCCAGGTCCATGAGCGCGGCCGACACCCACGGGTCGCGATGCTCGCCCGCGTGCAGTGCAGCCGCACCCCAGCCCGCCGCTTGGATGAGCAACGGACCGAGGAAGGCGACCCCCGCGACCAGCACCACGACGGCCCAGATGCCACCATCGCCGTCCGTCCAGTGGATCGCCGCCAGAGGGCGGCCAGGAACTCCTGGAGGAAGACCAAGCCCCCGATCACGACCAGGGTGCTGTTGAAAAACACCGCGCCTGGTGCTCAGCGAAATAGCTGGCGATCTCCTCGGCCGACGCCTCGCTCGAGGGCGAGGTTTCACCGATGACCAGCCCGCCGAACACCAAGGTCCCCAGGAACCCGAATGCGCCGATCGGCGCCCGCCGCTCCCACTCCGTCGCGAGTTCTTCCACCGCCGCCATTGATCCTTCTTCCCATCCGCCGGATGGCATCAATTAGAATACTCTAGAATAAGGCGGGAGGACGAACTTGGCAAGGCCTGGGCGTTCACCGACGACCAACTGCTCGACGGCGCGCTGACCCTCGTGGCCGCCGGTGGCCCCCGCGCCGCCACCATTTCCGCCATTCCGAGGTGACCGGCGCTTCCGTCGGATCGATCTACCACCGGTTCGCGTCGCGGGAGCTGCTCATGGCCCGCCTGTCGATGAGGACGGTCGGCGCCTTCCAGCGCGGGTTCATCGGTGCGCTGGCGGAACAGGATCCGGAGCTGGCTGACGTCGGCGCCGTCGACCACCTGGTCGGTTGGGCGGGGGAGCACCCGGCGGAGATGCGGGTGCTGGCCTTGCACCGACGCGAGGATCTAGCCGCCCGGTGGCCCCAGGAGCTGGGGCGGGAGCTGGCCGACCTCCGGCAGGAGCTCGAGGTGGCCCTGCGCCACCATGCCCGAGCCCGCTACAGCCGCGACGAGGGGGATGCGGTGGCCCGGGTGACCTTCGCTCTGGTGGACATTCCCTACGCCGCCGTCCGCCGCTACGTTCTCACCGGCGGCAGCATGCCGGCGACGGTGGCCGAAGCACTGGTGCCGACGTGCCGGGTTGCCCTCGCCGCCCGACCTTGACGGCGAAAGGATGACAAGGTGGCCGAAGACCACGCCCCGCCCTGGGGCGTAACCGTCGACCACGGCATCTGCGTGGTGGAGCCGGCCAGCACCCGGGCCGGCATCTACGTGGCCATGACCCGGGGCCGGGGTCGCAACGCCGCCTGGGTGCTCGACCGGACCGGCCTGGAGGACGCCGAGGAGGTGTTCGCCACCGCGATCGCCCGGCCGCCCGCCCGCACCGCCCAGGCCGTACGGGAGCAGCTCTACCGAGCGGCCGGGGCATCCCCGCCCACGCCGCCCAAGACGCTGCTGAGGTCGTCCGCGCTTACTGCCTGCGTGGTCTGGGTGACGTACCAGAGGTCTACGAGCGTCGCGACCGACACCACGATGCCGTCGCTCTGTTCAGACTCCGCCAGCGTTGCTTTGCCAGTTTCAGAGAGCCCAGTGGCCGCCGCCCACTACGCAGAGCATGAACGCCTTCGCTGCGTCCATCCCGCCCTGCTGGCCGACCGGGTGGTCCGCCTGTACGACCAGATGAGCGGAGGCGGTGACACCGTCGCCATCACCACGGCATCGACCGTACGGCCCGGGCCATCAACACCGAGATCCAGCGTCGCCGCAAATCCACGCCGGCAGGGAACGTCCGTTGCCCTCGCCGACGGGACCGAGGTCTTCGTGGGCGACCTGGGTCGCCTTGGCGTAGGAGCAGGCTGGCCTGACCCTGCCAGGCATCATGGAACCGCCGGACTTCATCCAGGTGGTGGGCCGGGAAGGACTCGCACCAATGGGCGAACATTCCACCGCGACCCACGGCGGGGAGCTGGGCCGGGTCACCGACACAGACCAGGCGCCAGTGACGGCGATCGGCCAGTTCGACCAGCCGGGCCAGGTCCTCGGTCGACGCCATGCCGGCCTCGTCGAGGACGATCGAAGTCCCGGGCCGGAGTTGCCACTCGGGCGGCGGGCCTTCAGGTCGGCCGTGCTCGTAGAGCAGCTTGGCCAGTGTGGTGGCCGAGGTGGCGGTCTCACGACCGAGCACGTCGGCGGCCTTGCCTGAGGGAGCCAAGCCGACCACGGGTCGGCCCTGCTCACCTAGCGAGGCGACCGCCGAGGACAGCAAGGTGGTCTTGCCCGTCCCGGCCGGGCCCACGATCAGCACCAGGCGCTGGTCGCCCGCCACCGCTTTGGGCAGCCGCGGCCTGGAGATCCTCGCCGGCTGTCACGCGGCGGTTGGCCCCGACGTTGGCGGCGGCCCAGGACAGCAGCCCGGCTTCCTGGTGAACCACGGCCGGGGCGCTCAGGCGGCGATCAACGACGTGCTCGCTGACCGCTCGACCGTCCCGACGGCAGGCCACACCGGGCTTCGCCGGCGCGTGCATCTCCACGCATCGGCCTGCCGCTTCGGCGGAGAGTCGGTCGATGATCTCGACGACTTCCGCGGCCGAGCTGGCCACGTCGGCCGGGACGCGGGCCGCGATCTCCCGGGCCAGGTCGGCCCGCAGCCAGGTCGAGGACGACGAGGCCACCGCCACCAGCGCCTCGGCGATGACCGCTTCCTCGTCCCAGTCGATCGTGCCCGGCAGATGTAGGTGACCATCGGGGCGGGCCAGCGGAGCGAACCCGGCGTGGTTCGCTCGTTCCGCCCACTCGGCACGAAGCCGCTCGGCTTCGATCGGCTCGGACTTGCCCGGCCGACTCGCCACCACGGCATCGCGCTCCAGGCGGTACAGGGTGCGGGGGCCGGGCTCCCCGCCGTCGTGGTCGTCGACCCAGGCGGCCACCGACTTGGCCAGCGTGGCTTCCACCTGGGCGTTGCGCTGGGAGAACAGCTTCAGTAACGCCGCCGGCACACCTCCGATGTCGGCATGGCCCTCGGTTACCTCGCCCCAGGACACTCCCAGTCGACCCGACAGCTCTGAGCGCAGGGCGGCGGCGTAGACCCAGCCGATGGAGTGCTGCTGGTACTTGAGGAACCGGGCGTCGAGTGAGAGCCATGCTCGGGTCGGGTCCTGGACCTTGGCCCAGATCAGGGCGTGGGTGTGGAGCTGAGGGTCGGCCTCCCGGCTGGTGTGCTGGCGGAATAGCGCCGCGACGAGGCCCTGGGCATCCACCTGGTGGACGCCGTTGGTACCCCGGCGGGTGACTCCCCCATGCTCCTGGAACCAGTCCAGGGCGATGACGACAGCCGCGTCGTGGGCGGCGAGTACCTCGGCCCGCAGCGAGGCATCCGGGCTCAGCGCCCAGAGCACCGATATGGACTTGGGGGCAGAGAAGGTGGCGTCGAATGCCCGGGCCGACTTGGCTCCGAAGCCCCGGCCCAGGTCCCGACGGTCGCCGGGATGCCGGCCGTGCATCATCGCCTTCAGCTGCTCGGGCCGGACGCCGCCGGTCAGCCCGATAGCCGGGCAACCCTCGCCCCACCACCGGCCCGGCGGCTCGTTGGGGTCGAGATAGTAATCGATCGGCCCTCGGCTCATCCCGTCCCGGCGGAGTAGTCAACCAGCCTCGCCACGCCGGCACCGCCGGCCTTGAGGGTCGTGGCCCGCATCACGGCCGCCGTCCCGCGGGACGCAATGCACTCGTCTGTGCGTCATGGGGGTCGATACACAGCTAGGCCGATGAGGAGAGCGGAATCTCGCGTTGGCCCGCGAAATTTCCTGTGAGGGTGGACTCTCGACGATGAACGGCCGCTCGGTGGGACTGCCCGACTCGCTCGGCGTGCCTCCACGACGTTTGCGCTACGAGCCCGGCTGCGCACGCGATACGGTCGGTACCGATACCCCCAGGGGTATGATGTGGGGGCGAGATCCCGGTTGCGTGTCCGATGGATGAGGGGAGGGCCGTGGCGACGAACTTTGCCGAGCGTCAACGAGAGGTCGTGGAGCCAGACCGACGATGATCCAGACCAGGAGGCCCGTGCCCGCCACCCTCCTCGGCGATGGTGAGCCCGTCCCGTGCCTCGACGGCACCGATCGGCCCTACCTGAGCCTCGATGCCGCCGCGTCCACCGCTGCGTTTCCCGCCGTGGCCGACGCCGTCGCCGCGTTCGTTCCCCTCTACTCGAGTGTCCACCGGGGTGCTGGCTACCGGTCGCGAACCTCAACCGCCACCTATGAGCATGCCCGGCAGCGGGCGCTCGAATTTGCCGGGCGCGACCCGAACCGCGACGTCGCCATCATCTGCCGGAACACCACCGAAGCGATCAACCACCTCGCATACCGACTCCAACTCCGGCCGGCCGACGTCGTGGTCACCACGGTCGTGGAGCGCCACGCCAACCTGCTCCCCTGGGCGCGGCTGTGCCAGCGTCAGTACATCGACTGCGGTCCCGACGGCACGTTCAGCGTCGACGACGCCATCGCAGCCTTCGACGCGGCCGGACCTCGTCCCGCTTTGCTCGCTATCACCGGCGCCTCCAACGTGACCGGCTGGAGCCCAGACCTTGAGCGGATCATTCCCGCCGCCCATGAGCGAGGGATCCCGGTTCTCGTCGACGCCGCACAGCTCGCCGCCCACCGGCTGCTTCCCGCCGACGCCGACTACCTGGCCTGGAGCGGCCACAAGATGTACGCCCCCTACGGCGCCGGCATCCTGATTGGCCCCCGCAGCACTTTTGACCACGGCGACCCGTTCCTCGCTGGCGGCGGCGCCGTCGACCTCGTCGATCTCGACGAGGTCGTGTGGACCGAACCACCGGAGCGTGAAGAAGCGGGATCCCCCAACGTCATCGGCGCGGTCGCTCTCGGCACTGCCATCGACGAACTCGAGCGCATCGGCTGGGACGCCATCGCCAGCCACGACCAATCACTTGCCGCAGAGCTCCACCAGGGCTTGGCCGCCATCGCCGGCGTCCGCATCCTGGGCCCCGCCGACCCAATGCTCCCTCTCGCCACCTTCACCCTGGAAGGGGTGCCACACAGTCTCCTCGCAGCACGCCTGAGCGCGGAGCACGGCATCGGCGTCCGCCACGGCTGCTTCTGCGCCCATCCCTACCTCCTCCGGCTCCTCGGACTGACCGCCGCGGAGATCCGCGGCTACAAGGAAGCCGTCGTCGCCGGCGACCGCAGACAGATCCCCGGCGCCGTGCGCGCCAGCAGCAGCATCGCCACCAGCAGTGCCGACATCGCTCGGTTCGTCGGCGCCGTGGGCGACATCGTCGCCAATCCCGAGCCGTTCGTCCCCTACGAACAGGACGCCGCCACCGGTGACTATTGGTCGACGACCGACGCTGCTGGCTGGAGGGCTGAGGAACGACACCGCTCCGCGCCCTGCGGACGAGGCTGACCGTCAGTGACGGGCAACCGCGCCGTCGATCGAAACCGACCACGGCCGCCGCGGCCACTCGCGTTGACCGGCGAACGCCTCCGGGGTTGGCTCCTCGTCGGCGGACAGTTCGTTCTCCTGGGGGTCCTTGTCATCGCCCCCTCCGGATCCTTGTGGCCCCTTCCTGATCCGGTGCGGGTCACGGGCATGGTGGGCCGTGTGGTCGGGGCGGCGGCGATCGTGCTGGGAGCAGCCCGGCTCGGCCTCGCTGCCAGCGTCCACCCCGAGCCGACCAAGTCGGCGGTGCTACGCGTCAGCGGGCCCTACCGCTATGTCCGACACCCGATCTATTCGGGGGTGTTGGCCCTTGCCGCAGCTATGGCGCTCACCGGGCGATCACTTCTCCACCTCCTTGCCTTCGCCGCCCTCGTGGCCGTGCTGAACGTCAAGGCCTGTTTCGAGGAGGCCCTCCTCACCCAGCGGTTCCCGAACTACCCGGCCTACGCCCGTCGCACCCGACGTTTCCTACCTCTACCGAGAGCGCGTCCCTCGAACTGAAGGAAGGGCGGGCCGGGACGACCGCGCGGCTGGCCGCCACGAGTGATCGCCGGGCTGTGCGGGAATGCCGACTTCGGGACCTGTCAGCCGTTGAGCTGGCGGCCGGTGAAGTAGATGGCGAACCCGATGAGCAGGACACCGAATGTCCGTCGGAGCGGCTCCGCTGGGAGGTGGGTGACGAGCCGGGAGCCTGCGATGGCGCCGGGGACGGCGCCGAGGGCGAAGGCGGCGGCAATGGTCCAGTCGATGTGGCCAAGGGCGATGTGGGTGATCAACGTGGGCACCGAGAGCACGGCGATGACGACGAGGCTCGTGCCGGAGGACTCGGGCATGGTGAGGCCGAGGACGAGCACGAACAGCGGGACGAGAAGGAAACCGCCACCGTTGGCCAGCAGACCGGTGAAGAAGCCGATGGCGGCGACGGCGGGGATGACGACGACGGGCCGGCGCCGGGCCCGGCCGGCGAGGCGCTTCTCGGCGGTGACAGGGGCGAGGATGCGGATGCCGACCATGGCCAGCACGAAGCCCGATGCGATGAGCAGGGTCTTGCCACCGACGGTCCCCGAGAGGAGTGCGCCGACGACGGTGGCGGGGGCGCCGCCGATGATGGACCAGCGCGCGATCTCGCGGTCGACCTGCCCCCTGCGGATGTAGGACACCGCGCCGGCGATGGCGGCGGGGATGGTGGCAGGGAGGGGCGCGGCGATGGCGATGAGCCCGGGAACGCCGAGGATCCCGAGCACGGGGGTGGCGAAGCTGGAGCCGCCGACGCCGAAGAGCCCGAACAGGACCCCGATGAGCAGTCCGGCAAGGCAGACCTCGGGCCAGGCGGGCACGGCGCTCAGCGCGGCCTGGGCCTGCGGCGCCGAAGCGTTCTGCGGCGGCCGTCGGTGTCGCCCAGGAGGCGGCGGGCGGCGAGCTTGCCCGGGGTGCCGGCGATCCCGCCGGTGGGGGCGGTGCCGGCACCGGAGATGTAGAGCCCGGCGATGGGTGTGGAGTGGTCGGCCAGGGCCCGGGTGGGCCGGAACGGGCCGAGCTGGTCGAGGGCGATGTCGAGGTGCATGGGGTGGGCGCCGGGCCAACCCTCCTCGGTTTCCATGACCAGGGGTGTACGGGCGGCGACGCCGACGATGGTGGACGAGAAGCCGGGGGCGCGGCGGTCGAGCTCGGCGATGGCCTTGTCGACGAACTCCTCCTGGCGGGCATCCCAGCCGCCGCGGAGATGGGCGGGAGCGACAGGACAGGCGAGGTAGACGGTGTGGTGCCCGGGCGGAGCCAGGCTGCCGTCCATGGCCGAGGGGGTGAAGGAGTAGAGCGGGAGGGGATCGGGCAGCTCACCTGCTTCGGCGGTGACCCAGGCCGCGGAGATGTCGTCGAGACGGTCGACGTAGGACTGCAGGCCGAAGTAGTCGCTCGGATGGGCATCGGGGTAGCGGGGCAGGTCGGTGGCGGCGATGTGCACCAAGGCCTGCACGACGTTGCTACGCCGGGCCGCCCCGAGATCGGCGCCGGCCCGGCCCGGCAGCGGTGGGTCGAGCAGGTCGAGGAGGCTGACCTTGGGGTCGATGGCCGCGATCACCGCGCTGGTGGCGATGCGCTCGCCGCCGGCGTGGACGGCACGGACCGCACCGGCGGCGGTCTCGATGCGGGTGACCCGCATGCCGCAGCGGACCTCCACGCCCAGGGCGGCGCCGCGGGCGAGGAGCGCGTCGATGAGGCCCTGGGCGCCGCCGCGGGCGTGCCACTGGCCGTGGCGGTGGTAGGCGGCCTGCCAGAACCCGAAGAGGGCGCCGCCGGCGGTGGTGGGCCCGACACCGGCGTGGGCGGCGAAGGCGGCCACCGGCCCGCGGGTCAGGTCGCTCGCCAGCCACCGCCGCAGTAGGGCGTCGTAGGGGCCGAGAAGGTCGCGGGCTCGTTCCAGGGGGCCGGAGCGGGCGTAGCGCAGGACGTTCCGGGCCCGGCCCGGCAGCTCGGCCAGATGCACCTCGCCCCGGATCGCCGGCATCATCGCGTCGATCAGCGGCAAGGACACGTCCATGAACCGCCGGTAGGCGTCGGCCTCGGCCCGGTCGACCTCGGCGATCGACGCCACAGTGGCCTCGATCGAGCGGAAGAACCGGACCCGGTGACCGTCGGCGTGGATGGCGACGGAGAAGGGATCCATCTGCTGATAGTCGAGGCCTGCACCGGCGAGGTCGAGCTCGGTGGGGATCGAGGTCATGTTGATGATGTTGTGGGCGGCGGAGTGGAGGTCGAACCGGTAGCCGGGCACGGTCTCCTCGGTCCGAGACCCGCCCCCGGGGCGATCGAGGCCCTCCAGGACGAGGACGCTGCGGCCGGCCATGGCCAGGTAGCAGGCCGCCACCAGGCCGTTGTGGCCGGCGCCGACCACCACCACGTCGTGGTCGGTCACGTCGTGGCGTGCCTGGTGCTGCATCCGCGGCCGATCTCGGTCACCTGACTGACCGCCGTCGCCCGTATGAGCTCACGGCGGACCCGGCCCGCCGACGGTGACCCGGAGGCAGCGACCAGCCCGGTGGGCCGGCGGTCACGACGTGGCGTGCCTGGCGCCGCACCTGCGCATCGCCTCATGTGAGGCTCATGAACAGGCGCTCGACCTTCTCGGCGTCATAGTTCTCCTCGCGGGCGTAGTCCTCGTCCTCCAGGCACCGCTGGAGCTGGGAGACGAGCAGCGACACCCCGACCCGGTCGAGGGCCTTGCCTGCCGCCGCGATCTGTTGGATCACGTCCTCGCAGCGCCGGCCCTCCTCGATCATGGCCAGGATGCCGGTGAGCTGGCCCTGGATGCGGGCTAGCCGACGACGGGCAGCGGCGACGACATGTTCGGGCTGGGCGCTCATGACTCTCATGCCTCCTTGGTGGTGGGATAGCCCGCCGTGTTCCAGGCGGACATGCCGCCGAGCACATTGACGACCTCCACATCGGTTTTGGCGGCGAGCACGCTGGCCGCCACCGAGGACCGGTAGCCCGACCCGCACGTGACCGCCAATGGCCGGCCGGTTCGGGCCACGTCGCCAAGACGGCGGGGAAGCTCGCCGCCGGTGATGAACGTCGCCCCGGCCACGTGGCCCTGGGCCCACTCGCCGGGCTGGCGGACGTCGAGCAGGTCGACCTCGCCGGCATCGAGTCGACGCTTCAGCTCGTGCACGGTGATCTGCGGGAGCTGGTCGATGTCGAGGGCGGCGGTGCGCCACGCCATCATCCCACCGGCCAGCCATCCCGCAGGCAGGCCGTAGCCAATGCGCAGCAGGTCCCAGGTAACCGGCCACAGGTCCGCCGCCGAGTCGAGCACGAGTACCACGCGGGCGTTGTCGGCGAGCACGGTGCCGGCCCATGTGGGAAAGGAGGCCCCCTGGCCCACGTTGAGGGCGCCGGGGATGTGCCCGCCACCGAAGGCTTCGGGCGGGCGGGTGTCGAGCACCACCGCCCCGTCTCGCACCGCCTGTCCAACCGCATCGGGATTCAGCGCCGGCGGCTCGCGCAGCACCCCGAGGGGTGCGACCCCGGCCAGGTTCTGGCGGCGCATCCGCGTCCAGTACGGCGGGACCGCGGGCAGGTTGTCGAGCCGTAGGCACTGTTCGACGAACTCGGCCTTGGAGGACACCCGGGCCAGGATCTCGTTGGTGCGGCGCTCGAACCCGACCGTGGTCGACAGGCGGCTGCCGATGTTTCCCCCACACAACGACCCGGCCACGTGGGTCGGGAACACCTCGATGTGATCGGGCAACTCGAGGAGCTTGGTCTGGATGGTGCGGCAGAACTGCCTGGCCGCCGCCTCGGCCTGGTCGTGGCCGCCGAGCAGGTCGGGGCGGGCCAGGTCGCCGACGAGAAGCGCCCCACCCGACAGGAGCAGCGCAGGCACATCGGCCGACGCCTGGCGGTCATAGACCAGCAGGCTGATGTGTTCCGGGGTATGGCCCGGGGTGTGCATCACCTCGAATCCCACCTCCCCCAGCTCGAACTGTTCGCCGTCCCGTAGCGGCCGATGGTCGTAGCCGATGTCGCCGACGGACGACGCCATAAGCTCTACGTCTCCTCGCTCGGCAACCTCGGTAAGCCCCGACAGGTAGTCGTTGTGCCCGTGGGAGTCCAAGGCATACCGGACCCGAAGGCCTTGCATCCGGGCTTCGACGAAGTAGCCCGACACGTCGCGCTGGGGGTCGAACACCAGAGCCTCACCGGTCTCCTCCGAGCCGACCAGGTAGGACGCGTGGCCGAGTCCCTGCAGATAGAACTGCTTGAAGAACATCAGCTGGCCCCGGTCTGCGACGTGGCTGTCACCTCGTGGAGCATGCGGAGCGAAACGCACGGCCGCCGAATGGAAGTCGGAACAGCGGCCCAAGCACGCAGAAGTCGAACGCTCCCGCCGCCAGCGGCAGCAGGCCGATCACCGCCACGGCCAGCCATCCACCACCCGCGGACACGCCTGCGGCGATCAGCGCCAAGCCAACCACGACACGAACGACCCGGCCGGGCGTTGAGCCCAGGAACCTCAAGACAACCATGGATGCTCCCTTCGCGCCGCGTCTAGTATACCCCGGGGAGTATACAACCAAAACAACGGCGCGGCTCTCGCTGCGTCCGCTCAGGTTGGCAAGGACGGAGCGCTCCCAACGCTCCGGGCCGCCCCATCACGAGCGGACCGGGACTGCAACCCGACCACCCATGTCCCCCCAAGCCGAGCCCCATCCACGCGAGGCACATTTCAGACTGCCGGCCAGCACAATCGTCGAATCCGAGATTCAAGGGGGACCCGGGAGAACGGCGAACCTCTTGGGCCACAAACGGGCCACAACGAGTGGCCCAGGGTGGCTACTGGCGGTCACTAGCGGTCAGGCGAAATTGGGCTGAGCTGGGATTTCGCGAATTACACGCATGTCACACCGTCCCTCCCCTCAGTTTCCCAAGCTGAGAACGCGGGTTCGATTCCCGTCGCCCGCTCTCATAAAAGTCCTGGTCAGTGCCTATTTCCTGGCTCTGATGAGAGGCCCGAAACGGGGTCCCAAAGCCGGCGTGACCTTGGCGTGACCTTAGGATTCGGGTCACGAGAGGGTCACGAGGGGTCGGAACGGGCAACGCCGGCCGCTCCCAGGCATCGTTGAGTGCCCTCATCTCCCCTGCTCCCGTACGATGACGCTGTGCCACGTGAGGCCCTCCTCGACCGGATCGTCATCGACCCGCAGATCTGCTTCGGCAAGCCGGTCGTTCGGGGCACCCGCATCTGGGTAGGCCTCGTGCTCGGCCTGCTCGCCGACGGAGGGACCACGGAGGGCGTCCTCGAGGAGTACCCCCAGCTGGTCACCGACGATGTGCACGCCTGCCTCGCCTACGGCTCCCTGCTGGCCACGGCCCGCTTCGTCGACGTGGCGTGAGGCTGAAGCTCGACGAGAACCTCGGCGCCACCTGGATCAACGGCCTCCGCGACCGCGGCCATGACGTCGACACCGTCTCCGACGAAGGGATGGGCGGGGCGTTCGACGCTGACGTGCTCGCTGCCGCCACCGGCGCGACCCGGGCCCTCGTCACGCTCGACCTCTACTTCTCCAACCCCTTCCGGTTTCCTCCGGAGGCGACGGCGGGGATCGTCGTACTGCGGGTCAGCGACCGCCCCGGCAGAGTCGAGTTGGAGGCCGTGCTGAAGCGATTGTGCACGGCCTTGGAGATTGGCGATCCCACGAGGCAGCTCTGGGTGGTCGACGCCCGGAGGGTGCGCCAGTTCGACCCGCCTACCTGACCCCGTCTCTACGACGGGTCCGATTGGGCGTATTCGCCGCCTGCCACCCCAACGTGCGGCCATGAAGGTGCGCCGCACACCATCTAGGGTCAGTTCGTGCCGACGAAGAGGGGCTCGTCCTCTCTCGGCGCGCGCATCACGGCGACGTTGCACAGCCCGCGCTGCTGGATCTGCTCGTGAAGCTTCTCCGGCGTGTCAGCCGTCAGCACCACCTCGTCGGTCGCCATCTCGATCGCTACGAACTTGCCGGGGTAGCGCTCGAGGTGAAAGTAGCGAGGCACCCAACCATGATGCCAGCCGGCGCCGCCGTCGGGCCCGGCGTGACCTAAACGTGACCTAACTCACGGTCACGGGGCGGTTCCAGCGGTCACTGCCGGACACTCGACATAGCCTCTGCCCAGGACTTTCGCGGATTCGGGGCAGGTCACGAAGCCCCCTCCGCTCAGCTTCCCAAGCTGAGAACGCGGGTTCGATTCCCGTCGCCCGCTCTCGACAGGTCCTGCGACGAAGCGCTTGGAAGCCGCCTTCGCATGAATGCAACGGAGTGCAGTCCGTCCTGTGCGCAAGTTCCGGGTGGCGCGGCGGACCTGGTTA
>CAVXYA010000005.1:0-7829 GCA_963765955.1 uncultured Acidimicrobiia bacterium
CTGGTGTGGCGTGGAATATATTGAAATGACCGCCGTGGTCACGGCTTGGTCACGACGTCCCCGCAGCTGAATTGCGACGCTTGTTTCGTTCGCTTCGTTTATTTCGTATGCTGTTGCATATGCCGAGAGCTCTGTCAGAGTCCGAACAGGCGGCCGCCGCGGCTGTCGCCCTACCCGGTGGCCGGGTAGTGGTGCTGCCGAGCGGTCCGAATGGGGAGCCCATCGACGTGCCCGCATCGGCCGTGCAGGTGCTGGCCGATGTGCTCGATCACGTACGACGCGGCGAGCACGTTCGGGTCATTGCCGACGATGAGGAAATCACCACCCAGCAGGCTGCGGACCTGCTCAACGTGTCGCGCCCGTACCTGGTTGGCCTCGTCGACCGAGGCGAGATCCCGGCCCGGAAGGTCGGCACCCGGCGCCGGATGAAGCTGGCCGACGTGCTCCTCTACCGGGAGGTCGACCAGGCCCGACGGCTCCGAGCCGTTGCGGACCTGGCCGCCGAAGCGCAGGACCTGGGCCTGTACTGACCGTGGCCCGCCCCGTGGCGGTGCTCGACGCCAACGTGCTCTACCCCGCCCGTGTCCGCGACCTCCTCCTCCGTCTCGCCGTCGCAGGCCACTACCGGGCCCGCTGGTCCGAGCGGATCCTCGACGAGTGCTTCAGCAACCTCCTCGCCGATCGACCGGACCTTCCTGCCGAACGCCTCGACCGGACCCGTGGTCTTCTGAACGTCGCCGTACCGGATGCGATCGTCCGGGACTACGACCACCTGATCGAACAACTCGAGATGCCCGACCCGTCCGATCGACATGTGCTCGCCGCCGCCATCGTTGCCAGCGCCGACATCGTCGTGACATCGAACCTGGGTGACTTCCCAGCGGGTGCGGTCCCACCCAGCATCACCGTTCTATCGCCAGATGACTTCATCCTCCGACTGATCCACGCCGACGTGGAGGCGGTGGCAGCCGTGATCGAACAGCAGGCTGCCGCCCTGCGTAACCCGCCGATGACCCCCACCGAGCTGCTCGACGGGCTCGCTATCGTCGGCCTTCACGAGTCCGTCGCCGCCCTTCGGCCGGCCACGCCGTGAGGCTCGCTGATCGCGGTGCGACAACCGAGTCCGGCCGTTACGAGGATGGAGCGCCGTCCGACCGGGGATGATCGCGAGGGCAAGGCACCCCCAACTGCGCGTAGGAAGTGAGGCTCATGGCCGCGAGCGGACGTGGAATCGAACTGCCCGACACGCCCAGCACGGCCCGAATGATCGACTACTGGCTCGGCGGCGAGCACCATTACCCCGTCGATGTCGCCGCGGCCCAGGCGTTCGAAGCCGCCTTCGGTCCCTGCGCCCACGAGTTCCGCACCCTGCGTGAGTTCTTGCGGCGCGCCATCACTCGCCTTCAGAACCTCGGCATCGAGGAGTACCTCGTGTTCGGAGCCGGCATCCCCACCCAGGGGAACGTCCACGACGTCGCCCCGAAGGCTCGTGTGCTCGATACCGACATCGATCCGGCCAACATCGAGCTGGGCCAACTGATCCTCGCCGGCTCCACCCGGGCCCTCTACACCTACGGCGACGCCACCGACATCGCCACCATCGACCGTGCCGTTCTCGCCCGTTCGCTGCCCGGATGGGGCCGTGATCCGGTCGGCCTGGTGTTTCTCGGCTTGGCCGCCTTTCTCGACGACGAACGACTGGAGCGCACCCTCGATGACCTGTACGACGCAGTGGTGCCCGGAAGCTATCTCGCGTTCGATTTCGACACCGATGTGCTGGCGAGCTACCCAGAGGCGCTGGCAATGATGGGCCCCGGTTTTCACGTGCGCCAGCCGCCGTCCTTTCCCGGGCTGCTCGGCCGGTGGCGACGGACGGCGGAGGGCATCGCCCCAAGGGTGGTAGCCCCACACTTGTCCTCCCGCGCAGGAACCGGTCCGGAAGTCATACTTCCTAATCATCATGGGGCTCGTGGACATTGCGACATCGTCGGCGCGTCCGAACTCGTCCATGCGTCAGCTCAGAAGTCGGGTACGCGCGCTCGGCGGGGGGCGTCCTTACCACCACTGGCGCTCGCTCAGGGATCGCGGTGCCCTACGACGGCTTCTCACCCCGCCCGCCGGCCCGCAACAGCAGTTCCCCGAGAGCGTGGCTCTGCTGTTCATCGGCACCAGCCGGTACGTGGAGTTCTTCCCGATGTGGCACGAGTCCTTGGCCCGCTTCTTCCTCCCGATGACGAGGAAGGGGTTCTTCGTCTTCACCGACCGCGTCGACGAGCCGTCGCTGCGACGGAGCGGGCCCGACGTCAACGTCGTCGGAGTCGCCCACGAGCGGTTCCCGCTGGTCAACCTGCTGAAGTACAAGATCATCAACACGGCCGCGGCGGCGCTGGAGGACTACTCCCACGTCGTCTACATCGACGCCGACATGTGCGCCGTCTCCTCCGTGCCCGAGCACGAGTTCTGGTGCCACGACAAGCCGTTGTTCGCGGTCCAGCACTACAACTACGTGCGTCTCGCGCCCAAGCGCGCCTTCGAACGCCGGCCCAGCTCACAGGCGGCCGTCAGTCCCACCGACGACCTCTCCACCTACTGGCAGTCCTGCTTCTGGGGTGGACGGCGCGAGGCCGTGCTTGCAGCCACCGATGAGCTCGAGCGTCGAACGGACGACGACCTTCGGAGGGGCGTCGTCGCCGCGTGGTGGGACGAGTCCTTCCTGAATAAGTATCTGATCGAGAAGAAGGCGAATGTGCATACCCACTCGCCCATGTACTCGTGGCCCCAACACAAACCGGTGCCCGAGCGGCGGCCGGTCAAGTTCCTGCACCTGATCGATAACCCGTCGTCCCTCGCGGCCACGCCTTCCATCAAGGCCGCGGTCCGGAGGCACGAGGAGAACGGCCACCAGAAGCCCACGTTCCCCTGACGACGAACCTGTCAGGATCGCCCCGTGCCGGCAGACGCGACCATCGAGACCGCGGAAGGCCCGACCGTCACCATTGACGGTCGACGCTACGACTGGTTCCGGGGCAACGGCTACCTCGGGTTCCAGTCCGATCCGGACCTGCTGGCTGCCGCCTCCGAGGCGACCCTGCGCTACGGACTCAAGCTGCGCGACCGTCGCCCGGTGGGCTGCCATCCCTGTGTGGGGGAGTGGGATGAGGCGGCGAGCGCCTTCTTCGGTTGCGACGACGTGCTCCTCCTGGCGTCGGGGTACCTGGGCGGGGCGGTGATGGCGTCGACGTTGGCTGCCGATGTCGACATGGCCTTCGTGGACGAGGAGTCGCACCCCAACGTGTGGGACGGACTGGCGGTCGGCGGCATCCCCGCCGTGCCCTTCCGTCATCGCGACCCGGACGCGCTGGCCGACGCTCTGGCGACCCACAGGGAGCGACGCGGACGCTTCCGGCCCCTCGTCGCGAGCGACGGGGTCTTCCCCATCACCGGAGCGGTTGCGCCTGCCGCCGACTACTGGCGGGTGCTCGAGGCCTACGACGACGGGACGCTGTGCCTCGACGACGCCCATGCCTTCGGGGTGATCGGCGAGAACGGCCGGGGGACGCTCGAGCACCTCGGGATCCTCGGTGACGGGCGGTACGCGTACGGGACGATGAGCAAGGCCTTCGGCGCGGGCGGGGGGGTGATGCCGGGACCGGCCGGCTGGCAGGACCGCGTGGGGCGGGCTTCGGCCGCCTACCGGTCTGCCACCAAGCCGCCGCCGGGCGTGGTCGCGGCCGGGGCCCGGGCCCTGCGGATGGCACGGGACCGACCCTGGCTCCGGACCAGGCTGGCGCACCAGGTGGCCCGGGTCCGAGCTTCGCTCCGCGCCATGGGCCTCCCCGTCGGCGACAGCCCGGCGCCGGTTGTGTGCCTCGACCGCCGGGGTGGGCTCGACCTGGCCGGCGTCGCCGGTCGCCTCTTCGACGAGGACCGTATCGCCGTGCTCCACCTCACCGGGGGATACCCAAACGTCCCCGTCGGGGGTGGCCTTGTCTTCACCCTCAGCGCGGCCCACGACGACGACCAGGTCGACCGGCTGCTCGCCGCTTTTAAGCGCGCCCTCTGACGCCGGAGCGCCGGCCTCGATGCGCCTCGACCAGGCCCTTTCCCCCACGACCGCCGCCCTCCTGGCCCAGGCCGGCGCCCACGACACGTGGGCTGATTTCGTTGCCGCGGTGGCCGGCACCGCGGAAGCACCTCCCGCCGGGCCCGGCGTGACCACCGGCTTGCCGGAGGTGGTGCGGGCCCTCACCGCCGACATCGAGGAGCGGGCGGGGACAGACGCTCCTACGGCGCTCCCGTCGGCTGAGCCCATGGTGTTCGCCGGCCAGCAGGCCTACGTCGACTACCGGCTGGGCATGGTCGCCAAGATCGACGCCCTCGAGCAGCTGGGCGGGCCGGCCGTGTGCGGCCTGGTCGAGTACGACGGCTTTGCGTCCGACCGGCTCATCTCCCGGACGGACCTGCCGGCCGTGGCCCGTTCCGCCGAGCCGCGCCTGACCCTGCGCTTCCACCCGGGGACGAGGACCCACGGTCACAAGGACTCACGGTTCGTGCCTCTCCCGCCCGAGTCCGCCCTCGATCGGATCCGCGCCGACCTCCGCGGCGCCATCACCCTCACTGCCCGCCGGGTCCCGGGGTTCGACGCGGCCGCCGCCCGCCGTCGACTCGACGACGTGTGGGCCGACTACCTGTTCGTCCACCGCCGCGCCCGCCACGCGGGCGAGTTCAACGTGTTGTGGACCGTTCGCACCCTCCGCCGTCTTGGTTACCGGACGCCGGTGCTGGCCCTCGGCGAACTCTGGGACACCCCGTGGATGGCGGGGGTGATGGCCGACACCCTCGTTCCTCTCATCCAGGAGAACGGAAGGTTCGTCGCCGTCGCCAACCAGGCCATTGCCGAGTCGGGCGCGGCCGACGCAGGGATGTCGCCCCGACCTCCGGGCCACGTCCCCCTATCGCTCACCGACCGGGCGAGCGGCGCCCGCTTCGGACTCCGGGTCGTGGCCCGGGCGAGAAGTTTCACCCTCGTCGGGACCGGCGACGCTCCCTTCGCCTACGATCTGGCAAAGGCGGGACGAGATGATCTTCTGGCGTTTCTCGAAGTCCACCGTGGCGGCTGCACCCCCAACGTCTTCGCGCCGCTCTTCCTCTTTGGCGCGGGGATGGGGGGCATGCTCAACGGCCGGGGCGCCATCAGGTACTCGCTCGTGATCGCCCGGGTGATGGAGCGGGTCTTCGGACGAGCCCACCCCCCGAACTTCCTCTGCGCCGGTGCCGCTCGGGTCGACGATCCCCTGGCTGCGGCCAGGGCGGCGGACGGGCTGCCCCCGGCGGACGTCGAGCCCACGCTCCTGTCCCGACTGCTCACGGTGGGGCCGGAGCGGGCCCGGAGCGAGGTGGCACGGGTATGGCGATGACGACGGCGGCGCCGGCCTCGACGACCTCGACCTCGACGATGGCTGCCCCCAGTCTCGTGATCACGGTGGACACCGAGCCCGACGACCAGTGGGCGCCGGCGGTGGACGGGCACCTACCGCCGTTCGCGTTCGAGAACACCCGTAACCTCGGCCGCCTGGTGGCCCACGCCCGCCGTCTGGGCATCCCCGTCACCTGGCTCACGTCGTACTCCGTGGCGCGCGATCCGCAGAGCGCCGCCGTCCTCTGCCAGGCCGCCGCCGAGGGTGACGAAATCGGGGGACACCTGCACGGGTGGGAGACGCCGCCGTTCCTCAACGTCGACAGCGGCGCCCGGCCGTTCATCTACGAGTACCCGGCCGCCACCCGGCTGGCCAAGCACGAGTCCCTCGTGGCGGCCCACGAGGACGCCTTCGGCGCCCGCCCTCAGTGCTACCGGGCGGGACGGTGGGGGGTCGACCCGCTGGAGCTCGAGCACCTGGCCGCGCTCGGCTACCGCATCGACAGCAGCGTCCCCCCCGGCATCGACTTCCGCGACCGATGGGGCCTGGTGGAGCCCGGGCCCGACTTCCGAGGCCATTTGGTGGCCGGCCCCGCCCAGCCCCGGCGGGCCGGCCCCCTGTGGGAGGTGCCGGTGTCGATCACGCCCGCCGGCCGGTTGGGAACGGGCGGCGTCGCCGTCAAGGTGGCCCGGTGGTGTGGCGCCCGCCGCCCGGCCGACAGGGCCAGCCGCCAGGCCTACCGGGCCCTCGACGCGGCCGGGCTCCACCGGCTGGTCTGGGTCCGCCCCCTGCGCCACCCCCGATCGATGCTGGTCGCCGCCACCCGATCCCTCCTCGCACAGGGCGCCCGGGTGCTCAACGTGATGTTCCACTCCTCCGAGGCCTTCGCCGGAACCAGCCCCATCAGCCGCACCGAGGCGGACGTGCAGCGGCTGCTGGGTGACCTCACCGCCATCGTCGCCGCAGCCCGGGCCGCGGGAGCGGTGCCCCGTACCCTCAGCGCGGCTGTGGCCACCCTCGAGATCGCGCCGGCCCTGCCCCGACGGCATCCGGGGAAACGATCACCATGAGCACGACGGATGGCGCCCGGCAGCTGCGCCAGCTGCTGGCCCGCCCCGGCATCGTCCGGCTGATGGGCGCCCACGATCCTCTCGGCGCGTTGGTGGCGGAGCGGGCGGGATTCGACGGGGTGTGGTCGAGCGGGTTCGAGCTGTCGGCGGCCCACGGCGTCCCCGACGCCGGCATCCTCACCATGACCGAGCAGCTGGCGGCGGCGGAAGCGATGGCCTACGTCGCATCCGTCCCGGTGGTGGCCGACTGTGACACCGGCTACGGCGACGGCGACAACGCGGCCTACATGGTGCGCCGGTTCGAGCGGGCCGGCGTGGCCGCCGTCTGTGTGGAGGACAAGTGCTTCCCGAAGCTCAACAGCTTCGCCCCCGGGCCCCACCCGCTGGTCCCGATGGCCGAGTTCGAGGAGAAGATCCGCCGGGCCAAGGCGGCCCAGTCGGGCGCCGACTTCGTCGTCATGGCGAGGGTCGAGGCCCTCGTCGCCGGCCGAGGCCCGGACGAGGCCTTGCATCGGGCCCGGGCCTACGCCGACGCGGGGGCCGACGCGGTGCTCGTCCACAGCAACGAGGAGCATCCCCGCCAGCTCCTCGACGTGATCTGCCGCTGGGACCGGCCGGCGGCCCTGGTGGTCGTCCCCACCACCTACCACCAGGTCACGGCCGCCGAGCTGGAGGACCTCGGCGTCAAGGTGGTGATCTATGCCAACCAGGGCCTGCGCAGCGCCCTGCGGGCCATGGAGGAGACGTGCGCCGAGATCCTGCGCACCGACTCGACGAGCACGGTGGAGCCGCGGATCGCGACGGTGGCGTCGGTGCTCGAGGTCTCCGGAACGCTGGCCGCGGCCCGTGGTCGTCGGGCGGCCGGGTCGGCGGGCGTGGCCCTCCACCGGTAGCGGGGTGGACGGCGAGCGGCTGTGCGCCCTGCTCCTCGAGGCCGGCTACGACTTCTTCGCGGGCGTGCCCGACTCCACGTTCGGCTCCGCCTACGCCCACCTCGAGGGCGACCGCGGTCGCTACCTGCCGGCGCCGCGGGAGGACTTGGCCGTGGGCGCGGCGGTGGGTGCATGGCTCGGGGGCCGGCAGCCGGCGGTGATGATGCAGAACAGCGGCCTGGGCACGTCGCTCAACGCCCTCCTGTCGCTGGCGGTGCTGTATCGGGTGCCGTTGCTGGTGGTCGTCGGCTGGCGGGGCCACGGGCCCGACGCCCCCGAGCACGTGCATACCGGCCGGACCATGCTCGATCTGCTGCGGGCCGTCGAGCTGCCCTACGTGGTGGCCGAGGCGGAGACGGCCGAGGCGGACGTGGCCCGGGCGGCAGCCGCGCCGATCGCCAGTGGCCGAC